>NZ_AUGZ01000023.1 GCF_000422925.1 Paludibacterium yongneupense DSM 18731
CGCCAGCTTGGCTTCAGCGGGCCAATCCTCGGCGCGATTCTTGTCTCCTGGCACTGCGGCTCCTCCGGCTTTGGCCTGTTTGCGCCAATTGTACAGAGTCTGCTCGGAGAGACCTTCCTGACGTGCCAGCTCAGCCACGGTCATGTTGAAAGGCGGTAACAGCTTCTTGAGTAAGGCCTCACGGCGCTCAGGTGAATAACGTGCCACGACATGGATCTTTCACCGCCCCCGGATGATGAGTTGATTCGATCTGAAGATACGACAACTACCCTAACACCGGGGGTCCTCTTTGCGTTGAGCGTTAGGGTCGATTCCATCCAGAAGCAGGCGGCGTGCCTCGTCTCGCCTCTCCCTGGCCAGCTTCAAGGAAACGTCAGGGTAAACACCAAGGGCAAGGGTTTGTTCTTTACCGGCCCAACGATAGCGAAAGCGCCAGTATTTACCGCCGTTGGAAAGGACGTAAAGCGTCAAGCCCATGCCATCAGACAGCTTCAAGGGTTTCCCGTCTTCGCGAGGGACGGCTTTGTCGACCTGAAGCTTTGTGAGTGCCATCGGGTGCCTGTGGAGTGTGGGTACATTTTTTTGGGGGGGAGCAAAATGTACCCTCAGATGTACCCACAAATATTCCCGGCTCTGGCTGGGTGTGCCCGGACGCGCCGGAATGAAAAAAACCCGCAGCGCCAATGGCGGTGCGGGTTTCGTGGACAAAACCGGACGGTGTCGGAGCTTATTCCGGGCGCATCTGCGGGAACAGGACCACGTCGCGGATGCTGGCCGAATCGGTCAGCAGCATGACCAGACGGTCGATGCCGATGCCGCAGCCGCCGGTGGGCGGCAGGCCGAACTCGAGCGCGCGCACGTAATCGGCGTCATAGTGCATGGCCTCGTCGTCGCCGGCTTCCTTCTGCTGCACCTGCTGCATGAAGCGTGCGGCCTGGTCTTCCGGATCGTTCAACTCGGAGTAGCCGTTGGCGAGTTCGCGGCCGACCATGAACAGCTCGAAGCGTTCGGTGATGCCCGGCTTGCTGTCCGAGGCGCGCGCGAGCGGGGAGACTTCGATCGGGTAGTCGACGATGAAGGTCGGGTTCCACAACTTGGTCTCGGTGCATTCTTCGAACAGCGAGAATTGCAGCCCGCCTATGCCGTCGATCACCACCGGCTTGCCGCCGAGACGCACGATCTCGGCCTTCAGCCAGGCGCGATCGTGCAGTTGCTCGTCGCTGTATTCGGGGTTGTACTTCTTGATCGCTTCGACCACGGTCAGGCGCTCGAAGCGCGACAGGTCGACCGGCTTGCCCTGGTACTGGATGTGCAGTCCGCCCGTGGCCTGGCGGGCCACGCTCTGGATGATGCCTTCGGTCATTTCCATCATGCGATGGTAGTCCGCGTAGGCTTCGTAAAACTCCATCATGGTGAACTCGGGGTTGTGGCGCGTGCTCATCCCCTCGTTGCGGAAGCTGCGGTTGATCTCGAACACGCGTTCCAGGCCGCCGACCACCAGACGCTTCAGGTACAGTTCCGGCGCGATGCGCAGGTAGAGCGGCATGTCGAGTGCGTTGTGGTGGGTGACGAAAGGTTTGGCCGTGGCACCGCCAGGGATCGGGTGCATCATCGGCGTTTCCACTTCAAGATACTGTTCGCCGACCATATAGCTGCGCACGCCCTGCACGATCTGCGAACGCTTGGCGAAGACGTCGCGCGAGTACTCGTTCATGATCAGGTCGAGATAACGCTGGCGATATTTCTGTTCCTGATCGGTCAGGCCGTGGAATTTCTCCGGCAACGGACGCAGGCTCTTCACCAGCAGGCGGATGGAACTGGCCTTGATGGTCAATTCGCCGGTGCGGGTGATGAACAGGGTGCCGCTGATGGCGACGATGTCGCCCATGTCCCAGCGCTTGAATTCATCGTGGCTGTCGCTGCCGACGCCATCGTTGGCGATATAGGCCTGAATGCGGCCGCTGCCGTCCTGCAGCGTCGCGAAGCTCGCTTTGCCCATCACACGTTTAAGCATCATCCGGCCGGCGACGGCTACCTCGATCTGCTCGGCTTCCAGCCCTTCTTTCCCGTCGTACTTGGCGTGCAGTTCGCGCGCGAAATGGCTGCGTTTGAAGTCGTTGGGGAAAGCGATACCTTTTTCGCGGATGGCTTTCAGCTTCTGGCGGCGTTCCGCCACGATCTGGTTTTCGTCCTGGCTCAGAGATGTGTGTTCAGACATAGTCACTCCAATAGCTTCGATAAAGCAGGCGGGGGACGAAGCCCCCGCCTAAAAAGTCCGGGTCTGGCCCGCGCTAGACGCCCTGTTTCAGGCTGGCCTGGATAAAGCCGTCCAGATCGCCGTCCATCACCGATTTGAGGTTGCCGACTTCGAAGCCGGTACGCAGATCCTTGATCCGCGACTGGTCGAAGACATAAGAACGGATCTGGTGACCCCAGCCCACGTCGGTCTTGGTGTCTTCCAGCGCCTGCTTCGCTTCGTTGCGCATTTTCAGCTCGCGCTCGTACAGCTTGGCGCGCAGCATCTGCATTGCCTCGTCGCGGTTGCGGTGCTGCGAACGGTCGTTCTGGCACTGCACCACGATGCCGGTCGGGTTGTGGGTGATACGCACAGCCGAGTCGGTTTTGTTGATGTGCTGGCCGCCGGCCCCGGAGGCGCGGTAGGTGTCGACGCGCAGGTCGGCCGGGTTGATGTCGATGACGAAGGAGTCGTCGACTTCCGGATAGACGAATACGGACGAGAACGAGGTATGGCGCCGGGCATTGGAGTCGAAAGGCGAGACGCGAACCAGGCGGTGTACGCCGGTTTCCGTGCGCAGCAGGCCATAGGCGTAGTCGCCTTCGATTTTCAGAGTGGCGCTGCTGATGCCGGCGACTTCGCCTTCGGACTCTTCCAGAACCTCGACCTTGAAGCCGCGGCGTTCGGCGTAGCGCGTATACATGCGCAACAGCATGCCGGCCCAGTCCTGGGCCTCGGTGCCCCCGGCGCCGGCCTGGATATCCAGGAAGCAGGGGCGCGGGTCCATCGGGTCGTTGAACATGCGGCGGAATTCGAGTTGTTCGACTTCGGCGGCAACGCCGTCGATATCGGCCTGCACCGCGAGTATGGTGTCGTCGTCTTCTTCGCTGCGGCCCATTTCGAACAGCTCGCGGCAGTCGGCTATCGTGCCTTCGATGCGATCGAGCACCAGCACGACGTCTTCAAGCTGCTTGCGTTCGCGTCCCAGGTCCTGGGCACGCTTGGGGTCGTTCCAGATTTCCGGGTCTTCGTTCAGGCGTACAACTTCTTCCAGGCGGTCTCTTTTGCCATCGTAGTCAAAGATACCCCCGAATGTCGGTGGCACGGGATGCCAGGTCGTCCATCCTGGCGGCGATCTGATTGAGGATTTCGACTTCCATCATGTGTATTGACTCCAATGAATTCAGGGTAGGGCGTCGCCAAGCAGGCGCCGCCGTGGAAACACAAAAAGCGCACCCGCAGGGTGCGCTCGGCAGTGTGCCGTCGCCGCGAACGGCGACGGCCGGACCAATTTCTGCGAATCAGCCGAGAAGCGGCGCGATGGTCGCGCGTTCTTCTTCCAGCTCGGCCAGGGTCAGATTCATGCGCTCGCGGCTGAACGCATCGATTTCAAGACCTTGCACGATTCTATACTCGCCATTCTCGCATACAACCGGGAAGCCGTACATCACGCCGGCCGGAATCCCGTAGGAGCCGTCGGAGGGGATCCCCATGGTGACCCATTGACCGTTGCTGCCCAGCCACCAGTCGCGGATGTGGCAGATGGCGGCGTTGGCGGCCGATGCCGCCGACGAGAGTCCGCGCGCCTCGATCACCGCGGCGCCGCGCTTGCCCACGGTGGGCAGGAAGATATCGCGATTCCAGGCTTCGTCATCGATCTGTGCCTTGACGCTCACGCCGTCGGCAGAGGCAAAGCGGTAGTCGGCGTACATCGTCGGGGAGTGATTGCCCCATACCGCCAGTTTTTCGATCGACGCGACCGGCTTGCCCACTTTCTGGGCGATCTGGGTCAGCGCGCGGTTGTGGTCGAGCCGCAACATGGCGGTGAATTGGCGGTTGTCGAGGTCGGGTGCGCTCTTCATCGCGATATACGCGTTGGTGTTGGCCGGGTTGCCCACGACCAGCACCTTGACCTTGCGGTCGGCGTGATCGTTGAGCGCCTTGCCCTGTACTGTGAAGATGGCGCCGTTGGCTTCCAGCAAGTCCTTGCGTTCCATCCCCTTGGAGCGCGGGCGCGAGCCGACCAGAATCGCGATATTGACCCCCTTGAACGCCACGTTCGGATCGTCGCTGGCGGTGACTGCGGTCAACAGCGGAAACGCACAGTCTTCCAGCTCCATGATCACGCCTTTGAGCGCGGCCTGGGCTTGCGGCAGATCGAGCAGTTGCAGGATGACGGGCTGGTCGTGGCCCAGCATGTCGCCACTGGCAATTCGAAACAGCAGACTGTAGCCGATCTGGCCTGCCGCGCCGGTTACGGCGACGCGAACGGGTTGTTTCATGTGACTCTCCTTGTCGTATGGTGTCGCAGCCCTGTCAGTACCGTTGGTGTAGTCCTGATTTATTCATTTCGCAAGCGTTGTCAGGGCGTCGGATTACGCCTGTGAAATGATTATGACGCGCGGCCGATGAAAAAAACAACCATGTCTTGTGTCTTATATAAGACTGACCTTTACGCTTGATTTTTTTGGTGTTACAACAGAAAGCGATGAACACGAACCCGCTGCGGCGCCAGCCGCTTTATGCCCAGATCAAGTCCCGGCTCTTGCTGCGCATCGGCGCGGGCGAATGGTCGTCGACCGAGCCGCTGCCCAGCGAGTGGGAGCTGGCGTCCGAAATGGCCGTCAGCCAAGGAACGGTGCGTAAAGCGCTCAACGATCTGGTCGCGGCCGGGGTGCTTTTCCGGCAGCAGGGGCGCGGCACGTTTGTCGCCGATCCGGTTGACGACTGGGGGCGGGCGGCCCTGGTTTTTCCCGGCGATTTCGAAGGAAAACCCGAGCCGCTGGCGCAGGAACTGCTCAGTTGTTCGCGTGTCCATGCCGGAGAAGATGTAGCGCGGGCGCTACAGATTCGACGCGGGGCTCCCTTGTTTCGCGTTCGTCTGCTGTGGAGACAGCGATCGCAGGTGGCTGCGCTGGACGACGCCTACCTGCCCGAAGAGGCATTCGAAGGCATGGACGCGCGCTGGATCCGTCAGAGCGGCGGCGTGTACGCCACCCTGCAGCGCCGTTTTGGCGTACGCGTCCGTATCGGCTCCGAGCAGATGCAGGCGGCGAGCCTGCCGCGCGAAGAAGCCGGCATGCTGGGCGCGATGGCGGAACAGCCGGTGCTGGTGGTGTTGCGGCTCACGCATTCGATGGACGGCATGCCGGTTGAATGGCGCCAGCGCTTCTGCCTGACCGGCAAGTCGGCCTACTCCTGCGGCGCCTTGTGCGCTGCAGTATAGAAGCTGCTATTCGACCGGCCGAAGCAGGAATATTTGCTAGAATTCAGTAGTCATATTGCTGGTGGGGGATTTCAGCAATGTGGCATGCCGGGAGCGTAAACCGCCCGCGATCAGAAAAGAGGCGGTTGCGCTGTGGGGCTTGACGTCACGAGCCCGTTAGAACCGACTGGTTCACAAACATCCAAGGAAAGCCATATGCAGAAGCAACGCCCGAAATACCTGGATCTGGGCAAGATCAGGCTGCCGGTGCCCGGCATCGTCTCGATCCTGCACCGGGCCAGCGGAGTGGCCTTGTTCTTTTCCATTCCGCTGCTGATTTATCTCTTGCACGGTTCATTGTCCTCGGCCGACTCTTTCGAGACCTATCGCGCCGTCGTCGCCTTTCCGCTGGTCAAACTGATACTGCTCGGCTTGTTGTGGGCTTTTCTGCATCACGCCTGTGCCGGTATCCGCTTTCTGTTCCTCGACATGCACCACGGCCTGGAACTCGCGACCGCCCGCGCCACGGCCAAGACCGTGCTGGCGGCGAGCATCGCCCTGACTGTGATCGTGGGAGTGTCGCTATGGTGAACCGCATTGTCGTCGGCGCGCACTACGGCTTGCGCGACTGGCTGCTGCAACGCATGACCGCCGTGGTCATGCTGGTCTACACGCTGGCTCTGGTACTGTTGTTGCTGGTGTTGCCGTCGGGTTACGAAACCTGGAAGGCGCTGTTTGCGCAGACTTGGGTTCAGGTGCTGACCCAGACCACTGTACTGGCCCTGTTGCTGCATGCCTGGGTCGGCATGCGTGATCTGTGGATGGACTATGTGACGAGTGCGGGCGTCCGCCTTCTGCTGCATACGTTCACCGTGGTGTGGCTGGTTGCCTGTTTCATTTATTCCGTCAAAGTAGTCTGGGGGCTGTGATGGGTGTGCCTGTTCGTCGTTTCGATGCAGTCATCGTAGGGGGCGGCGGCGCGGGTTTGCGCGCGGCGCTGCAATTATCCGAATCCGGCCTCAAGACCGCGGTTCTGTCCAAGGTATTCCCGACCCGTTCGCACACGGTGGCGGCGCAGGGCGGCATTTCCGCCTCGCTGGGCAATGTGCAGGAAGACCACTGGGAATGGCATATGTACGACACCGTCAAGGGGTCGGACTGGTTGGGGGACCAGGATGCCATCGAGTATATGTGTCGCAAGGCGCCGGAGGCCGTGATCGAGCTCGAGCACTTCGGCATGCCGTTCGACCGTCTGGAAAACGGCAAGATCTATCAACGCCCGTTCGGCGGCCATACCCAGCACAACGGCAAGACGCCGGTGCAACGCGCCTGTGCCGCGGCCGATCGTACCGGCCATGCCATGTTGCATACGCTCTACCAGCGCAATGTGCGTGCGAATACCCAGTTTTTCGTCGAGTGGATGGCGCTGGACCTGATTCGCGATGCCGATGGCGACGTCGTCGGGGTGACGGCGCTGGAGATGGAAACCGGCGAGATCTACATCTTTCACGCCAAGGCGGTGCTGTTTGCCACGGGCGGCGCCGGCCGCATCTATTCGGCGTCGACCAATGCCTTCATCAACACCGGCGACGGTCTGGGCATGGCGGTGCGCGCCGGCCTGCCGCTTGAGGACATGGAGTTCTGGCAGTTCCATCCGACCGGCGTTGCCGGTGCCGGGGTTCTGATCACCGAAGGGGTGCGCGGCGAGGGCGGCATTCTGCTCAACGCAGACGGCGAGCGCTTCATGGAGCGCTATGCTCCCAATCTGAAGGACCTGGCCCCGCGCGATTTCGTTTCGCGCTCGATGGAACTGGAAGTGCTGGAAGGGCGCGGCTGCGGTCCGCACAAGGACTACGTGCTGCTCAAGCTCGACCATCTTGGCCCCGACATCATCAATCAGCGCCTGCCGGGTATCCGTGAAATTGCGATCAAGTTTGCTGGCGTCGATCCGATCAAGGATCCGATTCCGGTCATTCCGACCTGTCATTACATGATGGGCGGGATTCCGACCAACTGGCGCGGCGAAGTCGTCATGCCCAAGGGCGGCGATCCCGAGTCCCGCGTCAACGGCTTTTACGCCGCCGGCGAGTGCGCGTGCGCCTCGGTGCACGGCGCCAACCGCCTCGGCACCAACTCGCTGCTCGATCTGGTGGTCTTCGGCAAGTCGGCCGGCGACCATATGATTGACTATATCCGTGGCGAAATGCCCGACTGGAAGCCGTTGCCGGCCGATGCGGCCGGCCCGTCGCTCGCGCGCATCGCGCGCCTCGACAACCAGACCGGCGGCGAAGACGTGGCCGAGGTGAGGGCGGCCATGCAGCGCACCGTACAGTCGCGGGCAGGGGTGTTCCGCAACGCCGCCAATATGGCGCTGGGGGTCGAAGAGATCGCCGCTGTCGCCGAGCGCGCCAAGTTCACGCAGATCAAGGACAAGTCCAAGGTGTTCAACACCGCGCGCACCGAGGCGCTGGAGCTGGACAATCTGATCGAGATCGCGGTGGCCACCCTGGTGGCGGCCGATGGGCGCAAGGAGTCGCGCGGCGCCCACGCTCACGACGACTTCCCGCATCGCGATGACGAAAACTGGATGAAGCATTCGCTGTTCTTCGGCGAAGGGCGCCGGATGGAATACAAGCCGGTGCATACCCGCCCGCTGACGGTGGACTATATTCCGCCGAAAGAGCGCACCTTCTGACCGGCCCGGAGACCAGACATGGCAACCATTCGTTTTTCGATCTACCGCTACAACCCCGAGGCCGATGCCAAGCCGTATATGCAGGACTACGAGATCGAGCTCGGGCCCAAGGACATCAAGCTGCTCGATGTCATCAACAAGCTGAAGGCGATGGACGACACCCTGTCCTTCCGTCGTTCCTGTCGCGAAGGCATCTGCGGTTCGGATGCCATGAATATCAACGGCAAGAACGGGCTCGCCTGCATCACTAATGTCGCCGACCTGTCGCAGCCGGTGACGCTGCGTCCGTTGCCCGGTCTGCCGGTCATACGCGACCTCATCGTCGACATGACGCAGTTTTTCAAGCAGTACCACTCGATCAAGCCGTATGTGATCAATGACAGCCCGCGTCCCGAGCGCGAGCGTTTGCAGTCTCCGGAGCAACGCAAGGAGCTCGACGGCCTGTACGAATGCATTTTGTGCGCATGCTGCTCGACCTCCTGCCCGTCGTTCTGGTGGAATCCGGACAAGTTCGTCGGTCCGGCCGGTCTGCTCGCCGCCTACCGCTTCATCGCCGACACCCGCGATGAAGCGACCAGCGAACGGCTGGACAATCTGGAGGATCCTTATCGCCTGTTCCGTTGCCACACCATCATGAATTGCGTCGACGTCTGCCCGAAGCATCTGAATCCGACCCGGGCCATCGGCAAGATCAAGGACTTGATGGTCAAGCGCGCGATATGAGCGACTTCGATCCTGTCGAAATGAAACGGATGCGCTGGCGCTCGCGCCGCGGTCTGCTGGAACTGGACCTGGTGCTGGAACGCTTCCTTGCGCGGCGTTTCGATACTTTGACCGGCGACCAGTTGCTGGCCTACCGGACGCTGCTCGATCTGCCTGACACCGACTTCCTTGAGGTCGTCAACGGCAAGGTCGATCTGGACGCGCCGGAATTGATGGAAATCGTGGACATGCTGCGCGCGATCTGAACGATGCGCGCTACGACAACAACGATTACAACGACCATAAACCTGACTGGGAGTAGTAGCGTGGAAACCAAGCACAATGTGACGCTCGCATACAACGATGGCAAAAGCACCCAGGATCTGCCGGTACTGGAGGGAACGCTGGGACCGGACGTCGTCGATATCCGGGCTTTTTCCAAGACCGGAATGTTCACCTTCGATCCCGGCTATCTGGCTACGGCCAGCTGCGAATCCAAGATCACCTTCATCGACGGGGATCTCGGGCAGCTCTACTACCGCGGCTACCCGATCGAGCAACTGGCGGAGAGCTCCGACTATCTGGAGACCTGCTATCTGCTGATGTACGGCGAGTTGCCGACGCCCGAGCAGAAGACCCAGTTCGAATACATCATCTCGCATCATTCGATGGTGCACGAACAGCTGTCCAGTTTCTTCAAGGGCTTCCGTCGCGATTCGCATCCGATGGCGATGATGGTGGGTGTGGTCGGCGCCTTGTCCGCTTTCTATCAGGACAGCCTCGATATTTCCAATCCGGAGCACCGCCGCGTTGCGATGTACCGTTTGATCTCCAAGATTCCGACCATTGCGGCCATGTGTTTCCGCTACTCGATCGGTGCGCCGTTCATGTATCCGCGCAACAATCTGTCGTATAGCGCGAACTTCCTGCACATGATGTTCGCGACGCCGTGCGAACCGTACGATCCCAACCCGGTGCTGGTTCGCGCGCTCGATCGCATCCTGATCCTGCATGCCGACCACGAACAGAACGCGTCGACCTCGACCGTACGCCTGGCCGGCTCGTCCGGCGCGAACCCGTTCGCCTGCATCGCAGCGGGGATCGCCTGCTTGTGGGGGCCCGCGCATGGCGGCGCCAACGAAGCCGTGCTCAAGATGCTCGACGAGATCGGCTCCGAGGACAACATCGAGGAATTCATCCAGGGCGTGAAGGACAAGCGCTATCGTCTGATGGGTTTTGGCCACCGCGTCTACAAGAATCACGATCCGCGTGCCGCCATCATGCGCGAGACCTGCCATGAAGTGCTGACCGAGCTGGGGCTGCACGACGATCCCAAGTTCAAGCTTGCGATGGCGCTGGAAAAGATCGCGCTGGAAGATCCCTATTTCGTTGAACGCAAGCTCTACCCGAACGTCGACTTCTACTCCGGCATCGTGTTGTCAGCGCTGGATATCCCGGTCTCGATGTTTACCGTGATTTTCGCGCTGGCCCGCACCGTCGGCTGGATCAGCCACTGGAACGAAATGATCTCGGACCCGCAGCAGAAGATCGGCCGCCCGCGCCAGCTCTATACCGGCTCGGTGCGACGCGACTACGTGCCGCTCGACAAGCGCGGCTGATGCGACGCGCGGCCGGGACGCCCCGGCCGCGCACGCTCCGGCAAGGGAAGGCGCCCCTTGCCAGAGCGTTTCTGTGCACGCTGAAACACCTCAACGAAGGATTGAACAATGATGCAAGCCATGTACAGTCATTCCTACCTGTTCGGTGGAAATGCACCGTTCATCGAGGAATTGTACGAACAGTACCTCGCTGATCCGGCCACGGTGACCGACGAGTGGCGCCACTATTTCGACCGGCTCGCGCAGGCGCCGGGCGCAGCCGAGCGCGATGTTCCCCACCTGCCGATTCAGGAATCATTTATCCAGCTGGCGAAAAAACCGTCGCCCGGACAGCGGACCAGCCCGGCGGCCGAGTTCAGTTCGATGCAGAAGCAGGTCGGCGCGCTCAAGCTGATCGCCGCGCACCGCGTACTCGGCTCGCGCCAGGCCAATCTCGACCCGCTGCACCGCATGGACCAGAAGCCGGTTCCCGAGCTCGAGCTCGCCGCTCACGGTCTGACCGACGCCGATATGGCGCTGCAATTCAATACCGGCACGCTGATCGGCCCCGACCGCCTGCCCTTGTCCGAGATACTGGCGCGCGTCAGACAGACCTATTGCGGCAATATCGGCATCGAGTTCATGCATATTGCGAACTCGGAAGAGAAACTCTGGGTGCAGCAGCGTTTCGAAAGTGAACTGTCGACGCCGCGTTACGATGCCGCGACCAAGCGCCGCATCCTGAAACAGATCACTGCCGCCGAAACGCTGGAACGCTACCTGCATACCAAATATGTCGGGCAGAAGCGCTTTTCGCTGGAAGGCGGCGAAAGCGCGATTGCTTCGCTCGAGCATCTGATTCTGAACGGCACCCGCCTCGGGGTCGAAGAACTGATCATCGGCATGGCCCATCGTGGCCGACTCAATGTTCTCGTCAACACGCTGGGCAAGCTGCCGCGCGATCTGTTCGCCGAATTCGAAGGCAAGGCCGCCACGGCGTTGGCTTCGGGCGACGTGAAATACCACATGGGCTTCTCCAGCGACATTCCGACGCCGAACGGTCCGATGCATGTCTCGCTGGCATTCAATCCTTCCCACCTCGAAATCGTCAATCCGGTGGTCGAAGGCTCGGTGCGCGCTCGCCAGGAAAGGCGTGGCGATAGCGAACGGCGTCAGGTGGTGGCCGTGCTGATCCATGGCGATTCTGCCTTCTCCGGCCTCGGCGTCAATCAGGGCACGTTCAATTTGTCGCAGACACGCGGTTATGGCACCGGCGGCACGATTCACCTGGTGATCAACAACCAGGTCGGTTTCACCACCTCCGACAACCGCGATATCCGGTCGACTCTCTATTGCACCGACGTCGCCAAGATGGTCGATGCGCCGATTTTCCACGTCAACGGCGACGATCCTGAAGCGGTCTGCTTCGTTACCGAGATCGCGCTCGATTACCGTATGCGGTTCAAGAAAGACGTCGTCATCGACCTCATCTGCTATCGCAAGCTCGGGCACAACGAGGGCGACGATCCCTTCCTGACGCAGCCGATGATGTACAAGAAAATCGCCAAGCATCCGGGCGTGCGCACCCTGTACGCCGAACGCCTGGTGAGCGAGGGGGTGCTGACGGCGGCCGATGCCGAAGCGATGATCCGCGCGTATCGCGACGCACTGGACAAGGGCGAGCACGTCGAGCAGACCGCGCTGACCAATTACAAGCGCGAGCACGCGCTCGACTGGAGCGCCTATGTCGGCACCCACTGGGCGCACCCGACCGACACCTCGCTGCCGCAGGCCGATATCGTGCGCCTGACCGAGAAGTTCACGGCGGTACCGGCCGGGTTCAAGCTGCATCCGACCGTGGAAAAAGTCCAGAATGCGCGCCGCGCGATGGCTGCCGGCACGCAGAATGTCGATTGGGGCATGGCCGAGACGCTTGCCTATGCTTCGCTGGTGACCAGCGGCTATCGCGTCCGCCTGTCGGGCGAGGATTCCGGGCGGGGCACCTTCTCGCACCGCCATTCGGTGCTGCACGACCAGAATCGCGAACGCTGGGACCAGGGCGTCTACGTTCCCTTGCGTAATATGTCGGAAAACCAGGGCGACTTCCTGGTCATCGACTCCATCCTCAACGAAGAGGCGGTGCTGGCTTACGAGTATGGCTATGCCTGCTCTGCACCGGACCAACTCGTGATCTGGGAGGCCCAGTTCGGCGACTTCGCCAACGGCGCTCAGGTGGCGATCGACCAGTTCATCACCTCCGGCGAGACCAAGTGGGGGCGTCTGTCGGGTTTGACCCTGCTGCTTCCGCACGGCTACGACGGGCAGGGGCCCGAGCACTCGTCGGCCCGGGTCGAGCGCTGGCTGCAACTCTGCGCCGAACATAATATCCAGGTGGTGATGCCTTCCGAGGCCGCGCAAATGTTCCATATGCTGCGCCGTCAGGTGCTGCGCCCCTACCGCAAGCCGCTGATCATCTTCCTGTCCAAACGCCTGTTGCGTTTCAAGGAGTCGATGAGCCCGATCGAGGCGCTGACGACCGGCAGCTTCCGGCCCGTGATCGGCGATACGGCCGTGCAGGAGCCAAAGAAGGTCAAGCGCGTGCTGCTGTGCGCAGGACAGGTTTATTACGATCTGTTCAATGCGCGCCGCGATCGCGAGCTGGAGAAGGATATCGCCATCGTGCGCATCGAGCAGCTGTATCCGTTCCCGACCGAGCAGCTGGCGGCCGAGCTTGCGCGCTTCTCGCAGGTCAAGGACGTGATGTGGGTACAAGAAGAACCGAAAAACCAGGGGGCGTGGTATCAAATCCGCCACCGCGTGGAGGGGCTGCTCTCGCCCAAGCAGGTCTTGAATTTCGCCGGACGGCCATCGTCCGCGTCGCCCGCTGTCGGGTATATGAGCAAGCATGTCGCTCAGCTCAAGGCATTTATCGAAGACGCGCTCACCTTCGCGCGCTAGACGGACAGAGAAGAGAGGGGCTCCCGGGGGAGTTCCGTCATGGAGAAGAACATGCTGATTGAAGTTAAAGTCCCGCAGTTGCCGGAATCGGTCTCCGAGGCCACTTTGATGACCTGGCACAAGAAGGTAGGGGAGTTTGTCAAGCGCGACGAAAACCTGATCGACCTCGAAACCGACAAGGTCGTGCTGGAGCTGCCGGCGCCGCAGGCCGGGGTCATCGTCTCCATCGTCGCCGACGATGGCGCAACCGTCGTGTCGGGGCAATTGCTGGCGACGCTGGATACCGAGGCGCAGGCGGGTACGGTACAAACCGCGGCTCCGGCAGCGGCGGCGGTTGTCACGGCCCCCGCTGCGGCCGTCGCGATGCCGGCGGCGGCCAAGCTGGCCGCCGAAAGCGGAGTCGATGTCGCGGCCGTGGCCGGCAGCGGCCGTGGCGGTCGCGTGCTCAAGGAAGATGTAAAAGCGGCGCTCGATGCGCGGCCTCCGGTTCAGGCCGGTCCGGTACTGGCCGCCGCGGCGCCTTCTGCCGGTGGCGCGCTGGCCAGCACGCCTGCCACCCCCAATGCCGCAGCCATTTTCGCCGATCGACCGGAACAGCGAGTGCCGATGTCGCGCCTGCGCCAGCGCGTTGCCGAACGCCTGATCATGTCGCAGCAGACCAATGCGATCCTCACCACCTTCAACGAAGTCAATATGAAGCCGGTGATGGATCTGCGCACTCGCTACAAGGAAAAGTTCGAGAAGGAGCACGGCGTCAAGCTCGGCTTCATGTCCTTTTTCGTCAAGGCCGTCGTCGCGGCGCTGAAGAAATTCCCGGTGGTCAACGCCTCGGTCGACGGTAACGATATCATCTACCACGGCTACTTCGACATCGGCATCGCCGTCGGCAGTCCGCGCGGCTTGGTGGTTCCCATCCTGCGCGATGCGGATCGCATGTCGATCGCCGAAATCGAAAAGCAGATCGCCGATTTCGCGGTCAAGGCGCGCGAAGGCAAGCTGTCGCTCGATGATCTGACCGGAGGCACATTCTCTGTCACCAACGGCGGCACCTTCGGCTCCATGATGTCGACGCCCATCATCAATCCGCCGCAATCGGCCATTCTCGGCATGCATGCCACCAAGGAACGTGCCTGGGTGGAAAACGGCCAAGTCGTCGTGCGTCCGGTAATGTATGTGGCGCTGTCCTACGATCACCGTATCATTGATGGACGCGAAGCGGTCCTGGCATTGGTAACGATCAAGGATCTGCTCGAGGATCCGGCACGGCTGATTCTCGATTTGTAATCGACGCCGGGGTTCGCCCCGGCGGTTTTACCCGGAACATGCAATGATTCCCGAATCCTGGTACGGCCCTTTGTTTATCGGCGGCGGTGTGTTGATGCTGGTATTGGGGTTCACCCGCCGCCGCGATGTGCCGGGGGCGGTATTTTCCCGTTATTCCCGCCTGGCCATAGGCGTGGTGATGATCGCTTACGGCGTACTGCAGATGCTGGGCGTCGCCAAATAGGGGAGTGCAATGAGTCAACAGTTTGACGTAGTCGTGATCGGCGCGGGGCCTGGCGGTTATATCGCCGCCATCCGCGCGGCGCAACTGGGCCTGTCCACGGCCTGCATCGATGCTTTCAAGGGCGCTGACGGCAAGCCTGCGCTTGGCGGGACCTGCCTCAATGTAGGCTGCATCCCATCCAAGGCCCTGTTGCAGTCTTCGGAGAACTACCATGCGCTTACGCATGATTTCGCTGCGCACGGCATTACGGTCAAGGGTAGCCAGTTCGACGCGGCCGCGATGATCGCCCGCAAGGACGGTATCGTGAGCAAATTGACCACGGGCGTGGCCTTTCTGTTCAAGAAGAACAAGGTCGCGAGTCTTCACGGCGTCGGACGTCTGCTCGGCCGCCAGCAGGAAAAATGGCAGATCGAGGTCCGGAATGGCGATGCGGTCGAGCTCGTGGAAGCCGGGCACGTCATTGTCGCGACCGGCTCGCCCCCCCGCCCGCTGGCGGGCTTCGACGTCGATAACGACACGGTTCTCGATAACGCGGGGGCTCTGGCGCTGACCGCCGTTCCCAAGCGTCTCGGGGTTATCGGGGCGGGCGTCATCGGACTGGAAATGGGGTCGGTGTGGAAGCGGCTGGGGTCGGAAGTGACCATACTGGAAGCCGCGCCGACCTTCCTGGGGGCCGCCGACGCGCAGCTGGCCAAGGAGGCGTTCAAGACCCTGACACGCGATTCGGGGCTCGATATCCGCCTCGGCGTCAAGTTGGGCGCGCTCAAGCGCGGGCGTGATCTCGCCATCGGCTACGAACAGGACGGCAAGGCCGAAACGCTGAAGGTCGACAAGCTGATCGTGGCGGTCGGGCGGGTGCCCAATACCGAGGGGCTGGGTGCGGATGCGGCCGGCCTCAAACTCGACGAACGCGGCTTTGTCATGGTTGACGAGTTCTGCCACACGAGCCTGCCCAATGTCTGGGCCATTGGCGACGTCGTGCGCGGGCCCATGCTCGCACACAAGGCCTCGGAAGAGGGAGTGGCGGTCGCCGAGCGCATCGCCGGCCAGAAGCCGCATCTCGATTTCAACAGCATCCCGTGGGTGATTTACACTTCGCCCGAGATCGCCTGGGTCGGCAAGACCGAAGAGCAATTGAAGGCGGCGGGAGTCGAGTACCGCAAGGGCTCGTCCAGCTTTGCCCCGAACGGCCGCGCTCTGGGCCTCGGACAGGCGCAGGGCAATGTCAAGGTTCTTGCCGATGCCAAGACCGACCGTATTCTCGGCGTGCATGTGATCGGGCCGATGGCGTCGGAGCTGATCGCCGAAGCGGTGCTGGCGATGGAATTCAAGGCGTCGAGCGAAGATGTTGCCCGCACCGTGCATGCCCATCCCAGTTTGTCCGAAGTGCTGCACGAAGCGGCGCTGGCGGTCGATAAACGCGCCTTGCACGGGTGACGCGGGCGCAACCCATACGGATAGCCGACGCCGGTCCCGGGACCGGCGTTCATTCCATCGAAAGGAATAGTTAGATGAACCTGCACGAATACCAAGCCAAAGAGCTGCTGGCCAAGTACGGCCTGCCTGTGCAACAGGGCATTCTGGCCTCCAGCGCTGAAGAGGCGGCTGCGGCATTCGACCAACTCGGCGGCAAGTTTGCCGTCGTCAAGGCGCAAGTCCACGCCGGCGGCCGCGGCAAGGCAGGCGGAGTCAAAGTGGTCAAGAGCCGTGCCGAAGCGGCCGACGTCGCCTCCGCGCTGATAGGTCGGCATCTGGTGACCTATCAGACCGATGCGGCCGGGCAGCCGGTCAATTCGGTATTGGTGTGCGAAGACATGTACCCGGTCGAGCGCGAGTTGTATCTGGGCGCCGTCATCGACCGCAGCAGCCGCCGTGTGACCTTCATGGCCTCCACCGAAGGCGGCGTCGAGATTGAAAAGGTCGCTGCGGAAACGCCGGAAAAAATCCTCAAGGTTACAGTCGACCCCCTGGTCGGCATGCAGCCGTGCCAGGCGCGCGAAGTCGCTTTTGCGCTGGGGTTGGCGGGCGATCAGATCGCCGCCTTTACCAAGCTGATGCTGGGCGCCTATCGTGCTTTCGTCGAAAACGATTTCGCACTGTTCGAAGTCAACCCGCTGGCGCTGCGCGCCAATGGCGAGCTGGCCTGCGTCGACGCCAAGATCAATCTCGATTCCAACGCGCTGTTCCGTCATGGCGCACTGGCCGCGCAACGCGACAAGAGTCAGGAAAACGAACGCGAACTCAAAGCGTCCGAATTCGATCTCAACTATGTCGCGCTGGACGGCAATATCGGTTGCATGGTCAACGGCGCCGGCCTGGCCATGGCGACCATGGACATCATCAAGCTGTATGGCGGCCAGCCTGCCAATTTTCTCGATGTCGGCGGCGGCGCCACCAAGGAACGGGTGATCGAAGCGTTCAAGCTGATTCTTGCCGATCCTTCGGTGAAGGGTGTGCTGATCAATATCTTCGGCGGCATCGTGCGCTGCGACATGATCGCGGAAGCCATCATCGCTGCGGTGAAGGAAGTCAATGTCACCGTGCCGGTGGTGGTGCGCCTGGAAGGCAACAATGCCGAAGCCGGTGCCGCCCTGCTCGCCAAGTCGGGCCTGGCCCTGATCCCCGCCGACGGCCTGTCCGATGCGGCCCAGAAGATCGTGTCCGCCGTCAAGGCCTGACCAACACAGGAGTCAAATAATGAGCGTACTTGTAAACAAAGACACCAAAGTGCTGGTTCAGGGTTTCACCGGCAAGAACGGCACCTTCCACGCCGAACAGTGCCTGGCCTATGGCACGCAGATTGTGGGCGGCGTTACCCCGGGCAAGGGCGGCAGCCTGCATCTGGGCAAGCCGGTATTCAATACCATGAAGCAGGCGGTGCGCGAAACCGGTGCCAACGCATCGGTGATTTTCGTTCCGGCCCCGTTCGTGCTGGACTCCATCGTCGAAGCGGTCGATTCCGGCGTCGAATTGATCGTATGCATCACCGAGGGCGTGCCGACGCTGGACATGCTCAAGGCCAAGCGCTACATCGAAACGACCGGCGGCGTGCGCCTGATCGGGCCGAACTGCCCTGGAGTGATTACGCCCGATGAGTGCAAGATCGGCATCATGCCCGGGCATATCCATCTGCGCGGTCGTATCGGCATCGTATCCCGCTCCGGCACACTGACCTACGAGGCCGTTGCGCAGACCACGCGTCTGGGCCTGGGCCAGTCCACTTGCATCGGCATCGGCGGCGATCCTATCGCCGGAACCAACCACATCGATGCGCTGCAATTGTTCCAGGACGATGCGGAAACCGAAGCCATCATCATGATCGGCGAGATCGGCGGCACGGCGGAAGAAGAAGCCGCCGAATTCATCCGCTCCAATGTGACCAAGCCTGTCGTCGGTTATATCGCGGGCGTCACCGCGCCCAAGGGCAAGCGTATGGGCCATGCGGGGGCGATCATCTCAGGCGGCAAGGGTACCGCCGAAGAAAAATTTCTGGCTTTCGAAAAAGCCGGAATCGCCTACACGCGCAGCCCGGCCGAGCTGGGTACGACCATGCTGGACCTGCTGAAGAGCAAGGGCATGGCGTAAGGCGCCATTGCCCAACAGAGCCGCTGTCCTGCCGGGACGGCGGCTTTTTTTATTCAAGCCTTTGAAATAAAAACTAAAACATGGACTCATGTTGAATTGTCATATTTCGACGTTATAGATAAGAGACGCAATATGGGATAATGCGTTCACAAAATCTGGAATTTGGACACAATGCGAACAATACGAAGCAAGCTTTCTTTCCTGATCGTTCTGGCCATGCTGCTGGGCATCGTCAGTGTGACGGTGATTGCCAGCCTGAATCTGAAAGCCATGGCGTATCAGGATGTCCAGGCCGAGCTGGATCAGGTTTCCAGCAGCCAGTCCTTGCTGATTACGCAGTGGTTGAGCGGGCACCGCGCCGTGATCAACGCGGCGTTCAAGCGCGCGGCGGATGCCGATCCGGTGCCGGCGCTGCAATCGCTGGCCGATGCCGGCGGCTTCACCCAGCTTTATGTCGGCGATGCCGCGAGCAAAGACATGGTGTACTCGATTCCGGGCAAGAAAAAGCCGACGCCCGAATATGATCCGGCCTCGCGCGGCTGGTTCAAGCAGGCGCAGTCGCAGGGAAGCGGCGATGTGATCGTTACCACGCCGTATAAGGCGGCCAGCGCCGAAATCAAAGAGCTGGTCGTGACCCTGGCGCGCAAGATCAGCGATCAGAAAGTCATCGGCGGCGACATCATGATCGGCGATATGACGCGCGCGGTGCTGAGCACCAAGCTGGCCGGCAGTGGCCACGCCTTCCTGATGACGCGCGATGGCAAGATCATCGCCTATCCGCAGCCCGGGTTTGAACTCAAACCCGTGAGCGATCTCGCCCCCGCGCTCGATTCCACGCGCGTGCAAGCGCTGCTGGACGATGGTCATGCCGGCGCGGTCGACATCCAGGGACATGGTTATCTGCTGAAGCTCACGGCGCTGGCGGGCAGCGACTGGGTGCTTGGCGTCGCCGCCGACAAGGCCGAGGTCGATGCGCCCTTGTCGCGGCTGGTCATGCTGGTTTCCGGCGCGGCGCTCGCCATCCTGGTCCTGGTGGCCTCGACGACGACCGTCTATCTACGCCATCTGTTGGGCGGGCTGTTGCTGGTGCGTGACGGTATGCGTGAAATTGCGCAGGGCGAAGGCGATCTTACGCGCCGCATCGAGGTCGTCGGCAACGACGAGGTGGCCGAAACCGCGGCGGCCTTCAATAGTTTCGTCGGCAGCCTCAATACCATGTTCCAACAGCTGCGTACCGAAGCCGTGAGCCTGAGCGAAGGCGTGATCGACGTCAGCCGTACCGTCGACGAGGTGGCCGTGCGCTCGAACACCTTGGCCGATATCTCCAGCACCAATGCCGCGGCGATCGAGCAGGTCACGGTCAGCATTGCGCATATCGCGGATGCGGCCAACAGTACCGATGAACTGGCCCGTACCGCCGGTGACGATACCGACGCCAGTGCCGGCAAGATGGAACGCATCAGTGCCGAGATCAGCCATTCATCGAGTTCGGTGGCCGAACTGGCCGGCTTGCTGGGTTCGCTGGAGCAGCGTTCGCATGAAATCAGCAAGATCACCCTGGTGATCAGCGATATCGCCGATCAGACCAATCTGTTGGCCTTGAACGCCGCCATCGAGGCGGCGCGCGCAGGCGAGCAGGGACGCGGGTTCGCCGTCGTGGCCGACGAGGTGCGCAAGCTGGCCGAGCGTACCGGCAAGGCGACCGTTGAAATCACCGCCATGGTCGAAAGCATCATCGGCGAGACCAGCCGCACGGTGTCGAACATGCAGCAGACGGTCACGGCGGTCGATTCGGGCGCCGCCATGACTAACGAGGCGCGCAGGCACCTGGAGAAGATTTCGAGCGGCATGCGCCAGGTGATCGATAACATCGGCGCTATCGCCCTGTCGACGCGCGAGCAGCATAACGCGGCGACCTCGATGGCGCAGAGCACCGAATCCATCAACAATGAAATCCTGACCACGGATGCGATGCTTCAGCACGCGCGCGATACGCTGGGGCAGTTGGGCTCGGTCGCGCGTGCGATGCAGGATGCGTTCGCCCGCTTCCAGCTGTAAGTGCCTTGCCTGAGTCGAAAACGACAACGCCCCGCATGCGGGGCGTTGTCATGAACGTGACGCTGTACGCGTATGTCATGCGGCAGGGGGTAGGGCGACCGCCCGGCCATCCGCCATCGTGCCCGCGGCAGTGCGCTGCAGCAGTGCCCCGACCGCGGCTGCGGACAGATGCGGGTGGCAGTTGTCGTGGCAGGTCAGCGTCATCGCTGCACAAGCCAGTGCGAAACGCACGGTATCGACGAAAGGGATGGCATGCAAGAAACCGTAGGCGAGCCCGGCCATCAATGCATCGCCGGCACCGTTGACACTGACCACGTCGACCGGCAGGGCATCCATCCAGCCGGCCTCTCCGTCGCTGCTGTAGTAGACACCATAGGCGCCCAGGCTCAGTACTATCCGGACCACACCGGCGCGGTGAAACCATTCGGCAACGGCGGGAGCGTGCTCGCGCGAGCCGAAAGGCCGCCCTGGGAGCACCGCCTGAATGCCGCCCGCGAGGCCATCGTCGCCGGACGGCTGCGCGTGGTCGACTACCGGCGCGACAACCGCTGTCCGCTGCCCTGAACACCCGGAGCGGCGCTCAGGCCTGGGGGCCGCGCTGCCCGTCGTCTTCGAAGGCGAGAATGTCTCCGGGCTGGCAATCGAGCACGCGGCAGATCGCTTCCAGCGTGGAAAAGCGGATCGCCCGCGCCTTGCCGTTTTTCAGTATGGACAGATTGGCTTCGGTGATGTCGATGAGTCGTGCCAGTTCGCCCATCCGCATCTTGCGTCCGAGCAGCAGCCGGTCCAGTTTTATCGCGATGCTCATTGCTGTTGTCTTTCAGACCGTCAGGCTGTTGTCTTCGTAGTGCCGGCGCGCCATTTCCATCACATGGGCGATGGCCAGCAGCGCCAGGCCAAGGAACAGCAACATGACTTCGACATTGCCCAGGCCGAAGCTGATCTCGCGCTGGCCTGGCGGGTTGCGCCATGTCAGCGCCAGCGATTGCAGGGCATCGGAGAGCGGCGACAAGGCGACCGAGGCAATGAACAGGCCGCCCAGCCGGCGCAGGCTGGCGGTATGGCGCAGCGAGAAAAAGCTGCCCTTGCGGTACAGATCGAACAGCCGCAGCAATTGCCAGATGGCGGCCATCACCAGCAGTTGAAGCGGCAGCCCGCTGGCAAAGCCGGCGACGCGCTGATAGGGGGTCAGTTGTGGTGTCGGGCAATTCGACATCGCTCCCGGCAGGGAGGGAGAGGCCAATAGAAACCAGTTGGCGGCAAACAGCAGGGGGACAGAGAGCAACAACAGCCAGAAGGCCAGATACAGCCGCTGGCTGAAGCGCTCGATCGGGACAAGGCTTGCGGGCATGACGTAACTCCTCACTGGGAAATTAAGCCCAGCTTAGGCGCTATCATATCGTTAGTCAATAAATTTTTATTGATAAACGATGTGTCATTGGCCGCGTAGCGCGGCTGGCAGCTTCCACTTGCCCTCGCTCTTGAACGGCACGCTGCCGAGTCCTTCCAGGCCGTCCAGATGACCGACGATCTGGTAGCCTATCTCGCCGTTGCCAGACTGCAGTATCGCATTGAGGTGTTTGAACCAGGTCGCGAGAGTGGTATGCAACTGAATCTTCACCAGCCCGTCGCTCAGCGCCGGAACCGAGATCGGCTGGCTGCTGACGCCCGTGGCGAGCGTATCGCCATCGACGTGGACTTCAAAGGACAGCCCTTGCGCGCTCAGGGCGCGCGAGTTCGGGTTCTGCACGCGCAAGGTGACGTCGAAATTCTGTTCCAGCAAGGTCGAATGGGCCGGAACGATGTCGACGACGCCGATTTGCGGTTTTTTCAACTGCATCACGCCACAGGCGGCGAGCAGCAGCAGGCCGCCCAGCAGCGCGATACGCAGCACGCTAGCGATTCGGTTCATTTCAATTCACCCAGCACTTCGCGCGTGAGGTCGATCCAGGCGCGCGCGGCGTGCGACAAGTAGACATTTTTTTGCCAGATGACCGCCAGGTGCCAGACGATGCGGTCTTCGTCGAGCTGCACCACGTCGAAGGGCAAGCCTTCGAGCCGGCTTGCCACGATCTGCGGCAATAGCGCGATGCCGAGCCGCGACTGGACCATGGCGACGATGAAGTCCCAGTGTGCGCTGCGACCGGCGATATGGATAGGCTTTCCGATGCGGGCGAAGCCTTCGAGGATGCGCGTGGTCAGCGAGAACTCTTCGGGGTAGAACACGATGGGCTCGTCGGCGAGCTCGTCAAGCTTGACCGATTTGCGGCCTTGCCAGCGCGAGCCGGCGGGTGCGACCAGGCACAGGGGGTCGCGCGCGAAGGCCAGGTGGTCGAAGACTTCGCTGTCGAGGGGAAGCACGGCGACCCCCACTTCGAGCTGGCCGGATTTGACGCTGCTCTCGATCGAGCGGGCGCCGTCTTCGACCATGGTCAGTTCGATATTGGGATAACGCTCGCGAAACGCGCTGACGACCGGGGTGACGAAGGCGCCGCCAGCCATGGGCGGCAGGCCGACCACCAGTTCGCCGTGCGACAGCGCGGCCAGGTCGGAGAGTTCGGTGCGCAGGCGCGACATTGCCCCCAAGACATCCTGTCCGCGTGCGAAGGCGACCTTGCCCGCATCGGTCAGGCGGAAGTGGCGTCCGTCGCGAATGAACAGGGGCAGGCCGAGTTCTTCTTCCAGCTGCTTCATCATCTTGCTGATGGTCGGCTGGGTGACGAAAAGGGCGTCGGCCGCGCGGGTGAAGCTTTGCTGGCGTACGACTTCGGCAAAATAGCGAAGGGCTCGAATATCCATGTGACTCATTCCCATGTGGAACTGAATAGATGATTTTAATTCATTTTTTGAATGGAAGCAGCCTCGCTATACTCAGCTTACTCCTTGTGTTGTGTTGTGTTACTCAGGCCGCTTCCGCTCCGTCGGACACATGAAGAGACGTAAGGTAACCCCCGTACCGAGCGTCAACCGGAGTGTGGTCCGCGGGCGGCAAGCTACTGAGCGGTCGGTGCCTGCCAGGTGTGCCAGCTCGATGCTGAAAAGTTTGACAGTGTCGGCGGTGCTCTGGCCAGGTTGACTGCATGGCCGATTCAGCGTGTTTGAGCGCGCGCCGGATCGGGTAGTTCACTGCCCCGCATGTTATATGCAAGCGGGTTAAAGAATTCGCTGTACGCGCGGCCATGGTCGCGATTGTAGCAAACCTTGTTCTATCCGTGTGCTGTGTGGGCGGCATACGTTGTCTCTCTGTAATCTCCCATAACGAGCGTTGTTGGGCCAGCCACTGTAGCTGGCCCATTTTTTTTGTGTTAGCGCTAACAGCTCAAAATTATCAACGATATCGCCGTGCGGCAGAAGGCTTGGCGCGGTGCGGTATCCTGTTTGTCCCGGATGGCCGAACGGCAGGCCTGCGCCTGCAGCCGTCGTACGCGGGGCGCATGTCCTGCCGCCACGATTCCGCAAGCGCGGCCCTGCCGTATCCCGTTCCCCGTTTCCGATGATGCAACGACGACGATGCGCGCCTTGCGCAGCCGCGGCGGGTTCGGTCGGGCAGGGGCGGTCAGGCGTTTCGGGGGGCAAGCCGTTCACGTCGCGGCTGGCGCTGTCGACTGCGATGAGGGGGCAGGGGGCGTGCCGGACGAAAGCTTCGCATGAAGAGGCGGCTGGGAAAGACCGGCCGGCCCTTCCCGTCGCTGGCGTCTTCTTGGCTATTGTTCGTCGTGCGAGACGATGGCCTGCGACGAGAGCGCTTCTTCGCCCCCGCCGAGGCGGACCCCGCGTACCGGGCAGGCGTCCTGATAGTCATGGCCGATGGCGAGGCGCACATAGTGCCCGTCGGTCAGACAACCGTTGCTGATATCCATGCCCCACCACGCGTCATCGCGCCACACCTCGACCCAGGCATGGCTGTCTACATGGCTGCGGTCGGTCGCAAGATAGCCGCTGACGTAGCGGGCCGGAACGCCGAGGCGGCGGGCACAGGCGAGGAAGACATGGCTGTGATCCTGGCACACGCCAAGCCCGGCGGAGAACGCTTCGCTGGCGCTGGTCAGCGAGTGGGTGACACCAGGCGTGAAGGGCATGCGCAGGCGCAATTCCTGCGCCAGCCGTTCCAGGCCTGCGCCGCATTGTGCGCCGACATCGGCGGCAAAGC
Source organism: Paludibacterium yongneupense DSM 18731 (assembly GCF_000422925.1). Lineage (GTDB taxonomy): Bacteria > Pseudomonadota > Gammaproteobacteria > Burkholderiales > Chromobacteriaceae > Paludibacterium > Paludibacterium yongneupense. The sequence goes on from NZ_AUGZ01000023.1 coordinate 24,695, forward strand.
CGTCGGCGAAATCGGCCAGCGGGGCGTCGACACGCGTCAGATCGCTGGGGCGCAGGAACAGCGCCACCGGCAAGGCACCGGCTTCATGCGGCGTGCCGATGTCATCGCGTGTTTCAACGACTCCACTGGCGACAAGGCGGATCGAGCTGTGCGGCTGATCCAGCGTCATCACATGCAAGACATTGCCATACGCATCGATGCCCGGCACGACCGATCCCGGCAGGTCGAGCTGCCAGTCGTGCACCTTGATCAACGGAGACGGACGCGGGGTCAGGCGCAGATACTGCGTACTGCGCGTGACTGCCGTACCGTACTGGTAGTGGGTTTCGTGTTCTATGGTCAGTTTCATCGCGGACTCTCAGACTGTTTCCAGATAGGCGGTACGGATGGACTCGCCCAGGCGGTGAGCCTCATCGAGAAATTCGGACAGGAAAACATGCAGCCCGCGCTGCAGCACTTCGTCGACGTTGCAGTATTTAAGCCGGATCGCCAGCTTCTCCGCGAGCATCTTGACCGTGCGCCCGGGGTCGTTGTCGCTGCCGCGCGTCTCGATCTGCGGCAGTATGGCGCGGATCTCGTCGCAGCAGGCGCGCAAGCTGCGCGGCACATCGGGGCGCAAGACCAGCAGTTCCGTTACGCGCCTTCCTTCCAGCGTGTCGCGGAAAGCGGCATGGTAGGCCTCGAAGGCGGACAGTGCGCGCAGCAGCGCGCTCCACGCATAGTAGTCGCGGGCGCTTTCGGCGTGTTCGGGCGCAATCAGTTTGGCACGCACGTCCAGCATACGCGCGGTGTTGTCCGCCCGCTCGATAAAGGTGCCGAGGCGGATGAAGCAATAGGCATCGTTACGTTGCAGCGTACCATAGGTGGCGCCGCGGAACAGGTGCGAGCGTTCCTTGACCCAGTCGAAGAATTCGCTGACGCTGGTGATCCCGCGTTGCTGGCGCTCGCGCGCCTCGAGCCAGGTCGTGTTGATGGCCTCCCACATTTCTGCAGTGATCTGTCCGCGCACGGCATGGGCATTCTCGCGCGCGGCTTTCAGGCAGCCGAGAATCGACGCCGGGTTTGCCTGGTCGAGCGCCATATAGTCGATCAGATGGCCGGTGGTAAGGGGGGTGCCGCGCGCGGTGAAATCCTCGAGCACCCCGGTGACGACGAGGGGGGCCGACCATTCGGCGGCGGCGCTGCGCGATTGCGGCAGCAGCGAAAGCGTATGCGCGACATCCAGCATACGAACCAGATTTTCAGCTCGTTCCAGATAACGCGACATCCAGTAGAGCTGGGCTGCGGTACGAGACAGCATGGCGTTTCTCCGAACAATGAGGGTCAGGGCGCTTCCAGTACCCAGGTATCTTTGGTCCCGCCGCCCTGCGACGAATTGACCACCAGCGAACCGGCCTTGAGGGCGACCCGGGTCAGACCGCCTGCGACCATGGTGATTTCGCGTCCGGACAGGACGAATGGGCGCAAATCGATGTGGCGCGGTGCGATGCCGGCTTCGACGAAGGTCGGGCAGCTGGACAGGGCCAGCGTCGGCTGGGCGATATAGTTGCCCGGATCCGCGACCAGGCGTTCGCGGAACTCGGCGATCTCGCGTGTGCTGGCGGCAGGGCCGACCAGCATGCCGTAGCCGCCTGCGCCGTGAACCTCCTTGACCACCAATTCGGGCAGATGGGCGAGCACGTAGGCGAGATCGTCTTCCTTGCGGCATTGCCAGGTCGGGACGTTGTTGAGAATCGGCTCCTCGCCCAGATAAAAGCGGATCATCTCCGGCACATAGGGGTAGATAGACTTGTCGTCGGCGACGCCGGTGCCGATGGCATTGGCCAGGATGACGTTGCCCTGCCGATAGACCGACAGCAGCCCGGGCACGCCGAGCATGGAGTCGGCGCGGAAGGCGAGCGGATCGAGATAGGCGTCGTCGATGCGGCGGTAGATGACGTCGAGCCGGCGCGGCCCGGCCGTGGTGCGCATGTAGACGAAGCCGTCGCGCACGAACAGGTCCTGCCCTTCCACCAGCTCGACCCCCATTTGCTGGGCGAGAAACGCATGCTCGAAATAGGCCGAGTTGAACGGACCGGGCGTGAGCACCGCCACCGTCGGGTTGTTGGCCAGACTCGCGTGGCGCAAGGTATCGAGCAGCAAGGTCGGATAGTGCTCGACCGGTGCCACCGCGTAGCGCGCGAACAGGGCCGGGAACAAGCGCATCATCATCTTGCGGTTTTCCAGCATATAGCTGACGCCGGATGGAACGCGCAGATTATCTTCCAGCACGAAATACTGGCCATCCGAGTGCCGGACTACGTCGACCCCCGAAATGTGCGAGTAGATGTTGTGCGGCAGGTCGAGTCCCTGCATTGCCGGCTGGTACTGGCTGTTGGCGAACACCTGTTCCGCCGGAATCAAGCCGGCGCGCACGATGTCGTGCTCATGATAGATATCGTGCAAGAAGCGGTTGAGCGCCTGCACCCGTTGCCGCAGTCCGGCTTCGAGCACATGCCAGTCGGCGGCGGGGATGATGCGTGGAATCGTGTCGAATGGAATCAGCCGCTCGGCACCGGCCTCGTCGCCATAGACGGCAAAGGTGATGCCGACTTTGTGAAACAGCATATCGGCTTCGCGGCGGCGGCGCGCAAGCGAATCGGGTGGCTGGGAGTGCAGCCATTCGGCAAATGCCTGGTAGTGCGGCCGCACAGCGCCCGATGCCAGAAGCATCTCATCGTAGTGGCCCGGGGTGGGAAGGGTCAGCGCATGCATGGCAGAGCTCTCCTGAGTGTCCGAGTGTCCGCGCGCAAACGAATGTTCGCGCGCTCCCGTCCCTATCAGCAAAGGCCATGCCAGGCCCGCGCAGCCTGCGCCTGCGCCTATGTCATACGGCGTCGAACCAGTCGGCGTCGGGCAGGCGGCTGAAGACTTCGCGCAGCCCCTCGCCCCAGCCGCGACAGACGGCGCTGAAGTAGGGGTCGTCTGCGCCGATGCGCTGGATGGCACTTCTGGCGAAGCTATCGCTGCGGTAGAGCAGCATGTCGATCGGCAGCCCGACCGACAGATTGCTGCGGATAGTGGAGTCGAACGAGATCAGGGTGCATTTCGCGGCCTGGGCCAGCGGTGTGTCGTAGCGCACCACCCGGTCGATGATGGGTTTGCCGTATTTGGCCTCGCCGATCTGGAAGTAGGGCGTATCGGACGTGGCTTCTATGAAATTGCCTTGCGGGTAGATATGGAACAGCCGCGGTGCTTCGCCCCGGATCTGGCCGCCTAGCAGAAAAGCGGCACCGAAATCGACGCCCTGCTGCAAGGTTTGGCCGCCGCTGTCGCGTTGCATGACCTCGCGCACGGTCTGGCCGACGAGTTCGGCAGCGTGGTATAGCGTAGGCACGTTCAGCAGGTGGGGGCCGTCGTGCGTGGTGCGTGTCGATAGCAGACTGATCACGCTTTGCGTCGTCGCCAGATTGCCCGAGTTGAGCAAAACCAGCTGCCGTTCGCCCGCCTGCTCGAACACATTCATTTTACGGAAGGTGGCGATATGATCGACACCGGCATTGGTGCGCGAGTCGGACGCGAACAGCAGTCCGCTTTCGAGGCGCATGGCAACACAATAAGTCATGGCGAAGTTGTAATGAATGGTTCGTGTTTCAGCGTAGCTCAGGCGCGCGTACGGGCGCAAGATCCCGTACGCGGACCGGCTTATTGGCGTACCGGGTCGATCAGTATTTCGACACGTCGATTGCGTGCGCGCCCGACAGCGGTCGCGTTGCTGGCGACCGGCTGGCTCATGCCGACGCCCATGGTGCGAATGCGCACCGAATCGACGCCGCTGGATGCCAGTACCGTGGTCACCGCTTCGGCGCGCCGTTCCGACAACTGCTGGTTATGCGCAGCCGTGCCGGTGTTGTCGGTATGGCCGATCACGGCGATGGTGGTGGCCGGGTATTGGACCATGATGCTGCCTACATTGGCCAGCGCGGCGCGCGCGCCCGGCTTGACTTCGCTTTTGTCGATGTCGAAGCTGATATTGTCGGGCAGGGTCAGGCGGATCTGGTCGCCGATGCGCTGCACTCCGATCTGGGTCTGGGCGAGCTGCTCGCGAAGTTTCGTTTCCTGGTAATCCATATAGCCGCCGATGCCGGCGCCGACGGCGCCGCAGGCCAGTGCCGCGTTGCGCGCGTCCTTGCCGCTGCGGGTCGCTCCGATCGCGCCGCAGGCCAGGGCTCCGCCGATGCCGTAGAGCGCGGCTTTGTTCAAGGTGCTGCTACCGGTCTTGGGATCGGTGGTGCAGCCGGTCGCGACCAGGGCGATGGCCAGCGCGCTGGCGATAAGGCGTTTGCAATGCATACGGATGACTGTCTCCGGTTCAGGTGGATTCGGTATGGCCGTGCCGCGTCCCATCGCCAAACGGCGTATGGCAGGCGCACGCTTCGCCCTGCGCGGCGTCGACCAGCGTGCGAAGGATACCGCAATGGGCGGCGTCGCGACTAGCCGGGCACCGTTCTCGCAAGGCGAGCAATTGCTGCTCGAGCAATTGCAGCGATTCCACCTGCTGATGCACGGTTTCAAGGTGGCGGTCGATGAGGTCGTTTATTCCGGCGCAATCCTGCTGTGGATCGCTGCGGAAACCTGCCAGGATGCGCACTTCGGCCAGGCTCATGTCCAGCGAGCGGCAGTGCAGTATGAAGTTCAGTTCGCCGAGGTGTTCGCTGCGGTAGCTGCGATAGCCGGCGGCCGTGCGTTCCGGCGCGGACAACAGGCCTTCATGCTCGTAATAGCGGATGGTTTCCACTTCGCAGCCGGCCTGGCGCGCTAGTTGACCGATCAACATGCCGTTCTCCTCAAACAGGGTTTACCTTATAGTAACTTCAGGCTTGGCCGTTTGCCACCCCTGGACTGCCGTGGAGTCGATCGGGGGTCCGGACGACGTTCTCGTCCGGGCGGGACTGCGCGTCAGACGCAGGCTCGGCTATGATGGCGGCACGAATGATTCCGGGAGAGCGAGATGGAAACGAAGGCAACGCGCGAGCGCGAATTGATGATGTCGGTGTTGATGACGCCGGATATGAGCAATTTTTCCGGCAATGTGCACGGCGGCGTGCTGCTCAAGTTGCTGGATCAGGTTGCCTATGCCTGTGCCAGCCGCTATGCGGGCTGTTATGTGGTGACCCTGTCGGTCGATCAGGTGCTGTTCAAGCAAGCGATCCATGTCGGTGAACTGGTGTCGTTCATGGCGTGCGTCAATCATGTCGGACGCACCTCGATGGAAGTCGGGATCAAGGTGGTGGCGGAGAATATCCAGGAGCGCAGCACCCGGCACACCAATAGCTGCTACTTCACGATGGTCGCGCTCGAAAACGGGCGTGCGGTTCCCGTTCCCGCTCTCAGCCTGGAGACCGAGCTAGATCGCAAGCGCTTTCGCGAGGCAGGAATCCGCAAACGCATGCGCATCGAAGCCGAAGCGCGGATGGCGGACGAGCTCGGTGCCTAAGCGGATGGGGGGCGCCGCGGCCTATGGTGGTAGAATCGCAACCCCATTCAGCCTGGTGCGACCATGTTCGACCTGATCCGGACCGACCCGCGTTTCTATCTGATCAATAAACACCCGGGCGTCAGTTTTCATCGCCAGGGCGACGAGGCCGGCTTGATCGAGACCTTGCGGCAGGTCTTGAACGACGATGCGCTGTGGCCGGTGCATCGTCTCGACCGGCTGACGTCCGGACTGGTGCTGGTCGCACGCAGCGTCGAGGTCGCGCGGGATCTGTCCGCAGCCTTTGCCGGGCGGCGGGTCGAGAAAGTCTATCTGGCCCTGTCGGATCGCAAACCCGCGCGCAAACAGGGGCTGATAAAGGGGGATATGGAGAAGGGGCGCGGCGGCGCCTGGCGCTTGACCCCGGGGGACGAAAACCCGGCGCTGACCCGCTTCGTCAGCACTTCGCTGCGCCCCGGACTGCGTCTGTTCATCCTGCGCCCCGAAACCGGCAAGACCCACCAGTTGCGGGTGGCGCTGAAAAGTCTGGGGGCACCGATCCTGGGCGATACCCTCTATCGCGGCAGCGAATCCGACCGCGGCTATCTGCACGCCTATGCACTGTCCTTCGAACTGGATGGCGAGAGGCAGCGCTATTACTGCCCGCCCAGCGCAGGGGCGGCGTTTCTGCTGCCCGAGCTGCGGGCGCAGTTGCCTGGCATTCAACTGCGATAAGGACCGATTTCGATACCGGCCGCCAGGCAATCCTCGGCAAATGCGTCGCTGGCCAGGTAGCGGTACTCGGCGGCGCGCGCGGGCCGGATCGGGTCGTCCGCGTCCCGGGACGGTTGTCCCGGATGACACATCATCAGACCGCCATCGGGGCAGAGCGCGAGCCAGCGCTGCATCAGTGCGCGGAAATCGGCGCCTTCGCTCAGCGAGTACATTCCGGCAAACCAGGGCGGGACCGCGGCGCCGGTGCGAGCGCCCAAGTCGGCGAAGCCATGGCAACAGGCTCGCAGTATCGTACTTTTCAGCCGACTGTCGCCGGTGTCGGCCAAGCGGTCCGGCGCGCGAAGATAGGGGCGAGCGTCACCGGCCCAGCGCTGGGCGATGGCGTCGGCAAGCGCATCGCGGATGACTGGCAGCGCATGGACATGCTGATGGCCGTCGATGAAGTCGGGCAGGCGGCCCAGTTCTTCGGCGAAGGCGTCAATCTGCTCCAGAAGCGTGCGCCTGATCGCATCCCGGTCGATACGCCGCAGTTGGCTTGCGAGCAGCCAGTGAGAGAGCGGACGCTGTCCTGCACCGAATGGGTGCGTCAAATTGAAGTGCAGACCGATATCGGCGCGGCCATGCACCAAACGCAGCTGCCGCGCCTGCACGCGCCAGTGCGGGGACTGCGAGAACGCGCTGGTGGCGCCGAGCCGGCCAGCGGCGATCAGTTCGGCGATGCCGGCGCTGATCGCCGCCGACTGTGCATAGTCGTCGGCGCACAAGATCAGGCGGCGCGTCATGTGGCTGCGGCTCCGGCGAAGGCCCAGAGTTTGCTGAGCGCAAAGGTCAGTACGGCGACGGCAAACAAGACGATGAGCAGCGCGATGCGGTAGTCGAGGGGCGTGTAGCGCAGCAGGACGAAGTACAGTGCCTCGTTGACGGCGAAGCTGAGGCAGGCCACGGCGAAAAACCGGGGGGCAGACTGGCTGTGCGCCACGTCGTGCGCGCGGAAGGTCAGACGGCGATGGCCCCAGTAGCTGACCTGGAAGGCGAGCAGGAAGGCCCCGACATTGGCCAGCAACGGCGCTGCACCGAGCGGTACCAGGATCAGGCTGACGCAGGCGAAGTGGACCGCCAGCGCACTGATGCCGACCACGCCGAACCAGAACAGCTCACGATTCATCGCTGGAGGCCGGGCGGCGGATGCGGGAGACGAAATACGACGGCCGCAGCTTGACCTCGGTGAAGATGCGCCCGATGTACTCGCCGAGCACGCCGATGGAGAGCAGTTGCACCCCGCCGAGGAACATGATGCCGACAGTCAGCGTCGGCCAGCCGCGCAAGTCATTGCCAAATAGCAGGGTTTCCATCGCGACGTAGGCGGCATAGCCGATCGACGTCAGCGAAATCGCGCTGCCGATGATGCCCCATACGCGCAGCGGGACGTTGGAGAAGGAGGTGAGGCCGGTCAGTCCGAGACCGAGCAGACGCCATAGATTGAAGCTGGACTTGCCCGAACGGCGTTCGTCAGTGCGGGTCACGATCGCAATGCGCGTGAATCCGACCCAGTTGTACAAGCCCTTCATGAAACGGTTGCGCTCGGGCATCTGGCGCAAGGCATCGAGAATGCTGCGATCGAGGATGCGGAAGTCCTGGGTGTTTTCCGGAATCTTGTGCGGCGTGCCCAGGTTGAGCAATGTGTAAAAGGAACGGGTGAACCAGCGCTTGGCCATGGTCTCGCCTTCGCGGCTCGCGCGTACGCTGTAGACCATGTCGTAGCCCTGGCGCCACTGGCGCATGAATTCGGGGATCATTTCCGGGGGATGCTGAAAATCGCCGTCGATCAGGACGGCGGCATCGCCGCGCGCATGGTCTATACCCGCTGTCAGTGCGATTTCCTTGCCGAAGTTGCGCGAAAGTTGCAACAAGGTGACCGGCAGATTCGCGCATTCTTCGATGACCCTCTCGACCGTGGCGTCCCGGCTGCCATCGTCGACGACGATCAGCTCATGGCGCAGCCCTTCGCGCGCGAGAATGGCGTCGACGGTCTGCAACATCAGCACGATGTTCTCGGCCTCGTTGAAGGCGGGAACGATGCAACTGATCAGGGGATCGGCCGGGCGTTCCGCTGCGCGCAGGCGCAGCAGGTAGTCCGGAACAAATTCATGATTCATGGCCAGTCCTGTTTGGCTGTACTGGGGTCCCGAAGGGCCCGGTCAGTGGCGGTTTTTCTGCAGCAGCAGGAAGGTTTCGCCCGGATTGTTGAAGCGGCCGGCTTCCCGGAACGCGGCCTGGACCGCGGGGGGAAGCGTGGCGTATTTGTCCTGTGGCAGCGCAATGTAGTCGATCTGCCCGTCCTGCAGCAGAGCGAGCGCACGCGCGGGATCGGTCGTCGTCTTCGCGCGGCCTCCCGTGTAGAACTCGGCGGAAAACTCGCGGCGCGAGTCCCAGAATAGCAGCTGGCTTTGCGGAGTCGGGGACAGGGTGCGCCAGGCTTCGATCAAGGGCTTCTGGGTGCGCCCTATCTTGCCGGGAAAAGCGGCGAAGCCGACGATGGCGACGAGCCCGATCGCGGCGGAAAACAGGCCGGCGACGGCCAGCCCGCGGTAGGGGGCGCCGGGGGCGTGGCGGCGGCGCAATTCGGCGAACAGCAATGCGAAGCCGGGGAGCATGGGCATCGAATACGGCCAGATGATATTGCCGGACAAGGTGAAGAACAGCAAGGTCATGACGCTCCACAAACCCAGATAGAGCAGCCAGCCGTCTGTATCGCGCGCGACGCGGGAGCGGAAGTGGCGCACGAGCCAAGCCACTGCCGGCAGCGACCACGGCAGCAGCGCGGCGAAGGTGTAAGGCCAGATCATTCCGCGCGGAGTCGCGTGCGCGAAGCCGTAACGGTCGCCTTTCCAGCCTGAATCAAGGAAGCGGCCGAAATGCTCTCCCATGATGAAATAGTGCAGGAAGCCCGGGGTGCGCTGTTCTGCCAGCACATACCACGGCGCTGCGATCGCGATGGCGAGCAGGGTGCCGCTGATCCACGGCAGCCGCAGCCAGATCGGCCGCCACGCTCCGCGCGCGATCACCCACAGCCCGATCGGCATCGCCGTCAGTACGACCGCGACCGGACCCTTGGCCAGCATGCCGATGCCGATGCCGACAAAGAACAGATAGCCCCACAGGCGTCCCGGACGGGTCAGGGCATGCCAGAAGGCGACCTGGATCAGCGCCACGCTGAACATCAGCGCCGAATCGGTCATGACCGTGCCGGCGGTGGCGAAAAACAGCACGCCGCCACCCAGCACGAGCGCGACGATCATCGCGCTGTCGTCATCCTGACGGCGCCAGGAGAGCGTCTGCGCCAGCCATATCGTCAACAGCGACAGGATGAGCGAAGGCAGACGCGCGGCCAGTTCGTTGACGCCGAACAGCGTCATGGACAAGGCGGATGCCCAGGTCGACAGCGGCGGCTTGGCCCAGAACGGAATGCCGTAGTCGTGCCACAGCGTGACCCAGTTTCCGGTTTCCAGCATCTTGCGCGCGATTTCCGCATAGCGCGCTTCGGTCGTGTCGTTGAGCGGGATCCAGGCCATCGCCGCCAGTCTGACCAGCAGCAGAATGCACAGCACCGTCAGCGCGGTGCGTTTACTAGAATTCATGCGGTTACCCGTGCAAGACCGCCGTCCGCGTGTGCGGGCGGCGGCGTATATTCAGTCAAAGCCTGAATTTTATACCAGAGCACGGCCTTGGGAGATGACGATTATGGAAATGTCGCCGTAAAACCCGGTCTTGTTCGTAAATTAGTGTAATCCGTGCATCATCCGGCTCAGCCGTCTGGACAGCAGGAATAACAGCAGGGACGCCAGGCCGGCCGAAATCACGAACAGCATGAAGAAGTCGTGCAGGTCGCGGATGGGCATGCCGAGCAGCAGCGGAGCCGGCCGACCCGGGTCGGGGTAGAGCGCGGAGAGCATGCCGGCAAATTTGTTGGCGGCGGCATTGGAGAGAAACCAGATCCCCATCATCAGGCTGGTAAAGCGCACCGGCGAAAGCTTGACCACCAGCGACAGGCCGATGGGGGAGAGGCACAGCTCGCCGAAGGTATGCAGCAGATAGAGGCTGCACAGCCACATCATGCTGACTTTGACGCCGGGGGCGAGGCCGGTGACGCCGAAGGCGATCACCAGATAGCCTATCGCCAGGCACAGCAGGCCGAGCGCCATCTTCAGCGGGGACGAGGGTTCCATGCCTTTCTGGCCCAGGCGCGTCCAGATCCAGGCGAATACGGGTGCGAACAGCACGATGGCCACCGGGTTGATCGACTGGAAGTAGGAGGCGGGCACGGTGAAGCCGAGCATCTGCCGCTGCGTCTGTTCTTCGGCGAAGAAGGTCAGCGAGGCGCCGGCCTGCTCGAAGGCGGACCAGAAGAAGATGACAAAGGCCGACACGATCAGAATGACGGCAAGCCGTTCGATTTCGATGCGCGTCAGCGGCGCGTGGCGGACGGGCGTGCCGGAGTCGTGATGGCGCTGCGGCGGCAGGCCGATGGCCCGGCCTTCCGGGGTGACCAGATAACGGTTCTTCAACGTCGCGAACACGATGAGGCTGATCAGCATGCCGATGCCGGCGGCGAGAAAGCCCCATTTGAAATCGCGCGGGTTGCCGGTGTCGCCGAGCGTGCCGCAGATCAGCGGCGCGATCAGGGCGCCTGCGTTGATCCCCATATAGAACAGCGTAAAGGCGGAGTCGACGCGTTTATCGCCTTTGGGGTAGAGCTGGCCGACCATGGATGAGATATTGGGTTTGAACAGACCGTTGCCGATGATCAGTGCGACAAGACCCGCATACATCAGCAGCATGGCCGTCGACAGCGCACCGTCGTGCATCCAGCCCGAGAGGAACATCAGGAACTGGCCGGCGGCCATCAACAGGCCGCCGAGAATGATGGAGCGGCGGTTACCCCAGTAGCGGTCGGCGATATAGCCGCCGATCAGAGGGGTCAGGTAAACGAGGCCGGTATAGTTCCCGTAGATGGCCGAAGCTTGAGCCTTGTCCATGAGCAGGGCCTTGACCATGAACAGAACGAAGATGGCGCGCATGCCGTAGTAGCTGAAACGTTCCCACATCTCCGTTACAAAGAGCAGATAAAGCCCTTTGGGGTGAGATTTTTGATTCATTGTGACTTCCTGGCCGATTGGTCCGCAATTTTTCTTTTTTCGCATCGGGCTCGCGCGCGATGCGGGGCCATGATGATAGCGAGCAAATCGCTTCATGTGAACGTTTTTTATGGCCGGGCGGGCACGATGCCGGTCGCGGACCGGCTATCTATAATGGGGGCTGGCACGGGGGCGCTAAACGGGGAGCGGCGTGCCACGCCGCTTTTGAGGCATAATTCGACTTGGGTGGCCATGTCGGCCGCCGTCCTGGACCGAGCGATGAGATTCAAAATTGAAACCGCAGTGTCGACAGACGTCTCCAGCATCATGGAATGCATTTCCGAATGCATCCAGCAGATGCGCACCCGCTCGGGCAGCAGTCCCTGGGATGAGGTCTACCCCAATCGCAAGTCCGTCGCGCAGGAGATCAAGATCGGCAGCGTTTACGTCGTCCGGCATCAGGGGGCGGCGATCGCGTCCATCTGCATGGACGAGCGTGAACCGGCCAATTACGACGAGGTGCCGTGGCGCTTTCGTGAAGGGCGTACCCTGGTTCTGCACCGCTTGTGCGTGCATCCCGGCTACCAGAGACTGGGACTGGGCAGTGCGCTGGTGGCTTTCGCCGACCGGCACGCACAGCGCCTCGGATATGGTCATATCCGGGTGGACGCCTATACCGGAACCCCGCATGTGATCGGGCTCTATCGCGCCTTCGGCTATGAACCGGTCGGCTATACCCTGACTTTTCCGCGCCGCTGTCTGCCGTTCGAGTGCCTGGAGAAGGAAACGGAAGCGACGCCGCTCTACTATCCCTTCGTGACGCGCGAGTAAGGCAAGACGCGCGCGGGCGCGTCTTGCGGCGGCAATGCGCGCTCTTACTTGACGCCCAGCATTTTCACTTCGATCGCCGCAACCGGGTGCGCGGCACTCAGGTCGACAGGGGCCGCATGCGGACTCTGCAAGCGCAGCTGTCCATCGACGAAGATTTCGACTTCCAACTGGTAATGTCCGTCGCTCTTGACTGCCTGCCGGTCGTAGATCAGCGAGAACGGAGCCGGGAAACGGGCGGGCCGCTCGAGGGTCTGTTCCGCCAGCAGCCGGGCCGGAGCGCCGTCGCGGCTGACGTCGAGCAGGCGGATCTGAACGGCGGTTGTGGCGGCAGGCAGGGCGACCGGGCTGATCACCTGGCCGGAGACGGTGGCGGGCTGGTAGTGTCCGGTACTGGCGCAGGCGGCCAGCCAGACGGTCGCGCCGGCGATCAACAGCCGGCGCGCAAGGTCATGCATCATCAGGTTCTCTCCATCATGAAGCCGCGCCCAGGCGGATCGCGCTTTCCCCTTCCGGCGACCACTCGCCGGCAAGACGCCAGCGGTGTGACGCATCTTCCAGAACGATATGCCAGTGACTGGCGACGGTGGCGGCGCGTTCGCCCTGGTAGCGGTTGTTTGCGACCCGGGTCAGAAGCAGGGTCTGGTCCCGGTCGGCATGACCGGGGTGCCGCAGGTGCAGGGTCAGTTGCGCTGGCAGTGTACCGCGGGTGTCGACGGCAAGCGAGCGGCCATCGGCGCTGACATGGATCGTCGCTGCGAGGCCGAGCCGGGCCGCCTCGCGTTCGCGGGCATCGCTGCGGCTGATTTCCTGACCCTGGCGCTCGTAATCGTCGGCCACCGGGTTGTCGAAATTCGTGCCCAGCACATGCAGGGTGATGCCCGCCGCGATCAGCACCGCCAGCGGTCCGGCCAGAATCAGCCACGGCCAGAGGTGGCGGTACCAGGGTTTGGAGGGCGTCGTCATGGCTTATTCCCCGATGAAACTCGATTTTTCCACGCGCCGGATCGCCGGATCATCGGTCGACTGGATGAAGAAGTGAATTTCATGCCCGCCGCGGCTCGCGTATTGCGGATCAACCTGAACGCGCAAGGTGGTGGTTTCGGTTTCCGTGCCCTTGACCGTGACGATCGGACTGTCGCTTTGCATCTTGATTCCGGGCAGACCTTCGACACGGATCTTGAAGTGCTGGGGCTGCTCGGAGGTGTTGACGATGCGGATGGTGTAGGCGTTTTCCAGCAGTCCGTCGTTGGTCTCGCGCACCAGCGAGGCGCGGTCGCGGATGACGTCGGCTTTGAACGGTTGGCGCAGCAGCAGCGAAACCACCACGGCGCTGATGATGGTCGTCAGCAGGATCGCGTATACGATCACGCGCGGACGCATCAGGTGCTGGCGGATCTGCTTTTCGCCATATTTGCCTTCCAGCGCATTCTCGGTGGTATAGCGTATCAGTCCGCGCGGGTAGGACATCTTGTCCATGACCTCGTCGCAGACGTCGATACAGGCGGCGCAGCCTATGCACTCATATTGCAGGCCATGGCGGATGTCGATGCCGACCGGACAGACTTGAACGCACAAGCTGCAGTTGATACAGCTGCCGAGACCGGCCTGTTCGGGATCCGTGCCTTTCTTGCGCGCGCCGCGCGGCTCGCCGCGCTTCTCGTCGTAGGAAATGATCAGGGTGTCGGCATCGAACATCACGCTCTGGAAGCGCGCATAGGGGCACATATACTTGCACACCTGCTCGCGCATGTGGGCGGCGAACAAATAGGTGAAACCGCCATAGAAAAAGGTCCAGAAGATTTCCCACGGGCCGTAGTCGAAATGCGGCAACGCGGCAGTCAAGCTGCGGATGGGCGTGAAATAGCCAACCAGGGTGAAACCGGTCCACAGCGAGAACAGCAGCATGATCGCATGCTTGGTCGTCTTCAGCCGCAGTTTGCGCACGCTCATCGGCGCCTGGTCCAGCTTGATGCGTTTGCTGCGGTCGCCTTCCACCCATTGCTCTATCCACAGCATGATTTCGGTGTAGACCGTCTGCGGGCAGGCATAGCCGCACCACAATCGGCCGGCGATCGAGGTCCAGGCGAACAGGCCGAAAGCGCTGCACATCAGCAGGGCCGACAGGTAGAAGAAATCCTGCGGCCAGATGGTCAGCCCGAACAGATAGAACTTGCGGTTGACCATGTCGAAAAACACGGCCTGCCGCCCGTTCCAGTCCAGCCACGGCAAGGCGTAGTAGGCGAGTTGGGTCATCACCACGAACAGAATGCGCCAGTTGTTGAATAGTCCCTTGACCGAGCGCGGGTAGAGTTTGCGATGCGGGGCGTAGAGCGAAACCGGGGCGGAGCCGGGTCGGCTTTCCACCCTGACCGGGATATCCTTCAGTGAATCAGGCATGTTTTTTCCCGTAAGGCGAGCGCGCCGCTTCCGGCGAACCGGAGGCGGCGAAATGTGCGGTATATCGAGTGATTATAGACAGTCCGTTGCGGCCGGCCCGCGGCGATCGGCGGGCCGGCCGGCAACTTATTGCGCCGCGTGCGTATTGTTGGACAGACTCCAGACATAGGCGGCCAGCAGATGCACCTTGCCGTCGCCCAGGAAGTCCTTCCACGCCGGCATCTGGTTGGTGCGTCCGTTGGTGACCGTTTCTATGATGGTCTTCTCGGTGCCGCCATACAGCCAGTTGCCGCTCGGGTGCGTGAGGTTGGGGGCGCCGATGGCGGTATTGCCGTGACCGTCCGGACCGTGGCAGGCCGCGCAAACCGTCTTGAACGTTTCCTGCCCGCGCAGCGCGCGGTCGGCATCATGCTTTTTGCCCGACAGCGACAGCACGTAGTTGGCGACATCCTTTACCTTTTCCTCGCCGAAAGCGGCCCCGAATGCCGGCATCTGCCCGCGGCGACCGCCCTCGATGGTCGTCTGGATGGTGGCAGGATCTCCGCCGTATTGCCAGTCATGCTTGACCAGATTGGGGAAGCCCTTGGCGCCGCGCGCATCGGAGCCATGGCACTGTACGCAGTAGGTCTGGAACAGGCGACGCCCCATTTCCTGGGCATTGGGGTCGGCGGCCACGACTTTCAGATCCTGCTTCAGGTACTTGTCGTACAGCGGTTGATACTTGGCCTCCGCCTGCGCACGTTCTTCGGTGTACTGACCGACCGAGGTCCAGCCGCGCAGACCCGCCCACTGGCCAAGGCCGGGGTAGAGGATAAGGTAGCCGACGCCGAAGAACAGCGTCAGATAAAACAGCATCATCCACCAGCGCGGCAGCGGATTGTTGAACTCCTCGAGGTCGCCGTCCCACACATGTCCGACGGTGGTGACTTCTTCCCCCGACTTGAAGGTGGTTTTCGACTGCGTCAAAAGCAGGATAAACAGACCGGCGATGCCGCCGATCACGATCACGGAGATGTAGATTCCCCAGAAACCGCTAACGAAATCACTCATTATTTTGCTCCGTTGGAAGGCTGCGTATCCGCGTTTTGAACCGGATCGTCGTTATCGTCGACAATCATGTTGGCGGCCTCTTCGTAGCGTTTCTTCGATGATTTGCTGTATGCAATCACCGACACCACGGTAAAGGTCGTCACGCAAAACGCGGTAAACAGCTCACGTCCCAGATTGGCCCAGTCCATGATCAGTGCACGTTCTTCAGTGCCAGACCCAGACCTTGCAAGTAGGCGATCAGCGCATCCTGTTCGGACTTGCCTTCGACTTCCGCCTTTGCGCCTGCGATTTCGGCATCGGTGTACGGGACGCCCACCCTGCGCAGCGCCTTCATCTTCAGCGGCGCGTCCTCGGCGTCGGCCAGATTCCTGGACAGCCACGGGAAGGCCGGCATGTTCGACTCCGGAACCACATCGCGCGGGTTGTTCAGGTGGACGCGGTGCCATTCATCCGAATAGCGCCCGCCGACACGGGCCAGGTCCGGCCCGTTACGCTTGGAACCCCATTGGAACGGGTGGTCGTAGACGGATTCGCCCGCGACCGAGTAGTGTCCGTAGCGCTCGGTTTCGGCGCGGAACGGACGGATCATCTGCGAGTGGCAGAGATAGCAGCCTTCTCGGATGTAGATGTCGCGACCTGTCAGTTGCAGGGCGGTGTAGGGCTTCAGTCCGGCAATCGGCTCGGTGGTCGATTTCTGGAACATCAGCGGTACGATTTCCACCAGCCCGGCAAAGCTGATCACGATCAGGGTGAACACGATGAGAAAGCCGACATGTTCTTCTACGAGTCTCTGGATCTTTTCCATTTGTGTCTACCTTTGCCTCAGGCGTGGTGTTGCACGCCAACGGACGGGATTTTAGCGTCGACAGCCTGACCCGCACGGATGGTGCGGAACACGTTGTAAGCCATCAGCAGCATGCCGGACAAATAGAGCAGGCCGCCCAGCGCCCGGACCGTGTGGTAGGGATAGGTCGCTTTCACCGCTTCGACGAAGGCGTAGGTCAGGGTGCCGTCCGGATTGACCGCACGCCACATCAGGCCTTGCGTCACGCCCGAAATCCACATCGCGGAAATGTAGAGCACCACGCCGACGGTGGCGATCCAGAAATGGACTTCGACCAGTTTCATGCTGAACATCTGTTCGCGGCCCCACAGGCGCGGAATCAGATAGTAGATGGAACCGATGGTAATGAAGCCGACCCAGCCGAGCGCCCCCGAGTGCACATGGCCGATGCCCCAGTCGGTGTAATGCGACAGTGCATTGACGGTCTTGATCGACATCATCGGTCCTTCGAAGGTCGACATGCCGTAGAACGACAGCGACACGACCAGGAACTTGAGGATGGGATCGGTGCGCAGCTTATGCCAGGCGCCGGACAAGGTCATGATGCCGTTGATCATGCCGCCCCAGCTAGGCGCCAGCAGGATCAGCGAGAACACCATGCCGAGCGACTGGGTCCAGTCGGGCAGGGCGGTGTAGTGCAGATGGTGCGGACCCGCCCACATATAGGTGAAGATCAGCGCCCAGAAGTGCACGACCGACAAGCGGTAGGAGTAGATCGGACGCCCGGCCTGCTTCGGAACGAAGTAGTACATCATGCCGAGGAAGGCGGCGGTGAGGAAAAAGCCCACGGCATTGTGGCCGTACCACCATTGCACCATTGCATCGATGGCGCCGGGGTAGACCGAGTAGGACTTGAGGAAGGTCACCGGGATGAAGGCGCTGTTTACGACGTGCAACAGCGCTACCGCCAGAATGAAGGCGGCATAGAACCAGTTGGCGACGTAAATGTGCTTCACCTTGCGGATGGCCAGCGTTCCGAAGAACACATAGGCGTAGACCAGCCAGATGATGGTGATGAGAATTTTGATCGGCCATTCCATTTCGGCGTATTCCTTGCCGAAGGTGTAGCCGAGAGGATAGGTTATCGCGACCGAGACGACGACCAACTGCCAGGCCCAGAACGTAAAGGCGGCGAGCCGGTCCGAAATCAGACGGACGTTACAGGTGCGCTGAACCACATAGTAGGACGTGGCGAACAGACCACAACCCCCGAACGCGAAAATCACGGCGTTCGTATGCAGCGGGCGTAGACGGCCAAAGTGGAACCAGGGCCCGAAATTGAGCTCGGGCCACACCAGCTGGGCCGCAATGATGACGCCCACCAGCATGCCGACAATGCCCCAAACGACGGTCATTACGGCAAACTGGCGCACCACCTTATAGTTATAAGTGGATTGCGTTTCCATGTATTGTTTCTCCAAGGTTGCGAACTCAGAACATTACAAACCGTGGCGGCTTGAAATCTGCCCCTGCGCCCCAACGTCATGAAACAGCAGGGGTGCCGCATGAATCCCTAGCTTGAGCATACCCAAGCCTGTTTTATTATTTCCGGGATAGTCGGTCTGAAGCCGCTTACCTACCTCTCCTGCGAGGGTATTGTTCCCGTATTTCAGCTATGTATTCTAAGTCAATAATTCATGCCACCCAAAGAATACAAGCCGTTCTGGTCTTCACCACATATTTGCAAAGAACTGATGCGGAATGTGCTGTCTACGCACGCTCCGTCACGAAACATTATATTGTCATGTTTTGTCCTTCCCTTGATGTGTGTCAAATCTCGGGGGGGCGGCGCCCGCCACTCGCGACAGTGGTAAAATCCTTTTTTTCTGCCCGACAGGTTTCTCCGTCATGACCGCGTCTGTACAGTACCGAATCCAGCCCATTTCTCTTGAAGCCCATCTGTTCGACGTGACGGTGACGGTTCCCCGTCCTGCGAAGAAGGGGCAGGTTTTCTCGCTGCCGGCCTGGATTCCCGGCAGCTATATGATTCGTGAGTTCGCGCGCCATATCGTGCGGCTGGAAGCGACGTCGGACGGTCGCCCGGTGGGGGTGAGCAAGCTCGACAAACACAGCTGGCAGGCCGACCCGGTCAAGGGCGAACTCAGCCTGCACTATCAGGTCTATGCTTTCGACCTGTCGGTGCGCGGCGCCTATCTCGATACCCGACGCGGCTTTTTCAACGGCTCAAGCGTGTTTGTGCAGGTGCAAGGTTATGAAGCCTCGCCGTGCGAGGTCGAGATTGTCGCCCCCGCCGGGCGGGGCGAGTGGCAGGTCGCGACCAGCCTCAAGGCGCGCGAGGTCGGGAAAAAAACCGGGTTCGGACGCTATCGCGCGCAGAACTACGACGAACTGATCGATCACCCGGTCGAGTTGGGTGCCTTCACCCGCGTCACGTTCCGCGCCTGCGGTGTGGCGCACGAATTCGTGGTCTCCGGCGAGTTCAGCGCCGATCTGAAAAGGCTCACGCGCGACGTCAAGAAAATCTGCGAGTGGCAGATCCGCCTGTTCGGCGAACCCGCGCCTTTCGATCGCTATGTCTTCATGCTGTTCGTGGGCAAGGATATCTACGGCGGGCTCGAACACCGGGCCTCGACGGCCCTGGTGGCCAATCGCAACGATCTGCCGCAAGCCGGTGTCAAGGAGATCGGCGACGGCTATCTGCGCCTGCTCGGGCTGATCAGCCACGAATATTTCCATAGCTGGAACGTCAAGCGCATGAAGCCGGCTGCGTTTGCTCCCTACGACCTCGCGCGCGAGGGGTATACCCGCCTGCTGTGGGCATTCGAGGGCGTGACGTCGTATTACGACGATCTGGCCCTCGTGCGCAGCGGCGTCATCGACGCCGATCGCTATCTCGGCTTGCTCGCACAGACCATCACCGGCGTCGAACGCACGGCAGGCCGGCGCGTGCAGACGCTGGAAGAGGCCAGTTTCGACGCCTGGATCAAGTATTATCGCCAGGATGAAAACAGTCCCAACAGCCTCGTCAGCTACTATACCAAGGGGGCGCTGGCCAGCCTGGCGCTGGATTTGCTTATCCGGCGCGAGACGGCCGGCTCGCGCTCGCTGGACGATGTCATGCGCCTCGTGTGGGCCAAATGGCGACGCGACGGGCAGGGGCTGGCCGAAGACGAATGGGAACGGCTGGCGGAAGAAGCCACCGGGCTCGATTTGAAGCCCTTTTTCGATCGCGCCTTGCGCACGACCCAGGACCTGCCGCTGGCCGAGTTGCTGGCGACGCAAGGCGTCACGCTGGCTTTCGACTCCGCGGCGACTGCCACGGACAACGGGAGCGTCGGTGCCGCCGACCTCACGCGCCCTGCGCGGCCGACCCTGGGAGTCAAGACGGCGGCCGACGCACTGGGGCTGCGGCTGACCCATGTCCTGGATGGCTTGCCGGCCCAGGCCGCCGGCTTGTCGGGCGGCGATGTGGCGATTGCCGCCGGGGGGTTGCGTGTCGCCGACGCCGACTCGCTGGCGGCTCGTCTGGTGATCGGCAGCAAGCTCAAGGTGCATGCTTTCCGGCGCGACGAACTGATGACTTTCAATGTGGTGCCGGTCGCGGCGCCGCAGGATACATGTCGCCTGAGCCTGGCCCAGGGCGGCGCCGGCTGGCTCAAACAATGAAACAGCGAACCCCGCCCCGCCGTGCGTCACGAGCGCGCGGCGCCGGCGTTTACCACTATGAGTAAATCCATGGCCCAGCAACCGCAAATCAAGTATCTGAAGGACTATTCCGCACCGGCATTCCTGATCGACCGGGTGGATCTTAAATTCGATATCCAGGACGACATCACTCGCGTGCAGTCGCGCCTGGTGGTCAACCGCAACGACAAGGCGGCGGCAAGCCGGGAACTCGTGCTGTCCGGCAGCGCACGACTGACGTCGCTGACGCTGGACGGCGAACGGCTCGCCGCCGGGCGCTACCGGCTGGAGGACGAGACGCTGGTCGTGAACGAGGTTCCCGACAGTTTCATCCTGGAGGTGGAAACCGAACTGGCACCGGCGGCCAATACCAGCCTGATGGGCTTGTATGCGTCGAACGGCAATCTGTTCACCCAATGCGAGCCGGAGGGGTTCCGCAAGATCACCTATTACCTCGACCGGCCTGACGTGATGGCCCGCTTTACCACCACCATCATTGCCGATCGCCAGAAATACCCGATTCTGCTCAGTAACGGCAATAAGGTGGGAGAAGGCCTGAGCGACAAGAAGCGGCACTGGGTAAAGTGGGTCGACCCCTATCGCAAGCCATCCTATCTGTTCGCCATGGTGGCCGGCCGCCTGTCGGCGCTGAAGGATCGTTTCGTCACCATGCGCGGGCGTGACGTGGCCCTGGAAATATGGACCGAACCCGCCGATCTGGACAAGGCGCGCCATGCGATGGAGTCGCTCAAGCGCGCGATGGCGTGGGACGAGCACCGCTTCGGCCTGGAGTACGATCTCGATATCTATATGATCGTCGCCGTCGGCGACTTCAATATGGGGGCGATGGAGAACAAGGGGCTCAACGTCTTCAATACCAAATATGTGCTGGCGCGGCAGGATACCGCCACCGACACCGACTTCGAAGGTGTCGAGCGGGTGATCGGGCATGAGTACTTCCACAACTGGACCGGCAACCGCGTCACGTGCCGCGACTGGTTCCAGCTGTCGCTGAAGGAAGGATTGACCGTTTTCCGGGATCAGGAATTCAGCTCGGACATGACCAGCGCGGCGGTCAAGCGCATCGAGGATGTGAAGGGGCTGCGTGCGATGCAGTTTCCGGAGGATGCGGGCCCGACCGCACACCCTATCCGGCCTGACAGCTATATAGAGATGAACAATTTCTACACCATGACGGTGTACGAAAAAGGGGCCGAAGTGGTGCGCATGTACCAGACGCTGCTCGGCCGCGACGGTTTCCGCAAAGGGCTGGATCTGTATTTCCGCCGCCACGACGGCCACGCGGTGACGTGCGACGACTTCCGCGCCGCGATGGCCGATGCCAGCGGCGTCGATCTCGATCAGTTTGCGCTATGGTATAGCCAGGCGGGCACCCCGCGTCTCGACGTCGTCGGCGACTACGATGCCGAAGCGCGCGAATACCGCTTGACCGTGCGCCAGTCCTGCCCGGCGACGCCGGGCCAGGACGTCAAGCTGCCGTTCCATATTCCGCTGGCGCTGGGTCTGGTCGGCCGCGACGGTCGCGACGTGCCGTTGACGCTGGCCGGCGAGCTCGAGGCCGGCGCGGGCACGCGCGTGCTGGACGTCAAGGCGGCCGAGCAGACCTTTACCTTTGTCGATATTGAATCGGAGCCGGTGCCATCGCTATTGCGCGGTTTTTCCGCCCCGGTCGAGCTTTTCTTCGACTGGAGCGACGAAGCGCTGACTTTCCTGATGGCGCACGATAGCGACAGCTTCGCGCGGTGGGAGGCGGGGCAGACGTTTGCCCGCCGTCTGTTCCTGCGACTGATCGGCGATGCGGAGCAAGGGCGCGAACTGGCGCTGCCGCAAGGCTTCGTCGCGGCTTTGCATGCGATTCTGAAAGACCATGCCGCCGACCCCGCATTCAAGTCCCTGATGCTGGCGCTGCCGGGCGAGGCCGAGATTCTCGAGATGGTTACCGTGGCCGATCCCGCGCTGATCCACCGCGTGCGCGAGTTCGTCCTCGCGCAACTGGCGCTGCAACTGCGTGCCGAGTGGCGCGAAGCGTACGATCTCAACCTGACGCGCGAGTATCGCCCGCAGGATGCCGGCCGCCGTGCATTGAAGAACCACGCGCTGGCGATGCTGTGCCGCCTTGCCGATGCCTGGCCGCTGGAAACGGCGCGCGAGCAGTGCATGAAGGCCGACAATATGACCGATCAGCTCGGCGCCCTGCTGGCCTTGCGCGATCGCGACGGCGAAGAACGCAGCGACTGCCTCGATGCGTTCTCCGAGCGCTGGGCGGGGGATGCGCTGGTGATGGACAAGTATTTCTCTCTGCTGGCATCCAGCCAGATTCCGTGCACGCTTGAGCACGTCAAGTCGGCGCTGTCGCATCCGGCGTTTTCGCTGAAGAACCCGAATAAGGCGCGTGCGCTGCTCGGCGCCTTCGCACGCAATATGCCGCATTTCCATGCCGCGGATGGCAGCGGTTATCACTTCCTCGCCGATCAGGTGCTGGCGCTGGATGCGATCAATCCGCAGGTTGCGAGCCGGGTGGTGCAGGCATTCAATCGCTGGAAGAAGCTGGAGCCGGGGCGGCAGGCGCTGATGAAGGCCGAACTGGAGCGTCTGGCTGCGGCCGAGTTGTCGCGCGACGTGTACGAAATCGTTTCCAAAAACCTGGAGTGAGCGCGCGAGGGAGTGCGATGACGGCGGATGCGTTCGGTACGATGCTGGAGCCGTTCGCCGAAAACGGTTTCCAGGTGTTGCCGGGTTTTCTCGATGCCGCCGTCTGCCGGATGCTCGATGCCGAGTGCGAGGCGCTCGTCGCGGCCGGGGGCTTTCACCCGGCCGCCATCGGCCGCGCCGGCGGGCGGCGGCACGATAGTGTCGTGCGCTCCGACCTGGTGTCCTGGCTGGACGGCGCGAGTCATCTGCCCGGACAAGCCGCGTATTTCGAGCGTATGGAAGCGTTGCGCGCCGAGGTGAACCGCAGCCTGTACCTGGGGCTGAACGGCTTCGAAGCGCATTTCGCGATCTATCCGCCCGGTGCGTTCTATCGGCGCCATCTCGACCGCTTTCGCGACGACGACGCGCGCACGCTGACCGCCGTGCTCTATCTGAATCCCGGCTGGCCGGCCGATGCCGGAGGACAGTTGCAGGTCGAGCTCGACGGCGGCAGCGTATCGGTCGAGCCGGAGGCGGGGACGCTGGTGCTGTTTCTCTCCGATCGCTTCTGGCACCAGGTTCTTCCCGCCACGCGGCCACGGCACTCGATTACCGGCTGGTTTCTGCGCCGCAATGCGGCACTGTGCTGGTAGAATCGCGCTAAACAGATAAAGGGGCAGGACAATGTCAGGCAATAGTTTCGGCTTGCTATTTTGTGTGAGCTCGTTCGGCGAGAGCCATGGGCCGGCCATCGGTTGCGTGGTCGACGGCTGCCCTCCGGGGATGGCGCTGAGCGCAGAGGATATTCAGCACGATCTCGACCGGCGCAAGCCAGGCACCAGCCGTCATGTGACCCAGCGGCGCGAAGCGGATCTCGTCGAAATCCTGTCCGGCGTGTACGAGGGCAAAACCACAGGTACCCCGATTGCCTTGCTGATCCGCAACACCGATCAGCGCTCGCGCGACTATGGCTCCATCGCGTCGACATTCCGCCCCGGTCATGCCGACTACTGCTACTGGCACAAATACGGCGTGCGCGATCCGCGCGGCGGCGGGCGCTCTTCGGCGCGCGAGACGGCGGTGCGGGTCGCGGCCGGCGCGATCGCCAAGAAGTGGTTGCGTGAACATTTCGGCGTCGAGATCCGTGCCCACCTGACCCAGATCGGGACGATCGCCATCCCGTTCCGCAGCTGGGACGATGTGGCTGGCAATCCTTTTTTTGCCGCCGATGCCGCGATCGTGCCGGAACTCGAAGCCTATATGGACAGCGTGCGCAAGGATCTCGATTCGGTGGGGGCGCGTCTGCGCGTGGTGGCGAGCAAGGTTCCGGTCGGGTGGGGCGAGCCGGTGTTCGATCGTCTCGATGCGGACATTGCGCATGCCATGATGGGGATCAATGCCGTCAAGGGGGTCGAAATCGGTGCCGGCTTTGCTGCTGTGGCGCAGCGCGGCAGCGAGCATGGCGACGAATTGACGCCGCAGGGCTTCGCCAGCAATCATGCAGGCGGCGTGCTCGGCGGCATATCGACCGGGCAGGACATCGAAGTCAGTATCGCGATAAAGCCGACATCGAGCATCGCCACGCCCCGCCGTTCCATCGACCTGGAAGGCCGGGAGGTGACGATGGAGACCCATGGCCGGCACGACCCCTGCGTCGGCATCCGCGCGGCGCCGATCGCCGAGGCGATGCTGGCCCTGGTGCTGATAGACCATGCACTGCGCCATCGCGCCCAGTGCGGCGATGTCAGGGTCGCGACGCCGCGTATCGCCGGCTAGTCGTCGGGATAGCCGTCCGGGTTGCCCTGCTGCCAGCGCCAGCTGTCGCGGCACATCGCATCCAGATCGTGTTGCGCGCGCCAGCCGAGCACCGCGTGCGCGAGCGAAGGGTCGGCATAGCTGCAGGCGATGTCGCCGGCGCGGCGTCCGACGATCCGGAACGGGATCGCGCACCCGCTGATGCGGGAGAACGCGGCGACCATTTCCAGCACCGAGTAGCCGGTGCCGGTTCCCACATTGAGCGTCTGCACGCCGGCCTCGCGTTCGAGCGCTTGCAGCGTCTTGACGTGGGCGGCGGCCAGATCGACCACATGGATGTAATCGCGCACCCCGGTTCCATCCGCGGTCGGGTAGTCGCCGCCGAAAATGTTCAACTGTTCCAGTTTTCCGATCGCCACCTTGCTGATATACGGCAGCAGGTTGTTCGGCGTTCCGTGAGGGTCTTCGCCGATCAGCCCGCTTTCATGCGCGCCGACGGGATTGAAATAGCGGAGCAGCCCGATGCGCCATGCCGGCTCGGCTGCGGCCAGGTCGCGCAGCATCAGCTCCATCATGTATTTGCTGCGGCCATAGGGATTGGTCGGCCCGAGCGGAAACGACTCGGTGACGGGGACGGTGTGCGGATCGCCATAGACATTGGCCGAGGAACTGAATACCAGACGCCGGACGCCGGCACGGCCCATGCACTCGAGCAGCGTCAGGCTGCCGCTGATGTTATTGTCGTAATAACGCAACGGTTCGCTCAGCGACTCGCCGACCGATTTCAGACCGGCGAAATGAATGACGGCGTCGATGGCATGCGTGGCGAACAGGGTGTCCAGCGCCACGCGATCCCGGATGTCGCCACGATGGAACAGCGGTTCGCGGCCGGCGATGCGGGCGACCCGGCGCATGGCTTCGGGCTTGCTGTTGCTGAAGTTGTCGAGCGCGACCACCTGATGCCCGGCGGCAAACAGCTCGATGCAGGTATGCGTTCCGATATAACCGGCGGCTCCGGTGACCAGGATGGTTGCCATGGCGTCTTTAAGCTCCGCAAAAAAGCTGATTAACGGATTCTATCAGATTCCATGTTGCAAGCATGATGACATTGTCGATTCAGCCGGGCGTCGATCGCCTTCCCAGCCAGTCGAGCATTCCCTCGGCCGCGTGGCGTCCGCTGGCGAGGCAGGCCGTCAGCAGATAGCCGCCGGTCGGCGCCTCCCAATCCAGCATTTCGCCCGCACAAAACACGCCCGGCCGCGCGAGAAGCATCAAGCCGGGGTCCAGAGCCGCGAAGCGCACCCCGCCGGCGCTGCTGATGGCTTCGTCCAGCGGCCGCGGCGCGGTCAGGCGCAAGGGCAGGCACTTGATCGACTCCGCCAGCCGGCCCATATCCTGAAAATCGTCCCGCGACAGGCACTCGCGCAATAGCGATGCCTTGACGCCTTCGATACCGGTCTGACGGCGCAGATGATTCGCGATCGAGGCCGAAGCCCGCGGTCGACCCAGCTCGCCTCTCAGCCGCGCGAGGTCGCGGTCGGGAGCGAGATCGAGATAGAGCGTCGCCGAACCTTCGGCCTCGATGCGGTCGCGCAAGGCCGCGGACAGCGCGTAGACCAGGCTGCCTTCTATCCCGCCGGCGGTGATCACGCACTCGCCGCGGCGCCAGTTTTCGCCATCCGGGCTGGCGGCCACCGACTTGAGCGGCGCGCCTGCAAAACGCGAGCGCAGGACTTCGCTCCAGCCGATATCGAACCCGCAGTTGGCCGGTCGCAGCGCGGCGACGTCGATGCCGTGTCCGCGCAGCAGTCCGACCCAGGCCCCATCGCTGCCGAGCTTGGCCCAGCTGCCGCCGCCCAGGGCGAGCAAGCACGCGTCGGCCGAATGGACGGTCTCGCCGTCAGGGGTCGCGAAACGCAGCGCGCCCTGCGGGGTCCAGCCTTGAAAACGGTGGCGGACATGCAGCACGAGTCCGGCCTCGCGCAGGCGCTGCAGCCAGGCGCGCAGCAAGGGCGCGGCTTTCATCTCGACCGGGAAGACGCGCCCCGAACTGCCGACAAAGGTGTCGATACCGAGCCCATGCACCCAGTCGCGCACTGCCTGCGGACCGAAGCGCTCGAGCCAGGGACGTATATGGGCCATGCTGGCGCCATAGCGCGCGACGAAGGCGGCGTAGGGTTCCGAATGGGTGATGTTCATGCCGCCGACGCCCGCCAGCAGGAATTTGCGCCCTGGCGAGGGCATGGCGTCGTACAGGTCGACCGCGGCGCCCTGCGCGAGCAGCACTTCGGCGGCCATCAGGCCGGCCGGGCCGCCGCCGACGATGGCAAGGCGTGGAGAGGAGAGGTCGGGCATGGTCGCAATGCGGAGAAGTTGGGGCAAGGCCGCAATTATAAGGGATAGCGGCGCCTTGCGGCGGATATCGGGCAGAGTCCCGGTGCGGCGCACCGGGAGCGCCGCTCAGTGCTTCAGCATGATATGGCGGATGCAGCTGTAGTCTTCCAGCGCCGAGATCGACAAATCCTTGCCATAACCGGAGTGCTTCATGCCGCCATGCGGCATCTCGCTGAGCAGCATGAAGTGGGTATTCACCCAGGTGCAGCCATACTGCAACTGTGCCGAGACCCGCATGGCGCGGCCGGCATCGGAGGTCCACACCGAACTGGCCAGGGCGTAATCGGAATCGTTGGCCCAGGCGACGGCCTGCATCTCGTCGTCGAACGGCGTTACCGACACCACCGGTCCGAACACCTCGCGCCGTACGATTTCGTCGTCCTGCCGCGCGCCGGCGAGTACCGTCGGCAGATAGAAGAAGCCCGGGCCTTCCACGACGGCTCCGCCGGCGACAACGTCGATATGGGCTTGTTGCGCGGCACGCTCGACGAAGCCGGCTACCCGATCGCGCTGGCGCCCTGAAATCAGCGGCCCCATTTCCACGCCTTCCCTATCCTGCCGGCCATAGCGGATCGAGGAAACCGCATGTCCGAGATCGGCGACAAAGCGCGCGTATACGCCTTTTTGCACATACAGGCGGCAGGCGGCAGTGCAATCCTGACCTGCGTTGTAATAGCCGAAGGCACGGATGGCTTCCACCGCCGCCTCCAGATCGGCATCGTCGAAAATGATGACCGGCGCCTTGCCGCCGAGCTCAAGGTGCGTGCGTTTGAGGGTGGGGGTGGCGGCTTCCAGCACCCGCTGCCCGGTGGCGATATCGCCGGTGATGGAGATCATGCGCACCTGCGGTCGGGAAATCAGCGTTGCCCCCACGCTGGCACCGTTGCCTAGCACCAGATTGAACACCCCGGGCGGAAAGAGGGCCGCCGCGAGCTCCGCGAGCTTAAGCGCCGACAGCGGTGTCAGTTCGGAAGGCTTCAATACCACGGTATTGCCTGCCGCCAGCGCCGGCGCCATTTTCCAGGCTGCCATCAACAGCGGATAGTTCCACGGCGCGATGGAGGCGACGACACCGAGCGGGTCGCGCCTGACCATGCTGGTATGTCCGGCCAGGTACTCGCCGGCCAGGGCCCCGGTCTGAGCGCGCACCGCGCCGGCAAAAAAGCGGAAAACATCGGCCACCGCCGGCAGTTCGTCGTTCAGTACCAGATGATGGGGTTTGCCGCAGTTGAGCGATTCCAGCTGCGCAAATTCGGGCGCGTGTGCATCGATCGCATCGGCCAGTTGCAGCAGCATGCCGGCCCGTTCGCGCGGGGGGGTTCTGCCCCAGGCCGGGAAAGCCGCCTGCGCCGCCGCGACGGCTTCCTCTACCTGGGCGGGCGAGGCCGAGGCGATTTCGACGATCAGCCCGCCAGTGGCCGGGTCGAGGATGCGTTCCTTGTCGCCCTGTCCGACGACGAAGTCGTCACCTATCAACATCCGGGTATTCAATGGGTGTTCCATGCTCGCTCCTCGGTACGGGTCGTCAGCGACAAGAATGGGCGCTGCCGTCATCGGCAGTGCGTCACGGCAATGGCCGGTGGCAGCAAAGTGTGCGCAAGTATCGTGCCCGGCCCGTATCGATGCCCGCCACAGGACCGGGTGAGTTATCATTTTGCCATCGCGACCCTCACTCAAGTGGATCACCATGCTGCTTCTTGGAATCGATCTGGAAACCGGGGGGGCTTTCAATGTCCCGCTGGAAAAGAATTTCATCACCGAAGTCGGGCTGGTGCTGTGGGATACCGATTTTGCACAGCCGGTCGATATTGTTTCGCTGCTGATCAAGTCCGAGCATGCGGTCGCCCCCGAAGCGGCCGAGTACACCGGCATCAGCGACGAGTTGCTGAACCGCCACGGCCGTCCCGCCGATATCCGCACCTTGCAGCCGATCGCCACGCTGATGAAGGAAGCGGACTATATCGTCGCTCACAACGGGCGCGAGTTCGACCGCCCGCTGCTCGAGGCCCTGTTCAGCCATTTCGGGCTCAAGATGCCGGCCACGCCGTGGCTGGACACCCAGTTCGACATCGATTATCCGCGCAGCTGCGTGAGTCGCAGCCTGATCTATCTGGCCGGGTTTCACGGCATGGTGAATCCGTTCCAGCACCGGGCGGTGACCGATGTGCTGACCATGTTCACCATTCTGGCGCGCTACGACATCGAACATGTGATTGCCAACAGTCAGCGCAAATGGCTGGTGGTGCAGGCCAATGTCAGCTACGAAGAGCGGGAGAAGGCCAAGGAGAAAGGCTTTCGCTGGCAGAGCGACGGTGGTCGCGTTTATGAAAAATGCTGGGTTAAGCGTATCCGCGAAGATCATCTGCCCGCGCTGCAGAGCGCGTGCGAGTTCAATCTGACCGTGCTCGAACGACGCTAGATGTGTCTAGGCCGTGCCAGCCGCGCGTTTGGGCCGGAAAAACTGGCACGACTGTCCCGAAGCGTCCACCACGTCAAAAATCGGCGCGCGCCGGCTTTTGAAGTTCATCGCACGGCAGGCGTAAGCGAAGCGGGCGTCATGGGTGATGTAGTAGTGGGCGCAGCGGCGGCAAAGCGGCGCTGCTGCGCCCGTGGCGATGTCCTGCGGCAAATCCATTCTCCGTAGCGCGCGGCGCCTGCCGCGATCGCCGTTCAGGGCCGTCCGGTCTGTGGCTCGAAACCCCAGCGTTCGAGAATCGCCTGCGCCGGTTCGGACAGCATGAACAGCGCGAGCCGCGCGGCGTCGGGCGAGCTTTTCCGGAGCACGGTCAGGCCGTAATCCGCGCGTTGCGCGAGCGCCGGCGGCATGTCGACCACGGTCAGGTCGACACCCTCGCGCCTGGCCTGGCGTCCGGTGGTGCAATAGGCGATGAACAGGTCGGCCTGGCCACTGTCGAGCAGGTAAGGTATCGCGTTTTTGCCTGCCGGTACAGGGGCCGCCGCCGGGCCGCCGACCAGCGACAGGGCCTTGGCCTTGAGGCGGGCTTCGGCGCGGCCCTGCAGGGCCTCCGCCTTGGCGAAAACGGCCCAGGTGTAGTCGCCGGCGGGGTCCGCTCCCGGCGTCGATGTGCCGAGCTTGAGTGTCGGATCCAGCATCTTGGCCAGCAGGTTGCCGCTTGTCAGGCCGAGGGCGGGTTTGGCCATCGCGCACAGGCGGTTGCCGGTAAAGCGGACCGCGAACTCGGCGCGGCCGTCCGCCACCAGCTTGTGCGGTTGCTTCATGTCGGCCGAGGCGAACACATCGGCGTTGCCGCCATGCTCGATCCGTTCGCGCATGAGGCCCGCCGGACCGAATTCGGCGTGCACCGCAATACCGGTGCCGGCGGTGAAGGCGGCATCGATTTCGCGCAGCGCGCCTTGCAGGCTGCCGGCGGCATACAGGGTCACGTCCGCCTGGGCCATGGAGGCGGCGGGCAACAAGAGGGCGAGTATGAGGGCTTTCGATGGCATGCAGGCTCCAGTGTGAGCGGGATGGAGGGGACACGGAAATTGTAGGCATGTCGCTGCCGCGGCGACAGGGCCGGGCCTTGATCTGGAGCAGGCGAAGCGGGGGAGGCGCGGCATGGCCGGACGTCTCCTGGCCGCTCCAAGCCATGAAGGCCTACAATGAACCCCGATATCACGACAGGATGAGTTCATGCGCAAGGTGCGGGTAGCGATCGTGGGACTGGGCGGGATCGCGCAGAAAGTTTATCTGCCGATTCTATCGCGGGCCCGGCAGTGGGAACTGGTCGGGGCTTACTCGCCCGACCGGCAGAAGACGACGCTGCTGTGTCGCGATTACCGTATTCGCCCCTTTGCCTCGCTCGCGGAACTGTCTGGCGAATGCGATATCGCTTTTGTCCACAGTTCGACCAGCAGCCATTACGAAGTCGCGGATTTTTTGCTGCGTCACGGTGTGCATGTCTATGTCGACAAGCCGTTGGCCGATACGCTGCCGCAGGCGGAGGCGCTGCTTGAACTCGCGCGTCGCCAGCGGCTGGGATTGATGGTGGGCTTCAATCGCCGTTTCGCACCCTTTTATCAGCCCGCCCGGCAACTGATGACGGCTGCGGCGTCGGTGCGCTTCGAAAAGCATCGCCTCGACGGTATCGGCAACAGCCTGCGTTTCACGCTGTTCGACGATTACCTGCATCTGCTCGACACGGTTCTGTGGCTGTGCGACGGCGAGATGACCCTGTTGGCCGGACAGATCAATGCCAGCACCGATGGCGAGTTGGTGTTTGCAAGCCATGTCTTTCGCCACCGCGATGCGATGGTGACCATTGCCATGCACCGGGCGGCCGGCACGCGGATGGAAACGCTGGACGTGGTGGCACGCGATACGGTGTTGCGCGTCAGGGACCTGAACCGGATGGAGCAGGAGCTGAGAGGGACGACCCGGGTCGAGAATGCCGGCAACTGGCAAAGCGTACTCGAGTTGCGCGGTTTTGCGCCCATGGTCGAGCATGTTCTCGAGTGCGTCGCCAACCAGACTGAGGCGAGCATCGGCGGCGAGCAGGCATTGATCGCCCAGCGCTGGATGGAAAACCTGCTGGCCTGACGCCCGCCCGGTAGCAGGGGCGGGCGTTTTGCGATCAGGCCGACTGCACTGCCCGGACTTCGTCCCGGGTCGGCGAGTGCGCGCCGGCATGGAGGCAGGCGACTGCCGCGCTGGCGGCGGCAAAGGCCAGTGCCGCGGTGATCGTCGTCTGCGGTGCGGTCAGCGTGGCGACGA
Organism: Paludibacterium yongneupense DSM 18731; assembly: GCF_000422925.1. GTDB lineage: Bacteria > Pseudomonadota > Gammaproteobacteria > Burkholderiales > Chromobacteriaceae > Paludibacterium > Paludibacterium yongneupense. The sequence continues at coordinate 56,323 of NZ_AUGZ01000023.1, forward strand.
TCCAGCCGGCCAGGCTCGCGTCGCCGGCGCCGACGGTATCGGCCACCGCGACCGGGTAAGCCGGCTGTACCGTTTCCTGGCCCGCGCTCACCAGTCGCAGGCCTTTTTCGCCTTCGGTGAACAGAATGCGCGCCGACGGGTTCCATTGCAGCAGCCGCGCGAGCCCTTCGCGGGCGCTCAAGCCCGGCAGCAGCCGGGCCAGATCTTCGTCCGACAGCTTGATGTCGCTGGCGAGTTTCACCATTTGCTCGAAGACCGGCTGGTAGGCCTCATCCATCAGATTGCGCCAGTTGGGGTCGAATGTGATGCGCTTGCCGCGTGCATGCGCGGCCCGGGCAACCACGAGCAGACGTTCGGCCAGAGGCTGGCGCGCGAGGCTGATCGATCCGAAATGCAGTACCTCGGCCGCGTCAAGCCAGCCTGGCGGCAGCGAGTCCGGGTCGAAGGCCAGGTCGGCCGAGTCGCCGCCGGCGAAGAAATAGCGCGGCGGATGCTGCGACGGAACCAGCGCCAGAAACGGCGGCTTGGCCGCGCGTTGCAAAAAGCGCAGGTCCAGCCCCGCTGCTGCCGTCGCCTGCGCGAGCTCCTCGCCGAGATCGTCTTCGCTGACGGCTCCGGCGAAGGCGGCGGCGACGCCGAGGCTGGCGACGGCGCGCGCCACGTTCCAGCAGGCGCCGCCGACCCGGCTGTGCCAGACGCCCGGGGCGACTTGCAGAAAATCGGTGAGGGCCTCGCCGAAGACCACGACCCGCGGCAGTGTTGCGTTCATTGCGTTATCGCTCCCGTATTCAATTCGCGGCACTGTGTTTCTGGCGCCATTTGTCCAGGATGACCGCCAGCACGATGACGATGCCTTTGGCCACGTATTGCCAGAACGAGGACACCCCGAGAATGGTGAGTCCGTTGTTCATCACGCCGATGATCAGCGCGCCGATGACCGTGCCCCAGATCGAACCTATGCCGCCCGACAGACTGGTGCCCCCGAGCACGACCGCCGCGATGGCGTCCAGCTCGTAGCCGGTGCCCCAGTTGCCGTTGGCGCCATAGAGGCGGCTGGCCGACATCGCGCCGGCCAGGCCGGAATACAGGCCGTTGATCGAGTAGACGAACAGCAGCACCAGATTGACCTTGATGCCGGTCAGGCGCGCGGCCTGAGGGTTGCCGCCGACCGCGTAGATATGCAGCCCGAGTACCGTGCGTTTCAGTATGAACCAGGACGCGATCGCGACGGCGGCGGCGAGCCAGACCAGCCAGGGGATGGCGAACAGGCTGCCATTGCCTACCCATTCGAAGCTCGGGATGTCGTTGTTGAGTATGGTGGTGCCGTCTGCGAACAGATACGCGGCCCCGCGCAGGGCGGTCATGGTGCCGAGGGTCACGACGAAGGGATTGATCCCGAGAAAGGATACCATCGAGCCGTTGAGCATCCCCATCGCGAGCCCGGACAGAATGAATACCGGCAGGGCGAAGGCCTGCGCGTGCCCGGGCATCGAGGTCAGCATGCCGAGCACGGCGGCGACCGCGAGCATCGAGCCGACCGACAGGTCTATCCCCGCCGTCAGGATGACGAAGGTCATGCCCGAGGCCAGTACCAGATTGATCGAAGTCTGACGCAGAATATTCAGCGTGTTGTCCATCGTCATGAAGTTGGTGCTGCCGTCGTCGCTGAAGTGCAGGGCGAGCAAATAGAAACCGAGGTAGAGCAGGACCAGAACCGGCAGCATGCCGATCCGGCGGAACAGGCCGCCCGCGCGCCGCGCGCTCGCGGGGCCGGAAAAGGCGCTGCGGTCGACTTGCCCGCTGCTGGATGATGAGGACATTGTCATTCTCCTGAAGGTGGGGTGGGGCGCTCAGGCCGCCTGGTGGTGGGTGGCCAGGGTCATGATCGCTTCCTGGCTGACGTCATCGCCGTCGAGTTCGCCGGCGATGACGCCTTCGCGCATCACCAGGACGCGGTGGCAGACGCCGATCACCTCGGGCAGTTCGCTGGATATGCAGATGACGGCCACGCCTTGTGCCGCCAATTCATGGATGATGCGGTAGATTTCGACCTTGGCGCCGATATCCACGCCGCGCGTGGGCTCGTCCAGTATCAGCACCTTGGGGCGGATGGCGAGCCAGCGTGCCAGCAGGACTTTCTGCTGGTTGCCGCCGGACAGTCCGCCAACGATGCCTTCGCTGCCGGAGACCTTGATCGCGAGCTGATCGATGGCCTTGCGCGTCAGCGCGCGCAAGGCCGGATGGTCGAGTACGCCGGCACGCGCATGCTCGTGCAATACATTCATCGCGGTGTTTGCCGTCGCCGACAACTGCAGAAACAGCCCTTGCCCCTTGCGGTCTTCCGGCAAATAGCCGATGCCGAGGCGGATGGCGTCCAGCGGTTGCTTCACCGTGACCTCTTTGCCGTCTATCAGCAGGCGGCCTTCGCTTTTGGCGTCGGCTCCGAAGATCAGTCGCGCCAGTTCGGTGCGCCCGGCGCCGACCAGACCGGCCAGGCCGAGGACTTCGCCGGCGCGAACGGCGAACGAGGCCGATTCGACTTTGCTGCTCTTGAAGCCCTGAACCTCGAGCTTGACCGCGCCGAATCCGGTTTGGCTCTTGGGCGGGTAGAAATCATCGAGCGCGCGCCCGACCATCATGCGCACCAGCGTCTGTGGCGAGCTCTCGGCGCGGGTCAGACTGCCCACATAGCCGCCGTCGCGCAGCACCGTGATACGATCGGCCAGCTTGTAGACCTCGTCCATGCGGTGGCTGATATAGATGATGGCCATGCCGTCGTCGCGCAGTTTGCCTATGACTTCGAACAGCTGTGCACTCTCGCGGTCGGAAAGGGCGGCTGTGGGTTCGTCCATGATCAGGACGCGGCCTTCGTGCGCGAGTGCGCGGGCGATTTCGACTTGCTGCTGATCGGCGATGCTCAGCTGGTGTGCGGGCGTTGTCGCGCCAAAGCGGGCGCCCAGCCGTGCGAGGACTTCTTCAGCGCGGCGGTTCATGCTTGCATGATCCACGCGTCCGAGGCTCAAGCGCGGCTCGGACCCCATGAAAATATTTTCGGCTACGGTCAGATTGGGGGCGACCGACAGCTCCTGGTAAATCAGATTGATGCCGGCCTCGCGGGCGTCGGCCGGACAGGTGATGCGTATCGGCTTGCCTTCCAGCCGCACTTCGCCTGCATCCGGCTGATAGACGCCGGATAGTACCTTCATCAGTGTGCTTTTTCCGGCTCCGTTTTCGCCCATCAGGGCCAGCACTTCATGGCTGTGCGCGGTCAGGTTGACCTGATCGAGCGCGCGGGTGGCGCCAAAGCGTTTGCTGATGCCGGACATTTCCAGGACCACTCGGCTCATGGCAACTCCTTGTTCGCCGGGGGCGGCGAGTCGTGAACAGGCGAAAGGGACTCCGTGCGCGGCGGCAGACCGTGTCGCCGCGCACGGAACCGTTCGGGATCAGTGCTTGGCCCAGCCGGTATAGCTGGCCACGTTATCCTGGGTCACCAGCGGCGTCGGGATCAGTACGACCGGCTGTGCCGGGCGCTTGCCGTTCAGGATGTCGAAACCGATGCGCACCGCCTTCTGCGCCATCAGATACGGGTTCTGGGCGGCAGAAGCGGCAAACAGCCCCTTCTTGTTCTTGAGCGCACCTTCTGCATCCGGTGCGCCGTCGACCGAGGTAATCAGCTTCACGTCGCTACGCCCAGCCTGCTTGATCGCCAGCTCGGCGCCGATGGCGGTCGGGTCGTTGATGGCGAATACCGCATCAATTTTCTTCTGTGCGGTCAGCAGGTTAGCCATGATCTCCATTCCGCCGTCGCGGCTGCCGCGACCATCCTGATTGAATGACAGCAGTTTGATGCCGGGGGCCGCCGCCAGTACCTTCTTGCAGCCGGATACGCGCGAAATCACGGCCGTGACAGGCGGGCCGTTCACGATCACGACATTGCCCTTGCCGTTCAGTTTTTTCACCAGATACTTGCATGCTTCCTCACCCGCCATGCTGTTGTCCGACATCACCGTGGCATCGGCACCTTCGGCACCCACATCCACGGCCACCACCGCGATGCCCGCCGCGCGCGCCTTTTTCAGTACCGGAGCGATGCCCTTGGGGTCCGAGGCATTGATCAGAATGATGTCGACCTTGTTGGCGATGAAATTCTCGATCTGGCCGACTTGGGTGTTGAGATCGTACTTGCTGGAAACGGTCGTGACCTTGACACCGGGGCCACCCAGTTGTTTGGCGACCTCTTCCGCGCCTTTGCTGATGGCGACGAAGAAGGGGTTGGCCAGATCACCGACGGCGACGCCGACCGATTTGAGAGGATGGGCGGCGGCAAAGGCGGGCGTTGCAAGGGCACAGGACAGTGCGGTGGCCAGTAGCGTGTAGCGAAGTTTCATGTCGTGACTCCGTTTGGATGGTTGGCGAGACCGGCGCAGAGGCGAAATGCGCCCGGTGCTCCATTCCCGCCACGGCGGGAAATCCTGTTGTTGTGACTTCATCGTTCCCAGCGAGTCCGGCAGCGCGCCGCTTGTTTTACCTCGCTGTTGAAAACGATTACAACGCGACTCGGACCTTTCTGTCAAAACCTTGTGCCTCTATCATGTATAGACTGTGGTAATTATGCACATTCCTAATTGGAATGCATTGGCGGCATAACGTCGTTTTTAGCCGATGTAATCCATGGATTGAACAGGAAAACCTATATTTTCACGCGTAGCATCATATAAAGTACATTTTTTATAGATCGTTTGGATGTGGCTTTCATTCTCTTAGCCTGGAGCTGACAAGCAAAATACCGGTGCATATTTCCGTGTTTAAGGTATTTTACTGAAAACGATTACAGTTCGAGCGCAGGCAAAGCAGAGGACGGCGTGGCGCCGTGGGACCGGAATGGCGGAAGCAAAGGCGGGGGAGCGAAGGGCGGTGCCGGGATCGATGACGACTCCGGGGCGGGACCGGCGGGGTTTCAGGCCCGGGTGTCGACCCGCTGTCCGAGATTAGGCGGGTTGTTGGTGACGGGGGCAGGACTGCTGCTATCGTCGCCGAAGATTTCGTAAGCGCCCAGCGTGAGGACGGCCGCTGCCAGCGGATAGGCCGATGCTTCGCGGGCGATGCTGGTTCCTGCAGAGCCGATCAGGTCCAGCAGCGAGGCCCCTGCCGCCGCGCTGGCACCCAGTACACTAAAACTCATGGTTCATTCCTTGTGACTGCGCCGTGAATTCTGCTTGCGCAGCACATGTAATCAGGCTCTGACGGGATGCTATATCACCGTATGAGCGCGTGCAAGCACATGCTCAAACACGCCTGCGCGCGGCGGCGAGCGACGGAGGGTGCAGGGTCGAACGCAACTGGATGGCATCGTGTTCCTGGAACAGTTCGGCAATCCAGTCGACAAAGACGCGGACTTTGGCCGACAGGTGGCGGTTTTGCGGGTAGACGATATACAGAGGCACCGGTTCGGGCAACCAGTCGCCAAGCACCAGTTCGAGGCGGCCGTGTTCCATTGCGTCCTTGAGTACGAAAGCCGGAATCTTGGCTATGCCGAGCCCGGCCTCGGCTGCCGCGACATAGCTGTTTTCGTCGTCCAGGGCGATATGACCGTCGAGTGGAGCCTGGATGCGTTCACCATCCTTGGCGAAGATCCAGTCGGCGATTTTGCCGCTGCGCGGCGAGAAATGATTGATGCAGCGATGCGCGGCCAGATCGGCCGGATGCAGCGGTTGGCCATGCGCGGCAAGATAGGCGGGGGAGGCGCAGGTGGCGAAAAACAACTGCCCGACCCGGCGCGCGACCAGGCTGGAGTTTTGCAGCTCGCCGCTCCACACCGCGCAGTCAATTCCTTCTTCGATCAGCTCGGCGCGACGCTCGCTGCAACCGAGTTCCAGCTTGATTTCCGGGTAGCGTTCGAAGAAAACGGGAAGTGCGGGCACAATGACCGAGCGCGCCATCAGCGTCGGCACATCGATGCGCAGTCTGCCACCCGGACGCGCATGATGCTGGGCGATCGAGTCCTCGGTGTCTCTGACCTCGGCCAGGATTGCCAGGCAGCGCGTGTAATAGGCGGCGCCATCCGGCGTTACGCTGACGCGGCGGGTGGTGCGGTTGAGGAGTTTCACGCCGAGGGTGACTTCAAGTTTCTGAATCAGGGTCGTCGCCGTCGACTTCGGCAGGCGCAGGCTGGCCGCGGCGCTGGTGATGCCGCCGGTCTCGACGACACGCACGAAGACTTCCATCGCTTGTAACTTGTCCATTCACTGTTCACGGTTTTGAATAGTAAATTCGCATTTTGGCACTTTATGCGGAGAATTTAAAACAATAGAGTGTAGGTACTGGTCTTGCCGCGCCAGGGTGGCGGGCAAGCGAACATAAATAAAAGGAGCAATCATGAGTACGGCAATGAAGCATGTCAGCGACGCAACGTTCGACGCCGAGGTACTGCAAGCGTCAGGACCGGTTCTGGTCGATTACTGGGCCGAATGGTGCGGTCCCTGCAAAATGATCGCCCCGCTGCTGGAGGATCTTGCGCTGAGTCACGCCGACCGCCTGAGCGTCGCCAAAGTCGATGTCGATGCGAATGCGGAGGTGGCCGGGCGCTATGGGATTCGCGGCATTCCGACCCTGATGCTGTTCAAGGATGGCCAGGTGGTGGCGACCAAGGTCGGCGCCTTGTCGAAGACGCAGCTGGCCGAATTCATCGACGCCCATATCTGAGTCGTGCCATCGATTTCCAGCTGGTGCAGGTGAACCGGCCGGGATCGTTGGCCACCCCGCCCCCGGCGCGGGCGAGCGCTGCCTGGCGGCTGGGCAGAGAATCCCGAGACAGGCTTCAGCCATTCCAGTCGTGAAATTCGCGTACTGATCATTCTTGTATCCCTTCCGCATCCGCTTCAAAAACAAAGCGGTGCGCGCCATCGATGACGGGACGACGCGATGTCGGCATGGTCCCGATCGTGCCCGCCGTATCGCCCCCGCTTTATCCCGTCCGGAAGCCGATGGCCCGGACCGGGCATGGAGGCGTAGCCGCTAGCGAAATCGTCCCGCACGAGCCGGGTGTCCATCCCGCAGGCAGTGACCTTGTCAGGAGGGCAATTCGTTCGTTTCGTGCTCTGTCGTCCCGGGGCGGCCATCCGTCGGGGCGTGCCTGCGGCGTCGAAGCAGGCTCCGCTTTCCGATTTCCCACCCACAGTACGGCAGCAGGATGACGTGCAGGCCTCGGCGACCGTAACGGCGGCTTGCGCTCCATCGCCTCCAGCGCATCGCGGCCGGTGGGCTGAAAATCCTCTGCGCCGCAGCGTTGCTTTACTACCGTCCAGTGACATGGATCGCTGTACAGGGCCGCGCGTCCTTCTGGATGGCGCCCCTACCCGTGTCGTGCCAGCCGCTTCCCGTCCATTGCCTGCAGAACGATGGCTATGCCGCTGCTTTCAGGGGGCGCCAATGGCCGCTTGGTAGATGTCCCCTATGCTTAATTGCATAATAAATCCATTTGTCTTTTTTTGTTAAATCTTATATTTATTCAAGATTATAGCTCTCCATGAAGTTAGAAAATGACTTGATGCAATTTATACGATGATTGGTTATGGTGTTATTATTTTTTAACACAAATGTCGAAGCGCATGTTTTCAGCCAGGCGTCAGCCGCACGCAGAGAGGCCCTTAGCACACATCAATGAATCGAACCTTTCCGCGATCGATGCATCGCTCTGCCGCAACGACGACGTGTCCGTGCTGATGGAGTGGGTCATGAGTGAACAAACAAGCCTTGACGAATCAAGGCTTGTTTGACATGCACGCCAGCGAAGTTATTTCCGATGACGCATCGATTGTTGTCTATAGTTGTGCTAGAAAATAGATAATTGTTTTAAATTTCATCTTGATTTTATATTTTCTTCTTAAATAATAGTCAATGGTTGGTGGGATAAAAACAGAGGCTGCTATTCGCAGTCTGTGCAGCGCCGCGGCGCGTGCGGTTTCGATTCGAATCCAGGCACTACTCCTGCCGCGATGCGGTTTCTGACCCGCTTCCAAAACGGTGCATGTCATTTATATACCAAATGTGATTCATGGTCCGCTATGAACGATGCTGTGAGGTCGATGCTGCATCGGGCCTGTGGAGTTTTCTGGAGCGATTATTGCCGCTATTGCCTTTTTTAAGAGCTGGCGAGCTCGCTTGTCATTTTTTTTGCTTGATTGAAATATACGAAAATGAAGGGGTAACTCTTGCCGTTTACGAACAATCGCCAATCTGCAGAGTGATGATTGATTGTCCTGTTTCGATGGATTTTGTAAAAAACCATTAAACAAAACCCGTAATTATTTTTAAAGATTAAACTACTGGTTCGTTAAATTAAACAAGAAAGGACTCTGTGATTTTTGCGTCTCTAGCAATGGAATATCAATCGACAGCCGCAGTGGATCGTCTATTTTGGTTTATCATTTTATTAAGTAGCGCTATTTCAGATGCAGGTTCGAATCGCGCTGGCTTAAATTTATAGCGGACATTTGCCGATATGCGTTCTAGTCATACTTGATCGAGTTGGAAATAAAGAATGCGCCGTTATAGAAAAAGAAACGCACCATTGAATAGGCGTCTGCAGCTGCTGGAGCGACGAGTCACGGAGCTGATGGCCGAACTTGATGCCGGTGATCGATTATTGGGGAATGAGATCGAGGGGCGCAGGCAAGCGGAAGCCTATCTGCGGCAGGTGAAGGCGTTTACCGATAGCCTCATCTGCGCGCTGTCCGGGCTATCGCTTGAGATGAGTCGGGAAGGGCGCTGTCTGGATGTTTTCGCGCGTACGCCAGAACGGCTTGGGGTGGAGAAAGAGGCTTTGCTTGGCCAGGCAGTGCATGGTTTCTTCTCAGCGGACAGCGCTGCCATTCTCATGTCAGCCATCGGGGAAGCAGAGGTTTCCGGCTACTCATTCGGCCAGGTGCTGCCTATCCCGCTTCCTTTGGCGACGTGCTGGTTTGAACTTTCCATTGTCAAGCATCCGGGAGGCGACTCGGGAAAAGGGAGTTTTATCGTCTTGTTCCGGGATATCCACGAATGCCGACACGCGGAGAACGTCCAGCCGTGCCGCGAGCACGAATTTCGAACGCTGGCAGAAAATCTACCCTATTACATCGTCCGTTACGACCGGCAAGGGCGTAAGACTTATCTGAATCGAGCAGCCTTGAGCTTGTCTGCCCATGAGCTGGAGTGCCTCATCGGACAGACGCCGGACGAAGCGCGGATCGCAAGCGCAACGAGTGCCTGGGCCAAAGAGATCGCTTGCGCCTTGCAGCGGGTCTTGCAGGGTGAAGACGCAGAAAGAATCGAGATCCCATTGCGAGCCGGTTCGGGCGGACTGCGGACACACAGCCTTTGCTTTGTGCCTGAGCGCGCACCGAATGGTGCGATTGACGGGGCATTGCTCATCGGGTGCGATATCACCGAGCGCAAGGATTATGAGCAGTCCTTGCTGGCACGAGCAGAAAGCGGGCAGCACATGCTCGATATCGCCGAGAATCTGCCGGGGTTTGTGTATACCTTCCGCTCGCTGCCCGAAGGCAATTTCAGCTTTCCCTACGTCAGCCCCCGCATCCGGGAGGCATTCGGGCTGCAGCCTGGCGAGCTGGCGAAGGATATGACATCGTTCGCCGCGTTGGTGCCCCAGGAATATCAAGCCCTGGTTCTCGCAAAAATCGAAGATGCAACGCGTGAGATGAGCTCCTTCAGCTGCACATTCCTGATGAATGTGCCCCGGCGCGGCGAGCGTTGGATTTCGGCCTGCTCCATGCCGCACCAAGAAGCGGATGGCAGTGTTCTCTGGTACGGCGTGATGATCGATGTGACCGAGCAATGGCGCTTGGAGCAACAGCTTGAGTTGAAGCGATTCGCGCTTGATCGGGCCCACGAGGCGTTCTATCTCATCGAGAGAGGTGGGCGCCTTGTCTATGTCAACGAAGAAGCGTGTCGTGCGCTGGGCTACAGTCGCGATGCCTTGCTTAGACTCAATGTCAGCGATATTGATCCGGGCCTGGCGCCGGAGGAGGGGACGACGCTCTCCAGTACGTTGGTCTGTAAACTGGGGACTTGCTTTGAAAGTCGGCATCGGCGGCGGGATGGCAGTACATTTCCGGTTGAAATAAGAAGTTCTTTATTTGAATGGCATGGCCAGGCCTTCGCCGCGGCCCTCGTGCGCGATATCAGCGAAGAGAAGCGGGTGAAAGAATGCATCGCCATTCGCGAGCGCGAGTTCAGAACCCTGGCGCAAAGCTTGCCGGACAACATCCTCCGTTACGACTGCAGTGGGGCTGTCACTTACGCCAACATCGCGCTTGAAAGAACCCTGGGTACGAGCGCAGCCGATTTAATCGGGAAGGGGATACGTGATAGATGGAGTGATGGACGGTACGACGTCTATGCGGAAGCCCTGGATTCGGTGCTGGCGACGGGCCTGGACCGCGAAATCGAAATATTCGTACCTGATCCCCGAACTCCTTCCGATCACGTTCACCAGATACGTTTTGTCGCCGAGCGCGATGAAACGGGTGCCGTGACCGGCGCACTTGCCATCGGGCGAGACATTTCCGAACTCAAGCGCATCGAGCGCCAACTGTTGGCGTCACGCAGCCAGCTGCGCGGCCTGGTTGCCCGCCGCGAAGAGGATCTCGAAGGCGAGCGCAAACGCATCGCGCGCGAAGTGCATGATGAGCTGGGGCAGCTCCTGACCGGGTTGCAGATGAAACTTTCCCGGCTCGTTCGCAAGCAGATGGGCAAGGTCCTGCGCGAAGGCGAGCCTCTGCAGGAGGCACTCGAGTTGTCGGAGAAGGCGCTGTCTGTGGCGCGCAATGTCGCTTCGGCTTTGCGTCCGGCCGTACTCGACATGGGGATCATCAGTGCACTCGAATGGCTGGCAGAGCGATTCTCCGTGAGCAACGGCATCGCCTGCTACTTGCGAATTATCGATACCGCTATCCATCTGAATGAATGTCAGGCAATCGCGCTCTTTCGTATTACTCAGGAATCGCTGACCAATATTTCGCGTCATGCGCGCGCCGGCCGGGTGGACATAACACTGAATCGAAGCGTAGAAAATTATTTGTTAAAAATTTGTGATAATGGCATCGGTTTTGATAGTGCGACCAGTAAGCCCGGTTCATTCGGCCTGATCGGCATTCAAGAACGGGCCTTGATGTTGGGGGGCACGGTGGGGATCACCAGCAGTGTAGGTTGCGGGACCGAAATAGCGGTACGCATACCGATAGAAATAGAAGGGAGGGGGGAATATTATGATAAAAGTGATGATAGCAGATGATCATGCCATTATACATAAAGGGCTGCAAGAACTTTTTCGTGATGTCGGTAATATATCAGCTGCAGGGATGGTAAGCAGCGGCGAGGAGTTGCTGAAACGCTTGGGCGATGGCAGTAGTGTGTTTGATCTACTGTTACTCGACATCAGTATGCCGGGCTTGAGTGGGGTCGAACTCATTTCGCGGATTTGCGCACTGCGCCCCAAGTTGCCGATTCTCGTCCTGAGCGTGCATGATGAGCCGCAAATCGTCAGGCGCGTTCTGCATGCGGGCGCCTCCGGTTTTGTGACGAAAGGCAGCAGCGAAGACATTCTTGTGGCCGCCATCCGCAGGGTCGCTCAAGGCGGGCGTTTTGTCGACTCTGCCATCATCGAACAGGTGATGTTCGATCCCCCTCTACGCCACGAATCCGCGGCTCATGGTCGGCTGTCTCCGCGCGAGCTGCAGATCATGAAGAGCCTGGCGCGTGGCCGCAGCCTTGCCGAGATTGCCGCAGAGTGCTTCATCAGCGACAAGACAGTCAGTACCCACAAGGCACGGCTGATGCTGAAGATGGGATTTCAGAGCAATGCGGAACTGGTACGTTATGCGATCGATCACCATCTGATCGAATAGGCCGCGGGAGCCGTCGCGACCGGCTTGGGGTAGGGGTGGGCCTACCCATGGTTGATTCCTGACTTGAAAATGCGGTTTCTCTGATGGGCTAGCATCCTGCATTTAGGCATCCTGCGATGTATGTGCCATTCAGGAAAAATCGTGATCAGGGTATTCGTTGCCGACAACCACGTTCTTGTGCGTCGGGGCCTGCGAGAGCTTTGTCGGGAGATGGACGGCTACATCGTCACCGGCATGGTGGCGAACGGAGATGATGCTCTGGAGGCGCTGGGGCGCGACCGCTTCGATTTGATTCTGCTTGATCTGGTTCCTGGAATGGCTCGTCGCGAACTGATCGGGGCGATTCGCGATACGACCGCGCAGACGCCGATCTTGGTCTTCAGCCAGCCTGATGATCCCCACGTTGTCAAACGCCTGCTGCAGGCCGGAGCCGCCGGGTTCGTGAGCAAGAAAAGCTGCACCGACATCTTGATGCTGGCCATGCGCAAAGTGGCATCCGGCGGCCGTTTTGTCGACTCATCCATCGGCGGGGATGTGCTGCTTGAATATTTCTGCGTCTCGCCGCCCGATACGTGCCTGTCGCCGCGCGAACTGCAGATCATGACTCTACTGGCCCAGGGGCAGAATGTTACCACGATCGCCACAGCCCTCGCGATCAGCGACAAGACGGTCAGCACGCACAAGGTTCGTCTGATGCATAAACTGCATCTCCGCAACGATGCAGAACTGGTGCGTTGCGCTCTCGACTACGGTTTGGTCGGCTAGCCCGCTTGCAAGCGGCTGTCGGGGGCCTGAAACACTGCTGCCGGGTCCTCCGGCATCCAAGGTCGGCCATGTCCTGCCGGATGGCCGCTGACACAAAACGGATTTCCCCCGACGACACCCGCGCTCTGCGTGACCGCGATCCGCGCCAGGCTTGGCCGTGTCATGCGAAGCGTCGGTGCATGATCTAGCCCGCATCCGCATCCGCATCGGGCGCAAGCGCTCCGGATGACCCCCTATCGTTGCAAGACTCCGCTTCCTCCCAGCCGATGGCCCACTGTCTGACCCGACATCCTTCTCCAGCGAAGGCACCCGGCCCGCCGCTGCGGGCCATGGGCTTTCACGCTGTAGGGGAATCCCGACACCGTATGTTGAATCTCACAAACGGCACGAGATTACCTGATGTTCGGTATGCAGCCATCCATCCAATATGGATTCGTCGTTGGTGGGGATATGCGAAACGCAGCTGGGTAGAGGTCGTGGCGCGTTCATCGCCCTGTGCCGGGGACAGAGCGCAGGCGGTTACAACCGGGGCTATCTCTTTGGCGATGCAAGTCATTCGAGTGTGGTGAGTCTGCATGTGCGTGCCATGTTCCGCTGGGATGGCGTCCGCTGCCGGACCCGCTCTCGCGTTTCAATCCGGTTCGCGGTTCGTTGTACTTAATTTTATTCTTGAGGAGAAGCACGATGGCCATCGTCACGAAAACCACCCAAGCCCGCTTGAGCGCAGATGTTCCGGAAAGTGCTGGCAAGTCTTCCGTCGCTACGGCGCGCGATGCCGATATCCAACGCAAGAAAGCGCGGACCCTGGCCAAGCAGCAGCAAGCCGCCGAACGTATCGCCGCGGCCACCGGGCAGCTGGCCTCCGGGATCAACGAGGCCGCCTCTGCGGCCGAAGAACTGAAGCGCGCCGCCGACCAGATCGCCACCGGCGCCGAGGAAGCTTCCGGCGCCGCCCAGGAGTCGACCGCAGCCCTGACCCAGGTTGCAGGCGCCATCAATCGCCAGCTGCAGAGCGCCGAGATCGGCCAAAGCAAGTCGGATGCGGCGCAAATGCTGATCGCCAAGGCGGCGACTGATGTCGCCGGCCTGATCAGCAATGTCGGAGTCGCAGCCAAGCGGCAGGCGGAATCGGTGGCCATGGTATCCGAACTGGAAAAGCAGGCGGCCAATATCGGCGATATCGTCAAGGCTGTGGCACGCATTGCCGACCAGACCAATCTGCTGGCGCTCAATGCGGCTATCGAGGCGGCACGGGCCGGCCAGCATGGCAAGGGCTTTGCCGTCGTCGCAGACGAAGTGCGCACGCTGGCGGAAACCTCCGAGAAGAGCGCCAAGCAGATTCAGGACCTGGTTGGGCAGATCCAGTCAGAGGTCAAAGTCATTGCCGACGGCATCAATGCCTCGGCCAAGACGATAGAAGGCGAAGTGGAAAACGGCGAGATCATATCTGTTCAGCTTGAGAAAATCCGAATAGATATCGCCGAAGTGGCTACCGGCGTGCGCGAGATTGCCGCCGGTGCGCTGCAATCCAATACCGCCTCGCAGCAGGCGCTCAAGGGCTCGGAAGCCATTGCGGCGGCGGCGGAGGAGCAATCCTCTTCCGCCGAGGAGGCCGGCAAAACGGTCGCCGAGCAGGCACAAGCGCTGGCCGAATGCGAGCAGGCCGCGCAGAACCTGTCTGAACTGGCCGAAGACCTGAAAAATTCCACCGACGTCGCCAAGAGCGCCGAGGAAGTGGCCTCCGCCGCCGAGGAACTCTCGTCCGCCGTGCAGGAAATCAATCGTTCCGGCGCGCAAATCATGGTCGCCATCGATCAGATACGCAAGGGCGCACAGGTCCAGGCCGGTGCCACAGAAGAATCGGCCGCCGCGCTGAACCAGATAGAAAAGGGCCTGGAGCTTGCGCAGAACCGCTCAAGCGCGAACCTGGACAAGCTCAGTGCGGTGCAGAGTTTGCTGGCCACCAACAAAACCGCCGTTGATTCACTGATCAGCGGCATTACGTCGTCGGTTGCAGGGACCCGTGCGAGCGCCAGGCAGATCAAGGACCTGGAACTGGTCTCGCGACGAATCGACAAGATCGTCGATGCCATCGCCACGGTCTCGATCCAGACCAATATGCTGGCGGTCAACGGCTCGATCGAAGCCGCCCGCGCCGGCGAGTTTGGCAAAGGCTTCGTCGTCGTTGCCACCGACATCCGCAATCTGGCACATGATTCGGCCGAAAATGCCGACCGCATCAAGGATTTGGTCAAGGCTGTGCAGGACCAGATCGGTGTCGTTGGACGCGATCTCGAAGAAATCGCCGTCACCGGCCAGGCCGAAGTCGAAAAAGCCAAAGTCAGCACCACCAACCTGATGACTATCGAAACGGATATTGCCGCCGTCGAAGCGGGGGCCAAGGAAATTCTGACGGCCGCCAATGAAATCGCTGCGGCACTTGGCCAGGTCAAGACCGGCGTCGATCAAATCGCCGCCGCCGCCCAGGAGGCCGAGAAGGCGTCCGCGGAGGCCGGTGCCGCGGCCACCCAGCAGTCGCAGGGCGCCGAAGAACTGGCCGCCGCCATCGAGGAAATCGCCTCGCTGGCCGACGAACTGCAAGCCGCCTGAATTTCGGACCATGAACTCTAGGAGATTCAGATGACTACCGAAATTCTCGAACCGGCGAGAACGGTTTCCGAACTGGAGGGCGATACCGTCCAGGTACTGGAATCGAATATCCGCCAATTTGTCACCTTCATCACGGGGAGCGAAGTATTCGCCGTCGATATGGCCCCGGTGCAGGAAATCATCCGGGTGCCCGAAGTCGTGCGTGTGCCGCTGGCGCCGCCGACGCTCGATGGCCTGGCCAATCTGCGCGGGCGGGTGCTGCCGATTATTTCGCTGCGTCGCATCTTCGGTTTTCCGGGAAACGAATACGACGACTCTACGCGCGCCGTCGTCATCGATATCGGTCAGCCGCTGGGCTTCGTCGTCGATCGCGTGACCAGTGTGGTCGGTGTCGAGCCCGGCCGAATCGAGGGGGTCGATTCTCTGCGGGGAACGGTGAATACCGAGCTGCTTTCCGGTTTGCTCAAGGATGTTGGCGGCCACGCCATGGTCATGCTGCTCGACTTCGCCAAATTGATTGCCGCCGAGTTCGCGGACATCGCCCGCCTGGCGGGGGAGGCCACCGGGCCGCAGCGGCTAGGGGAGGGCAGCCTCGACGCCGACGATGCGAAGGTCAGCGACGAGCTGCAACTGGTCAGCTTCGTGGTGGCGGGGCAGGAATACGCGATCACCATCGACGATGTGCAGGAAATCGTCCAGGTGCCCGAGGACATCGTGCATGTGCCGAATTCGGAATCTCATGTGCTGGGCGTCATGACACTGCGCAATCGTCTGTTGCCGCTGGTCAGCTTGCGCCGCATGTTCGGGCTGCCGCCGCAGGCGGCCGACGACCATAGCCGTATCGTTGTCGTGGCTCTCGGCAATACCTCGGTCGGTGTCGTGATGGACAGTGTCAACGAAGTGCTGCGCGTCGCCAAGTCGCAAGTGGACACGATGCCCAGCCTGTTTGCCCGCGACGGCGACCTATCCGAAATAACCGAGATCTGCCGGCTGGACGGAGGCCAGCGATTGGTATCCGTCATCTCGGCCGGCACGATGTTCCATCACTCCGCCATCAAGGAGGCCTTGAGTTCCATGGACCCGCAGACCGACGAGGCCGCCGCCGGCGGCGAGCCCAGCAATGAGGATGACGAACAGATGGTGGTATTCCGTCTCGGTAGGGAAGAGTTCGGCGTGCCGATAGACAGCGTGCAGGAAATCGTGCGGGTTCCCGACGAATTGACTCATGTGCCCAAGGCGCCAAGCTTTGTCGAGGGGGTGATCAATCTGCGCGGTTCGGTGCTGCCGGTGGTCGATCAGCGGCGGCGTCTGGGCCTGGCGACGCTGGAGCGCAACGAGCAGCAGCGCATCATGGTCTTCACGTTCAACGGGGTTCGCACCGGTTTCATTGTCGATTCGGTGACCGAGGTGCTGAAGGTCGCCCGTGCTTCCATCGAGGTGGCTCCGCATCTGTCTGGCGAGCAGGCCCGCCTGATCGGGCGCGTCGCCAATCTCGAAAGGCAGAAGCGTCTGATCCAGTTGATCGAACCTTCGCATCTGGTGGAAGGCGAGGACCTGCAAGGTCTGGCCTCGCTGGCAGAGTAAGGGGGCCGGGGCATCATGATTAAAGTGCTGATTGTCGATGACTCGGCCCTGATGCGGCGCCAGCTCACTTCGCTGTTCGAGGCGGAGGGCGACTTCGAGATTAGGATCGCACGCAATGGCCGGGAGGCGGTGGAGGAAAACGCCGCTTTCGAGCCGGATGTGGTGACGCTCGATATCAACATGCCGGAAATGGATGGGCTGACGGCACTTTCGCTACTGATGGCCGAGCGGCCGGTGCCTGTGGTGATGGTCTCGTCGCTGACCGAGAAGGGGGCCTTGGCCACCTTCGAGGCCCTGGCCCTGGGGGCCGTCGATTATGTCGCGAAGCCGGGAGGCACCATTTCGCTGTCCATCGACCAGATTCGTCGCGAGGTGGTGAGCAAGGCGCGTGCCGCCGCCAGCGCCCGGCCGAAGACGGCGCGCAGCCTCTCATCGCGTATTCGCGCCGAGCGCACTCAACAGTCTGCGCATTCCGAGCGGGGGCGTGCGGGTATCGGTAGCGACGGCTTGGTGCTCATCGGAGTCTCGACCGGGGGGCCGCGTACGCTGGAAGACATTCTGCCCTTGTTGCCTGCCGATTTTCCCTGGCCGGTGCTCGTTGCTCAGCATATGCCGTCCAGCTTTACTTTGCCTTTCTCAAACCGCATGAACGATTTGTGCCCCATGCAGGTGGTAGAGGCCGCGCGGCCTATGACATTGGAAGCCGGCACCATCTACATCGGCAAAGGGGGGGCGGATATGGTCGTGGTGCAACGCAACGGCAAGCCCACGATATTGGCCAAGCCTGAAGCCGCAGAGTTTCTCTGGCATCCCTCGGTGGAATTGCTCGGACGCTCGGCACTCGAGCATTGCGATCCGGCCCGGATCATCGCTGTCATGTTGACCGGCATGGGCTACGACGGCGCCGAGGCCTTTACCGAGATCCGGAAACGTGGCGGACGGACCATCGCGGAGGCGGAGGAAACCGCCGTGGTGTTCGGGATGCCGGCCGAATTGATCGCCCGTGGCGGGGCTTCGGTTGTCCTGCCCTGCGAGAAGATCGCCAACCAGATTATTACCTGGGCCAGGTAGGCCAGTGAGGAGAAAAAAATGGCTTTCGTGAAACCGCCGGTTGCGCAGCCCCATCGCGACGATCAGTGCCTTGCGCCTCGGGATTTCACCGATCTGGTGGCCGAGCTGTCTTATCCGAACCCGGCTGCCCGGCGCTGGGCGGCGCGCGATCTGGCGGCCTATCCTGAGGCCAGCCTGGCACTGATGGCATGTCTCAAAGAAGAAAGCCATCCCAGTGTGCGCGAGGCACTGTTGACATCGTTGACCTTGATTGGCGACGAGGTGGCGGTGGCCGGCCTGGTCGACTGCCTGCGTAGCGAACAGGTGGGTCTGCGCAACGAGGCCGTCGAAGTGATGAAGGAATTGCCTGAGAAAGTCGCGCCGATCATGGAAAATCTGCTTGCGGACGAGAATCCGGACGTGCGTATCTTTGCTGTCAATATTCTCGAATCGCTGCGCCATCCCCTGGTTGAACGATGGCTGATCGACGTCATCGAGCGGGAGCCGCATGTCAATGTCTGCGGCACGGCTGTCGACCTTCTGTGCGAGGTCGGGACGCCGGCCGCGCGCGAGGCCCTGACTCGCCTCGAAGCACGATTCCCCGACGAACCCTATATCCAGTTTGCGGCCGAGTTGGCCCTCAAGCGCCTTGGCGAGGATTGAACGGCCATGGCCGAGATCACCATCAGCGAAGAGGATTTCCGCAAATTCCGGGAGTTTTTCTATCGCAAGACCGGCATCCAGTTCGAGGATTCCAAGCGCTATTTCGTGGACAAGCGCCTGATCGAACGTATCGAGAGGACTGATAGCGAGTGCTTTCGCAACTATTTCATGATGCTGCGTTTTGATACCAGTGGCGACGAGCTGCAGACCCTGGTCAATCTGATGACGGTCAACGAGACCTACTTTTTCCGCGAGGAATACCAGTTTCAATGCATGGTCAATTCGTTGCTTGGCGAGATCATCCGCCACAAGAAGGACTCCACGCCGATTCGCATCTGGTCGGTCCCCTCGTCATCGGGTGAAGAGGCTTATTCGATCGTGATGTACCTGCTCGAGCATTGGCCGGCGCTCAAGGAATGGGATGTGGAAATCATTTCTTCCGACATCGATACCAGCATCATCAGGCAGGCCCGGAGAGGGCGCTATTCGGCGCGTTCTGTGCAGCACCTGCCCGGACAGCTGTTGAAAAAATATTTCAAGCCGATCGGTCTCGAGTATCAGATCGCCGATGAGTTGCTGGGGGCGGTCGAGTTTACGCGCGTCAACCTGATGGACCCGGTCGATGTGCGTGCCTACCGCAACTTCGATCTGATTTTCTGCCGCAATTTGCTGATCTACTTCGACGATCTGTCACGGCGCCAGGCTGCAGAAGCGTTCTATGACGCACTGAATCCGGGCGGCTTTGTCTGCCTCGGGCATTCCGAGTCCATGAGCCGCATTTCGTCGCTATTCCGGGTGCGCAAATTTGCCGAGGCGATCGTGCACCAAAAAACACGGGAGGAATGATGCAGCGCATCCTCGTTATCGATGACGCCGCCACCGTGCGTCTGTACCACCGTAGCATCCTCGAAGCAGCGGGTTACGCGGTGGATGAAGCGATCAATGGCGTCGAAGGGCTGGAAAAAGCCTTGCGGGCACCGTTCGATCTGTACCTGGTTGACGTCAATATGCCCAAGCTCGACGGCTACGGTTTTCTGCAGGAACTGCGGAAGACCGAACTGCCGCAGGCACCCGCCATCATGGTGTCGACGGAAGCCGCCCGCTCCGATCTCGAACGGGCCTATGTCGCCGGCGCCAATTTTTATCTGATCAAGCCGGTCAAGCCCGATGCCTTGCTGACTGACGTTCGGCTGTTGCTTGGAGCGCCTAGGCCATGAATCCCTTACTCGACCAATTCATTTCTGAAGCGCGGGATTTCCAGCAATCCATCGGCGAGAAGCTGATGCAGCTGGAAAGCGAACCGGGCAGTCGCGCGCTGATTGGCGAATTGTTCCGCATGGTGCATACCCTCAAGGGTAATAGCGGCTTGTTCGAATTTCCGGAAATGACCGGCGTTCTGCATGCCGGCGAAGACGTGCTCG
The DNA here is from genome assembly GCF_000422925.1 of Paludibacterium yongneupense DSM 18731. Taxonomy (GTDB): domain Bacteria; phylum Pseudomonadota; class Gammaproteobacteria; order Burkholderiales; family Chromobacteriaceae; genus Paludibacterium; species Paludibacterium yongneupense. The sequence continues at coordinate 76,325 of NZ_AUGZ01000023.1, forward strand.
ATGCCGTGCGCGACGGCCGGGTGCCGTATGGCCGGGCCCTGGCCGATCTTCTGCTCGAAGCGATGGACTTCGTGCTCCTGCTGCTCGATGAAATCGAGGGGGTGGGGAGCATCGGTGTGGAGCATGTCGCAAGCTCGGCCCGCCTGGCCAGGAATCTGCGCAGCCTGCTGCCTGCGGGGGCAGACGAGGCAGGGAATCCGGTTGACAGTGGGGCTGCCGCCTCGGTGGGCGCGCCGGAACTGCCGCTGGCCTCCATGCCCGAAGAACGGCGCATGGAGTGGTATCGTGCCGCGCTGAGCGGCGATGCTTTGTCCTGGGTCGAATATGCACCCGATGCCGAGTGTTTCTTCAAGGGCGAGGACCCGCTTTATCAGGTGGGGCAGGTCCCTGGCGTCGTCTGGCGCGATGTCAGCGCCCGGAAGCCCTGGCCGGAACTCGCCGAACTCGATGCTTATCACTGCCAGCTGGTATTCCGGCTGCTGAGCACGGCCGAGCCGGCCGCGCTGCATGAGTTGTTCCGCTACATGCCGCATGAGACGCGGATCATTGCCATTTCACCCCTCGCCCTGCTTGTGCCGGTCGGTGATCCGGACGGCGGGGCGGTCTATGAGGATTTCGTCGCCGATGCCATCGCCTTGCTCGACAACGGCGATCTGGCAGGACTGGAGCGGACGACGCGGTGCATGCTCGAATTTTCGGCGCCCAAGCTGTGGCTCGCGTCGGCCTTGCGCTGGTTGCTGCTGATCCTGGAGCTCGAGCCGGGCAATAGCCTGGTCCTGCGCGCTCTGATCGAGTCCTTGCGCACCCTGACCACTCCGTGCTGGGGCGACGTGGCGGCCGGAAGACGTGCCGCGGGCGGGGACGGTGGGCAATCGACTGCCGATGGTGCGGCCCTTGCCGAAATTCTGGCTGCCCAGCGCGAGATTCTTGCCCTGCAGGACGATGTGGCGTGGCGGGGAGGCCGTCTGAAGGCGGTGGCGGCAACTCTGGCGGCGTGCTGCCCCCGGATGGGCGGGGATAGGCGACACGATGCCCTGGAGCACGCTCTTGAACAGTCCCTGGCCGAAAACAAAGCGGCGCCTCTGCTGGGCTGGCTGGACGAATATGGTCCGGCGCTTCTGGCCGGGTTTACCCCGGCGGCCACTGTCGATGCGCGAAGTTCCATGCCCGAACCGGTCGGCGCCGCGCTTGCTCCGGATATGCCGACGCGCGTGGAAGGCCCCGAGGGGCTCCGCTTGGGACGCCGGTCCGACGATGTCCCCGGCACTGCCAAGACGCTCAAGGTCGATCAAACGAAGATCGACCGCCTGATGAACTTGATCGGTGAAATGGTGGTCGCCAAGAACAGTCTGCCCTATCTCGCCGCCCGTGCCGAAAGTCAGTATGGCGTGCGCGATCTGGCGCGCGAAATCAAGACGCAATACGCGGTGGTTAACCGTATTGCCGAGGAAATGCAGGATGCCATCATGCAGGTGCGCATGATGCCGGTTTCTTTCATCTTTCAGCGCTTTCCGCGCCTGGTCCGCGACACCTCGCGCAAGCTCGGCAAAGAGGTGAATCTGGTGCTGGAAGGCGAGGCGACCGAGGTTGACAAGAATATCGTCGAGGCCCTGGCCGATCCCATGATCCATATCGTGCGCAACAGTCTCGACCACGGCATCGAGCTGCCGGCGCTCCGTCTGGCCGCAGGCAAACCGGCCGAGGGCAAGTTGACCATCCGTGCGAGCCAGGCCGCAGACCGGGTGTTGATCGAGATCATCGATGACGGGAAGGGAATCGACCCCCAGCATATCAAGAAGAAGGCCTATGAGAAGGGCGTCATTGACGAAGCGACTCTGGAGCGGATCACCGATCAGGAGGCGGTGAACCTGATTTTTGCGGCCGGTTTCTCGACCGTGGAGACGGTTTCCGATCTATCCGGACGGGGAGTCGGCATGGATGTCGTACGCAATGCCATGGAGAAGGTCGGCGGCACGGTCAGTATCGAGAGCGAGAAGGGCAAGGGAACGCTGCTGCGCCTGTCGCTGCCGCTGTCCATGGCGGTGTCCAATGTCATGATCGTCGAGTCCGACCAGCAGATCTTCGGGGTGCCGATGGACATGGTGGTGGAGACCGTGCGCGTGCCGCGCGCCGCCATCCGCCACATCAAACAGCATCAGACCACGGTTCTGCGCGGCAGCATCGTGCCCCTGTTGTCGCTCAACGCCTTACTCGCGATCAATCAGGAACAGCGGCCCAACGAGGATGACGAGTTCGCCGCCCTCGTCATCCGCCATCAGGGAGAGAACATCGGCATCGTGGTGGACGATTTCCGCGAAACGGTAGACATCATCCTCAAACCACTGGTCGGCATTCTCGGCGGTCTGGCGGGTTATTCCGGTTCGGCATTGCTCGGCGACGGCACGGTACTGATGGTCTTGAATCCGAGGGAGCTGACGTAATGGCAATTGAATTTCAGGAAAAAACGGTGCTGCTCAAGGGCTGTGTCGGCGTCGAAGAGGCCGAACTCTTGCTGGAGTGGCTACAAAAAACACCGTGCGGACAAGTCGACCTGACTGCCTGCACGCATTTGCACGCAGCGAATCTACAGGTGTTGATGGCGGCACGGCCGACCGTTCTCGCCTGGCCGAAGGAGGCAGCCCTGCTTGCCTGGTTGACGTCATCTCTGCAAAGCACTTAAGGAAGACTCATGACAAAAACAATATTAATCGTAGACGATTCGGCCACCATGCTGCTCAGTGTGCGCAACAATCTGGAAATCGCCGGCTTCAAGGTCGAGACGGCGGAGGATGGCGTCAAGGCGCTGGGCAAGCTGAAAGCCGGACTCAAGCCCGACCTGGTAATCACCGATATCAACATGCCGAACATGAACGGCATGGAGCTGATCAGGAATATTCGCGCGCTCCCCGGCTTTCGCTTCACGCCCATCTTGACACTGACCACGGAAAGCCAGGCGGCCAAGCGCGACGAAGGCAAGGCGGCCGGCGCCACTGGCTGGCTGGTCAAGCCGGTAGGCGGTGCCGATTTGCTGAAAATCATCAGACAAGTTCTGCCGGGGGCCTAGATGCGGGCGGCTCTCGATTCATTGTCCACTGTCGGTTTGAGTTCACCTGCAGCCAGGGGGGGCGTTTATGAAAACGCATCGTAATGCAGATGTCAGCGCCGTTTTATCCAGCCGCCCGCTAGTGCTTGTTACCGTAATCGCACTGGGGGTGCAGATCGCTGCCTTGCTGTTGTTGGGGGAGCCGGGAATTTTCGGATTGCTGGTCCCCACCGTTGTTGTTTTGATATCCAACAGCGTTCTTTGGGGGCGGGCGCGGCGAGCCGCCGCACGGCAACCCGAATCGTCATCCGACAAGGAGGCTGTGCTGAATCTCGGCGCGCAGGCTGCGAGTCTGGTAGAAAAACACGTGTGCCTGGACAGCGCTCTCGGCGAGCGCATGCAGGAAGTCAACAAAGAAACCGAAGCTGCGGCCATGAGTTTGATCCGGCGGGTGCGCAGGCTTAGCGATGCCGCGGAGAAACTGCTCGCCTATCTCGGCAATTCGAACGTGCAGACCGGTGGAATGGAGCAGGAAATCGGCGACAGCGTCGCCTTCATCACCCGGATCGGTACCTTCGTGCAGGAACTGCCAGAGCGGCTGGAGCAGGATGTGACGAATATGCGCAAGGCCGGCGATGAGATCAATCAATTGGTCAGTTTTGCCTATGTCATCAAGGACATTAGCAAGCAAACCAACCTGCTTGCGCTCAACGCGTCGATCGAGGCGGCGCGTGCCGGTCAGTCCGGAGGTGGCTTTAGCGTCGTGGCCGATGAAGTGCGCAAGTTGTCGGAACGTTCCGGCAAAGCGGCGGTGATGATAGAGGAAGGCCTGGCCAGGGCTCAGGAGACCATGGAAAACGGCCTCAAGTTCAGTTTTCTCGGCGACTCCGCCCAGCAGATGCGGGATGCGGGCAAGGTCGTGGATTCCATACGGCGACTCGAGGAAAGCCACGACGAAATGCACCGGTATTACAAGACGCTTTTCGGCGTGGTAACCGAACACAACACCAGTCTGGCGACGGAAATCGGTGAGATGCTGGGCGAAATCCAGTTCCAGGACGTGGTACGACAGCGCATTGAGCGGATCGTGGCTACGATGGACAGCCGCAACGGATTGTTGCAGGCGTTTTTCCGCGAATTGGCGGCGTCCGGCACCGAGCTTGTGCACATTCCCGGACAAATGGAGCGTCTGTTCGATGACTACCTGAACAATGAAGCGCGCCATGGTGCGGTGGGGGGCGCGATGCCCGCAGACGCGGGGCTGCCCAAGATCGAACTTTTTTGAATCCGCGGTCGATGGTCATGCACATCGCGAACGGATCTCAGAATTTCCAGCGCATCCAGGTAAAGAGGATATTGCCGTAACCCTTGCCACCGGGTACATACGTGGATTGCAGCGAGAAACGCCCGTACTCGATGGAGGCCAGCGGCAAAATAAACGGCACAAGTACATAGCTCACGTCCTGGCGCGCGGTCACGCCAACGGTGTAGCCGAGCCCGAGGCGCCAGTTCGCACCCTGACGCCAGGTCATTTCATAGCCATAGCCGGCAAGCGGCTCAACCTCGTCATGGGAGTCCTGAAACTCCATCATGTACAGGGAATGCCAGTTTCCCAGGGAGTCATAGCGGACCTTGCCTATCCCGACCCCCCAGGGGTTCTCGTTGAAGCCGGCAATATGTTCGGCGGTATAGCTTCGCCTGTTATGCCAGGTATGTAATGGCACGTACAGCTCATACTGATCTGAGTCCCAGGTTTCATCCAGGTCCTCCAGAAACCGTCTCCACCAGGTAGACGGAGGAGCCGGGGCATCGGCTGCCGGAGTCGAGACCACGGGGGGCGGGGCAGTCGATGCGGGCGACAGGGCAAGCGCCGGAGCCATCACCCACATGCAGCACAAGGCAACGCAGCGTGCAAGCGTATGTGGCCGAAGGACAGAGAACCGATGACGGGAAGGGGAGAGCATGACAAAGGGGATCCGGTGTGTTTATGATGAATGCTGAAAATCGGGTTCGCCTGGCCAAGCATCGATAAGCACGCCGCCCCCAGTGCATGCAAAGATCGGACTTCAGGATTGAATCAAAACGATACTCCAGCGTATGAAGTTAATTTTTCGGCTGGTGTATTGAAAACCCCCTCAAATTGGAGCACTTGGAGTGCCGGTGTCGTGCTTTCCGGATTTCCAGGTGCCGCCCTCATGAAATATTGCTTGCGCCGGATGTAACAGGGTATGCCCCTCCTTGCTTTATGCCTCGTTTCTGTCACGTCGTCTCCGGCGATAGCCATACAGCGAGAAAGAGATGACAACGACGATAGCGATCAATCCGAGCGGGCCAATTCCCCAGCCCATGCCCATACCCCAATACATGCCCCCGCCACCGCCGAACAGCAGCAAAAGGACAATCGCGAGAATGAGTACATCCATGGTTTCTCCACTTCATCTCCATTCATCGCTTCGTGCCGGCGTCCTTTTTTGCCTTCTTCGCGATATCTTCTTTGGCGTCGCCTAGCGCGGCCTGAGCGGCGCCGATGTTCTTCTGAATCGCGCCCTTCACTTGAAGCTTCGTGTTGCCGACGGCTTTGCCAACGACTTCCTTGACCTTGCCTTGCGTTTCCACGACACGCCCTTTGATCTGATTTTTGTTCATGACTCGTATTCCTCTATCAGGATTGGCAGACTCACGCTGCGGTAGGTTCAGACTGAGCGTTGCCGCTATGCAAGTCTGTTCGATAGCGAACCCATGTCCGCTCTTGATTCGAGTGTGCTCATTCCCCGGGGCGGGACAGCCTCCGTTCTGCGTCGCGTTCGCGCTTCCGGCTGGGCGCTCTGAGTCGACGGCCTAAGGCCGGGGCGAGGGAGAGAGCGGATTTCCGGGCTTTGGTCGCGATGCGAACGCGCTATCATGGACAGGCATACGGACTTGTGCCGCCGTAGGCCGGGTACTAGCGCCTCGCAGCGTGCCGATCGCCGCACGAATTGATCGTGGCGTCCGAACACGGTCAGGCTGCGCCCGTGATCGGCATAGTGTATGGGCGATGCACGGGCTCAAGCTGATCGTGATGTGACTCCAGCCGGAGTGGCGGGGATGGCGGGCGTGTGTCCGAATGAGCGTGCGGGGCATCTGCGCTGTATGCTCGCACGCCCCTCTGCGCCGAAGGGAGATCGAAACCCACCTGCGATGCGCGATCCTGGCAAAGGCAGGTTTCGCCGCGGGGCGGTACGATCGGGGAGAGCGGCCCCATGAAAATGGGCCGGCTGTCCGGCCAGCGATCACGACCTCTCGTCAGCGCGAGAGTTATCGTTGTTCATACAAAAAATGTGTTCATAGCCGCCACGTCGGACAGGAAGGTTTCAATGAATATTATCTTCCCGTCTTCTATTCGAAGGATGGTTGCCAGATATTCATCCAGTTTGATGTCGCCTCGCTCGGCGGTATTGTGCAGATGCAAGGCGGCATCCTTCGGACCGGATAAAATATGAAGCAATTCGAATTCAAGCTGATACCCGGCAATTTTCTGTGCTCGCTCCACAATGGCTTCAGCCCCTTGTGCGGGTGACGAGATGGTATTGTCGCCTGGCAAAATCCATTTTGCGTCATCACTCAATAGTGCGCGGATGGCGGCCCAGTCGCCTTTAATCAGTGCGGCATGAAATTGCCTGGCTATCGCCCTATTAGATTCATGGTTCATGATTATTTTTCCCGGTAGTTATCGTCCTGGAAAACCATTATGGCGATGCCATGGCAGAGAATGAAATTTTCTATTTATATGTGAGGTATAACCAAATTGGATATATCGCCTGAGCGACTAAAGTTGCTGGCTTCGCTGGATGCGCTGCTGGAACAGGGCAACGTGACCAAAGCGGCGCAACGGTTGCACATCAGCCAGCCGGCACTGTCGGCGCAACTTGGGCGGCTGCGGACTTTATTCGATGATGCATTGCTTGTGCCTGCCAAGCAGGGCCGGGGTATGGTGCTGACCCATCGCGCAGAAGCGATCAAAGCGCCTCTGCATCAGGCGCTGGAACGGCTCAAGCAGCTGCTGGAGGCGCCGCCGGACTTTGTTCCTGAACAGGCGCAGCGAACATTTGTCCTGATAATGAACGACAATGCTGCCAGCATGCTGGCCGGTCCTCTGCTTGCGCTCGCACAGCAGGCGAAGGCGCGAGGAGTAAGACTTGCGTTTCTGAACCTTCCCAAAAGCCGGGTCGGAGAGGCCCTGGAAAGAGGAGAAGCCGATATTGCCATCGGTACGCCGCCTGACTCCGGTGAATGGCTGATCAGTCGGCGCTTGCTGCGGGATGAATTTTGTGTGGCTTGCCGGCGCGGCCTGGTATCGGGCGCGGTGGATCTGAATACCTACCTCAGTTTGCCTCATGCCATGGTGTCGGGCGACGGCGGAAACTTTGCCAGCGCCGTAGACACGGCTTTGGCCAAGCTGGGGCTTCGGCGGGATGTGGCCATCTCGGTGCAAAACTATGGCGTCATTCCGACCATCTTGATGAGCAGCGATTGCCTGTGCACGCTGCCCAAGCGCTTTCTTGCGAGTTTTGGAATGCATCTGGAGCTCCATCCGATGCCATTTTCGTTGCCGGAATTCGCTCTTTCGGCTTTCTGGCATACGCGCTCCAGCCATGATCCGGGGCATATGTGGCTGCGCGAGCAGCTTTTCTCGATCGCATGACTAATCCGTTTTGCATGCCACCCTTATCCCGCGCCAGTCTCCGCCGCGACCTTGCCGACAGGTCCGCCGTGCAGGGGCGGGCGCCCGGAATACAGGCAACAAAAAAGCCCTGAATGATCAGGGCTTTCTTGCGTTACGTTGGCGGAGAGAGAGGGATTCGAACCCTCGTGCGGTAAAACCGCCCACTGATTTCGAGTCAGGGCCGTTAGGCCTCTCCGGCATCTCTCCGTCTCAGTGAGAAACGCATTCTAGTGAACAAATCGCAGCTTGTCAAACACGAGATGCGCGGCTCACCGTTCCGCCGCTGTCGGCTTGAATTCGCCTTCCCACTTGGCGACGACGGCGGTGGCGATGGTGTTGCCGACCACATTGGTCGCCGAACGGCCCATATCCAGGAAATGGTCGATGCCGAGCAGCAGCAGCAGGCCGGCTTCCGGAATATTGAACTGGCTCAAGGTGGCGGCGACGACGACCAGCGAGGCACGCGGCACGCCGGCCATGCCCTTGGACGTCAGCATCAGGATCAGCAGCATCGAGATTTCCTGCCCCAGCGACAGCTGGATGCCGTAAGCCTGGGCGATGAACATGGTGGCGAAGGTGCAGTACATCATCGAACCGTCGAGGTTGAACGAGTAGCCCATCGGCAGCACGAAGCTGGCAATTTTATTGGAACAACCGAAACGCTCGAGCTGTTCCAGCGTCTTGGGGTAAGCCGCTTCCGAACTGGCGGTCGAGAAAGCCAGCAGCAGGGGCTCGCGTACCGAACGGATCAGCGTGACCACGCGCGGTCCGAGGAAGAAGCCGCCGATCACGGTCATGATGACCCAGAACAGAATCATCACCAGATAGAACTCGCCCATGAACGTGCCGTAGGCGCCGAGCACGGTCAGGCCTTCCTTGGCCACGGTTGCGCTGATGGCGGCGAAAACGGCGATCGGGGCCAGGTACATGACGTAGGCGGTGACCTTGAGCATGATATGGGCGGCCGTATCCATCAAGTCGACCACCGGACGCGCATGCTGCCCGATGGCGGCGGCGGCGCTGCCGAAGAACAAGGAAAACACGACGATCTGCAGGATCTCGTTATTGGCCATGGCTTCGAATACGCTCTTGGGGAAGGCGTGCGTCACGAAGTCCTTGAAGGTCAGTGCCGTCTGTTTGATGCCGGACTGTGCGTGGACGTCTGGCAGCGGCAGGTTCAGCGCATGGCCGGGTTGAAACCAGTTGACCATGATCAGACCGAGCGTCAGAGACAGCAAGGACGCGGACACGAACCAGAGCATGCTCTTGGCGCCGACGCGGCCGACTTCGCTGGCGTCGCCCATGCGTGCGATGCCGGCGACCAGGGTGGTGAAGACCAGTGGCGCGATGATCATCTTGATCAGACGCAGGAAGATATCGGTCAGGGTGCTGATGTTGTCGGCATAGGCTTTGCTGGCTTCGGGGCCGCCCAGGCTGCGACACAGATAGCCGACGACGATGCCTAGCACAAGCGCCAGCAGGATGTAGCGGGTGAGGTGTTTGGATTTCATGGGTCTCTGTTCCCTGTTTTGCGATGAAAGTCACCCCGTGCGGGGCATGAAGGCCCGTTTCTTTTCGCCGGAAAACTGGCGCAAGAAGGGCATCCGGCGCGGACGTGGCCGGTTATTGTGGTTGTGGTGAGTCCTTCCTGCCGCAGCGGCGGGAAGTGGGCGCGATTATAGACAAGTCGGCACGGACTGTCTTACGCAATCTGCGGGCAAGGCGGGCGGCGGGCGCAGGGGAGGGCTGTCAGTGGTGGATGTCGAGCGTCACGTCGCCGCGTTCGCGGGCGATGGTCTCCAGTATTTCAAGGATGGAAGCGTAGAGGTCGATGCCCAGGCCCTGGCGCGCAATGTCGGTATCGCGCCAGTAGATTTCGAACGGGCCGACGACTCCGTGTCGCAGCGCATCGTACAAGGCGTCGAGCGAGTAGACCTGCCCGCCCGGCAACGGCAGTTGGAGGGTCAGTTGTTCCAGCAACATATCCAGGCTGCGGATATGCCGCAATTCGCAGGAACGAATCCGCATTGGCGGCATCCTCAAAGACGGGGTGAGACAAGACGGGGAGGGTAAACCCCGCCTTCTCTTTATAGTCGATGCGGCTGCGACGGGGGTGTCTGTTCCAGCGGATGCGACTCGACCGGATAGGCGGCCCCTATCATGGCTGGCAGGTGCGCGGCCATGTCGCAGGCGTCGGGCGAGGTGGTGATGAAGCGGTAGCGAGGGAGGCGGCCAGGGGCGGCCTGGTCCGCGAGCAGGGACCGCACGCGCCGCGCGATGGCGTGCGCGGGGTCGTCCAGCGTTACGCCGTCGCCCGCCAGTTCACGGATCAGCGGCTCGAGAAACGGGTAGTGCGTGCAACCGAGCACGATATGGTCAACGCGCTCGCGCAGCAGCGGCGCCAGTGCCTCGCTGACCACCTTGCGGGTGTGGGCGCTGTCGAGATCTCCGGCTTCTACCCGCTCCACCCAGCCTGTCCCGGGCTGCGACAGCACGGCGACACCGTCGGCATGCTGTTCGATCAGGCTGCGTACGCGATCGCTGGCCAGCGTCGCCGGTGTGGCCAGAACCCCGATGCGGCCGTTGCGGCTGGCCGCCGCGGCCGGTTTGATCGCCGGCTCAACGCCGACGATGGGTATCGCCAGCTCGCGGCGCAGTGCCTTGACCGCCACCGTGGTTGCCGTATTGCAGGCCACCACCAGCAGCTTCGCTCCCTGCTGTTCGAGAAAATGCCCGGCCTGCAGCGTGCGCCGGGTGATTTCGGCCCGGCTGCGGCTTCCGTAGGGCGCATAGGCCTGGTCGGCGAGATAGGTGATCGGCCAGTCTGGCAGCGCTTTGGACACGGCGCGCCAGATGGAAAGCCCGCCGAGGCCGGAGTCGAACATCGCGATCATGGCTCAGTCGTTCTGTATGACTATTTTCGGGAATTTGCTGCTGAAATCCTGCGCTTTCTGCGCGACGCGCAGTGCAACCTTGCGCGCGATTTCGCGATACAGCGCCGCTACCTGGCCGTCAGGATCTGCCGCGACAGTCGGACACCCCTGATCGGTGGACAGGCGGATGCCGATGTCGAGCGGCAGCGAGCCGAGCAGGTCGACGCCGTACTGTTCGGCCATGCGCGCGCCGCCGCCTTCGCCGAAGATAGGCTCGGCGTGGCCGCATTGCGAGCAGATGTGGATTGCCATGTTCTCGACCAGACCGATGATGGGAATGCCGACCTTCTCGAACATGGTGAGTCCCTTGCGTGCATCCAGCAAGGCGATGTCCTGTGGCGTGGTCACGATCAGGGCGCCGGTGACCGGGACCTTCTGCGCCAGCGTCAGCTGGATGTCGCCGGTGCCCGGCGGCATATCGATGACCAGATAGTCGATGTCGTCCCAGCGCGTGTCGTTGAGCAGTTGCTGCAGCGCCTGACTGACCATCGGGCCGCGCCACACCATCGCCTGGTCGCTTTCGACCAGATAGCCGATAGACATGGTCTGGATGCCGTGATTGATGAGCGGCAGCAGGCTCTTGCCGTCCGGGCTTTCCGGGCGTCGGCCCTGCAGGCCCATCATCAGCGGTTGCGAGGGGCCGTAAATGTCGGCGTCGAGAATGCCGACGCGCGCCCCTTCCTGCGCGAGTGCCAGTGCGAGGTTGACCGCCGTGGTCGACTTGCCGACCCCCCCTTTGCCCGAAGCGACGGCGATGATGTTTTTGACCCCCGGCAGCAGAGACACGCCGCGCTGGACCGAGTGCGAGGTGATCTGGCTCGACACCGACACCGTGACCGCGTGTTGCGGCGCGAGCGGCGTCAGTACGGCGGCGAATTCGGCGCGCACGCGTTCGAACTGGCTCCGCGCCGGGTAGGGCAGGGCCACGGCGACGGCTAAAGTGTCCTCGCCCAGCGTGATCGAGCGAATGGCTTTGGCGCCGTAAGGTTTGAGGGTCAGCGGGTCGATCAGGGTCGACACGGCCTGCATGATTTGGGTTTCGGTGAGTGCCATGATTGCGGAGCGGTCCTGGGTATCGGGCTTGCCCGTGAACAGTCGAGTCAGTCTGGATAGCATAAGGGTGTGCCGGGAAGGCGGTATATCCGGCAATTCTAGTCCGTCCGGCTTGACGCTGTCGATTGGGCCATCATAGCCCAGCGCGCCCGCCGCTGCAGCGCCGATGTATCTTTATGTCGAGTTATTTTGTGTGCAACCGTGTTTTCCGCTACACTACCGCCCCTTCCGCTTTTGCGGCTTGCGCAGCACGCATCCCGCCGCCGGTCCCCCATTTAAGGTTTTCCATGCACATTGCTCCGACCCGCGCGGCCTTGACGCCGTCTGCGCTGGTGTTTCCGCTGGCTCTGGTCCTGTTCGAATTCGCGGTCTACATCGCCAACGACATGGTGCAGCCGGCCATGCTTGCAGTGACGCGCGATCTTGGCGTCGACTCGTCCTGGGTTCCGACATCGATGACGGCCTTCCTGCTCGGCGGCGCGCTGTTGCCGTGGCTGATGGGGCCGTTGTCCGATCGCATCGGCCGCCGTCCTGTGATGCTGTGGGGCGTCGCCCTGTTCATCGTTTCCTGCCTCGCGATGCTGTCCGTGCACTCGATTACGGGTTTCATCGCCCTGCGCCTGATGCAGGGCATGGGACTGTGTTTCATCTCTGCGGTCGGCTACGCCTGCCTGCAGGAAGCGTTCGCCGAGAAGGCGGCAGTCAAGGTTACGGCGCTGATGGCTAATGTGGCCTTGCTGGCACCGTTGGCCGGTCCGCTGGCGGGAGCGGCACTGATCCGCATCTGGCCGTGGCAGGCCGGCTTTATCGTGATCGCCGCTTTGTCGGGGCTGGCGCTGGTCGGCCTGTGGTTCAGCATGCCCGAGACCGTGCAGCGCGACCGGCGTCCGCTGGAGTTGGCGGTCATGCTGCGCACCTACCGCGCGCTGCTCGGCAACCGCCGCTTTATGTCCTCGACGCTGTGCATTCCGTTGCTGGCCTTGCCGCTGATGGGCTGGGTTGCGATTTCGCCGTTGATGCTGGTCGAGGCCTGCGGTTTGTCGACCCGCGACTATAGTCTGTGCCAGTTGCCGGTCTTCGGCGGTCTGATTCTCGGTAATCTGGCCCTGGTGCATTTGACCGAGCGCTGGCCGCTCGGCTTGTCGGTCAAAGTCGGCGCACTGCCGGTCGTGGCAGGCATGGCATTGCTGCTGGCCGGCAGCGGGCGCCCGCTGTGGATGGTGACCGGGATGAGCGTGATGGCATTCGGAGAGGGGCTGGCTTTCGCCGTGCTATACCGCTTTGCGCTGACGGCGACCGCACACGCCAAAGGCTGTGTCGCTGCCGGCATGGCAATGCTGTGCATGCTTTGTTATGCGTCCGGTATCGAGATGCTGCGCCGTGCCTACCTCGCCGCCGGCATCGCCGGCTTTGCCGCGGTAGCCATGGCATTTGCCTTGCTGTTCTGCGCGCTGGCTCTGCCCATGGTCAACGCCGCCATGGCCGAGCGCGCGCCGGCGCCTGTCGGCGCGTGAGCACCGCAGGCTGCGTCCGGGCTGCTATACTGCTTCGTTCGAGATTTTGAAAAAGGCCACTGCATGACAACGCAACGCAAAATTCTGGTGACGAGCGCGCTGCCCTACGCCAACGGCGCAATCCACCTCGGGCATATGGTTGAGCATATCCAGACCGATATCTGGGTGCGCTTCCAGAAGATGCGTGGCCATGTCTGTCACTATGTGTGCGCTGACGATACGCACGGCACGCCTATCATGCTGGCTGCGCAGAAGCAGGGCATCGAGCCCGAGGCGCTGATCGAACGCGTGAAGACCGAGCATCTGGCCGATTTCACCGGCTTCAATATCGGCTACGACAACTACTACAGTACCAACTCGCCCGAGAACAAGGCGTTTTCGGAACAGATCTACCTGGCTTTGCGTGCGAACGGCAAGATCGCCAGCCGGACCATCGAGCAGTTGTACGATCCGGAAAAGCAGATGTTCCTGCCCGACCGTTTCGTGAAGGGAGAGTGCCCCAAGTGCGGCGCGAAAGACCAGTACGGCGATAATTGCGAATCTTGCGGCGCCACTTATGGTCCGACCGATCTCAAGAATCCGTACTCGGCCGTCTCCGGCGCTCGTCCGGTGCTCAAGACATCGGAGCATTACTTCTTCCGGCTGGGCGAGTGCGCGGATTTTCTCAAGCAATGGACGTCGGGCAGCAGCACGCTGGCCGACGGCACCCGGCAGCCGCATCTGCAAGCCGAATCGCTCAACAAGATGAACGAGTGGATCGAAGGCGGGCTGCAGGACTGGGATATCTCGCGTGACGCGCCGTATTTCGGCTTCGAGATTCCCGATGCGCCGGGCAAGTATTTTTACGTGTGGCTGGATGCGCCTATCGGTTATATGGCGTCGTTCAAGAATCTGTGCGATCGCATCGGCGCCGATTTCGGCGAATTTCTGGACGCGGGTTCGACCACCGAGATGTACCACTTCATCGGCAAGGACATCCTGTATTTTCACGCGCTGTTCTGGCCGGCGATGCTGGAAAACTCGGGTTTCAGAACGCCGACCGGCGTTTTCGCGCACGGGTTCCTGACCGTCGATGGCCAGAAAATGTCCAAGTCCCGCGGCACTTTCATCACCGCCCGAAGCTATCTCGACTGTGGCTTGAACCCGGAATGGATGCGCTATTACATCGCCGCCAAGCTCAATGCCCGCATCGAGGATATCGACTTGTCGCTGGAGGACTTCGTCGCCCGCGTCAATTCCGATCTGGTCGGCAAGTTCATCAATATTGCTTCGCGTGCGGCCGGTTTCATCAGCAAGCGCTTCGGTGGCCGTCTGGCCGCCCGCATCGATGATGCCAGCCTGCTCGACAGCTTGGCGCAAGCCGCGCCTTCGCTGGCGCAAGCCTTCGAGGCGCGCGAGTTTTCGCGCGTGCTGCGCGATGTGATGGGGCTGGCCGACGCGGTCAATGCCTTTGTCGATGCGAACAAGCCGTGGGAGCTCGCGCGCGAAGAAGGACAGGACGCACGTTTGCAGCAGGTCTGCACCGTGTTGATCAATGCTTTCCGTCTGCTGACGATCTACCTCAAACCGGTGCTGCCGCGCCTGGCCGCCGACGTCGAAGCTTTCCTGCAGATTCCGGCCCTGAGCTGGGACGATGCCGACAGCCTGTTGCTGGATCACGAGATCCGACCGTATCAGCATCTGATGACGCGGGTCGAGCCGAAGCAGATCGATGCCCTGATCGAAGCCAACAAACAAAGCATCGCCCCGGCGGCGCCCGCATTCGAAGCGCTGGCCGAAACCATCACCATCGACGACTTCGCCAAGATAGACCTGCGTATCGGAACGGTGCTCGACTGCCAGTTTATCGAGGGCTCCGACAAGCTGTTGAATTTTACCGTCGACCTCGGTTTCGAGACGCGGACCATCTTCTCCGGCATTCGCAAAGCCTATGCCGAGCCCAGGGACCTGATCGGGCGCAAGGTGGTGGTGGTCGCCAATCTCGCACCGCGCAAGATGCGTTTCGGCGTGTCCTCGGGCATGATCGTGTGCGCCTCGGGCGAAGATGACAACTCGGGCCTGTTCCTGCTGGATGCCGATGAAGGGGCTATGGCCGGTATGCGTATCGGTTAAGTTGCTCTTGTGCTATAACTATACCGCTTGGCGTGCAAACGCCAGGCGGTTTTTTTTTCTGTGCGTTTTGCGGGAATTTTCCCTCGTAAACAAAGCTTAATTTGCGACTGTTAGAGTACAAAAGCACTATTAACAAAAGCCATTTCGTTGTAGTCTAACTAAACAACTCTATGTGAAACTAATCACAACAATGCTCGTTTTGTGTAATGCCGATAAGAAGGAAAATAATGAAAATCAGCCAACTCCAACCAGGTCATCAAATCCTGGAACATGACGATACCGGTAGAACCAACCGCTTTGAAGTCGTCAGCATCCGACAGGTCGGAAAAATGTTCGAAGTGACATTTCTCTCTGCCCTCGGACTGAGCAGCGCGTTGTATCCTGCCAATGCTTTCGTCGCAACCGCCGCCGCTTGAGGGCCGGCTTAGTTCCACTCTCCAAAAAGGGCCGCTTCCGCGGCCCTGCTGCTTTCTGGGGGTGTCGCAAGCGCAGTGTCGGCGGCGGCCGTGCCGGGGGCCGCTTTCGCGCATGGGCAGACGAAAAAAATGGCCGCATCAGCGGCCATTAGGATCTCTACACAAGAAACGACAGGAAAGCCGATAGACAGGTGCGCTCGTGACGCCGCCCGTGTATCAAGTATTTACTCTAGAGGCAAGTCTCGCCCTTGGCAAGCGGGCTGATGACATGGAGATTTATTGCGTTAATGGTTGACAGCTCTCCGATTTCTGGATACTATGGCGTCACTCCTGCAGCACGTCACGCAGGGCCCGGTTTCTGACGCGGGGTGGAGCAGTCTGGTAGCTCGTCGGGCTCATAACCCGAAGGTCGTAGGTTCAAATCCTGCCCCCGCAACCACATTTGTAGTAGTGCCGGTAGCTGCAATGGCAGCACCGGCACTCACTTCAGCAAGAATACCTCCTGTTCCATCTTTGACCCCCCTGATTCATCCAGACAAATCTCGCTGCATCGTTCGAGCTTCGTACGTCTTCCTGCCGCGCATCGCTCGATTCTGAAAACGCCTCGCGCTAGCGATCCCTTGTTGCATGCCCTGTTAGTACGCCGAGTGCTCTGGCGGCGGCATCGTTGACCTCTGGACCCGGCGTTCTCTTTTCTGCTTCAACCACGATGATGCATGCACGAGCGTCCGCCTCTGGGCGAAGTCCGGACTCGGTGGATGAGTTCAGAAGTGGAGTGCCGTGACTTCGTGTTTGGGGTCTTGGGCTGCAGACTTGCTTGTCGGCAGTGCACGAATCTCATCTACAGAGTCGTTTGTCCATGATGGATCGCGGGACTGTTACGCCATGGCCGATCGCGCTCCCCCGATTATGCTTGCCACGGCATCGTGGCTACGGGTGCCAAAGCCACTTCCAGAAGCCAGGTGCTAACTCAGTAACATGCCAATCACCGTCAAACCCATCACCCCCGTGGCTAGCCAGCCCACCAACTTCAACGGGTGTGACAGGGTAAATTTCCCCATGATGACCGCATGTGACGCCATCAACATGATCACTACCATAAGAGGAACTGCTACGACGCCATTGATCACGGCGCTCCAGAACAATGCTTGGATGGGATTGACGTGAAGGAAAGTAAGCACCGCGCCCGCCACTGTCGATGCCGTAATCACGGCATAGAAACCGACCGCATCGAGCGGTTTGCGTTCCAACCCTGTTTTCAGGCGAAGCGCCTCGCTGACGCCATAGGCCGAACTGCCAGCCAATACCGGGATTGCCAGCAAACCCGTGCCGATAATGCCCAGCGCGAACAGTGCAAATGCCAGCTGGCCGGCAATCGGGCGCAATACCTCGGCTGCCTGCGTCGCGCTGCTGATCGTGGTACGGCCGTGCGCATGAAGGGTGACTGCAGTGGTCAGGATGATGAAATAGGCAACGATATTTGACAGTGCCATGCCAAGCAGCGTGTCAGCCTTGATTCTCGCCCATTGCCGAGCGGCCTGGCCAGGCGCTGCACGTAATGGCTGCTCGGTCGGTGAGGCCTTCATGTCCTCGACTTCTTGCGAGGCTTGCCAGAAAAACAGATAGGGACTGATAGTGGTGCCGAACACCGCAACGATGCCGGTTAGGTAGTCGGATTTTATGGAAATAGTCGGCATGAACGTTTTGAGTATTACTGTATTCCACGGAATTTTGACCACGAAAACAACTGCAACATATGCAAACAATGACAGGCATAACCATTTCAGCACTGACACGTAACGGTGATAAGGAATCCATAACTCGGCCAGCAGCGATACGACCCCAAATAGGGTGGTGTAAATAGCCACGTTACCGGGAAGCAGTAGCTGTAGGGCCGCGCCCATTGCGCTCAAATCGGCACCGATGTTGAGGATGTTGGCGATCAGTAGCAGTGAAACCATCAGGTAGAGCAGCCTGCGCGGGTAGTGTTCGCGTAGATTTGCGCCGATACCCTTTCCGGTAACCCGGCCGATCCGTGCACAAATTACCTGGATTGCTGCCATCAAAGGGAAAGTCAGCGGCATGGTCCATAGCATGTTGAAACCAAACTGCGCGCCCACCTGAGAATAGGTGCCGATACCGCTTGGATCGTCATCCGAGGCGCCTGTTACGACTCCCGGGCCGACAATGTGAAAAAGACGCCGAAACCAGCCTGCACGGCCTTGATCGGAGTGCTCCGGTTTCTGTTCGCTGGCAGGAGACACTCCCGGTTTGCGAAGGTTCTTGCTCATTTGCTGCTCCAGTCCGCTGTCGCTGCTCAAAATCTGTCGCAGAAAGCTTAACCGTGAGGCGTATTCACCGTGCCGCGCTTGGCCTCGTCGACCCACTCTTCGACTTCTGATGGCGTCAGGTCGAAGGACCGCGAAGCCTGGGCTACCGTGGTCTTCCCTTGAATGATTTCCATCGCCAGGGCAGCTTTGCGCTTGGCGGTCCAAGGCCTGATTTCGTCTGCCATGGTCGTTTCCGGCGGATGCTCCTGCGCGAATATGGCCTGGGCAGGAATCAAGAGGGGCATTGCAGATGCCGGGTGTACGCACGACAAGCATGGGGGACAGCCGGCGGCCTCGTCTGGACTGTGCCGTGGAAGTGGTGCGCTAAAAGTTGGCTGTGCGTTGAGCTGTGTTCGGCGGGTGAAAAGCTATTCGCCAGGATAGAGACTAGAGGCCGTGCGCTGGGGCGTCTGTGTGCTTGCGTACCCAACTGAATCGATTTTTGCCACCATCTCGCCATTGAGACTATTTTTTCTGGCCTCCCGGTGTCTCATGGTGTCAGTGTCGGCTAAGCTGTCTTGCTCCGTCATCCTTGTTTTGTAAGGATTCAAAGGCATTGTTGCTTCAATCAGAGGCGAGTCTTTCCTTGGCTGGCTGGCTTCGATAGCGCTGGGTGCAGTTGCAGGAAATGGGCCGCTCGAATGGGTGTACTCTAGTTTTTTAATTGCAGGGCACAGCGATGACATCCCATCTTGTTTCGAGGGTTCCAGAGGAATATTTTTGCTCGAGCTGTAAGAGAACGGTGGTAGTTACACCAACAGCGAGCCAATCGGGTTTCAAATCAACGTGTGATCACCCGTATTGTCCAATCACGGGCAAGCTGATTGCTACTGCGAGCGGGGGAATAGCGGGGGTTGAGGTTGTGTTCAAGGCTGATGATGCCCCGGGCACGACTTACCCGCCCTCTGCCAGCACTTGATGTACGGTTAAATTCATCCTTCGCGCCCGGCTGCCAGCAGCAGTCTTCGCTCCTTCCTATGCCTTTGCCGCCGTGCCCCCGCAGCCAAAAAACAAAGGCCTGCCGCCATGCGGCAGGCCTTTGTGCCTTTCGCCCCTGTCATTGGCTGCAATGCTGCCGCCCCCCTTCCCGTAAGACGTTGGGAAGCGCATCGAGGGCAGCTGCCCGCTGCCCTGCGCTCAGGCGGCCACGCCATCGTCAGGAAACGGGTCGAGCAAGTATGCCGCGACCAGCTCCACCAGGTGCCCGACATTCAGCGCCGCGTCGGTGCCCGGCAAAGCCAGGTCCGCATACAGCGTGAACACCCGTTTGTTCCACTTCAGGCCCAGTGCCATCTCGGAGACCGTTCCAAGGCCCCCGCCTACGGCCACGAGGCAGCTTGCACACCGGGCGATGATCGCGTTGCGCATCTCTCCCATGCCGGTCGGAATGGCCACGGTGAGATAGGGGTTGGCTGCCTGCAGGTCTTCTTCCGGAAGAATGCCGATGGCGATGCCCCCAGCTTCTGCCGCGCCGCGCGAGGCCGCCTGCATGACCCCGCCGCGGCCTCCGCAGACGATGGGCACGCCGGCGCCGGCGAGGCAGGCCGCCACGATATAGGCGGCCGTGCACTCCATCGGCTGGCCATTGCCCGGTCCTATGATTGCCACCGGCTGCCGGTAGCGTTCCGGTCCCGCTTGCCGTATCGCCAGGCGCTCCAATAACTCAACGGTCGATGGCGCCAACTTGTTTTTCACGTCTGCTTGCAAGGACATCACCTGTTCCCATTACGATCACGCAGATCACCATCAAGACGAGGGAGATCGCAGCTGCGCCTGCGAAATCCGATCCGCCATCGCTGATTTTCGCCAGCAGCATCAACGGCAGAATGTTCAGTTGCGTTCCCGCCAGTGCGAGCGCCGTGCCGTAGGTTCCCATGGCCAGAGCGGCAATCAGGCAGGCACAGGAAAAAACCGAAGGCGCAATTTCCGGCAGCACGATATCGATGAAAGCCTGGCCGCGCGTGGCGCCCAGGGTCCGGGCCGCCAGCAGCGGGCGCCGATCGAAGTTGGCAAACACGGGGTAGAGCGAGAGGGCAACCCGGGGGATCAGGTAGTAGGCGTAGGCCAGGCCCAGCCCCCATACGCTGTAGATCCAGCTGCCGACGATGGCCGGATCGGCGCCGAGCATGGCCAGCAACTGCGTGACGAAGCCGGCGCGGCCGAACGCCAGGATGAAGCCATAGGCGATGACCAACCCGGAAAAGGCCAGCGGCAAGCCTAGCAGCGTCATCAGCCCTTGCCGGCGATGCTCGGGCTGACGCGCGAGTTCGACCGCAATCAGGGTGCCGACAACGGTTGAAAGGGTGCCGGAAACCAGCCCCAGAACGATCGTGTTCCGTACGGCGTTCCAGAACTGGGCATCGGCAAAAATCCGCCCGAAGGCGCTGCTCTGCCGGTCAAACGCTTCGGGGATCAGTGCTGCGAGTGGAGCCAGGAAAAATAGCGCTAGAAATATCCAGGCGGGCCATGCGCCAAAGCGTCTCATCGCGACCTCCAGTTATCGGCCAAGGACCGCTTGCGACCACAAGCGATCGACTTCGGCCTTCTGCCTGGATGCCTTGACCACATCCAGAGGCCGCAACTGCGGAGCACTCGGCATCCTGGCCTGTACGTCGGCCGCCAGTTTGACGCCGGGTACGGAGGGACGCACGAAGCCCTGGGCGAAGGTGTTCTGCCCGGTCTCGCTCATGATGTAGTTCAGCCACAGCTTGCCCGCGTTCGGGTTGGGCGCATTCTTGACCAGACTGATGGCATAGGGCGCAGCAACGCTGGCTTCCTTGGGGATGACGACCTCGATCGCATCGCCCATGCCATCAGCGTACTTGGCTTTCAAACCGTCGTTTTCGTACCCGATCCAGATGGGAATTTCGCCTTTCAGAAACTTGGCGTACGGCGTCGTCCCTTCCACCCGTTGCACATTGCCCGCGCGTTGCAGTTTGCCCAGGTAGTCCGTTCCCGGCTTGATATTGTCCACGCTGCCGCCATTGCCGTAGGCGGCGGCAAACACGACGACCTGACCGGCTCCCGCCGTGCGCGGGTCGAGATAGACCACGGTGTTCTTGTATTCGGGCTTGAGCAGGTCGGCCCAACGGGTGGGGACATTCTTGACCAGTTTCTTGTTGACCAGAAAGGCTACGTTCAAGGTATGAATCGTGAACCAGCGGCCGTCCTTGTCATGAAAGACCGAGGGCAACTTCTCGAAATTGACGGGCTTGAACGGCGCCACGACGTCCTTCTGGACCGCATCCAGCGCTGACGCAGCAAAGTAGTAGGCGGTGTCGGCCTGCGGGCGACGCCTGCTCTTGTCGAGCGCCACCACGGTTGCGGCCGAACCCAGGTCGTTATAGGTGAGTTCGACATCCGGATAGCGTTTCTTGAAGTTCTGGAACAGCGATTTCCAGTTTGCCCATTCGGGGCCGGTATCGAAGGAAACGACTAGCCCTTCTTTTTCTGCCGCGGCGTAAAGCGCCTTCTCGCCCGGGTAAAGTTCCGGGCCCTCAAAAGCATGGGCGCTGTTCAACGCCAGTAACAACGGTAGGGCCAGAGCGGCCTGAATCCATTTGCGGCCTTGCATGGGAACACTCCTGTCGGTGAATTGCGGTTATTGATCAAGCAAGCGAATATGCTCGGGTGCGATTGCAATGGCGTTTTGAGCCGCCGAGCGGGATTCGGCCAGGATCGGGGTTTCCGCTCCCGGCACATGAAAGTCGTAGCGGCAGACGGAGCCCAGATAACGTTCGGTCCCCAGACTGCCGCGCAGGCGGTTCGCCGTCTCCTCGGCGGGGTCGGCCTGAACATGTTCCGGGCGGATCAGCGCAAAGACAGGACAACCAGGCGTGCGGCTGCCAGTGTCGGCAGCCAGCGTCGCAAAACCCAGATCGATGCGATTGCTGGCGACAACCCTGGCCGGAATGATGCTGGAAAGCCCGACAAACTCGGCCACGGCCCGGGATGCCGGTTGTTCGTAGAGCACCCTGGGGCTTGCCAGTTGCAGCAAGCGGCCTTCTTTCAGAACCGCGACACGGTCGGCCATGGCCAGCGCTTCGGCGTTTTTCAAGGTAGTTGTCGCATAAACCTGTTTTAGGCTACTGCTGCCTGTGGCATTTCCAACCGCTCCGGATTCAGCGTCACATCGCCTATCGGCGTCCAGTTTCGCGTGGCGCCCGCCCAACGTTCCGGATGCCGCTCGCGCGCTTGCTGATACACGGCATGGCGCTTCGCTAGCAGCGTAATATCTTGTCCGTGATGCCGTTGCGCTGGCGTCACGAAACGAATCCGGCTGTGCCGGTGTTCGGTGTTGTACCAGTGGATGAAGCTCCGCACCCAATCCCGGGCGGCATCCACATCGGCAAA
>NZ_AUGZ01000024.1 GCF_000422925.1 Paludibacterium yongneupense DSM 18731
TACGGCAATACTCGCTCAGCTCGATCTCCGAAAGCGAGGCGGTTTCGATAACGACCGCCAGCTTGGCTTCAGCGGGCCAATCCTCGGCGCGATTCTTGTCTCCTGGCACTGCGGCTCCTCCGGCTTTGGCCTGTTTGCGCCAATTGTACAGAGTCTGCTCGGAGAGACCTTCCTGACGTGCCAGCTCAGCCACGGTCATGTTGAAAGGCGGTAACAGCTTCTTGAGTAAGGCCTCACGGCGCTCAGGTGAATAACGTGCCACGACATGGATCTTTCACCGCCCCCGGATGATGAGTTGATTCGATCTGAAGATACGACAACTACCCTAACACCGGGGGCCCTCGACGAAGCTGAGCAGCGGCTAGGTGAGTTTGAGGCCAAGTGGGATGATGAGTATTTGCCGATTGGTCAGTCCTGGCGGCGCAACTGGGCTCGGTTAACGCCATTCTTCGACTACCCGCCGGAGATCAGGAAAGTGATCTACACCACCAATGCCATCGAGTCGGTGAATATGAGTCTGCGAAAGCTGACCAAGAATCGGGGCTCGTTCCCGAGTGATGAGGCGTTGCTGAAACTGTTCTATCTGGGGCTGAGGAACATCAGTCAGAAGTGGACCATGCCGATTCGGGATTGGAAGGCAGCGCTGACTCGCTTTACCATTCAGTTCGAGGAACGCATTCCACAGGCGTAACCCAAACCCCGTTTACACAAAAATTCGGACAGGCTCTGCGTTGGCGTACATCCGGGGGAGTAGCGCGTTTCAGCGTGTCTGCATCCGAGGCTTGGCGGCGTGCTGCCAGCCAAGCCTCGACTTCGGCAAGATCCCACACGACGCAGCGCGGTGTCAGATTGAAGCGTCTCGGAAATTCGCCACGGCGCTCCATGTCGTAAATCGTTGTATCGGCAAGCGGAACCAATTGGTGCAGTTCAGTTCGGCGGATGGTGCGCCGGAACGGAAGGGGGGGGACAACAACAAGCCGGGGGCATTCTTCGTATCCTGCCACTCCGCGAGGTGATTCGGCCAATGTGCAGCGAACGTCGATGGGGTCGAGCTGCCTTGAATCCTGGTTATCCATCTTTTACTCCCCCAAGGGACGATGCTTGATGAGCCATCGTTCGAATTTGGTCACGTGGAGTAATGGTGGCTATCAACAGCTTTATCGACAACTCGTTCGGGCGTACTTGGGCAAGGAACTGCCAAGTTACCCTCCTGCCAATTTGACAAGTGTCAGAAGTATTCGCATAATTCTAACAAATAGGAGCGTTTCGTCATGCAAACCATTGCCAAACAAGTGCTGAAACACGCGGCCGGGTTGCCGGAAGGCACTCCTTTGGTCGCGAAAGAGCTTCTGCATTTGGGCGGTAGAGCTGCCGTTGATCAGGTGCTCTCTCGCCTGGTGAAGCGCGGTGCCTTGCTGCGGGCTGGGCGAGGTATTTACGTCTTGCCCGTGGAGAGCCGTTTCGGGGCACACGCTCCGTCCGCCAGCAAAATGGTCGAGGGGTTGGCTAGCCTGCGAGGGGAAACGATCGTGCTCCATGGGGCTGCCGCAGCCAATGCGCTTGGCCTCACCACCCAAGTGCCAATGAAGGCCATCTATCTGACATCCGGGCGTAATCGGCATCTGAAGGTTGGTGCGCAAACGGTCGAGTTTCGACACGCTCCCATCTGGCAACTGATCTTTCCCGGCCGTCCTGCAGGGGAAGTCGTGCGGGCGCTTGCTTGGTTGGGACCTGAGAAGGCCGGCGAAGCGCTGAGCAAGCTTCGCGCTAAACTGCAACCGTCCGAACTTGAAGAAGTCGCATCGGCGCGGGCGCGCCTGCCGACCTGGATGGCGCAAGAAGTTAGCGCTTTGCTGGCGCATGGCTGAGCTTTTCAAGCTCTCCGCTGATGAGCGTCTGGAGGCGCTCAACGCGGCTGCCAGTAGCTCCGGCCGTCTGCCTCATCTGCTTGAAAAAGATATCTGGGTCGTCTGGTCGTTGCGGCACCTGTTTGATGGCCCGCATGCTGATCATCTGGTTTTTAAGGGTGGCACCTCTCTGTCCAAGGCATATGGTGTCATCCGCCGGTTTTCTGAGGATGTTGATTTGACCTACGACATCCGTGCGATCGCTGGTGATCTGGTTGGAAGCGCCGATGCGCCCTTGCCAGTTACCAAGAGCCAGGAAAAGAAGTGGAGCAAAGAGATTCGAGCGCGCTTGGCCAAATGGGTTGCCAGCGAAATCGTGCCGAGGTTCAAGCAGGACCTTGAGCTACAGTCTCTACCCGCATCGGTACGCTCCGAGGATGACAAGGTTTTTATCGACTACGTTCCTTTAACCGCTGGTACAGGCTACGTAGCCCCGGCTGTCATGCTGGAGTTCGGTGCCCGCTCTACCGGCGAGCCCAGCGAACCGCGCCTCATCAAGTGTGATGCGGCTGCATATCTGCCGATGCTCGTTTTTCCCACGGCTACGCCGCAGGTGATGCGCGCCGAGCGTACCTTCTGGGAGAAGGCTACGGCGATACATGTTTTCTGTGCCCAAGGTACTTTCCGTGGCGGCGAACGCTTTGCCCGACATTGGCATGACGTGGCTCGTCTTGATTCTGCCGGATTCGTTGATGCAGCCATCGCGGACATGGCGCTCCGCAAGGCAGTTGCCGATCACAAGAGCATTTTTTTCGCGGAGAAATCTCTGCACGGTGAACTGATCGACTACCACGCGGCAGTTTCTGGCGGCCTACGACTTGTACCTGACGACGGTGCACTGGCAACGCTGGCTTCCGACTATCGGCACATGGTCGATGACGGCTTGTTTCTTGATGACGCCGAGCCTTTCGAAGCTTTGCTACAGCGATGTCGAGTCATCGAACAAAAGGCAAACAGTCCCGACAAACCATGGACGAAATGATGGGCGCGCCAACTCCGAAAGCTGCTCTCGACACCTTGAGAGACCGCATCGCTGAAGGAATCGCGGGAAATGTGAAGGCCTACAACGTCCCGGCAGTTTGCGTGCGGGTCGGCATTCAAGATGGTGTTGAACCAGGCGATGCTGACGAGGCTTTCCGCAGCCGAAGAGTCTATGTTAAGAACCGGCTCGTGCAGCTTGATAGGGGTGCATTACTGACGATCGCCGCAGCCCTCTTGAAGGAGTTCGACATCCCCAATTTGGCTGAGATCGTTAGCGAGCTGACTGTGCATGCGACGCACCGCATCACCGAAATTACGCGCAGAGACGCACTGAAGGTCTTGAGTTGCCTCGATACGCTGTTTAACGACGTTGATCTTTTCGACGGGCTCAACATCGTCTCATCTGAACACCTGTCGCATGATGGCATCGACAACAACCTTAACTTTCTTCCCTCTCTCGTCAGAGACATCGTTCAGCACTATGTGCGTAACTCGGATTACTCGACCGAAGAACTACTGATCCGGTGTGGTGCGGTGACGTGCAGTCAGACAAAGTTTTTCGCGTTATTGGAAAAATGGCTTCACCCGGTTGTTCGACGAGGCGATGAGCAGGTCGAGCTAGCAACCCACTTGAATGCCGTTCTAAGGCCCGATGGATTTCAGGTCGCTGTCGTCGGAGAGCAATCCACGCATCCGATCCCCTCCGGCCGCCAGGCTTGCCGATCATACGAAGTTGGGACGGCCGGGGAAAATTCAAGGAACCCGCTAGCTGGTGCCGCACGAAAGCTATCGCTTGGTGTACGAAATCAGGGGCGAAACCGTGTGGATGCTGGCCTTGGTTCCCACTGCGCACCAGTGGCCATTGGTCCGTGATTGAGTGAACGGAACGAGTGACTGAAATTTGCGGCTGACCGAGCTTGATATGACCGAATGTTGGTCGCTAACTCTTGCTAACGAATGAACATGGTACTTTTTATGGCATCGTCTGGGCTGGTAGGCTTGAAAGCCGCGCCGCAATTGGTTGTTTACGGTACATTGATAATTGAGTGGGAGTGATTCCGCGTCTGGCAGTGGCTGGCACGCACTAGCGCCCCCCCCGAAACCCGCATTCGTGCGGGTTTTTTCATGTCTGCGTCTGGCAAAAATTGGCACGGCCAAGCACTTACTTTTCGTGGCAACAAGTGAGCTGACAGGGTATGCCGGGGAAGAGACTCGCTTCCCATCCCCGGCGCCGGATGCCTGACGTCTTCACCCCTCCCTGTTCTGCCCGATCCATCCCTCTACGCCTTCGTGGCGCCGCCGGTTTTTCTTGCGCGCCAGGTTCACGCCAATCCGTTTGCCACGTCCTTGTAATAGACATGCACATGAGGGTCTGCCATGCAGATGACAACGTTACTGCTGCTTGCAAACCTGCTCGCCCGGGTAAGAAAACGGCCGGCGAAAAGTGAAGACGTGTCCCCCAGCCCGCCACCGGATCAGCCTGCAAAGGATAGCGTCATGCCTAACGAATTCGATTTTCTGGACAAGCATTTCAACGAAACCACCGAACCCTACCTCGCCGCCCAGGATGCATACGAGCGCTTCGGCAACTATCCGGCGGCGCGCACGAGCACCGTCGTCTACGCCATGAAGTGGGACGCTCTGGTCACGGACATCACCAATGCCGTGATCAACTATTCCTACGGCACGATCTTCAACTCGAACTGCTTCGCCACACTAGGCGAATACAAAGGCAGGCCGCAGTGGAATATCATCCTGACCGGGGTGAACTACGTGAACGCCGTGAAAGAGGTTGCCGGCGTCAAAATCTACAACTACACCAATGGCACGGTAATCATCAATGCCGATGTCGTCGGTGGCAACCCGCCCGGCCTCGGCGATATCGTGCATCTGCAAGCCGCGGTAGGGAGCTGCAGCGGCGAGATTCCACTCAAAAACTGAGCAGACCGGCAAACCCGGGCCGCCGCCACGCCCTGTCGCGCGGCGGCTCCCGCCGATCATCCATCCCCCCACCTTCCGTAACGCCCGCATGCGCCCCGCCCTGCTTCACGGGTGCAACACGGCGCAATCGTGGTCCTGCAATTCTTCGGCGGATGCGCGATCGCCGCTTGCCGGATCGGCGCGGTCGGCCAGCAGCACGAAGCCCTGGCGGCCGTCGGCAAAGGTCGTCGCGAGCATGGCCAGGGTGTAGCGCCCCATCTCGTCCCGCGCGGATGCAATCCCGTCGGCAAGCAGGCGGAACGGATTGGGCATGGCCGCATCATGCGGGCCGGCATCGATGCGGCGCGCCAGATAGCCGTGGCCGAGCAGCTTGCCGGGAAAAGGCTGCCAGCGCGAATCCAGGCGGTCCTGCACCTCGGCGAGACGCCGCCTGACTTCTGCCTTGACGCAGGAAACATGGATATGCAACTGCTCCTGCGTGCGGCCTGAAACCGAGTTGATCGCCAGCGAGACGGCCTCGCGCGGTATCGGCCGTCCATATCGGGCCGCCATGAAGCGGCGAGCCTCCCAGGCAGCCGCCCAGTAGCCGGGCGCATCGGCACCGAGCAGGGCCGGGCTCTCGATACCGCTCAGGCGAGCGGTGGGAATCAGCAGATACTGCAGTTCGCCCGTACGATCCTTGAGAATCGCATACCCGCCGCCTTCGTCCTGCGCGGACACGACCTCGGCGCATGGTGCGGGCACGCCGCCCTTCAGCTGGTTGGGTACGCATTGTTCGTGAACGATGCGCCACAACGCATTCGGGTCGGCGGCGATGCGAGCCGAAATAAAGGCGCCGGCCAGCGCCAGCCCGATCATGAACCATGATTTGCGCATTATCCTCCCCCGTCGATCGTGGCAACCGCGCCAGTATCGCCCATGGCAGGGGACGGCGGGAAGGCGACGTGGCAAAATGAACGCTCGCGCGGCGGCGCAAGACGGCACTGCCCGCGGCGGGCATTCTGATCTAACATGGAGGCTGCCTTCCGTCGCCGACGAGGCAAGAGACCCAATCCGTTGGAGAAACCTTCGAATGAATGATTTGTCGGCACTGCAGCACGCTGCCCTGCTCGAGTTGCTGAACGGCGGTTGCCGTGATGCGAAGACGGCATTGAGCGCGATGCGGCGCGAACCGATCGAGCTGTC
This sequence comes from Paludibacterium yongneupense DSM 18731, assembly GCF_000422925.1. Lineage (GTDB taxonomy): Bacteria > Pseudomonadota > Gammaproteobacteria > Burkholderiales > Chromobacteriaceae > Paludibacterium > Paludibacterium yongneupense. Next base: position 6,015 of record NZ_AUGZ01000024.1, read on the forward strand.
CCTGTCTGACGTGCGCCTGCAGCCGCGTGCCGCGGCGGTCGCCGCGCTCGTCCGCCGCGACGCAGGACTCGTGTATGGGGTGATGCAGGAGCTCGGCGGCGAGCTGGGCGGAAACGCCGTCTTCGTCCTGCCCCGGGATCAGGGGCTGGGGCTGGTCCAGCTGCTGCTCGGCCGCCGCCTGCAGCCCAATACCTTGAGTGCGCTGGAGCAGGAGGCACTGCTTGAAGTCGGCAACGTCATCCTCGGCGCCTTGCTCGCGGCGCTGAGCGACAAGCTCGACCTGCCCAGTCCGAGCGCCCTGCCCACCCTCTACCAGGGCAACGCGGCCAATCTGCAGGAAAGCGGCGATTCCGACGACGAGGCGCTCAGCCTGCATCTGAGCTGCAATCTGAAATTCCATCGCGTCGAAAGCGATGTCCTGCTATTGCTGGATGCGCCGTCCTGCCTGCGCCTGCGGCAACAGCTCGAACGCTTCGCGCCGCCAGGAGCCGCGTCATGACGTCCAGCCTACCGATTTTTCCCGAGGTATTCGATACCCTGCCGCTGGGGCTGATGATCGTCGATGCCGAACGCCATGTCCGCCACTGGAACCGCTGGCTGGAAAACGCCTCCGGCCTCGCCCGCGAGCAGGTCGTCGGCCAGCGCTTCGCCAGGCTGTTTCCGGCTCTGGCACCGGGACGGGTCGGACTCGCGCTCGATGCGGCGCTCGACAACGGCCATGCGGCGCTGATTTCGCAAGCTCTGCACGGCGCCCCCTTCGACCTGAACACGGCGCAGGGGAGCAGTCGACCGATGCAGCAGACGGTACGCATCGTCGCGCTGACATCGCAGCAAGGCGAACGTTTCGCACTGCTGCAGATCAACGATGTCACCGACCAGGTCGTGCACGACGAGGACTGGCGCCGACAAGCGGTCGAGCTGGCCAGGTTCTCCCGCCTTGACGCGCTGACCGGACTTTGCAACCGCAAGGGGTTCGAAGAACGCCTCGAAATCGAATGCCAGCGTGCGCAACGCTCATTGCAGCCGCTGGCCGTGCTGATCATAGACATCGATAACTTCGAGGCCTACCGCGAAGAAATGGGTTCGCTGGCGGCTGACCAGTGCCAGGTCCGGCTGGCACGCGTGCTCACCGGCATCGTGAAACGGCCGGGCGATCTGCTGACCTGTTTCAACGCCGGCGCTTTCGCCGCCATTTTGCCGTCGACGATCGAAGCCGGCGCCGTCAAGGTGGCCGAGCGTGCGCTGGCCGCCGTAGCGCAGTTGGCCTTGCCGCATCCCCGCTCGGCGGTTGGCCCCCATATCACGGTCAGCATCGGTGCCGCCACCAGCGTCGACGGCAAGGAAACGGCAGACCGCCTGCGCAAACGGGCCGATGCCGCCCTGCGGCGCGCCCAGGCCTCGGGCCGCGCACGCCATGCGCTGGCCCCGGTGCAACTGAGTCCGGACGGATTCCGTCGCTTGCCGTGAGCGCCCCGATGCGAGCGGCGGCAGTATGATCGGGCCATGCTGACTTCCCCCCCCCTGCCCCCGAAGGCGCTCGCCTGGCTGGCCGAACTCGGCATCGCCGAGCGCGAACAATTGCTCGCCGCCGGCGTGGTGGCGACGTTCTTGCGGCTCAAGGCCGCCGGCCATACCGCCACCGAACGCCTGCTGTTCGCGCTGGAGGCTGCCGCACGCGGCGTGCACTGGTCCATGCTGACCGACGCGGATCGCGCGCGCCTGCGCGCGGCGCTCATGCAGCATCCCCCCGTGCGCCTGCCTCCCGACACCGGCGAGAGCCACCGCTTCATGCAGGCCGCGCTGGAGCTGGCCGCCCAGGCCGCCAGCAAGGGCGAGGTGCCTGTCGGGGCCGTCGTGGTGCGCGCGGGCGAAATCGTCGGCCGCGGCTACAACCGCCCGATCGCGCGCTGCGACCCATCGGCTCACGCCGAGATGCTGGCCTTGCGCGATGCGGCGGCACGCACAGGCAATTATCGTCTCGCCGGCTGCGACCTCTATGTCACGCTGGAACCCTGCCCCATGTGCGCGGGCGCCATCCTGCAATCCCGTCTCGACCGGGTCGTATTCGGCGCGCGCGATGCCAAGGCCGGCGCGGCCGGCAGCGTGATAGACCTGTTCGCCGATAGTCGCTTGAACCATCAGACCGCGCTGTTCGGCGATGTCGAGGCGCAAGCCTGCGCCGGACTGTTGTCCGGCTTTTTCCGTCAGCGCAGAGACAAGAACTGAACGGGGCGCGGCATCGCGCCCCGGAACGGGATCAGGATTTGTGATGCGGGAGCATGCGGCGCAGCGTATCGTCCTTGACGACAAGGTGATGCCAGAGGGCGCCGACGACGTGCAAGCCGACCAGAAAATACACGGCATTGCCCAGCAACTCATGCACGGCTTTCACCGCTCCGCGCAGTGACGGGTCATGTCCGACCAGCACAGGCAGGGTCCAGCCGAACAAGGCGACATCGCGCCCTCCCGCCTGGCTGAACACTATCCCGGTGACCGGCAGCAGGAACATCACCAGATACAAGGCCAGATGCACGAGCGCGGCCGCCTTGTCCTGCAGCGGCGAGCTGACGATCGCGGCGGGGACGCCGACGCGCCAGCGCACGCCCAGGCGGATCACGGCAGCCAGCAGAACCAGAATCCCGACACTGATGTGCCAGTTGCGCAATTGGTCGCGCAATGCCTGCCCGGTTTCGCGCGGGATCGTCCCGCGCAGTTCGATGAACAACAGGGCGGCGGCGAAAAGCAGGAACATCAGCCAGTGCAGGACGATGGACAAGGGATGGTAACTGGAACGGGACATAGAAACATCCTTCAGAATAGGGTTATTCCGTTCATGGTAGTCACTCCAGCTTAACTGAATATTAACGGTGGCGGCACCGGCGCGCCGCCACCGGACGCCAGTTTTCAGTCCAGTGCGATCTGTGCGATTTTCACCCGCCATTCGGCCGGCCCGCTCTGATGCACCGCCTGACCACAGGAATCGACCGCGACCGTCACCGGCATGTCGCACACATCGAACTCGTAGATCGCCTCCATGCCCAGGTCCTCGAACGCCAGGACGCGCGAAGCCTTGATCGCCTTGGACACCAGATAGGCGGCGCCGCCGACGGCCATCAGATAGACCGCACGGTTATCGCGGATCGCGTCGATTGCCAGCTGCCCGCGTTCGGCCTTGCCGACCATGCCCAGCAAGCCGGTCTGCTCGAGCATCTGGCGCGTGAACTTGTCCATGCGCGTCGCCGTGGTCGGGCCGGCCGGACCGACCACTTCGTCGCGCACCGGATCGACCGGTCCGACGTAATAGATAAAGCGGTTATTAAAGTCGACAGGCAGCGACTCGCCGCGATTGAGCATGCCGATCAGGCGCTGGTGAGCCGCATCGCGCCCGGTCAGCAGTTTCCCGTTCAGCAACAGGACTTCGCCCGGCTTCCACGACGCGACTTCTTCGCGCGTCACGCTATTGAGATCCACGCGCCGCCCCGCCGACGTGTCGTAGTCGATCTGCGGCCAGTCGGACAGCGACGGCGGCGCCAGCTCGACCGGACCGCTGCCATCGAGGTGGAAGTGGACATGCCGGGTCGCCGCGCAGTTCGGGATCATGGCGACCGGCAACGATGCCGCATGCGTCGGATAATCGAGAATCTTGACGTCAAGCACCGTGGTCAGCCCACCGAGGCCCTGTGCGCCGATGCCGAGAGCATTGACCTTGGCCAGCAGTTCCAGCCGCAGCTCTTCGACCCGGCCCAGCTTTTCGCCGCGCGCGGCGCGCGCCTGCAACAGGTGGATGTCGAGCGGAGCCATCAGCGACTCCTTGGCCAGCAGCATGGCCTTCTCCGGCGTGCCGCCGATGCCGAGACCGAGAATGCCGGGCGGACACCAGCCGGCGCCCATGGTCGGCACCGTCTTCAACACCCAGTCGACGATGGAGTCGGACGGGTTGAGCATGACCATCTTGGCCTTGTTCTCGGAACCGCCGCCCTTGGCCGCGCAGATCACCTCCAGACCGTCGCCGGCAACCATCTCGTAATGAACGACGGCCGGGGTATTGTCGCGCGAATTGCGGCGCGCCCCAGCAGGGTCGAGCAGCACGGATGCACGCAAGGTATTATCGGGATGGGTGTAGGCGCGGCGCACCCCTTCGTCAACCATCTCTTGCACGCTGAGACGGGCATCCCAGCGCAGATTCATGCCTATCTTGAGGAAAACCACGGCAATGCCGGTGTCCTGGCAGATCGGACGGCGGCCTTCGGCCGACATGCGGCTATTGATCAGGATCTGGGCCATCGCGTCGCGCGCGGCCGGGCTTTGTTCCTGTTCGTAGGCAGCGCCCAGCGCCTTGATGAAATCGACCGGGTGATAATAGCTGATATACTGAAATGCGTCGGCAATGCTCTGGATGAAATCGTCCTGGCGGATGGTGGTCATGGCAGATCCCGCAACGAGTTGAACACGATGGTCCCGCCCTGTGTCCGGGCGGTCCTCTTCAGTGTATCACAACGTCATCCGCTTGCCGTTCCGTTTTGCACCAAAATTGTGCATTGCATTGAAAATCATATCGCAGTCGAGTAAATTGAATACTATGTCACCCGCTTCTTCCGCCCCCAACAGTCGGGAGCGCCTGTTGGCCGTCGGCGAAGCCGCCGTTCTCGCGCAAGGCTTCTCCGCCCTCGATCAGGCCGCCTTCCTCAATCGCATCGGCGTTCGCCCCGAGGCTTTCCTGCGCGACTTCGCCTCCTGGGACGCATTCGGTGTCGCGCTGCTGCAACGCTATTTCCTGGCCTACGACCTGTGGCAGGAAAGCACGCTGACCCGCGGTCAGGGCACGATGCGCGAACGGCTGCTCGCCTACTTCCACGCCTGGTACGACGTCTATGCGGGGGGCAAGGAAAGCCTGGATGTCAAACTGTCGGGCGAAGCCGGCAAGCTGTCGGAAGCCATGCTCAAGGCCCTGTCAGAAGGCATGAACCAGATCATCCGTCGACTTTCCGACACTGTGCGCCGCGGCCAGATGGAGGGCTCGCTGCCGTGCATGTTATCGGCCGAACCTTTCGCGCAGATGCTGTACGGGCTATGGCTGGGCAGCTCGCAGCTGAGCCGGGTCCAGCAATCGGCGCACGTGCTCGAAATCGTCCTCGCCCAGACCGACGCCCTGCTCTCCCGGGACGATACCCTCTGAATCCCTCCGGCGCCCATGGCGCCGAACTGGCCGTCCCGGCCTGCGGCTGATAAACTAGAGGGTTGCATACTGGCGCCGGGTGATATCGATCCCGCGTGCCCGCCCACACCTCGACTGTTTATCGATGGAACATACCATGACAAACCCGCAACAAAAAGCGCTGGTCGTCCTTTCGGGCGGGCAGGATTCGACCACCTGTCTGTACTGGGCGATCGAACGCTTCGGCCACGGCAACGTCAGCGCCGTCACCTTCGACTATGGCCAGCGCCATCGCGTCGAACTGGAATCGGCACGCCATATCGCCGCCATGGCCGGCGTCCCGCAGACGGTTCTCCCCATCGACACGTTCGCGGCCATCGGTGGCAATGCGCTGACCGACGACGCCATCGTGCCCGAGACGGAAAAGGCCGCGCCCGACGCCTTGCCCAATACCTTCGTTCCCGGCCGCAATCTTGTATTTCTGACTTTCGCCGCCGCCCTCGCTTACACCCGCGGCTGCCGCCACCTGGTCACCGGCGTGGCGCAGACCGACTATTCGGGCTACCCCGACTGCCGCGAGAATACGCTCAAGGCGCTCGAACTCGCCTTGCGCCTCGGGATGGACTCGCGCATCGAGCTGCACGCGCCGCTGATGTATATGACCAAGGCCGAAACCGTCCATCTCGCGCAGCAATGCGGGGCAATGGAAGCGCTGGCCTGGAGCCATACCTGCTATAACGGCGAACAGCCCCCCTGCGGCCATTGCGCATCCTGCCTGCTGCGCGCCCAGGGCTTCGCCGAGGCCGGAGTGGCCGACCCGCTGGTCGAACGCTTCGGGCGGAACTGATCATGTACGCACCTCTGCTGCTGGCCGGAACCCGTTTCGAATCGGCACGCCATCTCGATGGCGCGCCGCCCCATGGCCATAGCTTCCGCGCCCTCGCCCGCGCGGACAGCTCGCATACCGACAGTGACACGCTGCGCGCCGAGTTGCAGGCCGCCGCCGCGCCGCTCGATTACACCCTGATCAACGATGCACTCGCCGATGCCGACGACCTCGGCATCGCCCGCTACCTGGTCGACAGTATTTCCTGCCCGGTCGCGCTGGCGCTCGCCAGCGCCCCCGCTTGCGGCGTCCTGGTCGAAAACGGCGATGCCATGCGTTACCTGAATACCGGCTTCGAAGCGGCACACCAGCTGCCCCATGTTCCCCCCGGCCATAAATGCGGCCGCCTGCATGGACATGGCTTCGGCGTCCGTCTGGTCACCGATGCTGCCCGCACACGCCTCCAGGACCTGGAACAGGCGTGGCAGCCCCTGTACGAGCAACTCAATCACCACTATCTGAACGACCTGCCCGGGCTCGGCAATCCGACCAGCGAAGTCATGGCACAGTGGCTTTATCAGCGGCTGTCGCTCACGCTGCCCGGGCTGAAATGGGTCGAAGTGCGCGAGACGCACAGCGCCGGCAGCCAGTTCGACGGCGTGCGTTTCCGCATCTGGAAAGAACAGCGCTTCGAAAGCGCCGTTCCCTTCGACGACGAAGGCAACTACACCGGCCACAGCTATCTGATTCGCCTGATGCTGGCCGGCAGCCTGGACCAGACCATGGGTTGGTTGATCGACTTCGGCGACGTCAAGGACCGCTTTCACCCGATTTACCGGCAACTCGACCACAATCCGCTAGACAAACTCAGTGGCATACGCAATGGCTCGCTCGCCTCGGTGGCGGAATGGACACATGCCCATCTGGCGCCGCTGGTGCCAGAGCTCGCGCGCATCGATCTGATGGAAAACCCCGGCTGCGGCATCTCCCTGCCGTTCGCCGACGATATGCGCTGGCCGCTGCTTCTGGAGTAGGCATGTACACCGTCAAGGAAATCTTCTACACCCTGCAAGGCGAAGGACGGCATGCGGGGCGCCCGGCGGTATTCTGCCGCTTCTCGGGATGTAATTTGTGGAGTGGTCTGGAAAGACAGCGCGCCGATGCCGTCTGCCGCTTTTGCGATACCGATTTTATCGGTGTCGGCCCCGATGGCGGCAAATTCGCCAGCGCCGATGCTCTTGCGCAACGCCTGGCCGATGCCTGGCCGGCGGTTGACGGCGGTCGGCGCTTTGTCGTCTGCACCGGCGGCGAGCCTCTGCTGCAGCTCGACACCGCACTGATAGAAGCCTTGCATCGTCATGGATTCGAAATTGCCGTCGAAACCAATGGCACGCTTGCGGCGCCCGACGGGCTGGACTGGATCTGCGTGAGCCCGAAGGCGGGGGCGGAGCTGCGACAACGGCACGGCGACGAGCTCAAACTGGTGTACCCCCAGGCCGGGCTCATGCCCGAGGCCGTGGCCGATCTGGACTTCAGCTACCGCTACCTGCAAGCAATGGACGGCCCCGACGCACACGCGAACACCCAGGCCGCGATCGCTTACTGTCTCGCACACCCGCAATGGATGCTATCCCTGCAGACGCATAAAATCACCCGGATCCGCTGACGCCGCTCGCGCCTGCGGCATGGCATAATCGGGGTATCGCCCACAACCCGCTCCGGCCAAGCCGGAACCGACGACCCCGATTATTCCGATGAACCAGCCTGCCTGCACCCTGGTCGTAATCGCCCCGGCATTCGACCCCGAACGACTCGACCTTGTCGCCCGCCTCGCCCACGCGGCTGCACCGCGTTTGACGAGCGCCGGCACGGCACGCTTCGATCGCGCCGATCCCGCTACCCGCCCGGCCGTCGCCGCCCAGTGCGAGCAATGGGGATGGGATGCCGCCTTCGTGCCGACCGGCATGCGTTTTGCCGATCTTGGCCTGATCGTGTCGGACATGGACTCCACTCTGATCACCATCGAATGCATAGACGAAATCGCCGACATGCAGGGGATCAAAGACAAAGTCGCCGCCATCACAGAACGATCGATGCGCGGCGAACTCGACTTTTCCGCTTCGCTGACCGAGCGCGTGGCACTGCTTGCCGGTCTGCCGGAAAGCGCGCTGGAAACGGTGTATCGTGAACGGTTGCGCCTGACCGATGGGGCGGAAGAACTCATTGCCGCCTGCCATCGGCATGGGGTTCGCTTCTTGCTGGTTTCCGGTGGCTTCACCTATTTTACCGATAAACTGCAACACCGCCTGGGCCTCGATTACACCTGCGCCAACCGCTTCGAAATTTGCGATGGACACCTGACCGGCCGCATCGACGGTGCGATCGTCGACGCCGAGGCCAAGCGCGGGCTCCTGCTGCGCTACCGCAGCGAGCTCGATCTCGAGCCACAGCAGGTACTGGCGGTGGGGGATGGGGCGAATGATCTGAAAATGCTCGCGGAAGCGGGCATGGGCGTGGCATTCCGCGCCAAACCGGTGGTCAGAAGCCAGGCCGATGTCGCGCTGAACTTCAGCGGGCTGGATGGCATTGTGCGACTATTTGCCGATGCATAACTGCAATCAGCCGTCAGGCTGGACCGAGGACAGCATGCCGCAACTTCCCGAACTCGATACCGTCAGTTTCGACGCCAATCTGCCTTTCGGCGCGCAACTGCTGCCAGGAGGCGTCTGTCCGCAATCGCTGCGCCGCGAAACGCGCCTCGCGTTGCGGGTTCTGGCCGCGCCGGTGGAAACCACGGAAAATCCGGACCCTCTGTTGCTACGCCTCGAGGCCAAACTCGATCTCGCGCTCGAGGTTTCACTACTCGACCGCCACCCGGAGCGCCCTCCGCTGCAACCATGCCGACTCGGACTCGAACAGCTCGCCTGGCAGCAGGATCAGGCGCAAGCGCCGGGCGAGAGCGTACTGATGACGCTCTACCCGAACGCGGATTCGTCCCTGATCGTCTTTATCGCGGGCCAGATCGTCGATTGCCGCGCCGTCGGCAGCGAGGGCTACCACATTCGAGCCGACATCAGCCGCGCCTTCGACGAAATCACCCGCCCGCTATGGGAAAAATGGGTGTTCCGCCGTCACCGCCGCGCGATACTCGGGCGCTGACCCCTCCCTCAGGTCAGGCGCGCGCGGCCGCCAGCCGTGCAAGCAGGGTTTCATGGATGCCGTTGAACCCCCCGTTGCTCATCACCAGAATCTGATCTCCGGGGCGAGCCTCCGCGACGATCGCATCGACCAGCGCATCGAAGTCGCGGAAGGTTGACGCACGGTCTCCCAAGGGCAGCAAAGCCTGCGACGGGTCCCACTCCAGCCCGACCGCAGAACAGAACACACGGTCGGCATCGATCAGCGATCCGGACAAGGCGTCCTTCATGGTGCCCAGCTTCATGGTATTGGAGCGCGGCTCCAGCACCGCCAGAATCCGTGCGGTGCCGACCCGCTGTCTGAGCCCGGCTACCGTCGTGGCGATCGCCGTCGGGTGATGGGCAAAATCATCGTAGACGGTAATGCCGGCCACCGTGCCGCGCACTTCCATCCGCCGCTTGACGTTCGCGAAGCGCGACAGCGCCGCGATGGAGGCAGCGGCCGGAACCCCGACATGACGCGCCGCCGCGATCGCGGCCAGCGCGTTCATCCGGTTATGCTCGCCCGACAAAGCCCACTGCACGACGCCTTGAACGGTGTCGGCCAGCAGAACCTCAAACCCGCCGTCATCCGCGACCTGCCCCACTTGCCAACCCGCCTCGACGCCGAAGCTCTCGCACGGTGTCCAGCACCCTCGCTCGAGAACGCGGGCCAGACTGGGCTCGCGGCCATTGACGATCAGGCGCCCATTGCCGGGCACGGTGCGCACCAGATGGTGAAACTGCGTTTCGATCGCGCGCAGATCGTCGAAAATATCGGCGTGGTCATACTCGAGGTTATTCAGTATCGCCGTGCGCGGGTGGTAGTGGACGAACTTGGAGCGCTTGTCGAAAAAGGCGGTGTCGTACTCGTCGGCTTCGATCACGAAAAACGGACTGCGGCTGGCCGGGTCCTGCGCCGGCGTTCCAGGCAGCCGCGCCGACACGCCGAAATTCTGCGGAATGCCCCCGATGAGAAAGCCCGGTGCGAGGCCGGCGTCTTCCAGTATCCAGGCAAGCATCGAGCTGGTCGTCGTCTTGCCGTGGGTACCGGCCACCGCCAGCACCCAGCAGGATGCGAGCACGTTTTCGGCCAGCCATTGCGGTCCGGAACGGTAGGGCAGGCCGCGGTCGAGGATTTCTTCCATCAGCGGCGTGCCGCGCCGGACCACGTTGCCGATGACAAAGACATCGGCGCCGATGTCGGCCTGCTCGCGACCGTAGCCCTGCATCAGTTCTATCCCCATCTCCTGCAGTTGCGTGCTCATCGGGGGATACACGTTGGCGTCGCAGCCGGTTACGGTATGGCCGGCCTGGCGGGCGATGGCGGCGATCCCCCCCATGAAGGTGCCACAAATGCCAAGGATATGGATATGCATAAGGTTCGAATCAATCAGCAGGCGTCAAACGGCGTAGCTTACGCGCGATTGACGCCCCCCTCAAGCTTCAGAAAAACAGCAGGGTCAGCACGGCGAACAAGGGCAGCAGTATGCTGCCCGACCATAGCAGATAGCGGAAAAACCCCGGCATGCGAATCCCCGCCCTCTCGGCGATGGCCTTGACCATGAAGTTGGGGGCATTGCCGATATAGGTCGCCGCTCCCATGAATACGGCGCCCATGGAAATGGCCAGCAGCGTCGTGGACAACGGGCCGCTGAGCACAGCGGCATCGCCTGATGCGAGATTGAAAAACACCAGATAAGTCGGGGCATTATCCAGAAGGCTGGACAGGATGCCGGTCAGCCAGAAATAGCGTGCATCCCACGGCGCGCCGGACGGGTGCGTGACGACGCCGGCGAGCCCGGACAGCGCGCCGCGCTCGCCGGCGTGCAAGATCGCGATCACTGGAGCGATGGTGACGAAAATACCGGCGAACAACTTGGCGACTTCGGCAATCGGCGCCCATTCGAAACCGTTCTCCACGCGCAGCCGGCGCGATGTCAAACATAGCGATGCCGCGGACACGGCCAGCAAAATCGCATCGCGCACGACATCCTGCGCCGCCAGCCGCGTGCCCGCGACATCAAAGGCGATGCCGGGCGACCACATTCCCGACATCAGCACGGTCGCGATGGTCACGGCAAGCAGCAGGACATTCACCCGCCCGGCGATATGAAACGGAATATCGGGATCGGGGTCCGGCGCGATGATGCCTTCCAGCCGATAGTAGTAACGGTCGATCACAAAAAAAACGAGCAACAGCACCGTCGTGCTAAACAGCACCGGAGCGAACAGATGCCGCAGCGGCCAATCGAAGGCGACCCCCTTCAGGTAGCCGAGAAACAACGGCGGGTCTCCGAGCGGACTCAGGCCGCCGCCGATATTGGCGACCAGAAAGATGAAAAACAGGATCACATGCGCGTTGTGGCGGCGGTTCGCGTTGGCCTTGATCAGCGGACGGATCAACAGCATCGCGGCACCGGTGGTCCCCATCACCGAAGCCAGCAGTACGCCGACGAGCAACAGGGCCGTATTGCGCTCGGGAGAACCATGCAGATTGCCGCGCAGCACGATTCCTCCTGAAACGATGAACAGCGTGAGCAAGACCGTGACGAACGGCAGGTATTCGACCAAAAAAGCATGCGCGAGCACATTCATCGAACGGCCCGTACCGAATACGACGGCGAAGGGCAGCAGAAAGGACAGTGTCCACGCCGCGACGATCTTGCCAAAATGATGATGCCAGAACGAGGCGAACAGGATGGGAAACACCGCAATGGAAAGCAGAATGCCGGCAAACGGCAAGGCCCATGCGAGGCTAAGCCCCGCGCCGTCGGGAACGGCAGGCAGACTGATAGGCACTAGCGAGAAAACGACTCCGGCCGTCAACGACACTTCTTACTCCTGAAAAATAGTAGCGCCCCCTCGTGCCGCACCGCGAGCGTGCAAGGAGGCGCAAGCACGGCGCGCGGCCGGAAGCGCAAGCCATGGCGCCGCACAGCCGCGCGCTGCGGTCAATGACGGTCTTCGATCAGCTCGATCTTGTAGCCATCGGGATCGCAGACGAAGGCGATCACCGTCGTGCCGTGTTTCATCGGCCCGGCTTCGCGCGTCACGACACCCCCACGGCGCTTGATCTCGGCACAGGCCGCATACGCGTCGGGAACGGAGACGGCGAGATGGCCGAAACCGGTGCCCGGCTCATAGCTGTCGACGCCATAGTTATACGTCAATTCGATGACCGCACCGTCGTCCTTGCTGCCGTAGCCGACGAAGACATTGGTGAATTTGCCTTCCGGGTAGTCGGAGCGGTCGATGACGCTCATGCCGAGGACTTCGGTATAAAACGCGATCGAGCGATCGAGATCGCCTACGCGGATCATGGTGTGCAGAATGCGCATGAATTGTTCTCTCAAAATAATCAGTCGGGAAAAACCGGCGGTCCGCCTGACGGCGGCCCGGGAGAGATGGCCCGCCACGGCGGACGGCGAAAGCGGGCGGGCCCGAACATCCCGCCAGTCGTCTGGCAGCGCGCGCAGCGTAAAGTTTCCGCGCGTCAGCCGAATTCGAACAGGGTACGCCCCTGTTCTCGCAACCAGTTGCGTGCGACCCGCCACTGCGGGCACAGGCGAGCGGTTTCCAGCCAGAAAGCGGGCGAATGGTCCATATGCCGCAGATGCGCGAGTTCGTGCGCGATCACGTAATCGAGAATCGCCAGCGGAGCCTGCACCAGGCGCCAGTTGAGCCGTATCATCCCTTGCCCGCTGCAACTCCCCCAGCGCGTACGCGCCGAGGACAGGGCAAAACCGGAGGGAGCACGCGCGGCGGCGCGGGCGGCGGCGGCCAGCCGCGGCGGAAAGCGCAAGGCCGCCTCGCGGCGCAAACCATCGGCCAGAACACGACGCAAGCCGTCGCCGTCGTCGGAGGCAAGGCCGAAGACGCGGGCGCGGTCGCCTTCGAACAGCACGCGACGCCGCGCTCCGTTTTCATGTACGAGCCGCAACCCGTGTCCGGCCAGCCGCACCGCTTCGGGCACCAGCGGCGCCCGGGCCGCATTCTGCAAGCGCCAGTGGCGCTCAATCCAGTCGCGACGGTCGTCGAGCACCTGCTGCAGATACGCGAGCGTCACGCGCGGATGCGCAACCAGCTCCACGCCGGCGGGACTCACGCGGATGCCTATGCTCTTGCGCGCCCGGCGCACTACCGTCACCGGCAGCGTAACGTCAGGCAGCGTCAGTGCGAGTGCTGTGTTCATGCCGCTGCGACGGGTGGGCAAAAGGACCGGCGCCGCCGATTTCCAGCTGCCGTGCCTCGATCCAGGATTCGGCTTGCGCCATGATCGCTTCGGAACGCAGTTCGGCGGAGGGAACGATAGCCGGCCCGATCACGACCGTCACCACGCCAGGGTATTTCAAAAACGAGTTGCGCGGCCAGAATTCGCCGGCATTGTGCGCGACCGGCACGAGCGGAATATCGAGCGTCTTGGCCATGCGCGCGGCCCCCAGCTTGTATTTGGCCCGCGTACCCGGCCGGATGCGCGTACCCTCGGGAAATACGGTGATCCAGAAGCCGTGGCTCAGGCGCTCGCGCCCCTGCCTGAGCAGCTGCTGGTTGGCGCCGGCACGGTCGGAACGATTGATCGCGATCGGATTCATCGCGGCCAGGCCCCAGCCGAAGAAAGGAATCCACAACAACTCGCGCTTGGCCACATAGATCTGAGCCGGGAACAACTTCTGCAGGGCCAGGGTTTCCCATCCGGACTGGTGCTTGGAGCAGATGATGGACGGAGTGGAAGGAATATTCTCCCGGCCGATCACGCGGTATTTGAGGCCGACCACATGCTCGAGCGTCCACAGCAGCATGATCGCCCATGCCATACCGAAAACGTGGCGCACGCGTCGCGGCAGCGGCAGCGCCAGCGTCAACAGCAGAAAGATGACCGGAGTGACAATCGCCAGCACCAGCCAGTAAGCAAGATTACGTATCCAAAGCAGCATGTAGTTTGAGCCGTCGTATTCAGGTTGAAGAAGAGTGCTGTATCAGGTAGCCGGCGGCATCATACAAATCGTCGAACACCCGTGTGCCGGGCGGCAGACTATCCTGCGCCAGCGTCTTCAACCCCTTGCCGGTGCGCACCAGGATAGGCTGTCCACCCGCGGCATGGATCGCCTCCAGGTCGCGCTGGCTGTCGCCTATCATGGGCAAGCCCTCGACCTTGGCGTTGAAACGTTCGACGATTTCCAGAATCATCCCGGGCTCGGGCTTGCGGCATTTGCAGCGATCGTTGGCCGTATGCGGGCAGATCACGACCGCATCGATGCGCCCGCCGGCCTGGTTGACCAGGCGGTGCATCTTGTCGTGCATGGCATTGAGCGCATGCATGTCGAACAGGCCGCGACCGATCCCGGACTGGTTGGTCGCCACCACCACGCGCCAGCCGGCCTGCGTCAGATTCGCGATCGCTTCCAGGCTGTGCTCGATCGGCACCCACTCCATGGTGCTTTTGACAAAGTCGTCCCGGTCCTGGTTGATCACACCGTCCCGATCCAGTATGACGAGTTTCATTGGCAAGCTTCCAGTGAGCGGGTCCGGCCTAGTCGGCCAGCAGCGAAATATCCGCCACGCGATTGAACAAGGCGGCCAGATTGGCCAGCAGCGCGATACGGTTGGCGCGTATCGCACCATCCTCGGCCATCACCATTACGGTATCGAAAAACGCGTCGACCGGTTCCTTCAGCTGCGACAACATCGCCAGCGCAGTCGCATAGTCCCCGGCGGCAAAGGTGGCGTCGACCTTGCCCGTCAGATCGCGTACCGCGGCATGGAGCGCCTGTTCCGCCGCTTCGACCAGCAAGGCGGCGTCGACCGGCCCCGGAGCGGCACCGGCCTTCTTCAGAATGTTGTTCACGCGCTTGTTGGCCGCGGCCAGCGCCGCCGCTTCCGGCAGACGCTTGAAGGCGGCCACGGCCGCCAGCAGCACCGGCAGCGGTTGCAGGCGCGTGGGCGCGAGCGCCAGAACGGCCTCCACCTCGTCCGCGCGGTACTCTGCGGCGAGGAAATTTTTCAGGCGTTCGAGGCAGAAGGCAAATACGTCGTCGGCCACCGCTGGCGCGAGCTTGCCGTCGGCGAAGGTGGCGGCGGTCAATGCCAGCAGCTCCTTCAGGTCCAGCGGCAACTCCAGCACCATGCGCAGCACACCCAGCGCTGCGCGACGCAAGGCAAACGGATCCTTGTCGCCGGTAGGGATCAGACCGATACCCCAGATGCCGACCAGCGTTTCCAGCTTGTCGGCCAGCGCCACCGCCGTCGCCACCGCGCCTTGCGGCAGCGAGTCGCCGGCGAAACGCGGGTGGTAATGCCCTTCGATCGCGAGGGCGACCGGCTCCGCTTCGCCGTCCAGGCGCGCATAGTGCATGCCCATGATGCCTTGCAGCTCGGGAAACTCGCCCACCATGTCGCTGACGAGGTCGGCCTTGGCCAGACGCGCGGCACGGCGGGCAAGCTGAACATCGGCCCCCAGGCGCTCGGCGATGCCGCCGGCGATGGCTTGCAGGCGTTCCACGCGCTCGAGCTGGGAGCCTATCTTGTTGTGGTAGACCACGTCGGCCAGACGCGCGAGCCGCGACTCGAGGCGGACTTTCTGGTCTTGCTCGAAGAAGAAACGCGCATCGGACAGACGCGCGCGCAACACGCGCTCATTACCCTGAATCACGGCGGAAGGGTCGCGGCTGGCCAGATTCGACACCAGCAGGAAGCGGTTCATCAAACGGCCCTGCGCATCGAGCAGCGGGAAATATTTCTGATTCTGCTGCATGGTCAGAATCAGGCACTCTTGCGGCACGGCCAGGAACTCGGCCTCGAAGCCGGCCTCCAGAACCACCGGCCACTCGACCAGCGCGGTCACTTCGTCCAGCAGCGCGTCGTCCGAGGCCAGCGTGGCTCCGAGGCGCTCGGCGGCCTGGGCAAGTTGCTGACGGATGCGTTCACGGCGCTCGCCGAAGCGGGCGACGACATGGCCTTCGCTTTCCAGCGTCGCTTCATAGGCATCGGCATGGCCGATCGCAACGACACCGGAGGACAGGAAACGGTGGCCGAGCGTCTGCGTACGACTGGACAGACCGAGCACACTGCCCGCGATCAGCGTCGCGCCATGCATCAGCACGAGGCCATGCACCGGCCGCACGAACTGGTGATCGGAATCGCCCCAGCGCATCAGCTTGGGCACCGGCAGTTTCTTCAGCGCGAGCGCGACCAGGTCGGACAGCACGTCGGACAACGATTGGCCGGCCTTGACGGTCTGCCAGGCATACACATCCTGCTTGCCGTCGTTCAGCGTGATCAGATCGGCCACTTCGACGCCGCAGGAACGGGCGAACCCCGCCAGCGCCGGCGTCGGCTTGCCGTCTTTCATCCCTGCGCTCACGGCCGGCCCCTTGCGCGTCAGATGCTGTTCGGGCTGCACGGCCAGCACCTCCGGCAGCGACAAGGCCAGACGGCGCGGACTGGCGAATACCGACGCCTCGGCATCGGCCGCGACGAACTGCATCTTTTTCAGTTCGTCGCACAGGGTCTGGGCGAAACTGGCCGCCAGCCTGGGCAGCGCCTTGGGCGGGAGTTCCTCGGTCAGGAGTTCAATCAGCAGGGTTGCGTTCATGTCTATTCGGGTTTCTTGCTGGGAGCGTTAGGGGTTCGGGCATACCGCGGCCATCATGGCGGCAGCCACCGATTCGTCGTCCGCATCCTGCCACTTCCAGGCATAGCGCGGAACGGGATACATCGTCGACCAGACCGACTTGTTGGACGCGCTGTAAAAGTCGCTGGACACCAGGGCGTAGCGGCCCTGCTTGCAGTCGGCGTAGACCGTGGTGCGGCGGATGGAAAAACGGACCTTGTAGCCGCGATCGAACTGCGGTTCGGCAAAACGCTCCTGGTTGATGAAGCGGATCAGACCGTCCGCCTGCCTCTGCACCGAATTGCGGTCGACGGCCAGTTCCAGCGCGTTGCCGCGCTGGTACACCTGCCAGTCGAATGTGGCGGCTGCGGCCGCGGCCGGCAGCGAGCACAGAATCAGGAAGACGGGAGTCCGCATGATCAGGCCTGCGGGCACATCGGAAAACCGAGCGCCTCGCGCGAGTCGTAATACGCCTGTGCCACTTGCCGTGCGAGCGCACGGATGCGGCCGATATAGGCGGCGCGCTCGGTCACCGAGATGGCGCCGCGTGCATCGAGCAGGTTGAACGAATGCGCGGCCTTCAAAATCATTTCATAGCCGGGCAAGGGCAGGCCGGCGTCGAGCAGGCGCTTGGCCTCCACTTCGAAATGGTTGAACTGCTCGAACAGGAAGACCACGTTCGAATGTTCGAAGTTGTAGCGCGACTGTTCGACTTCGTTCTGATGAAAGACATCGCCGTAGCTGACTTTCTGGCCGTTCGGGTAGACGGTCCAGGTCAGGTCGTAGACATTTTCCACGCCTTGCAGATACATCGCCAGACGTTCCAGGCCATAGGTGATTTCCCCCAGCACCGGCTTGCAATCGAGGCCGCCGACCTGCTGGAAATAGGTGAACTGCGTCACTTCCATGCCGTTGAGCCAGATCTCCCAGCCCAGGCCCCATGCGCCCAGCGTCGGGTTTTCCCAGTCGTCCTCGACGAAACGGATGTCATGCACCGTCGGGTCTATGCCCAGCTCCTTGAGCGAACCCAGATACAGTTCCTGAATATTGTCGGGCGACGGCTTGAGCACGACCTGAAACTGATAGTAATGCTGCAAGCGGTTGGGGTTCTCGCCGTAGCGGCCGTCCTTCGGACGCCGCGAAGGCTGCACATAGGCCGCGTTCCACGGCTCCGGGCCGATGGAGCGCAGGAAGGTCGCCGTATGCGAGGTCCCCGCGCCCATTTCCATATCATAGGGTTGCAACAACGCGCAGCCTTGGCGATTCCAATAGTTCTGCAGCGTGAGGATGATTTCCTGGAAAGTAAGCATGACCGCTGATCGAAAAAAGAAAATTAAGGATCGATTCTACCGGAGTTGGCCGAGATTCGCAGCGCTTCCGCCATCGATCGCCGCCAGGCTCTGCGCGAGTGCGCGCCCCTTGTCCAGGCAATCCGGTACGGAAACGCCGCCGAGCCAGTTGGCACAGACATGCAAACCGCGCGTGCGCCACGGCCGCAATGCGTCGCGCGCGCGCGGCAGCGCGGCATCGGCCTGCGGCAGCGCGGCGTCGAGGCGAATCCGTGTCTGCGCAGCGGGCGGGCGCGAGCAATCGAACAGGCGGACCAACTCGCGGTTGAGGGCAGGAAAAAACCGGGCATCGTCGAGACCGGCCTCGTGCCGGTACAGACGACCGCCGACATAGCTGGTCACCAGGTAGCGACCGGCGGCCACGGCATCGGGAAACAGGGCGCCGGTCATCAGGTGACCGGCGGCGAACGCCCGTTCGGCGCGCGGATGCAGACCGCCGAAACCGTGCAGCGGGCGATGCATGTCTTCGAGCGGACCGCGGCTGGCGACCACGTTCATGGGGGCATAGCGGATCGCATCCAGCGACCGCGCCAGCGCCGGATCGAGCGGCGCGAGCAGGCTTGCCGCCTGCGGCGCTGGCACGGCCAGCACGACCGCGCTTGCGCGCAGCTCGCCCCGATCGGTGCTCAACACCCAGGCGTCCCGATGGGGAGCGAGGGCGCGCACCGGACAGGACAGGCGCACGTCCAGTTGCGCGGCCAGCGCGCGCGGCAGCGACTCCAGGCCGCCGGCCAGCGAGAACGGCGCACGCCGACGCAAACCGCCGCCGATCGCGCGGCGCAACATGCCGCCGACGATGGAGCCGCTGTCGCGCTCGGCCGCCGCCAGCAGCGGCATGACCTCGTCGATCAGCAATTCCTCCGGGTCGCCGGCATAGATGCCGGCGACCAGCGGATTGATCACCAGATCGAGAAAATCCTGCCCGAGCCGGCGACGGAAAAAAGCGGCCACCGTCTCCGCCGCCACCGGGCGCGGCGGGCGGCGCCACACCTCGCTGAACAGCGCCCAACGCGTGTGCAGCGGGAAAAAATCGCCGCACAGCAAAGCGAGCGGCCCGCCCGGCACGGCCCGGTAGAGGCCATCGCGCAAAATATAGCGCTGGCGCGACAAGGGCGCAGCCGGCTGGGGGGTCAAGCCGAGCTCGCGCAGCCACTCGAGCAGAGCCGGCGCGGCGAGCAAGGTATTCGGCCCCGCCTCGAAGCGGCAGTCGTCGGCGACATGGGTGCGCACCATGCCGCCGACACGGGAGTCGGCCTCGAGCACGACGACCTCGCGCCCGGCCTGCGCGAGCCACCAGGCGCAGGACAGACCCGAGACGCCAGCGCCGACGACGGCGATCACGACCAGTCCAGAATCACCTTGCCGGACTGCCCCGACAGCATCGCCGCGAAGCCGTCTGCAAAACCGGACAGCGGGAAGTGATGGGTGATGATGGGACTGATGTCGAGCCCGGATTGCAGCAAGGCCACCATCTTGTACCAGGTCTCGAACATTTCCCGGCCATAGATGCCCTTGATTTCCAACCCCTTGAAAATCACCTGATTCCAGTCGATGGCGGTGTCCGCCGGCGGAATGCCGAGCAGCGCGACCTTGCCGCCATGATTCATGGTCTCGAGCATCTGGCGGAAGGCCTGCGGCTGTCCCGACATTTCCAGTCCGACGTCGAAGCCCTCGCTCATGCCCAGTTCGCGCATCACGTCGCCGAGTTGCTCGCGCGCGACGTTGACGCAGCGCGTCGCGCCGAGCCGACCGGCCAGTTCGAGACGGTAATCGTTGACGTCGGTGATCACGACATGGCGCGCCCCGACGTGGCGCGCGATCGCCGCCGCCATGATCCCGATCGGGCCGGCGCCGGTGATCAGCACGTCCTCGCCGACCAGGTTGAACGCCAGCGCGGTATGGACCGCGTTGCCGAACGGGTCGAAGATCGACGCCAGATCATCGGAAATGTCGTCGGGAATGGGAAAGGCGTTGAAAGCCGGAATCACCAGATACTCGGCGAAGGCCCCGGGGCGATTGACGCCGACCCCGACGGTGTTGCGGCACAGATGGCGGCGACCGGCGCGACAGTTGCGGCAGTGGCCGCAGGTGATGTGCCCTTCGCCCGACACGCGGTCGCCGACGGCGAAGCCTTTGACCTCGGAGCCCATCGCCTCCACCACCCCCACGTATTCATGCCCGACCGGCATCGGCACCGGAATGGTCTTCTGCGCCCAGTCGTCCCAGTTCCAGATGTGGATGTCGGTGCCGCAGATCGCCGTTTTGACGATGCGGATCAGCAAGTCGTTGTGCCCGACCTCGGGCACATCGACGTCGGTCAGCCACAGGCCGCGCTCGGCCCTGAGTTTGCTCAATGCTTTCACGATGTTTCGCCCCGCTCCTTACGCCTTGGCGCCGATCACGCCCAAATCGCGGCCGACGCGCACGAAGGCGGCCACCGCGCGGTCTATCTGTTCGGCCGTGTGCGCGGCCGACATCTGGGTACGGATGCGCGCGCGGCCCTTGGGTACCACCGGGAAGGAAAAACCGACCACATACACCCCCTCGGACAGCAGCGCGGCAGCCATCTCGCCGGCCAGACGCGCGTCGCCGAGCATCACCGGAACGATGGGATGCCGCCCCGGCACCAGATTGAAGCCGGCCTGCCCCATCTCGCGCCGGAAATGCTCGGCGTTGGCAGTCAGCCGCGCCCGTAGCGCATCGCCTTCGGCGGCCAGGATCTCGAACACCTTGAGGCTCGCCGCCGCGATGGCCGGCGCCAGGCTGTTGGAAAACAGATAGGGCCGCGAACGCTGGCGCAGCAGGTCGATGATGGGCTGACGGCCCGAGATATAGCCGCCGGACGCCCCCCCCAGCGCCTTGCCCAGCGTGCCGCTATAGATATCGACGCGGTCGGCCACGCCGCACAGCTGCGGCGTTCCGCCGCCGCTGGCGCCGATGAAGCCCACCGCATGCGAATCGTCGACCATGACCAGCGCACCGAAACGGTCGGCGACCGCGCACAGCGATTTCAGGTCGGCGATGATGCCGTCCATCGAGAACACGCCGTCGGTCACGATCAGCTTGAAGCGCGCGCCGGCGGCATCGGCCGCCTTGAGCTGCGTCTCGAGGTCGCCCATGTCGTTGTTCTTGTAGCGGTAGCGCTGCGCCTTGCACAGACGCACGCCATCGATGATGGAGGCGTGATTGAGCTCATCCGAAATGATCGCGTCTTCTTCGCCGAACAGCGTCTCGAACACGCCGCCGTTGGCGTCGAAGCAACTGGAATAAAGGATGCTGTCGTCGGTGCCGAGAAAGGCGGAGATCGCCCGTTCCAGATCCTTGTGCACCGTCTGGGTGCCACAAATGAAGCGCACCGAGGCGCAACCATAGCCGTAGCGGTCGAGGCCGGCGTGGGCGGCGGCGATCACGCGCTCGTCGTCGGCCAGCCCCAGATAGTTGTTCGCACAGAAATTCAGCACGTCGCGCCCGTCGGCGAGCGCGATGGCCGCACCTTGCGGGGTATCGATCACGCGCTCCGGCTTCTCGAAGCCATCGCTGCGCAGTTGCGTGAGAACGGCCCCGAGATGGGCCAGATAGGTATGGTTCATGGGCTCTCGTCCGAAGGGATGCGAAACGGCCACAGGGCGTCGTGACCGCGGATAGCGCGATTGTAGCCCCGTCCGGGGACGCCGGAAACAGGAAGCGGCGCCAGCGGCCGCAACCGGCATGGCACGCAGCTTGCTAGGACTGACGGGCGTCCTTTTCGTTCCCGCAGGATGCCGCCGCCTCCTCGACTTGCGGCGGCGGAGCCGGCGGACGGCGCGCGAGACGCGCAAGCGTCGCGACGGTCGTCACCACGGGCGAGAGGATGATCAGCATCCAAAACCAAGTTTGATGAATCATGCCTTGATTCTAGCTCATCCTCCTGCCAGGCGGAGTTCTTCCCGCGCCCACCGCAAATGCCAAAAGCATATAAAGATTTTGCAAGCGGCTGGGATTTTAAGCTTTTTCGATTTACTTCGAATATTGATATGAAAATTGGGATTAAGGCGAGAATTCAACATTTTTGCAACACTGCGCCAGCGGCGTCTCTGCCGACAAAAACATTAGCCGCATAGATTTTACTTTAGAAAATCAATAATTTAACAAAAACAAATTCCATGCGAATTTTTTCCAAATACCAAAATAACAACATATGGCACCACAGTTTAACTACTTGTGCGTCATTTCCGACACAAGTTGATTGACGAGATGCCACACAACTTTGCAAACTCATAGGCATCTGGCATCGACACCTGTTATTGAAAAAGGGCGCCGCCAGGAAAGTTCGCCGCGAGATCCGCGGACGAGACATCACCAATAACTATGGAAACAATGGGAAAATGAAGAAACTCGCTCTGGTCGCAGCTGTGGCTGCCGCACTGCCGGTACTGGCACACGCCGATGTCACCATCTACGGCACCGTCGCCATGGGTATCAACTCCTACGACAATGCCGGTCTGACCACGACTCGTGTTGATGACTACGGCTCCAAGATCGGCTTCAAGGGTAGCGAAGATCTGGGTAACGGCCTGAAGTCGATCTGGCAGATCGAGTCGGGCTATGACGCAGACGGCTCTCAAGCTGGCTACACCGGCACCTTCGCTTCGCGTACGACCTGGGTCGGCCTGCAAAGCGGCTTCGGTACCGTCCGCCTCGGCCGTCTGTGGGACATGATGGTTGAAACCGAGTCGACCGACACCTTCAACGGCCCTCACGTAGACGCGCACAATCTGACCTACCCGGTTTATGAAAACGGGATCATCCCCGGCTTCAACCTCGGTGGCGGCGTGGATGCGGGCTCCGGCATCAAGAATGCGGTCCGTTACGACGCTCCGAGCTGGAACGGTGTCGATGTCTCGGTTCTCTACGCTGCAGGCGAAAACAACACCACCACGACTAGCTCGACCGATCGTTATGGCTTCCATGTCAACTACCAGAACGAGCCGACCAAGCTGTTCGTAGGCGTGGCCTACGAAGCCCAGCGCAACCAGGCTGGCAGCAAGACCGGTGCGATGAGCCGTATCGAAGGTGGTTACAACGGCGACAAGCTGACGCTGGCCGCGACCTTCAACCATGACTCGCTGTACGCCTCCACCACCAGCAGCAGCACCTGGAACACGCTTGGTGCCAATAACAGCGCTTCGCACTTCTCCGGCAATTCCTGGGGCCTGCTGGCTGCGTACGCGATCGGTCCGTTTACCCCGAAGATCGAATACTCGCAACGCCAGGATGCTACCGTCGATGGCAGCAAAGTCAGCACCAACATCAAGCAGATCGGTCTTGCTGTCGACTACAGCCTGAGCAAGCGCACGACGGTTGAAGCTGCGTATGCACGTCAAAAAGAAGGCGACGCGCTGGTTGCCCTGAATGGCGACAGCTCGAACACTTCGCATACCGTTTACTTTGCCCTGATTCACAAGTTCTAAGATCGCCTCACCGCGTTTCTTTCGAAAACTTGAGCCGCTTCCCACGGGAAGCGGCTTTTTTTCGTACTCTCTGCTCAGAGCGCGCCATGCAGATGGCAGGCGACGAAGTGTCCGTCGCCGAGGTCGCGCAACGACGGCTCCACCTGCGCGCACGCGGCTTGCGCGCGCGGGCAGCGGCCATGAAAGCGGCAGCCGTCCGGGGGCTGGGCCGGACTCGGCAATTCGCCCTGCAGCACGATGCGCTGGCGCGGGGCATCCGGGTCGGCCAGCGGAATCGCCGACAGCAACGCCTCGGTATACGGATGCAGCGGATGCGCGAACAGCGCATCGCGCGGGGCCCGCTCCACGATCACCCCGAGATACATGACCGCGATGTCGTCGCACAGGTGCTCGACCACGGCCAGATCGTGCGAGATGAACAAAAATGTCACCCCCTGCTCTTCTTTCAGGTCCGAAAACAGATTGATGATCTGAGCCTGGATCGACACATCGAGCGCCGACACCGGTTCGTCGGCCACGATCAGATCGGGTTTCAGCGCGAGCGCGCGCGCGATGCCGATGCGCTGCAGCTGCCCGCCCGAGAACTCGTGCGGATAGCGCTCGTAATGGTAGGACGCGAGCCCGCAGATATGCATCACCTCCAGCACCCGCTCGCGCACGTCGGCGGCGGCGGCCATGCCATGCTCGAGCAGCGCCTCGCCGATCGCGTCGCCGACGCGCAGGCGCGGATTGAGCGAACCGTAGGGGTACTGGAACACCAGTTGCATGCGCGGGCGCAGCGCTTTCAGCTGGGCCGTGCCCAGAGCATGGACATCGCGCCCTTGAAACAGCACCTGCCCCGCCGTCTTCGCATGCAGACCGAGCACGGTCCGGCCCACCGTCGTCTTGCCGCTGCCCGACTCGCCGACCAGCCCCAGGGTGGTGCCGCGGCGCAGGCTGAAACTGACGCCGTCCACCGCACGCACCTGGCCGCTCACGCGGCCGAACACGCCCCCGCGGACAGGGAAATGTTTCTTCAAATCGCGGACTTCGAGTAGAACTTCGCTCTCAGCATTCATCATTCTTCCTTTCGGCACAGCACGCAGGCCGCCTGGTGGCCGTCGCCGAGGTCGACCGCTTCGGGAATGCCTGTGCGGCAGCGCGGCCCGGCCAGGCTGCAGCGTTCGGCAAATGCGCAATGCGCTGGCAGCCGGGCCGGATCGGGAACCTGCCCCGGGATGCTGGGCAGGCGCCGCAAGCGCTGTCCGGGCACCGGACGCGAAGCGAGCAGGCCGCGGGTATAGGGGTGGGCCGGCTGCTTGAATATCGTCCGCGCCGGGCCGCTCTCGACCACGCGGCCCGCATACATGACCAGCACATGGTCGGCCAGTTCGGTCACCACCCCCAGATCGTGGGTGATCAGCAATAGCGCCATGCCCTGCTCGCGCTTCAGTTTCTGCAGCAGGTCCAGGATCTGCGCCTGTATCGTCATATCCAGCGCCGTGGTCGGCTCGTCGGCGATCAACAGCGCGGGGCGGCAGCTGATGGCAATGGCGATCATCACCCGCTGCAACATGCCGCCCGACAACTCGTGCGGGTAACTTTCGACGATTTTCCCGGGACGCGGGATACCGACTTCGGCCAGCAAGGCGATGGCCCGTTCCCAGGCCGCCCGCGGCGTCAGGGCGCGATGCTCGATCAGGGGCTCGACGATCTGCTCGCCTATGCTCAGCACCGGGTTGAGCGAGGACATCGGCTCCTGGAAAATCATCGCTATCTCATTGCCGCGCAGCCGGCGCAGTTCTTCCGGTGCCAGAGTCAGCAAATCGCGCCCGCGGTAAAGCAGGCGACCGCCGGCGATCCGGCCGGCCGGCTTCGCGACGAGCCCGAGCAGCGACAGCGCGGCGACACTCTTGCCGCAGCCCGATTCGCCGACCAGGGCGACGGTTTCGCCCGCGCGAATGGTGAAGCTCAGGTCCTGTACCGCGCGGGCGATACCCTGCCCGGTATGGAAGTGGGTGGAGAGGTGGGAGAATTCGATCAAGGGCGGGTTCGCGTGCGTCATCATCGTGTCCTGCGTTCAGCGTTTGGGGTCGATCGCATCGCGCAAGCAGTCGCCGAGGACGTTGATCGCAATTACGGTACAGAAAATCGCCAGTCCGGGCGGCATCCACAGCCAGGGACGACGCTGGAAATCGACAAAGCTGTTGGCGGTATCCATCATATTGCCCCATGAAGGCGTCGGCGGCACCACGCCGAGCCCGAGGTAGCTGAGGTAGGATTCGTTGAGAATCGCGCCGGCCACGCCCATGGTCGCCGCCACGATCAGCAGCGGAACCGTATTGGGCAACAGGTGCCGGAACAGCCGGCGCCGCGTGGACAGGCCGAGCACTTCGGTCGCCAGCATGAAGTCGCGTTCGCGCAAGGACAGGATCTGCCCGCGCACGATGCGTGCGAGCGAGGTCCACGACAGCAGGCTCAGCATCAACATGACCATATAGATGCGGTAGTCGGGGTCCACCTTCAGTTCGGACAACACCGCCCCCATGATGATCAGCAAGGGCAGGCTGGGTATCGTCATCAGCAAATCGGCAAAGCGCATGATCAGCGCATCGACGATACCGCCAAGATAGCCGGCCAGCGCGCCGGCGGTATAACCGAGCAGCACCGACAGCAGCACCGAGACGAAGCCGACGCTCAGCGAGATGCGGCCGGCGACCAGCAAGCGGGTCAGGATGTCTCGACCGAGAAAATCCGTCCCCAGCCAGTGCCGGGCGCTGGGTGCGCTATTGCTCAGCAGCGCGTCGGTACTGTCCAGCTGCCATGGCGTCAGCCACGGTCCGAAGACACAGGCCAGCACCATCAGCCCCAGCACGGCGAGCGCCAGCAAAGCCGGCCGCGAGTGGCGCAGACGCCAGACGGCATCGCCCAGCGGCGAACGGGTACGTCCAAGGGTGCCCGCCAACGCTTCCAGTTCGGCCTGACGCCGGCGGCGGCGCCCGTTGAAATACGATCGCATGATTCACGCTCCTCAGCGAATGCGAATGCGCGGATCGGCCAGCGCATAGGCGATATCGGCCAGCAGATTGCCGAGAATCGTCAGCACGGCCAGAAACAGGGTAAAGCCCATCAGCACCGGGTAGTCGCGTGCGGCCAGGGTATCGATATGGATATGTCCGGCACCGGGCCAGTTGAACAGCTTCTCGGTCACGATGGCCCCCGAGAACAGGCCGGGCAGCTCGAAACCGAGCAGTGTTATCACCGGCAGCAGGCCGTTGCGCAGCGCATGCTTAAAAACGACGGTCCGTTCTTTCAGCCCCTTGGCCCGCGCGGTGCGCACGCAGTCGAGCGCCAGCGCTTCGAGCATGCTCGCTCGGAAATAGCGGGTCAGGCTGCCGGCTTGCAGCATGACCAGCGTCAGCACCGGCAGCACCATGTGCGCGGCAACCTCCAGCACATGCGCCCAGCCGCGGCTTTCGCTGCCGGTGGCGATCATGCCGCCCACCGGCAGCCATGCGAGATCGACGGCAAACCATTTGATCAGCAACAGACAGAGGAAAAACACCGGAAACGACATGGCGGCAAACACCAGCAGCGTGACCAGACGGTCGTACCAGGAATGCGGACGCACCGCCGCCGTGACGCCGATCAGCAGGGACAGCCCCCAGTACAGCACCAGTACCACGCTGGCCAGCAGAAAGGAATTCCACACATAGCGATCGAGCAGTTCGGTCACCGGGATCTGGTACTGCAGCGAAAACCCGAGATCGCCGTGCGCGAGTTGCCACAGCCAGTGCAGATAGCGTTGCCATGCCGGATGATCGAGACCGTACAGGGCCTTGAGTTCGAGCGCGCGCTCGGGGCTCAGGCTGATGCTGCCATCGACGAAATCACCGGGAGTCAGCGCGAAGATGAAAAAAATGACGGCCGATGCCCCGAGCAGGGTCGGGAACATCAGCAACACGCGGCGCAGAATGAATTGGCGCATGGGAACCTCGAAACAGGCGCCGCCGCGGCCCGTGCGGGCGGCGGCGGCGCGGTCGCAGCGATGACTACTTGACGATTTTCAGATGCGGCAGGCTGGTGATGATCCCGTTGTAGATATCAGGGGTAAAACCGCTGATGCGCGCGCTGCTGGCCGACAGAACCTTGCGATAGGCGAGATAGATCACCGGCGGATCGCCGGCCAGCACCTGATACAGCTGGTGATAAAGCTGTTTGCGGCGCTTCAGGTCCAGCGTGGCGTTGGCCTCGACCGTCAACCGGTCGACCTGGGGATTGTGATAACCGTTGACGCTCTGCGAGGTCAGAAAATCATGCACGCCTTCGTTCGGATCATTGATCAGCGAGGTGCTGAAGGTCGCCAGGTCGTAATGCCCGGCCTTGCGCTTCGCCAGCAAGGCGTTGAAATCGGAGACTTCGGGCCGCAGTTCGACGCCGATGGCCTTGTAGCTTTCCTTGGCGATCGGGATCAGGGCATCGGTCAGCAGTTTGCGCGTCGCCAGCAGGGTCAGCGTCAGGCGCTGGCCATCCTTGACGCGGATGCCGTCGGCGCCGACTTTCCATCCGGCCTGGTCGAGCAAGGTCCGGGCACGCGCGGGATTATACGCATACGGGTTCACCCCGCTCGGGTCATACGCCCACGACCCCGGCGCGACCGCTTCGGTCGCCACGCTGCCATAGCCCTGATAGACCACATCCACCAGTTTCTGCCGGTCGAGACCGTAGATCAGCGCCTGACGTACACGCACATCTTTCAGATAGGGCTTCTTGAGGTTGAATTCGACCAGGCTGTAATCGCTGGAGTTGTAGATGTCGATATTGGCGAACCCCAGACTCTTGAGCTGCTCGATATTGTCCTTGTTGATCGAGAAGCGGTCGTTGTCGACTTCCCCGGTCTGGAACAGCTGCAGTTTGGTCGCGTCCGACGTGATCCGGTAGATGAAAAACGGGACCGGCGGCTTGCCGGCATAGTAGTACGGGTTGGCATGGAAGCGGACTTCCTGCCCCGGAATGTACTTGTCGTAGACATACGGTCCGGCTCCGAGCGGGCGCGCGCTTTGCGTGCGCACGCCATCGAGATGACCGGGAGTGTAATTCTTGCCGTAATACGCACGCGACAGCACCGGCCCGCCGATCAAGGGCAAGGTCACCGCGCCGGCTTCCGTGGTCGTTATCCGTATCGTGCGCGGGTCGAGCACCTTGATCCCGCTGATCGTACCGGCGCGGCCGGCCTTGTAGTCGGCGCCGCCCTTGATATTGGCGAGCGAAATATCGGTCTCGCCGTCGTATTTGGGGTCGTGCAGCAGCGTGAGGGTGAATTCGACGTCGGATGCGGTCAGCGGCGAGCCATCGCTGAACTTGAGATTCGGCCGCAGCTTGAAGGTGTAGACGAGATTATCGCGGCTGACCTGCCACGACTCGGCCAGCTGCGGAACCGGCCTGCCCTGGCGGTCGAGGCCGACCAGATTGGCGAAGATGACCTGGGTGACGTTTTCGTCCCAACCGTTATGGAACAGATAGGGGTTGAAAATGCCTTGCGGTTCGGAGATGGCGCTGACCACGACATCGTGCCGCGCCCTGGCCGCCGCCGGAAGCCGCGACGGGTCGCTGGCGCGCAGCGATCCCTCTTCTGCCGCCTGGGCGGCTGCCATCGTCCCCAGGCCCCATACCATGGCCGCCAGCAGCAGCCGTCGGCGCGCAAACCGTATTCCACCCATCTTCTATATCCTTTTGTTTCATTAAAAACAATTTATATACATTTAGGATATATAGTGAGCTACGCGCAGCCTGCCGTCCAACAGATAGTAATGCTTTCGAAATATCAATTTATTATAAAACCCGACCTGCCCGCCAAGTGCCGGAGCCTGTCGCACCATGAAAAAAAACGGATGGCCGCGGCCATCCGTTTTCGCCCTGCCGCCGATGCAGCGCTCAGTCGAAGAACTCGCGCAATTTGTCCATGAAGGATTTGGCGCGCGGATTGTGCTTGGCGCTGTCGCCCAGGCTGATGGACTCGAACTCCTCCAGCAATTCGCGCTGACGCTCGGTCAGGTTGACCGGGGTTTCCACCACGACATGGCACATCAGATCGCCGATATCGCTGCCGCGCACGGCCTTGATGCCCTTGCCGCGCAAGCGGTAAACGCGGCCGCTTTGCGTTTCGGACGAGATCTTGACCTTGGCCATGCCCTCCAGCGTCGGAATCTCCACTTCGCCGCCGAGAGCGGCCGTGGTGAAGCTGATCGGCATCTCGCAATGCAGGTCCATGCCGTCGCGCTGGAACACCGCGTGCTGGCGGATATGCGTGACCACATACAGGTCGCCGGCCGGCCCGCCATTCTGGCCGGGTTCGCCTTCGCCCGACAACCGGATGCGATCGCCTTCGTCGACCCCCGGCGGAATCTTCACGTTCAGGGTCTTGTTGGTCTTCAGCTGGCCTGCGCCGTGGCACTTCGGGCACGGGTCGGCGATCTGCTTGCCACTGCCATGGCAGCTCGGGCAGGTCTGCTGGATGGAAAAGAAACCCTGGCTCATGCGCACCTGGCCATGCCCGCCGCAGGTGGAGCAGGTCTTGGGCTGGGTGCCGGGCTTGGCGCCGGAACCCTTGCAATGGTCGCACGCCTGATGCGAGGGGATGCGAATCTGCTTCTCGCAGCCGCGCGCCGCTTCTTCCAGCGTGATTTCCATGTTGTAGCGCAGATCGGCGCCACGATACACATTGGAACGGCCACCGCCGCCTGCACCGCGTCCGCCGCCGAAAATGTCGCCGAAGATATCCGAGAATGCGTCGGTGAAATCGCCGAAGCCTGCTCCGCCACGCCCGCCCGCGCCCGCATTGGGATCGACCCCTGCGTGACCGAACTGATCGTAGGCCGAACGCTTCTGGCTGTCGGAGAGGATCTCGTAGGCTTCTTTCGCCTGCTTGAATTTCTCTTCCGACTCCTTGCTGTCCGGGTTACGGTCCGGGTGGTACTTCATCGCCAGCTTGCGATACGCTTTCTTGATATCCTCATCGGACGCATCGCGATTGACGCCCAGTACCTCGTAGAAATCTCGTTTTGACATGCTGTGACCCTGCGTCCAACCATTACGAAAAAAGGCACAGGCGCGCCAAGGCGCCGCCTGTGCCCGGTGAAGAAGGCGGGCTTACTTGTCCTTCTTCACTTCCTCGAATTCGGCATCGACCACATTGCCGTCTTCCGGTTTGCCGGCCGAAGCGCCGCCGGCCGGAGCCGCTTCGCCTTCGGGCTGCTGCTGCGCATACATCTGCTCGGCCAGCTTGTGCGACACTTTCATCAAGGCTTCGACCTTGGCGTCGATCGCATCCTTGTCATCGCCCTTGACCGCTTCTTCGGCTTCCTTCAGCGCGGCTTCGATCGCGGTCTTTTCCTCGGCCGAGACCTTGTCGCCGAAATCGGCGAGCGATTTTCTCACCGAATGGACCAGGGTATCGCCCTGATTCTTGGCCTGAACCAGTTCGTGCAGCTTCTTGTCTTCCTCGGCGTTGGCTTCGGCATCCTGCACCATGCGCTGGATTTCTTCTTCCGACAGACCGCTGGAAGCCTGAATCGTGATATTGGCCTGCTTGCCGGTCGCCTTGTCCTTGGCGCTCACATGCAGAATACCGTTGGCGTCGATATCGAAGGTGACTTCGATTTGCGGCACGCCGCGCGGCGCGGCCGGAATATCGGCCAGATTGAACTGACCGAGGCTCTTGTTGGCAGCAGCCTTTTCACGTTCGCCTTGCAGCACGTGGATGGTCACCGCGGTCTGGTTGTCGTCGGCGGTGGAGAACGTCTGCGTCGCCTTGGTCGGGATCGTGGTGTTCTTCTGGATCAGCTTGGTCATCACGCTGCCCATGGTTTCGATACCCAGCGACAGCGGGGTCACGTCCAGCAGCAGCACGTCCTTGCGGTCGCCGGACAGGACCGAGCCCTGGATGGCGGCGCCGACAGCGACAGCTTCATCCGGGTTCACGTCGCGGCGCGGTTCCTTGCCGAAGAATTCCTTGACCTTGTCCAGGACCTTGGGCATGCGGGTCTGGCCGCCGACCACGATCACGTCGCGGATGTCGCCGACGGAGAGGCCGGCATCCTTCAGCGCCACGCGGCACGGCTCGATCGAGCGTTCGATCAGGTCTTCGACCAGGGACTCGAACTTCGCGCGGGTGATCTTCATCGACAGATGCTTGGGACCGCTGGCATCCATGGTGATATACGGCAGCGTCACTTCGGTCTGCTGGCCGGAGGACAGTTCGATCTTGGCCTTTTCCGCCGCTTCTTTCAGGCGTTGCAGCGCCATCACATCGGTCTTGAGATCGACGCCCTGTTCGCGCTTGAACTCGCCGATGATGTAATCGATCAGGCGCTGGTCGAAGTCTTCGCCACCGAGGAAGGTGTCGCCGTTGGTCGACAGCACCTCGAACTGATGCTCGCCATCCACGTCGGCGATTTCGATGATGGAGATATCGAAAGTGCCGCCGCCCAGGTCATACACGGCGATCTTGCGATCGCCTTCCTGTTTGTCGAGGCCGAACGCCACGGCAGCCGCGGTCGGTTCGTTGATGATGCGCTTGACTTCGAGGCCGGCGATGCGTCCGGCATCCTTGGTTGCCTGACGCTGGCTGTCGTTGAAGTAGGCCGGCACGGTGATCACCGCTTCGGTCACTTCTTCGCCCAGATAGTCTTCGGCCGCTTTTTTCATCTTGCGCAACACTTCGGCGGAGATCTGCGGCGGAGCCAGCTCGTCGTCGCGGACCTTGACCCAGGCGTCGCCATTCTTGGCCTTCTTGATTTCGAAAGGCATCAGATCGATGTCTTTCTGGACTTCGCGGTCTTCGAAGCGACGGCCGATCAGGCGCTTGATCGCGTACAGGGTGTTGCGCGGGTTGGTCACGGCCTGACGCTTGGCCGGAGCACCCACCAGGATTTCACCATCGTCCATGTAAGCGATGATGGACGGAGTGGTACGCGCGCCTTCGGCGTTTTCGATGACTTTCGGCACACCGTTTTCAAGAACGGCCACGCAGGAGTTGGTGGTGCCCAGGTCAATACCAATGATCTTACCCATTTTAAATTCCTTTCCTCTATATGCCCGCCACATCAATGTCGGCGGCACGGGGTCATGTTTGACAAGTCGTGGCTAAACCGGTGTTTTCAAGAGGGTTTGCCAGCTAAAGTCTTCTGAATCAATCGTTCTGGTCCGCAGGCTTGGCTACGACCACCATTGCCGGGCGCAAAACGCGGTCAGCCAGCAGGTAGCCTTTCAGTCTTACGCGCACGATGGTGTTCGGCGCGGCATCGGACACTTCGGTGTCGATCGCCTGGTGCTTGTGCGGATCCAGCGACTCGCCGAGCGGGTCGATCTCGCGCAGCTGAACCTTCTCGAAAGCGCCGACCAGTTGCTTCAGCGTCAGATCGACGCCGAATTTGAGCGCCTCGAACTGGCCGCTCTGATCGGCCAGCGCCATTTCCAGGCTGTCCTTGACGCCCAGCAGCTCGGACGCGAACTTGTTGATCGCATATTTCTGCGCATTGCCCACATCTTCCGAATTGCGACGGCGCAGGTTTTCCATTTCCGCGCGGCTGCGCAGAAACTGATCGCGGGCATCGGCCAGCTCGGCCTCCAGCTGCGCGATACGTTCTTCGGGCGACGACTCGCTGATGACGCTATGGCTGTCAGGCCCGGAGGCATTGCCGGCCTCGGCCGCCTCGACTTTGTTCTCTTCCTGCATGGCGATTCCTTGAATTGGATCAGCTTGATGATGTCCTGATGCAAGGTAGGGCCTTTCGCGGCAAATTCAAGTCAGTTTGCGCAATGATCGCGAAACAACACATATGTTCGTTTACGCAAATCAACAATGCACTTGGCATTTCGTTTTAAAACATCATTGTTAGTTACTGAAAATAAACAGATTTTTTTTGCTGCAGCGCACATCAACCGCTGTTTTATGCTTAAATTAAATGACGCGGCGATGTCGTCCGGCCCTATCCGCAAGGCCGGAATGGCCGCGCAACGGGGGTACACAAACCCCCGTCGACTAGAAGATTCCGGAACACCGGATCACGGTGCACCAGCGCGGCCTCCCCACGTATCGGGGGCACCCGGCTCGTGTCGGCCTGGGCGCGAACGCACCACACTCAAAGGGAATGCGGGGTTCGGCCCCGCCTGCAGAGAAACCGACTCGTAAAGGGTATCGCATGTCCACTCGTGAACAACGTATCGCCGCCATCCAGAAAGACTGGGACGAAAATCCGCGCTGGAAAGGGATTTCCCGCAGCTATAGCGCCGCCGATGTAGAACGGCTGCGCGGCTCGATCCAGATCGAGTACACCCTCGCGCGCAAAGGCGCCGACAAGCTGTGGAAGTTGCTGCACGACGAACCGTATATCAACGCGCTGGGAGCGCTGACCGGCAACCAGGCCATGCAGCAGGTCAAGGCCGGGCTGAAAGCCATCTATCTGTCCGGCTGGCAAGTCGCGGCCGACGCCAATCTCAGCGGCGAGATGTATCCCGATCAATCGCTGTATCCGGCCAACTCGGTCCCGGCGGTGGTCGAGCGCATCAATCGCGCCTTCCAGCGTGCCGACCAGCTGCACCATGCCGAAGGCAACGACGAAACGGACTTCTTCGCCCCCATTGTCGCCGACGCGGAAGCCGGTTTCGGCGGCGTTCTGAACGCGCACGAACTGATGAAGAGCATGATCGAGGCGGGGGCCGCCGGCGTCCACTTCGAAGACCAGCTCGCTTCCGTGAAGAAATGCGGTCATATGGGCGGCAAGGTTCTGGTGCCGACGCGCGAAGCGGTCGAAAAACTCGCCGCCGCCCGTCTCGCCGCCGATATCTATGGCGTGCCGACCCTGCTGGTGGCCCGTACCGATGCGGAGGCGGCCGATCTGCTGACGTCGGATGTCGACCCGCGCGACAGGCCGTTCTGCACCGGTGAACGCACGGTGGAAGGCTTCTATCGCACCAAGCCCGGTCTGGAACAGGCGATTTCGCGCGGTCTGGCCTACGCCGCCTACGCCGACCTGGTGTGGTGCGAAACCGGCAAGCCCGACCTCGAGTACGCGCGCAAGTTCGCCGAGGCGATCCACGCGAAATACCCGGGAAAAATGCTGGCCTACAACTGCTCGCCGTCGTTCAACTGGAAAAAGAACCTCGACGACGCGACCATTGCCCGCTTCCAGCGTGAACTCGGCGCCATGGGCTACCGCTTCCAGTTCATTACACTGGCCGGCTTCCACAGCCTGAACTACTCCATGTTCCACCTCGCGCACGGCTATGCGCGCGAAGGCATGACCGCCTTCGTCGAACTGCAGCAAAACGAGTTCGCCGCCGCGGAGCTGGGCTTCAGCGCCGTCAAGCACCAGCGTGAAGTGGGCACCGGCTACTTCGACTCGGTCACCCAGGCCATACAGGGCGGGCAGTCTTCGACGACGGCGCTCAAGGGCTCGACCGAAGAAGAGCAGTTCCACTAAGCCGCAAACCGCCGCCCGCCGGAGCGATCCGGCGGGCTTTGCGCGTCCGGGCACCAGGAAAGCGACGCCATGAAGACACGGTCCGTGCAGTCGGGTGAGGAAATGCGGCTATGGAAAATATTTCATAGCGCGGTGCACGCCATCGATGCCGCCTATTACAACGCCGAGCAGCGTGCGGCGTGGTCGCCGCCTGCCGTCGACGAGCAGGAATGGGTGCAGGCGATACGCGGCCTGTTGCCGCTGGTGGTCGAATACGATGGCCAGATCGTCGCCTACGCCGATCTCCAGTCCGATGGAACGATCACGCACTTTTTCGTTCACGCCGACTGGCAGCGTCGCGGCGTCGGCACTCTGCTGATGACGCGTCTGCACGACGGGGCACGCGAACGCGGCATCGGCCTGCTCACGGCCCAGGTCAGCCTGGCCGCCGAAGCCTTTTTTACCGCCTGGGACTTCCGGCTGCGCCAGCGGCAGACCGTCAGCCGTCGCGGCGCAATGCTGCCCAACGCGGTCATGGAGAAATGGCTGTCCCCCGCCGCCAGCGATTAATCCAGCGGCAGCCGGTCAATCAGCGCGCGAACGGCCTGGTCGATCGCCTGCGGCGTATCCTCGGCCAGCGCTTCGCTGTCCTCGCGCCAGGAGGGCGTTCCCGCCCCCCTGTTCACGCGCAGACTCAGCATGCGCACGATCTCGGCACGATACAGCGGTGCCCCGCCACGATAGTAGCCACCGCCGTACGCCGCGTCGGGCACCATGATCTGCCTCGCTTCGATGCGAAAGCACAGATGATAACCGCCGCTTTTCACATTCTCGCGCCAGTCATGCAGCTCAAGCCGGCTGCGGATCACCTCGGCCACGTTCAGGCCGGCATCCCCGCCCGGCAGGCAGTCGAGCACATATTCATGTTCGGCGGCCTCTGCCGCGAGCGTCGTCAGCGCGCACAAGGCCGCGACCGCTGCCCGTTTAATCCGCATCATGTCCGGACCTTTCCCGTCGCATCCGCTGCGGCGCCCTCAATCCCAGTATCCGGCGCGAGCGTAGACCGACTTCAGATAATCGATAAAATGCCGCACGCGCGGCGGCAGAAACTTGCGCTGCGCCACCACGGCGCACACAGGATAGTCCGGCGCCGAGAAGCGGTCGAGCACGGTGACGAGCCGCCCGGCGGCCAGGTCGTCCTTCACCTCCCACCACGAGCGCCAGGCCAAGCCGAGCCCCTCCACGGCCCAGTCGCGCAGCACGGCGCCGTCGTTGCACTCCAGCATGCCCGAGACGCGCAGGCCGCTCTGCCGGCCCTGATCGTGAAACACCCAGCCGCGGCTCTGGCTCTCTCCGAGCGACAGGCACTGGTGCTGCGCCAGATCGATGGGGGTCAGCGGTACGCCGCAGCGCTCGAGATAGGCGGGAGCGGCCACCACCACGCGCCGGTTTTCCGCGAGCCGGATCGCGACCAGGCCGGAATCGGCCAGCTCGCTGATACGGATCGCGCAATCGACCGGCTCGCGCAGCAGATCGACCAGGCGGTCGGACAGGTCGAGCGTCACGCGCAGATCGGGATGCGCTTGCTGGAAGGCCGCCACATGCGGCGCCACATGGCGGCGGCCGAAACCGGCGGGAGCCGTCAGACGCAAGTGGCCGCGCACCCGCGCCCCGCCGCTGCCGACCGCCGACTCGGCATCGCGCAGTTCGGCCAGAATGCGCAAGGTATCCTCGTAGAAGGCGCTGCCCTCCTGAGTCAGCGTCAGGCTGCGCGTCGTCCTGACCAGCAGACGCGCACCGAGCCGCTCTTCCAGCGCATTGAGCCGCCGTCCGATGACCGCCGCGACCACGCCGAGCTCGCGCGCGGCAGCCGACAGGCTGCCGTGCTTGACCACGGCGACAAAGCTCTCGAGTTGCTTGAAACCGTCCATGACGGCCCTCTCAATCGAACGCGAAGTATTAGATACTAAAAAGTAAAAGATGACTTGTCTAATTCGATCTTTTTTCTGGATGGCACAGCCTTTAGACTGATGTCATCTCCAACCCGCACGCCCGAGGAGTCC
This sequence comes from Paludibacterium yongneupense DSM 18731, assembly GCF_000422925.1. Taxonomy (GTDB): domain Bacteria; phylum Pseudomonadota; class Gammaproteobacteria; order Burkholderiales; family Chromobacteriaceae; genus Paludibacterium; species Paludibacterium yongneupense. The sequence continues at coordinate 43,087 of NZ_AUGZ01000024.1, forward strand.
CAGCCATGGATCAGAGCTTGCCGCACGGTGTCACCCTCACCGCCCCGTCCAACGAACGCTATGCCGCCATCCTGAGCGAGCCGGCACTGGCCTTTGTCGCCATGCTGCACCGCCGCTTCGAAGGACGACGGCGCGAGCTGATGGCCGCGCGCGATCTGCGTCAGGTCGAACTCGATGCCGGTGTGCTGCCCGATTTCCTGTCCTCCACCGCGGCGGTCCGCGAATCCGACTGGCGCATTGCGCCCTTGCCCGCCGACCTGCTCAACCGTCGCGTCGAAATTACCGGCCCGGTCGAACGCAAGATGATGATCAATGCCCTGAATTCGGGCGCCAACAGTTTCATGGCCGACTTCGAAGACTCCAACTGCCCGACCTGGGACAACCAGATCGAAGGCCAGATCAACGTCTGCGATGCCTACCGCCGCACCATCGAGTGGACGAGTCCGGAAGGCAAGTCCTACCGCCTGGCCGACAGCATCGCCACCCTGATCCTGCGCCCGCGCGGCTGGCATCTGCTGGAGAAACACGTACTGGTGGACGGGGAAGCCGTGAGCGGCGCCCTGTTCGATTTCGCCCTGTCGTTCTTTCACAACATCCATTATCTGCGCGAGCACGGCTCGGCCACCTATTACTACCTGCCCAAGATGGAGAGCCATCTGGAAGCGCGCCTGTGGAACGACGTTTTCCTCGCCGCGCAGCAGGCGCTCGGGGTTCCCGCCGGTACGATCAAGGCCACTGTCCTGATCGAAACCATACTTGCCGCCTTCGAGATGGACGAGATCCTGTTCGAACTGCGCGAGCACAGCAGCGGCCTCAACGCCGGCCGCTGGGACTATATTTTCAGCTGCATCAAGAAATTCAAGCACAACCGCGACTTCTGTCTCGCCAATCGCGGCCAGATCACGATGACCGTGCCCTTCATGCGCTCCTATGCCCTGCTGCTGCTGAAAACCTGCCATCGCCGCTGCGCGCCGGCCATCGGCGGCATGGCGGCGCTGATTCCGATCAAGAACGATGCCGCCGCCAACGACAAGGCGCTGGCCGGCGTCCGCGCCGACAAGGAACGCGATGCCGGCGACGGCTACGACGGCGGCTGGATCGCCCACCCCGGCCTGGTGCCGATCGCGGCGGCGGCTTTCGCCGCGGTACTGGGCGACCGCCCCAACCAGATCGAAAAACAACGCGACGATGTCAGCATCTGCGCTGCCGACCTGATCCGTTTCCAACCGGAGACGCCGATCACCGAAGCCGGCCTGGCGATGAACATCAATGTCGGCATCCAGTATCTGGGATCGTGGATTTCCGGCAACGGCTGCGTGCCCATCCATAATCTGATGGAAGATGCCGCCACCGCCGAGATTTCCCGCTCGCAGATATGGCAATGGATACGCTCGCCCAAGGGCGTGCTCGACGACGGGCGCAAGGTCACGGTCGCACTGTTCCGCGAGCTGATGGCAGTCGAGATCGCGCGGCTGAAGCAGGAATACGGCGCACGCTGGACGCGGCAGTACGACGATGCCGCCGCCATGTTCGACCGGCTGACCACCGACGATCACTTTGTCGAGTTTCTGACGTTGCCCGGCTACGACTACCTCGACTGAGGCGAGCCCGCCCCCTGTCGCATCACGGGCACTTTCAGTTGCGACTCTGTTGAGCTAAAGTGAGCGGGTTACATATTTATGATGGCCCGCTCGCAAGGCCGGAGACAGCCGATACCAAAATGAAACTGATCGCGTCACTTACCAGCCCTTATGCCCGCAAGGTCCGCATCGTACTGGCGGAAAAGAAGATCGACTGCCCCATCCAGGTGGACGTCCCCTGGGATGCCGCCAGCGCCGTGCCCAGCTACAACCCGCTGGGCAAGGTGCCCGTGCTCGAACTCGACGACGGGATGACTCTGTACGATTCGCGCGTGATCGTGGAGTACCTCGATAACATCTCGCCCGTGTCGCGGCTGATTCCCGAAGGCAACCGCCAGGCCATACTCACGCGCCGCTGGGAAGCGCTGGCTGACGGTGTGGTCGACGCCCTGGTCGCCATCGTGCTCGAGCAGCGGCGCCCGGCCGAGAAGCAGATGCCGGAATGGATCGCCCGCCAGCACGAGAAAATCGAGCGCGCACTCGCGCGGCTATCCGCCGACCTCGGCGAGCGGGCCTGGTGTCACGGCGACGGCTACGGCCTGGCCGATATCGCCGTCGGCTGTTGTCTGTGCTACCTCGACTTCCGCCTGCCCGCGCTCGACTGGAAAACGCTATACCCGAATCTGGAAGCCTTGCGCGTGAAATTGTCGGCCCGCCCATCCTTCATCGACACCGCCCCGCCGGAAAACTGAATTCCGCCGTTCCATGACAAACGCCCCGCATTGCGGGGCGTTTGTCATGGAACGGCGGGCGGACTCGCCGCCCGCGACGCTCAGACCGACAACTCCAGCATCAGTGCGTTGATACGCTTGACGAAGGTCGCCGGATCGTCGAGTTTGCCGCCCTCGGCCAGCAGAGCCTGATCGAACAGCACCTGGGCCAGCGCCGTGGCGCGGTTTTCGTCCTGCTCGTCGGCCAGGCGCTTGACCAGCAAGTGCCCGGGATTGATTTCCAGCGTTGGCTTGACCGCATCGACGCTCTGCCCGACCGATTTGAGCATGCGCTCAAGGTGCGTGCTCATATCGTTCTCGCCCACCACCAGGCAGGCCGGACTGTCGGTCAGACGGGCCGTGGCACGCACCTCGGCCACCTTGTCGCCGAGCGCATCGCGGATGCGCTTGACCAGGGGGCGCGATGCTTCTTCCGCCGCCTCCTGCGCCTTTTTATCGGCATCGTCCTCGAGACTGCCCAGATCGAGCGCGCCCTTGGCCACCGACACCAGCGCCTTGCCGTCAAACTCGGTCAGGCTCGCCGTCACCCACTCGTCGACACGGTCGGTCAGCAGCAGAACCTCGACCCCCTTCTTCTTGAAGATTTCCAGATGAGGACTATTGCGCGCGGCGGACAGGGTTTCCGCCGTGATGTAGTAAATCTTCTCCTGGCCTTCTTTCATGCGGCCGACGTAGTCGGCCAGCGACACCGTTGCCGCATCGCTCTCCACGGTGCTCGACGCGAAGCGCAGCAAGGCGGCGATGCGATCCTTGTTGGCAAAATCCTCGCCCACGCCCTCTTTCAGCACCTGGCCGAAGGTATTCCAGAACGTGGTGTACTTCTCTGCGTCGTTGGCGGCCAGGTCTTCCAGCAAAGCCAGCACTTTCTTGACGCAGCCGGCGCGGATCGCGTCGATATCGCGCGACTGCTGCAGAATCTCGCGCGACACATTGAGCGGCAGATCGCTGGAGTCGATGACGCCGCGCACGAAGCGCAGATAGTGCGGCATCAGCTTCTCGGTATCTTCCATGATGAAGACGCGGCGCACATACAGCTTCACGCCCTGCTTGCGTTCGCGCTCATACAGATCGAAGGGCGCGCGCGACGGCAGATACAGCAACTCGGTGTATTCCTGGCGGCCTTCGACCCGCGCGTGGGTCCAGGCCAGCGGGTCGCTGAAATCATGCGCAACATGCTTGTAGAACTCGCGGTATTGCTCGTCGCTGATGTCGCTCTTCGCGCGCGTCCACAAGGCGGACGCCTGGTTGACCGCTTCGAAAGCGGGCTCTTCCCCGTCTTCCTTGGCGGCGGCCTTCATCTCGATCGGCACCGAGATATGATCCGAGTAGGTGTGCACGATCTGACGCAGGCGCCAATCGCCGAGGAATTCATCCTCGCCCTCTTTCAGGTGCAGCACGATCTCGGTACCGCGGCCGGCCTTGTCGACGGCTTCCAGCGTGTACTCGCCCTCGCCCTGCGACTCCCAGCGCACGGCCTCGGCCGCGCCTGCGCGGCGGGTGGTCAGCGTGATCTTGTCGGCCACGATAAACCCGGAATAGAAGCCGACGCCGAACTGGCCGATCAGGTTGGCGTCTTTTCTGGCGTCGCCGCTGAGCGAATCGAGAAAGGCGCGGGTGCCGGACTTGGCGATGGTACCGATATTCTCGATCACTTCTTCGCGGCTCATCCCGATGCCGTTGTCGGAGATGGTCAGGGTGCGCGCCTCGGCATCGGCGCTGATGCGGATGCGCAGTTCGGGGTCGTCACCGAGCAGATCGGGAGCGGCAATGGCTTCGAAGCGCAGCTTGTCGGCGGCATCGGAAGCATTGGAGACAAGTTCCCGCAGGAAAATTTCCTTGTTGGAATACAGAGAATGGATCATCAGGTGAAGCAGTTGCTTGACTTCGGTCTGAAAGCCCAGGGTTTCTTTCTGTGTACTCATGGTCAGGATTCGAGGTTGGTCAACGATAGGGCACAGATAGGGGCATCGGCTGCGTTTTCAATGCCGGGAACCCACACGATGCATAATGAGATAGGACTTGCCGGTCCAGCGATAGGCCGCCACGCGTTCGCGCAAAAAGGCGGGCGCCTCGCCCTCGGAGCAGATTTCGAAACCCGCCTGCCGGTAGAAAGCCTCGAGGTGGGCATAGGGCAGGCAGTAAATATCGCGCGAGACGCCGGCCACAGCCTGCAGCAGCAACTGTCGGCCCAGACCGCGACCGCGCCAGGCCGGACAAATGTACATCCCGCGCAGGACGGTGCAATCGTGATCGCAAGCCAGCCGCACGACACCGATCACGCGAGCCCCGGCCTCCAGCACCGTCATGACGTCGTCTGCTTCGACGCGACCGCCGTACCCCCATTCTTCGTACAGGCGGACGACCGAGGCAAAATCGTCCGGGCGCGCCGGACGACATGTAAAATCGGCGAGCACACTTGTCGCCACCGCGTCTTCCCTATCCAGGGTCATAAACTATCCGTCCAGTCTATCCGACGGCTTTATCATGCCTGTTCCCCGGAAGGGAGACAACTCAGGCCTCGCGCAGGCCTGGCGGCAGAGCGAAAGTCGTCGACTCCTCGACCCCCGATAATTCTTCGACCCGCGCTTCGCCCAGTTCGCGCAGACGCGAGATCACCGCCTGCACCAGCACGTCGGGGGCCGAGGCCCCGGCCGTCACGCCGATGATCTGGCAGCCTTCGAACCAGGCGGGGTCGAGCTGCTCCGCGTTATCCACCATATAGGCGGCCACGCCGAGCAGCGACGCGACTTCGCGCAGGCGGTTGGAGTTGGAGCTGTTGGGCGAGCCGACCACCACCACGGCGTCGCTGCGTGCCGCCAATGCCTTGACCGCATCCTGCCGGTTCTGCGTGGCGTAACAGATATCGTCCTTGCGCGGACCGGAGATGGCAGGAAACCGCGCGCGCAAGGCGGCCACGATACCGCGGGTTTCGTCGACCGAGAGCGTGGTCTGCGACACGAAGGCCAGGGCCGACGGGTCTCGCACCTGCAACGCCGCCACGTCGGCGACATCCTCGACCAGATGCATGCCGCCACCGATCTGGCCCATGGTCCCTTCGACCTCGGGGTGGCCCGCATGGCCTATCATGATGATTTCCATGCCCAGCTCGTGCATGCGCTTGACTTCGACATGCACCTTGGTCACCAGCGGACACGTCGCATCGAAAACCACGAGCCCGAGCGCCTGCGCCTGCGCACGCACCGACTGCGGCACGCCATGCGCCGAATAGATCAGCGTCGCGCCTGGCGGAACGTCGCCGAGCTCTTCGACGAACACGGCCCCCTTGGCGCGCAGCGAATCGACCACGAAACGGTTGTGCACGACTTCGTGCCGGACATAGATCGGGGCGCCGTAGCGCTCCAGCGCGCGTTCGACGATCGCGATGGCGCGGTCGACCCCCGCGCAGAATCCGCGCGGATTGGCCAGCATGATGGTCTTCGTCATCCCTTGGACTCCTTGCTGTCTCAGCGCTTGTTGGTGAGACTGTCGAGTATCATCAGCGCCGCACCCAGGCAGATGAAGGAATCGGCCAGATTGAACGCAGGATAGAACCAGTCGTGGTAATAGAGCAGGATGAAATCGATCACGTGCCCGTACAGCAGGCGATCGACGACATTGCCGAGCGCGCCGCCGATGATGAAGGAGGCGGCACAGTTCATCAGCAGGCTGAAGCGCCCGCGCACGACATTCCAGCCCAGCCAGCCGCTGACGGCGAAGGCCAGCCCGGTGAACAGATGCTTTTGCCAACCGCCGGCGCCGCCGAGAAAATTGAAGGCCGCGCCGGGGTTGTATACCAGCGTGAAACTGAAAAAGCCCGGAATCACCGCCCGCATCTCACCGTACTGGTAGCCGGTGTTGAAGTGGATCTTGGATATCTGATCCACCACGATGATCAACGCGGCAACGGCGAACCAGCCGCTACGGCGCCACGGATTGGCCGATCGATACGACACGAAATGCCCTCCCATCTCATGCATGCAGACGTTCCTCGCCCACCGGGCCCAGATTGTCGGCACAACGACCGCAAATCGCCCCGTGACCGGCGTGCTGACCGACGTCGGAACGATAGTGCCAGCAGCGCTCGCACTTGGTGTGGGATGAGGCGGTCACCGTGATGCGGGTGGTCTCGCCCGCGCGGACCGTCGCCTGCGACACGATGAGCACGAAGCGCAAATCGTCGCCCAGGCTCGCGAGCAGGGGATAGAGCTCGGCATCGGCCTCGATCGCGACTTCGGCCTGCAGCGACGAGCCGAGTTGCTCGGCGCTGCGCAGGGCTTCGATATCCTTGTTGACCTCGGCGCGCAGTGCGCGGATCGCGCGCCACTTGGCGCCCAGCCGCTCTTCGTGCGCAGCATCGAAAGACGGGAACTCGTGCCAGGTGTGGAACAGCGTCGATTCTTCATCGCTGCGGGTGAGGACTTCCCACGCTTCCTCGGCGGTGAAGCACAACACCGGCGCCAGCAGCAGCAGCAGGCTGCGCGTGATGTGGTAGAGCGCGGTCTGGGCCGAACGGCGCGCGCGCGAATCGGCGCGCGTGGTATACAGACGATCCTTCAGCACGTCCAGGTAGAAGGCGCCGAGATCCTCGGAGCAATAAGCGACCACTTCCTGCATCGCGTGATGGAAGGCGTAGCGCGCATAGTCCTCGCCCGCCACCCTCTCCTGCAGCGCCTTCGCGTTCAGAATCGCGTATTGGTCGAGTTCGAGCAGATCCTTGTGCGGCACCGCGTGCTCGAGCGGGTCGAAATCCGACAGGTTGGCGAGCAGGAAGCGCAGGGTATTGCGCAAGCGGCGATAACTTTCCGTCACCCGTTTCAGAATTTCGTCGGAAATCGCCAGATCGCCGGAATAGTCGGTCGATGCGACCCACAAGCGCAGGATGTCGGAACCCAGCGTATCGTTGATCTTCTGCGGCGACACCACATTGCCCTTGGACTTGGACATCTTGCGGCCGTTGCCGTCTACGACGAAACCGTGGGTCAGCAACTGCTTGTACGGCGCGCGGCCTATGGTCGCGCAGCCGGTCAGCAAGGACGACTGGAACCAGCCGCGGTGCTGGTCAGACCCTTCCAGGTACAGATCGGCGGGCCAGGCCAGCTCCTGCCGCTGCTTGAGCACGGCAAAATGGGTAGAGCCCGAATCGAACCACACATCCATGGTATCGGTCAGCTTGCGGTAATCCTCGGCCTCGTCGCCGAGCAGTTCGCGCGCATCGAGGCTGAACCAGGCTTCGATGCCGCGCTGCTCGATGCGCAACGCCACCTCTTCGAGCAATTGCGCCGAGCGCGGGTGCAATTCGCCGCTGACCTTGTGGGCGAACAAGGTCATCGGAACGCCCCAGCTGCGCTGCCGCGAGACGCACCAGTCCGGCCGGTTGCCTATCATCGCCTCGAGCCGGGCGCGCCCCCAGGCCGGGAAGAACTCGGTGGAATCGACCGCCTGGCTGGCATGGCTGCGCAAGGTGGTGCCGGCATGGCCGGCGCGATCCATGGCGATGAACCATTGCGCGGTGGCGCGGAAGATGATCGGCGTCTTGTGGCGCCAGCAGTGCGGGTAACTGTGGTCGATGCGTGCCTGGGCCAGCAGCGCGCCACCGGCCTCCAGGGTCGCGATCACCCTGGGGTTGGCCTCCCATACGCTCAAGCCGGCGAACAACGGCGTGCCGGGCTTGAAGCGGCCCGCGTCATCGACCGGATTGTCGACCGGCAATTGATAGCCGAGACCGGCATGGTAGTCCTCGAGACCGTGCGCCGGCGCGGTGTGCACGAGACCGGTACCGGCATCGGTGGTGACGTGCTCGCCGAGGATGAAGGGGACGACACGATCGAGAAAAGGATGCTGCAGCTCGAGGCGCTCGAGCGCGCGCCCTTCGCATTCGCCCAGCACGCGGAAATCCTCGACCCCGTAGCGCTTGAGCGCAGCCGGGGCCAGTTCGCGGGCGAGCAGCAACACGCCGCGTTCGCATTCGATCAGCTGATAGCTGAGCCCCGGATGCAGCGCGACGGCCTGGTTGGCCGGCAGGGTCCACGGCGTGGTGGTCCAGATCACCGCGCGCACGCCTTCCACCGGGGCAGCCAGGCCGAAGGCCTCAGCGAGCCGGGCGGCATCGAGCACGGCAAAGCCGACATCGATCGCCGGCGAGTTGCGGTCTTCGTATTCGACTTCGGCCTCGGCCAGGGCCGAGCCGCATTCGATGCACCAGTGCACCGGCTTCTCGCCCTTGAACAGGAAACCGTTCTCATGGATCTTGCCAAGCGTGCGCACGATGTCGGCTTCGGTCTTGAAGTCCATCGTCAGGTACGGATGCACCCAGTCGCCCAGCACGCCCAGACGCACGAAGTCCTTCTTCTGGCGCGCGATCTGCTCCTTCGCGTACTCGCGGCACAATTCGCGGAACTTGGCCGGCGGAATCTCCTTGCCGTGCAACTTTTCGACCATCAACTCGATCGGCAGACCGTGGCAATCCCAGCCCGGCACATAGGGGGCGTCGAAGCCGGCCAGCGTGCGCGAACGGATAATGACGTCCTTCAGGATCTTGTTGAGAGCATGACCGATATGAATATCGCCGTTGGCATAGGGCGGGCCGTCGTGCAGGATGAATTTGGGACGGCCAGCGGCCAGCGCCCGCAACTTCTCGTAGCGCTTCTGCTCTTGCCAGCGCTTGACCCACACGGGCTCGCGCTTCGCGAGATCGCCGCGCATGGCAAAAGGGGTGTCCAACAGATTTACGGTTTTTCGATAATCGATGCTCATGCCTGCTCTCGATGCAAACGGGTCAAATAGGTTCTGGCGTCGGTCGCGTCGCGTTCTATCTGCGCGACCAGCGCGGCTAAATCATCATAACGCGCTTCGTCGCGTAATTTCTTCAGGAAATGGACACTGATGCGACTGGCGTACAAGTCGCCGCTGAAATCGAAGAAATGCACTTCCAGCTTGAAGTCGCGGCCCTCGCTCACGGTCGGATTGCGGCCTAGGCTGGCCACGCCCTGTAAACGGCCGAACGGCGTATCCGCCTCCACCGCAAACACGCCCTGCAGCGCGGGCAGCCGATGCGGGAGATGAACATTGGCAGTGGGAAAGCCGATGGTGCGTCCCAGCTTGCGGCCATGCACCACGCGACCCGATATCTGGTAGTCGCGCCCCAGCAGCTGCCGCACCGCGTCCAGGTCGCCATCGGCCAGCCGGTGGCGCACGCGGGTGCTCGACGCGCGCTCGCCGTGCACCAACACCGATGGCATGGCGACCGTTTCGAGCCCAGGCGTCGCCGACAACAAGGAAAAGTCGCCGCAGCGGTCGGCTCCGAACTGAAAATCGTCGCCGATCAGCAGATAGCGGGCGTTGAGTTCGACCTGCAGCACCTCGTCGACGAAGCGCCGGGCCGACATGCGCGAAAAGCCGTGGTTAAAGCGATAGACGAACAACTCGTCGACCCAGCCCGACTGGGCGAGAAACTGGATTTTGTCGCGCAACGTCGATAGCCTGGCCGGCGGCGTGCCGTGCGCGAAAAACTCGCGCGGATGCGGCTCGAAGGTCAACACTGCCGTCGACATTCCGCGCTCGGAGGCATCGCTGCGCAAGCGGGCCAGCATCTGCTGATGCCCGAGGTGCACGCCATCAAAATTGCCGATCGTCAACGCGCAAGGGGGCAGCCCGAAACGGCGCGGATCTCCGAAAAATACCTGCATTGTCCGAGAAGCCGTGGTGAAAACTTCCGATTGTAGCCGTGCCCTTGCCAGCGAGTCCAGCCATCGGCAGGAATCACCGCCATAAACGGCGAAATCGGGCTCGTACAAATAAAAAGCCCGCCGAAGCGGGCTTTTTTCGAAGCAGGCAGAATTACTTGGCCGGCTGTTCGACGACCTTGAAGGTGTCGATGTTCAGCTCTACACGACGATCCGGCTCCAGGCAGGCCTTCAGAGCGGTGTTGGCTGCATGGCGCTTGTACTTGAACTTGGCCTTGCATTCGTCGGTGAACTTGGCATCGGCGTTGCCCTTGCCCATGGTCACGATCTTGTCGTTGGAGATGCCAGCAGCGGTGAAGTAATCACGCACGGCGTCGGCACGCTTCTGCGACAGGCTCAGGTTGTACTTCTCGGTGCCCAGGTAGTCGGTGTAGCCATCGATTTCAACGCTCTTCAGGTTGGCATCGTTTTTCAGGCGGGCAACCAGCGGATCCAGTTCGTTCGTGGCATCGGCACGCAGGGTAGCCTTGTCGAAGTTGAACAAGACCTTGGCCGACAGGGTGACTTTTTCTTTCACTTCAACCATCGGAGCAGGCTTCGGAGCTTCGGTTACGACCGGAGCGGCGGCAGCCTTGTCGCCACATTCAACCAGACCGTTGGCGGCCTTGTCGAAAGAGGAGGTCTTCCAGCATTCGTTGTAGTTGTCGCGCACGACGCTGTCGTTGGCATCCACTGCGTAGCCCGATTTAGCGGCAAAAGAAGTGGCAGAAACCAGCATAGCAGCTACAAGAGCGCTCAGTTTCAGCTGTTTGGTCATGTTATTCCCTCATTATTTTCGAACGAATCAAAGCGTTCGTCAGCAAAGACGCACCAGATCAAGCTTACTGCAAACAACAGGGTTATGGCGGAACTGTGTTTATGCAGTTACTCGGCACTATAGAAATGCCCCCATACCCCTGTCAACAGGGGTGGGGACGCCGCAACACCCTATCCCATATGGAAAATCCATCTCCCGGGCATTGCCGATATGATATGTGTAACGATAATACAACATCTCACGTCGCAGGGCGACTCCGCTTGAACAAGGGCTGCGGATCGCGGTAATTGCCTTGATAGTGTTCACTAAAGCAGTCAAGCCCGGCAAGGCTTTGCGCGACATCTTGGCCCGCCTTGATTACAAAAGCATTAAAGCCGACTTGCCACAGCAATTGCAGCTGGTCACGCCCGACATCGCCTATCGCACGCAACTCGCCGTCAAAATTGTATCTTTCACGCAACAAACGTCCGATGCTATACCCGCGGCCATCGGTGAATACCGGGAAATCCACCGCCAGCAGCGGCAGCCCGGCCACAAGGGCGCCCGCCGGGCCAAGATCGGCGTCCGGCGCCAGCCACACGCCGCAACGACCGGGACGATCGCTCCAGAAAGCGGGGTCGGCGAGCCAGGCATCCAGCGGAACAATCACATCGTCGTCGTCCGCGCAGGGCGGCAGCTCGCCGAGCTCGCCGCGCCGCAGCACAATCCAGCGATCATCGACGAGCTGGCCGTCCTTAATGATGCGGGGCATAGATTTTCTCCTTGAACGGATCGATGCCGACACGGCGGACCACGTCGATGAACGCTTCGTCGGCATGGCGCAATTCGACATAGGTCGCCAGCACGCTGGCGACGACCTCCGGCACCCGCTCGCGCGCGACCGAGGGGCCGATGACGCGACCGAGCGCGGCATGGTTGCCCTGGCTGCCCCCGAGCGTAACCTGGTACCACTCTTCGCCATTCTTGTCGACGCCGAGAATGCCGATATTGCCGATATGATGATGACCGCAGGCATTCATGCAGCCCGACATGTTCAACGATATTTCACCGAGATCGTGCAAATAATCCAGGTCGTCGAGCCGACGCTGGATCGCCTCCGCCACCGGGATAGACTTGGCATTGGCCAGCGAGCAAAAGTCGCCGCCCGGACAGCAGATCACGTCGGTCACCAGCCCGATATTCGGCGTGGCGAAACCCTGCTCGCGCGCCAGCTGCCAGACGGCGAACAGATCGCCGGCGCCGATGTCGGCCAGCAGCAGGTTTTGTTCATGCGAAACGCGCAGTTGCCCGTGCGCAAAGCGATCGGCCCAGTCGGCGGCGGCCTCCATCTGCTCGCTCGTGATGTCGCCGGGAGGCGTGCCGGTTTTCTTCAGGGACAGGGTGACGGTGTAGTAGCCGGCCTGCCGCTGCGCGTGCACATTGCGCTCGAACCAGCGCGCGAACGCGCGCTCGGCGCCCAATGTGCGTTCCAGTTCCTCCTGCGCCGAGGCATCAGGCTTTGCATACGCCGGTGCGCTGAAATAGCCCGCAAACCGTTCGGCATCGCCGGCTTCCAGCGTGGCCGGTCCGTCTTTCAGATGCGACCACTCCTCTTCTACCTTGGCGGCAAAGCCGGGGACGGTCAGAGCCTTGACCAGGATCTTGATGCGCGCCTTGTATTTATTGTCTCGGCGGCCGTAACGGTTATAAACGCGCAGGATCGCGTCGAGATAGGTCAGCAAGTGCCGTGCCGGCAGAAAATCGCGCACGACCTCGCCGATCATCGGCGTGCGTCCGAGCCCGCCGCCGACCAGCACGGTAAAACCGATCTCGCCTTCGTCGTTGCGGCGCGCCCACAGGCCGACATCGTGAACCTGGGTCGCCGCGCGATCGGCCACGCTGCCGCTGACCGCAATCTTGAATTTGCGCGGCAGGAAGGTGAATTCGGGATGGAAAGTACTCCATTGCCGTATCAGTTCGCACCATGGGCGCGGATCGAGGATCTCGTCCGCGGCCACGCCGGCGTAAGGATCGGTGGTGGTATTGCGGATGCAATTGCCCGACGTCTGTATCGCATGCATCTCGACCTCGGCCAGCTCGGCCAGGATCTCCGGCACCTGCGCCAGCTCGGGCCAGTTCAATTGCATGTTCTGGCGCGTGGTGAAATGGCCATAGCCGCGATCATAGCGGCGCGCCACATCGGCCAGCGTGCGCAGCTGGGCACTCGACAGCAGTCCATAGGGTATGGCGATGCGCAGCATAGGCGCATGGCGCTGCACATAGAGACCGTTCATCAGGCGCAGCGGGCGGAATTCGTCTTCCGTCAGTTCTCCCGCCAGAAAACGTCGCGTCTGATCGCGAAACTGCTCTACCCGCTCGCGCACGAGGCGGGCGTCGACTTCATCGTACCGGTACATGTGGGGTTCCTTGCGCCGCGGTTGCTTCCAGGCGGCTGACATGCAGACCGCATTCTTTCGATTCCGGATTTTCCCACCACCAGCGCCCGGCACGCAGATCTTCGCCGACCGCGATGGCGCGGGTGCAAGGCGCACAGCCTATCGAGGGATAATGTCGGTCATGCAAGACATTGTACGGGACGTCGTTGGCGCGAATATAGGCCCACACATCCTCTTCGCTCCACTCGATCAGCGGATTGAACTTCATCAGCCCGTTGTCGACGTCGAAGCCGCGGTCGTCGAGCGCCTCACGCGTCGGCGACTGCTGGCGGCGCAAACCGGTCAACCACGCAGGCCGTGCAGCCAGCGCACGCCGCAGCGGCTCGATTTTGCGCACCTCGCAACAGGACTTGCGCAGCTCCACGCTCTGGTAAAAGGCGTTGATGCCGCGGGTGGCGACAAAGGCCTCCAGCGCGGCGTGATCCGGGTAGTAGACCAGGAAGCGCAGGTCGGGGTAGCGCTCGCCCGCCCGCTGCAGCAAATCCAGCGTCTCTTCCGGCAGTCGCCCCGTGTCCAGGCTGAAGACCGAAATCGGCAGCCGGGCGCGGGCGATGAGATCGGTCAGCACCATGTCCTCGGCGCCCAGACTGTTGGCGAGCACCGCCCCCGGATAGTCACGCGCGATCTCGTCGAGCAGCGCCTGTGTCGTCGCCAGCCTGTTCTCGAAGCTCATTCATTTCCCCTTAGACTATTCTATCTCTGCCGCCATGCTAACCAAGCCTGTTGCAAACTTAAAAGAATATTGTGTTAGTATTTAATTCCATTAGGTTTTAACAGATACGGAACCCAGCCCCATGAAACTGCAGCAGCTGCGTTATCTTGTGGAAGTGGCCAAACAAGGTCTGAACGTCTCGGAAGCGGCGGAAAAACTGCATACCTCGCAACCGGGGATCAGCAAACAGATACGCCTGCTGGAGGATGAGCTCGGAATCCAGGTTTTTATCCGCAACGGCAAACGGGTCGTCTCGGTATCCGATCCGGGCCGCGAGGTCCTCAAAATATCGGAGCGCATCCTGCGCGAGGCCCATAATCTGAAGCGCGTCGGCGACGAATTTTCGCGCGAAAGCGAAGGCTCGCTGACCATTGCGACGACGCACACCCAGGCCCGCTACGCGCTGCCCGGCCCTATCGCCGAGTTCGTCAAGCGCTACCCGGGCGTCCGGCTGTCGATCAAACAGGGCAGCCCGACCCAGATCTGCGAAATGGTGATACAGGGCGAAGCCGATATCGCCATCGCCACCGAAGGCATCGCGCTGTTTCCCGAACTCGCCATGCTCCCGTGCTACGAATGGAACCGCAGCGTGGTCGTGCCGGAAGGACACGTCCTGCTCGAACTCGGGCATCCGATTACGCTCGACGAGATCGTCCGTTATCCGCTGGTCACCTATGACTTCGCCTTCTCCGGCCGCTCCAAGATCAACAAGGCTTTCGCCAACGCCGACCTGACGCCAAACGTGGTGCTGACCGCCATCGACACCGACGTCATCAAGACTTACGTCGGCCTCGGTCTCGGTATCGGCATCATCGCCAGCATGGCGTACGAACCGGAACGCGACAACCACCTGCGCCTCATCGACGCCAGCCATCTGTTCGAATCGTCGACCACCAAGATCGGCATACGCAAGGATGCGTATCTGCGCGGGTTCGCTTATACCTTCATCGAATTGTTCGCCCCGCACCTGACGCGGCGCGAGGTGGAAGCCTCGCTGCTCGCGGGGGACCCGGACAATTGAGGCTGCGCGGGGGGCGCCTGCCGGCGCTCCCCGCCGCCGGTTTACAAGGTCAGACCGCCGGTCACTTCGATCGCGGCTCCGTTGATATAACTGGCTTCGTCCGACGCCAGGAAGGCGTAGACATTGGCGATTTCTTCCGGACGCGCCATCCGCTTCATCGGCACCCGCTCTTCCATCGCCTGAATCACTTTTTCCGGCATCGCCTTCAGAATCGGAGTGGCGACAAAGCCCGGACATACCGCATTGGCCCGGATCCCCTTCTTGCCCAGCTCCTTGGCCCACGTCTTGACGAAGCCGATGACACCGAACTTGGTCGCCGCATAGTTGGTCTGGCCGAAGTTGCCGTAGATGCCCACCACCGACGACGCATTGAGAATGACACCCGCACCTTGCGCGATCATGGTATCGATCACCGCGCGCGCGCAGTTGTACACGCCCTTCAGGTTGATGTCGATCACCTTGTCGAATTGCTCGTCCGTCATTTTTGCCAACTGCGCGTCGAGAACGATACCGGCATTATTGACCAGTACGTCGATGCGGCCGAAGCGTTCCTTGACATCGGCCACCATGGCCGCGATTTCGGCGCGGTCAGTCACATTGACGCGATAGCCGGCCGCCGTTGCACCCTGCGCCGCCAGTGTGGCGACCACCTCGTTCACGACATCGATATTGAGGTCACACACGATAACAACCGCGCCTTCTTGTGCGAATTTTTCCGCCGTCGCCTTGCCGATGCCGCTGGCTGCGCCGGTAATGATGGAAACTTTCCCTTTCAATCGCATGGCCATTCCTTCATATCACGGATAACTGAAAATTCGGGGACCCGACCACGAGGCCGGGCATTGAACTCCACCCTGGGCTCCGCGCCGTTCTGAAACCGGCGTTCATTATTATCGCTTCCGGTGCTGTTGCAGCGGCATGTTGCACTATGTATATGCTGAAAACTATAGCACAGGCGCATACGTCGTGTGCGGTCGCAATATACTTAATTTGAATATTTTGGTGCATGTCCGTACGCAAAAAAATATGGGCGGATGCGCACAGCGCATCCGCCCATATCCCACCCTCGGCGGCATGATGCCGCAGGGAGAACTCAAGGGAGAACTAGTCGAGACCCTTGCTCTCGAGATAGTCCTCGTAACTGCCCATATAGTGTTCGTAGCCGCCCTTGCCGTCGAGCTCCAGGACCTGGGTGGCCAGCGAGCTGACGAACTGCCGGTCGTGCGAAACGAAGATCAGCGTGCCCTTGAACTGCTCGAGCGCCATATTCAGGGACTCGATCGACTCCATATCCATATGGTTGGTCGGTTCGTCCATGATCAGAACGTTGGGCTTGGTCAGGATCAGCTTGCCGTACAGCATGCGCCCCTTCTCGCCACCGGACAGCACCCGCACCGGCTTGGCCACATCGTCGCCGGAGAACAGCAAACGTCCGAGCGTGCCGCGAATGATCTGCTCGTCGTCGCCGTCCTGACCCCAGTTTCGCATCCAGTCGCTGAGCGTGCTGTCGCTGTCGAAATCGCTTTCGTGATCCTGGGCGTAATACCCGATCTGCGCTTTTTCAGCCCACTTGATGGTGCCGGCATCCGCCGTCACGTCAGGCGCATAGCGGGCATCGTAGGAAGCCGCCAGCAACTTGACCAGCGTCGATTTACCGGCGCCGTTCGGGCCGATCACGGCAATGCGCTGACCGGCTTCCACGATGAGATCCAGATCCTTGAACAGGGGCTTGTCGAAGGACTTGGACAAACCGCTGATTTCGACCGCCTGACGGTGCAGCTTCATCTTGTCGTCGACTTCGAAACGGATGAAGGGGTTCTGCCGCGAAGACGGCTTCACCACCACCATCTCCGACTTCAGCTTGTCGACCTGCTTCATGCGCGACGTTGCCTGACGCGCCTTCGATTTGTTGGCGGAGAAGCGCGCCACGAACTCATGCAGCTCCTGGATGCGCTCCTTGGCCTTGGCATTCGCCGACAGCTGGCGCTCGCGCGCCTGCGACGAGGCGATCATGTAATCATCGTAATTGCCCGGGTAGATCTGGATCGTGTTGTAATCCAGATCGGCCATGTGGGTGCAGACCGAATTCAGGAAATGTCGGTCGTGCGAGATGATGATCATGGTCGAGTTGCGCTCGTTGAGCACATGCTCCAGCCAGCGGATGGTGTTGATATCGAGGTTGTTGGTCGGCTCGTCGAGCAGCAGCACATCCGGATTCGAGAACAGCGCCTGGGTCAGCAGCACGCGCAGCTTGAAGCCCGGAGCGACCTGGCTCATGGGACCGTAATGCAACTCGGAAGCGATGCCGACGCCAAGCAACAGCTCGCCGGCTCGCGCCTCGGCAGTATAGCCGTCGTACTCGGCGAACTTGGCTTCCAGTTCGGCCGCATGCATGTAATCGTCTTCGGTCGCCTCGAGATTGGCGTAGATCGCGTCGCGCTCGGACATGGCGGCCCACATTTCGGTGTGCCCCATCATGACGACATCGATCACACGCTGATCTTCGTAGGCGAACTGGTCCTGGCGCAGCTTGCCCAGGCGCACGCCGTTTTCGATCGCGACTTCACCCCCGGTGGCTTCCAGATCGCCGCCGAGAATCTTCATGAAAGTGGACTTGCCACTGCCGTTGGCCCCGATCAGGCCGTAACGGTTGCCTTCGCCGAATTTGACCGAAACCTTGTCGAACAAGGGCTTCGCGCCAAACTGCATGGTAATGTTCTGTGTACTGATCACGCTAGGGATCCTTAAGACGACTCGCCGTAAGTCTCGGAAAAACGTGGAATTCTAGCACAAGGGGCCCCTGCTGAGCAGTCCGCAATAAATCAATCCGCTATCTTTTGCCGCGCAGGCGAATTCCGCTACAATCTGAAACCATCATCATTTGCAAAATAAATAGGCTGAACTATGCTCACCGGAAGCCTGGTTGCTCTGATCACCCCGATGTTCGAGGATGGAAGCGTCGACTACGACGCGCTCAAGGGGCTGGTTGATTTCCACATCGAAAACGGCACCGATGGCATCGTGGCCGTCGGCACCACCGGCGAATCCGCCACCCTGTCCGTTCCCGAGCACACCCGAGTCGTCGAAACCGTCATCCGGCACGCCGCCGGCCGCATCAAGGTCGTTGCCGGCGCAGGCGGAAACTCGACAGCCGAAGCCATCGAACTGACCCAGCATTGCGCCGCACTCGGCGCCGATGCCATCCTCTCGGTCGTACCTTATTATAACAAGCCGACCCAGCACGGAATCTACCTGCACTTCCGCGCGATCGCCGAAGCGGCCGACATCCCCGTGATCCTGTACAATGTGCCGGGTCGCACGGTGGCCGACATGCAGAACGATACCGTGCTGCGCCTGGCCGAAATACCCAATATCGTCGGCTTGAAAGACGCAACCAGCGACATCGGTCGCGGCTGCGACCTGATGTGTCGCGCCCCGTCCGATTTTGCCCTGTATTCCGGCGAAGACATGACCAGCATGGCTTTCATGCTGTGCGGCGGACATGGCGTCATTTCGGTAACCGCAAACGTCGCACCGCGACTGATGAGCGAACTGTGCCGCGCCTCATTGGGCGGCGATATCGCGCGTGCACGCGCGATCAACAAAAAGCTGATCGGCCTGCACAAGGAACTGTTCATCGAAGCCAACCCCATTCCGTCCAAGTGGGCGCTGGGGCGCATGGGCCGCATCGCCTCGGGCGTGCGTCTGCCCCTGCATCCGCTGTCCGAAGCCTGCCGGCCTCAGGTCGAGGCCGCAATGAAACTGGCCGAGGTCATCTGAACTCCATCCACCAACCCCCTCTGCCAACGATGGGAGCAAGCATGAAACGAAGCGCGCCAGTCGCGATTCTGCTGGCTACCGGCCTTATCGCCGGTTGCAGCACTACTGACCCGGTTGCGAAAGCCGATTTCAAATCGGTAGTCGCCCCCGTCAACCAGACGGAAAAACTCGAAGTCCCGCCCGATCTGACTGCGCCGCAGCAGCAGAGCAAGTATGTGATCCCCGGCAACGGTGCGGCCCTGGCCAGCCAGGCCTCGCCGCAAGCCGCCGCAGCGGCGACGACGCCGGCAGCCAAGCCCGCCGCCGCCAGCGCGGCCCCGGTCGTTCCGGACAACGTCCAGATGGTGCGGGCAGGAAGCCAGCGCTGGGTGACGGTCGACAACAAGTCCGCCGCCGAGCTGTGGCCGCTGCTGAAAGCCTTCTGGCAGGATAACGGCTTCGTGATCGCCGACGACGAACCCGACGTCGGCATCATGGAAACCGAGTGGGCGGAAAACCGCGCCAAGCTGCCCAACGACGGCTTGCGCAAGCTGATGGAATCGGTCGGCATCGGCAGCGTCTACTCCACCGGCGAACGCGACAAGTTCCGCATCCGCCTGGAAAAAGGCGAGCACGGAACCGAAGTCTACTTCTCGCATCGCGGCATGGTTGAAGTCTACATCGATCAGTACAAGAATCAGACCATGTGGCAACCGCGCCCGAGCGACCCGGATCTCGAAGGCGTCATGCTCGCCCGCTTCATGCAGCGCCTGGGCGTGTCCGACGAACAGGCCAGCGCCGCCGTCAAGAAGACGGCCCTGCCCAAGGTGGAGCCGAAGTCGCCTATCGTCGGCGGCACCCTCGGCATCGACGACGCTTTCGACCGCGCATGGCGCCGCGTCGGCCTTGCACTCGACCGCATCGGCCTGGTCGTGACCGATCGCGATCGTTCGCAGGGGCTGTACTACGTCAAGCCGGCCAAGAACGAAGTCGACAAACCGGAGGAAAAGTCCGGCGGCTTCTGGTCGAGCCTCGCGTTCTGGAAGAGCTCGACCCCATCCGGCCTCAAACCGTCCGATGTCGACGCCCGCATCCAGGTCAAGGAGACGACGGCCGGCCATACCGACATCACGGTGCTCGACAAGCAGGGCAAGCCGCTGCTCGACTCGTTCTCGCGCAATACGCTCGAAAAGCTGCACAGCGAACTGGACTGAGCGCAACGCGAACACCCGGCACCCAAACCCGCTTCGGCGGGGTTTTTCACGCCGCTACGCTCGCTCAGGACGAGAAAAACCCGCCGAAGCGGGTTTGGGTGTTCTCGAAATAAAAAACCGGCCATTGGCCGGTTTTTTATAACAGCTCGTGCTAATTACTTAGCAGCGGAAGCGTCAGCAGCCGGAGCGGAAGCGTCAGCAGCCGATGCAGCAGCCGGAGCCGAAGCGTCAGCCGGTGCGGATGCAGCGGCCGGAGCGGAAGCTTCAACTGCCGGAGCGGAAGCGTCAGCAGCCGGGGCTTCATCTTTCTTACCGCAAGCGGAGAGAGCTACAGCCAGCAGGGCAGCAACGAGGAGCGACTGTTTCATTTTTTCTTTACCTTTGAAGATAAGTTGAACAAGACGTCAGTTTAATCGCAGCCATCAAACACGATGGAAACGGCTGAAAATCCTTCAGTGCGCAAATTGTAGCACGAAAAAAAACACTGCATAGAGGGCAAAACGCTCAAATGAGGCACTTGAGCCATCTCGCTCTGCTGCAGCGCAGCAAAGCGGCAGATTTCGACGCTTAAGCTGCCGTGCTTTTGTTTTCGAACCAACCAGATGCGCAGTTTCGAACAGATTTTGTTGTTATTGTGCTACAGGTCGACACAATTGCCAATAAGCAGACGGCCATCCGGTGCAGATAAGCAGTGACATACAACAAAAAAACCCGATTACACCCGATCAATCCCGGATGGCGAAACTGTTGCCTGACCACGACATCCTGAATTGTGGCGCAAGCAGGGCAGCACCATGATAGCGAAACACGTAGGCATAAGACAAATATATATTTCAACTCATATTGCCTAAGCCCGTGCCAAACGGCCTGCGCAGGGGGCGACGGACTCGCAAAACGGGGCCTGCGAACGGGCCCGCACACCGGGGAGCGGCCGGCGGCCGGGTCAGCCGCGCTTCAGTTTGTCACGGTCCGAACACGGCAATGGTTTACAATGACGAACAAGCGCCGATAATGGCGCTGACCCTTGCCCTCGCGCTCGCGCGCCCTGAGCGAGGCTTTCTGACCTTTCCGTGCACGGACGATATTCATGCAAATCACCAAAGACACCGTCGTGACTCTCCATTACGAGATGTTCGACGCCGACAACACTCTGCTCGACAAAACCGAAGAGCCCATCAGCTACCTGCACGGCGGCTACGACGGTATTTTCCCCCTGGTGGAGGAAGCCCTGCATGGCAAGGCGGTCGGTGAAAGCGTCGATGTTAAGCTGGCGCCGGACGACGCCTTCGGTGACCCGGAGGAAGACCTGATCCGCGTCGAGGCCCTGGATGTATTCCCGGCCGACGTGGAAGTCGGCATGATGTTCGAAGCCGATGATCCCGAATCCGGCGACGTGCTGTTGTTCCGTGTCACCGACATCGCCGACGGCAAGGCCGTCGTCGACGCCAATCACCCGCTGGCCGGCACCACCATCCGCTTTGTCGCCAAAGTCGTGGAAATCCGCCCGGCAACGGCTGATGAAGTGACCCACGGCCACGCCCACGGCGAACACGGCCACGATCACCACTAAGCCCGACCGCGTCTCCCCGGCCCCGTCGCGACATGTCGCGACGGGGCCGTTGTCATTTTGCAGCCCGCCCCAACGTCACCCGGTCCAGACCGGCCAGGTCGGGCAGCGTCTCCACCGCCTGCAGCCCCTGATGCAGCAGCAGCGTGCGCACGGCGCTCCCCTGGTCGAAGCCGTGTTCCAGCATCAGCCACCCCCCCGGCAACAGACGTTCGACCGCGCCGGCCGCAATCTCGCGCAGGCAGGACAAGCCATCGTCGCCATCGGTCAGAGCCATCCGCGGCTCGAAGCGCACGTCGCCCTGCTCCAGATGCCGGTCCTGCACCGCAATGTACGGAGGGTTCGAGACGATGAGGTCGTAACGCTCCGCCGGCGGCAGAGCGCGATACCAGCTGCCCTCGCAAAAGGTCACCGCCGCCCCCAGCCGCTCGGCATTGGCTCGCGCGAGCTTCAGCGCCTCCGCCGACAGATCGACAGCACTGACCTGCCATAGCGGCGCCTCGAGCGCCAACGTGATCGCGATCGCACCGCTGCCGCAACCAAGGTCGACCACGCGAGCGCTCTCCCCTCCCTGGCGCGACAACGCGGCCTCGACCAGGTGCTCGGTTTCCGGACGCGGAATCAGCACCGCCGGGCCGACCCGGAAATCGCGCCCGTAAAACTCGCGCTCCCCGATCAGATAGGCCAGCGGCTCGCCGTTCACGCGCCGAGCGGCGAGCGCATCGAAGCGCGCCAGCGCCCCGGCATCCAGTTCCTCTTCCGGATGGCCGACGATGCGGACATGGCTCAACCCGGGACAGGCGAACATCAATAACATCCTGGCCTCGAGACGCGGCAGGGGAAAACGGCGCAAGGCCTCGGCAATTGTGGTCATGCGCTCTTTCTCACGGCAGATCGACGAAGGGCATGCGCCGCTGGATGATACGCGTCTTGCGCCCCAGGCCGGGCGCATTGCGGTGATCGTCGTAGTAGCGGGGATTTGGCACCATGGCAGCCAGCTTGGCGGCCTGCCCTGCCGACAAGCGCGCTGCCGTGGTATGGAAATAGTAATGCGACGCCGCCTCGGCCCCGAAAACGCCATTGCCCCACTCGATCACATTCAGATAGATCTCGAAGATGCGGCGCTTGTCCATGACCGCCTCCAGCATCACCGTGATCATGGCTTCTTCCAGCTTGCGCCACGGCGTTTTCTGGCTGGAAAGAAACAGATTCTTCGCCAGTTGCTGACTGATGGTCGAGCCGCCGGCGACGATATGCCCCTGCTTCAGGTTTTTCTGGAACGCCGCTTCCATTCCATCCCAGTCGAAACCGACATGGTCGACGAATTTGGCGTCCTCGGCCGCAATCATCCCGCGCTTGAGATTATTGGAAATCCGCGCATAGGGCACCCACTTCTGCCGCAACTCCGCTTCGGGGTCATCTTGCTGCAAGGCCGCCAGCCTTTCGTTCATGAACGCGCTGGCGGAAGGGTTGTGATCACGCCAATACAGCACATGCCCGAAAATCCACATGTTGTACAAGAGAATGGCGGCCACCAGGGCCGCCAGAATTTTCAGTGTCAGGCGCATGGAATCAGGAGAGAACCTCGCGCAGCAGATGGGTGACCTTGTGGGTGGCGGGATGAACGCCACGCCAGATGGCGTAGGACTCGGCCGCTTGTTCCACCAGCATGCCCAGGCCATCGGCCAGCATGCCGGCGTTTTCCGCCTGCGCGCGACGCAGGAAAGGCGTGAGCCCCTTGCTATAGACCATGTCGTAAGCGAGCGTGCGCGGGCCGAACACGCCATGCGGCAGCGGCGGCATCTCGTCGTTCAGGCTGGTCGGCGTCGCATTGATCACGATATCGAAACTCTCGCCGCCGAGGGCATCGTAGGATACGGCACGGCACTCGCCCCAGGCGGCGAACTGATGCGCGAGAGCCTGCGCACGGATCAGCGTACGGTTGGCGATGGTCACGGCCGCCGGCTTTTCTTCCAGCAAGGGCGCGAGCACGCCACGAACCGCCCCGCCCGCCCCCAGGATCAGAATGCGCTGACCGGCGATGGCGACGTCGAGATTATCCTTGATGTCGCGCACCAGCCCGACGCCATCCGTGTTGTCGCCATAGACGCGACCGTCCGGATGGAACAGCAAGGTATTGACGGCTTCGGCCGCGCGCGCGCGCTCGCTGACTTCGGTCGCAAAGCGGAAGGCGTCGCCCTTGAACGGCAAGGTCACGTTCAGGCCGAGCCCGCCCTCGGCGACAAAGCGGCGCACGACATCGTCGAAACCGCCGATTTCGGCGAACAACAAGTCGTACTGGATGCTGTCGCCCTGCGCCTGGGCGAATTCGGTATGGATTAGCGGGGACTGACTGTGGGAAATGGGATTCCCGATAACAGCGTAACGGTCGGTCATGGTCGGCTCTCAGAAAGGGTCACGGCAGCGCGAGCTGCACTTCATGTCAGACCAACACTTTGCCGTGAACCGCCGCAAACATCAACCGGCAGTCTGCGGCCAGCGCACCGGATACGCGTCCGGCGCGGCGGCAACGGACCTCGCGCAAGAGCGCCTAAGCGTGTCGCCAGGGCAGCCCGCGCCCCTTCCAGCCGCCGGTGCTGCCGCGCTGGCCGTCCGCGTTGCGGTCGCCCTCGAAGCCTTCCAGCACGTTATAGACATGACTGAAACCGGCCGCCGCCGCCAGCCGCGCGGTTTCGTCGGAACGAACTCCGGAGCGGCACAGAAACAGGACCAGACTCTCCGGATCGACCTGCTTGGCAAGCTGGGTCATGAAGTGGGGATTTTCCGTCATGCCAGGATAATGGCGGAACTCGATTCGCACCGAGTCGGGCACCATGCCGACGAGATCCCACTCCGCACTGCTGCGCACATCGACCAGACAGGCCCCCGGCACCTGCTTCCACAACGTATAGGCCTCGACCGGCGAGACAGCCCCCGAATACGGCAAGCCGAGCCGTGCGCCGCGCTCCTGCGCGGCATCGAGAATTTGCTTGATCTGACTCATGTCTGTCTTCCTCTGGATGCGGCATCTTGGCGCCGTTCGTGTGCTCTGATTATCAGAAATAGTAGGGGCCAGAGCAAACTTCGTTTGCGCACCATAATAGTGCACAACAAAAAATGGCAGCACCTTTTTGGCGCGCAAGACAAACGATGACGGCAGCGATAGCCTTATGCCACAATGCACGAAGCGCACGACAGTGTCTGGCACACTTCGTGCTAATTAGCAGCAGAGCCTTTTCCCAGCATACCTTTTGGTGCACGCAGTCTTTTAGGAGATCATCATGGCGGTTGCAGACGTACTGAAACTGATCAAGGAAAACGACGTCAAGTTCGTTGACCTTCGCTTTACCGATACCCGCGGCAAGGAACAACACGTATCGTTACCGGCTCGCATCGTGCTGGAAGACGGCGAAGCCTGGTTTGAAAACGGTCACGCGTTCGACGGTTCTTCCATCGCGGGCTGGAAAGGCATTCAGGCTTCCGACATGCTGCTGATGGCCGATCCGGCAACCGCCAAGATCGACCCGTTCTACGACGAGCCGACCGTATTCATGTCCTGCGACGTGGTCGACCCGGCCGACGGCAAGGGCTACGACCGTTGCCCGCGCTCCATCGCCAAACGCGCTGAAGCGTACCTGAAGGCGACCGGCGTGGGCGATACCGCCTACTTCGGCCCCGAACCCGAATTCTTCATCTTCGACTCGGTCACCTGGCATTCCGACATGTCCGGCTGTCACGTCAAGATCGTTTCCGAAGAAGGCGCCTGGTCTTCCGCCACCGAATTCGAAGGCGGCAACACCGGCCATCGTCCGGGCATCAAGGGCGGCTATTTCCCGGTTCCCCCGGTCGATTCCGCACAAGACCTGCGTTCGGCCATGGTTCTGCTGCTCGAAGAACTGGGCGTGCCGGTCGAAGTGCATCACCATGAAGTGGCGACCGGCGGCCAGAACGAAATCGGCACCCGTTTCTCCACCCTGACCCAACGCGCCGACTGGACCCAGATCCTGAAGTACGTGGTACAAAACGTGGCCCATAGCTACGGCAAGACCGCGACCTTCATGCCCAAGCCCATCGTTGGCGACAATGGCTCGGGCATGCACGTTCACCAGTCGATCTGGAAAGACGGTCAGAACCTGTTCGCAGGCGACGGCTATGCCGGCCTGTCCGATACCGCCCTCTACTACATCGGCGGCATCATCAAGCATGCCAAGGCTCTGAACGCCATCACCAACCCGGGTACCAACTCGTACAAGCGTCTGGTTCCGCACTTCGAAGCTCCGGTCAAGCTCGCCTACTCGGCCAAGAACCGCTCGGCCTCGATCCGCATTCCGCACGTGGCGAGCCCGAAAGCCCGCCGTATCGAAGCGCGCTTCCCGGATCCGTTGGCCAACCCGTACCTGTGCTTCTCCGCTCTGCTGATGGCCGGCCTCGACGGCATCCAGAACAAGATCCACCCGGGCGATGCGGCCGACAAGAACCTGTACGATCTGCCGCCGGAAGAAGACAAGCTGATCCCGACCGTCTGCGCCTCGCTCGACGAAGCCCTCGACGCACTGGACAAGGATCGCGAGTTCCTGACCCGTGGCGGTGTGTTCAGCAACGAATGGATCGACGCCTTCATCGAACTGAAGATGCAAGAAGTCAACCTGACCCGCATGACCACGCACCCGGTTGAATTCTCGATGTACTACAGCCTGTGATAGCGCCGGACGTCTGACGACGTCCAAAGCGATCCTTAAACCCGCAAGCCCCAGGGCTTTGCGGGTTTTTTCATATGAGATCCCGCCACTGCCGGGTGTGCCCCGCCATCGACGGCATGCTCAGTGGCGTATCGAAACGGCAGGATACAAAGGACGGCACGGAAGAGAGCTTCAATGGAAATTTCGCGACGAATGTCTGTCGATGGTACGGTTAAGAAGTTGTGCCATGGAAAGCTGGAGAAGGCAATGCAACGAAATTCGACCGCTTTCGAGCTTGAAAAACATGCCACCCAGTGCATTCAGGACGTCATCCAGAGTCTTCGAAAAAACCCGGCAGGTCATGGTGGCTGACCTAGCAACCTAAAGCTAACCGGGTTTTCATGATATTAAACTTAACGATAGCGCGCGTTGCTATGCATTAGAATGAATTGGCTCTGACAATATTTCAGCAGCAATCTGTAATTGAGCCTCCACCTCAGCAGCCAACCGCTTCAACTTGTCAGTTAATGAATCGTAACTACTGTCATGCAGCATGATTTCTCCAACGAACAGTGAATTATCCGTCACCTTTGCTGTCACTCGATCACCAATGCGCTTGCTATACGAAGCGTTCTCGACATGGATACCCATCGCACGCCCAAGCTCCACAATGTCAGGCACTGCAAGCAAAGTACCATCCTTTGGAGCACGGATCATCCGAATGCCACTGTATCTGACAAGATTGAGCGGTACCTTATTCCACTCCCCTGTAACCGACCAGTTCACCCACACTTCCCAAGGATTGAAATCGGCAAAGGAGTCTTTAGCAAGGTCCCAGATATGCATGCCTGCCGGTCGCATATTGGTTTCTACCGCTGCTGTCATATCGGCATTACAGAAGATTTCGTTATGATAAGCACCGTTATCCACTGACACCAATCGACGCATGTAGTCACCAGCTGCATCAATCCTTCTTGCGATCCTTTCAGGCAATCGCGCTGGAACGATCTGCTGCATCTCGGCCCGGAACTCATCCTCGGTGGTGTGTTTCTCTGTGATCCATACATGGCCCGCAACATAGTCCCAGCTATATTCTTGAGCATTCTCTATCAACTCTTCGACAATCACGCCGCCCCCCTGATAGGGAGCCAACAGTTCCCATGCTTTAGCGCACTCATCTGGATGGCAGATAACCTGGCAGCCACGACTGTTACCCTCGTTAGCAGGCTTGACAAAGGCATGTCCTCCTAACCGGTTGACGACAGAAATGAGCGCATCTAGAGACTCAACCTGAACACTGAAGACAGGTTTGTAACCATCGGGATACGGAGAAGCCGCTTGGTCGAGCTGGCGGAAAACCCGCTTATCCAAACCGGCCATGGCATCTTCAGGAGAAACGCCCGGCAAGCCGAAATACGTCGTCAGGGCCGCGCCCAGCAATACCCCACGGTCTGAGAATGGCAAGACGCCAATCAATTCAAAATCGAGCTGCTTCAAGGTATCAAGCACACATTTAAGTGATCCTTCAAGCATATCCTTACCCAAGGATGTGCTAATCACGACATCTGCAGTAGAATAGTCCTGTGCTTGGGCATGCTCAGTAATCAGAACAAGTTTTGCATTATGATGACTTTTACATATAGCACGCAACTTGGCGATATCGTAAATGCGTACATTGTTATACCCGACAACAATCAGACATCTGCTCATTGCGCGACCTCACATACTTGAGTTTCATCAAAGATACGTTTAACGATGGACTTTAACTCTTCAGGCTTACCACGCAAAATGCCGTTCAGTGGAGATGCATCGGGCGCATACGTAAAACCAACTTTTACCCCACGTGGCTGAGAATTACATTGGTACGATACTAGGTTAGATATCCATTTATTTGATTCAAACTGAATTTCCAGCTGACCACTATAGTGATGTCCAGGATAGACAAACCACCCGAAACACGTGGATTGTTCAACTGGATAAAATTGTTGGCACTGGCCATAGATCTGATAATGTAGATCTACTTGATAAAGATTGATTCCTGTTTTCAGTTCGAAAGTTTCAGCTACACCAGCTCCACCAACCCGGCATGCCACCTCGAGGAAGAGGTAATTTCCATCATCACTTAAAATACCTTCGAAATGAAAACTTCCATCACGATGCCCTAATTTTTTAAGTGTTCGATTAGCCAAATCAATCGAAGAGGAATCATAGGCGGTCTGGACTGATCCCAGAGGTGATCCGAAAGTATAATTTAAACAATCCCCCACATATACACTTGTTATGGCTGAAATCAATTCTCCAGAATTAACGTATCCATCAACATGAAAAACTTCACCAGGAACAAATTGCTCAATAAATATTGTTTTATGATCTGAAAATTCATTGAGATGAGCTAGTATTTCATTAACGCTACCAATAACAATACCAACACTTGACGCTTCCATCCGAGGTTTTATCAAATAGCGTCCTGCAGTCGGAGTTGTACGATAAAAATCTTCAACACTCCAGAAATTTGGCTGGCATATCCCTGCGTCACGGCATAGTGTGCGCATTAAAAATTTGTCACGAAGAGGTAGTACATCCTGAGTTTTGTCTCCCTGGATTCCATAATGCTCTCGCAACAATGCGGCAGGCAGCAGATCATATTCAGACCTTGCTATCAATCGATCTGCATTATTTAATAGTGCATCTAATTTTTCAATTACATAGCTGATATCAAAGGAGGCACAATCCATTATTTTCTTATTGGCGCTTGATGGCAAATCAGATCCACCTCCGGCAAGGCAAAGATATGTAACGTTGTGCTCAAAATGGTCGATTGCCAGGTCATAACGAATTTTATCGAATGGAATTCGATGAAGAATGACAATATTCATGTGCGGTACTCGACTATGAAGTGTGTTTCACTCGCGGAAATAAACGACTTCACCGCTGAGCATGACAAAGAAGTGATGTCCCATAAAGCCTGACCTACAAAAATTTCACGCTCAACGTCTGGTAAGTGCTCACCTTCATTGATGAACAACTTGTCCATCAAAACGGGTAGCCCAGTTTCGTTGCGGGTCAAACGATTGATAGTTCTACCCTTTTCACCAAAAAACACACGAAAGAAAGTTTTCCTATGTTTCTCAGAATCAAAGGAGATATCGTCGCCGACAATCAACCCTACCCAATATGATAAAAGGTCAGCATTACTATGAAGACGAGTGCTATCAACGATATAGGCCCCACCGATCCGAGGATTTATCTCGATAATTTCCCAGCCATCGTCAGAGTGATACCGTGCCTCGATGTGATAGACGCCAGTGTCGATACCTAGGGCAATAAGACATCTAGATACAAAATCAACACCATCTGCACATTCCTTCTCAGACAGAGAAATAGGAGGGCAGACACATGCATTCTCTAAAGTCGTACGGCTATGCGATTGCAAGTCAACTTTTTCGTGAATAGCATGTACAGCAACCCCTGCGATTCCAACACTTACTTCAAAGCTGCATTCAATTCCATTGATATAATCCTCTATAATAAATTGCATGTCTTCATCGAAAACTCCGCAATATGCAGCATCGGAACAGGCCAACTGACGCAAGGGCTCTAGTTCATCATACGAAACAATTCTGTCAGCTCGGAATGCACCGAAAGAGGCAAGACCAACTCTAGGCTTGATGAAGTAGTGATGTAGATTCGTCAGCTGATCAAATAGCTCTTGATCAAGTATAAATACATTTTTTCTAGACAACCCATTCTGCATAAGAGTTTTACGCATTAATAGCTTATCCCGGAGCAAATCAACTATTTCAACATCAATATCATTAGCCCTCAGCACCTTATTAGCATAAGCCATTATGCTTCGATACCCATCCCAAACTGAAATACAACCTACTAATTTAATATCGTTACTTAACGATGACACAAACACATCAACATCGTGTTTATTTAATGAATAACCATCAGTGAAACTGACAATTTCCACTTTATTAAGCCAGTCTGGTTGCAGGCCGCGAGATGATTTAGATGAGAGCACACAAGCTTGATATCCCCGACGATTAATTTCTTCAGCCAGGGGACCAACTTGAGACAATCCCTGATGCGATAAAATAATAAACCCATTTTTCATCATTCTATCCATATTTAAAGCCACCCCAACCAGGGGTGGCACTATCATGCGGCTTGTTTTTCTACACCATAGAGTCGATAAATATCTGCGAAGAACATTTTTAAAAGTTCTTGAATCTCAGACAAATACCGTTTGACATCAATCAAATCCTCTTGACTATCAATCAATAAACTCAGAATATCCCACATATCTTGCGAATGATCTTCTACCAAATCAGTGTTCAGGTGTGCTGACTGTCCAACAATCTTATCTTTTCCAATAGAATCCGTGAGCGCCTTTATTTGCTTAGGAGTAATTTTCTGCGTTGTATATTCAACAAGATAGCTATAGCAGATCACACCAAGTGGTTTTTCATGTTCCGCAATAAAATACAGGTATCCTGCCAATAGGCGCGTAAAAAAACTCGGCTCGGTTTTGTAAATTTCCTCTCGCGTTACACCGATTCGTTCTGCATCCTGCATGAATAGAATATCATGCAGCATTTCCTCATCTTGATAAGCGGCATACAGCTTTGCGGCCTCCGCGTGCAGCTTCGATACTTTATGTAATGTATTTGCTTGTGCACTTCGCATCAATCGGATGCGCCATGCATGCTCAATTAGTGACTGCCTGTAGTATGGCATCTCGATCTGCTTGCCTTCGAAATGCTTGGCAAAAGGCACAGTACGATTCCATTCTTCAATTTTTTCATCAAGGAACTTGTCAATTTCTTGCTTTGCTTCTGCACTTTCCTCTTTGCTAAGGAATGGTTTGCAACGATAGATAGAGCGGTCGGTGATACGATTGCGATTTTCCATAGAAATTTTCTCCTAGTTAACTTCACTTAATACTACATCACCAAATGCCTTGCACTGGCAGGCCAACCGCATCGACGAATCATTTTCTTTGATAAGTTCAAACAATCGATCTTCCCTTGCGGTTTTTCTGGTCAGGTTCTCTGCACCATTAATAACTTTGATCGCGCAAGTTCCACAGTTTCCAGATTTGCAACCAAACATTATTATGTCTTCAATTTCAATCAAATCGATGGCATCAGTAAACTCAACAGAGACTCCAGCTTTAACGAATGTCAATATCGGCATGTAACAGCGACTCCAGATCTTTTCGATTAAGTAGCAACCAAACGAAAATTCCAACGACTCCCAGTATTCCTATTAATTGTGTGTTGATCGATGAAGGCAGCATACGCATGATGACAACGGTTAATCCTGTGCCGAGCCCAACAGAGACCTCCTTGACGAACATTGCGTCCCTGCGAGCAGCGAAATAATCCAGATAACTCAGCGAGCACTCGGCGATCGACAGGATTGTCAGCCATACTGTCGCTCCGAAAAAGGTGTGAACCTTGAAGGTCGCAGGTACTGAAAGCACCACAAAGCCGACAATGATCATGGCGATAATGCATTGAAGCTTGAATCGTCCCGTACGCTCGATCAGATGCATCACTGGCATCTGGAGCAAAACGACGACTGCACTATTCAGAATAAGCATCAACCCGTACCACTCGGGTAACCTCCCTGTTTTCTGGATAATTGCTTGGGGAAGAATAGAGAATACAGAGAATAGCTTGATGCCTATGACTATCCCGGCAATGCTCCAGGTTAGTTTTGTCTTCAAACTGCGATGCCTGCTGGCAACGGGAGTGGATACGACTGGCGACACCTCGCCCCATGCGATAGGCACACATAGCAGCACGACCAGGGCGGCGCCGACGAAAAACAGACAAGGGCTCAATTCAGGAATAATCAGGATCAAACCGGCGAGTAAACTACCCAGGTTCAACGCTATTTTGTTGTAAGCAGCGCCCTCTTTCGAGCGCGAAGCCTCACTCTTGATTAGATAGCCTGCAATAGATATACCGTAAACGAGTAACAATGCAGCCAACACAGTAAAAATTGGATTACTGCTTGCAGCAAAAATAAGCAAGCCACATCCAGCGATGAGTAGAGTAATGCTCAGTGACTGCGTACCAAACCAGACGAGCGTCAGCGGAGTCAACAGTAGAAAGGCACGGTAGCCGAGTGCAAGAACACCGTTAGTACTGGCATCAAGCCATACATTGGCTTTACCCAAGACAGAAAATAATGAAACCGCTGTCACCATGCGAATGACAATAAACCGGTAGTTAATGCTTGAAACAGTGAGTATATTTGATACTTGCATCGTCACCACCTGCCAGTTCCTGCAATATAATCGTGATAGCCAAAAATGATGGCTTTGCCGGCATGAGCATTTGAAACCCGAGCACACACGCTTGCCCGCTCTTGCTTTTATTCTATGGCAGCTCTGTTGCAATGATCGCTAACCATTCCGCCATGCGATATATCATCATTGCGCTTTTCAATTGAGCCCATGTATTGATTGCTCGTACTATTCAATTAATCTGGATGAATAATAATGGCAGAGATAAAAAGCAGTAAGGTTAAGTGACTAGAGAATTGACATGACTTTACCGGTAGAATGACCTGTAAAGTTTGAATTGCCCGAGTGCAGTGGATACTTTCTTGCCTTACAATGAGGCGCTCATGGGACGTCATGAGCACCCAGCGTTACCCCGAATATTCAAGATCGCGGCCTATCCGAACGGGCAGCCTGTCCGCCTGGGTGTGCTGCAACACAGGCTGTATCAGTGCTCAAGCGCTATACGCAACCGATAGAGAATCACGCGGCGGTAGGCAAGCCGTCAGAAGAAATCCGCGTCTGAAGGCTGACGTGAAACGCGTGCCGGAGGGACGACGTTCTCGATCAGCCTGCCTTCGCCGTACTGGGCGCTATGCTGCGCGAACGGTTGTGGCACCGAACCGATTGGAACAACAAATCAACGGCTAAGCCCCCTATCAGGTCGGCGTAACGGATATGGCCTCTATCCGCACGCACGAAGGCTGGCGATCAACGACCTCATGATGGCGGTCTGGCGCCGTAGGCCGTTGCAGTCAGTCATTGTGCATTCCGGTCGGGGCCGCCCGTTCAGCCGTCATGACGGCAAGCCTTCCTGGCTGCACACCATCTGCAGCCGGGCATGAGCCGCCGCGGCAACGGCTACCGCAGCGGGAACGGATATGGCGAAACATCTATCGGGATCGCGGACAGACCAGGCGCGATCTGCCCGATTACATCGTGATGTTTACAACCCGAAGCTCCGTCATGCTTATGCTGGCGGCGTTTCTCCGGTAGAGTTTGAACGGCAATATTTCAACCGGCAGGAAATTGTCTACTGATGCAGGGGCGATTCGGTCTATAGGTCTAACTTGTGAATATCCTAAGAATAACCTTCCAAGAAGGCATCCCCAAGGTACAACAGATTGTCGAGCACCTCGCCGCTGCCATTGCGGACGGGGCTTTACAGCCTGGAGCAAAGTTGCCCGCGATACGCGAGATGACACAGGCGCTTGGGGTAAGCAAATTCACCGTGATCGAGGCTCTCGATCGCCTGCGTGGCCGCAGTTTGCTCACTTCGCGCCAAGGGGCCGGGTATTTTGTCGCTCGTCGCTGCATCGGGCCTAACCTCCCCTCCCCCGGCAATCTACAACCCCATGATGTCATCAGTGTTCTGCGGCGCTCGTTGATCACCGCCCAGGGAGCCCTTCGTCCAGGCTGTGGTTTTCTTCCCGAATCGTGGCTGGCGTCAGATGCCATGCGCCAGGCCATGCGCAGCACTGTTCGCTCCAGTCTTCTTCGCGTGGCAGAATACGGCGTTCCTGGCGGCTATCTGCCACTGAAACAGGCGCTCCGGGAAAAACTCGCATCCATGGGCCTCTCGATACCTGCCGAACAGATCGTCAC
The DNA here is from genome assembly GCF_000422925.1 of Paludibacterium yongneupense DSM 18731. GTDB lineage: Bacteria > Pseudomonadota > Gammaproteobacteria > Burkholderiales > Chromobacteriaceae > Paludibacterium > Paludibacterium yongneupense. The sequence goes on from NZ_AUGZ01000024.1 coordinate 77,247, forward strand.
TACGTCAAATACGATGCAGGCTATCGATATGTTGATGCGTCTGCTGATTCGACCTGGCGATGTCGTGTTGTTGGACGATCCCTGCTACTTCAACTTCCATGCCAATCTGGCTCTGCACGGGGCGCGGGTTGTTACCATTCCGCGTGGCCCTGAAGGACTTGATTTCAATCTGCTTGAAAAGGTATTGACGGACCATAAGCCACGTATTTACCTCACCGCCAGCGTCCTGCAAAACCCTACTGGCCTGTCTTTCACGCCAAGTCAATCGTTTCGCCTGTTACAATTGGCACAGCAACATCAGCTCCACATCATTGAGGATGACCTCTACAGCGACATCCATAGCACCCCTCCTCCTCGGCTAGCGGCCCTGGCCGGACTCGAAGCCATCACCTATGTTTCCGGTTTTTCCAAAATGCTTTCCGCAAATGCCCGGGTCAGCTTCATCGCAGCGTCCCCGCAGCTCGCCGCTGATCTCACCAACCTTAAACTCATGAGTGGGGGGTTAACTTCGGAGCTTCTGGAGCAGATCGTTTATCGCATGCTCAGCGAAGGTCACTATGGGAAGCACCTGCAGCGCGTCAATTTACGCTTGATGGAATCGGGGTTGCGTGTTGCCGATTGGTTGAAGGAGGCTGGCTGTACTTTGCCCTATGCCTGCGAAGGTGGAATGTTTTACTGGGCGCAATTGCCCGATGGTCTCGACAGCGAAGCGTTGTCTGTGGCGGCACTTCAACTGGATCTCGTACTGGCTCCCGGTACGCTGTTCAGTCAGCGGCCAGAGGCTAGCCGCTTTGTGCGCTTCAATATTGCGCACAGCGATGACAGGCGGGTTCGGGAAAAATTCATGTCATTGCTGGCATGAGATGAATCGATTGATGGCATGCTCTCTCACCGCTGATCTTGTATCAGCCGACCCGGGTGATGGGCATGACGGCATGCCCATCGGGAACGGAACACGCCATCGGTAAATGGCTGCACTTTGCCTCCCAGGTCATTGCGAGAGCTGATGAGGCGCTGCCTCTATTGCTTGAACAGCTTCTGGATAAGCCACGGCCTGTATCACTCATGCCGAGTACGGCGGAAGTCCGGGCAAAGACCGTGATTGACGATGAGCCGTTAAAACCCATGTCTCTTGAACGGCTTGACCAAGAGGCGGAGGCGAGCCGCTTTCAACGTCTTCGCGTCGCGCCTTCACACGTCTGACTGCTTCAACACCTCATGCCTATATTCCTTAGCCGCGCATCGAATATGCCAGGCATCTGACTGCTGCAGCCATGCCGCTGGCGCAGGCATCTCATGTCAGTGGATTCGCAGATCACAGCGAAATGACAAATAATTTCAAATACATTTTTTATTAAACATTTGACATGTCGGCAAGGTAAACCTTTCAAGGCATTTCAACTCTCGCGTTTGCAATTTCATTCAAGACCACCTTTTTCACGAGGGGGCAGACTGGGCTTTTATGGTTCCAACAGGAGAGCGGCCTTGAATTTCAGCTATGCGAGCACTATCCGCCAGCGTTTTCCATCCTTGACCACGCAGTCCATCCTTGTGCATGGAATCGATGCCAAGACTTCGACTGTCGAGCACTCTGCAGCCCTATGGCGACTGGCAGCCAAACGCTTGGAGTCGGGCGATGAAAGAGGTTTCGCAGAGATAGCGGCATGGCGACAAGCATTCGCACAGATGGGCTTGAAGCCTACTCAATACCGTTGCGCGGCAGAAGCCTTGCTACGGCGGTTTCGCAAAGAGGGGCTGTTGCCGCAGATCCATCCTCTCATCGATCTATGCAACGCGGTTTCAATTGCCCATGCCATTCCCATTGCAGTTTTCGACATCGATCGCATCGAAGGGAGACAGCTCTGCGTACGTCCTGCAAATGGAAGCGAAATCTACCACGCATTTGATGGCTCGATAGAGCAACCGCATGTTGGTGAAATAATTTACGTGGACGAGGCAGGACAAGCTCATTCGAGAAGGTGGTGTAACCGGCAAAGCGCCGTATCCGCGGTACGGAATTCGACCTCGACAGCCTTGATCGTTGCAGAGGCGCTGCACCCACAAGCGCCTCAAGACTTGCTCCGCCTGCTAGCCGTATTGAAAACATCGCTTACCGATGTCTGGCCACAGACCGATATCGCGGAGGTAAAAGTGGCATGACTGCGGAATTCCTTATCACCTCCCTGATCATAGTGGCTTCGCCAGGTACCGGGGTGGTCTACACCGTGGCGGCTGGCCTGGCTCATGGCTGGCGTGCAAGCATAGTCGCCGCGTTCGGCTGCACCCTGGGTATCGTCCCGCATATGCTGGCAGCCGTTACAGGCCTTGCGGCGTTATTGCACGAAAGCATATTAGCCTTCGAAATTGTCAAATACTGCGGCGTAGCCTACTTGCTGTGGATGGCGTGGAGCTCACTCCAGAGTAGCGGGGTATTATGTATTGAGCTGAACAAGGCACCTCGCTCGCCAGGCTCGGTCATTCTTTCCGGTATTTTGCTTAATTTTCTGAATCCCAAGCTGTCTATTTTTTTTCTCGCCTTTCTACCGCAGTTCCTCGCGCCAAGGGAGCCGAATCCCATGCCACGCATGCTGCAGCTCAGCTTGATTTTCATGGCAGTCACATTTGCCGTTTTTATCATATATGGCGTTTTCTCGGCATCAGTGCGCAATCACGTTCTGGAACGGCCCGCGGTGCTGAGAAGGATGCGCTACGTATTCTCGACCGCCTTTGTATTGCTGGCCGCACGATTGGTGTGGCTTCATTGATTAACGCCAGGGCAGGAAGTGACGCCAAAAGAGTCTGAACCGCCATGTAAATAGGTCGATGCCAGGCTCTCGTCTCCCCTGCGGTATCGGGTCGATATCAGCCGCTTGAAACAGATAGTTTTCAAGCAGAAGCGGATGGTTATTTCATGGCTGAAAGCGGGGATGAAAGGATAGCGCCTTGAGTTTGCACTATGACCCTGATTCCAGCGGCAGTGGGACTGCTCCTGACGGTGGTCGGTTGGCGAGCCAGCGTCAGCATGATGGGCCTGTTCGCCCTGGCGGCAGCCGGCATGCTGTGGTGGATCATGCCCAAGCGGCTAGATGTCGCGCGAGGGGCAGTCAAGGCGGGCCGTGCAGCAGCGAGCCAGGGCTCGCGCTGCGGGATGCGCGCGCTACTGCTGACCGGAATGCTGGATAGCGCGGTGCGAATGGGGTTTCTGACCTTCCTGCCTTTCTTGTTGAAAAGCAAGGGCGCCGGTACCGCCGGCATCGGCCTGTCGCTGTCGCTGCTATTTGCCGGCGCGCTTTCGGCAAGCTGCTGTGCGGCTATCTGGGTGCGCGCATCGGAATGATGAAAACGGTCTGGTTAACGGAATCCGCCACTTCGCTGATGATCTTGATAGCGATATGGCTGCCCTTGTCCAGCTCGATGGCGATGCTGCCGCTGCTTGGATTGGCGCTGAATGGGACCTCTTCGGTGCGGTATGGTGCCGTGCCGGAGTTGGCAGGTGCTGGCAGCAAACGCGATCATGCTTTCGCCCTGTTCTATACCGGAACCATAGGCGGCGGGGCATTGCCGCCTATGTGGTCGCCTCGGCGACGTCGCCGGAGTGCCCACCACAGCGATGGCGCTAGCCGCCCTTCTGCTGCTGGCTCTGCCATTGTCATGGCAGGTGCAGAAAGGCTTGAAAGACGAGTGACAGCTTCTGGCAGCCGCTAGCCGCCAGTCCAGCATAAAGGCGTGGGCATCCATTCTGCTCGGGGCGCGTCCACTTGCTGCGATTTGGCTGCATGGTCCTATCGCATTTACAGGCGACCTCGATGCTAAGGCACGACATAGTCGACAGCATTGGACAAGATGGCGGCGATCAGACATAACGCCCATTCACTTGCACCAACTTGGCGCACAGCAGAGTTCTGCCCCCGTTTCGGCACGGATGAACGTAACACATCGTTATACAAAGATACGAATACTGCAGCCAGAGCGACGGACCTCGGCTCGCCGCCCGCCAACGCCCCACCAACACCGGGGGCAGCTCAGCATGAGCGCGGGACGGAGCGGGATTCGTCGTCCAGGCGCCGGCTTCTGCCTGCGTGGGTGAGGACATGGACCGACGCCTGCCCCACAGGCCAAAGGCGGTGCCGTAGCGGGTTTTCATGTACTGCACGCGAAACGGTCAGCAGTGCCCTTCCGGGTCCGGCGCCAGAAACCGCGAAATGATGTCGCGGGCGATTCTGACCGGCTTGCGGCTGCTCGCATCCAGGCAGCACCAGCAGCTTCTGACCTCGGCCAGCACCTCGTCGCCATGATTGATCAGCGTCTTGTAGAACGCGCGCGCGCCCTGCAATTTTTCCAGCACCACCTGGACCACCACGTGGTCGTCGAGAAAGGCCGGGTGCAAGTAGCTGATCTCGTGTTTCAGCGCCACCCACAGATGGGCGCTTGCCACGTCCTTCGGAGCCAGCCGGTACCACTGGTGCTGCACGGCCGCCTGCACCCATTTCAGGTAGACGGCATTATTGACATGGCCCATCTCGTCGATGTCGTCGGCGACGACATTGAGCTCGTATTCATAATCGTGTTCGCTTGGCAGCAACATGGCGTACCCCTCGGTCGGATGTCGTGGTAGACAAGGTTGGCACAGACTCACGGCATCATTGAAGTGTACGCCTTTCATATGGCCATCCTGTTGCAGCATCGCTGCCGCCCGCCGATGCGGGCGACGCGGCCACTGTGCCGCGCCCGCGTTTTTGCCTAAGATAGCGCTATGTCGATACGCCCCACCCTGATTCTGAGCCTGGGTCTGTTGTGCAGCGGACCGCTGCTCGCGGACAGCACGGTCTACCGCTACGTCGACCGTGATGGCACCGTCACGTTCACCAATCTGCCGCTGCCCGGCGCGCGGCCGTTTCCGCTCGCCCCGGTCAAGTCGCCGCGCCGCAACGGTGCAAACGCGGGCCCGCAAGTCGACGCCGGCACGCAGCAGCGGCGCGACCAGACGCGGCGGCAGATACTGCAACAGGAGCTGGACAACGAGCGCAAGGCGCTGGCGGCAGCCCGCAATGCCTTGCAGCGCGCGGGCGATCGCGGAACGGTGGCCTCCTTGCAAGCCGCGGTGACCGAACATGAAAAGAACATCGCCGCCATAAGCACCGAAATGGTGCACTGAGATCGTCCCGCGCACCGGCCATGCTCCAATTGCTTTTGGATATCGGCCCATTGCATAGATCAATTGGCAATGGCAATCATTTGCGTTTATCTTCAGTTCCAACCGTTTGGCCAGCAATGATGACTTTATGATCCCGCCAGCGTCGGTCGCGTCTAACGATGCGCTGGCGCGGCGGTTTTTTTTTCGCTCGCGCACCGGCTCCGGGCGACGCGCTTACCTCCCCCTCCGATTTGCACCATAATAAGTCATGCATCCCTACTATCGTGCCGCTTACTGGTTCGCTTATTGCTTAGGGGAGTCTTGACGCTTTGTCATTCGGAACCGCCATCCATGACCATCCAATCCTATGCCGGCCTCGATCTCCTGGAAACGCCGGTATTGATCGTCCGAGCCGACGGCGGCCTGGAATTCGTCAATCCCGCCTGCGAAAGCTTGCTGGCCCTCGGCCGCCGCGAGCTGCTGCGGCACAAGCTCGGCGATCTGTTCCGCGACAGCCAGCCGTTGCTGCTCGCGCTCGACACTTCGCTGCAGCACAATGCCAGCTATATCGAGCATGACCTCGAACTCCTGCCCCTGCATAACGATCTTCCCCTGCACATCGCCCTGTCGATCACCCCGATAGAACCGGACGCCGGATTGGCACTGCTTGAGCTGCGACCGCTCGACCAGCAGCTCAAGATCGCCAACGAAGAACGCCGCCTGCTGCAGCACCAGGCCAATCGCGAGCTGATCCGCAATCTTGCGCACGAGATCAAGAACCCGCTCGGCGGCATCCGCGGCGCGGCACAGCTGCTCGAACATGAAATCGCCGACCGCCCCGAGCTGATGGAATATACCGAAGTCATCAAGGAGGAGGCCCTGCGCCTGCAGTCGCTGGTCGACCGGATGCTGGCCCCGCACCGGCGTCACATCAGCAGCGAAATCAATATCCACGAAGTGCTGGAGCGCGTGCGCAGCATCGTTCTGGCCGAGTACCCGACCTCGCTGTCGGTGCGGCGCGACTACGACGTCAGCCTGCCGGCCCTGATCGCGGACAAGGAGCAGTTGATACAGGTGGTGCTGAATATCGTCAAAAACGCGGTGCAGGCGATGAAGGGAAAAGGCGAGGTGGTCTTGCGCACGCGGGTGTCCCGGCAGGTGACGCTGGCGCGCAAGCGCTATGCCCTGGCACTGAAATTGCAGATTGTCGACAATGGCCCCGGCATACCGGAGGACATCCGCGATCACATCTTTCATCCGCTGGTCACCGGCCGGGCCGAAGGCACGGGCCTTGGCCTGACACTGGCGCAGGCTTTCGTGCATCAGCACGGCGGAAGCATCGAATTCGAATCGCGCCCGGGCCAGACCGGTTTTACCGTGATGTTGCCGTTTACCAACGACTGAGTGGGGCACCTGCAGCGGCTGCCGTTCGGGATTGAGATACAAACATAAGCATAAAGGAGCCACCCATAATGACGAACCCGGTATGGATCATTGATGACGACAAAGCGATCCGCTGGGTACTGGAAAAAGCGCTAGGTCGAAGCGGAATCGCATTCGACAGCTTTGCCAGTGCCGACGATGCGCTCAATGCGCTCTACGACGCCACGCCCCGCGCCATCATCAGCGACATACGCATGCCGGGAACCGACGGCTTGAAATTCTTGTCGCGGGTCAAGGCCGAGCATCCCCAGCTGCCGGTCATCGTCATGACCGCGCATTCCGATCTCGACTCCGCCGTTTCCGCTTTCCAGGGCGGCGCTTTTGAATATCTGCCCAAGCCCTTCGACGTCGACCAGGCCGTCGCCCTGATCGAGCGCGCGCTGGCCGAGAGCGTACCGTCGAGCGATGCGGGCGACGATGCCGATGCCCTGCCCGTCCTGCTCGGGCAGGCTCCCGCGATGCAGGATGTGTTTCGCGCCATAGGCCGCCTGTCGCAGTCCAGCGTCACCGTCCTCATCACCGGCGAATCGGGCACGGGTAAAGAGCGGGTGGCCGAAGCCCTGCACCGGCATTCGGTGCGTTCGACGCGCCCCTTCATTGCCCTGAATACTGCAGCCATTCCCAAGGACCTGCTCGAAAGCGAGCTGTTCGGCCATGAAAAAGGGGCCTTTACCGGCGCCCTGGCCACGCGCCGCGGCCGCTTCGAAGAAGCCGAAGGCGGCACACTGTTCCTGGACGAAATCGGCGACATGCCGATCGAACTGCAGACGCGCCTGCTGCGAGTGCTGTCAGACGGCCATTTTTACCGCGTCGGCGGGCACACACCGATCAAGGCCAATGTCCGGGTCATCGCGGCCACCCACCAGCATCTGGAGGATAGGGTGCGCCACGGACAGTTCCGCGAAGACCTGTTCCACCGTCTCAACGTCATCCGGCTGCGCTTGCCTCCCCTGCGCGAGCGCCGCGAGGACATCCCGCTGCTCGCGCGCCATTTCCTGGCCAAGAGCGCATCCAATCTCGGCGTCGAGACCAAGCGCCTGAGCGAAACGGCGATGGAGTTCGTGCAGGCCTATCCTTTCGCAGGCAATGTCCGGGAACTGGAAAACCTGTGCCAATGGATCAGCGTGATGGCGCCCGGCCAGACCGTCGAGGTCTCCGATCTGCCCCCGGAACTGCGCGCGCCGTCGATTCATGAAGAACCGGTTGCGGCAGACACCGCTTCCGCACAGCCGCCTCGGGCGCAGGACTGGGCGCGCGGTCTGGCGGACGAAGTCACGCGCCGCCTCAAGGCGGGCGAGATCGGCATCATCGATGACCTCACTCGCCGTTTCGAAGAGAGCTGCATCCGCGCGGGCCTGTCGCATACCGGCGGGCGCAAGGTCGAAGCCGCACAGTTGCTGGGCTGGGGACGCAACACCTTGACCCGGAAAATGCAGGAACTCGGCATGAGCGGCACCGAGCGCGACTAGAAGCCGCGCGCGGCGAGAGCGCTGCCCGTCGTCGGCAGGCCTCCCGCCGCGCGAGCGCCTAGCTCCCCGCCGGGTCCAGGGTCGACAAACCCGGCAAGGTCGCAAAACTGGTTTCACGCACCGTCGCAACAAAATCCCGGGCGTACGCGAGCTCGGCGTCTGCGCTGCGCAAGGCCGCGTACAGCTCGCTGATCAAACCCTTCTCACCTATCCGCCTGGCCACGACGTAGCCTCGCTCCAGATACGGCTTGACCGCCCAGAATGGCAGCGCCGCCACCCCGCGCCGGCTCGCCACCAACTGGATGATGGCCACCGTCAACTCGCTGCTGCGGCGCGCAGCCGGTGTGACGCCGGCCGGCTTCAGCACCTTGCGCATCAGATCGAGCATCGCATCCGGCACCGGATAGCTGATCAAGGTTTCGTCCGCGAAATCCGCGGCCTCCCACACCCGCTTGCCGGCCAGCGGATGATCGCGCGCGACGATAAGCACCATTTCGTAGGCGAACAGAGGCAGATAGACGACTTCGTCCTGCTCTTCTGCTTCGGACACCACCGCGAGATCGGCCCGTCCTGACACAAGCAGGCCGACCGGATCGGCATGGAAGCCCGAGACAATGTCCAGCTCCACGGCCGGCCAATGCAGGCGGAAGATGTCCATCGCCGGCATCAGCCAGTCGAAGCAGGTATGGCATTCGACAGCCACCCGCAACTCGCCGGCATCGCCCTGACGCAGACGCGCCAGATCGCGTTCCGCCGCGGCGACCTGGGCAAGCATGGTGCGCGCGAGTGCCAGCAAGCGCTCTCCGGCCGGCGAAAACTTCAAGGGCACGGTTTTTCGCTCGAACAGGGCCAGACCATACATTTCTTCCAGCAGACGGATCTGATGCGACAACGCGGACTGGGTCAAAAACAGCCGCTTGGCCGCCTGCGATACGCTGCCGGTTTCGGCCAGCGCTTGCACGGTCCGCAAGTGGCGTAACTCGAGCGGGCTTTGTTTCATGAATATTTTTCACCAAGATGACAAATATAATGAAATTGCATCATACAGCAAAATGCCCGATGCTCGAACCTCTCCCCGACACCCGACAACCCCATCTCCGGCCTTCAGACCGGGGTAGCGCCGCGATTTCGCCCTGAAGGGGCGGGGTTTCGACCCTCCAAGGAAATGGAATGACCCTAGTCCACCTCTCCGGTTTTCCGCGCATCGGCGCCAAACGCGAACTCAAAACCTTGCTGGAGGCATACTGGCATGGCGAGTGCGATGAAGCGGGCCTGGCGCGCCAGGCCCGCGAACTGCGGCAGCGGCACTGGTTACTGCAACGCGGGGCCGGAGTCGACCGCGTCGCGGTCGGCGACTTTTCCTTATACGACCATGTCCTCGACAACCTGCGCCTGCTCGGCGCCTTGCCGCGGCGCTTCGGCTTCGAGGCCTCGGCATTGTCAGCGGCACAGTACTTCGAACTCGGCCGCGGCAACGCGACCCAACAGGCCATGGCCATGAAGAAGTGGTTCGATACCAATTACCACTATCTGGTCCCGGAGTGGGAAGCCGACATGCATTTCCATGCCGATGCCTCGCCGCTGCTCGAACAGTGGCGGGAGGCGCAGGCGCTCGGCATCCCGGCCAAGCCGGTACTGATCGGCCCGCTCACCCTGCTCTGGCTGGGGCGCAGCCTCGAGGCCGGTTTCGATCGCCTTGCCCTGCTGCCGGCGCTGACTTCGGCCTATGTCGAGTTGCTTGGGCAGTTGACGGCCGCCGGCGCCGACTGGATACAGATAGACGAACCGGCGCTGGTGCTCGATCTGCCGCCGGACTGGGTCGCCGCGGCCGGCGAGAGCTGGCGTGCGCTATGCGCCTCGCCGGCGCGGCTGATGCTGGCCAGCTATTTTGGGCCGATCGACGCCCATGCCGGCTGGATCAATGCCCTCCCGCTCGCCGGGCTGCACCTCGACCTGGTGCGCGCCCCCCATCAGGCCGCCGCTTTCGCGGCCAACTGGCCGGCCGGGCGCGTTCTTTCGGCCGGGATCATCGACGGACGCAACGTCTGGCGCGCCGACCTGGACGCCGTGCTGGCGCAGGTCCATGCCCTGCAAAGCACTTTCGGCACGGCTCCCTGGCTTGCCCCCAGCTGCTCGTTGCTGCATTGTCCATACGACCTGGCCCAGGAAATCGACCTGGCACAGGACATCAAAACCTGGCTCGCCTTCTCGGTGCAGAAGCTCAACGAGTTGAAAACGATACAGCGTGGCTTGCAACTCGGCGCCGCCGCCATCGAAAACGAATTGGCGGGCAGCCGCTACGCGTGCGAGACCCGGCGTCGCAGCCTGCGCATTCATCTCCCCCGGGTTCAAGCGCAAGTGTCCGCCCTCGCCGCTGACGCCCCCAGACGCGACAGTCCCTACGCACAGCGTGCGGCGCTGCAGCGCGAGCGGCTGGCTTTGCCGCTGTTGCCGACCACCACTATCGGCTCCTTCCCGCAGACCGCAGCCATCCGCGAAACGCGTGCCGCGTACCGGCAGGGGGCGCTGGGCGAGGCGGCCTACCAGGAGGCGATGCGCAGGGAAATCGCCTCCTGCATCGCGCGCCAGGAGGCCATCGGCCTCGATGTGCTGGTACATGGAGAAGCCGAACGCAACGATATGGTGGAATACTTCGCTGCCGCTCTGACCGGCTTCGCCCACACCCGGCTCGGCTGGGTACAGAGCTACGGCAGCCGCTGCGTCAAGCCGCCCATCCTCTTTGGCGATGTCGAACGCCCGGCGCCGATCACCGTAGAATGGGCGCGCTATGCACAGAGTTTGACCGCGCGACCGGTCAAGGGAATGCTGACCGGTCCGGTCACCCTGCTGCAATGGTCCTTCGTCCGCGACGATCTGCCGCGCGCACAGGTTTGCCGCCAGATCGCGCTGGCTTTGAACGCGGAAATACTCGACCTCGAAGCCGCCGGCATCGCCGTGATCCAGGTCGACGAGCCGGCGTTGCGCGAAGGTTTACCCCTGCGTGGCGACGAGCGGCCAGCCTATCTGGACTGGGCGGTGGCCGCCTTTCGACTGGCCTGCCGCGCGCTGGCCGACACAACCCAGGTGCACACTCATATGTGCTACGCCGAGTTCAGCGATATCCTGCCGGCGATCGCCGCGCTCGACGCCGACGTCATCACGATCGAAACATCGCGTTCGGACATGCAGCTGCTGGAGGCCTTCGGGAATTTCTCCTACCCCAACGAAATCGGCCCCGGCGTCTACGACATCCACAGCCCGCGCCCGCCGACGGCGGCGGCCATGCGCAGCCTGCTCGATCGCGCACGGTCCGTGATTCCGGTCGAGCGGCTGTGGGTCAATCCCGATTGCGGGCTGAAAACGCGAACCTGGGCCGAGGTCGAGGCCGCCTTGCGTACCATGGTCGGAGTCGTCCGCGATGTGCGCCGCGAATGGCGGCCCGCTTGACAGGCGCGGCACCGGTCGGCGGACCGACCGGTGCGCATAGTGCGGTGGATGCCCACGCGGCCGTCTCACGCGCGCGCCAGCTGCTCCCCATGGCTTCGCATCCAGCCGGCCAGCGAGTCCAACGTGGCCCGCAAGGTCTTGCCCAGCTCGGTAACCTCGTATTCCACCCGTGGCGGCACCTCGGCGTAGACCGTGCGGCGGACCAGTCCGCGCTGCTCGAACAGACGCAGTTGCTTGGTCAGTTCCTTCTGCGTGATCGGCGCCACCGCGCGCTGCAGATCGCTGAAGCGCACGGGGGCATCGATGACGATCAGCCGGTACAGGATGGGGATGGCCCACTTGCCCGAAATCAGGTTCACGAAGTCCACCATCGGACAGCGTTCCGCAGATCGGACCTCCGCAGGAATCACTTGCGGCCGTGTGTTGTCGAGAAGTGCCATGGCTGTCCATTCGCTCCTTTAGTATCCAAACGGTGCCTACTATGCAAAGTATACTATTGATTGAATAATACCGTTTCCATTCTCTTCGGGAAGCAACGGCATGCCACGACTTCAAGACAAATACGCACTCATCACCGGGGGCACCAGCGGTATCGGGCTGGAAACCGCACGCCAGTTCCTGGCCGAAGGCGCCACGGTCGCCATCACAGGGCGCAGCCAGACCGCCCTGTCCGCCGCGGGCCGGGAACTGGGCGATTCCGTGCTGCTGCTTCAGAGCGATGCCGGCGATATCGCCGGTCAGCGCACGCTGGCGCAACGGATCGCGCAGCAGTGGCCGCGCCTCGATGTGCTGTACGTGAATGCTGGCGACGTGACCCACCGTCCGTTGCAGGAATGGGACGAGAGCGCTTACGACCGGCTCATGGACATCAACCTCAAGGGCCCGTTCTTTCTCGTCCAGTCCCTGCTGCCCCTGTTGGCGAACCCGTCCTCCGTGATCCTGTGCGGCTCTGTCAGCGCCCACATCGGCCTGCCGCAGAGCAGTGCCTATGCCGCGAGCAAGGCGGGACTGCTTTCGCTGGCCCGCACCCTGTCTGGCGAACTGCTGGCACGCGGCATCCGGGTCAACGGCCTGAGCCCCGGCCCGACCGAGACGGCTGCGCTGGGCAAGCTGGGCCTGCCGCCGGAAGAGCAAGATGCCTTGCGCGACCAGATCAGGAAACGGGTACCCCTCGGCCGTCTGGGTAGGCCGTGGGAGTTGGCCAAGGCCGCCGTGTTCCTGGCCTCCGACGAGGCCAGCTTCGTCGTCGGCGCAGAACTGCAGGTGGATGGCGGAGTGGGCAGGCTATGAGGGGACGGCACTCGTCTTGCTATTTTTCGTGACCCCTGTTCCCGGCAATGAACGCCACCGGCATGTGCGGGATCCGCGCTGTCGCATCCACGCCTCGCCGCAAGTCTGCGCGCGCAGCGCGGCATGACGGTCGGAGCCGGCTGGGCCAAGTCATTGCTGACACCGCCATGTCTTGCGGTGGCGCTGCCCAGCGAAATGCGGCACTGGGGCATGGTGAAATAAAAAAAGCGGCCGCAGGCGGCCGCTTTCCCTAGCGCGTGCCCCGCTCAGAGCGGCCACTTCCAGTCGCGGACTTCCGGCATGTCATCCCCGTGCGCATGGATGTACTGCTTGTGCTCGATCAGCTTGTTCGCGAACCGCTGCCGGGCATGCGCGCCTATACCCTTCAGCCCTGGCACCCGGTCGATCACGTCCATCGCCAGCGTGTACCGGTCAACCTGGTTCATCACCACCATGTCGAACGGCGTCGACGTCGTCCCTTCCTCGATATACCCCCGCACATGCAGGTTGTCGTGACCGTTGCGACGGTAGGTCAGACGGTGGATCAGCCAAGGGTAGCCGTGGAACGCAAACACGATCGGCTTGTCCGTCGTGAACA
>NZ_KE383963.1:0-4004 GCF_000422925.1 Paludibacterium yongneupense DSM 18731
CCGTGTTCAACGGCGGTGTGGCTTCGGGCACGGTGATCTCGATCGGCGGCGCGCAGACCGTCAGCTCGGGTGGCACGGCCGTGTCCAGCCTCGTGTTCCAGGGCGGGGTGCAAAACGCCATCGATGGCGCGATCGTCATCGATACAATCGACGCGGGCGGCACGATGAATGTCGGCTCCGGCGTCAATGTCACCTCGACCACGGTCGAAGCTGACGGCGTGCAGAATGTCCTGAGCGGCGGCATCGCCACCAGCAGCACCGTGATAGGCGGCGGGGTGCAGAACGTGAGCTCGGGCGGGCTGGCGCAGGGCACCACCCTCGGCGACGGGGTGCAGAACATCCTCGACGGCGGCGTCGCCTCGAGCACCACCATCGTCAGCGGCGGGGTGCAGAACGTGAGTTCGGGCGGGCTGGCGCAGGGCACCATCATCAGCGACGGCAGCCAGAACGTATTCGGCGGCGGGGTGGCCTCGTCGACATCGGTGTCCGCTGCCGGGGTGCAGAACGTGAGCTCGGGCGGCACGGCGGCGGCGACGACGGTGGACTCGGGCGGCACGCTCAATCTGTATAGCGCGGGCACCGCTTCCATGCCGGTGATCAATAACGGCGGCAGCTTGCAGGTGATGGAGAACGGCGTCGCGCCCATCGACCATCTGACGCTCAACGGCGGCAAGGTCAGCTTCAACCCGACGGGGGGCTACAAGAGCTTGACCGTGGGGGTGCTGGACGGCAGTGGCGGCACCTTCGCCATGCGCGAGAATGTCGCGGCCGAGCAGGGCGATCTGCTGGTGATCGGCACGAGCTATAGCGGCAAGCACACGCTGGACATCGCCAACGAAGGCGGGGCGCATGCCGATCTCGCGTATCGGCACAAGGTGGTCGACGCGGCCGGCGCGGCGGCGACGGTGGCCACCGCCGCGGTGGCGAGCCGCAATCTGAGTGCGGCCAGTACCGGCAGTTTCAGCCTCAGCCACCTGGTCGAGGTCGGGCCGTATAAATACGACCTCAAGCAGGGCAGCGATGGCAGCTGGTATCTGTATACCGACAGCAGTGCGATCACCGACGGCAATATCGGCAACGACTCGAAACCGGGGCTGACCAGCACCGCGGTGGCGGGGGCGCGCACCTTCGGCGCGAGCTTCATGCTGGGGCAGGTGGAAAACCAGACCCTGTCGCAGCGTCTGGGCGATGTGCGCAACGCGAGCGGCAGCGTCGGCGCCTGGGTGCGCGCCTATGGCGGCCGGCTGGGCAGCGATACCGGTGCCGGCAGCGTGAAGTGGAACGAGTCCTATAGCGGGGTGCAGGTCGGTGCGGATACGGCACGCGGTGGCTGGGTGTTCGGCGGGCTGTTCGGCACGACGCATGCGACCCCGGACGCGGTCGACGGCAACGCCAAGGTGGACAGCTACTATCTGGGCGCCTATGCCACGCATCAAGATGCACAGCAGCGCTACATCGATCTGGTCGCGATGGCCGGTACCGCCAAGCATGACTTCAGCGTCAGCGATACGGCGGGCGCCGGGGTCAGCGGCAATGTGAGCACGCCTTACTACCAACTGAGTGGGGAAGTCGGGCAGCGCTTCACGCTGACGGCGGGAGGCGTCTATGTCGAGCCGCAGGCGCAACTGACCGTGCAGCACCAGAACAGCGGCAGCTTTACCGCCAGCGACGGCCTGCAAGTCAGCAGCGACGCGGTGAACGCGACCCTGGGACGGATAGGCGTGGCGCTGGGCCTGCTGCGCAGCGATGTCGAACATCCGTACAACGTCTATCTCAAAACCTCCTTGCAGCAGCAGTTCGACGGCAACTTCAATGTTGATCTCAACGGCACCAAACTGGCCAGCGACTATACCGGCAGCTGGCTCAGCTATGGCGCAGGCTTCAACGTCAAACTAGGCAAGGATAACAACAGCCTGGCTTACGGCGAAGTCTCGCGCACGGCCTCGAACGGTCCGGTGCAGCAGGAATGGCAGCTCACACTCGGGCTGAAATACGCCTGGTAAGACGGCAGGGGGCCGCGCGGCTGTACGCGCGGCCCCCTGCCCCCCCTCTTTTCTCCTTTTCCATCGCCTCGCCGTTGCCGTGCATAAGCGTTTATTGATCGTAGATGTCAGATATTAATGATTTTTGCGTACATATCGACTCGGTTTGATTGATTAGACTCAATTTAATCAATTTAAACAAGCGGTTTACTGTGCTGCGTTCGAACGCGCCGCCACGTTTCGCCGCTAACGAGGACTCGCCGATGAAACCCCTCTCCCTGCGTCGTAAATACGGGTGCCGCCACTTCGGTGTCGCTCCGCGCACCTTGCCGAGCTTGCTGCTGTCAATGCTGGGGCTGTGGCTGGCTGCCGCACCCGCGCGAGCGGACTTTACCGGCGATGTGGTCGGCACGACGGTCAGCGGCGAGCAGGTGTCGGCGGGCGCACAGCACGTCGGGGCGGCAGGGGTCACGCTGAGCAATACCGTGCTCTTGGGCGGGGTGCAGAACGTCGATTCCGGCGGCACCACAATATCGAGCACGGTATCGACCGGTGGTAGCGTGCGCATCGGTACGGGAGGGCTGGCCTCGGCGACGGTGCTCCTGTCGGGGGGAGCGGAAATCGTCAGCTCGGGCGGCGTATCCCTGTCGGCCACGTTGAACAGCGGCGGGCAGCAGAATGTGCTGGACGGCGGGGTGGCCTCGGCCATGGCGGTGTCGGGCAGCGGCTCGCAGGCGATTTCCTCCGGTGGCATCGCCTTCGGTGGCGCCATCAGTTCAGGCGGGCTGCAGAAGATCTGGACCGGCGGGGTGGCCTCGGCAACGACGGTGGTCAGCAGCGGCGCGCAGAACGTGTACTCGGGCGGGGTGGCCGATCTGGCCACCGTCTATGCGGCGGGCACGCAGGCGGTCTGGAGCGGCGGGGTGGCGGTGCAGACGGTGCTGTCTGGCGGCGCCGAAACCGTCTGGGCCGGCGGGGTCGCTTCGCTGACCACGATTTCGAGCGGGGGGCTGCAATACCTGTATGGCGGGCTGGCGACATCCAACACGCTGTCGAGCGGCGGCACGCAGTTCGTGTCGTCCGGCGGCGAGGCAGTGTCGACGACGGTGAGTTCGGGGGCGACACAGTATGTGATGCAATCCGGCGTGGCCTCGCAGACGGTTCTGAGCCGGGGCGGGGCGCAGATTGTCTATGCCGGCGGCGTGGACATCGGTGCCGAGCTGAGTGGCGGCGTGCAGACCATCCTGTCCGGTGGCGTCGGGTCGAATGTGACGATCAGTGCCGCCGGGGTGCAGAAAGTGCAAAGCGGCGGCATGGCTATCTCCACCACCCTGGCCAGCGGCGGCGTGATCGCGCTCAATGGAGGGGAGGCGAGCGCGGCAGCCATCGCGAGTGGGGCGGTGGCCTATGTCGGCTCGGGGGCGACCGCCAGCGGCAGTCTCATCGCCGCCGGCGGCTTGCAGATCGTGTCGGCGGGTGGCAGCGCACAGGGCAGTCAGGTGGTCGGTACCGAGTACGTCCAGATCGGCGGCATGACCGTGACCGGCACGGTACAGTCGGGCGGTGTCGAGCAAGTCGATCGCGGCGGCAGCGCCCTCTCCATCACGCTGGAAAACGGCGCCGCGCTCGCGCTCAACGGCGGCTCAGCCAGCGCGGCGACGGTGGAAAGCGGTGCGGTGGTGTCCGTCGGTTCGGGCGCGCTCGCCAGCGGCAGTCTGATCGCCGCGGGTGGCCTGCAGCTCGTGTCGGCGGGGGGCAGCGCGCAAGGCAGCGTGATCGATGGGGTGGAAACCGTGCTCGACCGTGGGCAGTCCTTGTCGGCCACGGTGCAGTCGGGGGGGGTGCAAACGGTGTCGGCGGGCGGCTTGGTTTCGGCGACGACGGTGGCGTCGGGCGGGGTGCAGAATCTGTCGTCCGGCGCGGCTGCCGTCGGCGCCGCGATCAGCGGCGGGGTGCAGAACGTCAGCAGCGGCGCGAGCACGCAGCAGGAAACCCTGCTCGCGGGCGGGGTGCAGAATCTGT
>NZ_KE383963.1:4386-5754 GCF_000422925.1 Paludibacterium yongneupense DSM 18731
GGGTGCAGAATCTGTTCGGCGGCGGGGTGGCGAGCCTGACCACGGTATCGGGCGGCGGCTTGCAGAGCGTGTCGGGCGGCGGGACGGCGACCTCGGCGATGGTTTCCAGCGATGGCGCGCAAACGGTGCTGAGCGGCGGCGTCGCCTCGCAGACCCTGGTGTTCAATGCCGGCGTGCAGACCGTCTCATCCGGGGGCCAGGCCGTGAGTACGACGGTGTACAGCGGCGGCGTCGCCAGTCTGCAAGGCGGCCAGGCGAGCGCGACCCTGGTGAATAACGGCGGCCTGCTCAGCGTCGGTTCGGGCGGCGTGGCCTCGACGACCCTGGTGTCGAGCGGAGGGCAGGTCGCCATCGGCTCGGGCGGGCTGGGGCTGTCGGGCACGCTTGCGCTCAGCGGTTCGCAAACCGTGTCGGACGGCGGGGTGGCGTCGGCGACCACTGTGCTCAACGGCGGGCAGCAGACGATCGCTTCCGGTGGCTTGGCCAGCGCGAGCGTGGTCGGCGGCGGCGGCACCGAAACGGTGTTGTCCGGCGGGGCGGCGTCGGCGACGACGGTGAGCGGCTTCGGTTACCAGAACGTCTCGGCCGGCGGGGCAACGCAAGGGACCTTGCTCTCCGGCGGTGGTATACAGAATGTGTACTCGGGCGCGGCGGCGACGTCGACCGCGGTCGGCTCGGTGGGTGTGCAGTATGTGTGGAGTGGTGGGGTCGCGTCGGCCACGGCGGTGAACAGCGGCGGGCTGCAGGTACTCACCGGCGGCGGTCTCGCACAGGGGACGACACTGGCGGCGGGCGCGGTACAGGCGGTCAGTTCCGGCGGGGTGGCGTCGGCGACGACTGTCGCGGGTAGCGGGACGCAGAACGTGTCTTCGGGCGGGGTGGCCGTGCAGACGGTACTGGCAGGGGGGGCCGAAACCGTCTCGGTGGGCGGTGTGGCTTCGCAGACGACGATATCGAGCGGGGGCCGCCAATATCTGTACGGCGGGGTGGCAACGTCGAGCACGATATCGAGCGGTGGGGCGCAGTTTGTCTCCACCGGCGGAGTGGCTTCGCAAACGACGATATCGAGCGGGGCGCGTCAATATCTGTACGGCGGGGTGGATACCTCGGGCACGATAGCGAGCGGCGGGGCGCAGTTTGTCTCGGCCGGCGGGGTCGCCAGCGCGACCGCGATCGAGGGCGGCACGCAGAATGTGTTCGTCAGCGGGCTCGCGCTGTCGGCCACCGTCGGTTCGGGCGGGATACAGAATCTGACGCCTCGCGCCGTCGCCTCGATGACGGTGGTGACGGACGGCGGGGTGCAGAACGTCAGCAACGGCGCGAGCACGCAGCAGGAAACCCTGCTCGCGGGCGGGGTGCAGAATCTGT
>NZ_KE383963.1:6039-76728 GCF_000422925.1 Paludibacterium yongneupense DSM 18731
GGGTGCAGAATCTGTTCGGCGGCGGGGTGGCGAGCCTGACCACGGTATCGGGCGGCGGCTTGCAGAGCGTGTCGGGCGGCGGGACGGCGACCTCGACGATGGTTTCCAGCGCGGGCGCGCAAACGGTGCTGAGCGGCGGTGTCGCCTCGCAGACCCTGGTGTTCAATGCCGGTGTGCAGACCGTCTCGTCCGGGGGCCAGACCGTGGGGACGACGGTGTACAGCGGCGGCGTCGCCAGTCTGCAAGGCGGCCAGGCGATCGGAGCGCTGGTGAATAGCGGTGGCTTGCTCAGTGCCGGTTCGGGCGGCCAGGCGAGTGCGACATGGGTGAATAACGGCGGCCTGCTCAGCGTCGGTTCGGGCGGCGTGGCTTCGACGACCCTGGTGTCGAGCGGTGGGCAGGTCGCCATCGGCTCGGGCGGGCTGGGGCTGTCGGGCACGCTCGCGGCGAGCGCTTCGCAAACCGTGTCGAACGGCGGGGTGGCATCGGCGACCACCGTGCTCTACGGCGGGCAGCAGACGATCGCTTCCGGTGGCTTGGCCAGCGCGAGCGTGGTCAGCGGCGGCGGCACCGAAACGGTGTTGTCCGGCGGGGCGGCGTCGGCAACGACGGTGAGCGGCTTCGGTTACCAGAACGTCTCGGCCGGC
Source organism: Paludibacterium yongneupense DSM 18731 (assembly GCF_000422925.1). GTDB lineage: Bacteria > Pseudomonadota > Gammaproteobacteria > Burkholderiales > Chromobacteriaceae > Paludibacterium > Paludibacterium yongneupense. Next base: position 6,687 of record NZ_KE383963.1, read on the forward strand.
GGGGCGACGCAGGGAACCTTGCTGACCGACGGCGGAATACAGAACGTGTACTCGGGCGCGGCGGCGACGTCGACCGCGGTCGGTTCGGTGGGCGTGCAGTATGTGTGGAGCGGTGGGGTCGCGTCGGCGACGGCGGTGAATAGTGGCGGGCTGCAGGTGATCACCGGGGGCGGTCTGGCGCAGGGGGCGACGCTGGCGGCGGGGGGCGCGCAGACGGTCAGTTCCGGCGGGGTGGCATCGGCGACGGCCGTGGGCTCGGGTGCCGTGCAACGTATCCTGTCCGGTGGCGTCGCCAGCGCGGACACGGTGAGCTCGGGCGGGGTGCAGCAGGTGTCGGCGGGGGGGCTGGCCTCGGCGACGACGGTGTCGGGCGGCGGCGTGCAGTATGTGTCCAGCGGCGGCGTCGCGCAGGGCTTTGAGCTGGCGGGCGGCACGCAATATGTAGTGTACGGGGGGAGCGCGCTGGCGGGAGAGGTGGCGTCGGGCGGCGTGCAGTATCTGCAGAACGGCGGGGTGGCGTCGGCGACGACGGTGGCTGACGGCGGCACGCAGAATGTGAATTCGGGCGGGGTCGCCAGTGCGACCGCGATCGAGGGCGGCACGCAGAATGTGTTCGCCAGCGGGCTCGCGCTGTCGGCCGCCGTCGGCTCGGGCGGGGTGCAGAACCTGTCGTCCGGCGGTGTGGCCTCGGCGACGGTGGTGACGGACGGCGGGGCGCAGAATGTGTCTGTCGGTGCGCTTGCGCTGTCGGCGGCGATCAGCTCGGGTGGAGTGCAGAATGTGCAGTCCGGCGGGGTGGCGTCGGCGGCGACGATCAGCAGCGGCGGCGCCCAGAATGTGTCGTCCGGGGCGACGGTGCAGGCGACCCGGCTGCTCGGGGGCGAGCAGAATATATTCTCCGGCGCGGCGGTGGCGTCGGGCGTGGTCGACTCGGGCGGCGCCCAGAATGTGCTCTCCGGCGGCGTGGCGTCTATGACGACGGTGAACAGCGGTGGCGCGCAGAATGTGTCCGCTGGCGGGCTCGCCCTGTCGGCTGCCGTGGGCTCGGGCGGCGCGCAGAATGTGCTCGCGGGTGGCGTCGCATCGGCGACGACGGTGAACAGCGGCGGTGAGCAGAACGTGTCGTCGGGGGCGACGGTGCAAGGGACTTTGCTGCAGGGGGGCGCACAGAATCTCTATTCCGGCGCGGTGGTGGTATCGGGCGCAGTAAACGCAGGTGGCGCACAGAACGTCCTGTCCGGCGGGGTCGCATCGATGACGGCGGTATCCAGCGGCGGCGCGCAGAACGTGTCTAGCGGTGGGCTCGCCGTGTCGGCGGCGATCAGCGCCGGCGGCCTGCAAACCGTTTCCGGCGGGGTGGCGTCGGCGACCGCCATCCTCGGCGGCGGCGTGCAGAACGTCTCTGCCGGGGGCAGCGCCTACTCCGCGACGGTGGCCAGCGGCGGTGTGCAAAACGTTTACCCCGAGGGTTATGTTCTGAATACCACGGTGGCCGGCGGCGGCGCGGTAAACCTGTCCGGCGGTCTGGCGACGAGTACGACGGTCAGCAGCGGTGGCGGGTTGACTGTCGCATCGTCCGGTGTCGCCTCGGCCACGACGCTGCTCGGCGGCGGGCAACTTGCGGTCGGTGCCGGCGGTGTGGCATCGGCGACCTCGGTGAGCAGCGGCGGCGTGGTGACGGTGGATTCGGGCGGTCTGGCGATTTCCAGCATTCTCTCCTCGGGCGGTGCGCAAACCCTGTCCTCCGGCGGATCGGCGCGCGGTACGCAGGTGCTCGACGGCGGTGCCCAGACGGTGAATTCCGGCGGCATCGCCACCGGAACCACGCTGGCCGCGGGGGGCGTGCAGAACGTCATGGCGGGCGGCATCGTGAATGAAACGTCGATATTGAGCGGCGGGAGCATGAATGTCGCCTCCGGCGCGATCGCCGGTTCGAGTGTGGTGGATGACGGCGGCACGCAGAATGTATTGAGCGGCGGGGTGGCGTCGGCGACGCTCGTCGCGAGCGGCGGGGTACAGAATGTATCGGCGGGCGGTGTGGCGCAGGCGGCCCTGATTCATGGCGGCGTGCAGAATGTGTCCAGCGGTGCGCTCGATCTTTCGGCTTCGCTGGCGGCGGGCGGGACGCAGACGATTCTGGCGGGCGGCGTGGCTTCGGCGACCATGCTGTCTAGCGGGGGCGTGCAGTATGTGTCGTCCGGCGGCCTCGCTACCGGCGGCCGGGTCAGCGCCGGCGGCGTGCAGGATGTGTTGTCCGGCGGCATAGCCTCGGCGATGACCGTCGCGAGTGGCGGCACGCAAAATCTGGAGTCCGGGGCCCGCGCGACTGGCAGCCAGATCGTGGGGGGCGCGCAGTGGGTCTTCTCCGGCGCGATCGATACCTCGGGTACGGTGGCAGAGGGCGGAACGCAGACGATTCTGGATGGCGGCCTGGCGTCGGCCACGCAGCTGTCCGCCGGCGGGATGCAGACGGTGTCGTCCAACGGCCGGGCGGTGTCCGCCATCGTCCATTCCGGCGGCCGGCAGGACCTGCTTGCCGGCGGCGTCGCCGCCTCGACGCTGGTGGAAAACGGCGGCGCCCAGAACGTCAGTTCCGGCGGGATGGCCAGCGGCAGCCTGGTGAATTCCGGCGGCATGCTGAACCTGTATGCCGGCGCCATCGTGTCGCAGGCCGCGATCAACACGGGCGGCAGCGTGCAAGTGTATGAAAACGGCGTGGCGCCTATCGATCACTTGACCTTGAACGGCGGCAGCGTGGCCTTTGTTCCCGGCGGAGCGTACAAGACCTTGACCGTGGGAACGCTGGATGGCAGCGGCGGCAGTTTTGTCATGCATGAAAACCTGGCTGCCCGCCGCGGCGATCTATTGGTGCTGACCCGGAGCTACAGCGGTCAGCATCAGCTTGCGATCGTCAACGACGGCAGCACCGCCGTCGACCCGACTTACCAGCATAAGGTGGTCGATGCATCGGCCACGCTGGCAACGGCGAAGACGGCCGGCACCGGGCTCGTCGCCCGGAGTCTGGCGGCCGGCACGGCCGGATTCTCGCTCGCCCATCTGCTGGAAGTGGGCGCGTACAAATATGATGTGAAGCAGGGGAGCGACGGCAACTGGTATCTCTATACCAATGCCGACACCGGCAGCGCCAGCCTCGACAACGGTCAGGCCGGCTTGACCAGCACCGCGGTGACGGCGGTGCGCACCTTCGACGCCAGCCTGGCGCTCGCCCTGCTCGAGAGCATGGCGCTGCAGCAGCGGCTGGACGCGATCCGCGCGGGCCGGGACGCGCGCGGGGTATGGCTCAACGCCTATGGCGGCGGCGTGTCGGTGCTGGCCGGGCCGGGCGGCGAGAGCTGGAGCGAACCGTATTCCGGCGTGCAGATGGGCGCCGATGCCGGGCATGGCGACTGGGTGTTCGGCGGCTTCCTCGGTGTCACCCATGCCACGCCGGCGGCGGCCGATGGCAGTGCCGCGCTCGACACCCGCTATCTGGGCGCTTACGCCACCTGGCAGGGCGAGCAGCAGCGCTACCTCGATCTGACGGCCATGGCCGGCTGGGCCCAGCATCAATTCAGCGTGAGCGATACGGCCGGCGCGATCGTCGACGCAAGTGCGGAGACGCCCTACTACCTGGCCGGCGCCGAAGTGGGGCAACGGTTCGGGGCGAAGAGCAATGGCAGCTATATCGAACCGCAACTGCAAGTGCTGATGCTGCGGCAGGATGGCGACAGCTTTGTCGCCAGCGATGGCCTGCGCGTGAGCGGAGGAGGGGCGACGTCGACGCTGGGGCGGGTCGGCGCCGTGTTCGGCCTGATGCGCAGCGGGGACGCGCATCCGTGGGATGTCCATCTGAAGGCGTCCTGGTGGCATCAATATAATGGCACGATGACTGTCGACCTGAACGGACTCGCCATCCCCGGCGATATGGGGGGCAGCTGGATGAGCTATGGGGCGGGATTCAAGATGCAATGGGGGCCGGGTGCGCGCTGGCTATACGGCGACCTCGTCTTGAACGATGCGCACGGGCCGCTGCAGCAGGCCTGGCAGCTCAAACTCGGCCTGCGCCTGGCCTGGTAGGGGGCCGCGCAGCCTGCGCTTCAGTCTTCGGCGTGGATTTCGGGGATGCGCGGCGCGACCGGGACGTCGATCACGATCGAGGTTTTGGTGTCGCCGAACTGCATCAGCCGGGCGATCAGCTCCTGCAAGGTGGCCATGGTGTCGACCGCCGCCTTGATCGTCAGGCCGCTGGTGCCGGTGACCGAGAAGCACTCGACGATCTCCGGCATGCCTCTCACCTGCTCGACCACGGAAAAGTAGTCGAGGTGCTTGACCGTCAGTTCGATCAGGCACTGGATCGGGTAGCCGAGCTTGCCGAGATCGATCGTGGCGTGATAACCGCGGATGACGCCTGCGCGTTCGAGCTTTTCCACGCGGTCGGCGACTGCCGGTGCAGACAGATTCACATGGCGCGCGAGTTCGGTGAAGCGAATCCGGGCATTTTCATGCAGAGCCGCGAGAATTTTCTTGTCAAAGCGATCCATGGTTTGGAAAAAAAGGAAAATTGGCCAGATAAAATTATAATCCAAAGCAAGTGCTGCGAAAATACGACTGAACACCATTAAACATGCATCGGCGCAGCCGTACAATACGCAGCGAGTGGACGGCAAAGCGCTTGCGCCGAATCGTTCGCTGCCGGATTCGCTCGGCCCGTGCCTTTGTTCCCGTTGTGGCGCGGACCGACTGTCCTGGTGATCTCTTTGTCCCTGGTCTCAAGTCATTGTCTGGATTGTTGACGACGACCTTTCCGGGCTTGTCCATCTGACAGGCCCGTTTTTTTTGTCCATGCCCTCGCCCCGGCGGCGACAAGCGGGAATTTGCTGTCTCATTTTCCAAGAAATGTCATATTTCTGTAATCGTTAGTTCCTATCCTTGCCATAATTGCTCAATCCCTCATTGGATCGCCATGGCCGCTAATATACTGCTCGTTGAAGACGAACCCGCCATTCAGGAACTCATCGCCTTCAACCTGACGCAGGCAGGACACCACGTACTGCGCGCGAGTACCGCCGAAGCGGCGCTGACCCTGGTCAAGAACGCGTTGCCGGACCTGATTCTGCTCGACTGGATGCTGCCGGGCGCATCCGGCATCGACATCGCCAAGAAGCTGCGCGCCGACGAGAGGACGCGTGCGATTCCCATCATCATGCTGACCGCGCGCTCCGACGAGCAGGACAAGATCGTGGGGCTGGAGAGCGGGGCGGACGACTACATCACCAAACCGTTTTCGCCGCGCGAGCTCCTCGCCCGGATCAAGGCGGTGCTGCGCCGTCGCGCGCCGCAGATGACCGACGATGCGGTCGAAGTGCAGGGCCTGCGGCTCGATCCGATCACGCACCGGGTGACGAGCCTCGGCCAGCCCATCGATCTCGGTCCGACCGAATTCAGGTTGCTGCATTTTTTCATGACACATCCGGAGCGCGTGCATTCGCGTTCGCAGCTGCTCGACCAGGTGTGGGGCGATCATGTCTTTGTCGAAGAGCGCACGGTCGATGTGCATATCCGCCGTCTGCGCAGCGCGCTGGAAGCGACGCGGCACGACGATCTGATCCAGACGGTGCGCGGTACCGGCTACCGTTTTTCCACGCAACAATAAGGGGTTCTCTTGCGAGATTTTCTGAGGCGCATGCTGGTATGGCTGGCCCTGACCTTCGCGCTCGGCATCGGGTTCTGGCTGGGCGGCAGTCCGCTGGATGGCGTGCTCGCGGTGGCGGTCTGGCTGGGTTTCACCCTGGCTTTCCACCTCTATCATCTGGCGATGTTGTTGCGTTGGCTCACGCACCCGGTGGCGGAGCGGGTGCCGGACGGTTTCGGCGTCTGGCATAACGTATTCATGACCCTGTACCGGCTGGTGCGCACGCAAAGCCAGAGCAAGCGCAAGTTGACCAACGTGCTGGAGCGCTTCATCAACGCCGGCGAGGCAATGCCGGATGGCGTGGTCGTCCTCGACGAATTCGATCGCATCGAGTGGCTCAATCCGATGGCGGTCGAGCACTTCGGTCTCGACCGCAAGCGCGATGTCGGCAATTTGCTGCTCAATCTGATCCGGCAGCCGGGTTTCCATTCCTATATCAAGGCCGACAGCTTCAGCCAGCCGCACATCCTGAAAATGGTGCAGCCGCGCGAGCTGGTGCTGGCGATTCAGCTGGTGCCTTTCGATTCGACCCGCAAACTGTTGTTGAGCCGCGATATTACCCAGCTTGAGCGGGTGCAGACCGTACACCGCGATTTCGTCGCCAATGTGTCGCATGAACTGCGCACGCCGCTGACGGTGATCGGGGGCTTCCTCGAAACGCTGAGCGATATGCCGGATAGCGATCCGTCGGCCCTGCGCCAGTTTCTGCCGATGATGATGGAGCAGTCGCGGCGCATGCAGACGCTGGTCGAGGACCTGCTGGCCTTGTCGCGGCTGGAAAACAGTCCCAAGGTGCTCGGTACCGAGAAGGTCAATATGGGCGAGTTGCTGGATACGCTGATGGTCGAAGCGGAAGGCTTGTCGCAAGGTCGGCATCATATCCGTCTCGATCAGGTCAGCGGCTCCTGGCTATGGGGCAGTGCGCAAGAGCTGCACTCGGCCTTCGGCAATCTGGTCTCCAATGCGGTGCGCTATACCCCGGACGGCGGCAGCATTCGCCTGAGCTGGGCCGACGACGGCGAGAAAGCGACGTTTTCGGTCCGCGACGACGGCATCGGCATTCCGCGCGAACATATCCCGCGCCTGACCGAGCGCTTCTACCGCGTCGATCGCGGCCGTTCGCGCAATAACGGCGGCACCGGCCTCGGCCTGGCCATCGTCAAGCATGTGATCGCGCGGCATCAGGCGCGCCTCGAGATCGTCAGCGAGCCGGACAAGGGCAGTACCTTCAGCGTGGTGTTCAATCGCGATCGGATCGCGGAACCCGACGCCAAAGTCTAGTGCCCTGCGGCGGCGGCGGGCCCAGGCCCGCGCCGTGGCGGATTTGTCTGCGTGCTGCGAGCTTGAGCTTGGCTTGCGCCGCGCGTAGCGTTAGGATGGCAATTCTGTAGTCATAATAATTCTTCATCCCTGGACGCTACGTTATGAACCGCTTACAAGCCATTCGCCCTTTCGGCCAGCGTATCTGGCTGGACAATCTGTCGCGTGAACTGTTGCTGGGTGGCGAACTTGCCCGCCTGATCCAGCAAGACGGCATCGCCGGGGTGACTTCCAACCCCACCATCTTCCACAAGGCCATCAGCACCGATGCACGCTATCGCGAGGATCTCGCCGCGCTCAAGAGCCGCGGCCTCGATGCGGAGCGTACCTACGAAGAGCTGGTCATTCCCGATGTGCGCATGGCATGCGATCTGATGTTGCCCGTCTATCAGGAAAGCGGTCGCGACGATGGCTATGTCAGCCTCGAAGTGTCGCCGCTGCTGGCCAACGATGCCGACGGCACCCTGGCCGCCGCGCGCCGCCTGTGGCAGGCGGTCGGACGCCCGAACCTGATGATCAAGATCCCGGCCACGCCGGCCGGCGTCATCGCCTTCCGCAAACTCACGCGCGACGGCATCAACGTCAATATCACGCTGCTGTTCAGCCTGCCCCAGGTCGAGAAAGTCTGGGACGCGTATATCGACGGTCTGCGCCAGCGCCTGGCCGATGGGCAAGCGCTGGACGGCATCAAGGCGGTGGCCAGCTTCTTCCTGTCGCGTGTGGACAGCCTGGTCGACGGCCAACTGCCGGAAAGCCTGCGCGGCAAGGTTGCCGTCGCCCTGTCGAAGGCCGCGTATCTGCGCTACCAGGAACGTTTCCATGGCGCCGAGTTCGCGAAACTCGCGCAGGCCGGCGCCCGTCCGCAGTATCTGCTGTGGGCGTCGACCGGCACCAAGAACCCCGCCTATCGCGACGTGCTGTACGTCGAGAGCCTGATCGGACCGGAAACCATCAATACGGTGCCCGATGCGACGCTCGACAAGTTCCGCGATCACGGCGAAGCGGCCGCCACGCTGGTGCAGGAGGCCGAAGCGGCGCGCGGCCTGCTGCGCCTTGCGGGCGAAGCGGGCGTCGATCTGGATGCGGTGGGAGAGCAGTTGCAACAGGACGGGCTGAAGTTGTTCGTGCGCTCGTTCGAGGATCTGCTGGCGCTGACCGCCTGAGCGGCGCTCGCCCGGGGCGGCGACGCCCCGGCGCTCAGATTTCGACGTTGTGACGGCTGGCGGCCATATGTTGGCCGGCCAGCCTTTTTTCTTCCGCCGTCATCGTGGCTTCGGCGGTCGGAATCAGCCATGCCTCTTCCAGGGCCGCATGCTCGCGGTACTGGCGCACGAACTCCTGGACTTCGACTCTGCTCAGCTCGGTGATCTCGCCTTTGCGCAAGGCGATCAGATCGTCGCGAATCGCGTTCCAGCTCGAGTGCAGGTAGCCGTGCTCGGCCGACAGTTGTTCCAGCCTCGGCGCGGCCGATGCAATACGCTCGCGCAGAATCGGAAACAGTTCGTCTTCTTCGTCGCTGTGATGCGACGGCCCGGCTACGTCGAAGTAGCGCACTACGTTATCGATGCTGTTTTTTACCGCGTCGTCGACGCCATGCTCATCGATATACGGCAGCAGGCGGTCGAGTTGATCGCAGAAGCGGCGGATCTTGTCGTGACAGGCGAGCAGAATCTGTATCGGCTCGTCGAGGCCAGGGGCCAGGGGGGGGAACGGATCGAGCTTCGGCATGGGTGAACTCTCCTGCAAGCATGGCTGAGGCCGGTTCGGCGCCGCGAGCTGCGACGGCGCCACGAGTAAGACAGAGACCCCATTCTAAGCCCCGAACCTGCCCTTGTCATGATGACGTCAAGCGCTCTGCCAACGATAGCCGACGCCGTATACCGACTGGATCGCTTCGTCGCAAGGAGGAAACGGCGCGAGCTTGCGGCGCAGGTTCTTTATATGACTGTCTATCGCGCGATCGGTGACGTCCAGCCCCTCCGGCTTGACCGTGTCGAGCAATTGCGCACGCGAATAGACGTGGCCAGGGTGGCGGTACAAGACCTGCAGGATGCGGTACTCGGTCGGCGTGAGGTCGAGCGCGACGTTGTTGCACAGCGCCAGATGGCGCGAGTCGTCGAATACCAGGCTGCCCGTGCCATCGCGCACGTTGCCGCTGCGGCGCAGGATGACTTTGATGCGCGCGATCAGTTCGCGCGGGCTGAACGGTTTGCACAGATAATCGTCGGCGCCGATCTCGAGCCCGGTCAGACGATCCGTTTCCTCGCCGCGGGCGGTGACCATGATGATGGGTACCTCGCTGCGTTCGCGCAGCGCCCGGCATAAACTGAGCCCGTCCATGCCGGGCAGCATCAGATCGAGCACCAGCAGATCGGGGACATCGTCGGCCAGCGCCAGCCAGGCCGCGCGCCCGTCGGCGAAGCATTGCACCTCGAAGCCTGCCTGGCGCGCGTAATCGGCCATCAGTTCTGCCAGCTCGGGTTCGTCTTCGACGATCGCGATACGTGCGTTCATGAAGGTCTCCTGTCTATAAAGAATTCCACGCGCAAGCCGCCCAGTTCCGAAGCGCCGAAGCGCAGTCCGCCACCGTGCGCGAGTGCGATGCGTTCGCACACGGAGAGGCCGAGACCGCTGCCGCCGAGCGCCCTGCTGCGCGAGGATTCGACCCGGAAGAAGCGCTCGGTCAGATGCGGCAGGGCCTCTTCCGGCACCTTGGGCGCGCTGTCTTCCACCACCAGCGTCCAGTGCTGCTCGCCGCTGAAGGCGCTCAGCCGCACGCTGCCGCCGGGGTGGGTATAGCGCAGGGAGTTTTCCAGCAGATTGGCGCAGACCTGGCGCAAGCGGTCGGCATCGGCCATCACCAGCGGTCGCTGCGCGGGATCCTGCCACTCCAGCTTCAGTTGCTGGCGCGCGAAACGGTCACTCGAGGCTTGCGCCTCGGCGACGGCCAGTTCCCAGGGGTCGAGCAGAGTCGCACGCAATACCAACTGCCCGACGTCGGCGCTGGCCAGCGCATTGAGGTCTTCGACCAGCTTGCTCAGGGTCAGAATCTGGCGGTGCATGGCTGCGAACTGTTCGGGTCCGGCCAGGCGGATGCCATCCTGCAGCGCCTCGACCTGGGCGCGCAGGACCGCCAGCGGAGTCCGCAATTCGTGCGAAGTATCGGCTATCCATTGTCGCCGCATCGCTTCATGCTGTTCCAGCATGCCGGCGAGACGGTCGAAGGCATGTGCGAGCTCGCCCAGTTCATCGCTGCGCCGACTCGCGATGCGGGTGTCGAAATGGCCCTCGGTCAGTTGCCGCGCCGCGCCGACCAGGCGCTGGATGGGAGCGCGGAACTGCGTGGCGAGAATGGCCGCCGCCAGCGCGCTCAAGGCGATGCAGGCCAGTCCGATCAGCAGCAATTCGCGACTCTGCTCGCGCAGAAAAGTTTGCACCAGCACGTCGCGCGGGTCGGCCTGCCGCCGCAGTACCAGGTAACCGACCACTTTGCCATCGACCCGGAGCGCCCGGCGCGGATCGTCCGCCGTGGTCTGTGCCCCGCTCAGATAGTGGCCGTCGGCGTCGAGCAGGCTCGCGCGCACATGCAGGGCGAGACGATCCATCGGCATCGGTATCGGAGGCGGGGAGAACGGTTTCGGCTTCACGGGCCACGGCAGTCCGGCCGCGGCCGGTTCATCCGGCGGAATGCCGCCGGAATCGATGAGCATGCGCATGAACTGCGACGGCAGCCAGTTCGTGCGTGCCGCTGGCGGAATGGCGCTCCAGTCGTGGCGGGCGCTGTAGACGCCCTGCAGGCGGTTGACCATGGCATCGAGACGCGACAGCTCGACCTCGGTCACATAGCCTGCGAAACCTTGTTCGAGCCGGGTCTGCACCATCCACAAGCCGCAGGCGGCCACCAGCATGCAGGTCAGCAGGACGGTGCAGAACAGGCGCAGGGCGATAGGAAATTTCAAGGTAGCGATCCGTTTGAAGGCGGTTCATCATGCGATGGCGCGTGGGGAAATGCAATCCTGTCCCGATCCAATATTCCTCCATTATTTCATCCTAAGCTCGTTCCTGTTCGACGAGATGTTCGTCGCCATTCAGGAGACTGACCATGAAAACCCTCCCGCTGCTCGGTGCTTTACTCGTCGGCTTGCTGTCCGCCGCCGCCCATGCCGATGAAGCGCCTCCGCCCATGCCCGGGCACGCTCATCCCCCCATGATGATGTCGCCGCCGCAAGCGGTCGCGCTGTGTCAGGGCAAGGCAAGCGGTGCGGCTGTGCACTGGACGGCACCGGACGGCAAAGTGTTGAACGGGCATTGCCTGCTTGCTTTCGTTCCCGAGCATCCGCTGGACGCGCCGCCGCCGGAAAGCGGCCACTAGGACGAGCGCGGCGGTCGCCCGGTCGGCCGCCGCGCACGCGCATGGCCGCCGACCGCGGTCGCGCGTTAGAATCGGAACATCGTGTCATTTGAGAATGACTGCCCATGCTTCCGTTTACTGTCCTTGCCCTGGATCTGAACGAGGAGGCGCTCGCGCGCGAAGCGTACCGCCTGCAATGCCGTGCCCATGAACTGGAGGCCGCGTGGCTGGATTACCCGGCCCTGCCCTGGCTGTGGACGTCGCCCGAAGACGTGCTCGCGTCCGAACTTGAGGTGAGCGGGGCCTTCGAAGGGGAATGCCTGCGCGGTCTGCTGGCGGTGAGCCGCGAGCACGGGCGCGTTCATATCGAACGCATCGTCGTCGATCCCGACGTGCATCAGCGCGGCTGGGGCCTGCGCCTGCTCAACGATCTGCTCGCGCGCGAGCCGCGGGTGACGGTGGAGACGGCCGAGGCCAATGCGCCGGCGATCGCGCTCTATCACAAGGCCGGTTTCATTCTCGAAAAGCGCTGGCAGGGTGCGGATGGTCTCGCCCTGTGGCGGCTGGTCTACCAGCGCGGCGACGACGGCTCTGCGCCGCTCCGGGTGCCGGGGGCCGACGGCCTGGTCGCCGGCGTGCGCTATGTGCCCTCGCCCAACTGCAACGATTACCCGCCCGGGCCGCCGCCCGGCTTGCTGGTGGTGCACAACATCAGCCTGCCGCCGTGCCGCTATGGCGGTGACGCGGTCGAACGGCTGTTTACCAACACCCTGGACCCGGCTGCCGACCCGTATTTTGCCGATATCCATGCGCTGCGGGTGTCCGCGCATTTCTTCATCCGGCGCGACGGCGAGCTGGTGCAGTTCGTGCCGGTCGGCAAGCGCGCGTGGCACGCCGGCGTCTCGAGCTGGCGCGGCCGCGAGGGGTGCAACGATTTTTCGCTGGGGGTGGAGCTGGAGGGCTGCGACTACGAACCGTTCACCGACGCACAGTACCGTACGCTGATCGCGCTGGCGAAGGGGCTGTCGCAGGCCGGGCCGCTCGAGCTGGCGGGGCACAGCGATATCGCGCCCGGACGCAAGACCGATCCGGGTCCGTATTTCGACTGGTCGCGGTTGCGGCGCGGTCTGGCGGGCTGAGTCGCCCGCCGGACCGCCGCGGTCACAGTTCGATCTGTGCGCCGAGTTCGACGACGCGGTTGGTCGGAATATTGAAGAAGTCGGTCGCGCGCAGGGCGTTCTTGCTCATCCACAGGAACAGGCGTTCGCGCCAGCGGGCGAGGCCCGAATTGTTGGTCGGGATCAGGGTTTCGCGCGACAGGAAGAACGAGGTATCCATCAGTTCGAGCGTCAGTCCGGCCTGCTCGCAGTGCGCCATGATGTCGTTCAGGTCCGGCGTTTCCATGAAGCCGTAGCGCGCGACGATGCGCCAGAAGCTGTCCGACAGCCGCTCGACCGTCACGCAGCCCTGGTCGACATAAGGCACATCTTCGGTGTTGATGGTCATCAGCGCCACCCGCTCGTGCAGAACCTTGTTGTGCTTCAGGTTGTGCAGCAGCGCGTGCGGTACGCCGTGGATGGTTCCGGTCAGGAAGACGGCGGTGCCGGGTACGCGGGTCGGCGGATAGTGCTCGAGGTTTTCGATAAAGCTTTCCAGCGGCAGCGCATGTTCGCGGATGCGTTCGAACAGCAGCTCGCGCCCGCGTTTCCAGGTCGTCATCAAGGCGAATACGACCAGTCCTATCATCAGCGGCAGCCAGCCGCCGTGCGTGATCTTGAGCATGTTGGCGCTGAAAAAGACCAGGTCGATGAGCAGGAACAAAGCCGTCAGGCCGAGCGCCAGCGGCAGCGGCCAGCGCCAGTTGATGCGGGCGACCACGAAGAACAATACCGAGGTGATGGCCATGGTGCCGGTGACGGCGATGCCGTAGGCCGCGGCCAGGCTGTCGGACGAGCGGAAGGTCACGATGACGATCAGAACCGCGACCAGCAGCGCCCAGTTGACGAAAGGCAGATAGATCTGGCCGATTTCGCGCTCCGATGTGTGCGCGATGACGAGGCGCGGGCAGTAGCCGAGCTGGACGGCCTGGCGCGTGAGCGAGTAGGCGCCGGAAATCACGGCCTGCGAGGCGATGACGGTCGCCAGCGTGGCCAGGATCAGCAAGGGCAGCAGCGCCCAGGCCGGGGCCATCATGAAGAACGGATTTTCCAGTGTCTCGGGCCGGCTCAGCAACAGCGCGCCCTGGCCGAAGTAATTGAGGATCAGGGCCGGCAGCACCACGACGAACCAGGCGTGCTGGATGGGTTTGCGTCCGAAATGGCCCATGTCGGCGTACAGCGCCTCGCCCCCGGTCAGCGCGAGCACGACCGCGCCAAGCGTCAGGAAGGCGCCGAAGCGGTGTTCGAGGATGAAGGCGACACCGTGCCAGGGGTTGATCGCCTGCAGCACCTGCGGCGCCTGCACGATATTGTGCAGCCCGAGCACCGCCAGGGTCAGAAACCAGACCATCATCACCGGGCCGAACATCTTGCCGACGCTGGCTGTGCCGAAGCGCTGCAACAGGAACAGTCCGACCAGCACGGTGATCGCCATCGGCAACACGAAACGGGCCAGCCCGTCGCTGATGACCTCCAGCCCTTCGCAGGCCGACAGCACCGACACCGCGGGCGTGATGATCGCATCGCCGTAGAACAGCGCGGCGCCGAACAGGCCCAGCATGATGATGTACATGCGTGCGCGGCCGGTCAGAAAGCGCCGCGCGAGTGCCATCAGCACCATGATGCCGCCTTCGCCCTTGTTGTCGGCGCGCAGCACGAAAGCCACGTATTTGACCGTGACCACCAGCAGGATGGACCAGAAAATCAGCGACAGAATGCCGAGGACATTGCCTTGCGTCAGCGGTAAGTGTGCTGCCGAGAAGCACTCTTTCAGCGTATAGAGCGGGCTGGTACCAATGTCACCGTATACCACGCCCATGGCGGCCACGGTCAGCGCCGTCATGTTATGTTTTTTATGAGCCTGCATGAATGTCTGAATGAGTTGTTGAGATGGGTTCCGCCACGCATGTCTTGTGTCGCTGCGCTTGACGCAAAGCTAGCACGAAACGCCGGCCGATGCCGGTTTTGTTGTCGTAGACGAAAGGTAAAGTGTGGCAGACTCGCCCGGAAAAGCCAGTCAGTGTAGTCGCCGCCGCTTGTGCGTATTCTGATGCCGGTCAAGTGCGCCGTTGGCGCGACAGTTCCCCGGCTCTCCGCGAAACGTTACAATCCGGGTCATCTAGCCGATTTTCCAAGGACGTCCCTTCATGCGTGCTTCGCAGTTTTTCCTGTCTACCCTCAAGGAAGCCCCTTCCGAGGCCGAACTTCCCAGTCATAAGCTGATGCTGCGCGCCGGGCTGATCAAGCGCCTGGCGTCGGGCCTCTATTCCTGGATGCCGCTGGGCCTGCGCGTATTGCGCAAGGTCGAAGCCATCGTGCGCGAAGAAATGAACGCGGCCGGCTCGGTCGAACTGCTGATGCCGGCGGTGCAGCCGGCCGAGCTGTGGCAGGAATCCGGCCGTTGGGAGTTCTACGGCAAGGAACTGTTGCGTATCAAGGATAGGCACGAGCGCGAATTCTGCGTCGGGCCGACGCACGAAGAAGTGGTGACCGATATCGTGCGCAAGGAAATCAACAGCTACAAGCAATTGCCCAAGAATCTGTTCCAGATCCAGACCAAGTTCCGCGACGAGGTCCGCCCGCGTTTTGGCGTGATGCGCGCGCGCGAATTCATCATGAAAGATGCTTATTCTTTCCATGCTGACTTTGACAGTCTGTTGCAGACCTACCATTGCATGTATGACGCGTACTGCCGGATCTTCACCCGCCTCGGGCTCCAGTTCCGTGCCGTCGCCGCCGATACCGGTTCCATCGGCGGTACCGGTTCGCATGAATTCCAGGTACTGGCCGATTCGGGCGAAGACCTGATCGCCTTCTGCCCCGATTCTGACTACGCCGCCAATATCGAACTGGCCGAAGCGCTCGCGCCGACCGCTGCGCGTCCGGCCGCGGCCGGCGCCATGAGCCGCATCCACACGCCGGGAGTCAAGACCATCGCCGATCTGGCGGCTTTCCTCGGCGTCGATGCCACCCGCACCGTCAAGGCGGTGGTGGTCGAAGGCGAAGAGGGCGAAGCCGTCCTGATGCTGGTACGGGGCGACCATGAACTCAATGAAGTCAAGGCCGAGAAAATCGCGGGCATCCGCTCGCCGCTGACCATGGCCACGCCCGACAGCATCCGCGCGGCCTTCGGCGCGAACCCGGGTTCGCTCGGCCCCGTCGGCTTCAAGGGCCGCGTGATCGCCGACCGCACCGTGGCGGCGATGGCCGACATGATCGTCGGCGCAAACGAGGACGAGTACCACCTCGGCGGCGTCAACTTCGGCCGCGATTGCCCCGAGCCCGAAGTCCTCGACATCCGCAATGTCGTTGCCGGCGATCCGTCGCCGTGCGGCAAGGGCCTGCTGCAGTTGTGCCGCGGCATCGAAGTCGGCCATGTCTTCCAGCTGCGCACCAAGTACGCCGAACCGATGGGCTGCACCTTCCTCAACCGCGACGGCAAGTTGCAGGTGATGGAAATGGGGTGCTACGGCATCGGCGTATCGCGCATCGTCGCCGCCGCCATCGAGCAGAGCTTCGATGAGCGTGGCATCATCTTCACCGATGCGATGGCGCCGTTTACCGTGGTCATCGTGCCGATGGGGTACGCGCGCAGCGACGCGGTGCGCGATGCGGCCGACCGCCTGTACGCCGAGTTGCGCGCGGCCGGCGTCGACGTGCTGCTCGATGATCGCGAAGAACGTCCGGGCGTGCTATTGGCCGATTCCGAGCTGATGGGCATTCCGCATCGGGTGGTGATCGGCGATCGCGGCCTGAAGGAAGGCCAGGTCGAGTACCAGAACCGCCGCGACAGCGCCGCCACCGGTATCGCCTATGATGCGGTGCGTGCGCATCTCCTGGACCGTCTCGGTCGCTAAGGCGGCGCTCTGCGGCCTGCTTCTGCTGGCCGCAGAGGCGGCCCTGGCCGGTGCGCAACGCGAGGAAGCCCTGTCTTTCAGCGTGGCCAGCGGCCTGCACCGCTCTATCGACGCGGTCAATGCGCCGCGTCTGGTTTTCGACGATGCCGCGAGCGGGCAGGCGTGGTTGGGCGCAATGTCGCGCCGGCTTGCGACGCGGGTTCCCGACGAGTGGATGCGGTTGCGCGTGTTGACGACGATCCAGTATGAGGCGAAGCGGGCCGGACTCGACCCGCAACTGGTGCTCGGCCTGATCGAGGTGGAAAGCGGGTTTCACAAATACGCGGTGTCGACGGCGGGGGCGCGCGGACTGATGCAGGTGATGCCGTTCTGGGTGCGCAGCATCGGCGACGCCAGCCACAATCTGTTCGATCTGACGACCAATCTGCGTTATGGCTGCACGATCCTGCGCTACTATCTGGACCGCGAAAACGGCGATCTGTATCGCGCGCTAGGGCGCTATAACGGCAGCCTGGGCGAGCGCGACTATCCCGAGCGCGTGTTCGCCGCCTGGCATGGCCGCTGGAAGTGGCCCTAGCCGCGCGCGCAGGCGTTAATCCTCCTGCACCTGCAGCAGTTTTTTCAGCAGGTGCGCCATCTGGACGCGTTCTTCCGCATTCAGCGGCTCGAGCAATTCCGCCTCGGCGGCCAGATGATGCCCGGCCGCGTCCTCGATGACTTCGAAACCGCGCGCGGTCAGCGTGACGATGACGCCGCGCCGGTCGGTCGGATCCGGCGTCCGTCGCACCAGTCCGGCCATTTCCAGGCGGTTGATGCGGTTGGTCAGCGCTCCGGAAGAAATCAGGACCATATTCTGCAGCTGGTTGGGCGACAGCTGGAACGGTTCGCCGCAACGTCGCAGCGCGGCGAGGACGTCGAATTCGCCGACGTTGATGCCATGACGGGCCAGATCTTGCAAGACGCGCCGGGTAATGAAATATTCCATCCGTACGATACGACCGATGACTTCGGTCGAGGCCGGGTCGAGATCCGGGCGCACCGTGCGCCAGCGTTCAACGATGAGGTCGATTTTGTCGAATGTGTCTTGCATGGCGATTCTTTGCAGGTAAAGGGACTGGGAGCCCTCTTGCGCGGCAAGCGATGCCGGCGTGCGGGCTCCTGGCGAGGCTCAAGCCTATCACGAGATGACGTTTTCTTTTTACCACGTGAAGAATTTATTGACTGAGTATCTTCATATAAAGTAATTTGACTTGAAGTTACTTGAGAGAAGCCATGCCGTGCGGCGGGCGGGACACAGCAGATCGGAGAGGTCGATGACAACAGCCATGCGTGGCGCCATGCTCAGCTTCAGGGGGGATCCCTTTCTGAACGAAGGCGACGATTGCCTCGACTACCGGCCCGATGGCCTGGCCATCTTCGCCGATGGCCGCATCCAGGCTGTCGGCGCCGCCGCCGACCTGCTGCCGACGCTGCCCGCGGACGCCGATGTGCATCATTACCGCGATAGCCTGATCCTTCCCGGTTTTATCGATTGCCACACCCATTATCCGCAACTGGAGATGATGGGGGCTTTCGGCGAGCAGTTGATCGACTGGTTGAACACCTACACCTTCCCGGTCGAGCAGGGCTTCGCCGATCGTCGCCATGCCGATGACGTCGCCTCTCTGTTTGTGCGGCAGCTGCTGCAGAACGGAGTGACCACGGCGGCGGTCTTCGCGACCGTCCATCCGCATTCTGTCGATGCGCTGCTCGATGCCGCCGCCGCCTTCGATATGCGCATGATCGCCGGCAAGGTGTGCATGGACCGCCATGCGCCACCGGCCCTGCTCGACACCCCGCAGCGTGCCTATGACGAGTCGCGGGCGCTGATGGAAAAATGGCACGGACGCGGCCGCGCCGAATACGCCCTGACGCCGCGTTTCGCACCGACCTCGTCGCCGGAGCAACTCGAAGCGCTGGGGGCGCTGGCGCGCGAATTTCCCGATGTACCGATCCAGTCGCACCTGGCCGAGAACATGGCCGAAGTCGAGTGGGTCCGGCGGCTGTTTCACGAGCATGCCAGTTATACCGCGGTCTACGAACACTTCGGCCTGCTGCGCGAGCGCGCGATCTATGGACACGGGATCCATCTGGGCGAGGATGAACTCGAGCGCCTGTACGACAGCGGCAGCGCCATCGCACATTGCCCGACGTCGAATTTCTTTCTCGGCTCGGGCGTGTTCAATCTGCGCCGCGCGCGCGCGGCCCGGCGGCCGGTGCGAGTCGGGCTGTCGAGCGACGTGGGAGCCGGCACCAGCCTGTCGCCGCTGGTGACACTGAACGAGGCTTACAAGGCCGCTCAAGCCTGCGGTTTCGCCCTGTCGAGCGCGCAAGCCTTCTACCTCGCCACGCGCGGCGCGGCCGAGGCGCTCGGGCTGGAGCGGCGGGTCGGGGGGATCGCCGCCGGGCTGGAGGCCGATCTGGTCGTTCTCGACCTCAAGGCGACAGCCCTGCTCGAATTCCGCCTGCGCCATGCCGAGAGCCTCGCCGAAATGCTGTTCGTGCTGATGACGCTCGGAGACGACCGCACCGTGGCCGCGACCTGGGTCGCCGGCCGCGAAGTCTACCGCAGGCCCGAGGCCTGATCCGGCACGCCGCGCGTGCGCTTGGGAACCAATTGCAAGCGCGTGCCGGCCAGGCGGTCGTGCAGAAATCGCCGTTGCGGGTCCAATCCGCCGAAAACGAAGGTGGCCAGCCCCCATAGCAGGGCCAGGGGCGCCGAGGCGTGGCCATGGCCGCGCAGGCTGCCGGCGTAGGCCAGCGCCGGCAGGCCGACCACCAGACAGACGGCGATGGCGAAACGCAAGCCGGCCTGGCGCCAGCCGAGCGGCGCGCCGTCCGCGCCAACCAGCCGTATGCCCCAGGCTTTCATCGCCACGGTCTGCCCGTTCTTCACCCATGACAGTCCGAAATAGGCGAACACGACCCCCAGCAGCAGCAGCCGCAGGATCGGCAGTTGCCAGGGCAGCGGCCCGAGCGCGTGCGCCAGGGCGGTGAACAGCGCCGTCGCGACCAGCAGCAGCGCGATGAGCAGCAGGGATTCGTAGCACAGGCAGGCGGCACAGCGGGCGAGGCCGGGGCGGGTGTTCGGGGCGGTGGACATGATGGCTTGAACCGGGCTGGTACGGGCCATGACGACCCGACTTGACGCTAGATGGTAGCAGAGCGCAGCCATATCGGCCAGTGCCGGGTTTTTCCCTCTTTTTCCGGCGGTTTACCCAGGTTTTTGCAAGTGCACAAAGGTCTTGACCATGTTTCCCCGGATACGCTAAGTTGTTCTAATACAACGGGATGAAAATGTTATTACAACGGATAAAGAGGCAAAGATGCAGAGATCGGGCGCGGAGATAGTGGTCCGCTGCCTGCAGGAGGAAGGAGTCGAGTTTGTATTCGGCTACCCCGGCGGCGCGGTTCTCGAAATATACGATGCCATCTTCAAGCAGAGCCATTTCAAGCATGTTCTGGTTCGGCACGAGCAGGCGGCGGTTCATGCCGCCGATGGCTATTCACGCTCCAGCCACAAGGTTGGCGTGGCTCTAGTGACATCCGGGCCGGGAGCGACCAATGCCGTAACCGGCATCGCTACCGCCTATATGGATTCCATTCCGATGGTGGTGCTGTCCGGCCAGGTGTCGACCCCGGCGATCGGGCTCGATGCATTTCAGGAAGTGGACATGGTCGGGATTACCCGTCCATGCGTAAAGCATAATTTTTTGGTAAAAGACGTCAAAGATCTTGCCGTAACCATCAAAAAAGCATTTTACATTGCCCAATCCGGTCGTCCCGGCCCGGTCGTGGTGGATATCCCCAAGGATGTGACCCAGCAGCTGACCGAGTTCGACTACCCGGCCGAAATGGCGATCCGCTCTTACGTGCCGGTCAAGCGCGGTCACCCGGGGCAGATCCGCAAGGCGGTGGCCTTGCTGAAGGAGGCGCGGCGTCCGCTGGTCTATATCGGCGGCGGTGCGGTGCAGGGCAATGCCGAGAACGAGGTGCGCGCGCTGGTCGACGGGCTCGGTCTGCCGTGTACCAACACGCTGATGGGGCTCGGCGCCTATCCGGGCAGCGGCGACAAGTGTCTGGGCATGCTCGGCATGCACGGCACCTACGAAGCCAATATGGCGATGCAGTACTGTGATGTGCTGATCGCCGTCGGCGCGCGTTTCGACGACCGTGTGATCAGCATTCCGTCCCACTTCCTGTCGCAGCCCAAGAAAATCATCCACATCGATGTCGATCCGTCGTCCATCGCCAAGCGGGTGAAAGTCGATGTCCCTATTGTCGGCGATGCCAAGCACGTGTTGCACGATATGCTCGATCTGATCGGGCAGTCTGGTGCGCGTCCCGCCCCCGACGGCCTGGCCGGCTGGTGGCAGCAGATCGATAAATGGCGTTCGTACAATTCGCTGTTGTACAAGCCGTCCGACGAGCTGATCAAGCCGCAGTTCGTCGTGCAGCAGCTGCACAAGGTCACCGGTGGCGACGCCTTCGTGACGTCCGACGTCGGGCAGCATCAGATGTGGGCTGCGCAGTACTACGGATTCAACGAACCGCGCCGCTGGATCAATTCGGGCGGGCTCGGCACGATGGGCTTCGGTCTGCCGGCGGCGATGGGCGTGCAACTGGCGAATCCGGGTGCGACCGTGGCCTGCATCACCGGTGAAGCGTCGATCCAGATGAATATCCAGGAATTGTCGACTTGCAAGCAGTACCACATTCCGGTCAAGATTGTGACCTTGAACAACCGGTATCTGGGCATGGTGCGGCAGTGGCAGGAGTTCTTCTACGGAAACCGCTACTCCGAGTCGTATATGGACGCCTTGCCGGATTTCGTCAAGCTGGCGGAAGCCTACGGCCATGTCGGCATGCGCATCGAGCGTCCGGCCGATGTGGAGCCCGCGTTGCGGGAAGCGTTCGCGCAGAAGGAACGGCTGGTGTTCATGGATTTCATTACCGACCAATCGGAAAATGTATTCCCGATGGTGCAGAATGGAAAAGGGCTGGATCAGATGGACTTGCCCGCGCACATGAGCGATATCCAGCAGGCTCCGCTCGAGAACAACCGTGATTACGGAAACATGTGCTGAGGCCGGACCATGCGACATATCCTATCCATCCTACTTGAAAACGAAGCGGGCGCGCTGTCCCGCGTGGTGGGCCTGTTTTCGGCCCGGGCTTACAACATCGATTCACTGACAGTGGCGACGACCGAGGACTCGACGCTGTCGCGCATGACGATCGTCACTCACGGTTCGGACGACGTCGTGGAACAGATCACCAAGCAGCTCAACAAGCTGATCGAGGTGGTCAAGGTGATTGACCTCAACGAATCCGAGCACATCGAGCGCGAGATGATGTTGATCAAGGTGCGTGCCACCGGCAAGGATCGCGAGGAGATGAAGCGCATGGCCGATATCTTCCGCGGCCGCATCATCGACGTGACGGAAAAGACTTACACCATCGAGCTGACTGGAACGAGCGACAAGCTGAATGCCTTTATCGAGGCAATCGACCGTGCAGTGATCCTGGAAACGGTCCGTACTGGCGCATCCGGCATCGGTCGGGGTGAACGGGTTCTGAAAATTTAAGACGAAACATCATCGGACCGGCGTGGCGCCGGTCCGGAGAAAAGAGGATTCAAATGAAAGTTTATTACGATAAAGACGCTGACCTTTCGATCATCAAAGACAAGAAAGTCGCCATCATCGGCTATGGTTCGCAAGGGCATGCCCATGCGCAGAACCTGAAGGATTCGGGCGTCGAAGTCGTCGTCGGCCTGCGTCGCGACGGCGCATCGTGGAAAAAGGCCGAAGCGGCCGGCCACAAGGTCAAGGAAGTCGCCGAAGCGGTGAAAAAGGCCGACGTGGTGATGATCCTGCTGCCGGACGAGTCGCAGCCTGACGTCTACAACAACGAGATCGCGCCGAACATCAAGAAGGGCGCTGCGCTGGCCTTCGCCCACGGCTTCAACGTCCACTACAACCAGATCGTTCCGCGCGAAGACCTGGACGTGATCATGGTTGCGCCGAAAGGCCCGGGCCACACCGTGCGTTCCGAGTTCGTCAAGGGCGGCGGCGTGCCGTCCCTGATCGCGGTGCATCAGGACAAATCGGGCAAGGCGCGCGATATCGCGCTGTCCTATGCGGCGGCCAATGGCGGCACCAAGGGCGGCGTGATCGAGACCAGCTTCGGCGAAGAGACCGAAACCGACCTGTTCGGCGAGCAGGCCGTGCTGTGTGGCGGCGTGGTCGAACTGATCAAGGCCGGCTTCGAAACCCTGGTCGAAGGCGGCTATGCGCCGGAAATGGCCTACTTCGAGTGCCTGCACGAAATGAAGCTGATCGTGGACCTGATCTACGAAGGCGGCATCGCGAACATGAACTACTCGGTGTCCAATAACGCCGAGTACGGCGAGTATGTGACCGGCCCGGAAGTCATCACCGACGCCAGCAAGGCGGCGATGAAGAACGCGCTCAAGCGCATCCAGACCGGCGAATACGCGAAGATGTTCATCCTGGAAGGCAAGACCAACTACCCGGCCATGACCGCCCGCCGTCGTCTGAACGCCCTGCACCCGATCGAAACGGTCGGCGCCGAGCTGCGCGCGATGATGCCGTGGATCGCCAAGAACAAGCTGGTCGACCAGTCCAAGAACTGAGCCCCATGCGTGTCAGACGGGCGTGCGCCAGCCGGCGCGCGCCCGTTTTTTTTCAATTCGCGCAGCTCGCAGGTATACTGCACGGTTCCCTGTCCAATACTGGAGAAGGCATGTCCTCTCACTATCCGCACCCCGTCATTGCCCGCGAAGGCTGGCCGTTCCTGTTTCTCTCGCTGGCCGTGGCCCTTGCAGCAACGTGGCTGGCCGGCTGGTGGTCGGTGCCGCTGTGGATCATCGCCCTGTTCGTGCTGCAGTTTTTCCGCGACCCGGGCCGTACGGTGCCGAGCGATGCCCGTGCCGTGTTGTCGCCGGCCGACGGCCGCATCGTGGTCATCGAAAAGGCGACCGATCCCTACCGCCACTGCGAAGCGCTCAAGATCAGCGTGTTCATGAATGTGTTCAATGTCCATTCCAACCGCAGCCCGGTCGATGGCGTGGTCGAAAAAGTCGAATATCACTCCGGCAGCTTCCTCAACGCCGCCATGGCCAAGGCTTCGCTGGAGAACGAGCGCAATGCGGTGCTGCTCAAGACCCCCGAAGGCGTGGCGATCACTTTCGTCCAGATCGCCGGTCTCGTCGCACGGCGCATCTTGTGCTATGCCAGGCCGGGCGAGCAATTGACGCGCGGCCAGCGGTACGGCTTCATCCGCTTCGGTTCCCGCGTCGATGTCTATCTGCCGCTTGACGCCCAGGTCCGCGTCGCCATCGGCGACAAGGTCCGCGCGACCGAAACCGTCCTGGCCGCGCTGGCCTGATCCGGTCCGGGGCGGTTTCGCCCCGGCATTTACGGGCCCTACCGATGCCGAGTTCCAGGACGCCGCTTGCACGGCAAAGTATCTATCTGCTGCCCAATCTGTTCACCCTGGCGGCGCTGTTTGCCGGTTTCTATGCCATCGTCCAGGCGATGAACCTGAATTTCGAACTGGCGGCCGAAGCCATTTTCGTCGCCATGGTGCTGGATGGCCTCGATGGCCGCGTGGCGCGCATCACGCATAGCCAGAGCGCATTCGGCGCCGAGTTCGACAGCCTTTCCGATATGGTCAGTTTCGGCGTGGCGCCGGCCCTGGTCGCGTATGAGTGGCAGTTGCGCTCCTTCGGCAAGCTCGGCTGGATGATTGCCTTCATCTATTGTGCGGGCGCGGCGCTGCGGCTCGCGCGCTTCAATACCATGCTCGGCAGCGCCGACAAGCGCTGGTTCACCGGGCTGCCGAGCCCGGCCGCCGCCGCGGTCGTGGCCGGACTGGTCTGGGTCTGCCACGCCTATGGCTATGCCGAACTCGCGCACATCAATCTGGTGGCGCTGCTGTTGACGGCGCTGGCCGGGATTTCGATGGTCACCAATGTGCGCTTCTGGAGCTTCAAGGAGCTGCATGTCCGGCGCAAGGTGCCGTTTTTTGCGCTATTGCTGCTGTTGCTGGCGATCCTGCTGCTGGTGTCGACCCCGCCCCTGGTCATGTTCGCTTTCTTTCTCTGTTACAGCCTGTCCGGCTATATCGGCGCCCTGGTGTCCCTGCTGCGCCGCCGTCGCCCGGCGGC
Organism: Paludibacterium yongneupense DSM 18731; assembly: GCF_000422925.1. Taxonomy (GTDB): domain Bacteria; phylum Pseudomonadota; class Gammaproteobacteria; order Burkholderiales; family Chromobacteriaceae; genus Paludibacterium; species Paludibacterium yongneupense. Next base: position 31,297 of record NZ_KE383963.1, read on the forward strand.
CCCGTCCGAACCGCTCTGATCGCCGGCCGCGGGCCATGTCCGCGGCTGCCGCTCGGGCGACGAGTCCTCCCCCGCTTCCTGCTCATGCACGGGCACACCCCCGTGTCGCGGGCCCATGCCGACGCACGCCTGGTGTAAGGGGAGGCCGCCTCGCCATCGGGCCGCGGACGTCCCCCCCCCCCACGAACCGATGCCGCAGTCTCCCGCGGACAACACACTCCCGCTAACCGGACGTAGCAACCGCCCTCGGACAACAAACCCCTGGTCCCCGCAAGCCCGCAGTCGCAGTCGCAGTCGCAGTCGCAGTCGCAGTCGCAGTCGCAGTCGCAGTCGCAGTCGCAGTCGCAGTCGCAGTCGCAGTCGCAGTCGCAGTCGCAACGCCCCTGGTCGGCGGGTATTTTTATGTGCAAATTAGACAAAATGTCTGTTTGTGAGAAATCTGACACGGATTTTGAGTATTTTTTAGAATTAAATAGACATAGTGTTTGACGCTTGGCTGTGAAAATGGGTAGTCTGGTATCAACGAGAAGGCGGAGACAGGCATGCAATTGGACATCGAACGACTTATCGACGATTTCGGCGGCCCCGGCCGGCTGGCCGAGTCGCTCAACCGCGCCTTCCCCGAAGACCCTGTGTCGCGTGCCGCCATCTACAAGTGGCGCGAGCGCGGCAGCCTGCCCCTGATTCAGCTCAACAAGCTGGCGCAGTTGGCGGCCGGACAGGGAAGACGGTTCGATTTTGGCGACTATCTGACGGCGTCGACGGCGTCGGCAACAGGGAAAGGCATCACTATGGGCGATCGCTTGTTCATTTTCGACACGACCTTGCGCGATGGAGAGCAAAGTCCGGGCGCTTCCATGACCCGCGATGAAAAAATCCGCATCGCGCGTCAGCTGGAGCGGCTGGGTGTCGACATCATCGAGGCCGGTTTCGCCGCTGCCAGTCCGGGAGATGCCGAGGCCATCGCGGCGATCGCCGAGGTGGTGAAAGAATCGACCATCTGTTCGCTGGCACGCGCCAACGAACGCGATGTCCGGGCGGCGGGCGAGGCGATCCGCAATGCGGCCCGCGGCCGCATCCACACCTTTATCGCGACCAGCCCGATCCACATGGAGAAAAAACTGCGCATGACGCCGGACCAGGTGGTCGAGGCGGCCGTGCAGGCGGTGACGCTGGCGCGCGAATATACCGACGACGTCGAGTTTTCGGCCGAAGATGCCGTACGCTCCGATATGGATTTCCTGGTTCGCGTGTTCGATGCCGTCATCAAGGCCGGAGCGCGTACCATCAATGTTCCCGACACCGTCGGCTATTCGACCCCGTCGCAATGGGGCCGCCGCATGGCGAGCCTGATCGAGCGGGTGCAGGACAGCGACAAGGTCATCTGGTCCACGCACTGCCACAACGATCTGGGCATGGCGGTGGCCAATTCGCTGGCCGCGGTCGAGGCGGGCGCGCGCCAGGTCGAGTGCACGATCAACGGCCTCGGCGAGCGCGCCGGCAACGCCAGCCTGGAAGAAGTCGTGATGGCCGTCAGGACGCGCAAGGATCTGTTCGGGCTGGAAACCGGCATCGACGCGACCCAGATCGTGCCGACCTCGAAGCTGGTGTCGACCATCACCGGCTACCCGGTGCAGCCGAACAAGGCCATCGTCGGGGCGAACGCCTTCTCGCACGAGTCCGGCATCCATCAGGATGGCGTGCTCAAGCATCGCGAAACCTATGAAATCATGTCGGCCGAGAGCGTCGGCTGGTCTAACAACCGCCTGACGCTGGGCAAGTTGTCCGGCCGAAACGCCTTCCGCAGCAAGCTGTCCGAACTCGGGATCGTGTTGCAGGGCGAGGAAGCGTTGAACGCCGCCTTCGCCCGCTTCAAGGATCTGGCCGACAAGAAGCGCGAAATTTTCGATGAAGACCTGCAGGCCCTGCTCAATGGCGAGGGGGTTGGCGACGAGCGCGAAGACTTCAAGTTCATCTCGCTCAAGATCCAGACCGAAACCGGCGAAGCCCCGCATGCCGAGCTGGTGTTTTCCGAAGACGGCCTCGAGCGGCACGTCGAAAGCAGCGGTTCCGGCCCGGTCGACGCCGCGTTCAAGGCTATCGAATCGGTGGCGCAAAGCGGAGCCGAGCTGCAACTGTATTCGGTCAATGCCATCACCAAAGGCACCGAGTCGCAGGGCGAAGTGACCGTCCGCCTGTCTCTCGGCGGGCGCATCGTCAACGGTCAGGGGGCCGATACCGATATCATCGTCGCCTCGGCCAAGGCCTATCTGTCGGCCTTGAACAAGCTGACCAACCGGAGTGAAAGGGTCAACCCGCAACTTCTGGTGTAAAGCGCTTCTCGTCCCTGCTCATCGTTTTCCCCGTCCCGTTGTCGATGAGCAGGGATCGGAGCCCGCACAGCAGAAGGAGAGCCAGGCTGCAAACCGGCCCCGGCGATCACTCTGCTGCGCTGGCTCCCGGCATGACCGGCCCACAAGGCAAACCCGATTCTCCGCCGGCCCATGAGGCCCAGCGGCAGACGACCGACCCACGAGGTCGGTTGCGTCGTTGCAACGCCGGAGTTCTTCTCTTCCCTTGCGGCCTCAATCGACCAGCAGATAGTCCGGCTCGGACAGCTGTCTGGCCAGCGTCGCCATCCTGACCCAGTGCAGGGTCCAGCAGCCGAGAGCGGGCAGCGCAGCGAGCGCCGCCGCATTGCCGTAGGGCACCAGGCACAGCAGGAACAATGCCGCCGTGATCACGCTGAGGAACAAGGCGCCGTCGCCGGGCAGGGTCCGCTTGCGCAATTCGCGGCGCAGGCCGACGGACAGCCAGACGATATAGGCCATATACCAGAACAAGCCGATCAGCGGGACCAGCGCCAGCCAGACCAGTGCCGGCGGGAACGGCCGCAACTCGGGGGAAACGGTCTTCATCGCGCGCTGCAACGTCCGGTAGTAGAGCAGATTGGCGACGAAAAACACCGCCACAACCGCAAAAAAGACCATGCTTCCGGTTGCGGACAAATGGTTGAAGACTTCGGCTGGGTTCATGAAACGACGACCTGTAAGGGATAATGGTGGGCGGCGGGCTGTCGCCGGCTCGCCGCCGTGTGGCACGGCAGACGTGTGCGACCTTGTATGATAACGCCTCGACGGGACGAAAACGAGATGGGAAAAGGCTATTTCATTACCGGCACCGATACGGAAATCGGAAAAACGCATAGCGCGGTGAAACTGATTCGCCACTGGCAGCAGGACGGGCAACGGATCCTCGCGATGAAGCCGATCGCCTCCGGTTGCGAGGTCCTGCCGGATGGCAGCTGGCTCAACGACGATGTGGCGCGGCTGGCCGCCGCCACCGGCCAGGCGGGAGACGCGGTGATGAATCCCTATCGCTTCCTGCCTCCGCTGTCGCCGCATATCGCGGCGCGGCAGGCCGGCGTCGTCATCGATTTCGACCATATCCGGACCTGCTACCGCGAACTGGCCGCCGCGTGCGATACCGTCGTGGTGGAAGGAGCGGGCGGCTGGTACGCCCCGTTGTCCGACACGGGCTCGATGTCCGATCTGGCCCGCGCGCTCGAACTGCCCGTGATTCTCGTGGTCGGCATGAAACTCGGCGCCATCAACCATGCCTTGTTGACGGCCGCCGCCATTGCCGCCGATGGAATGGAGCTGGCCGGCTGGGTCGCCAACCGCATCGTGCCGCGACAGGCGGCTTATGAGGAAAACCTGGATACGCTGCGCCGCCGGCTGCGAGCACCCTTATTATTGGAATTGCCGTACGAGGACGGGACGAAAAACGGGCTCAACGTGTAAGATGGCGATCTATCGCTCTTTGATGTGAATGACCATGGAACGCCTGAAACAGAAAATTCTTTCCGACGGCCGCGTATTGAACGGTTATGTACTGAAAGTCGACAACTTTCTCAACCACCAGCTCGATGTCGAGCTGCTCGACGAAATGGGGCAGGCGTTTGCCGAGCGCTTCGCCGGCGAGAAGGTCGACAAGATCCTGACCATCGAAGCCTCCGGCATCGCGGTGGCGGTGATGGCGGCACGTTACTTCGGCAATGTGCCGGTCGTGTTCGCCAAGAAGACGGAAAGTCTGAATCTCGATGCCGAAGCCTACGAAGCGGATGTCTTTTCCTTCACCAAGCAGAAGGTATCGCGTGTTCGCGTGTCAAAACGCTACCTGCTCGAAGGCGAGCGCGTGCTGATCATCGACGATTTTCTTGCGCACGGCCATGCCGCACGCGGGCTGATTTCGCTGACCCGCGCCGCCGGGGCGATACCGGTCGGCCTCGGCATCGTGATCGAGAAGGGGTTCCAGGGCGGGCGCGACGTTCTGGCCGATTCCGGGGTGCGCATCGAATCGCTGGCCATTCTCGATTCCATCGAAGATGGCCAGGTGCGCTTCCGTTGAGTCCGGAGGAAACCGCGTGAAACGCGCTTTGGCCGCCGCTCTGGCCGTGCTGATGCTCGCCCTGGGCGCCTGCTCGGGGCCGGAGCCGGCGGCGCTGGCGGTGAAAGGCAGCGACCTCGGCGCGGCGCCGGGAATCGGCGGCGACTTCACCTTGCTCGACGCGAGCGGTCGTCCGCGGACCTTGTCCTCGTTCCGGGGCAAGGTGGTGGCGCTTTTTTTTGGCTACACGCACTGCCCGGATGTGTGTCCGACGACTATGCTTGAATATGCCCGTGCGATGAAAGCTTTGGGAAATGCGGCCGATAAAGTACAGGTGGTGTTCGTGAGCGTCGATCCCGAGCGCGATACGCCGGCCGTGCTCGCGTCCTATGTGCCGCATTTCGATCCGCGCTTCGTCGGCCTGACCGGCGGCGCGGGCGACATCGCCCGGGTTCTGCGCCAGTACAAGATCGTGGCGCAGCGGGTTCCGGCCCAGGGCGGCGGCTATAGTATGGATCATAGCGCCGGGTCCTACCTGCTCGACCGCGAGGGAAAAGTCAGAGTGTATGAACCCTATGCCAGCGAGGCGTCGGCTTTGGCCCATGATATAAGACAGTTGTTACGCTAGAATGGGCCTGTGGCCACCCTCAAACTTGTGAAAGCCTTCTACCGTGAGTGAAGAACACCGCCCCGGCGCCTCCGGCTCGGCCAGCTCGCCGCTGGACCTGGCCAAATACACGCTGACGTCGACGGTCGAGATTGTCCATCATCTCAAGACCATCGCCGCGCAGGGGCATATGGTTACGGTTTTTTCCAATCGCGGCAAAACCTTCATTCTGACGCGCCTGCTGGCTGTGGACGGCAAGGCCGGCACCCTGACCTTCGACTGGGGCTCGGACGAAGACACCAATACCCATCTGCTCGCCAGCGAGCGCAATGTGTTCGTCTGCTCGCCGGAAGGCGTCAAGACCCAGTTCATCACCGGCCAGGCGCGCAAGGTCGACTACGAGGGACAGCCTGCGTTCCAGGTCGACATTCCGGTGCAGATCATCAAATTGCAGCGGCGCGAGTTTTTCCGTATCCGCACCCCGGTCGGCAATCCGCTGCTGTGCCATTTCGGCGATTACCCGGAAGAAGCGCTCGACCTGCAGACTTTCGACATCAGCCTTGGCGGCCTGTCCCTGTGGCTGCCCGAACTCAATACCCCAGGTTTCGAAATCGGGCAGTGCTATTACGATTGCGCGCTCGAACTCAAACCGTTCGGCATTCTGCGCGTCGCGCTCGAAGTCCGTCACCGTCTGCCGGTGCAGCTGCGCAACGGGGTGGATGCCGTGCGCATCGGATGCACGTTCATCAATCTGCCGACCGCGATGGAAAGCCAGATCCAGCGCTATATCGGGCAGCTGGAGCGCGAGCGGCGTGCACTGGTGCGTTGAAGCCCCCGCCGCGGGCGGCGCCCCATTTTGCAGGGCCCGGGTTTTCGGGTATGCTTGACCCAACCAGGGCAATGCCTACCTTTGTAATTGCGGGCGGCGGCACGTCGTTGAATCACAATGCCCGAGTCTTGGGTTTTCCGGCTCGCCACGCTGCGCTCGATTGATACGATCCCCTCATCGCCATGACGCTGACCATTGCCCTCTCCAAAGGGCGCATCTTTGAAGAAACCCTGCCGCTGCTGGCGGCCGCCGGCATTTCCCCCGCAGAAGATCCCGAATCCTCGCGCAAACTGATCATAGGCACCAACCATCCGGACGTGCGTCTGGTGATCGTGCGCGCCTCCGACGTCCCGACCTATGTCCAGTACGGCGCCGCCGACCTGGGGATTGCCGGTCGCGACGTCCTGATCGAACACGGCGGGGCCGGTCTGTACCAGCCGCTGGATCTGAATATCGCCAAATGCCGCATGATGGTGGCGGTGGCCGGTGAATACGACTACGAGGCGGCGGTGAAGAAGGGCGCGCGCCTGCAGGTGGCGACCAAGTATCCGCAGATCGCGCGCGAGCACTTCGCGCGCAAGGGCGTCCACGTCGATATCATCAAATTGTACGGCTCGATGGAGCTGGCCCCGCTGGTCGGCCTCGCCGATGCCATCGTCGATCTGGTCTCGACCGGCGGCACCTTGCGCGCCAACAATCTGGTCGCGGTCGAACATATTCTCGATATCAGCTCGCGGCTGGTGGTCAACCAGGCCGCGCTGAAACTCAAATACGACAGCATCCAGCCGGTGCTGGACGCTTTTGCCCGCGCCGTGACCGCCTGACGGCAGGCCGGAGGAAACCCATGCTACGTCTCGATTCCACTCAGTCCGATTTTACCGAGCGCCTGACCGCGCTGCTGGCGTTCGAAACCGCGCAGGACCCCGCCGTCGATCAGGCGGTGGCCGACATCTGCGCCGGGGTCAAGACACGCGGCGATGCCGCCGTGCTGGAATACACCGCGCGCTTCGACCGTCTGCCGGCTGCCTCCATGGCCGATCTCACGCTGGGCCGCGACGCGTTGCAGGCCGCCTTCGAGCGCCTGCCGGCCGATTTGTCGTCCGCGCTGTTGCAGGCGGAAGCCCGCGTGCGGCGCTACCATGAAAAGCAGCTGATGACGTCGTGGAGCTACGAAGAAGACGACGGCACGCTGCTCGGACAGCAGGTGACCGCGATCGACCGCGTCGGCATCTACGTGCCCGGCGGCAAGGCCGCCTACCCGAGCTCGGTGTTGATGAATGCGGTGCCGGCCCGCGTGGCCGGCGTCGGCGAGATCATCATGGTCGTCCCGACCCCGGGCGGCGAGCGCAACGATCTGGTGCTGGCGGCTGCCTATATATCGGGCGTGGACAAGGTATTCACCATCGGCGGCGCGCAGGCCGTGGCCGCCCTGGCCTATGGCACGGACAGCGTACCCCAGGTCGACAAGATCACGGGGCCCGGCAATGCCTGGGTGGCGGCGGCCAAGCGCCGCGTGTTCGGCGTGGTCGGCATCGACATGGTGGCCGGACCCTCCGAAATCCTGGTGGTGTGCGACGGCAGCACCGATCCCGACTGGATCGCTATGGATCTGTTCAGCCAGGCCGAGCACGACGAAATCGCGCAGGCCATCCTGCTGTGTCCGTCCAGCGAGTATCTCGACCGGGTGGCAGCCAGCATCGAGAGGCTGTTGCCGACCATGCCGCGTCGCGACATCATTTCCGCCTCGCTCGGCGGGCGCGGCGCGTTGATCGCGGTGCGCGATCTGGACGAAGCCTGCGCGATCGCGAACACCATCGCGCCCGAGCACCTCGAGTTGTCGGTGGCCGACCCCGAAGCCTGGTTGCCGCGGCTGCGTCATGCGGGCGCCATCTTCATGGGACGCTATACCTCGGAAAGCCTCGGCGATTACTGCGCCGGCCCCAACCATGTGCTGCCGACTTCGCGCACCGCGCGTTTCGCCAGCCCGCTCGGGGTGTACGATTTCCAGAAGCGCACCAGTCTGATTCGCGTTTCGCGCGCGGGCGCGCAGCAGCTGGGGCGCATCGCCTCGGTGCTCGCTCACGGCGAAGGGCTGACCGCACACGCGCGCTCGGCCGAATTGAGACTGGACGCCCCCGACTAAGGCGGGTCACGCCGCACCCTCAGAGAGCGTATATTGAATCATCATGCGAACTGCTACCGTCACCCGTAACACGCTGGAAACCCAGATCACCGTCTCCCTCAATCTGGATGGGACCGGCGCGGCCAGCCTCGCCACCGGGGTGCCTTTCCTCGATCATATGCTCGACCAGATCGCGCGGCATGGTCTGGTCGACCTCGATATCGTGGCCAACGGCGATCTGCACATCGACGCCCACCATACGGTCGAAGATATCGGCATCACGCTGGGTCAGGCTTTCGCACAGGCCATCGGCGCCAAAACCGGCATCCGCCGCTATGGCCATGCCTATGTTCCGCTCGACGAAGCGCTGTCGCGGGTGGTAATCGATCTCTCCGGACGGCCCGGACTCAGCTATAACGTCGAATATAGCCGTGCCGCGATCGGCCAGTTCGATGTCGATCTGTTTTCCGAGTTTTTCCACGGATTCGTCAACCATGCGATGGTGACGCTGCATATCGACAATCTGCGCGGTCTGAATGCGCACCATCAGGCTGAAACGATTTTCAAGGCTTTCGGCCGGGCGCTGCGCATGGCCGTTGAGCATGACGAACGCATGGCGGGCATCACCCCGTCCACCAAAGGGACGCTGAGCGCATGAAGGTCGCCGTCATTGACTATGGCATGGGTAATCTGCACTCGGTTCTCAAGTCGGTCGAATCGGTAAACGACGGCGGGGCGCAGATCGTATTGACGCGCGATCCCGATCTCGTGCGGCGTGCCGACAAGGTGATTTTTCCGGGACAGGGCGCGATGCGCGATTGCATGCGCGAGCTGAAAGCCTGCGGCATGGCCGAGGCCGTGCTCGAGAGCACGCGCGAGAAACCGTTTTTCGGAATCTGCGTCGGCGCGCAGCTGTTGTTCGACCGCAGCGAGGAAGGCGACACGCCGGGACTCGGGCTGTTCGCCGGCCAGGTCAGGCGTTTCGCCGACGGTCTGCACGACGCGGCGGGGGCGCGCTTGAAAGTGCCGCATATGGGCTGGAATCGCGTATTCCAGTCGCGGCCCCACCCGCTTTTCGCACGAATTCCCGATGGCGAGCGGTTTTATTTCGTGCACAGTTATTATTTTGCGCCGCAGGATGCGGGCTTGACGCTGGCCGAGAGCGAGTACCCGGCGCGTTTCTCCTGTATCGTCGGGCAAGACAATGTGTTTGCAACACAGTTCCACACTGAGAAAAGCCACTTGGCGGGGCTTCAGATGATGAAGAATTTCCTGGCCTGGGATGGCACCGTTTAACTTTTTCCCATTCAAGACTCAGCATGCTGCTCATACCTGCTATCGACCTCAAGGATGGTCAGTGCGTACGCCTTAAGCAAGGCGTGATGGACGACGCCACTGTGTTTTCGGAAGACCCGGTGCAAGTAGCGCGTCATTGGCGCGACCAGGGCGCGCGTCGCCTGCATCTGGTTGACCTTAACGGCGCTTTCGCCGGCAAGCCGAAAAACCTCGCTGTAATCCGCGCTATCCTGGCTGAAGTCGGCGACGATATGCCGGTTCAGCTCGGCGGCGGCATCCGCGATCTGGACACCATCGAACGCTACCTCGACATGGGGCTGGAATACGTGATCATCGGCACGGCCGCGGTCAAGACGCCCGGCTTCCTGCGCGATGCCTGCGATGCCTTTCCGGGCCAGGTGATCGTCGGTCTCGATGCCAAGGACGGCATGGTCGCGATCGACGGCTGGTCGAAGATTACCTCGCACAACGTCATCGATCTCGCGCGCCGTTTCGAGGATTACGGCGTCGTTTCCGTGATCTACACCGACATCGGCCGCGACGGCATGATGAACGGCGTGAACATCGATGCGACGGTCGCGCTGGCGCGCGCGCTGAAGATTCCGGTCATCGCCTCCGGGGGATTGACCAATCTCGACGACGTGAAGAAGCTGGTCGAGGTCGAAGGCGAAGGCATCGAAGCCGCCATCACCGGACGCGCCATCTACGAGGGCAGCATCGAGTTCGCTGCCGCCCAGGGGCTGGCCGACGAGTTGTCCGGCAACTGACGCCGTGCGCATCGCGCCCGCGGGGTGCGGCGCGCACGCCATTTTCGCTTCCCGCCGGCGCGGGGAGCGCACGGGCAGGGTGCGGCCCGGAGCCATGCGGCGAGTCGCCGCGACGGACTCCCGGCCGTATCGGCCATTCTCAGGCGTGCTCACGACATGGCTTTAGCAAAACGAATCATCCCCTGTCTCGACGTCAGCGCGGGGCGTGTGGTCAAGGGCGTCAATTTCGTCGGTCTGCGCGATGCGGGCGATCCGGTGGAAGTGGCTCGCCGCTATAACGAGCAGGGCGCCGATGAACTCACCTTTCTCGATATCACGGCCAGCTCGGATGCGCGCGACCTGATTTTGCCGGTGATCGAAGCGGTGGCGGAGCAGGTATTCATCCCGCTGACCGTGGGCGGCGGCGTGCGGCAGGTTGCCGATATCCGCCGCCTGCTCAATTCCGGCGCCGACAAGGTCAGCATCAATACGGCGGCGGTGACGCGGCCGGAGCTGGTGGCCGAGTCGGCCGACCGTTTCGGCTCGCAGTGCATCGTGGTGGCGGTCGACGCGAAGGCGGTCACGCCCGATAATGATCGCTGGGAGATCTTTACCCACGGCGGGCGCACGCCGACCGGGCTGGATGCCGTCGAATGGGCCTGTCATATGCAGAAGCTCGGCGCCGGCGAGATCCTGCTGACCAGCATGGACCGCGACGGCACGCGCTCGGGCTTCAATCTTGCGCTGACGCGCGCGGTGTCGGATGCGGTGTCGATCCCCGTCATCGCTTCAGGCGGGGTGGGGACGCTCGAACATCTGGTCGAAGGCGTTCGCGAGGGGCGGGCCGATGCCGTGCTGGCGGCCAGTATTTTCCACTTCGGCGAATATAGCGTGCGCGATGCCAAGCTGGCGATGCAGCGCGCCGGAATCGAAGTGAGGCTGTAACCAACGGATGGTAGTTTATGTGGCTTGATGACGTGAAGTGGGACGAGGCCGGTCTGGTGCCGGCCATTGCGCAGGATGCGGCGAGCGGGCGCATCCTGATGATGGCATGGATGGATCGCACCGCGCTGCAGTTGACCGCCGAAACCGGCATCGCCCACTATTTCAGCCGCTCGCGCCAGCGCTTGTGGAAGAAGGGCGAAGAGTCGGGGCATAGCCAGCTTGTGCACGAGCTGCGGCTCGATTGCGACGGCGATGTGGTGGTGCTGCAGATAGAGCAGGCCGGCGGCATCGCCTGCCATACCGGACGCGAAAGCTGTTTCTACCGCGTGCTGCAGGACGGGCAATGGCGGGCGGTCGATCCGGTGTTGAAAGACCCGACGGCCATCTACCACAAGGAATGAGCGCGGCCCGGCTGACGGCGCTACAATGGCGCAGGTGCCGCCGCGCAGGCGGACACATCATCGTACGGATTTGCATGGGGGCATCATGATAGCGCCAGAGGTACTGACAACGATCGCGGATACGCTGGAGGCCCGCCGCGAGGCGAGCCCGCAGTCGTCCTATGTGGCATCGCTGTTCCACAAGGGCGAAGATGCGATCCTGAAAAAAGTGGCCGAAGAGGCCGCCGAGACGCTGATGGCGTCCAAGGATGGCGATAAATTGCATCTGGTGCGCGAAGTGGCCGACCTGTGGTTCCACAGCATGGTGCTGCTGACCTGGCACGGGCTGCGCCCGGAAGATGTATTGATGGAACTCAAGCGCCGGGAAGGCATTTCCGGACTGGACGAAAAAGCGGCGCGTCCGCAGGATTGAGACGAGGCAGGCATGAGCGATTGTATTTTCTGCAAGATCGCGGCGGGCGATGTCCCGTCGAAGAAAATTTACGAAGACGACGATGTGTTCGCGTTTCATGATATCCGGCCGATCGCGCCCGTGCATTTCATGATCATCCCCAAGCGCCACGTTGCCTCGCTGGCCGAATGCGGCCCCGAGCATCAGGACGTGCTGGGCCGCATCATGCTGCTGGTTCCGCGCCTCGCCGCCGAGCACGGGCTGGAGCAGGGATTCAAGGTCGGCGTCAACACCGGCCCGGCCGGTGGCCAGGAAGTGTTCCATTTGCATGTGCACGTGTTCGGGCATCCGGCCCGGGCATAACCGAATTCGGGAAGCAAGGAAGTCGATATGGGATCTTTTAGTCTCGTCCACTGGCTCATCGTGCTGCTGATCGTGGTGCTGGTGTTCGGTACCAAGCGCCTGCCCAGCATTGGCAAGGATCTTGGCAATGCCATCAAGGGCTTCAAGGAAGGAATGAAAGGCGAGGAAGAAAAGCCCGCCGAAAAACCCGCCGGTCGAGTCATCGACGGCGATGACAACAAGCGTTGACGCGGTAGCGCATCGTGTTTGATTTCAGCCTGGGCGAGATCCTGCTGATCGGCGTGGTGGCACTCGTGGTGCTGGGGCCGGAGCGTTTGCCGGTCGTGGCGCGCACGCTGGGCGCCCTGCTCGCACGGATGCAGCGTTTTGCCGCCAGCGTCAAATCCGACATCCGGCGCGAGGCCGACCGCGCCGGCCTCGCCGGCTTGCAGCAGGACGTCCGCGAGACGGCGTTCGCGTTGCAGGAGCGATTCGAAAACGAGTTGCACGGCGTGAACGCGGCCCTGGCCGGGACGGTGGCGGCGGTGGGCATCGAACCCGCCGTGGTCGCCCCGCCGGCGGACGATGCGCGCGTCGCGGTCGACCCGCTGCCGGCGGCAGGCGAAGCCGATGCCAGCGCCCACGGCGAAGTGCTCGCCTGCGCCGACGCGGCCGCGCCCATGCCCGGAACGGCGACGGTGCTGGCCGCTCCCGGCGAACTATCGCCGCCGGCACGCGATGAAAACCAGCTCGACCTGTTCGAAGAGCTGCTGCCGCCTTCTCCCCACTTGCCCAGCGATAACTCCGCGCAATGACCGAAGAACTCCCCCTGCTTGCGCATCTGATCGAGCTGCGCCAGCGCCTGGTGCGTGCACTGGCCGGTTTTTTCATCGTCTTCCTCGCCCTGTTCCACTGGTCGGGCGACATCTATCACCTTCTGGCTCGGCCCTTGCTGCAGCATTTGCCTGCCGGCTCGACGATGATTGCCATCGAGGTGACCGCACCGTTCTTCGTGCCGGTCAAAGTCACCATGCTGGTGGCCATGCTGTTATCGCTGCCCAATACGCTGTACCAGCTGTGGGCCTTTATCGCCCCCGGCTTGTATGCCCACGAAAAAAAGCTGGTTTTGCCGCTGTTGCTGTCCAGTCTGCTGTTGTTTTTCACCGGGATGGCATTTGCCTACTTCCTCGTGTTTCCGGTGGTCTTCGGCTTCATGGCGGCGGTGACGCCGCATGGCGTGGCGATGATGACCGATATCGACAAATATCTGTCCTTCGTGCTCGGCATGTTCGTGTCCTTCGGCGTCACCTTCGAAGTGCCGGTATTGGTCGTGGTCCTCGCACGGATGGGGGTGGTCGACATCCCCCAGCTCAAGCGCGCGCGGCCCTATATCATCGTGGCGGCTTTCGTGGTGGCGGCGATGATCACCCCGCCGGACATGCTGTCGCAACTGATGCTCGCGCTGCCCTTGTGCCTGCTGTACGAGGCGGGGATCTGGGCCGCCCTGTTCATGGCATGGAGGAAACGGAAACATGCCGCTACGTCCTGACCGTACGCTGCAATGGCTGGCTATCTCCAGCCTCGTCGCCCTGACGCTGTTGTCGCTGCTCTGGGAACGCTGGCTCGCACCGCTGCGGCCGGGCGGCTCGCTGCTGGTGCTCAAGGCGGTGCTGCTGCTGTTGCCGCTGCGCGGCATCCTGCGCGGCCACCTCTACACTTTTCAGTGGTCGTCGATGTTCATCTTGCTGTTTTTCGCCGAAGGCGTGATGCGCAGCTGGGCCGACCATGGTTTGTCGCGCGGCCTGGCCGGAGTCGAAATCGTGCTGAGCGTCGCCTATTTTGCCGCCGCGGTCGCCTATGCCCACCATTTCAAGCCGATCGGCGTCAGTCCGGCCCGCGCACATCGGCTTCGTCGTCGCTAGTCCGGCCCGCTCTCGTCGGTTTCGTCGTCGCTAGTCCGGCCCGCGCACATCGGGTTCGTCGTCGCTAGTCCGGCCCGCGCACATCGGTTTCGTCGTCGCTAGTCCGGCCCGCTCTCGTCGGCTTCGTCGTCGCTGAGATAGGCGCGCAGTTCGCGGCGTAGCCGCAGCAGGGTCTGCGCGCCTTGCGGCAAGTCGGTCTGGTGCAGCAAGCCCTTTTTTTCCAGCACATCGATCACGTCTTCGATCAGGCGCACCGCGCCGGGATCCGATTCGCGCAGACTCTGACGCGCGGCGTCTTCATCGCTCTCCACCCTTTCCCGCAGATTATGCAAGCGCATCGGCCGCACTCCCGGGTGTGAATCCGCCAGGCTCTCGATATCATCCGGCGCCAGGAGCCTGCTCTCGGCCAGCGCGAGCAGCAGGCTGTCGAGCAGGAAATGCTGCGCGTTATCGCTGGCATCAAGCAGGCGCTGCTCGGCGCCGCGATCGCCGGCCAGCAGCAGATCGAGTACGCGTGGGTCTGTCGCCGGAAGAAAGACCCCTTGCGCAACCGCATGACCGAGCAAGGCATCAACGTGTCCGTTGGCGTCGATAAGTGCGTATGGCATACAGTGCAGCCCCTATTGTTAACAAAAAGTGGTAAGACTTTGCACAAACACTACACGTATTATTTTATTAGTCTAGAATAGCCAATTCGATTGTTCAGTTCTGTAAAACATCCGCGACCATGACAATGGACCCACTACAAACCCGTGCCCCCGCCGCAGCGATGACGGCCGCGGCAGCCGGCGGCAACGACGATATTCCATCGCATGCCACGCACCTCGATCCCTTGCTCGACTGTCTGTTTGCATTGGCGCGCGGTTACGGCATCCACGCCACGCGCGAGTCGCTGACCGCCGGGATTCCCTTGCGCGACAATCGCCTGACCCCGTCCCTGTTCGGACGCTCGGCGCGGCGGATCGGGCTGGCGTCGCGTCTGCTGCGCCTGCCGCTCGAGCGGGTGCGCGACAGCCTGCTGCCGGCCGTGCTCCTGCTCGATGGCGACGAGGCCTGCATCTTGCGCTCCATCGATGCTGCGAGCGGAAGTGCGCGGGTGAGTTTTCCCGAACTGATCGAATCCGAAGTGTCCATGCCCCTGAGCGAGCTGGCGACGCGGTACGGCGGGCTCGCCCTGTTTGTCCGGCCGCGATACCGCTTCGAACGCCGCGCGCCCGAACTCTCGCAGATTCGTTCCCGCCATTGGTTCTGGCAGACCCTGTTTCAAGGCTGGCCGCTGTATCGCGATGCGATGGCGGCCGCATTCATGATCAATATCTTTGCGCTGGCCCTGCCGCTGCTGTCGATGAACGTCTACGACCGCGTGGTGCCGAATATGGCGACCGAGACGCTGTGGGTGCTCGCGGTCGGCGCCATGGTGGTTCTGGTGTTCGACTTTCTGCTGCGCATGACGCGGGCCTACCTGCTCGATCTGGCCAGCAAGCGCGTCGATATCAGCCTGTCGGCGCTGATCATGGAACGTGTGCTCGGGCTGCGCATGGAAGGGCGCCCGAGCTCGGTCGGCGCTTTTGCCGCCAATCTGCGCGCATTCGAGTCGATACGCGATTTCATCGCTTCGGCCTCGGTGGCGGCCCTGATCGATTTACCGTTCTTGCTCATCTTTCTGCTGGTCATTCTGTGGGTGTCGCCGTGGCTGACGCTGCCGGTGCTGCTCGGATCGGCCCTGACACTCGGCTATGCCTGGGTCGTGCAGGAGAAAATGAAGGATCTATCCGATACCACGTTGCGCGCGGCCGCCCAGCGCAACGCGCTGCTGATCGAAAACCTCGGCGCGATGGAAACGATCAAGATTCTCGGTGCAGAAGGCCAGCAGCAGCGCGCGTGGGAACAGTCGACGCTCTATCTGGCTCAGGTCGGCGCCCGCCTCAAGATGCTGGCCGCATCGACCGCCAGCGTGACCGGCTTCATCCAGCAGACGGTCTATGTGTCCATGCTGGTCGTCGGCGTGTATCTGATCATCGCGACCGATGTCTCGCAAGGCGGGGTGATCGCCGCCGTGATGCTGTCCGGACGTTGCATGGCGCCGCTTGCGCAAGTGGTCGGGCTGATGACCCAATATCACAATGCCAAGAGTTCGCTCAGCTCGCTGGAGAGCCTGATGCGCTTGCCGGTCGAGCGTGAAGCCGATGCCGCCTTTTTTCATCGCACCGGCTTCAGCGGCGATATCGAATTCAAGGACGTGACGTTCGCCTACCCGGGCAATCCGGTGCCGGTGCTCGAGCATGTGAGCTTCAAACTGCGCGCAGGCGAGCGTGTCGCCATCGTCGGCAAGGTCGGCTCGGGCAAGACGACGCTGCAAAAAATGATCATGGGTCTGTACCGGCCCGGCAGCGGCTCCATCCGCATCGATGGCATCGATATCCAGCAGATCGACCCGGCCGAATTGCGGCGCCATATCGGCTATGTGCCGCAGGACCCGGTTCTGTTCTACGGTTCGATGCGCCAGAACATCGCCATGCGCTCGCCGCATGCCCACGATGCGAGCATTGCGGCGGCCGCCGAGGCGGCCGGCCTGTCCGGCTTTATCAACGGCCATCCGCTCGGCTTCGACATGGTGATAGGCGAGCGCGGCGAAACTTTGTCCGGCGGACAGAGACAGGCGGTCACGATCGCGCGTGCGCTGCTGGAAACGCCGCCCATGCTGCTGCTCGACGAGCCGACCGGGCAGATGGATCAGACCAGCGAGGCGCATATACGCCAGACCCTGCTGTCCCTGCTTCCCGGGCGCACCGTCGTGCTGGTCACGCACAACCAGGCGCTGTTGACCCTGGTCGACAGACTGATCGTTGTTGATCGCGGGCATATCGTGGCCGATGGCCCGAAGGCGGATGTGATGCGCGCGCTGCAGCAGGGGACCGTGGGGAGGAAGGGCTGATGTGGAGACGCTGGAAAGAAAAATCGGGGCGCGCGCTGGAATGGCTGATGGACTGGGCGGCGGCGCGCGATCTGAACGAACGGATCGATTTTGCCACCGATGCCGAATGGGCGATGCTGGAGCAGAACCCCGCCCGCCCGCGCCTGCTGGTGTGGAGTATCGTCGGTTTTTTCCTGGTGGCGCTGCTGTGGGCCGCGCTGGCCCATGTGGATGAAGTCACCCGTGGCGACGGCAAGGTCGTGCCCTATCTGCAGAACCAGCATATCCAGAGCCTGGACGGCGGTATCGTCGCCCAGATCATGGTGCGCGAAGGCGACCGCGTGCGCCGCGATCAACTCTTGCTGAAGATAGACAATACCCGCGCCGTGTCTTCGCTGCGGGAAAACCAGGCGCAGTATCTCTCCCTGCTGGCCAAGGCGGCGCGCCTGCGCGCGCTGACCTCCGGCGCCAGTTATGTGCCCCCCGCGCAAGTGATGCAGCTTGCGCCCGACATCGCGACCCACGAGCTCGCACTGTATACCTCCAAGCGCCAGGAGCTGGAGGCGACGGTGGCGATCGCGCGGCAGGAGCTCGAGCAGCGCTCGCATGAGCTGAGCGAGGCGCAGGCGCGGCAGGAAGGGGCGAAGCGCACGTTCGAGCTGACCTCGCGCGAACTGGCGGTGACCCGGCCGCTGAAAGAAACCGGCGCCGTGTCCGACGTCGACCTGCTGCGGCTCGATCGCGATGTGGCGCAGGCCAGGGGCGAACTCGGGCAGTCGACTGCCCAGATCGCCAAGCTGCACGCGGCGATCTCCGAAGCGAGCCGCAAGATACAAGAAGTCGAACTGACGTTCCGCAATGCGGCCAGCGTCGAATTGTCGGATACCCTTTCCAAACTCAACAGCCTGTCCGAGGGCAGCGTCGCCCTGAAGGACAAGGTCAGGCTGACCGAAGTCCGCGCGCCCGCCGCCGGCGAGGTCAAGCGGATGTATGTCAATACCGTCGGCAGCGTGGTGCAGCCGGGCAAGGACATCATCGAGCTGGTCCCTTCGGAAGAGTCCCTGCTGCTGGAGACGCGCATTTCGCCGCGCGATATCGCCTTCCTGCATCCGGGCCAGCATGCCTTTGTGCGTTTCAGCGCCTACGACTACACCATCTATGGCGGCATGGAGGCGGTGCTGCAGGATATCGGCGCCGACACCGTCGCCGATGACAAGGGCAACGCGTTCTATATCGTCAAAGTGCGCACCAACCGGCGTGCGCTGGGAAGCGGGCACCTGCCCATCATTCCCGGCATGGTCGCGCAAGTCGATATCATGACTGGCAAAAAGAGCATTTTGTCCTATCTGCTCAAGCCCGTGTTGCGGGCCAAGGCCGAAGCGATGACCGAGCGCTGAGATCATGCCCGACATCGCCTTTCTGACCGCCAGTCCCGCTCTGGCCGCGTACTGGCGCGAATCGCTGCAGCGCAGCCCGCGCGTGTGTGCGGGCTCGGTCGCCGCGCTGGATGCGGACTGCCGCGAGCTGCCCTTGCTGCTGGACCTGGGAGGCGGGCCGCCGTTGTCGCTCTGCGCGACGCATCGTGTGCTGGCATTGAGTAGCGTACCCGGCGATGAGGAGGGGCTGCGGTGGCTCCAGCATGGGGCGGTCGCCTACCTGCATGCCTACAGCAGCGCCGAGCTGCTGCGGCAGGCCCTGGCCGCGGTCGAGTCCGGCGGCATCTGGTTCGGCGTCAGCATCATGCAGCGGCTGTGCCGGCAGCTCGGCGCGATCGGCGCCAGTGCGCCGCTGCCGGCGGACCTGTCGGCGCGCGAGCTGCAGGTGGTCGACGCTTTGCGCCTTGGCCGCTCGAATAAAGAAATCGCACAGGTGCTGGCCATCACCGAACGCACGGTCAAAGCGCACCTGACTTCGATTTTCCAGAAGTTCGATGTCGCGGATCGTCTACAATTGCTGCTGCGGCTCACGCGCTGAGGGCACAGGTGGACTTCAGTACAATGGTCAGCGCCCATTGCCGTCGCTACTATGACAAAACAAGTAATATATGTCATAAGGAAATGTTATGAGCGAGCAAAACCTGGGTCGTATCGTCGGACTGCATGGCGACGTCAAAATCGTCGATGCGCACGGACATATCCATGTCATCGCCGCAGGCGGGACGGTGCCTCCGGGTTCGCATCTCATCCTGGCCAACGGGGCCGAAGTCCAATTGCTGAGGGCCGACGGCCAGACGGTGACCATAGACGGGCCGCGCGACATTTTGCTGTCGGAGGATACGCTGGCGCCGCAGGCGGTCGACCCGACCGACGCGAGTTCGCATGACGCCGCCCAGCTCAATGCCGATGCCGCACACGTGCTGGCCAATCTGCAGGCGGGGCTGGACCCCGTCGTCGGGCAGAGCATAGGCAATGCCGGGCCCGGCACCGATGCCGCGCGCGTGCTGGCCAACCTGCAGGCGGGGCTCGATCCGACCGCCGGCCTTGCGCCGGCCGAAGCGGGTCTCGATGCCGGACAGCAGGCGGAAGAAGGCAGCCACAGCTTTGTCCGCTTGTTGCGCATCAGCGAAAACCTGAGTCCGCTGAGCACGGGGACCGGCTTGCAAAACGCGCAAGCCATCGAGCCGCGGGCTTTCTCCGCCGGCAACGACAATCCCAACCACGGTGCCCGGGTGGACAATGGCAGCGGTTCCGTGGTCGAGCAGACGCAAGTCTCGACCTCGGGCCATCTGGTCGCGGTCGACAGCGCGAGCCACGCCTTGCCGTTCGATGCGGGAGTGCTGCAGGGCGCCTATGGCAGCCTGACGCTGGATGCACAGGGCAACTGGAGTTACACCCTGGACGATCGTTCGCTGGCGCTCGCGCAGAACCAGGCGGCGACGGACAATTTCACCGTGACTCTGGCCAATGGCTGGCAGACCACGGTCGATATCAATATCACCGGCACCAATTCCGTCGCGGCGATCGGCGGCAACGACCACGGGCTGGTGACCGAAGACCAGAACGTCACGGCGCAAGGTACGCTGGTGACCAGCGGAACGTTGAGCATCAGCGATGCCGATGCCGGCCAGTCCGCCTTTGTGCCGGGCTCGGTGACGGCTCCCGACGGCGCGCGCGGGGTCCTGACGATAGACGCCGCCGGGCACTGGACTTACACCGTGGCCGACAGCGCGGTGCAGGACCTGCGCGCCGGGCAGGATGCGATCGAAACCTATCTCGTGCATAGCGTCGACGGCAGCGTGCATACGGTGACCATCGAGATCGACGGCATCAATCACGCGGTCAGCATCACCGGCACCGGCGGCACCGTGGTCGAGGATACGAATGTCAATTCGGCCGGCATGCTGGTGACCAGCGGACAGATGGTGCTGCTCGACCCCGACCATATCGGCCGCAACCATATCGACACCACGAGCGTGACCCTGCTCGGCGGCGGGACTGCCCTCGGCACGCTGACCGTCAACGACGACGGCAGCTGGAGCTATAGCGTCAACAATGCCGAGAGCCAGGTACAGGCGCTGACGGCCGGCGAATCGCTGACCGAAACCTATCTGGTCCGCGGCGTCGACGGCACCACCCATACCCTGACGATGGAAATCGACGGTGTCGCCCACCCCTCGGTCGTGCTCGCCAGCGGCTTCGACAGCGCGGGCCGGCCGCTGACCGACACCGGCTTCGTCTCGAGCGCCGCACCGCACGACGCCGCCAATTACCTGACCACCAGCGGGCAGGTATGGGCCGAGAAAAGCCAGGGCAATCACGGCGAGACCGACTTCAGCACCACGGTGATCTCCACGGCGCAGGATTGGGGCAGCCTGACCATCGACAGCCAGGGGGCGTGGAGCTACAGCGTCGATCCGGCCAAGGTCGCGGCGCTGGCGGCCGGGCAGATTCATGTCGACAGCTTTGTCGTGACCACGGCCGACAATGTGCCGCATATCATTACCGTCGACCTCGGGCAGCCGCTGGTCCTGGGCGGGGATACCCACGCCACGGTGACCGAGAACACGGCCGTGGACAGCTCGGGCTATCTCGTTGCGAGCGGCACGCTGACGTTTACCGAGCCCGACAGCGCACTGGCCGTACGCGACAAGATGGATACCTGGCAGTTGGCGAGCCAGAGCGGGCAGACCCACCTCGGGGCGCTGACCGTCGATGCGACCGGCCACTGGAGCTATCAGGTCAATAATTCGCTCGCCCAGATCCAGAGCCTGCAGGGCGGGCAGTCGTTGTCCGACTCCTTCGTGCTGACCGCGATCGACGGCTACACCACGCAGGTGGTCAGCATCACCATCAACGGCGTCGATCACAGCGCCCAGCAGCCGACGGTGAGCACCGGCTTCGGCGGCATCTTTACCGAGACCTTCGACAGCAGCGGCGACGGCACCTTCACCTGGCAGAGCGGCGATCCGGGCAGCGCCGGTCATCCGACCTACGATGTGCTGTACGGTTTTCAGGAAACGAGCGGCAACAAGGACACCCTGGACCTGCGCAATCTGCTCTCCGGCGAGCACAACACCGATGCCTCGCTCGAAAAATATCTGCACTTCGAAAACACGGCCAACGGTCTGCTGGTTCATGTCAGTGCGACCGGCCAGTACAATGCCGGCGATTCGGCCGCCCAGGACGCGATGCTCGACACCAAGCAGATTCTGCTGCCCGGCGTGGCGGTGACGAACAACGGGGCCGCGCTCAGCGATCACCAGATCCTGGATGCCCTGCTCGCGCAGCACCAGATCGTCGTCCACCCCTAGCGGGCTTCCCCCGCCCCCTGCGGGGCGGGGAGCCTTGTCAGTGGATGGCCGTACCGGTCATGGCATCGATGCCCAGCTCTACCAGGCTGGCCGCATCGTCCGCGTTCTGCACCCCCTTGGCGACCAGCGCGATATTCATCAGTCCCGACATGCGCAACAAACCGCGCAGCAGCGCTTGCCGCCCCGGGTCGTGGTGGATGCCTAGCGTCAGTCCGCTATCAATCACCAGATAGGCGATGCCGATTTCGTACAGACGGGCGACCAGCTCGAGGTCGTTGCCGGCGATCTCGACCGCGACGCGCTGGCCGCGCCGGCGTACCGCGTCGCAGAAAGAGGTGAAGGCGTCCCAGTGCTCGGCGAGCCCGGTTTCATGAAATTCGAAGGTCAGCGACTGCCGCGCCAGATGGCGGATAGCCTGTTCGATGGCGGGCAGGAAGTCGCCATCGGCCAGCGAGGCCGGCGAGACGTTGATCGCGTAGAGCCCGCGCCCGGATTCCAGCACGGCCTGGTGGAGCGCGGCCAGATCGAGCTGCGCCGAAATGCCGAGGCGGAGCGCGTGCGACACCAGGCGCAAGGCGTTGATCTTGCCGTCGCCATCCGGTAGATACAGCATGCCCTCGCGCCACAAGGTGACGCCTGCCGGGCTGTTGACCGGATACCAGTCGAGGCGCAAGCGCTTCTCCTTGCTGGCCCCCACGATCAACTGCAGCCAGTCGTGCTCGCTTTGCTGCGGCAGATCGCGGTCGCTGCGCCGGAAATGATTCGCCGGCTGTGTCCCGGCTTCGGCCAGCGCCTGATTCACGCGCAGCAGCAAGGCGTCGGCGCTGTCGCCGCTGTGGTAGCAGCTGAGCCCGATATGCCCGAGCCCGGCGCAGTCGACCAACCCCATCTGCTGATAGCTGGCCAGCTGATTGCACAGCGACTGGGCGAGAGTCAGCGCTTCGCTGGCCTCGATCTCGGGGCACAACAGCGCGAAGTCGGCGCCACGCAGACGCGCGGCCAGCCAGCCCTTGCGCGGATGGGCGAGCGCACGCAGATCGGCGGCCAGCCGGTCGAGCAGGGCATCGGTCGCGGCCCCCCCCAGGCGCTGGTTGAGCTCGGTCAGATTGGCGACGCGCAGCAGCAACAACTCGCCGGCCTGCGTTTGCTCGCGGCTGCCGAGCAGGGCATTCAACTGTTGCAGGAAGGCAACACGATTGGGCAGGCCGGTGGCGGCATCGGTCAGTGTTTCGCGCCGCAAGCGCTCCAGCTCGGCGCTGCTGGCCTGCAAATGGCGCTGCAGGGTGCCGACCATGCGATTCATGGCCGCGACGACGCGGGACAGCTCGGGGGTCGGCGGCTCGGGAATGCGGATGAAGCGTTGCTCGGCGATGGCGTCCGCCTGCTCGACCATGCGGTTCAGGTGGGTGCGCAGTTGCAGGATCGAGATCGAGCCGACCGTGGCGCTCAACAGTCCGACCACGGCCAGCCATGCCAGGGTTTGCGCCGCACCCTCCCAGAGCGAGACGTAGGCGAAGCCCAGATCGCTGTCGACGCTGATCTGGCCGGCCTGCAGCCAGCCCTTGGAGACGCTGGCGTTTCCGCTTGGCGGCTGCAAGGGCAGGAGCCGGGCAAACCAGCCCGGGGTGTGCCCGGTCTGGTCGCGGTTGATGCGCTCGATGCGGGGTTTTCCATCGGCGTCCAGCCAGCGGATGCTGTGATAGTGGCC
The DNA here is from genome assembly GCF_000422925.1 of Paludibacterium yongneupense DSM 18731. GTDB lineage: Bacteria > Pseudomonadota > Gammaproteobacteria > Burkholderiales > Chromobacteriaceae > Paludibacterium > Paludibacterium yongneupense. The sequence goes on from NZ_KE383963.1 coordinate 54,659, forward strand.
CTGATCGAAGGCGGCGTTGATCAGCGTCTCGGCCATCGCCGGTTCGGCCTTGTACTGCGTGATCATCAAGGCCAGGCCGTTCGCCGTATCGGTGTTCTGGGCGCCGAGCTGCTGCTCGATATAGTGGCGTGCGGCGAGCAGATCCGTGGCCAGCGCGCCGGCCACGGCCAGCATCGCCACCGACAGCAATATCCACAGCCGTTGTACCAGAGAGAGTCTGTTCATAAGTTAAGCCACTAGAAGGTAAAGCCTTCGGCGCGCATTTTGTCCATCACCTGGCGCCAACGGGTCAATTTATCGATCGTGGTCCGCGTCGAACCCACCCACAACCTTTCCGCGTCAAAAGAGAACACCGGCGTCAGATCCGGTCGCTGCGAGGCCGGCAGGATGCTCGTGATCAGGCTGTCCAGAATCAGCGGCTCGGCCGTCGGCGTCGGGTAATAGGCCAGCACCATATGCGCCTGGCTCAGCGTGCTGTCCGGCCCGCCGATGCGGGCCTTGACGTAGGTGAGCCGCAGTTTGTCCGGCGCCATGCCGGCCAGGCGCAGCGAAAAATACTTGGCAATGGTGAAGCCCTGACAGTTCGCGGCGGCCTTGCCGAAGGTCTCCAGCGGCGTCGGCCAATAATCGGGCTGATGCCAGATCGACTCGTCATCGGCATACCGGATGCGCCGGTTGATGAACTGGTTGACCGCGGCGAGGCGCACCGGATCGGGACTGTCGTGCAAACGATTGAGCAAGACCGTCCAGTCCTGATACAGCCGCACGGCCTGTGGCCCGTAGCGCACCGCCACCTGTGGCGCGGGCAGGTCGCGCGCGACGGCGAACAGCATGCCGCTCAAGGCAAGCACCACCCCTCCGGCGAGTAACCGGCCGATTCGACCTTGCCGCCGCACGGCACGGCACAGGGTCGCGAGAGAGGAGAGAAAAGTCGGCATCAATGCACATTATTGCATCGTTCTTAAATTATTTACGTAAAACAGTTTATTCACATAGTGTTTCGAGATATTGTAAAGTATTAACAGAAATTGTTATCACAATCTATGCGGTCAGACTGATTGCTTGGGGGATCACCATGAATGTTGTTGCGAAACTGTCTGTTGCTGTTTGCACCGCACTGCTTGTCGGTCCGGCGCAGGCAGTCGATTTGGGACAGGCTGTAGAACAGACACTGCTGCACAATCCCGAAGTCCGCTTCAAGCTGCACGAATTCAAGGCGGCGATGGAGGAGAAGGGCGTCGCGCGCGCGGGCTATTTTCCGACCGTTGATGCGAGCTACACCCAGGGACACGAGCACAATGTTCTGCCCGGCGTTTATAACGGGCCGGCGCAGTACGAGAATTTCCAGCGACATGGCTGGTCTGTCACGCTGACGCAGAATCTGTTCGACGGCATGCAGACCACGTACTCGCTGCATCAGCTCGACCACACCATGCGCGCCAAGTACTTCGATTTTCTGGACAGTTCCCAGACTCAGGCGCTGGAAGCCGTGCGCGCCTACATCGACGTGTTGCGCTACCGGCAATTGCTGGAGGTGGCCAAGGCCAACTATGCGACACATAAGGGCATCTACAGCCAGATCCAGCAAAAAGTCGGCGCCGGCGTCGGCCGCCGCGTCGATCTCGAACAGGCGGCCGGTCGCCTGGCGCTGGCCGAATCCAATTTGCTGACCGAGAGCAGCAACCTGCATGACGTGTCGGTGCGCTATGAGCGCGTGGTCGGCGTCGAGCCGCCCGCCGACATGGCCGACGTGCCTTCGCTCAAGGCGCAATTGCCGCTGGATCGCGATGTGCTCGGTCGCGCCACCCACGCCAACCCGGCCTACTTGTCGGCGCTGGAAAACGTGCTGGCGGCGCGAAGCGAAGTGGCGGTGCGGCGCGGGGCCTTTTCGCCGACGCTGGATCTGCATCTGCGCCAGGATCAGGGCAACGGCATCAACGGGACCACCGGCGCCTATAGCGAAAAAATGGCCGAGGTGGTGTTCAACATCAATCTGTCGCGCGGCGGCGCCGACCGTGCCCGGCTCGGCATGGCGGCCGAAGGCTTGAACGGCGCGCTCGATCTGCGCGACAAAGCCTGCCGGGATATGCGTCAGACGGTCCGCATCGCCTACAACGACACGGCCAAGCTGGATGAACAACTGACCTATCTGCGCCAGCACGCGCTCTCGACCGAAAAAGCGCGCGACGCTTACCGCAAGCAGTTCGATATCGGCCAGCGCACGCTGCTGGACGTACTCGATAGCGAGAACGAACTGCTAGAAGCGAAACGCGCGATAGCCAATGCCGAAAACGACCAGAAGCTCGCGTATCTGCGGGTGCTGGCCGGTGACGGCGATTTGCTGCAAGCCCTGCATCTGAAGGCGGCCGAGGACTATACGGCCGATTACGCGGGTCCGTCGGCCGACGACCTGGCCAGCTGCAACACCGAATATCCGCAGACCCCGGTCGTGGACAAGAACGCGATCATCGCTCAGCCCTATATCCCGGCCGGCAACGACGCACCGCCCAGCATCACGCAGTAAAGCGGTTCAGCGTCGCATCCAAGGCATCGACCAGGCGATGCAGATCATCGGCGAGAGCCGTGGCCTGCTGTATTGCCTGGCTGGTGCTTTCGTTCTTGTCGGCGATGTGGGCGATGTTCTGCGCGACCTGGTGCCCGGCCGCACCCTGTTCCTTGATTTCGCCTGCGATGTCGTGAATGCGCCGGGTCGCATCGGCCGTGCCCTGCCGTATCGCTTCCAGTGCCCCGGCCACGCTCGATGCGCTGCTGACGCCGGCATCGATCAGCGCGCCGGCTTCGCGCATGCTTTGGTCCGCGTTATGGGTATCGTTCTGCACCGCCGTGATCAGTGCCGCGATCTCGGCTGTCGACTGGCTCGTCCGTTCCGCGAGTTTGCGCACTTCATCCGCGACCACGGCGAACCCGCGCCCGGCTTCGCCCGCGCGGGCCGCTTCGATGGCGGCGTTCAGAGCCAGCAGATTGGTTTGCTCGGCAATTTCGCGAATGACCTGGACGATGTTGCCGATCTCGCCCGAGCGCAGATTGAGTCCGGCAATCACCGCCGACGTGGTTTCGATGTTGCCGGCGACTTGCTGGATTTCGTGCGTGGCGCGCTGGGCGAGCTCGCTGCCGCGCAGGGCCGCATCGGTCGCTTGACTGGCCTTTTCCCTGGCCTCGGCCGCATGCTCGGCGACCACATTGACACTGGCCGATATCTGTTCGAGCGTCGCCGCGCCGGAAGAGGCGGCCTCGGCCTGCGCGAGCGAGTCGGTGGCGACTTTGCGGCTGACCGTGCTCAGGTTTTCCGCGGCCGCGAGGAGCTGCGATGAATGCCGGTGCGAATCGCGGATCACGGAGCGCACACTCTCGACGAGTTCGCGCAAGGAGCGGGAGACCGCGCCGACCTCGTTGCGGCCATAGTCCGGCCACGGCAGGGTCAGGTCGCACCGCGCGGCGAGGGTATGGCTGTTTGCCGCCATCTGGCGCAGCGGCCCCGCAATCGAGCGAATGATCAGCAGCGACAAGCCGGCGGCGGCGCACGAGGTGACAATCAGCAAGGCGATCAATTCGGTGCGCACCGTGAGGCGGGTGGTATCGATTGCCGCGCCGAGCCCGTCTATCGTGTCATGCGAACGCCCTGCGATCTGTTTGAGCGCATCTTCCATGGCATGGACACTGTCCTTGAATTGCCCCATCGCGCCATTGGCGTCGGCCGTGCCGGCGATGGCGCCGGCCTCGATACGGGCGGAAACGGAGAGCAGCCCGTCGCCATACTGTTTGAGCTTCGCGTCGAGCGCGGCCAGGCTCGCGCTTTGCGCCGGGTCGGCGTCGGCGCAGGCCTTGAGCTCGGATTCGGTCTTGCCCATCGAGTCGCGCCATTTGCTCAGGTAGTCTGCGCGGGTCTTGGGGACGGCGATATTGATGAAATAGTCTTTTTCGAAGCGCCGCAAATTGCCCATGTGGTAGCGGACTTCGGAAATATGCTGGTAGAAGCTGACGTCGCGCGACGTCATGGTGTGCACCGTGTCCGACATGCGACCGAGACCGATGAGTCCGGTCGCTCCGATCATGATCATCAATATGATGAGCATGCTGAACCCTGCGCTGATGCGCAGTGCAACCGTCATGTTCTTCATGCGTATCTACTCCGACAGTGATTTTAAACGCGCGCAGGCGCTGTTAAATAGTCAAGCCTTATAGGATACCGCTGAATTTCAATGTATTAATAATATTATTAAATACTGTTTTAGTGACGATGTCATGGCTCACGCCGCGCAGCGCGGCCAGCAACTGCGCATAGCGCGCGAGTTGCGCCGGCCGGTTGGGCGTTTGCTGTGCCCAAGCGGGGCGGATGTCGGGCGCATCGGTTTCCAGCACGATACTGTCCAAAGGCAGGCTGGCCGCCAGGCGGCGGATTCGCAACGATCCGTCGTATGTCATCGATCCACCGAATCCCAGCAGCATCCCCTGCCGGATATACGCACGCGCTTGCTGCTCGCTGCCGTTGAAAGCGTGGGCGATGCCGCGTTCGATGCGTTGCTCGCGCAGAAAACGCAGCACTTTATCCTGGGCGCGGCGCACGTGCAGCAGCACCGGCAGATCGTAGCGGCGCGCGAGCTTCAGTTGTTCGATAAACAGCGCCTGCTGCCGTGCGGGATCGAGGCCGGTGACATGGAAATCGAGACCGATCTCGCCGAGCGCCACCGGCGCATGCCGCGTCAATGCCTGCTCCAGAACGGCCAGATGATCGTCCAGATGACTGGAAAGATAGAGCGGGTGCAGGCCGAAAGCGATCCAGCAGCCATAGCGTCTGCGTTGTTCGAGCACGCTCTCGAAACGGGAGACATCCACCGCCGGAACGAGAATCTGCCCGAGGCCGAGCGCCTGTGCCTCCGCGACCACCTCGTCGCGATCGGCGTCGAACTCGGGGGCATCGAGATGGCAATGCGTGTCGACAAGGGTGGGCGTCGGCGGGCAATGGGCGAAGGCGGCTGTCTTCATCGGCGGGAAATCCGGCAAAACCATCCTTGCAGTATGGTCGGGCCGTGGGTCCTCGGCCAGGCGAAATGTGTCATGACCGGATGATACCCGCCCCCGCCGAGCGCAGCGACTACGTAAATGTACTTAGCTACGAGCAAATGGTGTAGCATAGCGGCCAATTCGGGGCGGTCGCGAGCCGCCGGCCAGCAGCTCACAATCGCCGCCGCGAAAGCGCCGGTTTTCTTTGGTGAACACGATGGTTACACCCAATACATCGAGCACGGCGCTGCCGTTGACGCGCGCGCCATCCTCCGTCAATTTTCAGGTCGCCTGTGTCGGCATCCTGGCGGCCCTGGCCGGGCTGCTGTTCGGCCTCGACATCGGCGTGATCTCGGGCGCTTTGCCGTTCATCGCCGCGACCTTCCGTCTCGGCGATGTGATGCAGGAGTGGATAGTCAGCTCGATGATGTTCGGCGCGGCGCTGGGGGCTGTCGGCAGCGGCTGGCTGTCTTTCCGTCTCGGGCGCAAGAAATCGCTGTTGCTGGGCGCCGTGCTGTTTGTCGCCGGCTCGGCGCTGTGCGCGCTCGCGTGGTCGGCGAACATCATGATCGCCGGACGGGTGGTGCTCGGTCTGGCTGTCGGCATCGCCTCCTATACCGCCCCGCTGTATTTGTCCGAGATCGCGCCGCAGCGCATTCGCGGAGCGATGATCTCGGTCTATCAGCTGATGATCACCATTGGCATTCTGGTGGTCTACCTGAGCAATACGCAGCTCAGCGCCAGCGGAAACTGGCGCGCGATGGTGGGGGTGGTTGCCGTGTCGGCCGTGCTGTTCCTGCTGGGGGTGTTGTGCCTGCCCGACAGTCCGCGCTGGCTGGTCATCCGCCAGCGCAAGGCGGAAGCGCGCCATGTCCTGCAGCGCTTGCGCGGTTCCGACGAACAGGTGGAAGCGGAGCTGGCCGAAATCGAATCCTCGCTGCAAGTGAAACAGCGCGGTTTTCAGTTATTCCGCGAAAACGCGAATTTCCGGCGCTCGGTCGGCCTCGGCCTGGCGCTGCAGGTCATGCAGCAGCTGACCGGCATCAACGTCATCATGTACTACGCCCCCCGCATCTTCGCAGAGGCCGGCTTCCATTCGACCCGAGACCAGATGTGGTGCACGGTGATCGTCGGACTGGTCAATGTCCTGTCGACCTTCATCGCCATCGGCTTTGTCGACCGCTGGGGGCGCAAGCCTATCTTGTACGCCGGGTTTTTCATCATGGCGGCGGGCATGGGGGCGGTTGCCATGATGCTCGGGCAAACGCAACTGAGCGTGGGCGAGCAATATTTTACCGTCGCCATGCTGCTGCTGTTCATCCTCGGCTTTGCCATGTCGGCCGGCCCGCTGATCTGGGTGCTGTGCTCGGAAATCCAGCCGCTGCAGGGGCGCGACTTCGGCATCACCTGCTCGACGTTCACCAACTGGATCGCCAACATGATCGTCGGTGCGAGCTTCCTCAGCCTGCTGCACGGCCTGGGCGGCGCGCATACTTTCTGGCTCTATGCCGGATTCAATGCCGCATTCATCGTGGTCACCCGCTACTTCATCCCGGAAACGCGCGGCGTCTCGCTGGAACAGATCGAAGGCAAGCTGATGGCCGGCAAGGCGCTGGTCGACATCGGTCGCTGACAGGTCAGACCATCAGGCCGCTAGACCTCAAGTTCGGCCAGCGCTATGCTGTACGGCATGGTCTGGCGGGGAGAAGGCGCGATGCGCTATGTTCTGATCGGTACGGGTTCCATCTCGAACACCTATGTGGCGGCGCTGTCCGGCCTGGAGGGCAGCAAGCTGGTCGCCTGCGTCTCGCGCTCCGGGCGCCGCCCGTCGGCCGCTCCCGGCATCGAGTGCTGCCGTTCGCTGGATGCCGTCGCCGCTCCTTTCGATGCGGTCATCATCACGACCCCCAACGGTTTGCATCAGGACGGCGCGCTGGCCGCCGCACGCCTCGGCAAGCATGTGTTGACCGAAAAGCCGCTTGCCATCACCCGCCCCGCAATGAGCGCCATGATCGAGGCCTGCGCTCGCGCGGGCGTCACCCTGGCCGTCGCCTTTCAGCACCGCACCCATCCGGATGTCCTCGCGCTCAAGCGCCTGCTCGAGGCGGGAGCGCTCGGGCGTATCTATGCCGCGGATCTGTCATGCAAGTTCTGGCGCGACCAGGCGTATTACGACAGCGCCCCCTATCGCGGGGGGCTGGACATCGACGGCGGCGGGCCGTTCATGCAGCAAGCCTGCCACAACATCGATTTGTATCAGTGGTTCTTTGGCCTGCCGGACGAACTTGTCGCCCACCGTGCGACCTTTGCGCACCGTATCGAGGCCGAGGATCACGGCGCCGTACTGCTGCGCCACGCAAACGGAATGATCGGCACCATCGTCGCTTCGACGGCGGCCCGGCCCGGTTTGCCGGCGCGTCTGGAAGTCGTGTGCGAAAAAGGCATCGTCGTCACTCTCGACGATCGCATCGTCAACTGGGACATCGACGGAGTCGCCAATCCGGGACAGGGCGCGGCCATCGCCGCGGCTCCCAATGTGGCGACCCTCGGCGACAGCGCTCGCCACCAGGCCATCCTGCGGGATTTCGAGGCCGCGGTGCGCGACGGCCGGGCGCCGCTGGCCGACGCCGAATCGGCACGGCGCACCGTTGAACTGATCCTGCGGATCTACGGACGCTGATCAGGGACGGGCCGTCGCCCATTTTTCCAGCGGCGGGGTGTAGGTGAGCAGCGCGTCGAGCAGGGGCTCGGGCGCATGCTCGACCCTGACCATCTCCCGGTACGGCGACTTCATGAAACCGTGGTCGACCATATCGTCCATGAACGCGATGAGCTTGTCGTAGTAGCGGGCGACATTGAGAAAGCCACAGGGCTTGCGATGGTAGCCGAGCTGGGCCCAGGTCCAGGCCTCGAATATTTCTTCCAGCGTGCCGGCGCCGCCCGGCATGGCGATGAAACCGTCCGCCATCTGCGCCATCAGCGCCTTGCGCTCGTGCATATCCCCCACCACATGCAAGGCGCTCAGCGAGGTGTGGGCGACCTCGCGCGCCTCGAGCGCGCGCGGAATCACGCCGGTGACCTTGCCGCCGGCCGCCAGCACCGCGTCGGCTATCGTGCCCATGAGTCCGACCTTGCCGCCGCCGTAGACCAGTTCGATGTCGCGCGCCGCCAGCGTGCGCCCGAGCGCCTGTGCGGCGGTCGTGAATTCGGGATTATTGCCGGAGCTGGACCCGCAAAAAACGGCGATTTTCATACATTCCCCAATCTGTGTGGAGGCAAAGCCTCATTGTCGCGATCCGCTATTGTCGCGGAAAAGCGGTCGGCGCGAAACGCGGCGCCGTGTCGGGGGTCGGGCCGGAGGGGGCGGCGGTACGATGCCCGGCCCCGGACTCAGCCCGGCGGCGGCAAATCCGCAGCCCGCCCCGTAGCGGCGCCGGGCCGCTCGCTGCCTTGCTCCCGTGCCGCCGCGGCAGCGGGGTCCAGGGCATTGGCCGCGTCCGCACCGGCGGGGCGCATCCGCTTCGAACGCTCGATGCGGCACGGGGCGTGCCGCAAGCTGTTCGATCCGCTGATGGCGTCGAAACGCTCGCCGTCGAACAGGCGGTTGCTGTCGCCGGCATGATCGGCGTACTGCCACCAACCGTACTGTGCGCATACCACCTCGGCGGCGAGATGCGCATCCAGGCGCGCTCGCGCCGGGACACGCGCCTGCGGGGTCACCAGATCGACCCAGTCGCCGGCCGCGATGCCGGCCGCCGCCGCGGTGTCGGGATGGATCTCCAGCAGGGGGTCCGGCATCGAGCGCCGCAAGGACGGCAGCTGCCGGTGCTGGCTATGACAGAACTGCGGCCACTTGGCCGTGGTGAGAAGCAGCGGAAACTCCGCGCTCGCCTGCCGCTGCGGCGGCTGGTAGAGCGGCAGCGGCGGCAGGCCGCGGGCGGCCAGCGCCGCGTCGAAAAAATGCAGGCGGCCGTCGCCCGTCGCAAAGCCGGACTGCCGGTACTTGCGGTAGCGCGTGACGAGCGCCAGGCGCATGCCTTGCGGCGCCGCGCGCAAGGTCTTCGCATCGACGCCGCTGGGGGCCAGTATGTGATCGAGCGCCAGCTCGGGGTCCAGACCGAAAAAAGCATCGCCCAGGCCCAGTCGGCGCGCAAGCTCGAACACGATCCAGCGGTCGGAGCGGCTTTCGCCCTGCGCCGGTGCCAGTGCGGGCCGCAACTGCAGGTGCGCCTCGGCGGCGGCGCCGACCATGAAGCCGCCTTGCAGGCCCTCGCGTTCCCAGGCGGAACCGACCGGCAGCAGCAGATCGGCCATGCGCGCGCTCGGGGTTTCGAATTGCTCGGCGACGGCAAAAAAATCGAGCGCGCGCAAAGCGTCGTCGTTCAGCCGGGTCGCCGGTTTGCTCTGCATGAAGTTGCCGCCGAAGGCGACCAGACAGGAAACCGGGTAGGGCTGCCGCTCGACGACGGCGCGGAACAGATCGCGCGTCGTGATCCAGCCGCGCGCGGGCGGACCGAGCGGGCGCTCGGCCAGGCCCAGGGTCTCGCTGCGGGTGGCGGGCGTGACGAATTCGGCGCCGGAGATATCGGCCAGTGCCGGGCGCTCGAACCAGACATTGCCGCCTTTGGCGTCCAGCGAGCCGCTCAACGCGTACCAGGCGCGCAGGGCGCGGCCGGTATGGCTGGCGTTATCGTGCTGCGCGGTTCCGGTCCAGGTAAACCAGGACAAGGGGCCTTGCGTCGCGATCAGCCGTGCCGCGCTCTCCAGCGCATCCGGGGGGATGCCGCAGACCGCCTCGACCCGTTGCGGCGTCCACTCTGCCGCCAGCGTCGCGAGCCGGTGCAGTACCGGCTCGCATTCGACCGGGCCGGCGAGGGTCGCGATCGTGAAACGTCCGGACAAGGCCAGCCGCAGGCCGGGTGCGGCGTTCGAAGCGCGCGCGGCCAGCACGTGCACCGTGCCAAGCGTCTGATCCCAGGCCAGCGGGCGGCTGCGATCGCCGCCGGCGACCAGATCGGCCTCGGTCAGCAGGCTGTCGCTGCCGACACGCAGCAGGCAAGGCGCATCGCTCCACTGCGCGACGAATTCGCGATCGAAATTTTGCCCCTGCAAGCGGTGATGGATCAGGCCGAGCGCCAGCGCGCCGTCGCTGCCGGGGCGGGGCCGCAGCCAGACATCGGCCGAGGCCGCCAATCCGCTGCGCCGCGGATCGATGACGATCAGGCGGGCGCCGCGCTGTTTCGCCGCCTTGATCGCGCTCGCTTGCGCGAGCCACGATACGCCCGGATTGAAACCCCACAGCACGATGCAGCCCGTGTGTTCGTAGTCGGGCATGCCGATGCCGGCGCCGAAGTCGGCGACAGGGGCGAAATCCTTGTGCCAGTTGCAATTCTCGGTGGCGAATACCATGTTCGGGCTGCCCTGGGCGCGGGCGAGACGGTGTATCCAGCCGAAACTGTCGGCGAGCGCCGTGCCGCTGGGGGTGGCGACCGCCCAGGCGACGCCGCGCGGCCCGTGCCGTTCGGCGGCGGAGGCGATTTTCGACGCCAGCAGATCGAGCGCCTCATCCCAGCCCAGCCGCTCCCAGCCGGGGTCGGGGTCGCCTTTGGGGCGGGTGCGGCGCTGCGGAAACAGCAGCCGCTGAGGGTGGTAGACCTGCTCGGGCGCGCTACGCGCCTTCAGACACAGGGCCTGCCCGGTCGGGTGTGCGCGGTCGGGGTCGACGCGCGTCATCCTGCCGTCGACGAGCGTCGCCACGCAGCCGCAGCGAGAGATGCACAAGGCGCAGTAGCCGTGACGTTTTTCTATATTCATGATACATCTTTTGGCGTGAAAGCCGACCGCGCAGGCCGACCGGGGTGTCACTCAATACGGAACGAAATCAGAACTGCCAGCGCAGCCAGGTGAACAGGACATTGCCGTTATTCTTGCCGGTACCCGGCATATACGTCGACTGCAGCGCAACGCCGCCCTTCTCGATCGAGAAAAGCGGCAGCACCAGAGGAATCGGCACATAGCTGTAGTCCTGGCGCATGGTCACGCCTACGGTGTAGCCGAGGCCCAGGCGCCAGTCGCCGCCCGGATACCACATTTTCTGATAACCGTAGCCGGCGATCGGCTCGACATCATGGTGCGAATCCATGAAGGCCATCGCATACAGGCCATGCCAGTTGCCATCGCTGTCGAAGCGGTACTTGCCCACGCCCAGCCCGAACGGGTTCTCGTTATAGCGGGCGATATTCTCGCTCGAATACATGCGCCGGTTGTGCCATGTATGCAGAGGAATATAGAGCTCGTACTTGTCCGAGTGCCAGGTATCGAGCATCGCGGTTTCCAGCGAGGACAGCACCCTGCCGGCGGGAGCCAGTACGGCGGTGGTCGCCCTGTCGAGAAGGGAAGCATCGACGCCTGGCGCGGCGGTGGCGGCGGCGGGCGCAGGGCTTGCCGCATCATCCGCCAGGGCGTGGCCCGACAAGGCGCCAAGGGCGAGACTGAGTAACAGGGTGTTCTTTGACATTTCTTCATCTTTCAGCTGCCGGCTTTTCGTACTCCGCCTGAGCGTGGTCAACCCGAGCCGGTTTGATAAAACATCGCCGCCATGCACCGTCCAGGCAGGCGCCATCCCGTACAGTGCGTGCTGCGATGCCGTGTGCCAGGCCCGAATCGGCCTGGCGCCCTTCTGCCGACCCGCCGCAGCTGGTCTTCGGGGCAGGTGCGCATCATGCGGCAATAAGGCAGTCTTGCGGGTGTCGGCGACAACAGTCCGGGCCGCGCGAAACCGCAGGGCGCCGATCTCGAGTCGACCGTGTGCCGGTCAGCCGTGGCTAGCGTGCGATGATCAGACGCAGGCCGAGTCCGACGAAAATGCTGCCGGCGATGCGGTCCAGCCACAGACCTGCGCGCGGGCGCCGCTGCAGAGCGCGGCCGACCGCGCCCGAGAAATAGCCGAGCAGGCCGAACAACACGGCTGCCTGCGCGGTGAAGGTCAGCCCGAGCAGGGCCGTCTGCATGCCGATCGCGCCATGTGCGGCGACCACGAATTGCGGCAGAAAGGCCAGGAAGAATAATACCACTTTTGGATTAATTGCGTTTGCAAACAGGCCCTTGCAAAACAGCCGCCGCAACGGCTCCGCCTGCCCGCTGCCATTGCCGGCGCGCGCGCCGCCATGGCTTCTGAGCGCCTGCAGACCCAGCCAGAGCAGATAGAGGCCGCCCCCGACCTTGAGCGCGGAAAACGCCAGCGGTGAGGCGGCGATCAGCGCACTGATGCCGACGGTGGCCAGAATCGTATGGCTGATGCAACCCAGCGCACAACCGAGTCCGAAAACCATGCCCTGCCGGCGCCCGCGAGACATGCCTACGCCAAGCACCATCAGGTTGTCGGGCCCCGGGGACAGGGTAATCAATACGGCAGCGGCGAGAAATCCGAGAAACTGGTCCGGGCTGAGCGGCATGGGAGGCTTTCAGGGAAAAGTCATGTCCAGATACTAGCATTGCCGCGCCCGGGCAGGGCACCCGGCCGGCCTGCGCTTCACGATTGTTAATGTTTGCGGTCGCCGCGGACACGGAATGGCAATACCCGGCGTCTATTCTGAAACCGTCGCAGGGAAGCGAGTCCCGGCGGCAGCTCCAACGTGATGAACTTTTCAGTACCCCCGTTCTTTTACTGAAGACCGCGCAAGCGGTCTTTTTTTTTAGGCAGGCAAGTCATCAGGCAGGCAAAGGGTACGAATGAGGCAACTTGCATCCGCCCCTATGCGCTAAAATGACGACAAGAGCACTGCGCAAGCGAGCACGCTCCCCCTCCGCTTCCGGGACCGTCCCGGAACAGCCTGATTTCCCCTTCCATCCTGGCATGTGAACTCGACGGACCGGTGTCGCGCTTGCTTCGGCCCAGTCAAAGGATATGACAATGTTTTTCAAGGTAAGGGTCGTTTCCGCCAGCTCCGGCGGTGATACCAAAGGACCGCTGCACAGCTCGCAGGATACCGCGCGTCAAGCCGCCCGCATGATGCTGGCCATCCATCCGGGCAAAGTCATCGTCGAAATCCTGAAATTCGACGGCAAGGAAGACCACCATGGCGTGGTGGTCGAAAAACTGGAACGTCCGTAAGCCGCAAAAGCGCGAGTCAGGCTTGCAGGCCCGCACTGCATGGCCCGAGAGCGAACACACCTTCGGTCGCTGCATCCAGCCGGACGCGATGCCGGCCGCACCCGGCCCGCCTCGCGCTCCCCTCCTGCCGACTCCATCCTCCGCCCTGCATGGCATCGCGGCAGCGGCGGGCTGGCGGCCATCCCGCATCGTCCAAACCGGCCCGCGACGGCGCGCGCCGAAGCGAGAACGCACCCCTCGGCGCACCCGGCTGGCAACGTCATGATTTATCGAGAATGGCATTGACTCGCATTTCTAAAGATGTGGAAATCGATTATTAATTCATGAGCCGGATAACGGATTTATTTACCGATATTTACATCGGAGCCCGATTATGAAAAATAATGTATATTAACTATTAATACTTATTTTTACATAGTCAGAGGAGCCGCACCGTGCGAGTCAAAATCAGGCTGTTGATAATTACCCTGATCAGCTGCCTTGGGGCGGCCTTACTGGCGGCCGTGGCCCTGTATTCGCTTGATAGCGCATTACAGCAAGAAAAACACAAACAGATCATCAACTCGCTGCAGCAATCGGAAGCACTGCTCACCTATTACAACGGCCTCGAACAAAGCGGAAAACTCACCCGCGCCGAGGCACAGCATCAAGCCGCGCGCAGCCTGGATGCGATGCGGCATGAGGGTAGTTATTACTTCGTACGCGATTCAAACTCGGTCTTGCTTGTCCACCTCGACCAGAAACGGGTAGGCAAGGTGGATGACGGCGGCAAAACGCCGGACGGACGCATGACCGCGGTCGAAGCCTATGCGCAGGCACTGCAAAGCAGCCGCTACGCCTTCGCCGGCGCCATGGCCAACCATCCCGGCAGCAGCGTCAAAGTGCCCAAGCTCAACGGCGTCTACCGCTACGCGCCGTGGGGCTGGGTGGTGGGTACGGGCGTCTTCCTCGACGATGCCAGCGCCACCTTCTGGCAAGACGCGGCGCTGCTGCTCGCCGTCGGTGTGGCGGTGCTGCTCGTGGTGTTCATCCTGTCCGGCGTGATGTCGCGCCAGATCATCGGCGCGCTCGGCGGCGAACCGGACTATGCGGCGGCGGCGATGTCGCGCATCGCCGATGGCGACCTGTCGCAGCGCATCGAGTATTCCGGTTCGGAAAAAAGCCTGTTGGGGGCGATGAGTCATATGCAACAAGGCTTGCGTCAACTGATCGAGAAGATCAATCACTCCTCGCAAGGACTGAAACACTCGGCGCAAGACCTCGGCCAGCAAATGCAGCAACTGGGTACGGTCTCGGCCACCGCCAGCGAATCGACCGCCTCGGCCGCGGCTTCGATCGAACAACTGTCGGTCAGCATCGATCAGGTGCGCGACGTGGCCCAGCACAACGAAAGCTCCTCGCACAGCATGAATGACGAAGCGGCGCAGGGCGTGCACGACGCCCGACTCGCCGCGCAAGGCATACAGGCCATCGCCGGCCAGGTGCACGAAGCCAGCGCCATGGTGCAGTCGCTGACCGAAAGCACGCGCGACATCAGCGGCATCGCCGCCACCATCCGCGATATCGCCGACCAGACCAACCTGCTCGCGCTCAATGCCGCCATCGAAGCCGCCCGCGCGGGCGAAACCGGACGCGGCTTCGCCGTGGTGGCGGACGAGGTGCGCAAGCTGGCCGAGCGCACCGCCAGCGCGACCAGCGAAATCACCACCATCATCGGCAGCGTGGTGAGCGAAACCGAAGGCACCTCGGGCAAGATGGAAGCCATCGGCCCCGGCGTCACCACCGGCGTGGAACAGGTCAGGCAGGCCGAAGCCGCCCTCAGCTCCATCCAGCAGTCGATACAGCAGAATATGACCCGCAGCGCCTCGGTAGCGCACACCATGAACGAACAGAGCGCCGCCGGGCTCACCATCGCCCGCAGCGTCGAGCAGGTGGCCAACGTGGTCGAAGAGACGCAGCGTTCGGTGGAACTGGCGGAAGGCATCGCCCGCGAGATCGACAGCACCTCGGCCGAGCTGTATTCCTCGGTCAGCCGTTTCCGCCTGTAAGGCGGGCATCCTCGGCCGGTCGGCCGACGGCCGCGCCAGCCCTCAACGGCGCGCGAGCCGCCGCGCGGTCACGACGGCGGCCAGCGCCGGCACGGCGAACACGATCAGCAGGATGGGAAACTCATCGCGCACGCCGTAGCCGGCACGGCTCACCCCGACCCACATATTGGCCATGGCCGGCAGCAGCCAGGCCGGGATGAATACCCTGGCGGCCAGCGCCGCCGCCGCACGGCCGCCCCGCCGCCAGCCGTACCGCACGAACAGCCCCAGCAGAAGCAGTCCCGCGCCGATTACCGCTATCGTGTGCATCGCATTCCTTGTCATGCCACTTGGGGCGCGAGGCAGACGTCCCCGTGCCGCGGGTGGTGAATTAGGGGGACGGCCCCATGGGGACCATCGTCGATACAATTTATACGTGTTTTATCGGGGCGAGGTCGATGTTGCTGCCAGATGCCTGGGCGAACGATGTGTGTACGGGGGCGACGCATAAGATGAGCAGAGGGGAAGATCGGAATTTAGCCCAGAGTAAACGCGAAAAAATGCAATCCATCAAAGGGCTCGGTGCCACTGTCCTTTTGCCCCACCCCTAAGTGCCCCCGAGTCCGGCATGGGGTGTCCGGCTCCGCGGCAGCTTGCAGACGCCGCCCCTGATCATGATGAGCGAGGCGTCACGGCATGGAACGGCACTCTGGGAGGCATCCCGGAGAGACAACTAGGCAACGGCATTCGCGGCAGGTGACAAGCGCTGCAATGCGATTTCAAGTGCGCGATCATCGAACAGCCGGTCCTTGCGGGCTGCCGCCGTCGCACCCGCAGGCCAATGGCGCAGGCCGTTGCGCACCGCATCGACTGTCGGCTCAACCGCTTCGCGTGTCAGTAACCAATCCACCGTGGCCAGGAGTTCCATGCCATATGGCGATTCGAATCCATCAATCATGGTTGCCGTCTTTTCCAATGCCGGCAGAAAATCTTTGGCCTCAGTCTTCAGATAGGTCTGAACGACTCGAGTCTGAGCGTCATCGAACCAGATCACATCCAGCGGGCCCGCATCGCTGATGCGTTTTTCGCAATGCAGATAGCTTCCGTCCAGACTGTCCAGCAGGTGCTCGAGTCGATTCGCGTAAGGGCCAAATTTATGCGCCGTGAACCGTAGGTCGAGAGGGTCGTTGCCCGGGAGGGTAGACTCGATGGCACGGCCGAGAAACCAGGCGAGTTTCTGAATTTCGAGCAGACTGCATTCCATTCCGGGTACCCAGTAGCGGCGGACCAGGTCGACAATCAGGGCTCGAGCTGGTGTCAGTTTTTCGACGCCACTGCGCTTGGCAACATTCAGGTACTGGCCGGTCGGCTCGAAGACCCAGATTTCGGCATCGAGGTCCTCAAGTGCGCCTTTTATCAGCGGCTTGACGTCGTTCCAGTTCAAGCCTCCGTTTCCCGCTCCGAGCGGAGGGATGGCAACGGAGGGAACGTCGTTCTCCAGCAGAAAGCGCCGCAGGTCTCGCAACCCTTCCGCGATCCACTCCAGGCGCGAGGGCGCGCGCCAGTGCTGCTTCGTGGGAAAATTGACGATCCAGCGCGGGCCGTCGAGTTCATGCACCTGAGTGATATACATCTCGCCAGTGCGAACCTCACCGATTTTGCAGGCGGCGGCATAGCGCTTGAAATTCTCGGGGAAACGCTCCTTGAACATCAAGGCAATACCCTTGCCCATGATCCCGACAGTATTGACGGTATTAACCAGAGCATCGACCCGAGCTTCCAGTAGATTGCCTTGTGTAAATTTGATCATGAGAAATACCACTCTTGTCGCGCGACCACACTCAATGACAGTCCGCGGGTCTGAACTTTCCGCTCGATGTGCTGCCGGATCGTATCCGTATGGCAGACCACTCCGAGAAGACCGTCGACCGGGACATATTGGTGGATCAATGCCTCGGCCTGATAGCGTTCGAATTTCGCCGGATCGTCCGGGTCTCGCTTAAAATCTTTTCTTTGTAGCAGATCCCAGTCTATCTTATCCAGGTCTGCCGGGGCATCGTAAAAATTAGCCCACCGATAGTAGGCATGGCTGTCCGTAAATAGAAGCGGCAGGCCAAGATCGCAGCTTTGGCATCCCGAGCCCCGACTTGCCTGACGATGTGCTGTCGGAGAAGCGGGTGACCTTGAAGAAGGCCCTGGGTGGGACACGCAAGTTCGACTATCTGTATGACTTCGGAGATGGCTGGCAACATACGATCAAGATCCGTAAGACGATGCCGGGCGATCCCGGCTTGAAACTGCCCTTATGCACCGGTGGCGAGAATGCCTGCCCGCCGGAAGACGTGGGCGGCCCCTGTGGGTATGAAGAGTTCCTGGAGGCGATCAGAGATCCTCGGCACGAGGAACATGAGGCCATGCTGGCATGGTGTGGCGGCGAGTTTGATCCGGGCTACTTCGACCTTGCCGCCGTAGATCTGCGCTTTTCTACAATGAAAATCTAGGTTGGCAGGGGGGGCGGTTGATGCTTGCCATCGATCGAGAGTGTGGGTGGGCATTCATGGCCTGATCGTCATGCTATTCTTTATGCTTGGCCAAGGGCGGTTCCAGCCCGGGCACGGGTAGACGAGTCAAGACACGGGCGTGGCGTCCTATTTTTCTTCAGATGTGGGGCAGTCTTCTGGGGGGCGGGCGAGGGTACCAGGGGGCAAAGCGCTATGAAAAGGGTCGATGATCTTGTTGTCGAACCTGTCATTCAACCAGTGGGCCACGATTTTTGCCGATTATGCCGTGCTGACTGCAGCCATGCCCGATCGGTTACTGCACCATACACACATTGCCAGCATAGTAGGTGAATATAGATTGGGGGACAAAAGAAAAGCCGGGGCGGTTCAAGAAATCGACAACCCATGAGACCCGAGTGGGCCATATTTTGACTATCGTTGGCACATGCTGACCCACGGCATCGATCGCGTCATATCTATGTAATGTACCGACCTGACTGGTCTGGATCTTGCCGAGCTCGCTTACCTAAGCAGCCCTGACACAGGGGGACTTGTTCAATTTTTATCTATGCAAAGCCAGTCATTGTTATTGAACTTTGTAAATCCATGGCGAACGAATAGCTCTCGATCTTTTGCATAGGTTGCGCATAAAATAAGCAATCCGTCTTTTTCCAATATGCCTTTTGCTTCTCTTGCTCTCTTTAGTGGATCCTCGCTCCGAGCAATTTGAAGAATCGCAGAACGAGGTATGATTTGGCCTGTCACATTCCGGAACAGGGAGTGGAGTCTTGCTTTCCCTGTTCTCTGTGACAAAATGGTCTGTCGTGTCTCGTTTGGAAGTTCTAAGACGAAATTCTTCGGCATTGGGCTGTTTCGCAGGAACCAAATTGCATTTTCTTTTCCCATGCTGGAGACAGTCCTTTTCTTATCCTGATTCGCGCCTACGGTCAGCATGTCTGCTGTTGCTCTAAGAAGGCCAAAGCTGCATGTTTTCTTGACTTCGTCACCAGATACTAGAAGACATAGCTCATCTGAGGCTTCTGTCGGAATCATCCACTGGCCAGATAGTGAAAACTTAGTATCGACCTCGTGTCCGCAGATGAAATTGTCGAGTTTTTTCCCTCTGCCCAAGCCAAGTTCAGCCCTAAGAATGATTTCAATTTTTGTACCGATATATGTTTTCTCAGTCTTTTCCAATTGAGAAATCGCATACCGCCCCGTGCGTGGACCATCGATTACTTCATCGAAGGCCTGGCGAATGTACTGGCCTATTATCTCGTCAAGGTTCGGCTTTGCTACTATGTAGTTTGCCACTTCAATGAGAGCTGGATCGCTGGGCTGGGCTCTGTTGTCCAGAGTTGGGAGAAGCATCTGTTACTGCCTTTTGGCATAATGGATGCCAAAAGTATATCAAATTGCGAATGAGTAGTATATTTTCATCGCAATTGTGTGTCATATTTTACTCGGAGTTGCAGAACAGAGAGGGTGGCCTCCTCTGAAGGGGTTATCTGTATTGCCTATCAAATGCCTGTAGTGCTGCCATAATCTGTAGACCGACTGCTTGTGCTACAGGAGGTGGAAATGCGTTTCCGACCTGACGGTAGGCATGTGTTTTTGTTCCGATGAAGTGCCAGCAGTCAGGAAATCCTTGGATTCGGGCTGCCATTCTCACACTGAGTAATGGCATATTAGCGAAGCCGTCTTTGATCTTGCCATCGCGCATGACTACGCCGCGGAAATTACGCTGTGGTATTTCATTTTCGTCCGCCACACGATGGCCATTGATCCCGAGCTTTTGCCACGCAGCTTTTGCTCGCGCGGGACCAAGATCGGGCCCTCCATGTTTTTTTGAGCCACCTACTAGCGTTGGGGCGATGTCATTGGCTTGAGCCTTCCAGGCTTCGGCCCCTTCCCAGCCATTCGCACTGATGAGGTCAAACAGCACGTCACCGACTGACTTGG
Organism: Paludibacterium yongneupense DSM 18731; assembly: GCF_000422925.1. Taxonomy (GTDB): domain Bacteria; phylum Pseudomonadota; class Gammaproteobacteria; order Burkholderiales; family Chromobacteriaceae; genus Paludibacterium; species Paludibacterium yongneupense. Next base: position 74,284 of record NZ_KE383963.1, read on the forward strand.
GGTTCTCTTGCAGTGCCTTCGGCCAGCTAAAGTGCGGCCAAATATTCTCTTGCATCGCGACAAGAATGAATCGAGGCCGCAATTGTGGCACACCAAAATCACTGGCGTTTAGCAGCTTCCAATCCGTGCAGTAGCCCATACTATGCAACGTGTCACGGATTGATTGCCGGTAGCTCGCAAATTTTTCTTCCATAAGGCCTGCTACATTTTCAAGCAAGACTGCTCGTGGCTGGATGGCTTGAACAATTTTCAGCGCGGCAGGAAACAGATCACGCTCATCGTCCGGTCCCAATTTTTTACCAGCCTTGCTAAATGGTGGGCAAGGAACCCCCCCAGCGAGAAGGTCAACTTGCTTGTGGAAATCATGGGCACGAATGTGAGCAAACTCGTGCAGGTCGCCCTCAATGATTTCCCCCCAACCAAGCTTCAGATGCTGGTTATTGTGGCGAAGGGTTGCGCAGGCATGTGCATCGATCTCTATTAATGCAAGGTGTTCAAAACCTGCATTGTGGAGACCCAATGCTTGGCCTCCAGCCCCTGCACACATCTCGATGGTGTTCATTGTTATGGACTGTCTTTCAGTGTTACGGTTAAGCAGGGGGAGATTATAAGGTGTCTGTACGGCTCTGTGGGGAGATCCTTAAGAGGTTTTTAGGATGCCAGTTGGTGTAGACTCATCGGCTAGCCGTTGATGATTAAGTATATGTCATGTAAGTATTTTCCCAACATGACTAGCTAAAAATGCCAAGGTTTCGCTCTCTCGCAAGTATCCCAGTATGGTGGCAAAGTCGGGCAAATTTCGCCCTTTGTGGCGTCGCTGGTGGCTTCATCGGTAAAATCCTGCTCAATGTCGAACCTAGCGGTTCGGATCGTGGCGCGTTGGATTTCAATTTGCTGGTCCTCGGTGGATACGCGAAGGTAGCTCGCAGGGCAGGGAAAGGTGGTGTATGGCGAGTGGGCAGGCAGCGTGATCGGAGCGGGGAGTCACCGCACTTGATGGCGTCGTAACTTCGTCTTCGTTCAAATCAGGCTTCTCCATGTACAACTTCTGCCGGATGCGGCGTTTAACCAGCGCCATGATCGCATCAATGGCTTCGTTATAGCCTTGCTGTTTCCACATCGCGAAGCGGCCTTCTCGCAAGTAGGCGTCTTGCGTCAGGGCGATGGCTTTAATCAGCAGGCCGCTTTGTGCCAGTGCATCCTCCATCAACGTTTTGGCGTACCCCTCCAGGGCGTCTTCCCGGCGACGGATATACGCATGACCGGCCATGTGCATGTCCAGCTCGGCTTCGTCGCGGGCGAGTTCCAGCTCGCTGATAAAGCAACGGTAGTCTTCGTCCAGCCTGTAGGCCGAGCGCTCTTCCGCCCGCAGGTCGTGCAGCTTCTTCGACGGCTTGCCCAGCAGTTCGCGCAGTACGGAGTGGGCCTGTTCGCGGAAGGTCTTGGCGGTGTTCTCGGCCGCCTCGACGTTCTGCTGTTGCTGGTTCACCAGTTCGACCTTGACCAGATAGTTCTGGCGTAAGGTCTGGTCGTGGGTCAGCTCGTCCTGGCAGCACTTCAGCAGTGCGAACAAGCCATCGTTCTTCTTCGTGTCAGTGACATACATAGGGCTCTCCATGCTCAGTGTCGGCGGGCGGCAACGCGGGACGCCTTCCAGGTTTCAATTTCGTTCGACAGCCAGGCCACGCTCTTGCCACCCAGCGGGATCAGTGCGGGCAAGTCATCGCGCTTGATGGCGTCGTACATCGACGAACGGGACATCTCGATCTGGTTCAAGACTTCCGGGAGGCGCAGAAAGCGGGCGCTGGCCACCGACAGGGTCGGGTGGAAGGGAACGGGGGAACGTGCGGCAAGATGCATGGTGCTCTCCTTATCAAATTCGAGTGCATACGCTGGGTTTGGCCCGGATGTCCTGGGCGACGGAATGCAGTATCCACATAAATTTAAGCCGTCCCCCGGTGCTAGGGTAGTTGTCGTGTCTTCAGATCGAATCAACTCATCATCCGGGGGCTGTGAAAGATCCATGTCGTGGCACGTCATTCACCTGAGCGCCGTGAGGCCTTACTCAAGAAGTTGTTACCGCCCTTCAACATGACCGTTGACGCTAACCCCCCTGTGTCAGGGTAGTTGAGATGATCCCTTTTCAGGGATTTCATACTCAATCCAGGGGGCCGGAATTTCACCATGTCGCGTTTATCCAAGGCTCGTAAAGACGCCATCCTGAACAGAATGCTAGCGCCGCATCCGCCCTCCATCCGCGAGTTGGCACAAAGGGAGGGGGTCTCCGAAACAACGCTATACAATTGGCGGAATCAGCTTCGTAAACAAGGTCGTCCCGTGCCCGAACATGACCGCAGCAGTGAGAACTGGTCTGCACAAACTAAATTCGCCGTCGTCGTCGAAACCCTGTCGATGTCGGAGATCGAGCTGAGCGAGTATTGCCGC
>NZ_AUGZ01000028.1 GCF_000422925.1 Paludibacterium yongneupense DSM 18731
CCGACATCGACAGGGTTTCGACGACGACGGCGAATTTAGTTTGTGCAGACCAGTTCTCACTGCTGCGGTCATGTTCGGGCACGGGACGACCTTGTTTACGAAGCTGATTCCGCCAATTGTATAGCGTTGTTTCGGAGACCCCCTCCCTTTGTGCCAACTCGCGGATGGAGGGCGGATGCGGCGCTAGCATTCTGTTCAGGATGGCGTCTTTACGAGCCTTGGATAAACGCGACATGGTGAAATTCCGGCCCCCTGGATTGAGTATGAAATCCCTGAAAAGGGATCATCTCAACTACCCTGACACAGGGGGCGGCCGCCGGTTGGTTCAAGAATCTGGAATGGCGCGACGGCCAGGGGCTGTTCGCCACCGACGTCGAATGGACGCCGGCCGCCGCCAAGGCCATTGCCGACCACGAGTACCGTTTCATTTCGCCGGTATTCCGTTTCGACCCGCAGACCGGCGACGTGCAGCAGATATACATGGCCGCGCTGACCAACAATCCAGGGCTCGATGGCATGCAGTCGGTGGCCCTGTCCGCTTTCCTCTCCTCCCAAAAGGAACCCCCGATGAACAAACTGCTGGAGGCATTGCTCGCGCAATTGGGCCTGTCGACGCAGACGCCGGATGACCAGGCGTTGGCCGCGCTCAATGCCCACTTCGTCAAAGCCAAGTCCGACGCCGACCAGGTCGCCGCCTTGACGACCGCACACACGGTCAAGGATGCCCAGATCGCCGCGCTCAAGCTCGGCAGCACGCCGGACCCGGCCAAGTTCGTGCCGATCACGGTGGTCACCGATCTGCAAGGCCAGATCGCCGCGTTGTCGACCCAGATCAACGGCCGCGAGGTCGAGCAAACCGTTGCGGCAGCACTGAGCAACGGCCAGTTGCTGCCGGCCCAGGAAGCCTGGGCACGCGAGCTCGGTAACAAAGACCTGGCCGCGCTGCGCAGCTTCATCGCCACCGCGCCCAAGATCGCGGCGCTGACCGCGCAACAGAACGGCGGCCGCGCGCCCGAGACGGCACCCCAAGGTGCCGAGGGGCTGGATGCCGCCACGCTCGCGGTGTGCCGCCAGATGGGTATTAACCCGGTCGCCGTCGCCAAAGCCAAAGGAGCCGCGCAATGACCGCCGCCACCGCCGATCGCAATACCGGCTATCGCGAAGCCCGCATCGTCGCGATCCCGGTCGCCGCTGGCCAGATTGTCCACGCCGGGCTGCTGGTCATGGTCAACGCCAATGGCTTCGCCCTCGAAGGCAAGACGGAAGCCGATCTGACCTATGCCGGCCGGGCCGAGCAGTACGTCGACAACAGCGCCGGCGCCGACGGCGCCAAGAGCGTACAGGTCAGCCGGGGCGTGGCCTTCAAGTGGGCCAACTCGACGGATGACCCGATCGGCCAGTCCAGCTTCGGCAAGCCGTGCTTTGTCGAGGACAACCAGACCGTCGCCAAGACCAATAGCAACAACACCCGCGCGCAAGCCGGGATCGTGCTCGGCATCGATCCCGACGGCGTCTGGGTCCTGTAAGGGAGGGCTTCATGCTCGTTAATCAGGAAACCATCCAGGCGGTGTTCTGGGCGCTCAAGACGTCCTTCAACAACGCCTTCGACGCGGCACCGTCCATCTGGGAACGTATCGCCACCAAGGTGCCGTCGTCCGCCCGCCAGAACATTTACGCGTGGCTGGAACGCTTCCCGCGCATGCAGAAGTGGATCGGCGAAAAAGACATCAAGGCGCTGGCAGGCCATGGCTACACCATCGTCAACGACGACTGGGAAGCCACGGTCGAGGTCGACCGCAACGACATCGAGGACGACCAACTCGGCCTGTACGCGCCGCAAGCGCAGAACGCCGGCTTCTCGGCCAAGCAATTGCCGGACGAGATCGTCATCGACCTGGTCAATCACGGCTTCACCAACCCCTGCTACGACGGCCAGGCGTTTTTCAGCAACGCCCACGTCGTGCGCAACGCGCCGGTGTCCAACTACAGCAACCTGCCTCTGTCGGTTGCCGGCCAGGCCGCCGCTCGCGCGACCTACGGCGTGGTGCGCACCCAGATGCGCAAGATCACCGACGAGGAAGGCCGGCCGCTCAACATCAATCCCAACATCCTGCTGGTGCCGCCGGCACTGGAGGACATCGCTAACGCGCTGATGACCAACGACCGTCTGAACGACGGCATGCCCAACCCCTACAAGGGTACGGCCACCGTGGAGTGTGACGCGCGGCTGACCTCGGACACCGCCTGGTTCCTGCTCGATACCACCAAGCCGATCAAGCCGCTGATCTACCAGGAACGCAAAGCGCCGGTTTTCGTGCAGCAGACCGACCCGAACGCCGACGACGTATTCAACCGCAAGAAATTCAAGTTCGGCGCCGAAGCGCGAGCGGCCGGTGGCTACGGCTTCTGGCAGATGGCCTTCGGCTCGGACGGCACCGGCGCGGTACCGGCTGCGAACTGATGAACCCGGCGCCCCTGGCGACAGGGGCCGCCTTTCTGGAGAAACAGGATGTCGAATCGCGTTCTGCGCGTGAGCGCCAAGGCGGAGGGTTACCGCCGTGAAGGGCTGAAGTTCAGCATCAAACCCGCCAACATTCCGCTGTCGCTGCTGACCAGCGCCCAGATCGCGCATCTGAAAAGCGATCGCATGCTCGACTGCGAAGAGGTCGACGAGGTGCACGATCTGGTGATCGCGCCCGAGGAGTTGGCCGACCTGCGCGACAAAGCCGCCACGGCCGACGCGGTGCTCGCACTGCTGCCGGCCGACTGGGACGGCAGCGCCGCCGACTACGTGGTCCAACTGCAGTCGGCCGCCTCCGAGTCGCGCCAGACCGAAGCACCGGCGCCCGCCGCAGCCAAGGCCGATACCGGCCACCGCCGGGGTCGTTAAGCCATGGCCTATGCGATCCAGGACGATATGGTCAATCGCTTCGGCGAGGACGAAGTCGTCGCGCTGACCGACCGCAGCCAGTCGGGGCAGATCGATGCCACCGTGTTGGCCGGCGCGCTCGACGACGCCAGTGCCGAGATCGACACCTATCTGGCCGGCCGCTACACCCTGCCGCTGACCGGCACGCCGCGCTTTATCGCCGGCCTGTGTTGCGACATCGCGCGCTATCGCCTCAGCGGCAGCAACGCGCTGTTGAGCGAGGCCGCGCGTGATCGTCACCGCGACGCGGTGCGCTTCCTGGAGCTGGCGGCCGCTGGCAAGATCACGCTCGGCGAAATGCCCAACGGCGAGCCGGTCCAGCCCGGCGAGACCATCGCCTTCCGCCAGGGCACGCGCATCTTCAGCCGCGACGACAGGGGCGGATTCTGATGGCAACACCGGTGCCTATCCTGACTGCCGTCGAACTCGCACTGGCCGACAGGCTGCGCCGTGGCCTCGGCCGCATGGTCAATGCGGTCGAGACCTACGGCGGCGAGTTCGACGACGAGAACCTGCTCGAGGTACTCAAGCGCTTCCCCGCCGCCTGGGTGACCTTCGCCGGGGTCAAAAAGACCGTGCCGGTCGATACCCGACGCGAGAAATGGCGCGCCGAGGGCAGTTTCGTGGTCATGGTCGGTACCCGTAGCGTGCGCAGCGAGTCCGCGTCGCGCCTCGGCGGTCCCGGCGCGCGCGAGGTCGGCACCAATCTGCTGGTCTACGCAGTGCGCCACCTGCTGGCGCAACAGGATCTGGGCCTGCCGATCCGCGCCCTGGAGCCGGGTTCGGTGCGTACGCTCTACAACAGCCGGATTCAGGGGCAGGCGTTTTCGGTGTTCGCGCTCGAATTCCACACGGCCTGGGTCGAGGCGACGCTGCCGCTGGGCACCTTCCCGCAGCCGGTCGACCCGGCGAGCGTGGACGCCGGCGACCCGACCTCGGGCCTCGACAGTCTGTTCGCCCGCTTCGGTGGCCAGGTCGACCCGGCTACGCCGCAGTGGAACACCCTGGTCATGAATTACTACCTCAACCCGAGCCAGGAAGCCGGCGCTCCTGATGCTCAAGACGTTGTGTCTCTAACCGGAGCTACCGAATGAAAGTCAAAGCCGCCCCCGGCGTGCGCGTTCCCAAACAAGGCGCGCCGCGCAAATACATTACCGACGACGCGGAGGTCGTGGTCGACGCCACGCCGTACTACCTGCGCCGCCTGCGCGACGGCGACCTGATCGAGGTCGAGGATGGCGCTTCCACCGTCGAGACCCCAGTCGAGGCGAGCACGCCCACACCGACCGCCGACACCGCATCGGTGGAATCCAAGACCCCGCTGGCGGCCGCTACCTCGGCCCAGGCCTAACCGGAGACATCGATGGCCAGTCCGAACATCAGCTTCGACCAGATTTCGTCGAGCATCCGCAAGCCGGGGCAATACTTCGAATTTAATACCAGCGGCGCTGTCAATGCCCTGCCGGGTAACACGCAACGCGTGTTGATCATTGGGCCGCGTCTGCCGAGCGGCAGCGTGGCGGCGCTGGTGGCAACCAATATCTACTCGGATGGAGACGCCGAGGCCGCCTTCGGCATCGGCTCGATAGCGCATCTGATGGTGCGCGCCGCGTTGAAGGCCAACCCTTACTTGCAGCTGACGGTGATCGCGGTCGACGACGCGGCTGCCGGGGTCGTGGCGACCGGATCGTTGACCATGGCCGGCACCGCCACCGCCAGCGGTAACGTCACTCTGACGGTCGCGGGCGTGGCCGCCACCATCGCCGTCGCACTCGGCGACACGGCCCAGACCATCGCCGCCAACCTGCTCGAGCAGATCGAGAACCAGCCGGACCTGCCCATCACGGCCAGTCTCGATGCCAATAATCCCGCCAAGCTGGATATCACGGCCAAGAACAAGGGGCTGGCCGGCAACGGCATCACCTTGAGCATGCTGAGTCAGACCAGCGGCGTCACCGGCACCGTGGTGGCGATGGCCGGCGGCTTGTCCGACCCCGACATCCAGCCGGCGCTGACCGCCGTGTTTGGCGCCGGTCACAACATCCTGATCGCGCCGTTCTCCACCCAGGCGTCGCTGACCGCGCTGCGTACCCATCTCGACTACGTGTCGAACCCGATGGAACAGCGTGGCGCGCTCGGGGTCGCCGGCTGGCCGAGCTCGTTAGCCACCGCCACCACGCTGGCGGGACAGATCAACGGGGGGCGCATCACCATCGGTTGGCACAACGGTTCGGTATTACCGGCTTGGCAGATCGCGGCTGCCTATGGCGCGGTGATCGCCTCCGAGGAAGATCCGGCGCGACCGCTGAATACGCTGGCGCTGACCGGCCTCGACGTGACCGACATCACACAACGCCCGGGCCGCGAAGAACAGGAGACCGCACTGCACAACGGGGTGACACCGTTCGAAGTCGGCTCGGGCGACGTGGTGCAGATCGTGCGCGCCATCAGCACCTATCTGGTCAACGCCCAGAACATAAGCGATCCGGCACTGCTCGACATCACCACCATCCGCACGATGGACTACATGCGCTTGGCGTGGCGCCAACGTGTCGCCTTGCGCTTTCCGCGTAACAAACTCACCACTCGCATCCCGGCCAAGGTGCGCTCGGAATTGCTGGCGGTGGCGTATGAGGCGCAGGGGCTGGAAATTATCGAAAACGTCGACGCCAACAAGGACGGCTTCATTGTCGAGCCGGACTCGCAATCCACTGGTCAACTGAACGCCAAGCTACCGTGCGCGGTGGTGCCGGGGCTGCATGTGTTCGCGGGCGTGATCGAACTGATTCTGTAACGGGAGGATGCCATGGCATTGGAAGAATACGTCGGCGCGATCGTCCTGGACGTCGATGGCACCGAATACGAAGTGGTCGATCTGGACGTCCAGACCAAGACCGGGCGCAAGCTGGTCAAGACCATGAACAGTACCGGCAAGGCCAAGGGGTTTTCGAAGGGAATCACCGAATACTCGCTGTCCATCACGGTCGTCATTCCCCTGACCGGCGACATCGATTGGGCCGCGATCGAGGGCGCCAAGGTCTCGATCACCCCCGAGGCCAGCGGCGGCTCGCCCGTCAGCTATCTCAACTGCTGCACCACCGATGTCGGCGAGAAATACAGCGTCGACAACGAGGGGCGGCGCGATATCAAGATGTTTGCAACCGATAAGGTGAACGAATAATGATGACCCAGACCGATAGTCTGAAGTTCGGCGTTGAATACCCGGCCGACTCGGGCCAGATGCACTACGACTTCGAACTGCGCCTGCCGATGATCGCCGACAATATCGCGGTACTGCAGCACGTCGGCACCGTCTCCAATATGCAGGTCCGTACCGCGATCTTCGCACGCTGCCTGGTCCGGCTCGGCACCATTCCGACCGAGACGCTGACGTCCGACTTTCTGGCCGGCAATATGGTCGACGATGACTTCGACGTGCTGGCGGCCGCCGAGACCGAACTCAAAAAAAAGCGGATGCGCTCGAATCCGCCCTCGCCGAGTACCGACTCTCCGTCCTCCTCCTTGGTCGATACGGCATCCCCGAGTCCCGCATCCGGCAGCTGACGTCCGTCGAACTCGACGGGTATATGGCGGCCGCACGCCGCCTGAGCGCGCCCCCCAAGCGCCAGCGTCAGGGCGATGGGGGTGCGCCTCGCCAGCGCTTCATCTCGAAACGCCACGCCGCCAAGCCTAAGCCATGAGCCAGAACTTTCTCGTATCCCTGCTGCTAAAAACCCGCGACGAGCTGTCGGGGCCGCTCGCGCGTATCCTGCAGACGGTCAAGCGCGACAGCGCCGACGCCAGCGCGGCGGTGCGCGGGGTCGGCGACGAGAGCGCGCGCATGGCGGCGCAGCGCACGCGAGCCACCACCGCCAGCGAGAGCGCGATCCAGCGCGAACTGGCTCAGACCTCGGCCGCTTATGAGCGGCAAAGTCAGGCGGCAGTTGCCAGCGCGGAGTCAACCACGCGGGCGACGGACGGTAGCCTGTCCAAGCGCTTGCGCGACTATCAGCGCTTCCAGCAAGCATGGGAGGCGTTGGGGCTGCGTTCGGAGGCGGACATTCAGCGTGAGATCGCCCGCACCGAGGCCGCCTACCAGCGACTGGCGCGCGGCGGAATGATGTCGGCCGACGAACAGGCGCGTGCCTTCGACCAAATGACACGCCACGTTGCCGAACTCAATCGCGAGATGGGGCGGCTGTCGAGTACCGAACGCGGCATCCGCTTGTTTCAGGGCGGTGCCAGAGGCTTGCGCACGGTCGGCGACGGCATTCTCGGCGGTATCGGCGCCGCCCATGCGATCGCGACGCCGGTCAAGGAAACCATGGCCTGGGACCGTCGCGTCGCGATGATGTCCAATACCGCATTCAACGAGCGCGACGTCGGCGGCCGCATCTCGGGCGAGGCCGAGATCCGCGGAGCGATCAAGAACACCATCAGCCAGGTCGGCGGCAATCTCGACCAGGTCACCGAGACGCTCGACAATCTGCTGTCGCACAACACCATGACCCACGACCAGGTGTTCCGCCTGCTGCCGGTACTGCAGAAGTATGCAACGGCCGAGGGCGCGGACCCGAACGAGCTGGGCAATATCGCGTTTCGCGCCATTCAGAACTTTGGCTTCAACGAAAGCATGGTGCCGAAAGCGCTCGACATGGCGATTCGTGGTGGCCATATGGGCGGTTTCAAACTGCCGGACATGGCCAAATGGCTGCCGCAGCAGATGGCAGCCGCCAAGAATTCCGGGATGAACGGCGTTCAGGGTCTGGCTTCGCTGATCGCCCTGAACGAACTGTCGGTCACCACATCGGGCACCGTCGACGAGGCCGGCAACAACGTCATGGACCTGTTGACCCACCTCAACAGCCGTGACACCGCGCGCTCGGTTAAAAAATACCTGCACCGCGACTTGTCGGTGATGTTGGCCAACGGCCGTGGCAAGGGCCAAAACTCGATCGAGGTGTTCGGCGACCTGCTCGACCAGGTGGCCAAGCGTGACAAGAACTACCGTTTGCTCCAGGGGCGGCTCGCGAACGTGAAGAACGACGGACAGCGCCGCGAGACGCTGGAGAGCATGCTCGACATCGTGCAGGGGTCGGCGATCGGCAAGATCGTGCACAACCGCCAGGAACTGCAGGCGCTGATGGCCTATGTCAACCAGAAGCCGAAGTATCAGCAGATCCGCGATCAGGCGCTGGTCGCGTCCGGTTACGGTGACCGCGACTTCGACGTCATCTCGCGTACCGACGATTACAAGACCGAGCGTGCTAAGTCGATCGCCGGCATGGGAGAGAAGGACGCGCTGCGCGGCTTCGATAGCATGGTCGGCGATACCGCCGCCAAGCTCGCCAACTATGGCGCTCAGTACCCTGGCCTCACGGCCGCCGTGATGGGGGCCAAGACCGCATTCGAGGGCGTCACCCAGGCAATTCTAGCGATCGGACTCGGACGTTTGGTGTTCGGTAAGGGCGGGGAAGGCGCGGGCGGGGGGGAGACCAACGCGGGCGGGGGTGGCATCGCGTCCGGGGCCGGGCTCGGAGCACTTATTTCTAGGTTCCGCGCGGGGCTTGGCATTGGCGGGGGCGCGGTTGCCTTGGCCAATTTCACCTCGAACGAAGAAGACGAAGAACTGGCCAATGGCGATGCCACCTGGAAGCGTCTGCACGCGCACTACTCACAACAGGTGATCGATGCCGCGCGCAAAAAATACCAACCTTGGTATCAGTTCGGTGAGGGCTACGCCGCCGAGAACGAACAGTGGATCAAGCAATACCAAGCCGATCAACAGTCGGTACAAAGCCGTAACAGTGCGCCGGTCATGCCGTGGTCGGGGCAGAACGATGCAGGTAAGTTGAATCAGCAGGTGCTGGCGGCCTTGCAGGCACAGGCGACAGCCAAACCGCAGCCGATCACCATCAACAACCAGATCCACCTGGATGGCCATGTCATCGCCGAACAGGTGAACCAGATCAACACGCTCGCGGCCTTGAGGTATTGAGATGAGCTGGTCGACCTCGCTCCAAATCGCCACGTTTCGTGGCGTCACCTTCGACTGCCAGCGGACCAAGGACGCGACCAAGCGCGACGTGGCCGAACACGAGTACCCTTACCTGGACGGTACCGACACCGAGGACTTGGGGCGCAAGGGGCGCCGTATCGACCTGACGGCGGTGTTCTGGGGTGACACCTACGAGATCCAGCTCAAAGCCTTTCAGGCCGTGCTTGATCAGGCCGGCCCGGCCGAACTGATCCATCCGGTCTATGGCAGCATCCCGAAGACGCAGTTGCTCGACTACGAAGTCCTGCACGACGCGGACAACCCTGACCATTGCACGGTCGAACTGCACTTCCTCGAAAAGAGCGCCAGCAACCCGTTCTTCGTTCAGCAGCTGCCCGCGCAAAAAGCCGCTGCGATCAGCTCGCTGACCGGCACCATCCGCTCCAACGGCATCGCGGCGCTCGGCACCGCGTTAACAGCGTTGAAGGCCGCCAGCGGCAACATGCAACAGCTCAACGGCCTGCGTAGCGTGATGACGTCGACGCTGGGCGCCATCAACCGCCAGGTGCAGGGCATCACCGGCACCACGCTGGACATGATCCAGTATCCGCAGTCGTTCGCCTCCAGCGTGATCAACAGCCTGTCGGGCATCGCGGACCTGCGCTCGTTCGACGTCGGCGTCATCACGTCCGACTGGAAAAGCCTGTCCGGCCAGTTGGCGAGCGTGGTCAAACTGCCGGGCAACATCAACTCCGGTACCGCCGTCGTGCAAAGCAGCGGCGGTCAGGTCGCGGTCGGCGCCGCCAGCAACAATATCCCGGCGCCGACCACCACCAGTGGTGGCACGACCGCCACGACGCAAGCCAACCTCGACAGCGCGCTGGCGACGGGCTCTGCCTCGGTGCCGGTCAATGCGCCGGCCAGCGCCGTCGCCCCGGTCACGGCCTTCATCCAGTTGGCGGCCGCCGCGCAGTTGGCCGACACCGCTTCGTCCATTCTGCAAGACGAGGCCGACGACCCAACACTGACGCCAGATGAAATCGGGCAGATCGTTGGCGACACCCGGACCGCTATCCAAAGCGCGATCGACCTACACCGCCAGGTGTTCACGCTGGAGACCTCGCGCCCGATCGCCGAGAACCTAAAGGACACCGCCCTGGCGATACAGGACGCCGCCATCGCCGTCATCGAACAACAGCCTCAGCTGGTCCAGCGCGCCGTGACCATGCCGGGCAACCTGCATCTGACGGCCTTTCGCTGGTATGGCGACTACACGCGCGCCGACGAACTCGCGCGCCTGAACCCGAACATCACCAACCCCAACTTCCTGCAACCAGGAACCACGCTCAATGCCTACGCCCAATAAGTCCGCCACCACGGATGACAAGGTTAGCCTGATGATCGGCGGCCATGCCCATCAAGACTGGAGCAGCTACGACATCGACTCGCACCTGATCGTGCCCGGCGATGCCTGGCGCGTCGAACTGGCCGCGCCGCAAGGCTCTATTCCGGCCGAACTGGTCGTGGGCGCGCCGATCGAGGTGCGTGTCGGCAACGACAAAATCCTGGTTGGGCGCATCGACACCATCGAAGACGAAGTCGCCAAGGACCGCACTGTCTATACGCTCAATGGCCGCGACCAAGCGGCGATCCTGCTCGACTGCGCTGCGCCGATCTTCGTCGCTAAACAAGTCACGCTCGCCCAGGTCGTCGCCAACATCGTGCGACCGCTCGGCATCTCGCACATCAAGATCAACGCCGACAGCACCTATACCACCGAGAAGGTCAACGTCGAGCCGGGCGACCGCGCCTGGAACGTGCTGGCCAACGCAGCCGAGGCTAACGGCTTGTGGCCATGGTTCGCGCCGGACGGCACGCTGATCGTCGGCGGCCCCGACTACAGCGTACCGCCGGTGGCCTCGTTGATCCTGCGCCGCAGCGGACAAGGTAATAACGTCGAGAGTCTCAAGCGCACACACTCGATCGCCGAGCGCTATTCGGAAGTCACCGTGCTTGGCCAGAAGCACGGCACCGCTTTCGACCATGGCAAACACGCCATCGTAGGTAAAGCCACCGATCCTGGCGTGGCGTTCTACCGCCCCCACGTCGTGGTCGACCACGAATGCGAAAGCGTCGCCCAGGCGGTTTCGCGCGCGCGCAAGCTGTTGATGGACTCGCGCCTCAAGGGCTTGACGCTGGTCGCCAAGGTCAAGGGCCATCGCACCACCGACGGCGTGCTGTGGGCGCCGGGCCAGCGCATCCATGTGCTCTCGGAACCCCATGGCATTAACGCGGTGTTCTTCCTGTTGGGCCGGCGTCTGAGCAAGGGGCGCGGCGGTCAGGGCAGCTACACCCTACTGACCTTGAAAGAGGACGGCGTCTGGACGCTGGACGCGCATGCCCACCGCGCACGCACGCGTCGCCGTAAAAAGACCGATGGACCGGAGGAAATGATTGATGTGGGATCAGATTGACGCTCGCGTCCAGCGCGCACTCGGGCGCATTCGCCTGGCGTTTCGCGGCGTGCTGACCATGACCGGCAACGGTGTCGACAGCCAACTGGCCCAAGTGGAAGGGCTGGCGAGCGAACCGCTGCCCGATTGTGAGCTGTTCCAGCACTTCGGCTTCACCTCCAACCCGCCGCCCGGCACCGTGGTGGTGGTGTTGCCGGTCGGCGGCCGTACCGGTCATGGCATCATCGTCGCCACTGAGAACGGCGACTACCGGGTCTCAGGACTGGCGCCAGGCGAAACCGCGATCTTCAACGCCTTCGGCGATACCTTTGTGTTCAAGGACGGCCAAATCCTCGGCACCACCAAGACCTTCACGCTCACCGCCACCGAAGGCATGAAGTTCGACAGCCCGACCGCACAGTTTACCGGCCAGGTGATCGTCGATCAGCAGTTGTCGGGCAACGGCGGCCTGGCCGTCCAGGGCGGCGACGGCGCCACCTTCTCCGGCAGCGTCAAGCAGACCGGCGGCAGTTTCACCACCGACCAGGACGTGGTGGCCAGCGGCAAGAGCCTGGCCGGCCACGAGCACGAGGTCATCGCGCTGGGGGCGCCATCGTCGCCACCGCTTTAACGAGCGGCGCGGGCCTCCATACTGACACCCATCACCTGACGTCCCCATCCCCCATGCCGCGACAATCGCGGCATGGACCCCGCTCTCGATCCCGCCACCGGCACCTACACCGGGCAAATGACCCGCACGCTTTCCAACGCCGTGTACCTGCGCTTGCGTACGCCGTTGGGATCGTACTGGGCCGATACCACGCTCGGGTCCAAGCTCTACACGCTCGCGCGCGAGAAGGATGTGCCGCGTGTCGCTGTGCTGACCCGCCAGTACGCGGAACAAGCCTTGCAACCGCTGGTGGATGACGCCCGCGCGCAAAGCGTGACCGTCACGACCGAGCGCCCCGGCACAGGCTGGTTGTGGCTGTACATCGACGTGACCGACGCCAGCGGGCAGGTCCAGTCCTTCAAGCATCCGGTAAAGGTGGGCTGATGGCGTTCACACCGTTAACCTACGACCAGATCACCGCCAACATCCTGCGCGATATCGCCAATCGGCAGCCGGATGCCGACACCGGCGCGGACTCGGACTACGCGATCCGTGCCAACGCCAGCGCCAGCGCCAGCGCGGTCGAGGGGCTGTATCAGTACCAGGCGTGGATCGCCAAACAGATTTTTCCTGACACGGCCGACTCGGACATGCTGGCCCGCCATGCGCGGACGCGTGGCCTATCAAAGAAACAAGCCACGGCGGCGGCAGGCTCCATCCTGCTGTCCGGCCAGCCGGGTGCGCCGGTCACTGCCACGCTGATCGCGCAGACCCTCGACGGCAATCAATACCAGACCACCGCTACCGGGACGCTTGGAGCCGACGGCACGCTGACGCTGACCGCGAGCGCTGTCACGGCCGGCCGCGCTGGCAATGAAACGGCGGGCGCCACGCTGACCCTGCTGTCGCCCCCCAATGGCGTCAACTCGGCCGGCAGCGTCGTGTCCCTGGTCGGCGGCACCGACGAAGAAACCGACGCGGACCTGCTCGCGCGCTTGCTCGATGTCATCCAGCGGCCGCCGGCCGGCGGCAACCAATGGGACTTCCGGCGCTGGGCCATGAACGTCGACGGGGTCTCCTCGGCCTTTGTCTATCCACTGCGGCGCGGACTCGGCACCTGCGACGTGGTAATCACCTCGTCGGGCGGGCTGCCGTCCAGCACCACCCTTGCTGCCGTCCAGAGCTACATCGACAGCATGCGTCCGGTCACCGCCAAGAATTGCCTGGCGATCGCGCCGACGATCGTGACACTCGACCATGTGATCCAGGTCGCGTTCCCGAGCGGTACGGCGGATCAGGCCAAAGCGTTGGTCCAGCCGGTGCTGGCCAGCTATTTCGCCGGCCTGGTGCCGGGGGCGAGCTATATCCGCAGCCAGGTAGAAGCTCTGGTCAGCGGCGTATCCGGGGTGACTGACCGCTTGCTACTGACGCCGAGCGCCAACGTCGTGCCCGAAGCCGACGCCAACGCCGTGCAGTGGTGCCAGCTCGGCACTCTCAACGTGAGCCTGATGCCATGAAGCACGCCGACCTGCTGCCGCTGCTGATGCCGCCGGTCAGCTATGACCGGGCGGCGGACGCGCTGATCGCACAGCTAAGCGCCGAAGGCAGTGCACTCGACGCCGCGATGCAGAGCGCAATCACAGTACTGGACGCCATCACACCTTACGGTGCCGGCGCCATGCTG
Organism: Paludibacterium yongneupense DSM 18731; assembly: GCF_000422925.1. Classification (GTDB taxonomy): domain Bacteria; phylum Pseudomonadota; class Gammaproteobacteria; order Burkholderiales; family Chromobacteriaceae; genus Paludibacterium; species Paludibacterium yongneupense. The sequence goes on from NZ_AUGZ01000028.1 coordinate 13,675, forward strand.
CCGGATTGGGAGCGCGTGCTCGGGCTCACCCCGGCCGCCGGCGCTACCACCCAGCAGCGCATCGACGCAGCCGTCGCCAAGGTCGCCCAGGTCGGCGGCCTGTCGATCCCGTACTTCACCCAGTTGGCAGCCCAGCTTGGCTACACCATTGCCATCGCCGAGCCGCAACCGGCGCGCGCCGGCACCAGCCGCGCCGGAGACGCGATGTGGATCACCGACATCATCTGGGTCTGGCAGGTCAACGTCAGCGGCACCGCCCTGGTGCGCTACCAGGCCTCGGCCGGCACCGCCTCGGCCGGCGACCCCATCACCTCGTACCAAGACCCGGTCATCGAGCAGGTCCTCAATGACCTCAAGCCGGCCTTCACCTACGTGCAATTCACCTATGGACGCTGACGATGCAACTCATCTCCTCCTCTGACAACCTGTTCCACGACGGCGACCCGACGAGCGGCGCGCTCGGCACCTTCCTCGCCGCCGCGTGGCACAACGCAGTACAGGGCGAGATCGCGGCCCCCATCCTCGCCGCCGGGCTGACGCTCGACCCGAACAACAACGCGCAACTGCTGGCGGCCATTCTGCTGCTGATCGAATCCAAGACCGGCAATTACAGTCTCGACACCGGCGCCGTCAACGCCTATGTGATCGCACTCAACCCAGCAATCAATGCTTACGGCAACGGGCTCGCGATCAAATACCGCGCCGCACACGCCAACACCGGGCCGTCGACGGTCAATGCCGGCGGCGGCGCCGTGCCACTGCTACGCGACGACGGCCAACCGCTACAGTCGGGCGACCTGCCGGCCAATGCCGTCGTCAGTGCCACCTACGATACGACGTCGGCCGCCTTCCTGGTGAACTCGGTGGTGGCCTCGCAATTCGATGCGATCCTGCAAGCTGGCGGGCCAACCTTCACGCTCGATACCGGTGCCGCCAACGCCTACGTTGGCGCCTACGCACCGGCACTGCAAACGCGCGGCGAAGGCATGGTGCTGCGGGTGAAGATAAAGACGAGCAATACCGGTCCGTCGACCTTCAACGATGGGCTTGGCGCCGTGACTGTCGTCGGCTTGGCACATCAAGCGCTTCAGGGAGGCGAGCTGGTCGCAGGGGGAGACGCCTGGTTCCAGTGGAATAGCACAGTAGGCACCGGTTCCTATGTCCTATTGCATTGCACAGGAGCACCAACACAGTTGGCATCGGCGACTCAGCCGCAACATGCGGTAACGCTGGGGCAGATCCAGACCGCAATTCAGGAAAATCTATACTCGGCGGCCACGGCGGGGGGCACTGGTGACGCCCTGACGGGCAATTTTACCCCGGCGATTTCGGCGGCAACGATGGCTGCCGGCGTTGTTGAGGTCACGGTGCGCGCTCTTTCCCCGAATGCCACGACAACGCCGACATTCACACCGAACCCAGGGGTGATTGCCCCTGCGGCAATTGTCAAAGGTGCTGGTGCGGCTCTTGCGCCGGGAGACATTGCAGGGGCAGGACACTGGGTCACGCTGCAACTGGATGCCACGCTGGGGAAGTGGGTGCTACTGAACCCTGCGACAGGCATCGCTCCGGCAGTGAATCCACAGGTCCGCCAGACGGTGCAAGCGGGAGCCACCGACAGCAATGGCCGGCCGGCCTGCATTACCGTAGGAGCAGGGCTACAGCCGCAGCTACTCGCCACCGTGATTGCTGTGCGCTTGGCCTTTGCACTGGGAACGAGCGATTACATCGAGACCATCTCTGCCGATACTCCATGGCCAGCTCTCCCCGCGAATAGCCTGGCCTACCTGTATGCCCAGCGTGCAAACGCCGGTGTGGTCACGCTAGGGAGTACGCTGGCACCGCCACAATATGGCTACAGCTACAACCAGGCGGCACAGTTGCTGCTGCATTTCGACGGCGCCAATGGGGCGACCGCCACGACTGATGACTTCGGCAATCCGGTTGCCCTGTATGGAGCGGCACAGCTCGATACCTCGGTCAGTAAATTCGGGACGTCGTCGCTCAAGCTGAACGGCACGACCGACTATGCAAAAATTCCGTCGATCACTGCACTCCCGAATGGCAGCTGGTCAATCCGGGGCTGGTTCAACCCCACATCGGTGACCGGCACCCAGACCTTTTTCAATCTGGTCAATGCGGCGGGATTTGGCCTCTCGCTGGAGATGTCTAGCGCGAAGACCTTCCTGTACCTGTCCAGCACCGGGGCGAGTTGGGATCTGGCCAACGGTACGGCCGGCACCACAGCACTCAGCATTGGCAACCAATACTTCATCGAAATCACGTTCGATGCCGTGGCGGGCAAATACTTCATCTATGTGAATGGCGCGCTGGACCAGACCATCAGCTCCTCGGCCAAAATATGCGCGGCACCAATTGGTTTTACCATTGGCGCGGTCACCTACAGTGCTGCTAACACCTTCTTTGCCGGCCATGTGGACGAGGTCGAGCTACTGCCCTATTGCGATCATCCGGCCGGCACGGCGTATGCCGTCCCGGCAGCCGTAAAATCGGTCGTCACTGCTGGCTACGCCAGTGACTGGTACAGCATCGGCGAGGGAATCCTGTACAAGGTGGCCGGCCCGAGCGCTGTATCCGGTGGTAATCCGGTGCTATTGGGTGCGGCTCGGCTGTATATAGGGGAAGGCATTGCAGGCGCGGCGAGCATCAGCAGCGTGACCGCGTATGCCTACAACGGAAGATACGACTCTGGACTGTTTGCAGCGGCAGCGGGCACGGCGTACTCCAAGTCCCACAACGTGGGCACGACGCAATATAACTGTGATGTCACCATGGCGGATGACGCTGCAGGCAGCAATGAGCGAAAGGCTACCGACTACTACTACACCGGCAGTATTCAGATCGGTTACATCGGCTATGCCCCGACCAGCCGTAACGTATACAGCCTCTACACCGGAGCGGGAGGCGTAGGGACGGGTTCCTCTGGTGGCACGGCAGCATCCGGCTATTACCGCCTGCGCGTTAGGAGGGCTTTCTGACATGACGTATATCAACACACAAGGCCAGCTCTACGAGGGCGACTGCCAACCAGGGGACCGCGAGGCGACGGATGCGGAAGTCTCAGGGCAATCTACGGCCAAGGCTTGGGTGGCCTATCAGGCCCAGGCGCAGATTCTTCTCGATGCCTGCGACCGGGTCGCGCTGCGCTGCTGGAAAGCTGGAGTCGCCTTCCCGGAAGACTGGCAAGCCTACGACAAGTCATGCCGAGCGATCGTTAGGGCCGCTGCGGGTGACCCGACGGCAGCATTGCCACAGCAGCCGAAGGACTATCCCGCAAATACTTAGTTGAGACAGCGACCGGGGGAGTGCGCGAACACTCCCCCGGACAGCTGACCCGCAGTCGTAGCCTGCAAGCCAACCCAAGACTGTCACTTTCAGCGCTGAAAGCGCCGTCAGTCTAGCGGAATAATTGGCACCACATAAGGCTTGCAGATGTTTAATGCTGAAATACGTTGTGGCCAGTGCGGTCGCAAACTGGCCTCCGGCCGCTATCTCGAACTCATCATCAAGTGCCCGCGTTGCCGGGCCATGAACCATTTGAAGGCCGAGAGCCTCACACCTGAGCGCCCTGGAGCGCCTCGACATGGAGAAGACGATGGATGCAAGTCCAATCATCCCGTGGCTAGGCGGAAAGCGCCGCCTGGCCGATAAGCTACTGCCATTGTTCCCGCCACATGAGTGCTATGTCGAACTGTTCTGCGGTGGCGCGGCCCTGTACTTCCTCCGCTACGCACCAGCCCAGACCGAAGTTCTGAACGACGTGAACGGCGAGCTGACCAATTTGTACCGTGTGGTGCAGAACCACCTGGAAGAGTTCGTCCGGCAGTTCAAGTGGGCGATCTCCAGCCGGCAGGTGTTCAAGTGGCAGCAAATGACCCGGCCGGAAACGCTGACCGACATCCAGCGTGCGGCGCGCTTTTATTACCTGCAACAGCATGCCTTCGGCGGTAAGGTCCAAGGGCAGAGCTTCGGTACGGCCACCACGGGTCCGGCGATCAACCTGTGCCGGATTGAGGAGAACCTGAGTGCCGCGCATCTACGCCTGTCGGGGACCTATATCGAGCACCTGTCTTGGCAAGATTGCCTGAAGCGCTACGACCGCGCGCATACCTTCTTCTATGCCGACCCGCCGTACTGGCAGACGGAAGGCTATGGCATCGACTTCGGCTTTGAGCAGTACGAGCAACTGGCGCAGTCCATGAGGACATGCAAGGGCAAGGCTATGGTCAGCATCAACGACCACCCGGACATCCGCCGGGTGTTCAACGGCTTCTGGATGGAAGGCGTGGACATCAAGTACAGCACTGCTAACGCTCATGGTACGCCAGAAATCAGCAAGGAACTGGTGATCACCAACTGGGAGCCGGCGGCACTCGGTGGGCTGTTTTGATTGTATTGGCGAGATATGCCAGTAAGGAGCACCACACATATACGAAGAAACTTCGGAGACTACCCGTTATGAAGCAGGGTCACTCGACGACATGAAATCGACATGAGCTGCACGCCGACGTTCATAAGCTTCTCGCCGCTCATCAAGGGTTTTGATCACATCTGTCAACGCTTGGTCCCTGTTCCATTCCCCCGGCTTGTGCTCAACAGGAGGCATCTTTGCATGCTCCCGAAGACGCTGGGCAAGATTGGATGCTTGAAGCCCCAAGTCAGCATAATCACGTTGGCGAGTCCAGAAATACTCGGGGTAGTACGGGGGGTCATCGTCGAGGTCCCCAAGAGCGGCAAGTTTATTTTGGATTTGCTCCCTCTGATCAGGCAACAGAAGGATCGCATACATCAGATCCTTGGGGAGCGCTTTCCACTGGACATCGAGATCAAGAGGTAAGAATTCAGGTGCAGCGACTGTTGAGACGCATATCCCGCCTTGCCCAGCAGGGCGACCGTACTCTGTTCCATCATCATAGGCGACCGCCGAACAACCGTTCGCAAACCTATCGAGGTGTGAGACAACAATGATTGCAAGATATTCAGTCTCTTTTTTGCGCCGGCGCCAACCGATCACAAACTCTTTTATAGCAACGAACGAGTTACCCAGTAAAACCCCGCTAATGCCCGCTGCGGCTGAAATGATCGCTGAGACGTTACCCGCGTCCATGCCCCCACCTGCCGTGGCACTCATCGAATCGCCCCTTGTCGTTAGCGTCGCCTAGAGAAGTTAGTGTGCCACACACCAATGGACGTAGAAAGGACAACGGCTATGGATGGTTTCGACACGAACAGATGCATAGCAGTGTCAATAAGCTTGTAAGCTTGCCTCCTGCCGGACCATTAACTTGGTGACAGATATTGTGCAAATCGGTGCCAAAACGCGCGCCACGTTACAGGCACGCGACAATTTGCGGAAACGAGCGGGTTGCGGAAAAACGAAACGGCCCCTGCATCGCTGCAAGGGCCGTCAATACTGGTGCCGGAGAGAGGAGTCGAACCCCCGACCTTCTGATTACAAGTCAGCTGCTCTACCAACTGAGCTACACCGGCGAGGGCGTCATTATGCTTATAACGCCGCCCGAACACAAGCGCTATTGCAAAGAGCGGTAGTTTTCGCGAAGCGGCCAAAACAGATCGGATTCCGGATTGGCCGCTCACTACGGAGGAGGGGGCTGCTTGCCGATCGGCGAGCAGCCTCGTTGCGGGAACAGGTAGGGGCGAGTGTCGAGAAATACACTATAAATAAGCACTGGATATTAATAAACACTAAGACATATCTCATATCCGTAGTGCGCTCGTTGTACCAGCGCACGCGCAGTGCTGTGCACGACAGTACTATTCCGCTACAGATGGGGTGCTTAACATGCCATGCCTTGCCAGGATAGTCCCATTCTTTTGCTTTGTGTTCTCGTCCGCTTTTGCCGCGACTCTTTCCGTCTACACGGTACACGAGCCGCCCTTGAATTTCACTACGGTCAAAGACGTCAGCTACGCCAGCGCCGAGGATGTCCGTGGGTTCTCGGTCGATATCGTCCGCGAAATCATGGCGCGCACCAAAGATCGAGGCGTCATCAAAATAATTCCCTGGCCCCGCAGCTATAAACTCTTGTCGACCGAACCCAATGTCGTACTGTTTTCCATGGCCAGAACACCGCTCAGAGAGCTGCAATTTCAATGGGTCGGTCCGCTGTCCTTCAGCAAGTCTTTGCTCTACGTCAGACGCGATAGCAAACGGGCCATCAACACCCTCGATGATGCTCGAAAACTGAACGGAATTGCCGTCATGGCCGATGATTCAAAAACGCAGTTCCTGGAAAGCCAGCATTTTACCAACCTGAATGTATCGACATCCTGGGGGGTGCTGTACCATAAAGTGCAGGCGGGGCGGATGGACGCACTGGCGGACACCAACCTCGACTTCCCGATCAAAGCGCGGGCGGAAGGGTTCAACCCGGTCGAGCTGAAACCCGTATTCGAACTTTTTGAGACCGATCTGTATATCGGTTTTTCCAAGTCCACCCCGCCGGACATCGTCCATAACTGGCAGGTCGCCCTCGATTCAATCAAGCGCGACGGAACATTTTTCAGGCTGGCAAAAAAATGGTCACGCTACTGGAACGTCCATTGGGTCGTAAAGGATGGCGCGTTGCAGCCAGAGTAGGGCTTGTCACGCTACCGGCAGCCAGGTAGCGAGTGCCCGCGTCTCGCTCATGGACTCGCCATGGTGCGGCGATGCAGCGCCGCACGATATCGACAGCGGATAAGACTGCCCCCAACCGACTAAGGAAACCCCCGGCACCTTGAGCCCGAATTCAATCATTCAGACACCGTTCGATCTCCCCTCGTTGTTGACAGAAGTAGGGCGATGCAATGCATGCGCTGCGCATCTGGTCGACGGCGTGCGTCCGGTGTTGCAAGCCGACGCGAAGGCTCGCATCCTGGTGGCGGGCCAGGCGCCTGGACGCAAGGTTCACGCGAGCGGGATTCCTTTTGATGATGCCAGTGGCGAACGGTTAAGGGCCTGGATGGGGGTAAGCCCGGAGGTCTTTTATGACGCCACGCGGGTGGCCATATTACCGATGGGGTTTTGCTACCCAGGCACGGGCAAGTCGGGAGACTTGCCGCCGCGCAAAGAATGCGCGCCGCTGTGGCGCACCCCGCTGTTGTCGGCGATGCCGCACATTGAACTGATGCTGTTGATTGGACACTATGCCGTCGCTTGGCATCTGCCGCAGTGTGCCGCGGCAAGCCTGACCGGGACGGTTCGTGACTGGCGCCGCTATTACCCCTCGGTATTGCCCCTGCCTCACCCTAGTCCACGCAACAACATCTGGCTGAAGGCGAATCCATGGTTTTCAGAGGAGGTCGTCCCCGCCTTGCAATCGCGTGTGGCAGACGTTCTGCGCTCATAGGACTCGAGCAGCCGGGTGCCCGGGAACAACCCGCCCCGTTTGTTCTGCCTCCCAATGGGGCGTGACGGGGATCGCGCTTGCGCAACACGGAAGTCGTTTCGCCTCATACCCGGTAAAGTCCGAGCGTTTCGATTTGGCCGCGCGCAAGCCTATCCAGGTGTGTGGCACTCTGTGCAGTCTGCTGGGCGGCCGCACTCGACTGCTCCGACATCTGGGCGGTATGCTCGACTTGGGATGCAATATTATTACTGGCAACGCCTTGCTCGCGAATGGCGGCCGTAATTTCGCTGATGCCCAGAACGGCATCCGCGACGTTGATTCCGATACGCCGGATGGCCTGGTCGGCATCGTCGGCGCGCGCGACGCCGGTTTCGACCCGTTGTTCGGCCGATTTCATCTGTGTGGTTGCCTGCTGCGCTTTAACGACCATGGCTTCTATGGTGGCCGATATCTCCTGGGTCGAGCGGGCGGTCCGCTCTGCCAGTTTGCGCACTTCGTCTGCAACGACGGCAAACCCGCGCCCCGTTTCCCCCGCGCGGGCCGCCTCGATGGCGGCGTTCAGCGCAAGCAGATTGGTTTGGTCGGCAATATCGCGAATGACGTCGATGATGGCGCGGACCTTTCCACTGTCCGCTTCCAATTCATGAATGCTTATGGCCGACATCTTGACCACGGATGATATTTCGTGAATATCCTTGATCGTCTGGCCAATGGTATAGGAGCCCTCATCGACGAGCTTGCCGGCTGCAGCTGCGCCGTCATGTGTCGAGCGTGCCTGATCGGCGACATGATTGACGCTTACCGTCATTTCTTCGACGGTCGCGGCCATGCTGGCGGCGGAAGCGCTCTGTGCCGAAGAGGTCGCAGAGACTTCCCCCGCCGTCTGGGAGAGTTCCCGCGAAGACGCTGCCACAGCTTGGGCGCCCTGCAGAAGACTTTGCAGACTCTTCTGCACCCCCTCCAGAAGCGCGTTGAAAGCCTGGGCGGTCCTGCCTATTTCGTCATTGGACGCAACCTTGGCGCGGACGGTAAAATCCCTGGACTCGCTGACATGCTCCAGCGTGTTCTGAATGCCTTCCAGTCCTCCTCGAATGCTGCGGTAGAGCTGCGCGGCGAGCAGCCCCGCCACCGCAAAGACCACGGCGATGATGATGGCCGACAAAAGCAAGGCCTGTTTGAATTGCTGGGTTGTTTCCTGCGCCACCTCATCCGCCAGATCGGTATTGAACTTGTAATGATCGTTCAGCGCCTTGAATACATTGTCGGCAGACTGGCGTCCCTGAACCAGAAGCTGCTCCACCGCTTCTTGCGTCTTGCCGGCTTTTGACAGTTCGATGGATTTGTCACGCGCTGCGCGGTACTCGGCCATTGTCTTTTTATCGGTACCCAGCAATTGCCTGTCGGCATCATTCGATACCTGATTTGCTTGATAGCCATCCATGGCGGCATCGAAAGCCTTGTCGGCATCGGCTATCGCGGCAAGCTCCATCTCTCTCTGGGACGGCTCCGCTGTCTGGAGGTACTTCAGTGCGTTCACGCGCATATCGGTCAGCGCCTGCTTCGAATCGTTCATCGTTTTCAGGCTGGGCAAGGTATTGAGTTGAATATAATTCAGTCGCGACTCGGCCTGTTTCAGCTGCCAGATGCCATACGCTCCGACGGCAAGCATCCCGGATAGAGCAATGGACAGAGTTAGAAATAGCCTTTTTGTGATAGTCATTTTTATTTCCCGCGCGATTTGATGGTTCAGGTCATACCAAGGGCCGAAATCCGGCAAGGATGGGAGCAGTACGATTAGGGCGAGCCTTTGATCGCAGGGCATACCGGAGCATGCCAATGACATTTGGATTTAATAAGTGGAAATTTATGAAATTGAAATAACTATAGGTTGTTATTTTCATAAATCCACTGGCGGGATCTACTCTTTCGTACAGTGCCGCGTGGGGCGGCGAGTCACGATATCTCTCAGCGTGCCTCCGGCTGGGGGTGGGTCTTGTCGACAAAAGTGACGCCGGTATCTATCGTCTGGCCGGGTAAAGCGTGTTCGGCGAGCGCGCGCACGGCGAGGGCGACGCCGCGATAGCCGATAGTGAACGGGTGCTGCAAGACCAGAGTGTGAATCTCGCCGTTTCTGACGGCAGAGAGAAGCAAGCCGTTGGCATCGAAGCCGATCAGCGGAATCTTGCCGGCCAGCCCCGCTTCGCGCAAGCTCATCAGCAGCGCCGAGCTGGTGGACTCGTTAGGGGTAAATATCCCGTTCATTTTGCCGGCCGCCGCCTTTAGCGCGTCGCTGGCACGCAGGCGCGCCATACCGATATCCGAGCCGAGATAGCCGCCGTCCCGCACGGTCAAACCGGACTGGCTCGCACCACGAATGAAGCCGGCCTCGCGCTGCTCTGTCGACACGACACCGGGCCGTAGTCGAAAGAGCAGCACCTGCCCCTTGCCGTTCAGCAGCTGCGCCATGCGCTGGCCGGCGGCAATGCCGGCGGCGAAATTATCGGTGCTGACCACGCCGGCCACTGCCGCCGAACCCGGGTTGCGGTCGATATAGACGGTGGGAATCCCTCTGCGTTTCAGTTTTTCGACGGTCGAGGCCAGCGAGGCCGCCATCGGCGCGAGGACGAGCGCCTTGCAGCCGCGTAAAACGATGGCGTCGATGATGCGCACTTGCAGCTGCGGCTGTTCTTCGTCTTTCGGGCCGCGAAAGTAGATATCGAAGCCCAGCTCCTGGCCTGCCTGCCTCGCGCCCGCCTGCACTTCGGACCAGAAGCGGGCCCCGCCACCGGCCGGGACGACACCGATGCAGTCGCGGGCGTGTACGAAAGCCGTCGACAAGACAAGGGGCAGGGCACAGAGCAGCGCGGGAAGAGAGAAGTGGAAGCCATGTTGACGATCAAACCTCATTGCAATCTCCTCGCGTCGCTCTTGCGCCGGCATGATTGACATTGACGGTTGCGGCGCCGGGCGCTGTTGCCGTGATGCACTACTCGTTTGATTTATAGCCCCTGACCGGGCGGTTTTGCCCGAAACCCTGTGTGAAGCGATCGAGGCGTCATCAGATGTGCGGCGGCCGGATGGCGCGCGGGCGCCCGGTGTCGGGCCATTCCGCCGCCTGTCGTCCCGCGCTTCAGTCCGCGACGACCCCCAACTGGCGCAACAGGCTCAGATTATCCTCCAGATGCCAGTTTTCGGCGATGCGCCCAGACTTGATCGTATAGATATCGACTGCGCGGAAATCGATCGCGCGCCCGTCGCCTTGCCGCTGTCCGAAGCGACCGCTGAAGTGGCCGCTGAAGTGTAAGCGACCAACCACCCTGTCACCGGCGACAATCATTTCTTCGACTTTCAGTCGCAGATCGGGCACCGCGCGTCGGAATACGGCGGCGGCTTGCAGCGGGCCGCCTGGACCTTGCGCGCGCCCCGCAGGCAGATTGGTGTCGATGAAATCGGGCGCGAGCGCGGCAAGCGCGTCGCTCGCATCGCCCTTGTTCCAGAAGCGATAGTAGCGTAGCGCCGCGTCGATTTGTCGATCGCGTTGGGCCGCTGGCAGACTGGCATCGACAACGATGTGCTCGGGACGCGGTGCATCGTCCGCCGCCGCCAGGGACGGGAGGGCGTACACGGTCAGGATGAGCCCGGACACTATCCAGGCCGGAACAGGGGCGATACGGGCGAATTTCATGGTGTTCTCCACGGTTTGAATGTGAAGCGATTATCTGTCGTTTACTTGGTGACGATAATTGACTAAATTCTACAACCATCTTTTCCAAAAAATTGAAGATGCGATGCTGGAACTGTCGGATATGCGTTTGTTTGTGCGCGCCATGCGCTGGGGGAGTCTATCCGCCGCGGGGCGTGAACTTGGGTTTTCACCGGCGGTGGCCAGCAAGCGGCTGAGTCGGCTCGAGACTGCACTTGGGGTGCGGCTGATTCAGCGCAGTTCGCGCCGCCTGGTTTTGACCGAAGAAGGGCGGCGCTATCTATCGCATGCGCAGGCTATTCTGGAGGATGTCGCACAAGCCGCCGCCGATATGGCCAGCGGGAGCGAGGCGAGCGGCTTGCTGCGGGTGACGGCGCCCAACGCGCTCGGGCGGCGTTGGGTAGGTCCCGAATTGGCGCGTTTCTGCGATACGCACCCGCGCGTCGATGCCAGTCTGAGCCTGGACGACAACGTGGCGGACCTGCTCGAGGGCGGCTTCGATCTGGCGATTCGCATTGGCGCTGCCGACGACTCTAGGTTGGTCTCGCGGCGCCTGGCTGGCAACCGCCGCATCGTGTGTGCATCGCCGGAATACCTGGCGCGATGCGGTTGCCCGGTGGTGCCGTCCGATCTCAAGGAGCACTCGTGCCTGTTGCTGCACGCGGCCGGAGCGCAGACGCAGACATGGCGCATCGACGGCGGACACGGTCCTCGCGATGTCCGTGTTGCGGGGCGCTTGTGCAGCGACAATGGCGAGCAGATCCACGACTGGGCGCTGCAAGGGCGGGGGGTGGCGTTCAAATCGATATGGGATGTGGCTGCCGATATCGTCGCCGGCCGGCTGGTCGAGCTTCTGCCTGGCATCAGCGGTGAGCAGGCCGATGTCTACGCCGTCTTTCCCTGCCGTCGCTTCCTGCCCGCGCGAACCCGCTTGTTCATCGATGCGCTCGTCGCTTTGTTCGGAGCGCAGGAACGCACGCTGCCATCCCTGGCTCCGATGGCGAACGCGAACCTTGGGTAAGAACGGTGGCATCTATCCTTAGTGAAAATTTTTCGTTCGGTTTCTTTTCGGCAGCTGTTATTCTTTCACGATCATAAGTCGGGTCCGCGCCACTGAATGCGGAGTCCGGAAGGAGAATGGAATGCGCTTTCGTCTGGCCGTCTTGTCGCTGGCCCTGTTGTCGCCGCTGGCTTTCGCCGCCAAGCCCCTGAGTGTCTGCACCGACGCGAACCCCGAGGGTTTCGATGTGGTGCAGTACAACTCGCTGGTTACGACCAATGCATCGGCCGATCCGTTGATGAACCGCCTGGTCGAGTACGATGCACGCACTCATAAACTGGTCCCCAGCCTGGCCACGAGCTGGAGCGCCGCCCCGGACGGGCTGTCCTACACCTTCCATTTGCGCGCCGGTGTCGCTTTTCATCACACCGACTACTTCGCCCCTAGCCGGCATTTTGCCGCCGACGATGTCGTGTTCACTTTCCAGCGCATGCTCGACCCGACTCACCCCTGGTACAAGTCTTCGCCCAATGGCTACCCGCACGCACAATCGCTGCAGTTGCCCAAGTTGATCAAAGCCGTGGTCAAGGTCGACGACCGGACCGTCCGCTTTGACCTCAACTATCCGGATTCGACCTTTGTTGCCAAATTGAGCATGGGGTTCGCTTCGATCTATTCCGCGGAGTATGCAGGCAAGCTGCTGGCGGCAGGGAGGACCGGTGACCTCAACTTCAAGCCGATCGGCACCGGGCCCTTCGTGTTCAAAAGTTTCCAGAAAGACAGCGTGATCCGCTATACCGTGAACGGGCTGTACTTCGGCCACGTCCCCAAGGTCAGCCAGCTGATTTATGTCGTTACCCCCGATCCGTCGGTGCGGGTACAAAAGCTCAAGGCGGGCGAGTGCCAGATCGCCCTGGCGCCGACGCCGCAGGATGTTCAGTCCGCGCAGTCCGATCCCAATCTGCAACGCTTGCAGACGGCGGCATTCCAGACGGCCTTTGTCGCCTTCAACAGCCAGAAGAAACCGTTCGACAATCCACGCGTACGGCAGGCGATCAATCTCGCCTTCGATCGTGCGGCCTATGTGAAAGCGGTGTTCGGTGGCCTCGCGCAGCCGGCGACGTTGCCCTACCCGCCGACGACATGGGGTTACGACCGCACGATCAAGCCCTATCCGCATGACATTGCGCGCGCGAAGAAGCTGTTGGCGCAGGCCGGCTATCCGGACGGTTTCTCCACGACTTTATGGGTGCGTCCGACGGGCAGCAGCAGCAACCCCAATCCCAAGGTCGGTGCCGAATTGCTGCAGGCCGATCTCGCCCGCATCGGCATCAAGGCCGAGATCAAGGTGGTCGAATGGGGTGAGCTGATCCGGCGCGGCAAGGCCGGCGAGCACGATATGCTGTTCATGGCCTGGTCCGGCGATAACGGCGACCCGGACAATTTCCTCACGCCACAGTTTTCGTGCGCGGCGGTCAAGTCGGGCACCAATTTCGCCCGCTACTGCGATGCGCGCCTCGACAAGCTGATCGCGGACGGGCTGCGGACCAGCGATATGGCCGCGCGTACCCGTTTGTATGCGGCGGCCCAGAACATCATCAGTTCGCAGGCGGTATGGCTGCCACTGGTCCATCCGACGACGTTCGCCCTGGCGCGCAAGAATGTCGTCGGTTATACGGTCAATCCATTCGGCCGCCAGGATTATTCTACGGTCGAGTTTCGTTGAACGGTTCAACCCCGGCGCCCACGCGGTGCCGGGGAGCGAGAATACGGTATGGATGCACTGCGTAGCAGGCCGGTCGCCGATGGCGTACCGCGTCCCCTTGTTCTGATCAGCACTTGCCACCGTGAGGTCGGCGATGTCGCTGCCCATGTCAGTTATCGTCGCTACACCGATTTCGTCCGTCTGGCGGGCGGCATCCCCCTTCTGGTTCCCGGGGCCCTGCCCGAGGAGCTCGATCTTTTGCTGGCGACGGTGGATGGCGTGCTGCTGACAGGGTCTGCCTCGAATGTGCATCCTTCCTGCTATGGCGAAAGCGTACTCGATCCCTCTTTGCCGCAAGATCGCGAGCGCGATGCCTGGACCTTGCCGCTGGTGCCGCGTGCCATTGCCGCCGGCATGCCACTGTTTGCCATCTGTCGCGGCGCGCAGGAAGTCAATGTCGCGCTGGGTGGCAGCTTGCATCAGGCGGTGCACGAAGTCGACGGTTTTTTCGATCATCGTTCCGAGTTCGCGCGCACCCCGCAGGAGCGTTATGCGCCCAGGCACACCGTCACGTTGGAGCGCGATGGTAGTCTGCAGCGCTGGCTCGGCTGCGATGAGATCACGGTCAATTCGGTGCACGGGCAAGGCGTGCAGGCGCTGGCAGACGGGCTGCGGGTCGAGGCGCGGGCACCCGACGGCCTGATCGAGGCCTTTTCATTTGCCGGCGGCACCGCTTTTAATCTTGCCGTGCAATGGCACCCCGAATGGCGCTGCGAACAGGACCCCGTCTCCCGGCGCCTCGCGCTGGCTTTTGCCGAAGCGCTGAGCGAGCACTGGTTCCGGCGCAATCGCTCAATGGCGCTGATCTGAACGACGACGCGCGCGCAGATAATGGACGAGACGCAGCAGCGCCGCGGCCACGACGAGCCCCCCCAGTCCGGCCAGTTCGAAGTGTTTGATGTCATGCAGCAACCACTGCAGGGTCTCTCCGAACACGAATCCGATGCCACCTATCAGTGGCGCCCATATGGCGGCGCCCAGCATGTTGAAAGCGACAAAACGCCAGGCACTGACCCCGCTCATGCCTATGGCCAGCGGTCCGGCTATCCGCAGGCCGTACATGAAGCGCACGGCGACGATCAACCCGCTGTGGTAACGCTCTATCAGTTTCTTGGCGCGTTCGGCACGCGTTGCGAGGCGCGGAAAGCGCGATAGCAGCGGGGGGCCATAGCGACGGCCGATGAAGAAAAAAAACTGGTCGCCAAGCGTTCCGCCGATGAAAGCCAGCGCGATGACCAACGGAAACGACAGGTAGCCGCGATGCGCGGCGAAACCGGCCAGCAGCAGCAGTGTTTCCCCTTCCAGCATGCATCCGATCAGAACCGCCAGA
Organism: Paludibacterium yongneupense DSM 18731; assembly: GCF_000422925.1. Classification (GTDB taxonomy): domain Bacteria; phylum Pseudomonadota; class Gammaproteobacteria; order Burkholderiales; family Chromobacteriaceae; genus Paludibacterium; species Paludibacterium yongneupense. The sequence continues at coordinate 28,846 of NZ_AUGZ01000028.1, forward strand.
TAGCCGTACTGGGCCAACAATAGAGTAAGTGACATGGCGGGTTTGTCCGGGTTTGCGCAGGCGGCATTCAAGGGCAGGGCAGGCTGCGGTTGCGCCCTGGCCGCGGGCGCCTGCCGTACAGTCTACACCGGGAAAGGGGGAAGGGCAGAGAAGGGACGGGCTGCCCGCGGCAGCGATGGCGTCGCGGGCAGGGAAAAGGGCGGCAGGCTTAGCGTGCCGCGCTCTTTTTTGGTGCGTGGCGGGCATGGGCCTTGTGCGTGTGCCGATGAACGCGCTTGCCATGATGCACACGGCGATGATGCTTGGCCGTCGATTTGGCATGCGGCTTGGCGGCGCGGTGGACGGCCGGTTTGGCCGGGACATTCACGCTGGCATTTCGGCTGCCCTTGACCCGGACGCTGCGCGTCGCTTGCGCCGGCGTTTTGCCGTGGGCGATGGCGTGCGCCTTGGCGCCATGTTTTCGATGGGCGCCGTGACGGGCTTTCTTGTGTGTCTGCTGCGTGCCCGTCGTCGTCGTGCTGTGGCGGACGGCGGCGTGATGGGGTTTGGCCGACGGGGCGGCAACCTGGACATCACCGGGCAGCGGGGTGTCTTCGGTGTCGGCCAGGGCCCCGGCCGCGGGTAGCAACAAGGTCAGGGAGAGCAGTGCGCTCAGAGTCAGCTTGAGTGTCATGGTGTCCGTTTTCGACCCCGTGCCGGCAGCGCAGCCGATGGGCGCGTGCCTTCGGCACCGGGTCGCATGTCTAGTCAAAAAGAGGCTTATAGTAGCATGAGCGTTCCCGGGTCACGAGTGCCGGCACCTGCATCGTGGCGAGCGCCTGTCGCGCGTGCGCTACGTGCGAGGGCAAAAGCCCAACATGGTGCGTGGAGTCTGTTAAACTTCGCACTATTCCCGCAGGTTTGGATTTTGTTGCACACATGCGTTGGACTTTTGCACGGACTTCCATGATTGCGACATAAATTGGCACAATTGCCCACGAGAACGCAGGTTTTGGGTACAATGGCACATTGTTTGCTTTGGGCTTTATGTGCCGGAGCGCTTCTGTCGGTACCGAATCGCGGCGTGGCGCAATCCGAAAGCGGATGACAGGGGGCTGCACAGGCAGCCTCCGCTTCGTTTGATGGCATTGAAGTTGATGTGCGGCGGCAATCCCGTCATTGAGTTTACCTACTAGGAGAGGTTGGATGAAAAAAACAATTGCAGCGCTGTCCGTGGTAATGCTGGCTGCCTCGCTGAGCGTTTCGGCGAAGGAAATCCGCTTTGGCGTCGATGCGTCCTACGCCCCCTTCGAATCCAAGGCCACCAGCGGCGAACTGGTCGGCTTCGACATCGACCTTGGCAACGAGATCTGTAAGCGTCTGCATGCAGACTGCAAATGGGTCGAAAACGACTTTGACGGCATGATTCCGGCGCTGAAGGCCAAAAAATTCGATGGCATCCTGTCTTCGATGTCGATGACCGAACAGCGCATGAAAGAAATCAGCTTCTCTTCCAAGCTGTTCAATACTCCGACCCGCATGGTCGCCAAGGCCCATTCCGGCCTGTTGCCGACCGCTGCCTCGCTGAAGGGCAAGCGCGTGGGCGTGGAGCAGGGCACCATCCAGGAAACCTATGCCAAGACCTACTGGGCGCCCAAAGGCGTAGATATCGTTCCTTACAAGGATCAGAACCAGGTTCAGGCTGACCTCGTGGCCGGGCGCCTCGATGCGACCCTGCAGGACGCCGTGGAAGCGTCCGAAGGCTTCCTCAAGAAGCCGGAAGGCAAGGGTTTCGACTTCGCCGGCAAGAACGTAGTCGACAAGAAGACGCTGGGCGAGGGCGCCGGCATTGGTCTGCGCAAGGAAGATGTTGCGCTGAAGGCCGATATCGACAAGGCCATCGCCTCCATCATCAAGGATGGCACCTACAAGAAACTCGAAAAGAAATACTTCGATTTCGACGTTTACGGCAAGTAAGCGCGGACCGACCCCGCGAGACGCGCTCCGGAGACGGTTCCGGGGCGCGTTTTGTGTTGAGGGTCTTCTGGTTCCAGCCTTCCGGTTGGGGATGTTGCACCCACTCATAGATTAGGGGAGTGGAGATGTTTTTGGATGGATTTGGGTCACTGATCATGGCCGGCACCTGGGTCACCATCGAGCTGGCGGTCATGTCGCTCCTGGTGGCCTTTGTCATCGGGCTTCTCGGCGCCGGCGGCCGTGTATCGACCAACCCGCTGGTCAACGCGGTGGCCACCGTGTACACCACGCTGATACGGGGCGTGCCCGACCTTGTTTTGATGTTGCTGATATTTTACAGCCTGCAAATCGGCCTGAACAAGATTACTGAAGCGTTGCACCTGAGCCAGATCGATCTCGATCCGATGGTTTCCGGCGTGCTGACGCTTGGCTTCATTTATGGCGCCTACTTTACCGAAACCTTTCGCGGCGCCTTCCTGGCGGTACCCAAAGGGCAGATCGAGGCTGGCGTCGCCTACGGACTGAGCGGCTGGCAGGTTTTTTCGCGCATTCAATTTCCGCAGATGATGCGTTTTGCCTTGCCGGGGATCTCCAATAACTGGCAGGTCATGCTCAAGGCAACGGCACTGGTTTCCATCATCGGGCTGGCCGATGTCGTGAAGGCGTCGATCGACGCGGGCAAGAGCAGTTATCGCGTGTTTTATTTTACCGTTATCGCAGGCCTCGTTTACCTGGCACTGACGTCGGTATCCAATCTGGTGCTGATGTGGCTGGAGCGTCATTACTCCACTGGCGTACGGGAGGCTGAGCTGTGAGCGATATCATTCAACAATTCTGGCGCGCCTTCCTGTGGAGCGACGGCTATCATTTCTCGGGTGTCGCCATCACCCTGTGGCTGCTGGCCATTTCGATCGCCTTCGGCTTCGTGGTGTCGATTCCCCTGTCCGTGGCGCGGGTTTCCAAAAACAAGCTGCTTGCGTGGCCGGTCTGGCTGTACACCTATGTGTTTCGTGGAACGCCGCTGTACGTGCAGCTGCTCTTGTTCTACACCGGCATGTACAGCCTGGACGTGGTGCGCAATCACGAAATGCTGAACGTGTTTTTCCGTGACGGCATGAACTGCACCTTGCTGTCGTTCGGGCTGAATACCTGCGCCTACACCACCGAGATCTTCGCCGGCGCGATCAAGGCGACTCCCTATGGCGAGATTGAAGCCGCCCGCGCCTACGGCATGTCGCGCTTCACGCTGTACCGCCGGGTCATCATTCCGTCCGCCCTGCGCCGCGCCTTGCCGGCCTACAGCAATGAAGTGATCCTGATGCTGCACGCGACGACGGTTGCCTTTACCGCGACCGTGCCCGACATACTGAAAGTCGCGCGCGACGCCAATTCGGCCACCTACGATTCTTTCGATGCTTTCGGCCTGGCCGCCTTGCTCTATCTGTGCATTACCTTCGTTCTGGTGGCCCTGTTCCGCCGCGCCGAACGCAAACTGCTGGCGCACCTGCGTCCGATGAACGGCTGATTATAAATACCGCCGCCCCGGCGCGAAGCGCGGGGCGGGTCGCCCGCGGGGCGTAAACAAGGATGTTCCTTATGTACAAACTGACAGTTGAAGACCTGCACAAAAGCTATGGCACGCATGAGGTGCTGAAAGGCGTATCTCTCAAGGCGCGCGCCGGCGATGTGATCAGCATCATCGGTTCGTCCGGCTCGGGCAAGAGCACCTTTCTGCGCTGCATCAATTTTCTGGAAAAACCGAACGCTGGCATCATAAGCCTGAACGGCGAAGCGATTCGCCTGGAAAAGGCCAAGAACGGCGAGCTGCATGCGGCCGATCACAAGCAATTGCAGCGCATGCGCACGCGGCTGGCCATGGTGTTTCAGCACTTCAATCTGTGGGGGCACATGACGGTACTGGAAAATGTCACCGAGGCGCCGATTCACGTATTGGGAGTGAACAAGGACGAAGCGCGGCACAATGCCGTGCGCTACTTGCAAAAAGTCGGTCTGGATGAGCGGACCTATAACAAATACCCGTCGCACCTGTCTGGTGGGCAGCAGCAACGTGTCGCCATCGCGCGTGCGCTGGCGGTCGAACCCGAAGTCATGCTGTTCGACGAGCCCACGTCGGCACTGGACCCGGAGCTCGTCGGCGAGGTGCTCAAGGTCATGCAAGACCTGGCCGAAGAGGGGCGCACCATGGTGGTGGTCACGCATGAAATGAGCTTTGCCCGCAATGTGTCGACCCACACCTTGTTCTTGCACAAGGGCCTGGTCGAAGAAGAAGGGCATCCGGATCAAGTGTTCGGCAATACCCAAAGCGAACGTTTGCGTCAGTTCCTGTCCGGCAGCTTAAAGTAAGCCCCCCCCGCGCCGCCGCAAGGCGGCGCGTCATTTATCCGCACCAGTTTCCCTTAGATCATACTTTATTCGTATTGGCATATTTTCTCTCGCCCCTCAGACTTGCGGTACGGCTTGGATTGCGCGCGTGCGGGATGTCCGTTTGGGTGCAGCGGTCAGAACATGATCAAAATCGGGGAAAATATGAAAAAAACACTGCTGCTTGCTTCTCTAGTGCTGGCCTCGGCCGTCGCGCATGCGGATGTGCTCAATATCTACAGCACCGGCGTTTCTGCCAACGGCAGCAGCGACACCCACTGGACGTTCGCCCAGGGGCTGGGCTCCGGAGTCTTCAGTGCCGCGCAGATCGTATCCACCGCGGGCTTCCCGTTCAACGGCGCGTGGTCTGCCGATACGGCGACTTCGTCCTGGATCGCCCCGCGTGCGAGTTATGTCGGCAATCTGTCCGATAGCGCCTACTCGACCTATACCTTCCAGACGACATTCACTATCGGTGCCGGCGACAATGCGGCGACGGCTCTCATCAACGGCGCCTGGCAGGCTGACAATATCGGCGTCCAGGTCTCCCTTAACGGCCATGCCGTCGCGGTCAGCACCTTGCCGGGCGCATCGGGCGGAGCCGGATACCAAAACTGGACACCGTTTACCATCAGCAGCGGTTTTCAGCAGGGTGTGAACACTTTGCAGTTTACCGTCCTGAATACCGGGACCGATGCCGGCAACACCGGCAACCCGACCGGGCTGCGCGTCGAATTCAGCGGCGCGACGGTTTCGCCCGTTCCCGAACCCGAAAGCTACGCCTTGATGGGTCTGGGTCTGGCCGGGGTATTGCTGGCCCGCCGTCGCCGCCGGGCATGAGAGGGCGTTGCGTATTTACGTTTGGAAACGGAAATCATATTGTCGTAATTTTCTGTTAAAATTATACTGTTGACGATACCGGTTCCAATTTTCGAAACGGAGAACCGGATTGTGTTTTTTCGCGGCGATTCGCGGATTCGCTATTGGGGGCGTAAATGAAGAAAACCGTCTTGCTGGCCTTGTTGAGTGCTGCTGCGGGCGCGGCTCATGCCAACGTCCTCGGCCTTTCGAATACCGGCACCTCTGTAGCCGCCGGCAGCGACCGCAACTGGTCGTTCGAAGTTGGCAACAGCGGGGTCTTTTCTGCCGCGCAACTCGTTTCCGCCGCCAGTTTTCCGCTGAACGGCTCATGGTCCAGCGACAGCGCGACCTCGTCCTGGGTTGCGCCACAGGCCAGCTACGGCGGCTTGGTGTCGGATGCCGCCAACACCGCCTACACCTACCAGACGACCTTCACCATAGGCTCGAACGAACTGGCTTCGACGGCCAGGCTCCTCGGCCAGTGGCAGGCTGATAATTACGGCGTGCAAATCACGCTCAACGGGCACGTGATCAGCCAGACGTCAATGCCCGGCACCGGCAGTGGCGTGGGCTTTCAGGGCTGGACCCCGTTCGCCATCGCCAGCGGCTTCCAGCAGGGTGTGAATACGCTCGATTTCACGATTCAGAACACGTCGACCGGTGCGGCCAACATTGGCAATCCGAGCGGTATACGCGTCGAATTTTCCACGGCGTCGATTTCTGCCGTACCGGAACCCGAGACCTATGCTTTGCTGGGCCTGGGACTGGCTGGCGTGTTGATCGTGCGCCGCCGCCGTCACCGCTAGACCCGGGACCCTTCGCCGCGCGCGGCGAAAACCGGACCCGTCGCCCCGTTCCGGGGGTGCGACGGGTCCGGTTTTTTATTTCACCCCCGCCATCAGCACGCCGCGCAAGGCGCCCGCTCCCCGCCCGTGTCGCCGCGCGCAGACGCGAACGTGTCACGGCACGGGCAGGGACGGCCCCCTTTTTTCGCGCCGGACGGCGTTCCCCGCCTGGGCCGCCGTACGCCCTGGCGGCATCCCCATCGCCTCACGACGGCCTTGCCCCGCAGACAAGGGCCGTGCGGCCGTGGTTTTTCATGGCCCGGCCATGCGGGAAAGCTGACGGCGTGGTAGAATTACCCTCTATTTGCCAATACAAGAAGATAAGCTTTTACCCATGACAGATCAGCTTTTCGCCAAGGAAACGATTCCGATCAGCCTGGAAGAGGAAATGCGCCGCTCTTACCTCGATTACGCCATGAGCGTGATCGTCGGGCGCGCCCTTCCCGACGTACGGGACGGTCTGAAGCCGGTACATCGACGCGTGCTGTTCGCCATGCACGAACTCTCCAACGACTGGAACCGAGCCTACAAGAAATCGGCCCGTATCGTCGGCGATGTCATCGGTAAATACCACCCCCACGGCGACTCGGCGGTTTACGACACCATCGTGCGCATGGCGCAGGATTTCTCTCTGCGCTACCCGCTGGTCGACGGACAGGGCAACTTCGGTTCGGTCGACGGCGACCGCGCCGCGGCGATGCGGTACACCGAAATCAGGATGGCGCGAATCGCGCACGAGTTGCTGGCCGACATCGACAAGGAAACCGTCGACTTCGGACCCAACTACGACGGTTCGGAAAACGAGCCGCTGATCATGCCGGCCAAGATCCCGAACCTGCTGGTCAACGGCAGCTCGGGCATCGCCGTCGGTATGGCGACCAATATTCCGCCGCACAACCTGCCCGAGGTGATCGACGCCTGCCTCGCCGTACTGGCGAACGCTGAGATGACGATCGACGAACTGATCGACATCATCCCGGCGCCCGACTTCCCGACCGCCGCCATCATCTATGGCACGGCCGGCATCCGCGAAGCCTATCGCACGGGCCGCGGGCGAGTGATCATCCGCGCCCGCACCCATTTCGAGGACATCGGACGCGGTGACCGACAGGCCATCATCGTCGACGAACTCCCTTACCAGGTCAACAAGGCGCGTCTGCTGGAACGGATCAGCGAACTCGTCCGCGACAAGCAGATCGAAGGAATTTCCGATCTGCGCGACGAGTCGGACAAGTCCGGCATGCGCATGGTGATCGAGCTCAAGCGCGGCGAAATGCCCGAAGTCGTGCTCAATCACCTGTACAAACTGACCCAGCTGCAGGACAGCTTCGGCATCAACATGGTGGCGCTGGTCGACGGCCAGCCGCGACTGCTCAACCTGAAGCAGGTGATCGAAGAGTTCCTGCGGCACCGCCGCGAAGTGGTCACCCGGCGGACCCTGTTCGAACTGCGCAAGGCGCGCGAACGCGGCCATGTGCTCGAAGGCCTTGCCGTTGCCCTGTCCAGCGTCGACGAAATCATTGCCCTGATCAAGGCGTCGGAAAATCCGGCACTCGCAAAGAGCGCGCTGATGCAGCGCGGCTGGCACTCGCAATTGGTCGAGGACATGCTGTCGCGCGTCGACCAGACCCGCGCCCGTCCGGACGGGCTGGGCGCCGAGTTCGGCCTGCAGGCCGATGGCTACCATCTGTCCGACGTGCAGGCCCAGGCGATTCTCGACCTGCGCCTGCAGCGCCTGACCGGACTCGAGCAGGACAAGATCGTCACCGAATACCACGAGATCATGGAAGTCATCCTGGACCTGATCGACATCCTCGAACGTCCGGAACGCATCAACCAGATCATCGCCGACGAAATGACGGCGATCAAGGTACAGTTCGGCGATCCGCGCCGTTCCGAGATCGAGCCGTTCGGCGGCGACATCAACATCGAAGACCTGATCACGCCGCAAGAGATGGTGGTCACCTTGTCTCACACCGGCTACCTCAAGGCGCAGCCGGTCGACGACTATCGCGCGCAGCGCCGCGGCGGACGCGGCAAGCAGGCGGCGGCCACCAAGGATGACGATTTCATCGAGACCCTGTTCGCAGCCAATACCCACGACTATGTGCTGTGCTTCACCTCGCGCGGACGCTGCTACTGGATCAAGGTCTACGACATGCCGCAGGGTGGGCGCGCGAGCCGCGGCAAGCCCGTGGTCAATGTGCTGCCGCTGGCCGATGGCGAAAAAATCAATGCCATGCTCCCGGTCAAGGAGTTCGGCCAGGATCAGTATGTCTTCATGTGCACCGCAGGCGGCACGGTCAAGAAAACCTCGCTGGCCGATTTCTCGCGACCGCGTTCGGCCGGCATCATCGCGCTGGATCTGGACGACGGCGACAACCTGATCGGCGTCGCACTGACCGGGGGCGAGCATGAAGTCATGCTGTTCTCGAGCAATGGCAAGGCCGTCCGCTTCAGCGAAAGCGATGTGCGTGCGATGGGCCGCAATGCCCGCGGCGTACGCGGCATGGACCTGCCCGATAACTGCACCGTGATTTCGCTGCTGGTTTCCGATAGCGAACTCAGCCAGGTGCTGACCGCCACCGAGAACGGTTATGGCAAGCGCACCCCGATCTGCGACTATCGCAAGAGTCGGCGTGGCACGCAGGGCGTCATCGCGATCGACACCTCCGAGCGTAACGGTGCGCTGGTTGCCGCCACGCTGGTGACCGAAGCCGACGAGGTGATGCTGATCACCACGGGCGGCGTGCTGATTCGCACCCGTGTCGCGGAAATCCGCGAAACCGGCCGCGCCGCGCAAGGCGTGCGCCTGATCAACCTCGACGAGGGCGAAAAGTTGATCGGCCTTGAAAAAGTCGCCGAAAGCGAAGCCGAGGACGAGGATGGCAGCATCGATGCAGAGGAGGGCGGCGCGGTCGACGGCGACGAGCCGGCAGTCGAATGAGCGGGGGGGCGAATCCCGGATTGCTTGAATCGCTGAGCCGGCTGTTCGTGAGTTTGCCGCATTCGCTCGCGCTCGGTCTGAGCTACCTGGGGTGCGACGCCGAGAGGCGAGTCACCCTTAGGGTGGATTGGCGCGAAGACCTGGTCGGCAACCCGGTCACGGGGGTCATCCACGGCGGGGTGATCACCTCGCTGGTGGATACGTCGAGCGCCACCGCCGTTGCGGCGCAGCTCGACAGAGCGGAGGCGATAGCCACGCTGGACCTGCGCATCGATTACCTCAAGGCGGCCCAGCCCGGACGCGCGATTTTTTGTCGGGCCGAGTGCTACCGCCTGGCGCACCAGGTGGCTTTTACGCGTGCGGTCTGTTTTCACGACACGCCGGACGATCCGATCGCCCACGGCGTTGCGACATTCATGCGCGAGTCGAGCCCGATGCCGATGAGTGGCGAGGAGGCGGTTCGATGAGCGAATTCATGCAGGCTTTTTCGGCTCTGCGCGATGCCCGTCGCTACAGCGACATCATCAATCTGTTGCCGTATGCCCGCTTCATGGGGGCCACCCTGGGTGAAGATGCGGAAGGCAGTCTGTTGTTTACCCTGCCTTATCATCCCCGCCATGTCGGCAACACCGCCTTGCCCGCACTGCATGGCGGCCTGATCGGAGGGTTTCTCGAAAATGCAGCGCTGATTCACCTGATGTGGAATCGCGACTCGCTGGAAACCCCCAAGATTGTCGACTTTTCGCTCGACTATCTGCGTCCGGGCAGGCCGCAGACCTTGTTTGCACGGTGCACCATCACCCGCCAGGGCAAGCGTGTGGCGCATGTACTGATCGAGGCATGGCAAGACAGCCCCGAGAATCCCGTGGCGGTGGCGCGGGCACATTTTCTGCTGGCCACCAACCAGTAACGCTGATTTCAGAGGATGGACATGACAAAGGTGTACAACTTCTCCGCCGGACCGGCTGTATTGCCGCACGAAGTGCTGGCCGAAGCGCAAAGCGAGCTGCTCGACTGGCACGGTTCGGGCATGAGCGTCATGGAAATGAGCCATCGCGGCAAAGAATTCATGAGCATCATCCACGAGGCCGAGCAAGATCTGCGGTCGTTGATGAACATTCCGTCCAATTACAAGGTTCTCTTCCTGCAAGGCGGTGCCTCGCAGCAGTTCTGCATGGTGCCGCTCAACCTGGCGGGTCCTGCGGCATCGATCGATGTGGTCAATACCGGGCACTGGTCCAAGCTGACGATGAAAGAGGCCCGGCGCTATACCCACGTCAATATGGTCGCCTCGAGCGAGGACCGCAATTTTTCCTATGTTCCCGATCCGTCGACCTGGCACCGCGATCCGCAGGCCGCCTATCTGCACTACACCTCCAACGAGACCATCGGCGGTTTGCAGTTCCCCGACGTCCCCGACAGTGAGGTGCCGCTGGTCTGTGACATGTCGTCCGATTTTCTGTCGCGCGAAGTCGATGTCAGCAAGTTCGGGCTGATTTATGCCGGGGCCCAGAAAAATATCGGTCCGTCCGGCCTGACGCTCGTGGTGGTGCGCGAAGACCTGCTCGGCCATGCACGGCCGGAGACGCCGACCATGCTCAACTACCAGGTGCATGCCGATGCCGATTCGATGTACAACACGCCGTCGACCTTCCCGATTTATATTGCGGGACTCGTGTTCAAATGGTTGAAGGAACGCGGCGGCATCAAGGGGGTTGCGGCGCGCAACACCGAAAAAGCCGGCTTGCTGTACCATGCCATCGATTCCAGCGAAGGGTTTTACTACAGTCATGTAGAGAAGCCGTTCCGCTCGCAGATGAACGTCGTGTTCCGCCTGCGCGACGATGCGCTGGAAGACAGCTTCCTCAGCGAGGCACGCAAGAACGGCCTGATCCAGTTGAAGGGACATCGTTCGTTTGGCGGACTACGCGCTTCGATTTACAATGCCATGCCGATCGAAGGCGTGAAGGCGCTGGTGCATTTCATGCAGGACTTTGCCCGTCAGCACCATTGAAGCGTGCCGAGGCTTGTGCACCCACCCCGCCGACGAGCGGGGTTTTTTATTGCTTTTGCTCGAACGGCAAGTCACTTATCATAACGAGTGTGCCGCAGCATTCTCGAGCCGGAGATTAGCACCAGGGGAGGCATCATGCTGAGTCCTAGCACCTTGCAACATCTGCACGCTATCTGGGAACAGGGCGCGGCCGCGAACGCAGGAGCGATAGCCCCTGCCAGTGGCCGGTTTCTATATCAATTGATTCGCGCCAGCTCCGCTCGCCGCATACTCGAAATCGGCACCGGTATCGGGTTGTCCTGCCTGTGGCTGTCACTGGCCACGCAGGCGAGTCAGGGACATGTCACCAGCCTCGACCTGGACGCCGCGTGTCAGAAGCAGGCGCTGTCCCATCTGGAATCGCTGGGGGTGGAAGGCGTTGCGAGCCTGCTGACCGTCGACGCCGGAACCTGGCTCGCACGGCTGGAAACCAGCCCGGTCGACTTCCTGTTTCTCGATGCCGACCTGGCGTCCTACCCGCAGTGGTGGCCCCATATCCAGCGCGTTCTGCGGCCGGGCGGACTCGTCGTGATGGACAAGGCGCTGAGCCGGGCGCGAGAGTGCCAGGAATTTATCGCCCAGGTGCTTGCCACCCCAGGCTATCTCGCGGAAACTTACCCGATTGAAGAAGGTCTGTTTGTCATTGTGAAAGACGAGTAAACGTGTCGGAACAACTACTGAAACAACATCGCGACGCCATTGATGCGTTGGACGCCCAGGTCCTGGACCTTCTGAACCAGCGCGCCCTGCATGCCCGCCATATCGGCGAGATCAAGGGCGGGGGTGTGGTTTATCGTCCCGAGCGCGAAGCACAGGTGCTGCGCCGGATCAAATCCATCAACCCGGGGCCGCTCCCGGACGAGGCCGTCGCCCGGCTGTTCCGTGAAATCATGTCCGAGTGCCTGGCGCTCGAACGACCGCTGTCGATCGCCTATCTCGGCCCCGAGGGTACGTTTACCCAACTGGCCGCCATCAAGCATTTCGGCCACGCGGCCCACACCGTTGCCTGCGCCACGATAGACGAGGCATTCCGCCTGGTCGAGGCGCGCACGCTTGACTATGTCGTGGCGCCGGTCGAGAACTCCACCGAAGGCGGGGTAGGACGCACCCTGGACCTGACGGTGTCCAGCCCCTTGTCGATATGCGGCGAGGTCGTGCTGCGCATCCATCACCATCTGTTGCGCAAAGGCGCAGGCTCCGACGGCATTCGCCGCGTCTATGCCCATGCCCAGGCGCTTGCGCAGTGCCACGAATGGCTGAACAAGAACCTGCCGGAGACGGTCGAACGGGTGTCGGTCGCCAGCAATGCCGAGGCGGCGCGACTGGCGAGTCTAGACGAGGGGGCCGCCGCCCTGGCGGGCCAGGCGGCGGCCGAACGCTACGGCTTGCTGAAGATCGCATCGAATATCGAGGACGAGCCGCATAACACGACCCGGTTCTGGGTGCTCGGTCGCCAGGAAACCAGCCCGAGCGGCGAGGATAAAACCTCGCTCGTGGTTTCGGCGCCGAACAAACCAGGCGCGGTTTATACCTTGCTGGCCCCCATCGCCGAAAATGGGGTTTCCATGACCCGCCTCGAGTCGCGTCCATCGCGCGGCGGCCTGTGGGAATACGTCTATTTCATCGATATGGAAGGGCACAAGGACGATGCCGGCGTGGCACGCGTCCTTGACGCTCTGGCCGAACGTGCACCCTACCTCAAGGTACTCGGGTCCTACCCGGTCGCCGTTCTGTGAGTTCGCCCGGGACGGGCGCCCGCCTCGCGCGGCAGTTGCGTAGACTGGCCCGCTGGCCGTTGTTGCTGCTGGTGGCTGCGGTCATCCTGTTCGAGGAGCTGGCATGGGACGAACTGGCACGCCTGCTGGGCCGACTGGCGGCTTTGCCCTTCGTCGCGCGCCTCGAGGCACGCATTGCTCGCCTGTCGGCGCCGTGGGCGATGACATTGTTTTTTGCCCCCTACCTGACGCTGCTGCCGTTGAAGATCCTGGCCGTCTATCTGGTTGCCGAAGGGCAGGGGGGCAAGGCGCTGCTGCTGATTTTGATCGCCAAGATCGGAGGGACGGCACTGGTGGCGCGTCTGTTCGTCCTGACACAAGCGACGCTGATGACCGTGCCCTGGTTCGAGCGCGTGTTCTTGCGCTATCAGCGGCTTAAGCAACAGATCGTGTCGGCCCTGACCGAGAGTCAGTTGTGGCGGCTGATTCTTGCCGTACGACGCATGCGCGCCCCGTGGCGGGAGGCGCTGGCCCGAAGCTGGTGCCGGGGGCGCAAGATCGTGCGACGCTGGCGCACCCCTCGCGACCGCAGACTTTAGGATATCCCATGATCATTCTTATGGCTCGTCAGGCCGACGAGCAGCAAATCGAAGCCGTGGTCGCCCGCATCCGGGCCGCCGGACTGACCGAGCATGTCTCGCGTGGCAGCGAGCGTATTCTTATCGGCGCCATCGGCGATGAGCGCACGATATCCCCGGAACACTTCGAACAACTGCCTGGCGTCGAGCGCGCGATGCGCGTGCTGAAAGAGTACCGGATGATCGCACAGGCGGCCAAGCCGGACAGCGTGCAGGTCCGGATCCGGGATCAGGCTTTCGGCGGTGCCGCCTTGCCGCTGATTGCGGGTCCGGGAACGGTGGAGAGCAGCGACCAGATGGCGCAGATTTCCAGCTTCGCGCGCGGGGCAGGGTGCCGTCTGCTGCATGGCGGCGCTTTCGCTCCCAATGTCAGTCCCTACCGTTTTCAGGGCATGGGAGCGGCCAGCCTCGAGATCGTGCGCGATGCGGCGCGCACGCAGGGCATGTCATCGATTGCCGAGCTGATCGACAGCCGGCATCTGGACAGCTTTCTCGAACTTGACATCGATGCCTTCGATATCGGGGGGGCTGCGCTGTCCAACCCGGAGTTGCTGAAAGAAGTCGGACGACTCAACAGGCCGGTCGTGCTGCGCCGTCCGCCAACCGGCACGCTGAGCGAATGGTTGCTGGCCGCCGAACGGATCGCGGCAGGCGGCAACCACCGAATCGTTTTTTGCGAGAGTGGCGTCAGGAGCCCGGGCGATGCGAGACTGACGCTGGATCTTGGAGCGATCGGAGCCTTGAAGCAGGAGTCCTACCTGCCCGTCATCGTCGATCCGACCCGAGCGGCGCTCAAACCGACGCAGCTGAGCGCGCTGTCATGTGCCGCCATCGCGGCAGGAGCGGATGGTCTGGTGCTCCGCACGCACCCCGACCCGCACGAGGCGCTCATCGATGCGGAGCAGTCGCTGTCTCCCTCGGCGCTGCAGGCGCTGGTCTCGCAATTGCAAGAGCTGGCGCCGGTCGTCGGGCGCGCGCTAGTGTAGATTCTGCCCGGCCGCTTGCGCTGGGCTTTGCGCAGATGCCGGGCGCCTCTGTTTCTTCTGCGGCGTCAGCCGGCCGGGCCCGGACAGTGGGCGCCCCCTTCAAGGCCTACCCCACGGCCTCGACGGCATCTGTACGCCCGAGGCCCCGGGGGCTGTTGCGCGCCCGGGGCCTCGCAGCAAGGCGTGCACACTGGCCGCTGACAGTTCGGGATGATTGTTCGCTTGTGTGGTCAGCGTGAGCGCCGCGCAGGCGTTGCCGAACGCCACGCTATCTGCGAATGGAAGGTCGTGCAGGTAGCCGTAGGCCAGACCGGCCATCAAGGCATCGCCGGCACCCGTAACGTCGATCACATCGACCGGCAGCGGCGCCATCCAGCCAGACTGCCTGCCATCGCTGTAATACAGCCCATGTGCGCCCAGACTCAGTATCACGTGCCGCACCCCGGCGCGATGAAACCAGTTGGCGACGGCCGGAGCCTCTTCGCGCGAGTTGAACGGCAACCCCGACAGAAGGCTGGCTTCGCGGCGATTCGGTTTCAGGGTATGCACCTGTCTCAGCCAGGGGCGAATGCGGTCCGCGACCGAGTCATTGACCGTATCAAAAAAGAGCGGACAATCGCCGTGGCAGGCAAACAGCCAGGCCAGCGCGTCTTCGCTGAGGTCCGTGTTCGCTACGATCAGAGCAGCGTTACCGAAGAGTTCGCTCTTGGTGGCCAGCCAATCGGGGGTCAGCCGTTCGACGATGCCCGGATCCCCCATCATGAAGAACATCTCTCCAGCGTGATCGTTCAGTATCAGACAGGTCGCGGTCGTTGCATCGGATACCACCAGGCAATGCGATAGATCGACGCCGGCCAGCTGTGTGGCCGCCATCAGTTCGCGTCCCTGCTCATCGTCGCCGAAAACGCTGATCAAGTGGCAGATGCAACCCAGCAGCGCCAGATTCTCGGCACTGTTGCGTGCAACACCCCCCCGTTTATAGCGCACGCAGCCACGGGTGCTTCCGTTCGGGCGCATGGGTCCGGCGGTGTGTTGTGTGCAGGCAATGTCGACATGTGAGTCGCCGATCACCAGAACATGAGGAGTGGACCCGAAAGCGGCGGGCTCAGGCAGCGGCTTTTTCATTCTCATGGACAGTCTTATTTGATGGTTATCGTTTAAAGTAATATTCGATTTTGTCGTCAGTCAAGCCGACGCTGCCGCCCGGCAATACCCGTTCCGCGTAGCCTCGGCGCAGCTTGCCGCGAGCGCTAGCATGGTCGGCGTTGAACGGGCTACGTTCATTTCACACACAAGGGACATGATGACGACACGAATGGAGAGCAAGTCGATGGGCGTCGCCGCCCTTTGCATGGCGCTGATGGTGGCGCCGGTCCAGGGCGCATCCTTCTTGCCCGGCTTGATTACGATGGGAAACAAACATGACAAAGGTTTCTACGAGATGGCGTACATCGGCGCCGAGCGCTTCAAGAAAGAATTCGGAACACCGTATCTCGAGATCCAGGTGGTCAACACGGCGCAGTATGGTCAGACCCTGCGCGCCATGGCACGCCGTGGTGCCAATCCCGTCCTGGCGATGGCTCCCGCCATGGCGCCGGCGGTTGCGAATGTCGCGCGCGAGTTCCCAAAAGTGCAGTTCATCCTGATCGATGCGAATGACGCTTCCGGGCCGAATGTGTCGAGTCTCCGTTTTCGCGAACAGGAAGGCTCATTCCTGGTGGGGATGGCCGCCGCCATGAAAAGTCGCACCCATGTCATCGGTTTTATCGGCGGAATGGAACTGCCGCAAATCCGGGCCTTCGGCTGTGGCTATGTGCAAGGCGCGCGCTATATCGACCCCAAGGTCAGGGTGGCTCAGAACATGGCAGGCGCCACGGAGAAGGCCTTTTTCGACCCGGTGCGCGGCGCCGAGCTGGCACGCAGTCAGTTCGCCCGGGGAGTCGACGTGGTATTTTCCGCTGCCAGCATGACGTCATTGGGCGTGCTGCAGCAGGCCAAGCAGTCCGGAAAACTGGCCATCGGCGTCGACAGCAACCAGAACGGCCTCTATCCGGGCACGATGCTGACGTCGATGGTCAAGCGCATGGACAACGCGGTCTACGGCGCCTTGCTGGCAATGAAAGACGGCAGCTGGAAGCCGGGAGTCAAGTCCCTGGGCTTGAAAGAGGGCGCCGTAGACTGGGCGATGGACGAACATAACCGCGCCTTGATAACGCCGGGGATGGAGCAGCGTATCAAGCAGGCGCGCGCGGACATCATCGCGGGCAAAATCAGGGTGACGGATTTTCGCACCGACAACAGCTGCCCCGTGAAGTAAGTTTGCGCGCCAGGAAGCCAGCTATCCGCTGCCGGGCGAACCATGCCGGACGCTACCGGCATCGGCGCTGGAAGTCATGGCGCGAAGTAACCGGATTGCCGCATATCGTCCAGAAGGGAGGGCTGAACGGGAGCCCAGCCCAGCCATTCCCGCGTCCTGTGCGCGGATGCCGCCGCCTCCATTTCGGCAAACGCCGTGAACCATGTGAAGTGCGCCTGGGCCTCGTCTTGGGATCTGCCCTCAACGGGCAGCTGCAACTGGCGGCCGATTTCGGTGGCAATATCACGAAATGGTATCCGTTCTTCCGCTACGGCATGGTAACGCACGCCCTTCGCTGCCCGCTCGAGGGCCAGCCGAAAGACCGCAGCGGCATCCAGCCGGTGCACCGCGGCCCAGGGATTCAGTCCCTCGCCGATATAGGCCGAAACGCCGTGCCGGCGCGCGATGTCGATCAAGACAGGCACAAAACCATGGTCGCCGGCGCCGTGCACGGAAGGGGGCAACCGAACCACGGATGCGTGAATGCCGCGCTCGACAAGCGCATCGGCAGCCGCCTCGGACGCACGGGGAAAGGCGGCTGAAATCCGGGGCGCAGGGTCGTCCTCGCGTACCGCGCGCCCCTTGACGATAAGGCCCGTCCCGGCAGCAATGACGATGGGGCGCTCGGATGCGGCGAGTTCCTCACCCATGGCCTCGATTGCACGCCGGTCGAGCATGCAGTTCTCTGCAAAATGCGAAAAATCGTGATTGAAGCCGGTATGGACCACCCCCTCGGCCCATGCCACCGCTTTACGCAGACCCGCCGTATCTTCCAGGCTGCCGCGATGCACCTTGGCGCCTGCCTGTTCGAGCGCCGCAACCCCCTTGTCCGAGCGCACCAGCCCCAGCACCTCATGCCCCGCACCGAGTAACTCCGCTACGACGGCAGAACCAATGAATCCGGTCGCTCCGGTAACAAAAACGCGCATGATCGTTTCCTCTTCGTTGGGCCGATACCGATTTCATCAGCCATTCGACGATCCTACGGCCTTGTGCCGAGACGGTCCATGCGATAAAGTCTCTATTACATTCGCAATCGTCCTGAATCGACATGGATCCACTGTCTAACGCGCTTGCCTTGCTCAAGCCACGCCACTATCTGGCCGGCGGCATGGATCTGGGCGCAAACGTTTCCTTGCACTTTGGACGGCATGAAGGCATCAAGTGCTATTCGGTTGTTTACGGCGATTGCTGGATCTCGCTCGACGATGATTCACCCGCGGTTCACCTCATGGCCGGCGACAGTTTTCTGCTGCTGCATGGCCGGGCGTTTTGCCTGTCGACGGATCTCGACACCCCTCCCGTCGATGCGATTCCCTTTTTGAGCACCATCCGCCGGGAAAACGGCGTGGCGCGCATCGGCGGCGGGGGGCGCTGCAGCATTGTCGGCGGCTTCTTTACCTTCGAGGGCAGCGACGCAAGGAGTCTCTTCACACAATTTCCGCCCATCGTGGCATTGCAGTCCGATGCGGACAAGAACGCAATGCGCGCATCGATAGAGAGCATGCGGGAAGAACTGAAGGCACAGCAACCGGGAGTCGATCTGGTCGTGCAAAACCTGGCATATCTGATGCTGATCCAGGCACTCAGACGACATCTCAGCGACCAGCGCCCGCCTTGCGCGGGTTGGCTGTTCGCGTTGAGCGATCCCGTCATGAAACACGCCATCAGCGCAATGCATCAGTTGCCGGACCAGGCCTGGACTGTCGAAAAACTGGCCCGGCATGTCGGCATGTCGCGCTCGGTCTTCGCGCAGCGGTTCAAGGAACGTGTAGGCACATCCCCCATCGAATACTTGACCGAATGGCGCATGCGGCTGGCCGAGGACCGTCTGAAAAATACGCACGACTCTCTCGGCGAAATTGCACTCTCGCTGGGTTACGAGTCGGAAAGCGCCTTCAGCACGGCCTTCAAACGCGTGATGGGCAGCTCCCCGCGCAAGCATGGCAGAAAACGCGCGGAACCGTCATGACTCCGCCGAAATAGAGCCCACCGGACTCGGCTTCCTGCCGATCACGAACAGTCTCGGCGACCCAGCGGGCCGACGTCTTCGATCACGGGCAACGAAGCCGCGCCGATACCGTGTTAGCCCCTCAAACGTGTGCCGACAGTCGATCACAAAGCGAACGGCGCCCGGCGATCGCCAATTGGCCACCCGATGGCAAGATCGCGGCTCATGCCCGCATTCTCATGCTTGCTTGCCGATGGTCAATCGGGACCATCCGTGAGCCAACTCTGGGCGGCGGCAAGATGAACCCGCCACGTCGGTCGCGGGTTTTTTCATGCAGGGAAGCTTGCAAAGCCTTGCCGTCATTTGGTTACACCCGCATGACCGTCTATAACGCAATATCGTTTCCGCAATGCCATTTATCTATTTGACGGATAACTTATGCCCAGATCAATTCGAAAACCATGGAAAGTGTTTCTCTACGTCCGTCTGCTCTGGGTGTGCGCAGGGTTTATCCTGCTGTCTGCGGCCTGTTTCTGGTGGCTTCAGCAGTCAGAAGGGCAGCGCGAAGAGGCCGCCAGGCGGCAGATCGTCGAGCAGGAGGCGCTGCCGGCCTTGACGGCCAAGCAGAAGACCTTGCATGACCTGTTCGACACGATGTACGAGAACACGCGCACCATCAGTCTGCTGCCGAGCGTCAGGGCGATTCAGGGCGGCAATCGCGCGGACGAAAAAGAAGACATCGTCGCCAATCACCGTTTTTCCGCCGATGCATTCAATACGGTGCAGCAGATTTTCAATAATATCGCCGCACGAGCCAATGTGTCCGAAGTGTATGCCGTGATGGAAGGACTGGACTTCAAAAAAGGGCAGGTGCCCTTCTTCATGTTCGATACCGTGCGTCTGGAACCGTTGGTAAACAAGCCGAAAGAAGAAGAGAAGATCAAGAACCCGGACCATCCGGAAGAACTGGAAGACGAAGAGTATACCTATTTCCCCAAGCAGATCGCAGCCATAAAGGCGGCGCACCCGGTGTTCGATTTCAAGTCGCTGGATGATATCCCGGCGGCCACATCCCCCCTGATGCGCACCTGCGACAATACCCAGTATTACTCGATCAAAGAGTGCAATGTCTACGACGCATCCGGCTTTTTGTACTCAGTGCCGATCTACGACCTCGGCCACAAAATGCGGGGGGTGATTTCATCCATCGTTCGCGCCAATGTTTTCGAAGCCGCGATGCTGGACGTTCCGTTTCTGGTACTGACCGGCAAGGATAGGGAAGAAGCGCAAAAAGCCGGCTTCAGCATGCCGCCGCAACCGGGTAATTTCGCCTTGGCCAACGCCGAGCGCGGCATCCGGATTTTCGATCGTCGCAATACCGCCCTGCCGCGCATCCTGGCCAATCCCGATCTCGCTCAACGCCTCGGCGGCGTGCTGCTGAGCCGGCCCTTGCCCATTCATAGCGACACAGCCTGGACCGTATACTACTACCTCTCTCCGGCCGTGCTGACCGAGCGGCTGGCGCCCCTGCATGCGAGCTATCGCAGCCGTTTGCTGAATGCCGCATTGCTCATGGGGCTGCTGCTCGTCTTTGCCCTGTTCGTGGTCTACCGCCAGTACCTGGGATTTAAAGAAGTCTACGATTTGCGTCTCATCGAAAAGACCATCACCCGCGTGGCCGACACCCACGACTTGACATGCCGTGTCGATGGGCTGTGCAGCAAAAAGGCCGAGCATACCGCCATGGCGCTGAACCGACTCCTGGGGACCTTGCAGAGCAGCATGCTGGAGGTCGACGACAGGCTGGGGCGCACGGTCGCGGCAAGCCAGAGCATGGGCGCGGCATCGGTGCGGCTGACCCGCTTCGCCGAAGCGGGAGAAGAAGCCTCCCAGCATATCGAGCAGGAACTCGGCCAGTTGAACCTCGCCATGCAGCAGATTTCGCAAAACAGCGGGCAGGCACGGGAACTGAGCGCGGGTTCGGTCGATGTCGCCAAGCGCAACAATGCGGTCATCCACGTCGCGCTGGCAGACATCCGTTCCGTTTCGGCTGCGGTCGAAAAAACGGGAGACTGCCTCAAGCAATTGCAGAACTCCAGTCAGGAAATCACCAAGATTGTCAGCGTCATCGAATCTCTGGCCGCGCAGACCAACCTACTCGCGCTGAATGCCGCAATCGAGGCGGCACGCGCGGGCGAGGCCGGACGCGGTTTCGCTGTCGTGGCCGATGAAGTTCGCAAACTGGCGGACAGCACCAGCCGTTCGACCGGCGAAATCGATTCCATCGTAAAATCCATCCACTCGCAAGTCCAGGTCGCGGTGCATGATATGGAAGACGTCGAAGTGCGCGTCTTGTCCAGTGTAAGCAATATCGACTCCGCAGGCGACTCGGTCAAGGCGATCAGCGATCAGTCGGACCAGGTCATGGCACTGGTGGGGACGGTCAGTACGAGCGTCGGGGTCCAGCAGCAGAGCTGCGCCAAGGTGGCCGACAATGTCGGAGACATCGCACGCAACGCCTCGCACACACTTGAGGTGGTGCAGGCCAGTAATCAGGAGCTCGGCCGTCTGAACGAGCATGTCGAGGAAATGCACGCGATCGTCACGCGCTTCAAGCTCTAGCGCAAGCCTGTGCCGGCAAGCCGTAGCCGGAGGGATGGCGTGCAGCGGGGTCAGAAGTAGCGCAGGATGGCCGGCACCATGACACGGGCAAGCTCGATGGCGGCCAGCGGCATCGCCAGCGTCCCGACGGCCAGCGCCAGCCACCCGAGGTGGCCGTTACGCCGCAACAAGGCGGCGTAAACGCGATATAGCAGATAAACCAGAGCCGTCATCAGAGGCGGCAACATGATATAGAGCGCCAGGGCCTTGCCCCGGCCCAGCGCGGTCGTCGCGGCGATGCCCACATGCAGGCAGAGCACGGCCGCAAAATACCCGGCCAGTTCGGGCTCCGTGCCGACAAAGCGCACGCCATGGCGGTCGGCGCGCAGTGCGGAGATGCTCCACAGCATGGCGGCAGCCCCGCTGACGGCATAGGAGTAGAAGAAGGGCAGCCACACCGGCGTCAACGCTTCGTGCGGCAGCACGGCGCGCACGGTGACGGCGACCATGAAAAAGCCGGCGACGTAACAGGCCTGGGCGTTGCCGTCGCGGCTGGCCATCAGACGCCACAAACCGTGCAACCAGGCCAGAGCCAGCCAGGCGGCAAACAGTCCCGACAGCGGAAACAGACTCACGCTCGATCCAGAATACGCAACCACGCCGCCGCGATCAGATCGCCGATCTGAGCCAGATAATGGGTGTGCATGTCGAAAGTAAAACGCTCCGGATCTTCGCTGGCCAACACCAGAATGCCGAACGCTTCGCCGCGATCATCGCGCAGCGCGAGCTGGCTGAACGACTGCAACACCGGCATGGGGGGAAACCAGCTGAGCACTTCGTCGTTGGCATAGGGGCCGCAATAGGGGGCGGACAGATTGCGCGCGAGGCTGCGTATATCGAGCCGGGCGGTATAGGCGGGGGCGGCCAGGACTTCAGCGGCGGGGTGCCAGAGGCGCAAGGCCGAGCGGTCCAGTCCGAACTGTTCGGACAGGGCGGCCGGCAGCACCTGCAACAGGGCCTCGGGTGTGCTGGCGCGCACGAGCGCCAGCGCCAGCTTGTGGCTGCGCAGCTGGATCAGATCGTTGGCTTCGCCATGCCGCAACAGCTGCGCGAGACGCGCCTCCTGCTGCCGGTTCTTGTCCTTGAGCTCCAGCAACTGGCGGTCGACCAGCGACACCACGACCCGGTCGTGGCTGCCGGGCTTGAGGCCGAAGCGATCAGCGTGGTGGGTCAGAAAATCCGGATGATTCTCCAGAAAAGCCAGTACGTCGTCACTCTGCATGAGAACTCCCAGACTCAGATATCGATTTCGCCGTTGAAAACCGTGATTGCGGGGCCGGTCATGCGCACGGGCGTGCCGACGCCAGCCCATTCTATCGTCAAGTCGCCGCCGCGGGTATGGACCCCGACCCGCGGATCGAGCAGGCCCAGGCGGATGCCGGACACCACCGCCGCGCAGGCGCCGGTGCCACAAGCCAGTGTCTCGCCCGCGCCGCGTTCGTACACGCGCAGGCGGATTTCATCGCGCGCGAGTACTTGCATGAAACCGACATTGACCCGCTCCGGAAAACGCGGGTGCCCTTCAATGGCCGGCCCGATGCGGGCGACTTCGGCGGTGGCGACATCCGCCACGCACAGCACGGCATGCGGATTGCCCATCGACGCCAGAGTGACTTCGAATCGCCCGGCCTCGGTGTCCAGTACCTGGCGCAGACTGTCGCTCCCGGCCAGAAAGGGGATCTCGTCCGGTGCGAAACGCGGCTGCCCCATATCGACCTCGACCAGGCCGTCCTCGTGCAGCAGCGGCACGATCACGCCCTTGGCGGTCTCAACGCGGATTTCGTTTTTGTTGCTCAGACGCTGATCGCGGACGAAACGGGCAAAACAGCGCGCACCATTGCCGCACTGTTCGACTTCATTGCCGTCGTTATTGAAAATGCGATAGCGGAAGTCATTATCGCGGTCGACCGGCGCCTCGACCAAAAGCAACTGGTCGAAACCGATGCCGAAATGGCGGTCGCCGAGCTGGCGGATGCGTGCCACGTCGAGCTTGACGGTCTGCCGGACTCCATCGATGACCATGAAGTCGTTGCCTAGCCCGTGCATCTTACTGAATTTGAGTTTCATGCCAGCCGTCGTCCCGTGTGTTCGAATTTGCATCATAACGCATCTCGGCGACCGTCACAGATCGTGCGCTACGGCGATCATCGAACGCAAGTGCGCCTCCGAACGTTCGAAAGCCCGCGTCTCATCCTCGGTGAAGCGGTAACTGAGAATCCGGTCTACGCCATGCCGGCCGATGACGCAGGGCACACTGACCACCACGTCATCAAAGCCATATTCGCCCTGCAGCATGACGCCGACGGGAAGGACGGAGCGTTCATTGGCCTCGATCGCGCGGATGATACGAAAAACGCCGGCCGCAATGCCGTGATTGGTGTTGCCCTTGCGGTTGAAAATCTCGAAACCGGCATCGATCACGCGCTGGCGGATCGCCGTCTTGTCGATGGGCGGCAGGCCATTGAGTTCGCAATAGCTGTCGACATCCAGTCCGCAGACGTTGCAGATGCTCCACGGGATGAAACAACTGGCGCCGTGGTCGCCCAGCACATAGCCGAAAATGTTCTTCGGGTCGATCTTGACGTGATCGCTGAGGATGCGCATGAAGCGGGCCGAATCTACCAGCGTGCCGGCCGAGATCAGACGTGTGCGCGGGTAGCCGGAATGGTGCAGGGCGACCTGGGTGATGACATCGACCGGATTGGTCACGATGATGACGACCGCCTCGGGCGAATAGCGTTCGACGGCGGCGATGACAGGCTGGATCAGCACGGCGTTCTCGCGCACGATCGCATCCCGCGACTGCCCCTTCTGTATCTGAGCCCCCGCGGTAATGACAACGACATCACTGCCGGCGGTATCGGCATAATCGCCAACCACCAGGTCGGGATTCTTTGCGTACGTAAAGGCCGTCGTATGCGCAAAATCCCACATTTCGGCTTCGGATTTCTCGCGCGATTTATCCACGGCCACGATCTCGGTCGCTTCCGACATATGCAGCAGGCAACCGACCAGTTCGGTGCCGACGGCACCCATCCCTATCACTGAAACTTTCACGATTTCACCCTCGTAGACGAATGCTTGTCTTGACTGTTTTTATGTCCGGTATTCTATTCGCTTGGCTGGCGGACGTCTGTGAAAAGCAAATGTCGGGCCGGGCGTCTGTTGCCTCGACGCAGACACCGGCCGCAAGGACATGCCACAAGCATTGACAGCTTACCAAGCAGTAAGTAGAGTCGGCGCATGGCACCCGACACCGACCCGCGCGGAGACACCCGCAAACGCATCCTGGATATCGCCGAGACACTCTTGCTGACCCGGGGGTTCAACGGCTTCAGCTATCAGGCGATCAGCGGCGAGCTGGGGGTGAAAAATGCCGCTATTCATTACCATTTTCCACACAAGACCGACCTCGGCATCGAATTGATCCAGCGCTACCGTCGCCGTTTTCGCCGTTTCACCGAAGCCCAGGCCGACCTCGATGCCGCCTCGCGGCTGGATGCGTATTTCGAATTGACGGACAGCTACTATCGCCGGCATCGCCAGGTCTGCCCGAGCGGCATTCTATCGACCGAGTTTCACACCCTGCCTTGCGCAATGCAGGACGAAGCCGCCCTTTTCATCGAGGAGATGCGTGCCTGGTCGGTGGCCATCGCCCGACAGGGACGCGACGGCGGCGTTTTCCACTACGCCGGGAGCGCCGAAGCAATGGGCGCGGTCATGTTTTCAGCCTTGCAGGGTGGCTTGCAATTGGCCAGGGTCGACGCGGAGCTGCTGGGCACCCTGAAATATCAATTGAAGACATTGCTTGGCATCGCCCCTGCCTTGCCGGAACGCGGGCAACAGGCCTTGAGCCTCCCCGTCGAGGGCTGACTCACCCGCCCGTCGCCATGCCTTGCGCGGATGGGTGATCACAGGGCAGAAGCCGATTCACGTCGCCAGCCCCGGCTAGCGCACGGCAGACAGTCCGCCGGCTCCGCCGCAGAGCGATGGACGCGACTCGATCCGGAGCCTGGCGGCGACTGCTGTCGTCGCTGCACGGCATGGCCAGACCCGTTATCGGATTCGGCGCTTGCAATAGGGCCCGGGCCTCGATACCCAAAACGTGGAGACACCCGATGCAATTTCGATCGATTCATTTCGAACTGCGCGACGGCATTGCCATCATCAGCCTTAACCGTCCCGATAAAGCCAACGCGCTCGACGATACGCTGTGGCAGGAGCTGCGCGCCGCGATGGAGAGCTGCGACGAGATGGCCGAAGTACGCGTCATCGTGCTGGCCGGTGAAGGGCGTCATTTTTGCGCCGGCATCGACTTGGGGATGCTGATGGGGGTGCAGGCGGCAATCCGGGACGATTGCGAGGCACGCAAGCGCGAAAAACTGCGACGCCTGATTCTCGAGTTGCAAGCCACTGCGAGCGCCCTCGAACGCTGTGGCAAACCCGTGATCGCCGCCATTCACGGCGCTTGTCTCGGCGGTGGACTGGATATCGCCCTGGCGGCCGACTTCCGCTATGCGACGCAGGACGCGATTTTTTCGGTGCGGGAGCTGGATCTGGCCATGGTGGCGGACATCGGCACCTTGCAGCGCTTGCCGCGCATCGTAGGCGAGGGGGTGGCCAGGGAAATGGTACTGACCGCGCGCGATGTGGGCGCGATCGAAGCGCAGGGCATCGGCCTGGTCAACCGGATTTATCCCGATGTGCCTGCGCTGCGGGCGGCGGCCCTGGCCTGCGCGCACCAGATCGCCGCGCGCTCGCCGCTGGCCGTACGCGGCTGCAAGCAGGTATTGAACTTCAGCCGCGACCATAGCGTGGCCGACGGTCTCGAATACGTTGCCACCTGGAACGCCGCCATGCTCCTGTCGGACGATTTGCCCATCGCAGCCATGGCCATGGCTGCGGGCGACCGCCCACGCTATCGCGACTGAAAACAGCGCTGAACGCGCATCAAGCATGAGGCCGACAAGGAACGTCCGGCCAACTCTGATAGACAGCCCTCCGTGGTGCGAACCCGTCGCCTTGCGTGTCGCGAGGGTGGGTTGGCCATGTGCTGCACATACGGCTGTTTGCACCTGTTTCGGTTAACGAAAACACATTTACTATAAATTTCAGCTTTGACAAACGGGCAGCAATCGGCCAAAGTTCGATCCTATAAGTTGCCGCTTTCCCGGATGATTCTCATTGGACCAGGCTTTTATCTCTCAGCAGTGCCCATTCAATGCGACGCCGGGATATTCCTCATGCGTTCGACAACGAACCACTCGCAACAGGAACACGCCATGAACCGTTTTCTGATTTCCGCCGCCTTCGCAGCGATCGCCACTGCTCCTGCAATGGCAGCCGATGTCGGTATTTCGATCAACGTAGGCCAGCCGGGATTCTACGGACGTCTGGATATCGGTGGTTTTGCGCCGCCGCCGGTCGTTAATGTGCAACCGGTCTTCGTGACTCCGGTCCCGGAAGACCGTCCCCCGATCTACTTGCGCGTGCCGCCCGAGCATTCGCGCCACTGGAAGCGCTACTGCCGGCAATATCACGCCTGTGGCGAACGCGTATTTTTCGTGCAAGACCAGTGGTACAACCACGAATACGCCCCGCGCTACAGGCAGGAACACGGTCATGGAAACCATGGCGATCACGGTGACCACCGTGACAATGGCCGCCACGACAATGGCCGCCACGACAACCATCAAGATCCACGCTGGATTGACCAGAATGGCGGCGACCACCGCAATTGATCGCAAAAACGGCGCCCACTGCGGCGCCGTTTTTGGGTACCAAGGACTCCCGCCTCTCAGCCGGGCAAGTCGAACAGCAATATTTCAGCCGCAAGCCCCGCATCCAGCACCAGCGGCAATGCACCTTGCAATTTGACGCCATCTCCCGCACGCATGACGTGCCCATTGAGTGTGACCTCGCCGCGCGCAACATGCAGATAGCCTTTGCGCCCGTCTTCAAGCGTCCACGTTATCTTTTCTTTGCCCTCGATCAAAGCCGCGTACAGATACAGGTCCTGATGCACGAGCAGGCTATCGTCACGCCCGTCCGGCGATACCAGCAGGTGCAAGCGCCCGCGCTTGGCCGTATCCGGATAGTGCCGTTGCTGATAAGCCGGCGTGAGCCCCGATTGCTTGGGGTGGACCCAGATTTGCAGAAAATGCACCTGTTCCGTCGCGGAATGATTGAATTCGCTATGCGCTATCCCTGTGCCGGCACTCATCAACTGGACATCGCCGGGCACGATCACCGACCCGGTTCCCAGGCTGTCTTTATGTTCCAGAGCGCCGTCGAGAACGTAGGAGATGATTTCCATCTCGCGGTGCGCATGTGTGGGAAATCCCCCGTCCGGGCTCACGACATCGTCGTTGATTACGCGTAGCGCACTCCAGCCCATGTGGGCGGGATCGTAATAATCGGCAAACGAAAACGTATGGTGACTATCCAGCCAACCGTGGTTCGCGTGTCCGCGCTCATCCGCTCTTCTGAATTGCATCATGGTCGTATTCTCCGTGCCGGGCGATATGCCCTCGCTTCCATGAGAACAGTATGATTTATATGTTTTCGATTTAATAACGCAAAATTTACGCAAAACATATCGATTTTTTTGATGCCTACTTACCCTCTTATCCGAGGGGGCGCCGCAGCAACGCCATGGCCGTGCCCTCTGCGCGACAGGCGCGGACTTCTCATGGTTGACGACTACGCCACAGTAAGAGCCAGGAGGGGAGGCCGTCTAAGCTGCCGCAAAAGACCACGCAAGGAGGGCAGGACGTAGCAGTGCAATTGCAGCGGATATGCAATTTAAGTATGCTTGCGCTGCAATGGATCGCTACCCACTTACCCGTCGAGGACTATACATGCCCGATACCGCTTTGCTGATCATTGATGTACAGGTGGGAGTCGTCGAGGGCGAACTGCGTGCAGCCCGCCTCGACTCCGTGCTTGAAAACCTCAACCTCGCCATCGCCAAGGCGCGCCAGCGCGGCTACCCGGTCATCTTTGTCCAGCACGAGGAAGAAGAGCTGCAACGCGGCTCCGAAGCCTGGCAACTTCATCCCGGCCTGGCCCGAGCCGAAGGCGATGTCAGCATCTACAAACGCTACGGAGACAGCTTCTGCGAAACCGATCTTGCCCGACTGCTGACGGATAAAGAAATCAGTACGATCTGGATGGGGGGCTGCGCCACCGATTTTTGTTTAGACAGCACCTTGCGCAATGCGGTGTCGCGCGGATATCAGGTCACCGTCATCCGCGATGCGCACACGACCTTCAGCGCATTCGCTCTCGGAGCAGAGCAGGTGATTGATCACTTCAATGCGGCATGGAGCGCCACGAAAGCCACCCCGAAACCGTTGCATGTCATTTCCGCCCAGGAACTTTGACTGAGCCGTATCGGGCGCCACGGGCAGGATGCTCCACCGGATGTCCAGCCCCGCGCGGGCGCGCTCGACGGTCAGCTCGCGCTCCATCCCGGCGCGACTGGCCATCGCGTGGAAGAAGAAGCGGCCGGACGGCGTGCCGGTGTCGATGGAGTCAGTGAGACTCCTGAACTGGAAGCCTGGCTTGTGCAGATTGCCGACCGGATCAACCCGTTGCTTGACCGATCGGCCCGGACGGTCGAGCGTCCAGACAACCAGGGTATCGCCTTCACGCAGCATTTCGATATGAGCATATAGCGCCAATCCTAGCTGCCCATGGGAGAACACAGTTCGATCAGAGTTCCTTCAATGGAACGCACATACGCAACTATCTGGCCCCACGGTTTTTCGACAGGGCCGCGAATGGGGCTCGCACCGCAGTCAATCGCGTTCTGGTAAGCCGCCGGTACGTCATCGGTTACAAACGCCAGTTCAATCCCCGGTGCTGCGGCTTCCGCATTTACCGGGAGATAAGCCTCGCCGAAATTGGCCTCTGCTAGTCCAAGGGATGCAAATGCAAGTGCAGTCGCACCAGTATCCAGCTCCCCGTACTCGCCTGATTCGTGCAAGAACCTGGATTTGAACCCAAAGGCTTTCTCGTAAAACACCAACGCATCGGCAACCGAATTGACATAGATGATCGTGTAACCAAATTTCATTTCATTGAGCCTTTCGGGGTCGGTCTTTCCTGCTATTGGTGAATTCCCACCAGGGACGTGGCGGCTTTCCGTCGAGAAACTCCGTGACCGACACAAAAACGTCGATTACGCACGGGTCATGGCGTACGCCAGTGA
The DNA here is from genome assembly GCF_000422925.1 of Paludibacterium yongneupense DSM 18731. GTDB lineage: Bacteria > Pseudomonadota > Gammaproteobacteria > Burkholderiales > Chromobacteriaceae > Paludibacterium > Paludibacterium yongneupense. The sequence goes on from NZ_AUGZ01000028.1 coordinate 58,412, forward strand.
TTTCACACAGCCGTTCATACATGTCGAACGGGCACTCGCCAGCAATGTCTTCGGGCTTGGTATAACCAAGCAATCGAAGGCCTTTGGCCGTTTCTTTGCCGACATTGGGTAAGTCAGTCAAGCAGCGGACACGTGATCGATCAACTTTGGATGGATTCATGAATGGAGCTCCATTGCTAGCCCACTGGCGCAGCAGGCGCTTTTTCAGGGAGGCGCATTCTTGCGAGTTGCGTCCCTTGTAGCTGGCGATGCGATCCGCCGTGGCGACCCGGCGGGCGCTCGACCTCGTATCGCAGGCCGCCCAGGTCGAACAGCCTCGCGCCAGGCAGCGCTTCGGCCTGCAGATCGAGTCGCTGGCATCCCGGTCGGAGCCATGCGGCACCGAACCGAAGAGGCGCGGGCACGCCGTGCGGAAGCGGCTTACCGCTTCGCGCAGCGCACTGCGCTTCATGTAGGGCACAACAGACGCTCGCATGGGCTTCCTTGCTTATCGAATCTCGTTGAGATGATGTGCAATCGAGAATGGGATTTCAAGAACTGTTTTCGAGAATCCAAATGCCCTGATTTTCCGTGCTGCGCCGGCTGCCTTGGCGGGCTTGTCACAAACCTGCGTTTTCAAGAAGAAGGAAACCGCCTGCCCCGCCGTTCGATCCTCTCCGCCGCGGCGCGGCAGCTTGCTCGCGTTGCCCGATGACCAAGACGGGCTCATCCGACACTGCACCTTCAGCGAGTCCGACCTGTCGCCGATCCGTTGGCGTCGCCGCGCAGTTGTGCATGCTGCGCAGTTGTGCATGCTGCGCTTCCCCGGCCAGGACCTGCTGCCCGGCACTGCGGTCGAACACATAGCCATTTCCGGTTTTATCGCCGCCGCCGACTGCAAAAATTTTTCTGTAATTTATTTTATGTAATACGTAATATACGAATGATTGTTCACAAAACAGCAATGATTACATTCATAATCGTTGCTGTTATAGTGGGTCGAAGACAGAACAGGAGCCCAAAAATGACCGGTATCAAGGGGAGGGGAGGTTTGCCGGAGATGAGCGAGTTGCGTTCCCGCCTGGTGCTGGCCGACTGGGTGGAACTCAGCGGCGAAGCCGGGGAGAACCGGGTGCGCGGCCGGGGCTGGCGCCAGATTGCCGCCGACGACGATGCCGCGGCAATCGAATCCTGGCTGGCCACGATAGAGAACCCGCACACCCGGCGCGCCTATCGCAAGGAAGCCATCCGGCTGATGGCATGGGCCGTCAGCTTGCGCGGCAAGGCCGTATCGAGTCTGCGTGTCGATGATTTGCGCCTCTACCTGGACTGGCTGGCCGCACCCGTCCGGCCGGCGCAATGGCCGGCCCACTGGCGTCTGATCCAGGGACCGCTGCAGGCATCGAGCCGACGCCAGGCGAAAGTGATATTGCAGACCCTGTTCGATTACCTGGTCAACGCCAGCTATCTGGCCAGCAACCCGTTTCGCCTGCTGGGAACAAAACAGCGCGGACGCGACCTGGGCGGGGCCGGCGGGGGCCTGGACGCAGCAGGCGGTATCGGCATGCCGCGCTGGCTGGAACCCGAGCTCTGGCGCTGGACACTGGATTTTCTGGACCTGCTGCCGACGCGGACTCCGCAGCAGGTCGCGCGCGCCGAGCGGCTGCGCTTTCTGCTGATCTGGCTGTATCGCACTGCCGCACGACGCAGCGAACTGGCGTATGCCAGAATGGCGCACATCCATTTCAGCTATGGCATGTGGCTGTGGCGCATTGCAGGCAAGGGCGGGGCCGTCGCCGATATTCCGCTCGACTCCGAGGCCCTGACCGCACTGGTGCGCTATCGCCGCTATCGCGCGCTGCCTGACCTGCCCGCAGCCGATGAAACCGCGACGCCGATCGTGACGGGCCTGGACGGGCAGACGGCGGTCGAGGGACTGCAGATCTATAGCGCGCTGAAGTGGTTTTTCGCCCGGGCCGCCCGCGCGGCCGAGGCCATCAATCCAGGCTGGGCGGCACGGCTGGACGCGGCATCGACCCACTGGCTGCGCCATTCGCTGGCCTCGCATGCCGCACAGGCCGGCGTGCCCATCCACCTGACGGCGGAGCGTCTTCGCCATCGCTCGCACGCGACCACGCAGCGATTTTACGTTCATGCGAGTCTGCGTGACCAGGCGCAAGCCTTTGCGTTCTCCCTGCCTTGCGACAATGGAGCCGCCCCGCCCGATGCAAGTACATCGGCAACTGACATGCCAATGAAATACCCGTGAGCTACAGTGAGCGACTGACTTTGCTACTGATAGAGGAATCGCCGCATGCGTTCATTGCTCGCCGCCGCACTTTTGGCCGTTGCCTGCCCAGCCATGGCGCAGACACCCGTCCATAACGTCATCCTGTTCGTTGCCGATGGCCTCAGGCCGGGCATGGTCAACGCCCGCACCGCGCCGACCATGACGGCACTGATGAACCAGGGGGTACGCTTCAGCAATACCCACTCGCTGTTCCCGACCTTTACCACGGCCAACGCCTCGGCCATGGCAACCGGTCACATGCTGGGCGACAGCGGCGATTTCAGCAACACCATCTACACCGCGTTCCAGGTTCCCGGCGCGGGAGACAGCCTGACCCCGTTTCTGGAAAGCGACCCGGTGCTCGGCGATGTCGACGAACATTTTTCCGGCGACTACCTGAACGAAGAAACCATCCTCAAAGCCGCCCGTGGGGCAGGCTACTCCACCGCGACCATAGGCAAACTCGGTCCGGCGCTGATTTTCGATCACACCGAGCGCAGCGGCCAGCACACCATCGTCGTTGACGACATGACCGGCCGCGCAGGAGGCATCCCGCTGTCCGATGAGCTCAAGCAGCGCCTCGATGCAGCACACCTCGCCCCGCAGGCCCCGACGCGCGGCGCCAACGGCCCGTCCGGCAATGCGACGACGCCCGGCACGACGTCCGCCAACATCGTACAACAGCAGTATTTCGCCGCGGTGGCCACGCGCGCGGTCCTCCCCCTGTTCAAGGCGCGCAACAAACCCTTTGTAATGGTGTACTGGTCGCGGGACCCGGACGGCTCGCAGCACAATCAGGGCGACAGCCTTGGGCGCTTGCTGCCGGGGATCAACGGCCCGACCTCGCTGGCGGCGATCAAGAATGCCGATGACAATCTGGCCAGCCTGCTGGCCGCAATCAAGCAACAGGGTCTGGAAGACAGCACCGACGTGATCGTGACGTCGGATCACGGCTTCTCGACCATTTCCAAGGAAAGCGCGACGAGCTGGGCGGCTGGCCGCCGCTACGCCGACGTCACCGCCGCGCAATTGCCGCCCGGCTTTCTCGCCATCGATATCGCACATGCACTGGGAAGCAATCTGTACGACCCGGATGCCAAAGGCGCCCCCGTGGCTGCCGACCACTACCCCTCGCGCGGCAACGGCCTGATCGGCGCCGACCCGGCCCACCCCGACGTGATCGTCGCCTCCAATGGCGGTTCCGACCTGGTCTACCTGCCGACGGGCGACAAAGCGCTGGCCGCGCGGATCGTCGCCGCACTGTCGGCGCAAGACTATGTCAGCGGACTGTTCGTCGACGACAGTCTTGGCCGCATCCCCGGCACCCTGCCGCTCTCTGCCATCGCACTGCGGGGAACGGCGGTGACACCCATGCCGGCCATTGCCGTCAACTTCCGCACCTTCTCGACCGGCTGCGCCGACCCCACCACCTGCGGCGTCGAGATAGCCGACACGGCACTTCAGCAGGGGCAGGGCATGCACGGCAGCTTCTCGCGCGCCGATACGCGCAACATCATGGCGGCGACAGGCCCCGCATTCCGCCGCCATTTCGTCGACACCGCCCCTGCCAGCAACGCCGACATCGGCAAGACCGTGGCCGATCTGCTGCACTTGAACATCCCGGCTCATGGCAAACTGGTCGGCCGCGTACTATCGGAAGCGCTGGTCAACGGCAAAATGCCGCGTGCAACGACGCAGACCTTGCGTTCCGACGTCGATGCCGAGGGGCATGTCACCGTCGTCCAGTCGCAACGGGTGGGCACGACCCGGTATTTTGATGTTGCAGGCTACCCTGGACGGACGCTCGGACTGCCGGCAGACAGCCAGTAACCCCGGCCGCCCCGGGCGACGCCGAACCGATGCGCACCGCTCGCCGCGAACGAGAGGTGCGCATTTCTCATGCCTGCCGCCATGTCAGAAATGCCATCGCAGGCAACACCTCACCGCGCGGCTTGCTCTATTTCGAGGGTAGCGACGCAAAATACAGCGCGACCTCTTCTTCTATCCATTGAATGAAATCGTTGCGCTTGATCTGGGCGCTTTCGCGCTGCGGCCAGACCAGCCAGTGCGGATGCGCATACGGAACGGTAATGTCGGTCAATTGACACAGGCTGCCGTTGTCGAGCGAGGCCTGGACAATGCTGCGCCGTTCCAGCGCGACGCCTTGCCCCAACTTCGCCGCTTCGAGCACCAGATTGGAGTCGTTGATCCAGAGGGCGGCATGCGCCGGCTCGGCCACACCCGCCGCCTGGCACCAGGCCAGCCACGACTCCGGCGTCCGCACCGCCGGCGCGGCGACGACCTCGGTCGGGGTGCGCGGCAAGCGCCCATGGTTAAATGTGGGCGAGGCGACCATGACCAGTTCGTCGTCGAACAGTTTCTTCTGCTGCAGCCCCTCCCAATTACCTTGCCCCATGCGCACGCCGACATCGACCAGGCCCTGGCGCAGATCCTGTATGTCCAGGCTGGCACGCAAGCTGAGGCGATAGGAGGGGAAACGGGCATGAAAACGCGGCAGGCGCGGCAACAACCAGTTTGCGCCAAAAGACGGCAGCACGGCGATGACCAGCTCGCCCTCCCGCGGGCGCGCCTGCACCAACCGGGTAGCTTCGGTTAACTCGGCCAAACCCAGTCTGATTTGCAGCGCGTACAAGCGGCCATCTTCGCTCAAGCGCAGGCCGCGCCCCTCTCGCAGCAGCAGGACGACGCCGAGCATTTCTTCCAACTGCTTGATCTGCTGGCTGATAGCCGAATGCGTGACATGCAGTTCGGTTGCGGCCAGCGTGACGCTGCCGAGGCGGGCGACAGCTTCGAAACTGCGCAGGGCTGAGAGGGGAGGGAGAGGTCTCATGTAAGTAAAACTAACATAAATGTCAAATTAATATCAATTTTTCTGCGGCCGGCAAAACATTATAGTTACGGCATAGGTGAGGGCAGGCAGCATGGGCGCACTGTCGAGTTGCGCCAGCGCAGCCGCGCAGAAAGGTTTCGGACCTTGCGAAACGCCCCCTCCAATTCGTTCGGCGTCGCACGGCGGCGCCCAAGCCCAGGGAGATACGCCATGTCGCATTCTTTGAAGCTGGTCCTGGCTGCAGATGAACTACTGGCCCTGCAGCTCGCGCAACCCTGCCGCGTTCTGGCGACAAGCGGTCGCCACTGGCTGACCGTAAACGGTCGCGATATCTGCCTGGATGAAACATGCCGCTCGGCGCTGCTGCCGCGCGGCAAGGTCCTGATCGAGGGCTGCGGCCGACTGGAATTGTACGCCGAAGCACAATCGCCGCGGCTACGGCCGCGACTGCACCTCAATACCGTATCCATCTGAGCAAAAGAAAGGATAGATCCATGCAGTTGATCGGCATGCTGGACTCCCCCTACGTGCGTAGGGTTGCCATCTCGATGCGCCTGATGGGCATCCCCTTCGAGCATCGTTCCCTGTCGGTATTCGGCGGGTTCGATGAATTCAGAACCCTCAACCCCGTGGTCAAGGCGCCGACCCTGATCTGCGACGACGGCAGCGCGCTGATGGATTCGACGCTGATTCTCGACTATCTGGATAGCCTGAATGCAGGCCGGCTGTCGCTGATGCCCACCGAGCCGGCCGCCCGGCAACGCACCTTGCGCGTGATCGGTCTCGCCCTGGCGGGCTCGGAGAAGGCCGTGCAGGTCGTTTACGAGACCCGCTTGCGTCCGGCGGACAAACAACACGCCCCCTGGCTGGCGCGCGTGCGCCTGCAACTGGGCGCCGCTCTGGACGGGCTGGAGGCCGAGTTCGCCCGACATGCGCCATCGACTTCCGCGCTAGACCAGGCCGGAGTGAGTAGTGCCGTGACATGGCGTTTTGTACATGAGATGTTGCCCGAGATCGTGAATATCGACGACTACCCGCTGTTGCGCGACTGGGGTTCCGAGGCGGAACGCCACCCGGCCTTCATTGCGACGCCGTTCGCATGAGGGTGCCGAATTCAACCGCAAGAGACGGGGTGGCGACGCTGTCGGGCGCGTCTACCTTGCATGCAGGGAGGTCGGCGCCGTGCCGGCCACGAAGAGAGCGCAAAGGATGGGTCCGATGAATCTGCTTGAGTTATTGCTATTGGCTGCAATATGGGGAGCGTCGTTCCTGTTCATGCGCATCGCCGCCCCCGAACTCGGAGCGATCGCACTGATCGCATGCCGGGTCGGCATCGCCACCCTGGTCCTGCTGCCGGTCATGCGAACCCGCGAGGCGCGTAAACAGCTACGGCAAAAGGCTTTGCCCGTTTTTCTGGTCGGACTCACGAATTCGGCCCTGCCGTTCTGTCTGTTGGCCTGGTCGACCTTATATGTCAATGCCGGTTTCGATTCGGTGCTCAACGCCACCACCCCTCTATGGGCCGCGCTCATCGCCTGGGGCGGTTTCAATATCCCGCTGAGCAGGGCGCAGACGGCCGGGCTGGTGCTCGGACTGGGCGGCGTTCTGCTGCTGGTGCACGACAAGCTCGGAGGCGGCGCGATCGACGTGCCCCTGGCCGTGGCGGCCGCCCTGACCGCGACGTTTTCCTACGGTTTTGCGGCCAACTATTCCAAGCGCCATCTCGCCGGCGTCAGTCCCTTCGTTCTGGCCTTCGGCAGTCAGGCGTCCGCCGCCCTGGTCCTGCTTCCGCTGGCGCCCCTGTTCTGGCCCGCGCATGCGGTCGCCCCTTCGACCTGGCTGTGCGTGGCGGCGCTGGGCATCGTTTGCACCGGAATCGCCTATATCCTGTTTTTCAGGCTGATAGAGCGTGTTGGGGCGGCGTATGCGACATCGGTGACTTTTTTGATTCCGGTGTTCGGCGTACTCTGGGGAGCGCTCTTTCTCGGCGAGTCCGTCAATGCGAACATGCTGGCCGGTTGCCTGGTCGTTCTGCTCGGGACGGGAGTCGGCAGCGGCAAGATCGCCTGGCGGACTCAAAGGGCCTGATCGTCGCAACGGGCAGACCGTCCTGCCAGGGCGGCCGCGCGCCGTATCGCCGTCACGGTCTACCCCGGCAGTTCATTCGGGCGGTGGATGCCGTCGATCGCATCGCGCGCCGCATCCACCGCCCGATGCACGGCAGGCACGCTCATCGTGCGTGCGCAGCAGGCGGGGAGGGCGCGTTCGGCGCCGTCGTTCAGATCTGGCCGTCCAGCAACTGTCCGATAAAGCGCTTCAGTCCTTCGGCCAGCCGCCGAACCGATAGATCGAGGTCCCAGTCGTCGTGTCCGGGCCGGACCACATTCGAAATCGAGCGCAGCTCGTAGAAGCGCTGTCCTTCCTGTCGGCAGACATGAAAGAAAGCCGCACCTTCCATGTTCTCGATATCGATACCGCTGGTATCGATGAACGGGGCAAGCGCCGCGTTTACCGAATAGCTGCTGGCCAGCGGAAACGGCGATAGCGCCGGAAGGTATGGGCAGTCCAGCGTATGCCGGGGCTCGAAATCCATGTCGATGGCCAGCCGCGACAAGTGACGGAAACCGTCGGGGGTGAAAAATCCGAGATCGGCCTCGCACTCGCTGGCGACCAGGACGGTATCGCCGATCTTGAGCGGCGCAGCCGGATACATGCCGGCAATACCGGCCAGAATCAGCACATCGGGACGATGCTGTTCAATGGCTTTCAGGGTGGAATAGGCCGATGCGGTCAGGCCGACGCCGCCGATGACGATGTCAGCGGACGGGTGCGCAAAATCGCGAGCTTCGGTGGCGGTCGGAAAAATGACGACAATTTTCATGAAAACGGTCCGGGTAGCAATTTTGCGGGATTATGCCACGGCGACGCCTTGTCCGGCGTGTCACGGCACCGACGCCGGTATCGACTCGCGTTGCTGGCGGTAGGTTTTCTCTGACGTTTCACTCGACTGCAGACACTGCGCACGCTGCCTCAAGTCCGGCATTCGATTGCACTCATTGCGTTGCCATGCCTGGCCGGATGCGTATAATTGCTCGTTGCTGCACGCGCACGCGAGCACGCTCAGCATCGCAGCAAGGCAAAGAGGATAACGGCAATGCACCATCCCGGGCTCCAGTGCTCTGAATAACCATGAAACTCCATTTTAGCCGATTCCCGCGCATCAGCTCATGCACACCCATAATTTGACATAATATACATTATACGAACATTTGGTAATTGAGAGTCCGTTGCGCTGCCCCATGTATTTGCCGGGATCTGTTGGTGACGTTTTGTATGCCACCCGCGCAGGCGCGTTTTCGTCTGGCAGCTGTGCCATGTCTTCCCGGCTCACCGACCAACCCTAGGGTTTCGGGCAGCTAGGAATACGCCATTCTCCAGAATCGCCTACAGAAGCTCGCCCGTGAAAGCGGACTCATGATGGCCGGCGAGTCGAATGAAAGTGCCGGCATCGGGTGTTCCGGGCAACGGCCCTGCGGACAGCTCCACTCAAGCCATCGCGGAACGCGAAGGCCGTCGGGCTCAGCGCGCTCCGAATATCGCATTCAAACCCGCCGCGTCGGGCATCCCGGTGCGAATCCGAACGCCACCGCGTGCATCACGCCAGATAATGGCCGGCGTACCCTGCATGCCCCAAGTCTCCATCAAGCCGGCGTTTGCATCCAGCTGTGCTTCAATGTCGTGCGGAATACGCTTCAGGGGATGGGTCTCGCCTTGCAGATAGGTTCTCTCATGAGCGGCCAGGGCCGCGGATGGCGATTGGGCTGCCAGTAAAGCGGCGGCCAAGCCGGGACTCCGCGGCGTGAGAATTCCGACGATGACATGCCTCAGCTGGACTTTGCCAGAGTCGACCCAAGGCCTCGCCGCCGTCCAGAAGCGGTTGCAATATGGGCAATCCGGATCGGTAAAAACGTACACGACGCGAGGCGCGGCGGCCTTGCCGTCGGCAACCCAGCGACTGCGGCCGAGATCCGTCCACAAACCTTCATGCATGGCGGGCACGACGACGCTCTTGAGCGCGCTTTCGGAAGCGTCGTTGCCGTTCGCATCCAGCATGCGCCCGACGATGACATGCTGCCCATCAGGGGTAAGGTAGAAAGCAACAGCGCTCTGCCCTTTGAAGCCCGCCCAGGCGACCAGACCGCCAGCGGCCTCGAATGTGCCGACGATGGTGAAGCCCTGCTTCTCCATCGCATGCAATGGCGCAGGCAGTGCGGGACGGGCGCTGGCGCCGCCGGCAAGAAGCAGTACGCCGGCAATGAGCACGGTGAGCCGCTTTACAAGAACATCGACATGACGCCGTGCAAGCCGGGAATTCATGCGCAGACCCTCTTTCGTGACATGGCTGTGCGATGCATCATATCATTATATAAATAAATAGTATGTACTTATCCTAAATTTACCGTCCCGCGGTGAACGCCCCATCATGGCATTTTCGATTTCAGATGGATGCTCCTGCCATCGACCACGAACTTGCCATAGCCATGATGATGCAGGGTTTTGGGGTTTTCCTTTTCCGGATCCACCCACGCCGCAAGAACCTCAAGGACAAAAATGCCATAGGCCTCGACCAGACTGTCGTCCACGACCCTGCACTCGAAATTGGCAAAGCACTCCTCGATGAGCGGGGCGGATACCCGCCCGGCGGCGACGGGAGTCAAGCCGAAGGCACTGAATTTGTCGACGTCCCGCCCCGACACATTCCCCACCGCCACCACTTCAGAAGCCGATTCGACAGAAGGAATCGCAATGACGCACTCGCCCACGGCGCGCATGGCAGCAAAACTGTAGTCGCCATTACTGACGACGCACGCCAGTCTCGGCGGAACGAATTCGACCATCATGTGCCACAACATCGCCATGACATTCATTTTTCCGTTCTGCGCCGTCGTCAGCAACACCACCGGACCGGGTTCAAGAAAACGGTAAACATCGGGTAAAGCCAGTTCTTGCATCATGGCAGCATAAGCTCATGGTTAACGACCCCACTTGGAACACTAGACCATCGTGCGAACAACGTCGGCACCGGCGAACGCCTGGGCGGCATGCAAAACGCGGGGACCGCAGGCTTGCGCCCGCGATCCCCGCGTTCTTCTTACAAGGGACTACCCTGCCCGCCTGTTACATCTTGGCGTGGAAGGTGCGGTTGATCACATCCAGCTGCTGCTCGCGCGTCAGCTTGATGAAGTTCACCGCGTAACCCGACACGCGGATCGTCAGTTGCGGGTACTTTTCCGGGTGTTCCATCGCGTCGAGCAGCGTGTCGCGGTTGAACACGTTCACGTTGACGTGGAAACCGCTAGCGGCGGCGAAGCCGTCCAGGCAGTTCGCCAGGTTGCGCGCACGTTCCTGGGCGGTGTGGCCCAGCGAATCCGGAGTCGCCGAAGCGGTCCAGCTGATGCCGTCCAGCGCCGAGTTGTACGGCAGCTTGGCTACCGAAGCGCCGGCGGCCACAAAGCCCTTCACGTCGCGGCCGTTCATCGGGTTCGCACCCGGAGCAAACGGTTCGCCGGCACGGCGGCCGTCCGGGGTGTTGCCCGTCTTCTTGCCGT
>NZ_AUGZ01000029.1 GCF_000422925.1 Paludibacterium yongneupense DSM 18731
GCTCGTCCATCATGCCGGGCAAAGTCAATCCGGTGATTCCGGAAGTGGTCAACCAGATCGCTTTCGAAGTGATAGGCAATGACAGTACGGTGACCTTCGCCGCCGAAGCCGGACAGCTGCAGCTCAATGCCTTCGAACCCATCATCGCGCACAGCCTGTTCAAGAGCGTCACCCACCTGCGCCAGGGCTGCATGGTGCTGGCCGATCTGTGCGTCGACGGCATCAGCGCGAATCGCGACACCCTGCGCCGCTCGGTCGAACAGTCGATCGGCATCGTCACCGCGCTCAACCCCTATATCGGCTACGCCAATGCCACCGAGATTGCCTCCGAAGCGCATGTCAGCGGGCGAGGAGTCGCCGAGATCGTGCTCGAGCGCAAGCTGATGTCGAAGCAGGAGCTGAACGACGTGCTGCGCCCGGAAAACCTGACGCAGCCGCACTCCTTCATGGCGCATCGTCATTAATCCCGCCGCCGCCGGGTGGCCGGCGACGCTCCGCACGCGATCCCGGCGGCGGTGTCGCCGGCGGCGAAAAGAAACATGACGCACGTTCGAGCCCCGTCCGGCCGCGCACAAGCCGGGACGATTGCCGCTAGCGAGCCTGACTGCTACTATCGCAGCCAGCGACGCACGCAATCCCGCGCCCACCTTCTCGATCGATACCGCATGCTCAAGCAGCGATTCCGCCTGGCCTCTCTTCAGTCCCTGTCGCTGATCCTGGCGCTGATGGCTCTGATCGGAATCGCCGCCTTCAATGCCAGCGTCGACAGCACCGTGCACGATTTACGCGGCAGCGCCGATAAGCATCTGGAGATCTACGCGACCAGTCTGGAGAGCGAAATTGCGCGTTACACGCCGCTGCCCTCCATCCTCAGCCTGTCCCCCGCGATCGATGCCCTGCTGCACCACCCCGACGATCCCGAGTGGCGTCTGGCCGGCAACCGTTATCTGGAGCAGTTGAGCCTGCGCACGGGCGCCAGCGCGATCTACCTGCAAGACTCGAGCGGGCGGGTGATCGCAACGAGCAACTGGCGGCGCCCGGATAGCTACCTCGGTGAAAACGACGCGTTCCGGCCCTATTTTTCGGATGCCATGGCCGGCCATGCCGGCCGCTTTTTCGGCGTCGGCACCACACGCAGCGAAGCCGGTTACTATCTGTCGGAGGGCGTGCCCGATCGCGCCCGGCCGCTCGGCGTCGCCGTCGTCAAGATCAGTCTCGCGCGCCTGGAAAAAGCCTGGAGCGACAGCCATAGCCAGGTTCTGGTCAGTGATCGCGAGAGTGTCGTCATCCTGGCTGAGCCGCCGGGATGGAAATACCACACGCTGCGACCGCTGGATGCGGCCACGCAGAAGCGGCTGAACGACAACCGCCAGTACAACCGCACCACGCTGCGGCCGATGCCGCTGCACGAACTGCAACGACTCGGGGCGGACAGCCGCATCGTCACCCTGACCGGCACCGCCGCCGATCGCAGCGTAAGCGGGTTCGCCCGACCGCGTTATCTGGAATATAGCCGCCGCCTTGCCAGTACCAACTGGTGGCTGACCGTACTGCTCGACCTGCGCGAAACGTATGCGCTCGCCCTCATTCGCAGCGCGAGCGCAGCCCTGCTGGCCGCACTGGGATTGACCGGGCTATTGCTGCTCAATGAAAAACGCCTGCGCCTGCGCGACCAGTTCGCCGCGCGCGAACAGCTCGCGCGGGCCTACCACGATATGGAGCGCCAGGTAGCGGAGCGCACCGCCGACCTGTCCGATGCCAATGCTCTGCTACAAGATGAAGTCGCGGAGCGCATTCGTACCGAACACCATTTGCGCGCCGCGCAGGACAACCTGGTCCAGGCCGGAAAAATGGCCGTCGTCGGCCAGTTGTCGACCGGCATCGCCCATGAACTCAACCAGCCGCTGGCAGCCTTGCGGACCCTATCCGGCAACGCCGTGCGCTTTCTCGAGCGCGGCGACCTGGAAACGGTGGCCAATAATCTGCATATGAGTATAGAAATGGTCGAGCGCATGGGGCGCATCACCGGATCCTTGCGCGCTTTCGCACGCAAATCGACGGAACGGGCGGGGCGCGCCCATCTCGGCCGCGCCATCGACAATGCGCTCTTTTTGCTTGAGGCGCGCTGGCGGCGGCAGAACATCGAGATCGTGCGACACAACGCGTCCGACCGCCTGGTCGCCCTGTGCGACCCCAACCGCCTGGAACAGGTGTTGATCAACCTGTTGTCCAATGCATTGGACGCGCTGCTTGATACGCCAGCCCCCAAGATAGAGATCTCCTGCCTGAGCGATGGCGACCAGGTCCTGATCATCCTGCGCGATAACGGCCCCGGCCTGACGCCGCAGGTGCGCGAACATCTGTTCGAGCCCTTTTTCACCACCAAGCCGGCAGGCGCCGGACTGGGACTGGGGCTGACCCTGTCCTCCGGCATCATCGCCGAGGCCGGCGGTACGCTCAAGGGCGACAATTTCCGCGATGGCGGCGCACTGTTCACACTCACGCTGCCTGGCGCGATGGAGGAAGGAAATGACTAAGAATCTGACCGTTTTGATCGTCGAAGACGACCCGGTAGTCAGGCTGGGGTGCGAGCAGGCGCTGACCCTGGAAGGCATCGCCACCCTGGGCGTGGCATCGGCGGAGAAGGCCCGCGAGCGACTCGGACAGGCCGACGTGGTCGTCTCCGATATCCGTCTGCCTGGGGTCGACGGCATGGCGCTGATGCGGGAGATCAAGGTACAGCATCCGACCTTGCCGGTGATACTGGTGACCGGCCACGGCGACATTACGCTGGCCGTGCAAGCCATGAAGGACGGAGCCTACGACTTTCTGGAAAAGCCGTTTTCGCCGGAGCGCTTGTGCGAGGTGGTCGCCCGTGCGATGGAACAGCGCCGTCTGAGCCTGGAAGTGGCGGCCTTGCGACGCCAACTGGCCGACAAATACTGCCTGGAAGCCCGCATCATCGGCCGCTCGCCGGCCATGGTACAGTTGCGCGCACAAATCGCCGATCTGGCCGACACCTCGGCCAATGTCCTGATCCACGGCGAAACCGGCACCGGCAAGGAGCTGGTCGCGCGGTGTCTGCACGAAGTCAGCACCCGCAGCAAGAATCCCTTTGTCGCGCTCAACTGCGGCGGCATGGCGGAGAGCCTGTTCGAAAGCGAAATTTTCGGTCACGAGGCGCATGCCTTCACCGGTGCCAGCAAGCGCCGCATCGGCAAGATCGAGTACGCTGACGGCGGCACATTGCTGTTCGACGAAATCGAAACCATGCCGCTACCGCTCCAGGTGAAACTGCTGCGCGTACTGCAGGAGCGCACGCTGGAACGCCTGGGCTCGAACGCGACCATCCCTTTCGACTGCCGCATCATCGCCGCCTCCAAAGCCGATTTGCAAGCGATGAGCCAGAGCGGCGCCTTCCGCTCCGACCTCTACTATCGTTTCAATGTCATCAGCCTGGAACTGCCGCCGCTGCGCGAGCGGCGCGAAGATATCCCGCTGCTGTTCGAGCATTTCCTGGCACAGGCCGCTGCGCGCTTCAACCGCACGGCGCCGACGCTGGAGGCGCAGGAGAGCGCGTCGCTGCTCGCTCACGACTGGCCGGGCAACGTGCGCGAATTGCGCAATGTGGCCGAGCGCTTTGCCCTCGGAATCCGCTCTCCGCTGATCCCCGGTTCGCAAGGCGCCGGCCATCTGTCGCTGGGCGAAGCGGTCGATGCCTTTGAGCGCGCGATGATAGCCGAGGAAATGCGCCGCCAGGGCGGTAATCTGAGTCGTGCCAGCGAAGCGCTCAAAGTCGCGAAAACGACCTTGTTCGACAAGATACGCAAGCATGGACTGAGCTGAGTTGCAGACGGGCGCCAAAGCATCTTTTGGTTATATTATATTGACAAGTAATTATTTCCAGGAATAAAGCGACAACTCTAGACTGGCTGTCACAGCATCATCATGCACAGGCCGCCACCGAAGGGCTCCTCCTCTCGGGTGGCGAGCGTGGGGGGACGGTCAATGAATCTGCAACAACTGCGCATCATCCGCGAAGCGGTTCGCCAGGATTACAACCTGACGGACGTTGCCAGCGCCCTGTACACGTCCCAGCCCGGGGTCAGCAAGCACATCAAGGACATCGAGGACGAACTCGGCGTCGAGATCTTCGTGCGTCGCGGCAAGCGCCTGCTGGGTCTGACCGATCCCGGCCGCGAACTGGTGGGCGTGGTCGAGCGCATCTTGCTCGACACGCAGAACCTGCGGCGTATCGCCGCGCAATTCTCCAGCAAGGAAACCGGCAACCTGGTCATCGCCACCACCCACACCCAGGCGCGCTATGTCCTGCCCTCCGTCATCACGCAGTTCCGCAAGGACTATCCCAAAGTGCATCTGGTCCTGCATCAGGGCAGCCCCGGCGAAATCGCCGACATGCTGCGCGAGGGGCGCGCCGATATCGGCATCGCCACCGAAGGCCTGGCCAGCCAGCCCGATCTCGCTACATTCGCCTGCTACGATTGGCAACACGCGATCATCGTGCCCGACGGCCACCCGCTGACCCGCGAACCCCGGCTGACGCTGGAGTCGATCGCGCGTTATCCCCTGGTCACCTATCATCTCGGCTTCACCGGACGGGCCAATATCGATCGCCGTTTTGCCGAAGCCGGCCTGCAAACCGACATTGTTCTGTCGGCTATCGATGCCGATGTGATCAAGGCCTATGTGGAAACCGGCCTTGGGGTCGGGATCATCGCGGAGATGGCCTTCGACCCGGAGCGCAACAGCGGGCTGACCCTGCTGCCTACCCACGATCTGTTCGTGACCAACACC
Organism: Paludibacterium yongneupense DSM 18731; assembly: GCF_000422925.1. GTDB lineage: Bacteria > Pseudomonadota > Gammaproteobacteria > Burkholderiales > Chromobacteriaceae > Paludibacterium > Paludibacterium yongneupense. The sequence continues at coordinate 4,816 of NZ_AUGZ01000029.1, forward strand.
ACACACCTGGCGTTGCGCCGCGGGCGCTACTTGCGCAGTTTTGCCTACCGTTTCATCGAGTACTTCGTCCCGGAACTGGACGAAGAAAGCATTGAACGCAGCCTCAAGGTCGAGCTGGAACCGGTGTAAAGCCATGCCGACGGACTCGCCGTTCGCGAGCCGGACTGCTACCATGGACCGCCGCACTGTGTGCGCATCCGCTTACCATGGAGAAGGTGCCAAATGGAAAAATTGTGTCCCGTCCACGCCACCCCGCTCGAATCCGGCGGCCGGTTCTGGCATTGCCAGGCCTGCGCGGCAGACTACCGCCTGCTCGGGCGCTGCGGCAGCTGCGGCGCCGAGCTCGAACGCATTGCCGCCTGCGGCGCATCCAACTGGTTCTGCAACCAGTGCAACGAGCTCAAGTCGAAGTCGTCGATCACGACCGAGATGGTTAAAGTCGACCTCGGCTGAACCCTCGCGCGAACGCCCTGCGCGGCCCCCCTCCGTACGCACGCCATGTCCTTATAATTTTTTCTTCGTTCCACGCTTCCAATCGGCACAGTAGACTCCTAGACTGAGGACGTAATGCCATAAGCATATGTCTTATAGATATACAAACCACCAAGGAGCCGATCAGATGGCAGCAGAAACCGAGGCCCGCCGCACTCTGGGCGAGAAAGCAGCCCGCCAGCTTTCCAATACGACCAAAACGCCGGCGCAATGGGGGGGCATCACTCCGCGCTGGCTGGTTTCATTTCTCGCATGGACGCCGGTCGAGGCCGGGGTCTACCGCGTCAACCGGGTCAAGGACGTGTCCGGCGCCACACCGGCCGATGTCGATTGCAGCCCCAAAGACGGCCAGGATCTGGCCGAGCTGTTCGTCAACTACGAAGACAAGCCGCGCGAGTACACGCTCAATGCCGTCACGGCGATTCTGGATGTCCAGACCCGCATCTCCGACCTCTATCGCAGCCCTTACGATCAGGTCCAGGAACAACTGCGCCTGTTGATCGAGCGCGTGAAAGAGCGCCAGGAAAACGAGCTGGTCAACAACCTCGATTACGGTTTGCTCAAAAGCGCCACGACCGCACAGCGCATCAAAACCCGCAAGGGCGCACCGACCCCGGACGATCTGGATGAACTGATCGCCAAAGTCTGGAAAGAACCGTCTTTCTTCCTGGCCCACCCGAAAGCCATTGCCGCTTTCGGCCGCGAGTGCACCCGCCGCGGCGTACCGCCCCCCACCGTGAACCTGTTCGGCTCGCCGTTCCTGACCTGGCGGGGCATCCCCCTGGTTCCGAGTGACAAGCTGCATATCAACAGCAAGGGAAAGACCAATATCCTGCTGATCCGCAGCGGCGAACAGAAACAGGGGGTGACCGGCCTGTTCCAGCCGGGTCTGGCCGGGGAAATCCTGCCCAGTCTGTCGGTCCGATTCATGGGGATAGACCGCAAGGCCATCGCCTCCTACCTGATCTCGCTTTATTGCTCCGCTGCCGTTCTGACCGACGATGCGCTGGCGGTGCTCGAAGACGTGGATGTGGGTAATTACTATGACTACGCCTGACTCCAGCGCCGGGGTTCTCGCCTTGGCGCCGGCAACGGAGGCGCCGGACGCCGGTCTGATCGAGCAATTGGCCAACCAGCTGTTCCAGAGCAGCTTCGCGCAAGGGCCGACGGCGCACGCCGCGCCCCTTGCGGAGCCCGCGGCGGAGTGGCAGGCGCCGACAACGCTCGACTTGCAAGCGATTCCGGCAGGTCTGGTGCGCAGCCTTGCGCTGGTGCCGCCGTCGCGGGGGGGCGGGCTGCCCTCGCCCGCCGCGTCGCAAGCCCCGCTGGAGCAGGCACGGACAGCATCGGGCCCGAGCACGGCCGATTCGCCGGGCGTGGGGCAGGTGCCGGCGTTCTGGCCGCTGGAAGGCGCCCAGGTCCCGTTCCCAAGCCAGGTCCCTGCCGTCCCCGCGGCCCCAGAGGCGCACGCCGGCCCGTCCGGGCAGGCCACGACCGGACACGGCTACGGTTTCTTGAACGCCTCCCCCCAGGCTCCCCGAGCGGCGACGCCTGCCGCGATCACGGCCCCGTCCGCCCTGTCGCTGGATCCGCAGCTGGTGCCCGATCTGACCCGCGGACGCCGCGAGGCCTTTGATGCACGCGCGGTCAGGCGCGACTTTCCCATCCTCCAGGAAAGAGTGCATGGCAAGCCGCTGATCTGGCTGGACAACGGCGCAACCACGCAAAAACCGCAGGCGGTGATAGACCGGATTTCGGCCTTCTACGAGCACGAAAATTCCAATATCCATCGGGCGGCGCACACCCTGGCCGCGCGCGCGACCGACGCCTACGAAGCCGCACGCGACAAGGTGCGCCGCTTCATCGGTGCGGGATCGTCCAATGAAGTGATTTTCGTGCGCGGCGCAACCGAGGGCATCAACCTGGTCGCGAAAAGCTGGGGCGCCCAGAACATTGGGCGCGATGACGAGATCGTCGTTTCCTGGCTGGAACACCACGCTAATATCGTGCCATGGCAGCAGCTGTGCGCCGAAACCGGCGCACGTCTGCGCGTGATTCCGGTCGACGACAGCGGCCAGATCCTGCTCGACGAATACGAACGTCTGCTCAACGCCAAGACCCGGCTCGTCGCCGTGACCATGGTTTCCAACGCACTAGGCACCGTGACCCCGATCGAAGAGATCGTGGCCATCGCCCACCGCCATGGCGCGACCACGCTGGTCGATGCGGCGCAGAGCGTCTCGCACATGAAGGTCGATGTGCGTGCGATCGACTGCGATTTTCTCGTGTTCTCGGGCCACAAGATGTTCGGTCCGACCGGCATCGGCGTGGTCTACGGCAAGGCGGGGATTCTGGAAGAGACCCGTCCATGGCAAGGCGGCGGCAATATGATCGCCGACGTCACCTTCGAACGCACGAGCTACCAGGCGGCGCCGAACAAGTTCGAAGCGGGCACCGGCAACATTGCCGATGCGGTCGGCCTGGGCGCGGCGATCGATTACCTCGATCGCTTCGGCATGGATACGATCAACCGTTACGAGCACGGCCTGCTGGAGTATGCAACCGAAGGGCTGCTGCGTATTCCCGGACTCCGCCTGATCGGAACCGCCAAGGAAAAGGCCGGCGTATTGTCTTTCGTGCTGGAAGGATGGCGCACCGAGGATGTGGGGCGCGAGCTGGATCGCGAGGGAATCGCGGTGCGTTCAGGTCATCACTGCGCGCAACCCATCCTGCGCCGCTTCGGCGTGGAAAGCACGGTCCGGCCTTCGCTCGCGCTCTACAACACCTTCGACGACATCGATGCCTTGGTCAATGCCGTCAGGCGGCTGGCAGGCGCACGCTGAAACCCTGCCCGGCAAAGCGTTTCCAGCCCTTTGCCGGGTTCCGCGCCCGCTGCCGGCCGTTTAGCGCGACGACCGACCTTCTTGCACGACGGACACCATCCCGTCCAGGGTCGCAGCGGGAATCCGGGTCAGCGCCAGCGCCAGGTGCCCGCGCTCGAAAACGACGGCCTCGCCATCGCGATCGAAGACCATGAGCGAATCCCCGACCTCGTCCCGGGCCCCGCCCAGATCGCGGCGGAGCCTCTCCGCCTGCAGCAACTCCTGCAGCACGGCTTTCTGCTCCGTCGAGCAGTCGGCCAGAATGAGCTGGAAGAACACGCGTCCTTGCAGGTGATCGTACTCGTGCTGGACGATGTGCGCCTCGAAACCCGAGCATTCTCTCTCGATGACGGCCCCATCGAGAGTCTGGTAGCGCAAGCGGACGGAACGGTGGCGCCTGACTTTCCCGCGGATCGGACCGGCAACGCTCAGACAGCCCTCGCCGTGCCCGGGGTAATAGGTTTCGGGACTGTAAGCAAGAATTTCCGGGTTGATCATCAGCGTCGCGGCGGGAATCGTGTCGCCCGGATAGCGCCGTTGTGCGGCCTCCCGCGTCGCCGCGTCGCTCGTGCCGACCAGAATCATGGCCAGGGGGGTGGCGATAGCGGCGCATTGATTGCAGGCGACGCCGACGCCGCCCCCGGAACGCTCGCAATGTTCGAGCTGCGCGGCATAGTCGCGGATGGGATCGGGGTCGCCAAAGTCGGCACGGGCGGGTACGGCATGCAAAACCGGGTCGCCGATCTGGCGGATGTTCAACGCTGTAGTCGTCATGGTCCCTCGCTTTCTGCTGTCGGACAGAGGTGGATCGCACAAGGCGTATGGGCGCCCGGACACCCTTCAGGCACTCAGGCGCGGCCCGATAGTGTGTGACGATAGGCTGAAGGGGGCAAGCCGGCGCGGTTCATGCCTTGCCGGCGCGAAGCGTGGGAAGACCGCCTGCGCCGAAGAATACGCACTGCGGTCAGTTAAAGCGGGGGAAGGACTCAGTGCGACCAGGGCAGTCCGCGCACCTTCCAGCCGGCGACGGTGCGCTGTCCGTCCGCGTTCTTGTCGCCCTCGAAGCCTTCCAGCACATTGAACACGTTGTCATATCCCTCACGAGTCAACCACTCGGCAGCCTCGCGCGAACGCACACCGGAACGGCATAACAGAATGAGGTAATCTCCGGACGAGACATGGTCTTCCAATTCGTCCAGAAAGGCGGGATTCCGGTCCCAGTCCGGATAGAACTTCCATTGCACCTGGATCGCGCCGGGGATGGAGCCGATCAGCGTCCACTCCGGCGAGGAGCGGATATCCACCAGCCGCGCGCGCGGATGCGCATGCAGCAGCTGCCAGGCTTCATCCGGCAGCAAGGCCCCGCGGTAACGCCCGCCCGATGCGCGAGTACGCTCGCGCGCCCTTTCCAGGATGTCGTCCACATCCTGCGTTTCTGCTTGCTCCAGCGTGACGGTACTCATGTGGCGCACTCCTGTGCTGACTGCCAAATGCGGCATGCCTGAACTTTACGCCAGACTGATACGCCAAAAAAGGAATGAATAATTAATTTTTTATAACGTAAAGATATATACAGCAAACCGTGAATCATCCGCGAACGATGGCCAGACCGAGGCGTTCGAAAGCGGCGGTATCGGCCTGCGGCACAGCATCATCGACAATCAGCCCCGAAACTTCCGTGCATGGTGCGATGACATACGCCGAGGTGGCATTGAGTTTTTCCGCCGAAGCCAGCACCCAGGTTTCCGCTGCGCGCGCCATGATCGCGCGCTTGACCTGCGCTTCCTCCATGTCGCCGAAGAAGAAACCGGGTTTCGCATCGATGAAGTGTACAAGGTGTTCGAAGCGTACATGAGCCCGGGCTCGGTCACCGAGCGCCTGTTCTTCTTTGTGGGACACTACGCCCCCGGTGACAGGGTGTCTCAGGGCGGCGGCGATGCGCGCGAGGGCGAGGATATCGAGGTACTGGAAATCGGGTTCGATCGTGCGCAGGCGATGATCCGGAACGGAGAAATCCGGGATGGCAAAACGATCATGCTACTGCAATATGCTGCCATTCACGGCCTGCAGGATCCGGCCTGAGCATTCCGCGCGCACGGCGGGGCGGGTCCGTCCGCGACGGGCAGCGCCCCGCATGCGACTCAGAACGGGTAGACCTGCTCTTCGGGCTTGAAGGCACAGGGTTTGTCGCTGGCCGCCGCATCGTGCATCTCGGCGCTGACTTCCGAAATCTTGGTCCAGCTTCCGCCCAGCTCACAGGAAAAATCCTGGCCCAGCGCCAGGCTGGCAAACGTTGCAGGCAGAACCGGATCGCCGCAATGCGGACAACGGTTGGCCGCCGGGCCTGTCAACTCGGCTTGGCTGAAACTTTTCTCGCACCAGCAGCATTTCATTTGACCTACAGTCATCTTTGATTCCCATCAACTTCATAAACCCGCCGACGACACCGCCGGCGGCAAGGATTGACGATACCGTCCACCGCGCCCGCCTCAGGTATTGGACAAGAAAAAAACAGCACAATTCTTCACGAATTTGCGCTGTTTTCATCTTCGGGGTCCGAATCCTGGCAGGAAACCGACCTGTGCATCGGGCCGCGGCACAAGCCGTCACCGTCGACCGGAACGCTAGTCTAGCACGAAGCCACCGTGGCGGTCATCCGCCGGGAAGCCCGTCGGCCTCGGCAAGCGACGCATTGCGCCGGGTCACGCGCCGCGAGGCGTAAAAGCCGGCGGCGACAGCCAGCAAAAACACCAGCTCGGGGGCATAAGGGGCGAAATGGCTGCCCGGATGGGCTTGCAGATACCCTATCGTAGGCACCAGCAGCAACACATAGGTGAGCGCACCCCAAACGGCCCCGCGCCAGCCGGGATTTTTCCACCCGGCGGGCCGGATCGGCCGCGACGCCCGGGAACGGCTCGTTCTACGCAGGGGAAGTGCCATTTTCGTCTTCTGTCGTTAGCGTGAGCCGCAGTCTACCTGCCGCCCTGTCCTGCAACAAGGGCCAGCGGTGGACCGGACCGTCCCTTTGGTCAATAACAATGCGCCGCCGCCTCGGCTAATACACAGCAAGCGGCACCGGCAAACCGGCTCGCGACTGCGCCGGCAGAGCAAAACCCACGGCCGGCGTCCTCCCTTTCCGATCAGGAGCAAACATGAAACTCTCACTTTCCATCGCCCTGTCGACGGCGGCCGCCCTGTGCCAGCTCGCCGGCACCCCCGCCAGCGCCGGATCCATCCTGTGGACTGCGCCCAGCGCGTGCGGCACGCTCAACTGCGATGCCACGATACTGCACGCGAACATCACCACCAGCTCGACCAATCCGGGCGGCAGCATAGAGCCATTCGTCATTCAGGTTCACGGCTCGCCGCAGTATTGCACGCGGCTGGACGTCTTCCAGCAGAACGCCGACATGCAGATGGTGGTGGTCGCGCCGGACGGCACGGTCTGGAAGAACGACGACCGGGTACCGGGCGATTTGCGCCCGCTGGTCGTGATCCCGGCCGGCGTACAAGGCTGGTATACCGTGCAAGTCTCGCTTTACGGCGGGCGGACGACTGCGCCCGGCGTGCATTACAACGCCGACCTGGCATACGGACGCTACACGAGCACGACCAACCCCAATTGCGCCAACCCGAGCCGGCCATCGGCCGTCGGCCAGGACACGCCCAAGGCAACGGCAGGCATGCCACGGGAAATAGCGCAGTGAACGGGGGGCTAGCGGGAACAAATACGGAGAAAGTCAGGGCATTCTGAAGGAGGCAAAAGCAAGGGCCCGGAGCAATCCGGGCCTGTCGGTCAACAGTTGCCGCTGGTCAGACTCAGAAATACCGATTCATCCATCAGGAACGACTCTCCGTCGCGCGACAGCGCCGTCATTGAGCCAAAGAGCGTATCGAAAGCGACGCCGTCGATCGAGTATTCTCCTGCGAGACTGACCTCTTCGCGATCGGCTGCCCGGTACGCTTTAATGCCTGCTGCGGGGATGGTGACTTTCTGCATGGTAAAGCCCTCAAGGGAGATGTGCAGACAGTGCCCGACAATACCCAATTGGTATAAATGTCGTCATCATGCACGCATCGAGATTACCACCATTCGTGCCCGCTGCGTATCTCCCCAGCGCATCGTTTCTGCCGAACGGTCACCTACGGCGCCGCAGTGTCGGATTTACGCCAACGCGCGTGGAGACAAAGGCCATACACACTCACTCTGCTCCCCGCTCCCTTGCCTGATGCTCGACCAGCTCATGAAAGTCGGCAGGCGCCAGCGGCCGGCTGAACAGATAGCCCTGGCACTGATCGACCGCGAGCGACTTGAGAAAATTCGCTTGCGCGCGGGTCTCCACTCCCTCGGCGACAGTGGACAGATTCAAGGCGCGTGCGAGTGCGGCGATCGCACCGGCGATGGCATTTGCATCCGCGTCATCGGGGGTATGCCGGACGAAGGATGCGTCGATCTTCAGCGTATCGAGCGGAAACTGGCGCAGGTAGGACAGCGAAGAATAGCCGGTACCGAAATCGTCGATCGACAGTGCTACACCCCGTTTTTTGAGTTCGCCCATACGCTGCGCCGTCGCGGCGGGGTTTTCCGCCACGATCGATTCGGTCAGCTCGATTTCCAGCTGCGACGCCTGGACGTCTGCGCGGGCCAGCGCCGAGGCCACTCGCGCACCGACATCCGATTGCTGGAAATCCTGCGCCGAAAAATTGACGGCCACGCTCAGCCCGCGCCCGGCATGGCGACGTATCTCCTCCAGGCTGCGCGTCAATACCCAATCGCTGATGTCGCCAATCTGGCCGCTACGCTCCGCGATCGGGATGAAGTCGGCCGGCATGACCCACCCCAGTTCCGCATCCTGCCAGCGGATCAGGGCCTCGGCGCCGACGATGGTCTCGCTCTTGAGATCAAGCTTGGGCTGCAAGGTCAGACGCAAGGCATTTTCTTCTATCGCCGTACGCAAGCGCGACTCCACATAGAGATCGCGCTGCAATTTATCAGACAGCTCGGAGGAAAAGACCAGGATGCCGCCCGCGTTGACATCGAGATGCTCGCACGCCGTCATCGCATCGCGCAGACGCTGCGCCGCATCGCGCTCATGTCCGGAAATGCCGATGCTGGCCGTCAGGCGCAATGCCATGTGAGCAAAGGGAATCGGCGCTTGCAGCGCATCCAGACACCCCTTGGCCACGCCCCTCTCATCCTGTTCCGCAAACAGGGCGAAGGCCGCCTCCCCGACCCTGGCCACGGCCGCGCCGGAGCCGTTCGCCATCAGGCAGTGCTGCAAGCGGGTGGCGGCCGTTTTCAGAATGTGCTCGCCCGCACGTCGCCCCTGCGCCGCGACGATACGGTGAAAACCGTTCATTTGCAGGTACAGTGCCGCGCCGCCTCCCTCCGTGCATTCTGCCATCAACCCGCGATAATTGAGGACACCGGTATCCGGATCATGGCTGGCCAGATAATGCAGGTGATCGATATGGCGCTGTCGTTCCGTCATATCGCGTACAAAACCGGTAAAGAAACGCTCGCCACCGGCCTCGAAGCAGGAAATCCCGACTTCAACGGGAAAACAGCTGCCGTCCTTGCGCTCGGCCAGCAGCACCTTGCCGTTGCCGAGGATATGGCTGATTCCGCGCGCCGGATCGAAATGCTGCAAAAATCCGTCATGCTTCCCGCGCATGGGCTCGGGCACGATGCACGCGATATTGCGTCCCAGCAGCTCCGCTTTAGACCAGCCGAACTGGCGCGTGGCGGCACTGTTGCTGTCCACTATCGTTCCGTCCGCACGGATGGTGAACACAGCGTCCAGACTGGTTTCGAGAATGGCGGCGGTGATACTCTGATCGCAGGGAAGCATATCCAGACCCGGTGAATGGGAAACGTCACACAGTGTAAGCCGCGACCGAGCGCAGGCCAACGCTGGCATTGCAGCCCGACGCCACCGTTATCCCCAGACTAAACAACTCTCATCCAGGCTAATTGATCGTCGGCGTACTGACTCATATTATTGATTATAGATATCCAGTTTCATTCAAAAAGCCGGATGAATTTTCACCCGACCGACGGGCCGGGTAGCCCCCCCCCCCACTTCATGGTTCTCGCCTGTATCGAAGCAACGCGGCCCGTCAGTCCCCTCTCAGGAAAGCTATCGTCGTGAACCGTTTCGGAATCCGCTTGCAGCTGAACATACTGGTTGGCATTGCGATGCTGGGCCTGCTTATCATTACCGGCCATCTCCTGTTTTCCCTGTATGCCGGCGTCAGCGAAAGCTACGCCCTGCAACCGCGCAAAGTCGTCGAAAGCGCAACCTCTCTCGTCGAAATGTACGAGCAAAAGGCCCAGCGCGGCGAACTTGCCCCCGAGCTCGCACGCAAGCAAGCGATCGAGGCGCTCAACGCCATCCGTTTCGAAGGCTACGGCTATCTGTTCGTGCTCGACCGCAATCTCGACTATCTCGCCTTGCCGGCCAAGCCGCAGTTGGTGGGGCAGTCGATCGACAAGGCGTACGATGCCGAGGGGCACCCGATGAAGGACTTGATTCTCAACGCGCTGGCTAGCAGTGACGCCCCCGGCGTCATGCACTACAGCTGGAAGAAGGAGGGGGTGGAAGGTCCGGTGGGCAAGGTCGGCTATGTCGCCCGAACCCGGGGCTGGGGCTGGATCATCGGCACCGGCGTGTATACCGACGATGTCGCGGCCGACTTCCGCTCGCATGCCTTGCTGGCCGTGCTCGATGGCGTGATTCTATTGCTGCTGCTGGGCGGCAGTGGCTGGTATATCTCGCGCGGCGTGCTGGCGCGGCTAGGCGGCGAGCCGGTCTATGTCGCCACCGTCGTCGGGCAGATCGCCGCAGGCAAGCTCAATACTCCGATCGACACCGGTCTGGCCGTTCCCGGCAGCCTGCTGGCCTCGGTGGCTCGGATGCAGGACACGCTGCGCGAGGTCGTGATGCGGGTCGCCAGCGGGGGTCAGAAAATCTACACCATGACCTCGGAGTTGAGCGCCCACGTCGGCAAGGTCGCAGGCAGTTCGACCGCTCAGAGCGAGGCCGCGGCGTCGATCGCGGCCGCCATCGAGCAATTGACCGTCAGCATCAATCACGTCTCCGACAATGCTGAGAGTGCGCGCCAGGATAGCGAGCAGGCCGGACACTTGTCGCAGCAGGGCAGCCGGGTGGTGCAGAAAGCCACCGACGAAATGGAAAACATCAGCAGCGCCGTCAGCGACGTCGCGAGCACTCTCGACGCACTGGCGGGAGAGCTGGACAATATCACCCATGTCGTGAATGTGATTCGCGATGTGGCCGACCAGACCAATCTGCTGGCACTCAACGCGGCAATCGAGGCCGCGCGGGCAGGCGAGCAAGGCCGCGGCTTCGCCGTCGTCGCCGACGAAGTCCGCAAACTGGCGGAGCGCACTGCCAGCGCAACAGGCGAAATTCAACAGACGATCCAGCAATTGCTGGGCCAGTCAGCCTCCGCCCAGAACAGCATGCAACTCGCGGTCCGGCGCGTCGGCGACGGCACCGCGCTCGCACGCCAGGGACGCGAAGCCATCGTTGGCATGGAAGCTTCGGCCAGCGAAATTTCGCGCACGGTAAACGATATTTCGCTTGCGCTGCGCGAACAGAGCCAAGCCAGCAGCGACATTGCCGGTCACGTCGAGGTCATTGCTCAACGGGCATCGGAAAATGCCTCGGCAACCGATTTTGCCGCCGCATCCAGCAAGCAGATGCATGAGCTGGCGCAGTCCTTGCATGAAGCCATTTCGCACTTCGAGGTCTGAACCGCCGGCCGCGAAACGGGTCGACGGCTCAGTTCGCGGCCACGCCCTCGTGGCGATGGTACATCCGGCATTCGGCCGCCAACGCCAACAGATTGGGGTCGCGTTCGCGCGCGGCGAGAAAGGTCAGCACAATGTGCTGCTGCATGCGATAGCGCTCGCTCAACGGTATCAGCTGGATGCGATGGCTGAAATTGGCACCGACCCGCCCCGGCAGCAAGCCATAACCGACATTGGCGCCGACCATATTGATCAGGGAAAAGATGTCGCCGACCCGCATCACGATATCCGGCCGATAACCGGCGCGTTCAAAGGCCGTGTTGAAGTCGGCATAAGTCGCGAATTCCTCGCGCAGCGAAACGAATTTCTCTGCACTCAGGCGTTCCAGATCGATGCAGCGCTCATTCTGAAAGGGCGAGCCAAGCGGTGCGGCAAAGTAGATCAGATCGTCAAACAACGGCACGCTCTGCAAATCGGGAGCCGGCGCCGGTCCTTCACCCTGTGCCACCAGAACCGCATCGAGTTCGAAATTGAGCAGCTTGCGCAATAGAAACGGGTTTGATCCCATCGTCACTTCAATGTCGATGCCGGGCTTGCGCAAGGTAAGCCCGGTGAACAACTGCGGCACGGTATGAATGGTCAGCGAATACAGGGCGCCGACCCGCAGGTGCAGGGAATTGAAACCGGCCACCTCGCGCGCCTTGAGCACTCCGCTCTCGCATGCCTGTAGCGCGCGCTCCGCATAATCGACCAGGCTGACGGCTGCGGGCAAGGGCACCAGACTGCGTCCCTGACGTTGAAACAGCGGGCATCGCAGTCCCTCTTCCAGCGAGTGCAAGGCGCGATGGACGCTGACCGTACTCTGCTGGAGCGCTTCGGACACTCGTACCAGGCTTCCCAGTTTCATGAACAGCAGGAACACCTCGAGCTTTTTGAAAGTCACCTCCTCGGGAATTGACATGCGTCAAGTCTCTCCAAGATTAAAGATAAAGCTAAGAAAGCCGCCGACGTAAACAATCATGTCATCCGCCTTGAATAAACACGTCATGTTATTGAATAAAAAAAGAAATACTTAGAATAACAAAAACTCATAAATCATATCTTTCCAAAATTCCACCATCAAATCGTTAACTTTATGATAACAAAAATCAGACCGACATAATTGTTACATCTCCAGTGCAAGACTACTTTGTCGCCATATCCAACCTCTTCGCTGGAGTGAACATGCAAAGCGAAAATACCGCCCCGCTATGGGGCAAGCGCCGGGCAGAGAAAAAACGCCGCCTGGAACATGTCGCCAACCTGGCAGACGGAAAAGTCCTGCCCACCGCGCGTATTGTTTCCGCGCTGGAGACGCTGATCGCCCCTGGCGATCGGGTGGTACTGGAAGGAAACAATCAGAAGCAGGCCGACTTCCTGTCACGCTCGCTCGCCCAGACCCGTGCCGACACCCTGCATGATCTGCACATGATCATCCCGACGGTCGGCCGCGCCGAACACCTCGATCTGTTCGAACGCGGAATCGCCCGCAAACTCGACTTTTCCTTCGCCGGGCCGCAAAGCTTGCGCATCTCGCAGTTGCTCAAAGATGGCTTGCTCGAAGTCGGCGCCATCCATACTTATATAGAACTATACGCCCGCCTCTACGTCGATCTGATTCCTAACGTGGTTCTGGTCGCCGGTTACAAGGCCGACCGCCAGGGCAATCTGTACACCGGCCCCAGCACCGAAGACACCCCGCCGCTGGTCGAAGCCGCCGCCTTCCACGACGGCATCGTGATCGCCCAGGTCAACGAAATCGTCGAAGACGGCAGCGAGCTGCCGCGCGTCGACATCCCTGGCTCCTGGGTCGATTTCGTCGTGCAAGCCGACAAACCCTTCTTCATCGAGCCCTTGTTCACCCGCGATCCCCGCCTGATCAAGCCGGTGCATGTATTAATGGCGATGATGGCCATTCGTGGCATCTACGAGCGCCATCAAGTGCAATCGCTGAACCACGGCATCGGCTTCAATACCGCGGCCATCGAATTGATCCTGCCGACCTATGCAGCCAAGCTCGGACTCAAGGGCAAGATCTGCAAGAACTGGACGCTCAATCCGCACCCTACGCTGATACCGGCCATCGAGAGCGGCTGGGTGGAAAGCGTGCACTGCTTCGGCGGCGAATTGGGCATGGAAGACTATATCGCGGCCCGGCCCGATGTCTTCTTCACGGGTGCCGATGGCTCGATGCGCTCCAACCGCATGATGTGTCAACTCGCCGGGCAATATGCAGTCGACCTGTTCATCGGTTCCACGTTACAGATCGATGGCGACGGTCACTCCTCGACGGTCACCCATGGCCGTCTGTCCGGTTTCGGCGGAGCCCCCAATATGGGCCACGATCCGCACGGCCGCCGGCATGCCACGCCTGCCTGGCTCGATCTGCTGCAAACCGACAGCCCGCTGGAACGCGGCCGCAAGCTGGTCGTCCAGATGGTCGAAACGTTCCAGGGCGGCGGCAAGCCCACCTTCGTCGAGTCACTGGATGCGGTCCAGGTCGCCCGCGACAGCGGCATGCCGCTGGCACCGATCATGATTTACGGCGACGACGTGAGTCATGTCCTGACCGAAGAAGGCATCGCCTATCTGTACAAGGCACGCTCGCTGGAAGAACGCAAGGCCATGCTCGCCGCCGTCGCCGGCGTCACCCCGATCGGCATGCAGCAGGATAGGCGCGAAAGCGAACGGCTGCGTAGCGCCGGCCTGATCGCCCTGCCGGAAGACCTCGGCGTTCAGCGCAGCGAAGCCACCCGCTCGCTGCTGGCAGCCAAGAGCATGTCCGACCTGGTGGCCTGGTCCGACGGACTGTATCAGCCTCCTGCACGATTCAGGAGCTGGTAATGCCGGCGCGCGCCTCGCATCGCCCTGTCGACGCGGCAGAACGCATCGCCCTGTTTGCGGTGGACGCCCTGATCGCGGAAGTCAGCCTCACCCCCAAACCGGGGCTGGTCGACCGCCGCGGTGGCGGTGCCCATACCGACCTCGACTGGGGGCTGATGTGCGTTTCGGCACATACGCTGCAGCCGTTTTACCGGGCGATGGCTGAAGCCGGCGCCGCCGAACGGGGCCGCGCTCTGCGCGAAACCATCGGCGAGATCGGTCGATGCGCGGAAACGGCGATGCTGGAGGCGACCGGGGGAATCAATACCCACCGCGGGGCGATCTGGGCGCTCGGTTTGCTGGTGACCTCGGCCGCCGCTTCCACGTCGACGACGGCAGCGGCGACAGCCGCCGCTGCAGGCGAGCTGGCCCGGCTGCCGGATCGCTTCCGGCCACAGGAAACCGGAAACAAGGGCGAACGCGCCTGCCGCGACTATGGCGTCGGCGGGGCACGCGGTCAGGCCGAGGCGGCTTTCCCCCACGTCACCGGCCAGGCGCTGCCGCAACTGGCGCACTCGCGCCGCCGGGGCGACAGCGAAACCGCGGCGCGGCTCAATGCACTGATGGCCATCATGAACAGCCTGGACGATACCTGCGTCTTGTCGCGCGGCGGCCCTGCCGCCCTGCGCGAACTGCAGGACGGCGCCGGGCACGTGCTGAACGCAAATGGCGTCGCCACCCTCGCCGGACGGCGCGCGCTCATGGCACTGGATGCCCGCCTGGCGGCACTGCACGTCTCGCCGGGCGGTGCGGCGGACTTGCTGGCCTGCGCCCTGTTCCTCGATCGCTATCACTCTTCGATTTCATAATTGATTAGGACAATCCACCATGGAAATCATCAATTTTTCATACCCCGCCGCCGCCACGGCTCACGGCCAGATTCTGGTCGGCGTCGTCGGCTCAGGCGACCTCGAAGTCTTGCTCGAAGCCGGACAGACCGGTGCGACCACTGTCTGCGTCACGACCTCGGTCGATGGCTGCCAACCGGTCTGGCACGCGTTGCTAGAGCGCTTTTTCGGCTCCGGAGAGGGGCCCGCGCTGCGAGTGGAGATCAACGACTTCGGCGCCACCCCGGGCGTCGTCAGCATGCGCATCGCGCAAGCCCTTGAAGAAATGAACGCCGCGCAAGGAAAGTGAGAACGCCATGAATTCCCAATCGCTACTCGACCGCGATAGCTTTATTGAACTGAACGCTCGCAGCCGCGCCCGCGCGCTGCTCGACGCCGGCAGTTTCCGCGAATTGCTCGGCCCCTTCGACCGCATGACCTCGCCCTGGCTTCCGCGCCAGGGGGTCGTCGTCCAGGCTGACGACGGCGTGATCGTCGCCAAGGGCCTGATCGACGGCCAGCCGGCAGTCGTTCTCGCCATCGAAGGCACCTTCCAGGGCGGCAGCCTGGGCGAAGTCGCAGGCGCCAAGATCGCCGGCGCGCTGGAACTCGCGGCCGAAGACAATCGCCGCGGCACCCCGACCCGCGCCGTCATTCTGTTCGAAACCGGCGGCGTCCGCCTGCAGGAAGCCAACCTCGGTCTGGCCGCCATCGCGGAAATTCACGCCGCCATCGTCGATCTGCGCCGCTACCAGCCGGTCATCGGCGTCACGGCAGGCACGGTCGGCTGCTTCGGCGGCATGTCGATCGCAGCGGCCTTGTGCAGCTACCTGATTGTATGCCGCGAAGCCCGCCTCGGCTTGAACGGCCCAGCCGTGATCGAACAGGAAGCCGGCATCGAAGAATACGACTCGCGCGACAAGCCCTTCATCTGGAGCTTTACCGGCGGCGAACAGCGGTTCAACAGCGGTCTGGTCGACGCCTATCTGGAAGACGACAGCACCGCCATCGCCGCCCAGGTCCGCACCTTCCTGCGCCAGGGTCGTCCCGATTCGCTGCGCAGCGATTGCTACGCGGGCTTCCTCGCGCGCCTGGCCGAAGTCGATACCCGCGTGCAAGCCACGCCGGCCGCCGTCCGCGAACTCTACAAGAAAGGATTCCAAGCATGAGCCGCCCAACCGTTCACAGCCGCGGCGCGATCTGGTTCGCCGCCCTGACAGGCAATACGGCACCTTGCGCCGGCTACCCCGCCTCGCTCCTCGTCGCCGATAGCACGCTGGCCGGGAAGACCGCACGCTTCATCAGCATCATCCCCGACAGCGACAACCGCTTCCCGCGCGTGCGCAACGGCGAAATCGGTCTGGTCGAAGGCTGGTCTCTGGCGCGCGCCGTCCAGGAAACCATCGCGGCGGATCGCGACGCAGCAACAAAACGCCCGATCGTCGCCATCGTCGATGTCGCCAGCCAGGCCTACGGCCGGCGCGAAGAAGCCTATGGCATCCACCAGGCGCTGGCCGGTGCCGCCGGCGCCTATGCCGAAGCGCGGCTGGCCGGACACCCGGTCATCGCGCTGATCGTCGGCAAAGCGATGTCCGGCGCCTTCCTAGCGCACGGTTATCAAGCCAACCGCCTCATCGCGCTGGACGACCCCGGCGTACTGGTGCACGCGATGGGCAAAGCCGCCGCCGCGCGCATCACCCAGCGCTCGGTCGAAGACCTGGAAGCCTTCGCCGCAACCGTGCCCCCGATGGCTTACGACATCGCGAACTATCAGACTCTGGGCCTGCTCTGGCGCCTGCTGCCGGGCATCGCTGCCGACGCGCCGAGCGACGCCGATCGCGTCCGCGTAAACGAGACGCTGGCCGCTGCGCTGGCCGATATCGAGTCCGATGCGACGCGCGATCTGAAATGCCGTCTGGGCGGCGTCAACCGCCAGGCATCGAGCAAGGTGCGGGAGATGTTGACGCAGCAATGGTGAGTCTCCTCCCCTCGCCTCGTTCCGGCCCGCTGCGGCGCGCCGGGCCGGAACAGATATTTTCACAAACCAAAGAGCCATCACTATGACTTATGTAATCATCCACGCCCTGGCGCCGGTTTTCATCATCATGCTGCTGGGGTATATGGCGGGAAAAATGAAGCTGGTCGACAACGGCAACGTGTCGCTGCTCAATATCTTCGTCATGGATTTTGCCCTGCCGGCCGCACTGTTCACCGCTACGGTCAAAACACCGTGGGCGGGCATTCTGCATCAGAGCCAGCTCATTGTGGTACTGGCCCTGTCGATGTGGATCGCCTACGCGCTGCTCTTCGCGGTCTGCGTCAAAGTATTCAAAAAATCGCAGCAGGATGCCGCCGTACTGACCCTCACGCTCGCACTGCCCAATTACGCAGCACTGGGCTTGCCGATTCTCGGTAGCGTATTCGGCGAAACTCCGTCCACCTCGCTGACCGTCGCCATCGCCATCGCCTGCGGATCGGTGCTGATGACTCCCTTCTGCCTGATGTCGCTGGAAGCCGGCAAGATGGCCCAGGAAGGCAAAAGCGGCAATCGCCTGGCGATGCTGCCGCTGCTGATGGGCCGTGCGCTGAAAAAACCCATCGTCTGGGGCCCGCTGCTCGGCGTGGTCCTGTCGGCACTGGGCGTGCAGATGCCCGAGCTGTTCCTGTACTCGATCAAACCGCTTGGCCTGTCCGCCACCGCCGCCGCCCTGTTCCTGACCGGCGTCATCCTGTCGGCGCGCAAGCTGAAGATCAACGGCGCGGTATTGTTCAGCACCTTCATCAAGAACCTGCTGCAACCTGCCATCGCCCTCGGCATCGTGCACCTGCTCGGCATCGCCCCCGAAGTCGGTCGCGCCGGCGTGCTGCTCGTAGCGCTGTCCGCAGGCTTCTTCGGCGTCGTGTTCGGCAACCGCTTCAAGGTTCAGTCGCCAGATGCCGAAGGCACCCTGCTGCTCAGTTCGGTGCTCGCCATTGCGACCATCCCGCTGTTCATCATGCTCACCGCCTGAGACGGAACCGCGCCATGAGACAGAGCCGCGCCCTGCGCATGCCATCCGCCACCTTGCAGCGGGCGCGGCCGCACGATCTGTTATTCCTCGGAGCCGCGCAGGCCTTGCTCAGCGATGATCCGCTTCCACCGTGGGCCGATCGCCACTGGCTGGACCGCGCTCCGGCCGTCGTGCGTCGCGCCCCGACCGTTCTGCCCGGCGTCGTGCCGGTCGGACTGCGCGGTCGCACTCGCAGCGAACGTTTCGCCGCCTGGATCCACGAGCGGGAAGTGGCGACCCTGGTCACGCCGGAAAGCCTGAGCCGGGCCCGCACCTGGCAGCAGTATCGCGACTGGAGCGACGCGGCGCCGATCCGGGCGCTGGAGATGCTGGCCCCACGGCTCGACCGGCTGGGCTGCGACTGGGGCGTGACCGGCAGCGTCGGCTTTTCCATCGCCAGCAGCATCCGCCTGCTGAGCGCCGACAGCGATCTTGACCTGCTGATACGCCAGGAGCACAGCATGACCCGCTCCGAAGCGCGCGCGATAGTGCAACTGAGCAGCGACCTGCCCTGCCGTTGCGACATTCAGATCGAAACGCCGCAAGGCGCTTTCTCCCTGCTCGAATGGGCGAGGAACAGCCCGCGCGTCTTGCTCAAGACGGAAAACGGGCCGCGGCTATGCACCTCCCCCTGGGCGAGTGCCGACGAAGAAGGAGCTTCATCATGAGCATTCTGTTTACCTTTCCCGGACAAGGTGCCCAACAGCCCGGCATGCTGCATGCGCTCCCCGACCATGCCGCCGTCCGCGCCACTCTGGACGAGGCCGGTGCGGCGCTGAAATGCGATCCCCTGACGCTGGACAGTAGCGCGGCCTTGCAGTCGACCGTCGCAGTCCAGCTGGCACTGCTGGTAGCCGGCGTCGCGATGGCCCGGGTGCTGAGCGCCGAGGCCGGCGAACCGGATGCGGTCGCCGGCTTGTCCATCGGCGCCTACCCGGCAGCGGTGATCGCCGGCGCGCTTGACTTCGCCGATGCCGTACGCCTGGTCGCTCTGCGCGGGCATCTGATGGAAAACGCCTACCCTAGCGGCTTCGGCATGGCCGCCATCACCGGGCTCGACGCGCACCGCTTGCAAACGCTGATAGACAGCGTTCATAGTGCGGCGACGCCGGTCTATCTCGCCAACCTCAATGCCGAGTCCCAGATGGTGATATCCGGCTCCGCCGATGCCATGCGCGACGTCATGGCCCGGGCGCTCGCCGCCGGTGCGCGCAAAACGACCCGCCTCGCCGTCAGCGTGCCCTCTCACTGCGCCCTGCTCGACATCCCGGCGCAGTCCATGCGCGAAGCCATGGCCAGCGTCACGCTGCGCCGCCCGCGCCTGAGCTACCTCAGCGCAAGCCTCGCGCGAGCACTGTTCGATCCGGAAAAAATCGCCGCCGACCTGGCCGGCAATATGGCATGCCAGGTCCATTGGCACGACACCGCGCGCCTCGCTTACGAACGCGGGGCGCGGCTGGCGCTGGAAATGCCGCCCGGAAACGTACTGAGCAATCTGCTGCGCCCCGTATTCTGTCCGGCGCCAGCCATCGCCTGCTCCGGAACCCGGCTCGATACGCTGAGCATCCTCATGCAACGCGAGCGCGACGCGCGCTGAACGTCAGGAAGCCTTGTCGCCGCCTGGCGCGTAGCGGCGATAAAACACGCCGGGCTCGCCGCTGGACAGCAGCGTCAGACTGCGCCGAGCGCGTGTGATCGCGACATAGAAGCGATTGATCTCGATATTCAGCGGCTCGCTCCTCTCCGGAAAATTGCCTTCGGACAAGCCGTAGACGATCACATTGCCGAATTCCCTTCCCTTGGCCTCTTCCACCGTCAACAAATCGACGCAACACTCGCGATCGTAAGCCTTGGCCAGCCGCTCATGCAGGCGCGGCCAGTCGGAGAGGCGGATCTTGCGGGCGGCCAGATACTCGATCAGCGCCGCCCACGAGCGCACGACATGGCGTGCGGCGACCGCATGCACGGCCCCCTGGCTGGCTCCGCTCAACAGGGCAGAGCGTGTCTGAAACGCTCTGAGCGCCGTCGCGAGATCGGCATCCGCCGGCAGGGCGAGCCAGGATGCGAGCGCCGCCATCATGTCCGGCCGCCAGGCCGCAAGCGGGACATTGGCGGAAAGATGGATATCCAGATACATGCGAATTCCGCCCCCGGCGGCCCGTTCCTCGACTTCGCGCCGACCGGCCGTCGGGAGCAGGCAATGCGGCAGCGCGAGAAAGGCCGCCGCCGCCGCCGCGAGACCTGCGGCGGGGATGCTGGAGCGCGGGCTGTGCGCCGCATGCAAAAACGATACGATGCGACAGGCGAAACTGTCGGTCAGATTCAATCCCAGCGCGAAGCCACTGCTGGTCAGCGCATCGACCAACTGAAAGCCGGCTCCGATTTTATCGGCTTGATCGCGGCAGATGACCGCCGTTTCAAGCAAGCCATCGGCAGCCGCCACTTTCTGAACCGCTTCGGCCGGCGCATCCCGGTACGCATGAATCACGGTGCGATGACGGGCATCCGATGTGATGGAGCGACCGGTCACATGACCGGCCATCCTGGCGAGCGAGGTTCCGAAACGATGACTGGCGAGCCAGTCGACGCGCGCGGCCTGGAAATAGCTCTGATATTGTTTGAACACCGTATCCGTGTCGGTATTGCGCCACGCATAGATATTCTGATTACGGTCGCCCACTGCCAGTATCCGCGCGGACTTATGCGCGATTCCGCACAAAAAACGCATCTGCAGCGGCGTTGTATCGTGCAACTCGTCAATCAGGACGTAGCGGAAGCCAAACCGGGACAAGGTGGTTTCGGCGTCGAAAAACTCGGGCTGCTGCAACAGGTCGTACACCGCTTCCGAAACCATGCGGAAGCCGCAACGCTTCTGTGTATCGCTGGCGCTGAAGTCCGGGTCCAGCATGCCGAGCACATCGCTCTGCGCGGGGGGCTGCCAGCTCTCGCGCAGGGTCTCGTAGTGGCGGAACAGAATGCGGATCGCCGCCAGATCGAAATGCAGATTATCCCCGCAAATGGCCTCCCTCTCCTCGTCGTAGTCGGCGCTCGAGGCACCCGAGGCCCGGTAGAACTCGATATCCTTCAGGACATGCTTGAGATCCTGCGCCGCAAAATTGGGATAGGGGTCCAGCCATTGCAAATCGGCGGCGGCACGCTCGATGACTTTCGGCAACACGCTATGGATGACGGCCCCGCGACCGAGCGGATAGCGGTTTTCGCCCAGCTTGCGCAGGATTTTCATCGCCAGCCCGTCGATGGTGCTGATCTGGAGGTTGGCCGTACGCTCGGCAAATACCCCTTCTTTTTGCATATAGCGCTGCAAGACATCACGGCCGGCCTTGCTGTAAGTCACCAGCAAGGTTTTGCCAACCCGGATGCAATCCTTGGCCTCGCTCGCGATCAGTGTCGACTTGCCGCTGCCGGCGACCCCTTCGACCAGTAAAGCCCGTTCCGCATACGTATCCAATAAACCCATGACAATCTACCCGCTGCTGAAAAATGATAGGCAGACAAATCCGTCCGCAACCAAGAGGATACCTTTTTGCGGCGTCGCAGCGGAGTCTGTTGCCTGAACCGGGCCGCGAACCGATATCCGCTGAACACATCCCGTGAAAAAACCGTCCGGCCGAAAATGCCGTTTAGCCATAATGGGAATGATCGTGAAATTTGGAAAATGAAAATCAACTTCCGCGCATAGCGCATATTTTCACGAGCAAGCCATTCATAATGAAGAAATGAATCACTCGGACGGTAACAAAGAACGCCGAAACGGCCGCCAACGACGCGGAGATCGGAAAAACACCGGACGGCGACACCGTTGCGGAAACATGCCGTGCGGTGGGGCTGGAATCATCCCCGGCCCCGCTATCCGGACGGCCAGGCTGAAAGACGGGCAGCCCGCCGCATGGGCATGAAATCGGCGACAAGACCGAGCGGGGGAGGCTGCCGTGTCGCGAAAGCGCCCACATTGCCCAGAAGAGCACGTGTACGGGGGGCCTCCGCCTGCATGCGGTCGTTGTCGGCACAAAAAAAAGCCAAGAAAGACAAAACGTGTCGACACGTGCGATCAACCGGTGCGCGAAGTGGTAAAATAACTCAACTTCAGTGCGATCCTTATACGCATGCATCATTCAAAGCGCGTCCTCGGTATGGCACTGCGATCTTCGCTTGACCATCAGACTTATTAATGACCCGGCGGCATTGCCAGAATGCCGTTATGAAAACCCGGTGCGGCCGATTTATTCCGATAACGGCCGGTAAAGCGATAAATCGAAAAAATTGACGCGGATCGATATTTTGCGGCCCGCCTGTTCAACCAATAATATACTCCATTGGAATCACAATGACTGATCTGAGAATAACGACGAATTTTGTGGATGGGAGCACATCGGAACGTGTCTTCGATAGCGGAAAACAGCTGATTGAACAGATCATCGGCGAAGACTTCCCGTCGTCGCCCAAATACATCACTCTGCACGCGATCGATCAAAACGGGAAACCGGTCTCGATCACGATTCACAACGATCGGAACAGCGCCGTGCGCATCAGCTGAAGTCCCGTTTCGCGGCGGCCACCGCCCCGGCGCGCGTCCCGGGTGTGCGACGGCAGCCGTTCCTCCGGCGCTACCAGGCGCTCGCCAGCCGTCCCTTATCTATCAAGAGTTCCCTGCCCTTTGCGGTCAATACATAGTGTCCTGCCGGTCCCACTTCGATCAGCGGGGACTCCGGATCGAGCAGACTTCTGTACTCGTCGGGCGGGAGGCTGACTTTCTTCTTCATATGGATACGCGCCAGCAAATTCAGCTCGGCTTCGGTAATCGACATGTCTCGCTCCTTATGATTTTTCTGGATTTGTATGCCGGTATAGCTCATTCCCGGACGCACCGATCATAACCACTATAGGAAAATGGTTATGAAGATCCAGAACACGTTCGAGATCGCGGCTCGAAGCGAGGGGATGCCGTTGCGGAACGATTGAATGACTCGTGTGCGACGCCCGTTCGCCCCCTACTGCGCGTGAGAGATCGATTCGGCGATGTTCTGCGACTCCATCTCGCTGCGTAGCGTGTTATAGCCGGACGCCAGCGCAAAGCGGCATTCCTCGCTGGGGCTGCCCACACCGCCCAGCAGGGGGCATGCACCGAACAGATCGGCAACCCAATCCACGAACGCCCTGACCTTGGGCGACAAGTGGCGGTTCTGCATATAGGCGACCGAAATAGGCATGGGGGCCGGCGAGAGCTGGGGCAGAATTTCCAGCAAGGCTCCCGATTCCAGATGCGGCAAGACCATGAAGCGGGCAGGCTGAATCAGGCCGAATCCCTGCAGACCGCAGGCGACATAGGCTTCACCGTCGTTGACCGAAATGGCCCCGCGCATCTTGACCGGCCTCGACTCGCCATCGATGACGAAATCCCAGTCGATGGTGCGGCCAGTTCGACTCGAAAAATAATGAACCGCCATATGGTTCTCCAAATCGTCGATGCTGGCAGGCACGCCATATCGCTCGAGGTAGTCCGGCGACGCGCAGGTCACCGCCTGGAACAGGCCAATGCGCCGCGCCACCAGCGTCGAATCCTGCAGTTCGCCGACCCGGATCACGCAATCCACGGCCTCGCGCACCAGGTCGACCTGCCTGTCCCCCATCCCGATCACCAGTTCGACTTCGGGGTAGCGGCAATGAAAACTGCACAGTTGCGGGATCAGAATCTGCCGCCCGATGACCGATGGCACGTCGATGCGCAAACGCCCCTTCGGCCCTCCGGAAACATCCCGGAATGACGATACTGTTTCTTCCACCTCGCTCAGAATACGGGCGCAATGCTCGTAATAGGCGGCACCATCCGGCGTCAGACTGATCCGGCGCGTGGTGCGGTTGAGCAGGCGCACCTGCAGCAAAGCCTCCAGATTCTGAACGATAGTCGACACCGTCGCACGCGGCAGCCCAAGGTTTTCCGCCGCACGGGTGAAACTGTTGGCATCGACCACACGCGTATAGACCTGCATGGCCTGAAAGTGGTCCATGCCCCTCCCTTCCGGGTTGCCCCTATTGTTTGCCTCACATGAATAATGTTATCGATATTTAAGCATTTATCCAAGTAAAAATAACACCGACACTTCAACCATCGCCACTCCCGGCAGCTGCCTGCCCCAAACCACGATGGAAACCGCCCTGCTGCGTTCCCTCCCCCGAACCGAGGATTGCGTCATTCCGGGCCCCTTCGGTCCGATCGCCCTGCGCCTGCACCGCCCTGAGCGCCAGGAACAGGACCTGCCCATGATCCTTTACTTTCATGGCGGCGGCTTCGTCGGCGGCAGCCTGGACGACGCCGACATCCCCGCCCGCTTTATTGCCACATACTGCCCGGCGCTGGTGCTGGCCGTCGCTTACGCCCTCGCGCCGGCCCGACCGTTTCCCGCCGCGCCGGAAGACGCCCACACCGCCGCACTCTGGGCGACGGCCAATGCCGCGCGTCTCGGCGCCGACCCGCGACGGCTGGCCGTCGCAGGCGACGATGCCGGCGGCAACCTGGCAGCCTGCCTGAGCATGATGGCGCGCGACCGCAACGGGCCCGATATCAGTGCCCAAGTCCTGCTCGCGCCGATGCTGGACCCGAGCATGACACGGCTCGGCGATGGCGACCGCCTGCATTCCGACCTCAGCGCCGCCGCCTGCGCCGACTATTACCGCCAGTACCTGCCCGAGACGCGGCTGCGCCTGCATCCGTACGCCTCGCCGCTGTCTTCGGTCCGGCAGGCCGGATTGCCGCCGGCCTTGATCATCACCGCCGAGTGCGACGTCCTGCACGCCGAGGCCGAGAAATACGCCTCGGCACTGATCGCGGCCGGCGTGCCGACCCAGGTGCTCCGTGCAGCCGGAATCAAGCACGCCTCGCTTGCCACCGACCACGCCACCCTCGTCGAGGTCGCCCACTTTCTGCGCCGTCGCCTTTGGCCGGACGACTTGGCCGCGCTATGCGAACACCCCCCTTCTTGAGAGGAATCATCATGCCCCAACGCCATAAACGCCTTCTCCTCGCCGCCGCCGTGACCGGGCTGTTCGGCCTCGGCGGCAGCCTCGCCGTCCAATACAATCGTGCCCAGGCCGCGCCGGCGCCTCCCGCGGCGCCGACGGTCGATGTAGCCGCCGTCGACCAGCGCCCGATCACCGAGTGGCAACTCTACTCGGGACGCCTGGAAGCCATCGACCAGGTCGCGATCCACCCGCAGATAGCCGGCATCCTGACCGCCGTGCATTTCAAGGATGGCGCCCTCGTCAAGAAGGGCGATCTGCTGTTCACGATCGACCCTCGCCCCTTCGCAGCCGAGCTCGCGCGCGCGCAAGCACAGTTGAGCGGAGCCGAGGCCCGCGCCGCCTATACCGCCAGCGATCTGGCGCGCGGCACGCGGCTTCTGGCCGACAATGCCATCGCCCGCCGCGACTTCGACGAGAAGCAGAATGCCGCGCGCGAAGCGGCCGCCAACCTGCAGGCGGCGCAGGCCTCGCTCAAAGTCGCACGCCTCAATCTGGAATACACCCGCATCACCGCTCCGATATCCGGCCGCGCCTCGCGCGCCGAAGTCACCGACGGCAACCTCGTTGCCGTCGGCAACGGCCCGGCGCTGACGACTCTGGTGTCAGCCGATCGCATCTATGCGGCCTTCGACGTGGACGAGCAGAGTTATCTCAAAGTGGTCGATGGCGCCAAGGGCAGGACGCTCCCCATTCACATCGGACTCGCAGACGGAGAGGGTTACCCTCTCACCGGACGCCTGAGCTCGGTGGACAACCACCTCGACAGCACCTCCGGCACGATTCGCCTGCGCGCCATTGTCGATAATCCGGACGGACGCCTGCTTCCCGGCCTCTACGCCCGCATCCGGCTCGGCGGCGCCAGCCAGCGGCAGGCCCTGCTGATCGACGAGAGAGCAATCGGCACCGATCAGGCCAAGCGTTTCGTCCTGGTGGTCGGCCCGGGCGACAAGACCGCGTACCGCGAAGTAAAACTCGGCAGCATCCAGAATGGTCTGCGCGTCGTGGAGAGCGGGCTCAAACCGGGCGAGCGCATCGTGGTCAACGGCCTGCAACGGGTACGCCCGGGAGACAGCGTCCATCCCAATATCGTCCCGATGGCCGGCGCTGCCGCCACGGACCAAGGCTAAGGACAGACGGCCATGAATATTTCGAAGTTCTTCATCGACCGGCCCATTTTTGCCGGCGTGCTTTCCGTCGTGATCCTGCTCGCCGGCGTGCTGGCCCTGTTCCAGTTGCCGATTTCCGAATACCCGGAAGTCGTGCCACCGTCGGTCGTCGTACGCGCCCAATACCCTGGCGCCAATCCCAAGGTCATTGCCGAGACGGTCGCATCGCCTCTCGAAGAGTCGATCAACGGCGTCGAGAACATGCTCTATATGCAGTCGCAGGCGAATAGCGACGGCAACCTGACCGTCACCGTCAACTTCAAGATCGGCACCGACCCCGACAAGGCACAGCAACTGGTGCAGAACCGGGTCGCACAGGCCCTGCCGCGCTTGCCGGAAGATGTACAGCGGCTCGGCGTCACCACGATCAAGAGCTCGCCGACCCTGACCATGGTGGTGCACCTGATCTCGCCCGACAATCGCTATGACATGACCTACTTGCGCAACTACGCGGTACTCAATATCAAGGACCGTCTGGCCCGGCTTCAGGGCGTGGGTGAGGTCGGCTTGTTCGGCTCAGGCAACTACGCCATGCGCATATGGCTCGACCCGCAGAAAGTCGCCCAGCGCAATCTGACCGCCTCCGACGTCGTGCGCGCAATCCGCGAACAGAACGTCCAGGTCGCCGCCGGCGTCATCGGTGCCACGCCCAGCGGCCCGAACGTCCCCCTGCAACTGAATGTCAACGCCCAGGGGCGCTTGAAAAGCGAGGCCGAATTCGGTGCCATCGTGATCAAGGCTGCGCCCGATGGCGCCGTGACCCGCCTGGCCGATGTCGCGCGCATCGAACTGGCCGCATCCGAGTACGGCCTGCGATCGCTGCTGGACAACAAGCCCGCGGTTGCGATTCCCATCTTCCAGGCGCCAGGCGCAAACGCCTTGCAAGTGTCGTCACAGGTGCGTGCGACGATGGCGGAACTCGCGCGCGATTTCCCCTCATCCATCCAGTACCGCATCGTGTACGACCCGACGCAGTTTGTGCGCTCCAGTATCGAAGCGGTCGTCCATACCCTGCTGGAAGCCATTGCACTGGTGGTACTGGTCGTGATTGTGTTTCTGCAAACCTGGCGGGCCTCTATCATTCCGCTCCTGGCGGTCCCGGTTTCCATCGTCGGCACCTTCGCGCTACTGCTGGGCTTCGGTTACTCGATCAATGCCCTGTCGCTATTCGGCATGGTGCTGGCCATCGGCATCGTCGTCGATGACGCCATCGTCGTGGTCGAGAACGTCGAGCGCAACATCAGTGCCGGATTGTCGCCGCGGGAAGCGACCTACCGCGCGATGCGAGAGGTTAGCGGCCCCATCGTCGCCATCGCACTGACCCTGACCGCCGTGTTCGTGCCGCTGGCTTTCATGACCGGCCTGACCGGGCAGTTTTACAAGCAGTTCGCGATGACCATCGCCATCTCGACCGTGATCTCGGCATTCAATTCGCTGACCCTGTCGCCGGCCCTGGCCGCCATGCTGCTTAAAGCCCACGACAGCAGGCCCGACCGCCTGACCCGGCTGATGAATCGCTACCTGGGCGGCTTCTTCGGCGCGTTCAACCGGTTCTTCGGGCGCACCTCCGAGCGCTACGCCCGCGGCGTCACCGGCGTCATCGCCCGCAAGGCATCGGCGATGGGCGTCTACGCCCTGCTGCTCGGGCTCACCGTCGGCGTGTCCTATCTGCTGCCCGGCGGCTTCGTGCCCGCGCAGGACAAGCAATACCTGATCAGTTTCACGCAGTTGCCGAACGGCGCTTCGCTCGACCGCACCGAGGCCGTGATCCGCCGCATGAGTGCGATTGCCCTGGCCCAGCCTGGCGTGGAAAGCGCCGTCGCCTTCCCCGGCCTGTCGATCAACGGCTTCACCAACAGCTCCAGCGCCGGTGTCGTTTTCGTCACGCTCAAGCCTTTCGAGCAGCGCCGCTCGCCGCAACTCGCGGCCGGCGCCATCGCCGGGGCGCTGAACGCCAAGTACGCCGCCATCCAGGAAGCATTCATCGCCGTCTTCCCGCCCCCTCCTGTCCTCGGACTCGGCACGGTCGGCGGCTTCAAGATGCAGGTCGAAGATCGCGGCGCCGTCGGCTACACCGAACTGAACAATGCGGCCAATGCGTTCATGGCGGCGGCGAAAAAAGCACCGGAACTGGGGCCGATGTTCTCCAGCTACCAGATCAATGTCCCGCAACTCGATGTCGATCTGGACCGGGTCAAGGCCAAACAGCAGGGAGTCGCGGTCACCGATGTGTTCGACACCATGCAGATCTATCTCGGCTCGCTGTATGTAAACGACTTCAACCGCTTCGGTCGCGTCTATCAGGTTCGCGCCCAGGCGGACGCCCCTTTCCGTTCCCGTCCCGAGGACATCCTGCAATTGAAGACGCGCAACAATCAGGGCGAGATGGTTCCGCTGTCGTCGCTGGTCAAGGTCAGTCCGACTTTCGGTCCGGAAATGGTCGTCCGCTACAACGGCTATACCGCCGCCGACATCAATGGCGGCCCGGCTCCCGGCTTCTCGTCCACCCAGGCCGAGGCTGCCGCCGAGCGCATTGCGGCGCGCACTCTGCCGCGCGGCGTCAAGTTCGAGTGGACGGACCTCACCTACCAGAAAATACTGGCGGGCAACGCCGGCATCTGGGTGTTCCCGATCAGCCTGCTACTGGTATTCCTGGTACTGGCCGCCCAGTATGAAAGTCTGACTCTGCCGCTGGCCGTCATCCTGATCGTCCCCATGGGCATTCTCGCCGCGCTGACCGGCGTCTGGTTGACCGGCGGCGACAATAACATCTTCACCCAGATCGGGCTGATGGTGCTGGTCGGACTCGCATGCAAGAACGCCATCCTGATCGTCGAGTTCGCCCGCGAACTCGAAATCCAGGGCGAGTCACCGATACAGGCCGCCATCAATGCCAGCCGCTTGCGCTTGCGTCCCATTCTGATGACCTCGATCGCTTTCATCATGGGTGTGATTCCACTCGTCACGTCAAGCGGCGCAGGCTCGGAAATGCGTCACGCCATGGGGGTTGCCGTCTTCTTCGGCATGCTCGGCGTGACCTTCTTCGGACTGTTCCTGACCCCGGCCTTCTATGTGCTGCTACGCACTCTGGATAAACGCCACGCGCTGCACTCGGCCAGCCCGCACGAAGCACCGATCGCACCGCCCCACCCCGAACAGGCTTAAGCGGCAGGAGATACCCACATGATTCATCTGTATCAGCGGCGCCATCGCGCCGTACGACTGGCCGTGTTCGCCATGGCCTTCGCCCTCGCCGGCTGCTCGGCGGCCCCGCCCTATCAGCGGCCGATGGTGGAAACCCCGACCGTGTTCAAGGAAGTCGCCGGCCAGTGGAAAACGGCCGAGCCTGCCGAAGCGCAGACACGCGGCGAATGGTGGAAAATATTCGCGGACCCGGCGCTGGACCGGCTCGAAGAGCTAGCCGCAGAAAACAACCAGGACCTGAAAGCCGGACTCGCACGGCTGTTGCAGGCGCGCGCCCTGCAGCAGAACGCGCGCTCCGCCTTGTTCCCGCAGATAGGGCTGGGCGCAGGTCCGACCCGGCAGCGGACGTCTCCGGCCTCGCAGGGTCTGGCCGCCGATGCGGATACGCATCCGACGACCTTGTGGCGGGCCCAGGCCAGTGTCGATTATGAAGCCGACCTGTTCGGCCGCATCGGCAGCAGCATCGATGCCGCCACGGCCGACAGCGCCCGCAGCGAAGCGCTGTTCCAGTCGCTGCGGCTGGCCATTCAAGCCGATATCGCCCAGGCCTATTTCTCGCTGCGCGAGCTGGATACGCTGGCCGCGCAGTATAGCGAAACCGTCGGCCTGCGCGAGCAGGGTCTCGCCCTCATCCAGCACCGCTTCGACGAAGGCGATGTCAGTGAACTGGAACTCGCGCGCTCGCGCACGGAACTGGCCTCGGCCCGTTCCGAATCCATCGGCGTCGCGCGGCAACGGGCGGTGGCGGAACATGCGCTGGCGATTCTGCTCGGACGGGCGCCGGCTGCATTTGCATTCCCGGCCCAGCCCCTGCAAAGGATCACGGCGCAGGTGCCGCCAGGGCTGCCCTCGACCCTGCTGGAACGCCGGCCCGACATCGCCGCCGCCGAAAGGGCGCTCGCGGCTGCCAATGCGCGCATCGGCAGCGCACGTGCCGCCTTCTTTCCGCGCCTGAACCTGACCGGGGCACTGGGCTACGAGTCGGCAGAGCTGGGAGACCTGTTCAAGTGGAGCAGCCGGACCTTTCTGCTTGGACCGCTGGTCGGCACCATGCTGACCTTGCCGGTATTTGACGGCGGCGCGCGCCAGGCCGGTGTCGACCAAGCCACGGCAGCCTACGAGGAAGACGTCGCCGCCTATAGGCAGACCGTGCTGCGCGCCTTTAAAGAGGTCGAGGACAATCTCGCCCACCTGCGCTTGCTCGGCGAACAGATCGAGGCCCAGGATGCGGCGGTCGCTTCGGCGCGGCGTGCCGCCACGCTGTCGCAGATACGCTACCGCGAGGGCTCGGTCAGCCAGCTCGACGTCATCGATGCCGATCGCAGCGTGCTGCAACAACAGAAAGAAGCGGCCCAGCTCGATGCCGATCGCGCCCGCGCGACCGTGGCGCTGATCCAGGCCATGGGGGGCGGCTGGACGACCGCGGCCACAAAGTGAAGCCGGCGGGAGACGCGGTGGCGTCTCCCGCCGGTCGACGACATGCAGGCAAGCGTGCCATGATCGCCTGGAATTCGTGAACGGGAGAACGCTCGCGCCCGCGGGCAAGACATTCTCCGCTGCGCATGGAAATCGCCATGACTCTTGACCTGTTTTCCGATCCGGATGGCTGCGTGGAGCGGCTGTCCCTCGGACCCGGCGCCAGCGTATTGCGCGGCCGGGCCCTGCCCCACGCCGATGCCCTGTTCGCCGAAGTCTGCGCACTTGAACGGCATTCGCCATTTCGCCGGATGACCACCGCCGGCGGCCACACCATGTCGATGGCGTCGACCAACTGCGGCAGCCTCGGCTGGATCAGCGACCGCAACGGCTACCACTATGGCGCCATCGACCCCGAGACCCGGGCGCCATGGCCGCCGATGCCCGCCCTGTTTGCGCACCTCGCACGGGATACGGCCCTGGAGGCTGGCTTTCCGGAGTTCGAGCCCGACGCCTGCCTGATCAACCGCTACCTTCCCGGAGCAAAGCTGTCGCTGCATCAGGACCGGGACGAGCGCGACTTCGGCGCCCCCATTGTCACGGTGTCGCTGGGCATGGACGCCGTTTTTCTGTTCGGAGGGCATGTGCGCGCAGACAAAACGGTGCGCGTACCGCTCCGGCATGGCGATGTCGTCGTGTGGGGAGGTGAAGACCGTTTGCGCTACCATGGGGTCATGGCCGTACCGGATCATCCGCATCCCCTGCTCGGTCGGCAGCGGATCAGCCTGACCTTCCGCAAGGCCGGGTAAAAAGAGCGAAGGGCGCGAATTCAAACGCAAGATGCGAGGTTCGCGTCCGTCAGGAACGGCCTAGTGTGCTAGCGTTAAGTCATCGTGTGGAGCCCATCATGATCAACCCGGACATTGATGCCAGTGACGACGCGCGCTGGGAAATCGTACTACGCCGCGACCCGGCCGCCGATGAGCAGTTTGTCTACGCGGTCAAGACAACCGGCGTCTACGCGCGCCCGAGTTCGTCGGCGCGCTTGCCCAAACGCGAGAACGTCGAGTTTTTCGATAACGCGCATGCGGCAGAAGCCGCCGGCTATCGCCCGAGCGGACGGCATGGCGCGGACCGCAGCATGACCGCCGCGCGCCGCGCCGAGCTGGTCGCCGTGGCCTGCCGCCTGATAGAAGACGCAGAGACACCGCCCAGCCTGGCGGAAATGGCCGCCGCCGCCGGCATCAGTCCTTTCCATTTTCATCGCGTATTCAAGGCTGAAGTCGGCTTGACGCCCAAAGCCTATGCCGATGCCAACCGCTCGCGCCGCCTGCGCGCGGAGCTGCCCCGCTCCGCCACCATCACCCGTGCCCTCTACGATGCCGGCTTCAATTCCAACAGCCGTTTTTACCAGGCATCGACGCGTATGCTGGGAATGCGCCCGGGCGACTTCCGTCGCGGAGGACAGCAAGCCACGATCCGCTTCGCCGTCGGACAGTGCTCGCTGGGTGCCATTCTGGTCGCACAAAGCCAGCGCGGCATTTGCGCGATTTCGCTCGGCGACGACCCGGATGCCTTGCTGCGCGATCTGCAGGATCAATTCCCCAGAGCCGATCTCATCGGGGGCGACGCCGATTTCGAACGTCTGGTCGCCGAAGTCGTGGGTTTCGTCGAAGCACCGGCGCTCGGCCTGAAGCTGCCGCTCGATGTGCGCGGCACCGCGTTCCAGCAACGCGTGTGGCAGGCGCTGTGCGATATTCCGCCGGGCACGACCGTCAGCTATACCGATATCGCCACCCGCATCGGCTCGCCGCAGTCGGTGCGGGCCGTCGCCCGCGCCTGCGCAGCCAATCGCATCGCCGTGGCGATTCCCTGCCACCGCGTCGTCAGACGCAATGGCGGCATCAGCGGTTACCGCTGGGGCGTCGAGCGCAAGCGCGAACTGCTGCAGCGCGAAGAAAAAGAGGGAAGTCATGACAACGGAACGCTCCCGGGCCGGGGCCGGCAAGGGGACGATTCCGCCTGAGGCTTACGTGTTGCGCATGAAATCGGCGGTCTGGTACAAAGCGGCCAGCAGTTTGTCCTTCACCTCGTCTTCCACCACCAGTTCGCCCACCGCCGTGCGCATGCAGGCCATCCACTGGTCGCGCGCCGCCTCGTCGATGGCGAACGGCAGATGGCGCATGCGCAGCCGCGGATGACCGAAGGCTTCGATATACAAGGACGGCCCGCCCAGCCAGCCGGACAGAAACATGAACAACTTCTGGCGCGAGCCGGCCAGATCGGCCGGATGCATGGCCCGCAGCGGCGCTGCCGCAGGTTCGCTATCCATGATGTCGTAGAAGCGATTGCACAACCAGCGCACCACCCCTTCGCCCCCAAGCAACTGATACGGCGTCATTTCGTCTACAGCGCTCAACGCATCCTCCATCGTGTGATCGATCGGCTCCCGGCACCCGCCCAGCTGGCAGCGGATTACCAGAGGCGGTATTTATCGTCTTCCCCTTCGAACAATTCTTCGCCGCCGGCCTGATAGGCGCGCAGCAGACACTCGCGCGCAGCCCGGACATCGCCCTGCTCGAAAAATACCTGTCCCAGCCGCAGATCGACATAGGGGTTGCCCAGCCCCCCCGGGCAGGTTTGCGCGAACTCCAGCGCCAGCTCCGCCTCAGGAAAACGGCCGGCGAAGAAGTGCGCATCGGCGATGGCGATCTGTATCCAGGTCGCCGCTTCCCAGGCGCGCTGCGGATCGGGCAGCAAATTCCAGGCACTCGCGTACTCGGCCAGCGCCGGCTCGTATTCGCCGGCTTCCGTATGGCGGTCGCCCTGTTCGCAATGCTGCTCGATGGCCTGATACACCTTGGCATCCAGTTTGATATCCGACGACATAGAGGCTTCTCTTTCCATCAAGTTCGATTCGAACGCGACATCATACACATCGCACGGGCGGAAAACCTCCGCCCGTGCATAAGCACAGCATAGACGGCGCCGGGAAAGAACGGCGAATCAGGAGCAGGCACCGATATAGGGCTTGGGCAGGGGTGGCGCATAGTCGCCCGTTTTACTGGTCGACCACCCGGCCCGCACCAGCCCCTCGGCAGTCGCCACGGCGGCAGCGACGCCATCGATGACCGGAACGCCCAACTCGTCTTGCAGACGCAGGCACAGATCGGCCATCCCGGCGCACCCGAGCACGATGGCCGCGCAGCCGTCTTCAGCCATCGCCCGCCGGCACTCGGCCAGAATCGTCCGGTAAGCATTGCTGCGCGGATCTTCCAGTTCCAGCACGGCCAGCGCCGACGCCCGCACTTTTCGGCAATGATTGCGTACACCGTATTTATCCACAAGATGCTCGGCGATGACAACCGTTCGCTGCAATGTAGTGACAACGGAAAATCCGGTCGCCAGATAACAGGCCGTCCGCATCGCGGCCTCCGCGACCCCGATGACCGGACCGGTGGCGATTTCCCGGGCCGCATCCAGCCCGGGATCGCCGAAGCAGGCGATCACATAGGCGTCAACGCCCTCGGCTTCGCCCTTGCGCACTTCTTCCAGCAGACCGATGCAAGCCATCGCCTCGTCGTAGTGCCCCTCGATGGAAGCCGGCCCATGCGCGGGGCTGACGGCGACGATCTCGACCCCGCTCGACGCGACGGCCCTGGCGGCCGCGCCTATGGTATGGGTCATGGACCAAGTCGTATTGGGGTTGATCACTTTGATCTTCATGCTGAGCCGCTCCTGCGAATGCATCATAACGGTGCGATATGCACATGTATGTAATCAGTTGCACTTATTGAATTCAATAAATAAACAGATTGTCTACAATTTTCCATACGAATGGATACTAACTCAACAAAAACATGTCTTCAATCCTGGCACGAAACGTGCATGCAACAGTAGCGGGTCTCCTTGATAAGCCCATGCGTCCGCAACCACTTTTGGAAATGGAAAGGAACGTTCGATGCAGAAGAGAAGCATGATTCGCGCGGCGGTACTGGCTGCCGTCGCTCCCTGGTTCCTGCTGGGCAGCGCCCATGCGGAAAAAATCCTGAAAATCGGCGTCAACGGCGTGATGTCGGGCGAGGCGGCATCCTGGGGGCTGGTCAACAAATACTGTGCCGAAACCACGGCGGATATGTATAACGCCAAGGGTGGCGTCGATATCGGCGGTCAGAAGTACAAAATCGAAGTCGTTGCCCTGGATGATAAAAACGACCCCAAGGTCTCGGTGACCAATGCGGAAAAACTGACCAGCCAGGGCATCAAGTACATCATAGGACCGAATATCGACACGACGGCTCTGGCGGTCAAGCCCGTGGTCGAGCGCGCCCATGCGCTGAACTTCCCCTACGCCTTTGCCAAGGAATTGTACAAGGCACCCGCCAATGCCTCGGTACTGGGCATGGTGGCCAGCTATCAAGTCGGCCCCATCATTTATGAATACCTGAAGAACAAAAAGGGCGTGAAGTCGATCGCCTTCCTCGCGCGCAACGAGTCGGATGCAAAGAACCAGCAGGCGGAGGGTGTCGCAGCGGCCAGGAAGCTCGGGCTGAAGGTCGTTGCGGATTCCGATAGCTACGAACCGGGCACCAAGGACTTCATGCCGGTCATGACCAAAATCATCAGGGACAAACCCGACCACATCGTGCTGTCGGGCGTCGCACCGGCCGATGCGCCCCTGCTGAACAAGGCCGCACGCGACCTGGGCTTCAAGGGCAGCATCTCGACCGAGACCGGCCAGGATTCCAAGATCCTCGCCCAGGTCGCCGGCGACAAGGCCAGGGGCTTCATCAGCGTCGGCGGCGCCTCCACCCCGGAGATCCAGTCCGACTATATGAAGGCCTTCATCGCGGCTTACAAGAAGCGCGTCGGCGAGTGGAACGATGAGGCAGGCACCAAAGTGTACGCGCTCGAGTTGATCCTGGCCGTCCTCAAGCAGAATCCGGCCGCCGTGAATAATACCGAGGCCTTCAAGAAGACGATGGCGACCTTCTCCATGAGCAACCCCTTCGTGAAGGGGGGCAAGACCCGGCTGGAATTCACGGGCAAAGCCGATTTCGGTCGCCGCAGCCAGGTCGGCGTCCCGCTGGTGGTGAACGAATTCACCGGCAAGGACTTCAAGACCCTGTTCGTCGGCACCATAAAGAACTGAGCCGCACCGGCCCCGCCGCCACCCGGGCGGGCGCCTTTCACACCTCTATCAGGGGAGTTTTCTATGCTGCAGGTGCTGATCAACGGCATCGTGCTGGGATCCGTCTACGCCCTCATCGCGCTCGGGCTGACGATGGTATTCAGCATCATGCGGGTCGTGAATTTCGCCCATGGCCAGATGTATATGCTGGGGGCCTTCGTTGTCTATTACCTCTACGGCCAGTTTCAACTACCGTTCTGGCTGGCGCTGCCTCTGGCCGGGCTGGCGCTGGCCGTCGTCGGCGTGCTGTTCAACCGCCTGTTTTTCCAGCCCGTGCTCGCCAGTGCCAAACGCGAGGAAAACTCCATGCTGATGGCGGTAGGCACCGCCCTGCTGCTGGAAAATCTCGCCTTGACGCTGTTTGGCGAAAAACAGCGCGGTGTGCCGCCGGTGGTGGACGGCTCTTTCATCTTCGGCGACATCAGCGAAGGTGGAGCCATTCTGACCTACCCCAACGCCATGGTCGCCGCGCTGTCCGTCACCGCCATCGCGGCACTGTTGCTATTCGTACAATACACCCGCCCCGGCCGCGCTTTGCGCGCCGTGGCCCAAGACAAGGAAGCGGCCCGCCTGCAAGGAGTCGACGTCAAGAGCATCACCACGCTGGGCTTTGCCATCGGAGCGGCGCTGGCCGGCCTGGCCGGCGGATTGCTAGTCACGATCTACGGCGTGAACTCGGGCATCGGCTCCAATATTTCGACCAAGGCTTTCATCATGATCATGATAGGCGGCGCCGGCGTGACGTCGGGCGCCATCGTGGGCGGCGTACTCCTCGGGTTTGCCGAGGCCATTGGCTATGACCTGCTGCCGGGCAGTCTGACCTACCTGCTGATCTTCGTCGCCATGATTGTTTTCCTGGTCTTCAAGCCCAACGGGTTGTTCGGAAAGCCCTGGGGCTAATACGCGGAGAGCGACACAGTGAATCCATCCAAAACCCGAGACTTCAGAGTGGCAATGACCATCCTGGCCGTATTGCTGCTGCTGCCCGCCGTGCTCGGCGACTCGCGCTACCTGTTTTCCGTGCTGATGAACTGCATGGGACTGTCGCTGATCGCGCTTGGCGTATGGCTCACCTTTACCATCGGCCGTACCAATATCTGTCAGGCCGGCTTCGCCCTGATAGGCGGTTACGCGACTGCTATTTTTCTCGCGCACTACCATATGAATTTCTGGCTCGCCCTACCCCTGTCCGCCCTGGTAGCGGCAAGCGCAGGGGCGGTAATCGGCAGCTTCATTCTCAAGCTGCGCGGCATTTACTTCTCCATGCTCACGATCTCCCTGACCGAGGCCATCAGGCTCGCCTTTCTCAACGGCGGCGATTTCACGCAGGGTTCCAGAGGCATCACCGATCTGCCGCAACCGTTCGGCGACTCGGTCTTCGGCCTCTACTATCTGGCGCTGGCCCTGCTCGGTTTCGGCTTGCTGCTGACCTGGCGCATCCATTACTCGCGCGTCGGACGGATTTTCCGCGCGATGCGGCTCAATGAAGATCTGGCGGAGAGTTTCGGCACCCATGTCTGGCGTTATCGCGTGATCGCGTTCTCGGTAGCGTGCGGTCTGGGAGGACTCGGCGGCAGTTACTTCGCCGTTTTCACTCAGAGCATCTATCCGCAAAGTTTCTCGGTTGAGCACAGCATCTATTACATGTTGTTCTGCTTTCTCGGCGGCCTCGAGTTCGTCAGCGGCGGCATTGTGGGCGCTTTTGTCCTCACCATCCTGTTCGAACTGCTCAGCCAGTTCCAGCAGTACCAGACCCTGATCTATGGCGGCCTGATGATCGCCGTGATCCTGCTGCTGCCCAACGGCCTGATGGCCATGACGCTGCGCCGCAAGGAGGTC
This sequence comes from Paludibacterium yongneupense DSM 18731, assembly GCF_000422925.1. Classification (GTDB taxonomy): domain Bacteria; phylum Pseudomonadota; class Gammaproteobacteria; order Burkholderiales; family Chromobacteriaceae; genus Paludibacterium; species Paludibacterium yongneupense. The sequence continues at coordinate 42,620 of NZ_AUGZ01000029.1, forward strand.
CGGGCATGAGCGCACCGATTCTGGAAGCACGCCACGTCACCAAACGCTTCGGCGGTCTGATGGCAAATGAAGATATCAACCTGACGCTGACGGCGCCCGTGGGGCAGGTGGTATCGGTCATCGGCCCGAACGGCGCCGGGAAAAGCACATTATTCAAGATGCTGGCCGGTTACCTCAAACCCAGCAGCGGACAGATCCTGCTGCACGGGCAAACGATCACCGGCATGTCGCCGCACCGCATCGCCCGCCTGGGACTGGTGCGCACCTTTCAGGAGACCACGGTTTTCCCCGATCTGACGGCGATGGAACATGTCTCGCTCGCACACCAACTCCACCGCGAAGCGCACGACCTCGAAGTCATCTTCGGTCTGCCACGGGCACGGGGCGATGAGATCCGCCTGAGCGAAAGCGCGCGCGAGATTCTGGAGCTGATGGAACTGGGCGCGGTCGCCGACACCGAAGCACGGCACTTGCCGCAAGGGCTGCTGCGCCTGCTCGGCATGGCCATGGGGCTGGCCGCACGTCCACAGGTCTTGCTGCTGGACGAACCCTACGCCGGTCTGAACCCGGACGAAACCACCCGGGCGGTGAACATCACACGCAAGGTGGCGGCATCGGGCGTTTCCATCTTGCTGGTCGAGCATGATATGAAAGCGGTGATGGCCATTTCCGACCGTATCCATGTTCTCTACTTCGGCAAAAAAATAGCGGAAGGAACGCCGGAGGAAATCCGTCTCGACCCGGCTGTGATCGAAGCCTATCTGGGCAAGGAAGACGAGGAGCTAGGGCTGTGAGCGCGATCCCCCATCTGGAACTCTGTGCCGTATCGCTGTGCTACGACGAAGTCCGCGCATTGCAGAACGTGAATATCAAGGTGCCGACCGGCGACATCGTGGCGCTGATCGGAGCCAACGGAGCCGGCAAATCGTCGGCCTTGCGTGCGATCACCGGGCTGCGCCGGGTGGCGGCAGGCGAAGTCCGCCTCGACGGCCACATCATCAACTCGCCATCGGCGCAGGAGCAGACGCATGCGCTCGTCAGGCAGGGCGTGGTCATGGTGCCGGAGGGAAGGCATGTCTTTCCCCATATGAGCATCAAGGACAATCTGTTGATGGGCGCCTACACCCGGCGCGACCCGGCCCGGATTGCCTCCGATCTCGAATCCGTTTGCGAGCGCTTTCCGCGGCTGAGGGAACGCTTTCACCAGCATGGATCGAGCCTGTCCGGGGGAGAACAGCAAATGGTCGCGATCGGACGCGCGCTGATGGCCCGCCCCCGTCTGCTGCTGCTGGACGAACCCTCGCTAGGCATCGCGCCGCAGGTGGTCCGCCAAATCGCGCAAAGTCTGGTGGAAATCAACCGCAAGGACGGCATAACGATAGTCCTGGTCGAGCAAAACAGCCGCATGGCAATGTCGCTCTCCAGTTATACTTACGTGCTCGAAACCGGCAACGTTGCGCTGGAAGGACCATCCAGGGAATTGATGAACAACGACCACATCAAGCGTTTATACCTTGGCGGATAAAAATCTCGGCAGCCACCCCATGAATACGAAGCTTACCAATCAGGACATCTATGACCACATCTATGCGGCCATCAGCGAATGCCGCCTGTTGCCGGGCACCAAATTAAGCGAAGAAAAACTCGCCCAGACTTTTCACGCGAGCCGGACCCGTATCCGAGAAGTCCTGCTGCGCCTGAGTCAGGAGCTGATCGTCGAAACGCATCCCAACCGCGGAGCATTCGTATCCAGCCCCAAGGCGGAAGACATCAAGCAGGTCTTTGCCGTGCGCCGTGCGCTGGAGCGTGCGATCGCGGCCGAATTGTCCGGCCTTGACAGCAAGAGCAGCGTCGACACACTGCGCGGACACTTGCGCAAAGAGGCGACGGCCAGGCAGGACAACGACCACAGCGCCCTCGCCCGCCTGACCGGCGAATTTCATGTGCTATTGGCGGAGACCACCGGCAATCGTCTCTATGCCGAGAACCTGCGCCGGCTGGTCGCTCTCACCGGTTTGCTCATCGCCCAGTACTCCGACGGCAGCAACCGCGCCTGCCCGGAGGACGAGCACTCAGACATCGTGCACGCGATCGAGCAAGGCGACGCGAGCCGGGCCGAGCAACTGATGCTTGAACATCTGAACCATGTACAGTCCGGCATCCAGCCCCCGGTGGAGCTCCCGGCCGAAGTCGATTTCCGGCAGATATTCGGGCTAGCGGATTAAGCGCCGGTCGCCGTCGCTCTGACATGACGCCCCCGGCTGCCGTATCATCGTAGCCATGAGTCATTTGATCGCCCCGCTGCCGCTTCGCGATGGCCTGTCCCCCAGCCACTTGCACCTGCCGCCAGGGCAGTGGCCTTCGCTGCTGTCCTTTTTGCTGCACCGGTTTCCGCACGTGGCCGAACACGCCTGGCGCACCCGTCTCGCCAGCGGTCAGGTGTTCGATCACGCAGGCCAACCGTTCCAGCTCGACAGTCCCTATCCGGCCAGACAGCGCATCTGGTACTACCGGGAAGTGGAAACGGAAACCGCGATCCCCTTCGACTCGCCGGTACTTTACCGCGACGAGCGACTGGTCGTGGCCGACAAACCGCACTTCCTGGCCTGCATGCCCGGCGGACGCCATGTCCACGAAACCCTGCTCACCCGTTTGCGCATTTCGCTATCGCTGCCGGAACTGACCCCCATCCACCGCCTTGACCGCGAGACGGCAGGAGTGATCCTGTTCTGCACCCGACACGACGATCGCGGCGCCTATCAGACCCTGTTTCAAAGACATGAGGTCGGCAAGGAATATGAGGCGATCGCCGGCTTCCACCCAGGGATACTTCTGCCGACGGTCCGCCGCAGCCGCTTGCAGGAAGGCGAGACCGGCTTCCTCATGTGCGAAGTCCCCGGCGAGCCCAATAGCGAAACGCGGATCGAACTGATGGAACGCTGCGGCGAGTTCGCGCGCTACCGGCTCACGCCGCTGACCGGCAAGAAACACCAGCTGCGCGCGCATATGGCCGCGATGGGAATAGCCATCCACGGCGACCCCTGGTATCCCGAGAGGATGCCCGACAAGGCCGTCGACGACTTCTCCAGCCATCTGCTCTTGCTCGCGCGCTCCATCTCCTTCACCGACCCCTTCGACGGTAGCGCGCGCTGCTACCGCAGCGCGCGCACGCTGGACTGGCCCGCCCGTTGAAGCATCGCTTGCCCGTCTCTCTTCAATCCAGCGCCCGCTCCAGGTCCGCGATCAGATCTTCGGGCGCCTCCAGTCCCACCGACAGGCGAAAGGTGCCGTCTCCGGTCCAGGCGCGGTAATTCTCGGCATCTCGCCCCTCAAGCCCGAACGAGGAGCGGATGATGTCATCGCTCGGCACATAGCACAGCAGACTCCGCGTTTTTCCCAGCGATACGGCATAAGAAAAGACCTCGACGCGCTCTGCCAGTTGCCGCGCAAGAGCGGCGCCATTCTTGGCGCTAAAAGAGACCATGCCCGAGAAATTACGCATCTGGCGCCGTGCGAGCTCATGCTGCGGATGCGAAGCCAGGCCGGGCCAGTAGGTCTGTTCGACGCGCGGATGTGCGGCGAGAAACGCGGCGACAGCGCCGGCATTGGCTTCGTGCGCCTTCATGCGCAAGGGCAATGTTTCCATGCCGCGCAGAATCAACCAGGCGGCAAAGGGGTTCAGGGTTGCACCGAAATGGATCAAACCCTCTTTCTGAATCGCGTCGAGGTCGGCCTTGCGCCCGATGATGGCCCCGCCCAGGGCATCGCTATGGCCACCGATGTACTTGGTCAGCGAATGGACGACAAAATCGGCGCCCAGCGCCAGCGGCGTCGTCGCGACCGGCGTGGCCATGGTGGAATCGACCGAGCACTCGACGCCGTTGGCATGGGCCAGTGCGGCGATGGCCGCGATATCGGACAACTTCAGGATGGGATTGGCCGGCGTCTCGATATGAATCAGCCGGGTTTCCGGTCGCAGCGCCGCTTCGATGGCAGCGAGATCCGAGGTATCGACCGCCGTGGAGCGGATTCCGTACTTGGGCAGGATGTCCCGCGCCAGTTCGGCTACGCCGGCATAGCAGACGTTGGAAACAATCACATGATCGCCGCAACGCAAGCGGTTCAGAAACAGGCTGGAAATCGCGGCCATGCCGCTGGAGAAGGTCAGCCCCGCCTCTCCGCCTTCCAGCGCCGCCAGACGCTCCGCCAGCAGATCCGTGGTCGGATTGCTCCAGCGCGTATAGAAATACGGGGCTTGGTCGCCAAGATCGTTGGCCGAGAAACCCACCGCATCGGGATGGCTGTAGAAACTGGTTGCCGGCGACAGAATATTAAGGACCGGGTCGCCGACCGCCGAATGGCTCGCTCCCGCATGAATGGCCCGAGTTTCCAATCTACTCACTTCACTCTCCCAAAACATGATTGCCAAGCACAGAAACAGGCAAGGATCGCGCCTGCCCTTGCGATCGAAGCGCGCCGGAGGGAACCGCCCAGGTTCCATGCTAAACGATTAGCCAGGCAGAAAGCCAGAATGCCGCCATCGCCGACAACGCTGGCGCCCCCGTCGCGATTGGCCCTGGACGCGCGCGCGCAAATGGCCCTTGCCCGGCCCGGCCCCGGCGGACACAATGAAAAACACGGCTGTTCGCGTCGTACGCGCCGCCCTGTCCACCGCAAAGGATGCCCCATGTACTGCCCGTCTCTGTTTCGCGAAAGCCGGCTGCCCTCGCTGCATGCCTTGATGCGCGCCCATCCGCTGGCCATGATGATTACGGCCGGAGACGAAGGTCTGATGGCCAATCTGCTGCCGTTCACGCTATGCGAAACGGGCGGGTACGGTACCTTGCGCGCGCACATCGCCAAGGGAAACACGCAACTGAAGGCGCTCGCAGCGGGCTCGGAAGTGCTCGTCGTCTTCCAGGGCCCCGAAAGCTACATCCCTCCCTCCTGGTATCCGTCCAAGGCCAGGCACGGCAAAGTGGTGCCGACCTGGAACTATGCCGTCGTCCAGGCACGGGGTACCCCGCGCCTGATCGACGATGCCGTCTGGCTGCGAGCGCAAGTCGAAGCGCTGACTGCCAGCCAGGAGGGAGCCCGGCCGGAACCATGGCAGGTGTCGGACGCACCCGACACCTATGTCGCAACCCTGATGCACGGCATCGTAGGGCTGGAAATCCCGATCTCCCGCCTGGAAGGCAAGAGCAAGCTCAGCCAGAACCGCAACGAAGAAGACCGGCAAGGCGTGCAGGACGGACTGCGGCGGGAAGGTGTAAACGATGAGATGGTGCGGATGCTAGCCCGACTGCCGAAGCCGGATTGAGTTGCCCCCGGGCGACGAGCGGTCCGATGGAAGCCATTCCCTCCGCCCAGATTGTACTCACAAGAACAAATTGCTTTGCTCCCGCATGAAGTTCATGCTAGCTTGATGTTGTTGCACCGCAACAGACATTCCTTTCTTCTCGCCGTCCTTGTCACACCCCGAGATCTGCCAGTGCTGCTTCACCCTTCAGGGAGAATCATTACTCATGGATATCAGCAAAGTGCGCGAGCAGGCATTCGCAATGCCACTCACCAGCCCGGCCTTCCCTATGGGCCCCTACCGCTTCACCAACCGCGAATTCTTCATCATCACCTATCGCACCGACCCGGAGGCCTTGCGCGCCGTGGTGCCCGAACCACTGCAAGTCAGAGCCCCGCTGGTGCACTACGAGTTCATCCGCATGCCCGACTCGACCGGTTTCGGGGACTATACCGAGAGCGGACAGGTCATCCCCGTCACTTTCCGCGGTATCCCTGGCAGCTACACCCACGCCATGTATCTGAATGACCACCCCGCCATAGCCGGAGGGCGCGAACTATGGGGATTTCCGAAAAAGCTCGCGACGCCGCGCCTGCAGGTGAGCCTGGACACGCTGATAGGCGAGCTCGACTACGGCCCGCTGCGCATCGTCACCGCCACCATGGGCTATAAGCACGTCGCGCTCGACTCGGCCGCCACCGCCGCACAGCTGGCCGACACACCCAATTTTCTGCTGAAAATCATCCCGCATGTCGATGGCACGCCGCGAATCTGCGAACTGGTGCGCTATCACCTGCAGGATGTCACGGTCAAAGGCGCGTGGACCGGACCGGCAGCACTGGCGCTGTATCCGCACGCGCTGGCGCCGGTGGCCGACTTGCCGGTACTGGAAGTGGTCGAAGCGCGCCACATTGTCGCTGACCTGACACTGGGCCTCGGCGAAGTCGTTTTCGACTATCTGAACTGACAGGAGAACATCATGCAACTGACAGGTAAAGTCGCCCTGATCACGGGCGCCGCAAGCGGCATCGGAAAAGAGATCGCCCTCGTCTACGCACGAGCCGGCGCGGCCGTCGCCATCGCCGACATCAATCTGTCCGCGGCGCAGAAAACGGCGGACGAGATCAAGGCCGCCGGCGGCAAGGCGCTTGGCGTGGCCATGGACGTCACCGACGAGGACGCGGTCAACAACGGCACCCGGGCCGTGGTCGAGGCCTTCGGCCAGCTCGACATCCTGGTGTCGAATGCCGGCATCCAGATAGTCAATCCCATTGTCGACTACAGCTATGCCGACTGGAAAAAAATGCAGGCCATCCATGTGGACGGCGCCTTTCTCACCACCAAGGCCGCGCTGCAATACATGTATAAAGACGACCATGGCGGCACGGTAATCTATATGGGCTCGGTGCATTCGCACGAAGCTTCGCCGTTGAAATCCGCCTACGTCGCAGCCAAACATGCCCTACTGGGACTCGCACGGGTGCTGGCCAAAGAAGGCGCCGCGCACAATGTGCGCTCGCATGTCATCTGCCCAGGCTTCGTGCGCACGCCGCTGGTCGACAAACAGATTCCGGAACAGGCGCACGAACTTGGCATCAGCGAGCAGGAGGTGATCAAGAACGTGATGCTAGGACATACGGTCGACGGAATTTTCACCACCGTGGAGGATGTCGCCCAAACGGCCTTGTTCCTGGCCGCCTTCCCCAGTTCGGCGCTGACCGGACAGTCCTTCATCGTGAGCCATGGCTGGCATATGCAATGAGCCGGAGCCCGGGCTCCGGCACCGCGGCGACAAGGCGGCGCGGTGCCGGAACGACGATCACCAGCAGAGAATCCGATATGACCGCTTACTATGATTTTGTCGTCATCGGCGGCGGGCTGGCCGGCGCCACGGCAGTTGAAACACTGCGCGCAGAAGGGGGCGAGGGAAGCATCCTTCTGCTGTGCGCCGAAGCACAGCTCCCCTACCACCGCCCGCCACTGTCCAAAAGCTTCATCACCGCCAGCCAGTCCCCGGCGCCACCGCTCATTCTCGAAGCGGACACATACCGCAAGCTGGCGATCGACGTCTGGCTCGACGCCCGCGTCACGAAGGTGGACACCGGACAACACACCGTATGCACCGAAACGCGCGGCGACATCCGTTACCGACAGTTGTTGATCGCCAGCGGCGCTTCGCCGCGCCACCTGCCCCTGCCCGGTGCCGACCTTGCCGGCATCCATTATCTGCGTACGCTGGAAGACAGCGCGGCCATCCGCCAAAGTCTGGGCAAAGCCCGCCGAGCCGTCGTGATCGGCGGCAGCTTCATCGGCCTGGAAGCGGCCGCCTCGCTGCGCGAGAAGGGGCTCGCCGTCACCCTGATAGAATGCGACCGCATGCTCAATAAACTCGATGCCCCAGAGATATCGGCCTTTTTCGAGCACGGCTTCACAGAGCGGGGGGTAAACGTCGTGACCGGCGACATGCCGGCCGCCTTTCACGGCCACAGCCGCGTCGAGGCGGTCGTGACCCGCAGCGGAGCCAGCCATCCCTGCGATATCGTGATCATCGGGGCAGGAGTCAACCCGGAGACCGGCTTCCTGCAAGGCAGCGGCCTCGATCTCGACGACGGCATCCGTGTCGACCGCTTTTTGCAAACCTCGCAAGCCGGTGTGTTCGCCGCCGGCGATGTCGCCAATTACTTCGATCCGGTATTCAAGCGCCGACGCCGCGTCGAACACTGGGACCATGCCATCAAACAGGGGCGGCTGGCCGCGCGCAATATGCTCGGCCGCCGCCAGCCCTATAACGAGGTCACCCTGTTCTACAGCGAGATGTTCGACCTGAGTTTCAATATGCTCGGTCGATTCGAGCAAGGCGATGAAAAAATCGACCGCGGCTCGCTGCAGAACCTCTCCTTTGCTTCGTTCTACCTGCGCAACGACATCCCGCAAGCGCTGTTCTCGCTCGGGCGACCGACGGAAGAAACCAAAGTCGCCGAAAGCCTGATCAAAAACCGGGTCAACCTGAGCGCCAGAAAGCCGCAGCTCTCCGACCCTGGCAACACGCTGCGCGCAATCCCGAGCCAGACGATCTACATCCTGCAGGGCGGCGGCGCGTTTGGCAGCTTCGAATACGGTGCGGTCAAGGCGCTGGAAGAAGCGGGCATTCGCCCGGATGTCGTTGCTGGCGTCTCGATCGGTGCGTTCAACAGCGCCATCATCGCCAGCAACCCCGGCCATGCCGCCGCGGCACTGGAAGGATTCTGGAACGAGCTGGCCACCGACTCGATCGGGTTAGCGGATGAGAACCTGCGCCGGATGGTCGCCTGCGGACAGATCGCATTATTCGGCGTCTCCTCGTTTTTCCGACCGCGCTGGCTGATGCCGGCGTTGAGTCCCGAGCAGATGCCGAACCGCTGGAACAGCCTCTACGACACGAGCCCGGCGATAGCACTGCTGCAGAAATATGTCGACTTCGACGCCTTGAAATCCAGCCCCATCCGGCTCCTGGTCAGTGCCGTCGATATCGAGACCAGCGAGCTGGTCGTCTTCGACAGCTATAGCGACGATCTGACGCCGCAGCACATCATCGCCAGCGGAAGCCTGCCGCCCGGCTTCCCGTGGACCACCATCGAAGGCCGGCATTACTGGGATGGCGGCATCGTCAGCAACTCGCCGCTGCAAGGCGTGCTCGAGCGCTGCGGTTCGTCAGGCAAACGCGTCTTCATCATCGACCTGTTCCCCGGCAAGCGACATGTCCTGCCCGCCAATCTGGGCGAAGTCATGGCCAGACAGAGCGAGATTCTGTACTCGGAACGCATCCACAGCGACATCCTCAGGCGCGATCTGGTGCGCGACTTCAGAAAACTAGTCGAGGAAATCGCCGCAGAATTGCCTGCCGCCAGCCTCGAACGGCTCCGGCATCGACCACGCTATGTCGAGATGATGGGCGAAGACATGCCACTGACGATAACCCGCATCGTTCGCGAAGACAGCGAAGGCGAGCCCTCATCCAAGGACTACGATTTTTCGCGGCAGACCCTGAGCCGGCTGTTCGAGTCGGGTTATACGACGACGCAGCAGGTGTTGCAGAAACGGATGGACGACGCGCTCTGAAACAGCAGGCACCGGGCTCGGGATGGCGGATCGCACGCCGGACGCCGTCCCCGGTTTTCCGGGCGCGACGACCGGATGAAGTGGGCTTCAAGGCGGTGCCGGGCATGCCATCTCCATGGCAGGCATAGAGGGCGCAGCGCGTGAACTTCCGGCCGGTTCACCCTTGCCAGCGTTCTGACACGTCGGCTCCAACCCCGCTCCCGCTTCGCCCATCGTCGTGCGCTCCCTCTCCCGCCTCTCCCGCCCGTCGTTCCCCGAATGCGCAGACTCCACGGCCCGCAAGGAAAGCGGGGGCGGCATCCGCACGAATCGAAATAGATGATCCATCATTTGAAATCATGCCGGTTTTAATATTGACTGAAGACTGGTCCCGCGACTACAGATAAGCTCTCGACACGGCGGCAATTCGGCTGAACGCGCGTCGCAGCAAATGGATACAAAATAACGGGGACCACCAACCAGGGGAATTCATGGCAGAACACATCAGAACAGACAGCGAGCGGGAGGTTTTCCTGGGTCCGGATGAGCTGATCATCACCAAAACAGACCCGACAGGGCATATCACCTACGCCAACCGTGTTTTCATGCGCCTTGTCGACTATTCGGAAAAACAACTGCTGGGCCGCCCCCACAACATCATCCGCCATCCCGATATGCCGCGCGGCGCCTTCCGTCTCATGTGGAAAACGTTGCAGGCCGGCAACGAATTCTTCGCCGTGGTCAAAAACTACACCGCCAGCCGCAGCTACTACTGGGTGCTTGCCAACATCACACCCGATACCGACATCAACGGCAGGCTGCAAGGCTATTTTTCGGTCCGCCGCCAGGCCGGGCGCAGCGCCGTCGAGACGATAAAACCGGTCTACGCCGAGATGCTGCGCATAGAGCAGGCGACGGACAAGGCAAGCGCACCGGACGCCTCCATGAACTGGCTCTTGCAACAGCTGGCCGGGCAAGGCAGCGACTACGAAAGCTTCATACTCAAGCTCTACGCCGGGCAGGATCTACAGCAGGAGGCAGAATCATGAAAGGGCGCGCCCCCTATCTGCGGGCCATTCTCGGCCGCACCCTGCTCGCTTTCAACGCCTTGCTGCTTCTCAGCGAGCTCTGCGACAGATGGATGCCCGAACCCATCCAGCAAGTCATGAGCGTGCTACTCGTCGCCACCAGCTTCGGCCTTTCCCTGATGCTGTGGCGAGGGGGGCGGCGCGTGCTCGACTTGCTGAATTCCTTGCACGAAAATCTCGCCCATGCGGCAAAAGGCGTACTGCACTACCGCGCCACGGGCACACAGGACATGGGCGAAGTCGGATTGGTGGCATGGGAGATGAACGACTTCCTGGACCAGATTGAGACCTACTTCAAGGAGGTCAACACCTGCTTCCAGCGCGTCTCGCAAGGCGACTATTCGCGCCGCCCGATGAGCAAGGGTCTGCCCGGCTTACTGGCCCAATCGCTCGACTCGCTCGACACGGCGATTCAGGCGATGCAAGAGAACGACCGCTTCGTGCGCCGCAACCGGCTTGCAGCACGGCTCGCCGCCATCAACAACCCGCATCTGCGCGATAATCTTGCCGACAATCAGAAAGGCATGACCGAGATCAGCCATATCATGGACTCGGTTGCCGCGACGACCGAAGAGAATGCAGGCGGCTCGCGCGACAGCCTGGACAGTGCGACCCGGCTGTCCGGCGAACTCGATGCGATTGCCGACAGCGTCAGCAGCGTAAACTCGGCCAGCACCGCGCTTGCGGGAGAGTGGAAGGGCATAGAGGCCGCCCTGGCCGATATTTCGTCGATCGCCGATCAGACCAATCTGCTCGCACTCAACGCAGCGATCGAAGCTGCACGCGCGGGTGAAGCCGGGCGCGGTTTCGCCGTGGTCGCCGACGAGGTGCGCAAGCTGGCAGAGCGCAGCAAAGAGAGCGCGATCCGCGTCCAGGGGGTGCTTGCCGCCCTTTCCTCACGCATCGAAGAGATGCAGGCCCGCGCCGGCGACGCCGGCGAGATCTCCACCTCGGTCAAAAATTCGGTCGAAGCTTTCCGCATGCGCTTCGAAACGCTCGCCACCCGCTCGGATCAGATTCTCAAGCAGATCAGGCTGGTCCGCGACAAATCGCTGACGGCACTGCACAAGGTCGGGCATGTGATGCGCAAGCAGCAGATCTATCAGTCGCTGGAAGAAGGCAAGGTCATGGCGATGCCCGATACCCTGACCCAGTGGCGCACAGGCCCCGGCAAGCGCGAATTCGGCCACACCCGCTCGTTCGAGGAACTGATACGCCCGGAACAGGCGCTGGCCATGCACATCGAACGCGGTCTCGTGGCCGGGGCGCAAACCGGCGTGCTGCAAGAAGATCTGATCGTCACCGAGATGAAGGACATGGAACTCGCCAGCAGCGAGCTGCTGGTACTGCTGGACCGCATCGTGGCGGAAAAACACCACGCCTGAGCAAGAAGCCGCCCCCAGGCCTGCGCCCGGTCATGAAATTTACGCCGTTTTTATGAGCACTTTGCTAATTTTGACTGGCTAGCCCATAAAATCAGGACGCTTCAGCACAGAAAACCGGCCTGAGCAGAGAAAAGCCGGAAACGTCTGAGCGCCCGTCACGGTGTCAAATATCATGCTGCTGGTCGTAATCATCGTCATCCTGGCCTATCTGGTCGAATACCTGGCCGGGCAATGGCAACGCTGGTGCCGGGCGCGCGGGAATGCGCAGTGGCGACGGCTCGCCCGTATCGACGTGCCCGAGGCAGAGCACATCTCCCCGGATGGCAGGGTATTGCGACAACTCGATCTGCCAGCGGAACGGGTGCTGGATGTATGCGTGATCAGGGGGCCGCTCAGTTGGCGCGATATCGGCCCCAAGGCAACGGACATGTTGAAAAAGCTCTACGCGGACGGACAGGCCATCGGATTGGACACCCGCGAGCTGGCGTTTAGCCGGCGCGACCTGGCCGAAGGCGAAGGACTCTATCTGGTCAGCCTCGATGCACGCCCCAATCTCCGGTTCGTTGCGCTGCTGGGGCGGTTCACCGCACCGCCCCTTACGCCCGTCCCCGGCACGCGTTGCCGGTAGCAAAAGGGCATCACAGCTGCATCAGCTGCTTGAACGCCTTGACGTGCGAACGGCTGACGGGAATCTCCACCTTCAGCTCATGCAGCTTGATCACATACGTTCCGTTGAACCAGGGAGCGATTTCGCGGATTTTGCCGAGATTCACGCACCACGACCGGTGGCAGCGGAAAAACGGCGGCTCCGGCAAACGCCCGGCAAACTCGCTCAGGGTCATCGTCATGACGAAACGTTCGTTGAGCGTATGCACGTAAGTGAGTTTCTCATCGGCTTCGGCGTAGTAGATCTGGTCGCAGGGCATCACGATGATGCTCTCGCCTTTGACCAGATTGACCGTGCGCACAGCGGTCGCTCCCCCCGCGGGCGGCGGAGGAGAAGACTGAGCGCCGGGATCGGTTTTTTCCAGCCGCTGCAAGGTATTGATCACCCTTTGCTCGTTGAACGGCTTGAGAATATAGTCGAACGCCTCGAGATCGAACGCTTGCGCGGCATATTCCTTGTAAGCGGTCACGAACACGATACGCGGCGGACGAGCCTGCCGGGACAGGTTATGCGCCAGCATCATCCCGTCTATGGAGGGGATCCTGATATCCAGAAAAACCACGTCGACATCGTGCTGTTGCAGAAACTGGAACGCGGCAAGACCATCCTCGACGCTGGCGAGCACTTCGATCCGGCTGTGGGATTCGACCAGCCAGACCAGTTCCTCGCGCGCCAGGTATTCGTCTTCGACAATCAATGCCTTCATCGCGACGCCCCCCCGACCGGCAACTCGAAGCTGACCGATGTTCCGGGGGCAAGCCGCGCAATCTGCAAACCGCGCCCATAAATCAGGATCAGGCGCGCGTTCACGTTCGTCAGGCCGATACCTGTGCTGGCTTGCTCGCCGGCGGTAACGGCATCGATGATGGCCTGATCGATGCCAAGCCCGCTGTCCCGCACGCAGACCCGCACCCGATCGCCCGCGCGCTTGACCTCGATACAAACCTGCCCCGGCACCGGCCGCGGCTGAATGCCATGCAGGATGGCATTCTCCACCAAGGGCTGCAGCAGCAGGCTAGGCACAGGCAAGGTCACGTCATCGACATCAAAGCTCACACTCAGTTTCTGACCGAAACGCGCCTGCTCGATCGCGACATAGTCGCGGACCTGTCGCAACTCCTCCTGGATATCGATCATCCCGCCGTCGAGCGACAGGTTATAGCGCAGATAATCCGCCAGGCGGGCGATCAACTGTCGCGCCTCGGAGGGCTGACGCCGGATCAGGGAAGAAATGGCATTGAGCGCGTTGTACAGGAAATGGGGGTTGATCTTGCTTTGCAAGGCACTGAATTCGGCCTTGCGCGCCATCTCTTGCAAGTGATTGACCCTGGAGACCTCCATCTGGGTCGACATCAATTGCGACAGCCCTATCGCCAGTTCGCGCAAGGAATCGGTGATGCACTGGCTTCTTCTGAAAAAAATCTTGAGCGTGCCGGACACTCGGTCGTGCTCTCGCAGCGGAACGATCGCAATGGAATGGAAGTCGGCCCGGCCATAGTGCTGCAGCTCATTCTCGACAATCAGCTGTCCGCTCTGGATCGCGTTTTGCGTCAGCTCGCCAATTTCATAATTCCCTTCCCGTTCGAAAAACTCTCGCCCGGCACCGACATACGCCATCACGATGCGCCGGTCGGTAATGGCAACCGCATCGGCTTCGAGATGCTCGCGGATGATCTCGCACACATGGGTCATGGCGTCGGGCACTTCACTCTGGAAATAAGGCAGGGTCCGATTCGCGATGATCAGGGCCAGACGAGCCTGACGAGCCGCGATCAATTCCTTTTCATCGTCGAGATCCTGCACCCGCTTGATGATCAGGCCGATGCACACCGAGCCGGCAATCATGGGCCAGGCGATCTGGCCCACAATCTCGCGGCCGACGCCGGCGGGCGCCATGAGCACAATCAGGATCATGGTCAGCACCTCGCAAGCCACGCCCGCCAGAATGCCGCACCACCAGAGGCGCTTCTTCCCGCAACAGTAGTGAACGGACGAGGACAAAAAACCGGCAAACACACTGGAAATCAGACACGGAAGCGCCGTGACTCCGTTGAGATCAATCAAGTAGCGATGAATTCCGGACACAATGCCGGCCGAAATACCGACCCAGGGCCCGAACAGGATGCCGCCCGACAGAATCGCAATGGTGCGCACATTGACCAGAGAACCGTCGACTGGAATGCCGGTGTACGTGCTGAACACGGCGAAGACGCAAAACAGCAAGGAAACCCCGGCCAACTCGACCTTGTTGTGCTCGCGCTTTCCAAGCAGGTTCCGGAACGGCCGGATGCGAGTCAGAAAAAACAAGGTCATCAGCATCAGGGCTGCGCGCTCGAATTCCTCGAGCAGCAGCATATTGTACAGTTTGGACATCAGGACACCCGCGTTAAAAATCACCGAAACACCACCGCACGGCAGCCTTGCCCAGGGCCACGGCAGCCCTTCGGCAATGCACCGGTCATTCCTGCGCAGGAGCCCGCGCAGACGTGAAGAACGATCTGGCCGGCCAAAAGACACGCCAGCACGCACATTAACAATGCACGGTATTGTGACGACATCCGCGCAGAAGATATTGACGAAAGTCGGTAGACGGCCAATCGCCGGCAATCGGATACATGACAATCCGCAGGCGCGCCCACCTCCGGCCTGTCGCCGCACGCGGGCATGGGGACATGGCTCCGGTGCCGCCCCATGAATTCAGCCGCACGCTGACGCGCCCCGGCGGATAGAACGCCTGTTGCCGCCCCTCCCGGAACCAGGATGACAACGCCAGGCGCACCGTCCCCCTCAACGTCAGGTCACTGCGGCCCATCCCCCTTGGCTGCTGGCGCGCGATTACCCGCCACTCATTCCACCTCCACGGCATTTCATGCCTTTTTCCACCTCCACCGCGGGTGCCGGGCGTAATTTAACCTCGTCTTTCAACCGTATTCAGGCACTCACATGCAAACCTCCAACAACTCGGTCCGCTACCGTACGCTGGCCGGAACGATCATTTGCCAATTCGGTCTGGGCTCGGTCTACACCTGGAGCCTGTTCAACGCCGCGCTGTCTCACAAGCTGGGAGCGCCGGTGACCAAGGTCGCTTTCACCTTTGGCCTGCTCAGCCTCACGCTGGCCATTGCCTCCTCCCTATCGAGCAAGATGCAAGAACGCTTCGGCGTGCGCCGCGTTGCGCTTGGCGCCGGACTCGCTCTCGGGATCGGCCTGTTCCTGACCTCCATGGCCTCCAGCCTCACGATGCTGTATCTGTCCGCCGGCGTTCTGGTGGGACTGGCGGACGGCGCGGGCTATCTGCTGACCCTGTCCAACTGCGTCAAATGGTTTCCCGAGCGAAAAGGCATGGCCTCCGCATTTTCACTGGGAGCCTACGGCCTGGGCAGCCTCGGATTCAAATACATCAACCTCGGACTGATGGGGCACATGGGCCTGGATGGCGCGTTCCGTATCTGGGCCGTGCTCGCGCTGGTTCTCGTCATGCTGGGCGCCTTGCTGCTCAGCGATGCGCCCAGACAGCAGGCCGCCGGTGTCGCCAAGGGCGGCGGGCGCGATTTTTCTCTCGCAGAAGCGCTGCGCAAACCGCAATACTGGGGCCTGGCCCTGATGTTCCTGACCGCGTGCATGAGCGGGCTGTATGTTATTGGCGTCGCAAAGGACATTGGCGAACGCTACGCCCACTTGCCAGCCATGGTCGCCGCCAACTCGGTCGCGGTCATCGCCGTTGCCAACCTGCTTGGCCGCCTAGTCCTGGGGATTCTGTCCGACAGAATGTCGCGCAGCGCAGTCATCAGCATGGCTCTGAGCTGTGCGCTCATCGGCATTTTGATACTGCTGTACGTGCCGCTCAACGCACCCTTGTTCTTTATCGCGGTAGCCTGCATCGCTTTCAGCTTCGGCGGCTCGATCACGGTATACCCGGCACTGGTAAGCGACTTCTTCGGCCTGACCAATCTCGCCCGCACCTACGGCGTGATCTACTTGGGCTTCGGCTTCGGCAGCGTCGTCGGCTCGATCATCTCTTCCGCATTCGGCGGCTTCCTGGCCACCTTCTACCTGATTCTGGCCCTGCTGATCGTCTCCCTGATATGTTCCGTCATGGTCCGCCCGAGGGCGGCCATGGCATAAGCCCTCCCCGCCGCCCCCGAACGGCATGGAGTGATGGAGTCCGGGGGCGTGGCATCCATCCGGCCAGATGTGAGACGGCCATCGAAGAACGCCGGCATGGCTGTTTATGCATAGAACAAACCTGCCCGAAGAAGAACCCGATGGCCGACGACGGCATGGCATTCATCGACCGCCCGAAGCCGCAGGGCGGTCGCGATTTTCTTGCGTTCCCTGCTCGAATCGATCCTGATCGATCTCATGGAGCACGAAGTCGGCAAGCCGATTGGTGTCGTGTGCCGCGCACATGACGGCAAGCGCACCGCGTGCCGTGACGGTTACCGGGAACGGCGATGGCACTCCACCCGGCACGCTCGATCTACAGCTGCCGGAACGACGCCCAAGCCGCTGCTTCGCGATGTTTCCGGGACCGCGACGGCGGGCGGAGCAGACGCCCGCCGCCGTCATTCAGGAGGCCTGAATTCACGGAGTCCCGACGCCCCATACCACGGAGCGAAGTCACAAGAAGATCGATCGGCCCGCTCCGTTGCCGGCATCTTCCCGAACGGAGCGCGCATCCGCCAACAGAGCGGGAGGGTGCCGATGGGGCAAGCGGGGCATGGCAGTTGCAGACACGGTACAGGCCTTTCGATGGGCGAGCCGAGGGACGCGTCAACCGACACCACGCCCCCGCAGCCGGGGAGGCAAACGAGAAACCGGACCTGCATCCGGATTGGGGGATTTACACCGCCTTGACGGGGTCGATCGACACACTCTCATCCCTTTTCATACATGTAATCGCGGGACAAGGGCAACTCGCAGGCTTGCGTATTCGCATGGCGGCAGAGCACCTGGTATATGGACACCTGATCGATAGCGAATGCATGCGCGCATCCGGCCAGATAGATACGCCATATCCGGTACGATTTTTCATCGACCATGCCACGGATGCGCTCGGTCTGCGCTTCATACCGCTCTGACCAGAGTTGAAGCGTCCGCACATAGTGACGGCGCAAGTTCTCTACATCGAACGTTTCCAGACCCGCCTGCTGCATGCACTGAATGACTTGCGACAAATGCGGAAGCTCGCCCTGCGGGAATACGTATTTATCGATGAAATCGCCCCCGCCATGGCTGGTTTCCCCGCCTTCCGGGTCCGTCGAAGTGATGCCGTGGTTCATGGCAAGGCCATTCGGATTAAGCCGCTGCTGGATGATGCCAAAGTAGTTCGTCAGATTTTTTCTACCGACATGCTCGAACATGCCGACGCTGGTGATACGGTCAAATCGCCCCCGGACATCGCGATAGTCCTGCAAGCGAATCTCGATGCGATCCTCGAGGCCAGCGGCTTTTACGCGGTCGCGCGCATACTGGTACTGCTCTTCCGAGAGGGTGATGCCGACGCAGCGCGCACCGAATTTCTGAGCGGCACGGATGACCAGTGCCCCCCAGCCGCAGCCGATGTCGAGCAGGGTCTGCCCACGCTGCAACTGGATCTTGGTCAGGATATGGTCGATTTTTTTCAGCTGTGCGCTCTCGAGATCTTCATTGCCCTGCTCGAAATAGGCACAGGAGTAGACCATATTGCGGTCCAGCCACAGTTGATAGAACGCGTTTGAAACGTCGTAATGATAAGCAATCGATCTTTTATCTTCGCCCTTATCGTGAGAAAAATATCTGACTGCGCGCATGACAGGGCTGTCATCCGAAATCGATGCATCAATCAGATGATAGGCACAGGCGATGATTTCATGCAGCGGACCATCGACATCAAGTTTTTCTTCGACATAGAGGTGTCCAAGATTGCCAAGGGAGGGCGCCAGCAACAACGGCATGACACTTTCATCCTTGACTTTCAGCGTCACCGTCGGGCTGACAAAATGACCAAAATCTATCTGATGCTCTCCCCACAAATCGGCTCGAATCGGGAGGTTTGCTTTTTTTTTGACACTTTCAGACCATTGCTCGACTTTACTGATCACAGCGTTTTTAAACAGCATTGCATGCTCCACAGGAATTGAAACGTGTAAGTAAAAAAGTCAAATAGATACACTGCCACCTCTACTCCGCTAAAAGGCATATTTCGAATCAGTCCGACTTTATGGCAACCTCGACAATCTCTGGCTCCAGCAGAAGCATTAAATCCTTGACGGGCAACTGGAGCTGGTATCCGCGTTTGCCGCCATTGATGAAGATACTGTCAAGGTTCAATATCGACTTTTCAATATAAACGGGCATTTTCTTTTTTGTTCCAAACGGGCTGGTTCCTCCGACCAGGTAGCCGGAATGACGGTTAGCCACTTCCGGCTTGCACATTGCTATTTTTTTGCGATGAATCTGCCGTGCCAATTCTTTTGCCGACACCTTGCAATCCCCATGAATCAGCATGATGATCGGCTGTTTCGACTCGTCTTCCATGATTAATGTCTTGACGACGGCGTGCTCGCCGACTCGCAATTCTTCGGCAACGGCCCGGGTGCCACCATGGTCTTCGTAATGATAAGAATGGCAAGAAAAAATGACGCCATTCTGTTCAAGAAATTCTGTTGCAGGTGTTTCATGATAATTTTCAGACTTCATAAAAACCTCGTGACATAAGAAGATAACCATTCGGTTTTGTCATTGGCCATGCTTATGGTTGCGCCATCCTTGACACGGCATGAACCCGATGAACGGCAATACAACTCCCCTGGAGACGCCAGGCTGAAATGACAATGCAATACGCGTTCAAGTCAAGCCATTAACCGTAGTAAAAATTATTAGCCAGGTAATTCGCGTAGTATATCGCCACCAAGAAATAATAAAATTGAATGTATTTCATGCGTTATATAACTTTTAGTTAAGTTAATTCTAAAAGAATACAATCTGCCAAGCCGACACCACAATTTTTCATAAATACCGATCAATATAAAATTTCATCCGTCACGCCACGAAAAGCCTCCCACCGATAATGGGTCTTCTGCCATTCTTGACCACTCCGCCAGCGCCACAGCAGACACGGATAAAAGAAGATTCGGTTCAAAAAAAATCATCCAACAGAGAATATGAAAAATTAACCGGGGTATGGAAGCCCGAACAATGGAAAGGAGAATCCCTGGCAGAATTCGTCCCTGGGTACACTCAAAAAAAAAGCGCGGCCGATCATCGGCCGCGCTTTTCATCGCCCATCACCGGGCACCCACGCTACAGCTGGCGGACACGCTTCTTCAGGTAGTCCGGCACCTCGCCCGGAGAAGAGTCAACACCGGCAAACCGCTCTGCCCCGTGCTCATTACATGAACAGACGCGATAGCAACGGTGCCACCAGCACCATGGAAATACCGGTAAAGATCATCGTCAGACTGGCAATGACCCCTTCCTGGGCGCCCAGCTCATGCGCCTTGGCCGTACCGGCGCCATGGGACGCCGAGCCCAGGCCCGCGCCGCGGGCGTGCGCGCTCTTTACGCGCGTCACGCGGTAGACCGGCTCGCATACCAGCATGCCGATCACCCCGGTCAGCACCACCATCAATGCCGTGACGTCCGGCATCCCCCCTAATTTGGCCGAGACCTGGATGGCGAAAGGCGTAGAAACCGAGCGCGGCAGCAAGCTGAGGGCAATGTCGCCCGGAATGTGGAACAACCTGGCATAGCCCCAGTTCGAGACCAATCCGAGAATCAGGCCGGTCACCACACCGGCAATGATGGTCAGGGGATAGCGGGCTATCATGTGCCGCTGCCGGTAGATAGGCAGGGCAAAAGCGATCGTGGCCGGCCCCAACAGCGCAACCAGCCAATGCGTGTATTCGAAATAGGCCGGCAACGGAATATGCAGAACGACGACCAGTGCAACGACGATGACGGGGGCCGCCAGCAGCGGGGTGCACCAGAACTGCCGGGTCCGCTTGTAATGCCCCTTGCACAGATAGTACAAAATCGTTGTGCCGACCAGGCTGGCGACAGGCCACATCAGATCACGCATTTTCTTTCTCCTGATAGCGACGATGCTCGAGCACAAAAACACGATCGACGACCCAGGCCGTGCCGATCATCACCGTCGCCGTCCCGATGATCAGAATGGCAATCAGGCCAAGCCCGCAAGGAGCGAGCAGGGTGCGATACTTCAATACCGCCACGACCGGCGGGATGAAAAACAGCAGCATGTCGGCCATCAGCCAAGCGGCGCCAATGGCGATCCACTTTTCAGGAATCGCGCCGCTGATCAGCAGCAAGGCCAGAATCCCCAGACCGAGGACGCTGCCGGGCACCGGCAGTCCGAGGTGTGCAACGACAAGGTTGCAGATCCAGAGCAAGGCTGAAATCAGTGCGACTTGTGCTACGGTGTACAGCAAATTGATGAATTTCACTTTGGGTCCTTGATGCACGCTTGGCGAATTAGGTTCAGTATATTCCGGCCAAATGGACAAATAAATTGAATATATTTGATTGATTACATAACTTTTGGTGATAAATTGGATCTTCGTGTTCTGAGGTATTTCAGCGAAATCATCGCCTGCGGCAGCTATGCCAGTGCGGCCGAGCGCGTGCATGTGACGCAGCCCGCACTCAGCAAGGCGATTCGCCTGCTGGAAGAAGACTTGGGCGTGCCGCTGCTGGAACGCGGGCGTCGCGGAACCGGCGTGCGCCCAACCAGCGAAGGGATAGTCGTGCTGCGCCATGCGCAACAGATGCTGGAAGGTCGCGAACGCATGGTGGCAGAGCTAAAGGCACTGCGCGGGCTCCAGCGCGGAGAGCTGCGGCTGGGAATGCCGTCCCTGGGGAGCGCGGAGATTTTCGCTCCCGTGATCGCCCGCTACCGCGAACGCTATCCGCTGGTCGACCTGCACTTGATGGAACGGGGTGGCGAAGAACTGGAACGCGCGGTCATTTCCGGCCAGCTCGAACTGGCCGCCACCATATTGCCCTTGCGCGAGAGCATGGAGATGGCCTTCGTGCGCGACGATCCGATGGTCGTGGCATTGCCAAGGGCACACGCGCTGGCGACGAGACGCAGCCTGTTGCTGACCGAGCTGGCCAGCACGCCATTGGTACTGTATGAAGGCGGCTTCGTACTCAACCGCCTGATACAGGACGCCTGCACCACGGCCGGTTTTCAACCGCAAGTCGTGGCTCGGGTCGGTCAGCCCAGCTTCGGCCTGGCACTGGTGGCGGCCGGGGCCGGGGCCATGCTGCTGCCACAGGTCGTCGCCGCGCACCATGCGGTCGAAGGCGTGGCGATGGTCCCGCTCAACAGCGCGGAACTGCGCTGGCGCCTGGTGCTGGTCTGGCGCAAGGGGGCAATCCTCTCGTTTGCCGCCCGCGCCTTCCTGGACGACCTGGACATCGAAATCAAGCCGCCCCCCCCTGCAGAGCGCAATGCCGTAGAGAAGCCGTCCCCCGGTACGCCCCGCTGACCAAAGGGCATCACAGCGGCATCAACGGCTTGAACGCCTTGACGCGCGAACGGCTGACGGGAATCTCCACCTTCAGCTCCGGTGCGGCAGATCGGGCGGCAGATCGGGTCGCAGGGCATCGCGATGATGCGTGCGCCTTGACCAGACTGACCGTGCGCACAGCGGTCGCCCCCCCGACCGGCCATTCCAAACGGGCCGAATGTTCCGGGGTCGATCCGCGCAATCTGCAAACCGCACCCGTGAGTCAGGATCAGGCGCGCGTTCACGTTCGTCAGACCGACCCCGGCGCCAAGGACACCACACTGTCTCGCGTGATTTTCGAGATCGAGTTGACGCCGGTCAGCGTCATGGCGACCTGCATTTCTTTGGCAATGATGTCCAGCAGATGACGCACCCCCTGCTCCCCGTCGGCTGCCAGCGCATAGATATAAGCACGCCCCAGGAGAACGGCGTCGGCACCGAGAGCGAGCATGCGTACGACATCGAGGCCGGAACGCACGCCGGAGTCCACCAGGATCGTGAGCTCGTCCTTCACGGCATCGGCAATCGCCGG
The DNA here is from genome assembly GCF_000422925.1 of Paludibacterium yongneupense DSM 18731. Lineage (GTDB taxonomy): Bacteria > Pseudomonadota > Gammaproteobacteria > Burkholderiales > Chromobacteriaceae > Paludibacterium > Paludibacterium yongneupense. The sequence goes on from NZ_AUGZ01000029.1 coordinate 65,183, forward strand.
CAGGGCTCTGACGGTGGAAAGAACGCCATCGAGCTGGCGGCCACCGTGGTTAGAGACCACGATGCCGTTGGCGCCAAACTTGACCGCGTCGCGAGCGTCCCGCGGATCAAGAATGCCCTTGAGGATCATCGCTCCCTTCCAGTAGTCGCGGATCCACTGCAGATCGTGCCAGCCGATCGAGGGATCGAAGTTGTTGCCGAGCCAGCCGACGTAGTCTTCGAGCTTGATCTTGCGCTTGAGATAGGCCGAAACATTGCCCAAGTCGTGGGGGCGACCGAACAGGCCAACACTCCAGGCCCAGCGCTGATGGGTGATGGCTTGCCAAAGCCGGCGGACGGACGCATTCGGACCAGACATCCCGGAATGGGCGTCGCGGTAGCGAGATCCCGGCACGGGCATGTCCACGGTGAATACCAGCGTTCGCACGCCGGCAGCCCAGGCGCGCTCCAGCACGTTCTTCATGAAACCACGGTCCTTGAGGACATAGAGCTGGAACCAGATGGCACGATTGACCTGGTTCTGCACCTCTTCGATCGAGCAGACAGAGACTGTGGACAGGGTAAAGGGGATTCCCTTGCCGGCGGCGGCATGGGCAGCTTGAACCTCTCCGCGCCTGGCATACATCCCGGTCAGGCCGACAGGTCCAAGGACAACCGGCATGTCGATATTTTCACCGAAAATCTGCGTCGAGAGGTCGATTTCGCCCACGCTGCGCAACACACGCTGACACAAGGCCAGGTTGTTGAGGTCTTCGGTATTGCGGCGCAGCGTCTGCTCGGCATTCGCGCCACCATCGATGTAATGAAACAAAAAGGGAGGAAGACGACGCCGGGCCGCCTCGCGGTAATCCAGGGACGAGGAAATAATCATGGTTCAGTTCCTTCTGTTATTCGCGTTGACTCATCTTCATTGGAAGGCTGACATCAAGGCGCACCGTCTTCTTTTAATTCAAACGCGGTGACGCGCTCTTGCCGACTTGCCGCTTGCCCCTCCCCGACAGGCTGCCAGGCCGGTTTCAGGGACCCACTTCATAGTGGTGGATCCCCGTGACGGTATCGACTCAAGAGCCGCTCATGCTTGCTTCGGCCAGAACAACACATGAATCAAGGAAAGCAATCCGAGACACAATGCACCGACACCGATATCGGTAAACAATTCTGCCAGTATCGTGTGATGAGCACCTTCGTAACCAACGCTCGGGGCATACAAGTAAACGACGTACCAGGCGAGTGGGTAGAATATATCCAGCCCAAGCAGAATGGACGTCACTTTCTTCCGCCTGTCGGACATATCACTTATGGCGGTCAGGATAATCAAGCCTAGCGTGAATGCTCCGATGCCGCCGGCGTGAAAGTGTGCACGCTGAACGAAGCGCCAGATGATTTCCTGCGCCTGATCGGGGTTGCTGAACACCCACGGGTGAGCGGCAATGCCGGCATGAATAAAGTTCTGGAACATGTCTTCATTCAGCCCGAACATGGCACCTAGAGCAATATTCATGAGAAGCAACAATATGACAAGGCCCAGGCCAATTTTAACGGGCGTCAGATCAATCTGATATTTTCGGCTCATTTGCATTTAAAACATCCATCATGGTTTGACAAAAAATCGGCTGCCGCAGATCGTTTAAACGATCATGAAGCGGCTCATTCCTACGCTTCGAAAAATAGCCGAAAATGAAAACTCGAGCAGGCAATCATTGATAATGAGCGGCAAGTTAGAAATAATCGCTTGACACCCACTTGCCAATGACATTGCTCGAGAGTATGGAATAGAAGTAAATATAAATAAATTGAATTTATTTCACATAAAATATAACTAAAAGTGATGCAAAAACACGCAACCACACATCACAACGAGATTCAAGCCATTGATTTATATCGAAAAACATAATGAAAGAGCGCCACTCCCCAGGCCAGCACTTGATCCTGATCGGCTGCCGCTCGCGATACTGATGCCATGCTGATTCTTTACGACCAGATAATGGCTAAAACACTCTTATGAAATATGCACAGTGAATTACCGAGAATTTGATGATGAAGAAACAGACTCGCCGCGAAATCTTCCAGGCTCTGGAAAACATAAATGCGGAGACGATGAAAACCGCGACGTCAATGGGCGGCTTGCCGTGTGCCCCGGCAAGCGTAAAGGCAGACCGGCAACACGAATGAGCACTGGAGTGAAACGGTAGAAAAGGCCATGGCCCGAATGCGGGCCAAGGTAAAACTCCATTCCGGCTCATCAAACAGCCGTTCGGCCCCGGTAAAATCTGCGTGCGCAAGACCAGGCCCAAGAGACCGCTGATGGCAGGACAAAACGGAATGGCGGCATCAGAAAAAGGGGGCTGACGCCCCCCGCTTCATGCTCAGGGCGCGGGTCGAACGCTAGCGGCACAGACCGCGCCGCCGCCGTACGGGCCACCGCTACCCGACGAGACTATATTCACTCGCTCATCGCATGGCGCATGGTCGGGTAGCGCGGCTCCCAGATCTTGGCCCGGATCAGGGCTTCGATCTCGTCGATGCCGAGCGCGGCATCGAGCAGGCCTTCGCGATGCGCCTGCAAACCCACCGCCAGCGCGACGGTATACGACACACGGCGCAGATCGCTGACCGGAGGCAGCAGATTGGCCCGCGGATTGGCCCGCGCCGGCGAGATCGACGCCAGCGCGCGCGCAGCCGCCATGAACAGGCTGTCGGGAATCGACGGCAGCTTGAGCGCGATCGCGGCCAGACCGACACCCGGGAAGATGTAAGAGTTATTGGTCTGGTCGACCTTGAACGGACGCCCGTCGCGTTCGACCGGGGGGAAGGGACTGCCGGTGCCCAGCACCACCCGTCCGTCGGTCCAGTCCAGCAGGTCTTGCGGCAGCGCTTCGCAGCTCGAGGTCGGATTCGACAGCGGGAAGATCACCGGCTGCGCGCAATGGCGCGCCATTTCGCGCACGATCGCCTCGCTGAAAGCGCCCGCCTGTCCGGACACCCCGATCAGCACGGTCGGGTGCGCATTCTTCATGACATCGAGCAAGCTGACGCGCCCCGCCGTTTCCAGCGTCCAGCCGGCAATCGCCGCGGCCGGTTGCACGAAACGGGTCTGGAACGGCTCCAGCGTCGTCATGTCGGTCAAGCCTTCCACCATCAGACCGGCGCGGTCGACCAGGAAGAAACGACGCGACGCCTCCTCCGGGCTCAGGCCGGCATCGAC
>NZ_AUGZ01000030.1 GCF_000422925.1 Paludibacterium yongneupense DSM 18731
GTACGGCACGCGCTACCTGGCGGTGATGCCGACCAATCTGTACGGTCCGGGCGACAACTACCACCCGGAGAACAGCCATGTGATCCCGGCGCTGATCCGCAAGGCGCACGAGGCCAAGGTCCGCGGCGACGCGCAGATGGTGGTGTGGGGCAGCGGACGGCCGCTGCGCGAGTTTCTGTACAGCGAGGACATGGCGGCGGCGTGCGTGCATCTGGCGCTGCTGCCCGAGCCCGAGTACGGGGCTCTGCTGAACGATCGCACGCCGCCGCTGGTGAATATCGGCGTCGGTCACGACATGAGCATCCGCGAGCTGGCGGAGACGGTGTGCCGGGTGGTGGGCTTCGACGGCGAGCTGGTCTTCGACGCGAGCAAGCCGGACGGCACGCCGAAGAAGCTGCTCGACGTAAGCCTGCTCGCGGCGCAGGGCTGGCGGGCGCAGGTGGCGTTCGAGGACGGACTGGCGCGCGCTTATGCCGATTTTCAGGCACAGCAAGCGCTCTGAGCCGCCGGAGCACTATGCGTAATTTCAGTAAGTTGCTGACAGGCCAGCTCGCACTCGGCGCGTACTGGTCGATGCTGGATCAAGCGGTGCTGAGCGGTTTGAATTTGCTCATCGGCATGGTGTTCATCCGCTTTTCCAGCAAACCGGACTATGCCTTGTATTCGCAGGTGATCGCGTTGATGTACCTGACGACATCGGTGCAAAGTTCGCTGATCAACTCGCCGGCGCTCAGCGTCTTGCCCAAGGCGAGGCCTCATCGCAAGAAAGAGCTGGCCAGCGGTTTCTTGTTCTGGCAATCGATACTCAGTGCGACGATGGTGATCGGCACGATGATCGGTCTGTTTCTGTTCCCTTCGCTGCTCAATAACGGCAGCCAGGTCGGTGTGGCGTGGGTGGCGGCAGCGGCGGGGCTGACCATCTTTACCTCGTGGTTGCGCGATTTCATCCGCAATCAGATCTATATCGAGATGCGCCCCTTCGCCTGCCTGCTGCTCGACGGCAGTTATGCGCTGCTGCTCGCGCTGGGACTGGCGGCGCTGTGCTTCTGGCATCGGGTCGATGCGCGCTGGGTTCTGCTGCTTGGCGGTGCGATTGCTCTGGCGACGGCACTGCCGTTTTTCCGTCTGGCCGGCTTGTCGCGCACGCGTCCCGCCATCGGCGTGGTCCTGCGCAAGGCGGCGCGGCTGGGAAAATGGGCTTTGCCGGCCGGGGTGGTATTGTGGGTCTTCGGTAACGGTTATGTGCTGCTCTGTGCCCGCCTGGTCGGTGTCGACGCCACGGCCGAAGTGGTGGCCGCCCGTCTGTTCATGGCGCCGCTCGGCATGATTTTTCTGGCCTGGGCCAATATCTTCAGGCCGCGCGCCAGTCGCTGGGTCGCCGGAAAGCAATGGGACCCGCTGGTACGGGCATCGGCATTGGCGGTGTTGGCGATTGCGGTGCTGGTCGTGGCCTATACCGCTGTCTTTTTGCTGGCCTATCCCTTTCTGCTGCAGCATGCAATGGGTGGGAAGTATGGAAATATCCAGCAGGAGATCCTGATATGGGCGGTATTTTTTCTGTTTGGCGGGGTGTGCAGCATTGCCACCGGGGTACTCATGGCGCTTGAAAATTACAAGTCGACTTTCGTCGGGTCGCTACTGGGAGCGGGTGTCAGCCTGCCGCTGATGATGGTCCTGGCCGGCCCCTACCACAAGGCGGGAGTGATGTCCGGGCTGGTCGCAGGCCAGATGGTGGTCGCGATCTACCTTTTCGCCGTTGTCAGACGCATGATCGCTGACAGGAGGATATCCGCTTGACTACTGAAATCCGGGTGCAAAACATCAGTTCGATCAAGTTCAGCGACTGGTTTTTCTATATCGTCCTGTTCCTCAAGCCGGCAGCGGATGCGTTTTACGAAGTCGGTTCCATCCGTTATCTGTATATGGTGCTGTTGTTCGGCACGGCCGCCATCGCCTTTACCGGCAAGAAGCTGGCGGGGGGGGCGATGCATTTCGACGGACGCAACTGGCTGCAGGTTGCGCTGTTCTCGCTGGCTTATTTCAGCTTCCTGCTGATCATGTCCGTCATCTATGGCGGTTCATGGGACGGGATGTTCAAAATCATCAGTCCTTTCATTCTGTTTCTGCTGATCAGTGCCGCGGCGGACGAGAATCTGATCTACGTCCTTGGTTGGAGCAGCGTGGGCACGATCATTGGCAATGCGATGCTGCTGCCGTTCAGCTATGGCTGGGTGTACTGGGGAACAGTGCATACCTTCAAGGGCTTTTACTACTTCAAGACCGATCTGGCCTATGCACTGACGTTTTCCGCCTTGTTCGTGGCGATGATGGACAAGTTCAAGCTTACACCGCTGGTCATGTTCTGCTTCGGCCTGGCTTCCATCCAGATCGTGCTTTCGAATTCGCGCATGAACTATCTGACGTTCTCGGTGCTGACGTTGTTTCTGCTGACGCGCAGCGGCTTGAGCGTGATGTCGATTGTCCGCATCCTCCTGTTGCTGACCTTCATCGGCGGGGTTGCGGCCACCCTGTACGATCCTACCCGCCTGCTGTCGTTCGATGCCAGCAACCTCAACAGTTTTACTCAGGGGCGCGATCATATCTGGTCGGTCATGTTTTACCAGGGCTTGATGAAGTACACCCCGCTGCAGTGGATGTTTGGCAAGGGAATGTTTGCCGATTCGTTAATCTATGCCCGAAATGTATTCTCGGCCGAGGCGCACAACGCACATAACGAATGGTTGCACATGCTGACCACGCAGGGGGTCATGGGACAGATCGCCTACCTTGCCCTGTGGTGGATGGTGGCCCGCGCCTGCCGCCGTTCGGACACCCCCGGCTGGTGCCGCCGGGTATTGGGGCTGGCGATGCTACTGGCTTTTCTGCAGAGCTTTACCATTCAGATTTCCTTGTTCTCGACCAAGACCTGGCCGTTGATGTGCGTCTTCCTTGCTGTCGCCATGGTGAAAGCGGAGAAGCCGGGCGTCGGCGCGCGGGAGAAATGAAGCCATGCGTTTTTTGAAGCTGCTGTGTTGCATCATCCTGCTCGCCGGGAAGTCCTGGGGCGGCGCACCGCTGGATAAGCGGTTTTTCGGTTTTCACGGGCACGAGCTGTTTTCGTCCGCCGCCGCTTTCAATGTCGGTTTCGGTTCGATCCGGCTGTGGGACACCGGCACATCGTGGCGTGATGTCGAACCCGAGAAAGGGCGTTTCGATTTCTCGCGCCTCGACGAGTTTGTGCGCATTGCCGGCAAGAACGATCTGAAGGTCACGCTGACGCTCGGCAGTACGCCGCAATGGGCCTCCCTGCGCAAGAACGAATCCTGCGCCTATGGCCAGGGCTGCGCTGCGCCGCCGGCCGATATCGAGGACTGGAAAAATTATGTCGCCACCGTCGTCAGCCGTTACAAGGGACGCATCGAGTGCTACGAGAGCTGGAATGAAGTCAGTTTCCCATCGGAGCCCGCCCTGCTGTACAAGGTCGGCGGGGGCAATCCGATGTTCTATTCCGGAACGATCGCGCAGCTGGTCGACTTGCAAAAGGTCGTCTACGAGCAGGTCAAGGCCATCGATCCAAAGGCCTGTGTCCTGTCGCCATCCTTTCACAGCACGGGAGACTGGGTGCGCAAGGCCGATCTGTTCATGAAGGCGGGTGGGGGGCGCTATTTCGACAATCTGAGCTTCCACTTGTATTTTGGCGATTGGCCCGAGCGGATGGTGCCGGTCATCGCAAGGCTGCGCGCTGCGCTCGACCACTATGGTCTGAAGGCCAGCCGCATCTACAACACAGAGGTCGGCATCCCCTTCGATCAGTACCAGAACCGCGCCCGCAGCCAGGCTGTATTGTCGGGGCACAGCAGCGGCGACCCGGCGAATATCGGCGCGGCCTTGATATTGCGAACCTATCTGACCAATGCGGCCTTCGGCGTGGACCGGGTCTATTGGTATGCCTGGGACGATGGGGTCTTCGGGATGGAAAAGCCCGATGCGTTTTCACGCGACGGCGAGAAACGCGTATTCGGGCAAGTGGTGAAATTACTGGAGGGGCAGACCATCGACGGTTGCGCCAAGGAGAGCGGCGATCGCTACTGGACGTGCCGCCTGCATTCGGCGGCGGGGAAAATGGCGGTGTACTGGACCGATCCGCATGCAGAGAGGGCGCAGTTCAAGATTCCGGCCACCGCCCGCTCCGCCTATCTGTTCGGGCGCGAGGGGGGGCAACTGCCCGCCGGCAGCAGTCTTATGCTGGGTTTTGAACCCGTCGTCGTGCGTTTCTGAGATGCTAACGATGAATCAGGCGACAGAGCTTGGCGAGGGAAAGCCGGTCACCAGCCAGGTGCCGCAAGGGGGCCGACGCCGGGTGGCGTTGATCACCAATATTCCCGCTCCATACCGGATCCCGGTATTCGAGCGTTTGGCCCAGTATCGCGAGTTGGAAATCTGCATTTTCTACTGCAGCGCGCGCGAGCCCAACCGCGACTGGAACATGGGGCGAGGACGTTATCGGCATACCTTCATGCGCGAACGGATACTGACCTGGCGCGGCCGCTATATCCACATCAACCCTGATATATGGGGCGAGTTGAAGCGCTTTTCGCCCGACGTTGTCATCACCACCGGTTTCAATCCGACGCATCTCCTGGCCTATGCCTATGCGCGTTTCCATGGTGTGCTGCATATACCGATGACAGATGGGACGGTGGTGTCCGAACGTACGCTGGGGTTCTGGCATCGCCTGGTCCGCAAGCATGTGTATCGCCACAGCGCAGCGTTCGTCGGTGCGAGCCTCGGCTCGCTCGATCTATACCGTGCTTATGGTGCCCGTGCCAGCGCGCTGTTTCAGTCCCACTTGTGCACGGATAATGCCGTCTACCCCGGGGTGCCGAAATCGGCCCGTCGATTCGACTTCATCTTTTGCGGCCGCTTTGCTCCGGTCAAGCTTCCCGGCTTTGCCATCGATGTCGCGCAGAGCGCAAGCCATCGTCTCGGGCGCAAGACATCCCTGCTGTTTGTCGGCTCGGGCGAACTGGAGAGTCGCCTGCGCTCCCAGGCCGCGCGTGTCAGCGAGGACGTCGAGTGCGAGTTCGCCGGATTTGCAACTCAGGCCGAGCTGCCCGGGTATTATGCCGCGGCGAGAATCATGCTGTTCCCCACGCTCTACGATCCGTGGGGCGTCGTCGCCAATGAAGCCTGTGCCGCGGGCTTGCCGGTACTGACCATGGCCAGCGCCGGTGTCGCGGGCGAGCTGGTCCGCGACGGTGAGAATGGCTATATCCTCGAGCGTGACCTCGAACGCTGGACCGATGCCGCTTGCGCCCTGTTGAGCGACCCGGCTTTGTACGCGGCGCAGTCGGCGCGCAGTCGCGAACTGGTCGCCAGCTACCATTACGATAATGCCGCGAAGGGCATTGCCGATGCCGTGACGTTCGCCCTGGAGAGTCGATGAGCCCGGTACGGGTATTACTGGTTCACAATGCGTATCAGCAGGCCGGGGGCGAGGATGCGGTCGTGGCCTCCGAAGCGGCGATGCTGCGCCGTTTTGGACACGAGGTCGCTCTCCTTACCCGGCATAACGATGATATCGCTGCGATCGGGCGGCTTTCCTTGCTGCGGCAAACGCTATGGTCCGGCACGACCCGGCGCGACTTTGATGCGAGTTGCTGCGAGTTCGCCCCTGACATCGTGCATGTCCATAATACCTTCCCCCTGATCTCGCCCTCGGTGTACTGGGCGGCGGGCCGGCGCCGCTTGCCGGTCGTGCAGACCTTGCATAATTTCAGGCTGTTGTGCCCGCAAGCCATCTTCCTGCGCGATGGGCACATCTGCGAGGATTGCCTGGGAAAGTTGCCGTGGCGCGGAGTGGCGCGGCGTTGTTACCGTGCTTCCCTGGCCCAGAGCGCGGCGCTGGGCGGCATGTTGGTGCTGCATCGTGCACTCGGAACCTGGCGCGGGCATGTCGATCGCTATATCGCCCTCAACGCGTTTTGCCGCGATAAATTCATCGCCGGGGGACTGCCTGCCGACAAGTTTTCGATCAAGCCCAACTTCGCCGATATCGCCGAACTCCCGGGGGAGGGCGCGCGTCGCGGCGGCCTGTTCGTCGGTCGACTATCGCAAGAGAAGGGACTGCAGGTTCTGGTCGGCGCCATGGAGCGCGCGCCCGGCCTGAACGTGCAGGTAATCGGCGCCGGCGATGGCGCCGATCTCGCGCGCCAGGTTTTCGGCGCCGGTTTTCTCGGCTACCGCGATCTGGATAGTATCTTGCACGGCATGCGCCGTGCGAGCTATCTGGTCGTGCCCAGCATCTGCTACGAGAGCTTTCCGCGCACGATTGTCGAAGCGTTCGCCTGCGGCCTGCCGGTCATTGCCAGCCGGCTGGGATCGCTGATCGATATTGTCGGACATGAGCGAACCGGCCTGTTGTTCGAGCCCGGCAACAGCGACGATCTGGCGGCCAAAATGGCCTGGGCCGACGCGCATCCCGAACGGATGGCGGAGATGGGGCGCGCGGCTCGCGCCGAGTACGAGCGCCATTACACGGCCGAGACGAACTATCAGATGCTTATGGAGATTTACCGACATGCTATCGACGATCATGCCGCTGCCCGCGCGTAGACGGGGTCGCGTAATCGGGGCGTCCATCGATGCGCTCGATTGGGACGAGGCCTTGACGAAACTGTTGCACTGGGGGGCGCAACATGAATCGCGCAGCGTATTCATCTGTAATGCGCATTCGGTGGTGACCGCGCGCCGCGATCCCGCCTTCTCGGCGGCCCTGGCGCGAGCCGACATGGCCACGCCGGACGGCATGCCGGTCGCCTGGATGCTGCGCTGGCAGGGCTTTTCCGCCCAGCAGCGCATAAACGGACCCGATCTGATGTGGCGCTATTGCCAACGGGCCGAAGCCGAGGGGCATAGCCTGTATCTCTATGGTGCGAGCGGGGACACGCTGCAGGCCCTGGTTGCCGTGCTGCGCCGTCATTTTCCGCGCCTTGCGATCGCCGGTTGGTATTCGCCGCCGTTCCGTCCCCTGAGTCCGGTGGAAGATCAGGAGGTCATCGAGCGCATCAATGCCAGCGGAGCGAATGCCCTGTTCGTCGGCCTCGGCTGCCCGAAGCAGGAGCTGTGGATGGACGAGCACCGTGGCCGTATCAATGCCGTGATGATCGGCGTGGGGGCGGCTTTCGACTACCACGCCGGCAGCGTGCGCCGTGCGCCGCTCTGGATGCAACGCCACGGTCTGGAGTGGCTCCATCGGTTGTGCTCCGAACCGCGGCGCTTGTGGAGGCGTTATCTTGTGACCAATACCCTGTTCTTGTTTCATGCTCTGCGCCAGTTGCTCGGACGTAAAGACTGATGCTCGACGTTGACGATTTCAGGCGTGTCGTACGCGATGCGCCTTTGGTGGCAATCGATCTGTTGGTCGGAGACGGGAACGGACACTATCTGCTCGGTTTGCGGCGCAACCGGCCGGCAGCGGGCTTCTGGTTCGTTCCTGGCGGGCGCGTTTACAAGGACGAAGCGCTGGATGCCGCCTTCGCACGTATCGCCCGGGCCGAGTTGGGACTCGAATTGTCCCGCTCAGGTGCAACGGCGATGGGGGTGTCCGAGCATTTTTATCCAGACAGCTTCGCCGATGTGACGATAGGCACGCACTATGTGGTGCTGCCGTACCGCGTGACGGTGTCGCGCGAGGCCATTCCCGTGCGGGCGGGCGAGAAGCAGCATTGTGCGCTCGAGTGGATGTCGTCCATGCAGCTGCGGACCCGCACCGACGTGCATGCGCATACACGTGCCTATTTTATTGCAGACGAATGAGGGGGGCGGAGCGGCTGGGATTGTGACTGACGGGCCATCCGGGCGGGCCACCTTGTCAGCCCAGTGCGTTTATCCATTTCCTGGTCAAGGCATGGCTTCCGCTGTCTATCGTAATGGCTGCCAGCCTGGAAACGAGATAGCCGAGCGCGGTTGTCGAAACGATGGCAAAGACAAAGGCGACATTGTCGAGTCGCGGTAGCAACCTCAGCGCGTGGCCAATAATATTCATTATAATAAAGTGAGATAGGTATATCACATAGGAATTTCTGCCTAGCTCATTGATTGCTGCGTTGTGCAATGATTTTTTTATTGCAAATGCACTCGAATAATACATTGTAATTATCGCAAGTACAAAATAAAATGATTGATGGCTTATTGTTTTTGTGTAAGCCAATAGGAGGCTTGTTAAAATCCATGCAATTATAATTTTTTCTCCGTGCAACCCTTTGTGATAAATTGCCATCCCAAGAAAAAATATCGGAAGCTGGTTGAAGAAATTATAATAAAGAAAATTTGCTATCAGAATACTGCCCGCGACGTGATAGTGGTCATTAAAAAAAAGGGTTGTTGCCGGTGCAATCGCAAGCGCGTTCAGGAAATAGGCCCCGGCCGCCAGCCATAGAAAGCCGTATTGGTTCCTGGTTCTCGAGATGATGAACGGGAAAACCAGATAGAATGTCATCTCGACGGCAATGCTCCATCCTCCCGGCACGACTGCATTGAAGCTGTCTGGCCAGAACCCGTGCATGAACGTCGCAGTCAGAACGATCTGCCTGGCACTTATCCCTTGCGGGGCCCAGTAGCCAGGCTCGGTTCCGTTGATGAGCAGGTATACGGGAATCGCGAGCCAGAACATCGGTGCAATGCGCATCATCCTGCGAATGTAGAATTTGAGCGTGCGGAAATTCTCACCTTCTCTGATATCCCACATATGGCACATCGTCATGGCACTGACCATGAAAAAAAGCTGTACACCAAAGTGCCCCAGATTGACCACTCTATTCAAGGTGGAGGACATTGTCGGGAATCGCGATACGGCATGAATCGCGATAACTCCGATGATGGCGATGCCGCGCAAGAAATCGAAAGGAAGCACTCGCCTGTCGTTTTCAATTGCTATGTTGGCTGCTGTCATGAGAGCTTCCGTTCTAATCAAGCTGAATCCGCCGATAGATATCATCCCGTTCCAGAGCTCGATGCGAGCTTGGAGTGGCGTGTGTCGACAGCTTTCGAAACCGTTGCTGCGTCAACTCTCTGCTAAGGTTCTTTTTGTCCAATGATAGTCATCGTCCATGGAGTCGAGAAGCGGCTTAACATTGCTTTTCGCATCCGCGGCTCATAGTGACGGGCAATGGCCAACGCGCTTGGGACGAGCACCGCCAGCAGCAGCAGACCGCTGAGTGGCGCGTACGCCGGCACCCGGTTTTTGAAGACAAAATAGAATATCTGACCGAACGGAATGTGAAACAGGTAGAGAGGGTAGCTGATTTCGCCGAGAGCAATCAGGAGCGGGCTCCAGCGCGTTTCCTGTCCTCTTGCCGCAATCAGTACCAGTATCGGGAATATGAAGATAATGATGAGCACATCGGTGATTTCATCATAGCGCCCGAAAGAAGGGGTCGACAGTATCAGCGCCACGGCAAGCAGGGTGGCCCAGGCGGGAAGGGCTGACGGCAGGTAGTGCTGCAGACGTTCTTTGTTATGGAACAGATAGATGCCGGCAAAGATTCCGAACGCCGAACGCGTGATACCCGTGCCGAAGCTGGACATCCCCCATGTCGACCCGCCGCCACCCGCGCCCTCCAGGAAAATTTCGGCGCTGAGCAGGCCTGCCGCTGCAATCGCAATCCAGGCCAGGCGACTGTTGTCGAGTCGGCGGCGGAAGCGGGCATAGACGCCGTTGATGACCAGCTCGTAAAACAGGGACCAGTAGGCCCCATTCATCGAATACAGGCTTGTGCTGTCACCGACTCTGGACGGCAGAAAGAGTGCTGCCAGCATGATCGCGGCAAGGAGCTGCAGGCACGTCGCATTAGACAGCCCGTGCCCGGGGTAGATGACTTTTCCGATTTCGCATGCGCCACTCAGTAGCAGCGACAGGATGAATGCCGGGTAGAGGCGCGCGAGCCGAATTTTCATGAATTCGAGTGCCGACAGTGTGCCGTTGGCGATTTTTGCATCATAGGCACAGGCAATCACGAACCCACTGAGGATGAAGAAAAGATCGACAGCGAGGTAGCTGCGGAACAGGGAGACGTTCCAGTAATGGCCGGTGTGACGCGTGAGAACGAAGAGGGCGGCGAGGCCACGGATCCCATCGAGAAAGCAGTACCTGTTTTTCATAATCGAACGCCCCTCCGATGGCAAGAGAGTCAGTGGTCGATCTGATTTTCGGTCGGGGTGGGGAGGAGCGGCAATTGCAGATACGGCAGGTTCGCTGCATTGGTACTAATGAGCGAGCCCAAGATGGTCTCTGTGTTAAAGAAACAGAACGGTCCGCGGGGAGCGGACCGGAGCTGGAACTCAGCTTCCTGCTTGCGGGGCGAAGAAGCGTTCGCCCATTTCTTCCAGACCGAGTTCGCTCAGCAATTCTTGCAAGCGCTGTGTGGGTTGGCGACGGGCCTGCCCCTTGCGCGTGGCGATGATCAGTTCGTTCTTCATCGAGTGTTCCCAGCCGACCAGCTCGGTCACGCTGACCTGATAGCCATGCGCTTCGAGCTGAAGACAGCGCAGGACATTGGTGAGCTGGCTGCCGAATTCCCTCGTATGCATGGGATGACGCCATAATTCGGTCAGTACGTTCTTGGCCAGAATTTTGCTCTTGTTCTTGCGCAACACTGCCGCAACCTCAGCCTGGCAGCAGGGCACGAGTACGATGAAACGCGCGTCCTTTTGCAACGCAAAGCGAATCGCGTCGTCGGTGGCGGTATCGCAGGCGTGCAGGGCGGTCACGACATCGATGCGTGCGGGCAGCTGGTCCGACACGATGGAGTCGGCGACACTGAGATTGAGAAAGGACATGCCGGGGAAGCCCAGGCGCTCTGCCAGTGCGCGCGAGCGCTCGACCAGTTCGTCCCGCGTTTCTATGCCAAAGATATGTCCGTCGCGGCTTCGGTTTTTGAAGAAGAGGTCGTAGAGGATGAACCCCAGGTAGGATTTGCCTGCCCCGTGATCGACCAGGCGCAAGGTCTGTCCGTCCTGATCGAGTTCGCGCAGCAGGGGTTCTATAAATTGGTAGAGGTGGTAAACCTGTTTCAGCTTGCGACGGCTGTCCTGGTTCATTTTTCCGTCCCGCGTAAGGATGTGCAGCTCCTTGAGCAGTTCGATCGACTGACCGGGGCGGATTTCTGGCATGTCTTGCATGTACGGTTCTCTGATAGGACGGCGGTAAGCCCTCTATTTTAGAGAATCTGCGGCTCTCGCGCTGCGTTTTAGCGCGGCAATGCAAATGGGCGCCGCAGCGCCCATCGTTTACCGTCGCGGTTTACCACTGAACAGGGTGCTGACCGCTGATTTGCAGGCTGCGGACCAGAAAGCGGATCAATGCGCTGCCCAGACGTTGTTGCCATGCCGGATCAATATCGTAGTCGAGGCCGGGAAGGCCGCTTCCGTTCAGAGTCGGAGAATAAACGTTAGCGCTTGCTTGGCTGGACTGGGTATTCATGGTTGTCCTCTCTGGGGGCTGGATGACCTGACTTTAGTTCCTGCACGGCGATAGATAAAATGAATAAATTTTACAAATAAAGTTCCAGTTAGGAATGAAATCGGTTTCGTTACTGCTTATAGCAGGGTCAGTACATGGTCGGCGATCGCGAGGGAGGCGGTGAGTCCCGGCGATTCCATGCCAAACAGATTGACGAGGCCGGGGATGCCGTGTCGCTGCGGCCCATCGATGAGAAAATCGGCTGCGGCTTCGCCCGGGCCGCTGATCTTGGGACGGATGCCTGCATAGGCCGGGTCCAGTGCGCCGTCGGGCAAGCCCGGCCAGTATGTGCGGATGGCGGCGTAGAAGGCATCCGCTTCGGCCGGGTCAACCCGGTAGTCCTCTTCCTGTATCCAGCGGACATTGGGGCCGAAGCGGGCCTGACCGGCCAGATCCAGGGTCAGGTGGGTGCCGAGCCCGCCCGGTACCGGAATCGGGTAGATCAGGTGGCTGAACGGCGGCTTGCCGCGCAAGCTGAAATAACTGCCTTTTGCCATGCGTGCCTGCGGCAGTGCCTGGCGCGGGTACGCCGCGATGGCCGCCGCCAGGCGCGGTGCGGAGAGTCCGGCGGCATTGATCAGTGTCCGGCACGCGACATCCATCGTCCCGCTCTCTTCGCCGACGGTCAGCACGATGCGCCCCGCCGTGTCGATCCGGCCCGCGACAAGCGGGCTCTGTACGGCAAGCATGGCGCCGTGGCGCTCGGCGTCGTGCAGTAATGCCGCCATCAGGCCATGGCTGTCGACGATGCCGGTCGACGGCGACAGCAAGGCGGCCCGGGCGTGCAGTGCGGGCTCCAGTTCCGCCAGTTCGTCCGGGCCGATCCGGCGAAGGTCATTGACGCCGCAAGCTTGTGCATTGCGGTGAATGTCGCCCAGCTGTTGCGCCTGCGCGTCGTCGCAAGCGACGACGAGTTTGCCCGGTCGCGCGTGTGCGACGGCATGCTCCTGGCAAAATCGGTATAACTGCGGGCGCCCGCTGATGCAAAGACGGGACTTGAACGAGCCTGCGGGATAGTAGAGTCCGGCATGGATGACTTCGCTATTGCGCGCACTGATGCCGCAGCCAAAGGCAGACTCCCGTTCGACTATCACGACCTCGCGTCCGGAGCGGGAGAGCAAACGCGCGCAGGCCAACCCTATGACACCGGCTCCAACGACGACGCAGTCCAGCGTTTCCATGATTTCCTCATGCCCCGAGCGAAGAGACTGCCGGCAGTATAGCGTGGCCCGCTCCGGAAATTGTCACATGTCCCATGTTATCGTGGGGCCGAAGGCACAGTGTCCATACTTTTTGTATGCACGGAGAAATGCGATGTGGCTGATCCGGTTTTTACTTCTGTCCGTGCTGGCGCTGTTCGCTGCGAGGGTCTCCAGTGCGGCGCCGGCTTTCGATATTGTGTATCCGCGCCCCGAGTCCTCCAGCGACCCGCGTTCGCTCTATCCCGAGCAGTTGCTGCGGCTGGCGCTGGAACGGAGTTGCCCGCAATGCCGAATGCGGCCTTCGTCGTTGCTGCTGATGCAGAACCGCGCTCTGACCGAACTCGGGAGAGCGGATGGGGAGGTCAATATCGCGTGGTCCATGACTTCGATCGAGCGTGAGCAACGCCTGCTGCCGATACGGATACCTCTCGATCGAGGTTTGCTCGGATGGCGGATTCTGCTGCTGATGCCGGCGACCGAAACACGGCTGGCGGCGGTGACCGGACTGGCCGATCTGCGCCGCTTCAGCTTGGGCCAGGAGCAGGATTGGCCCGATACGGCCATTCTGCGTCAAAATCAGTTGAATGTGCAGGCTAGCGCACAGTATGAAACCCTGTTCAAGATGCTGGTGGCTGGCCGCTTTGAACTGTTTCCCCGCTCCCTGATCGAGATCGGGCAGGAGGCGCGGCTCCATGCGGCAGAGGGAATGGTCATCGACAGGTATATCGTCATGCATTACCCGACGGCGTTCTATTTTTTTGTGAATCGTGGCAATGTCGCGCTGGCGGCGACGGTACGGCGAGGCCTGTTGCGGACCCTGGCAGATGGCAGTTTCGAGGCTTTGTTCCAGAAGACATTCGGGGCGCAGCTGAAGGCGGCGCGCCTCGAGAACCGCCGCGTGATCGAACTGGCA
Source organism: Paludibacterium yongneupense DSM 18731 (assembly GCF_000422925.1). Taxonomy (GTDB): domain Bacteria; phylum Pseudomonadota; class Gammaproteobacteria; order Burkholderiales; family Chromobacteriaceae; genus Paludibacterium; species Paludibacterium yongneupense. Next base: position 13,637 of record NZ_AUGZ01000030.1, read on the forward strand.
AATCCGCTGCTGCCGACGGAAACGCCCGTCATGCAGTCTGTCTTATGGTTTCGTCCGCGCGGGCGGTCCGCCAGTTGAACGTGTCAACGGTTTAACGCTTGCGGTTTTTTTTCGCCATTCTGGCTGCGCGAGCGAGCGAGGCCAGGTATTGATATCGCGCGATATGGAAGCCGGATTGCCAGAAGACGAAGCCGCCGATGGCGGCGCCGACCGCCAGCCCAGGCCCGGGGGCGCCGAGGCGCTCGCCCAGATACTCGCCGATGCCGGCCAGCAGGCAGGCAAGGACCAGACTTAGCCATGTCTGCCACATGATCAGATTGTGGCCCTGAACCTTGCGCCAGGCTTGCTCGCGTTCCTGTTCCGGGAGTGCTGCCAGTTCGGGAATGTCGTGAAACGAACGGAAAAAATGCATGCAGTGCCCTGTCTAGAAGTAGGGGATCCTGTCGGCCATGATAGTGGGCCGCAGACATGCCGGCAAGCCGGCTCCTAGCAGCGCAGCCAGGCGGCCGGGATGATGTCGGCCGATTCGTACTGTCCGCCGCTGAACCAGCACTGCGGGGCGACGACGACTTTGTCCGGGGCCGCGTTCAGCCATGCGCTCCACCAGCTGTAGCTGCTGTTGGCGATAATGGCGTGTCGGCACTGGCTCATCAGCTGCATGTCGTGAAAGTCGAGCTTGTCCCAGCCGTCGATGAAACTGACTGGCGCACCCGGAATGTTCACGTTTTGTCTGGCCCAGTCCAGGTCGTCCGAGAAAACGAAAAAATGCGGGGCGGAAACGCGCGTGCGGATTTCCGCTACCGCTCGTGCGTAGTAGTCCAGTCCGAGCGCCTGGAGCGAGGCGGCGGCGTTCGCCGGTTGCACATAGTCGCCGCGCCTTATGTGGATGGCCACGGCTTCGCACGCGCCGATTTTTTGCTCCCAGTCGCGCATGATCGCGTTGTCCGTGGCGGGGAAGCGCAACGCCTTGCGCACGGCGGGGGCGTGATCGTCGAAATAGCGTTCGCTCTGAAAAAAACCATCGAGGATGTAGACGCTGCCGCGTGCGTCGGCAAAGAAATCCGGATTGATATCGTGCCCGTTTTCGGTAAATAGCCAGCGACCGAGCAACGGGGGCTTGCCATTGCGCTTGCGTTTCCGGTCCAGTATCACTGCCGCCTCCATCAGACAGCACAACAGCTTGCCCAGGTTGGCCTGGGGTGCATTGAATGCGCCGAGCGAATAGCTGCGGATTTTCTCGGTAAACATGCGGCTGCTGTCGACCATGAGGCGCCGGCCCGAGCGTTCCGCCTGAGCAATGCCTGCCGCGTACTGGAACATCTGATTGCCAAGTCCACCGCGGAGTCGAACGATAACGGTCATGATTCTGCCTCGGTTTGGCATCGTCAGCGGCGACGATGCGACGACGGGAGATGCGCTGTTGTAGCGTGTGGTAAGTGTATAGAGTACATGAAGAGCTATTTTAAATAAATACAAATAACACTTGATGAATGATGCGTGTTCACAAGGCAGGCTCGGGCGAAATCGGCAAGGCGGGATAACGGAAATACAGGCCGCAGAAGCAGTGGGACGGGTGGGGCCGGAAGGGGACAACGATATCGGGAAAAAAGGAAGTGGTGGAGATAAGCGGGATCGAACCGCTGACCTCTTGCATGCCATGCAAGCGCTCTCCCAGCTGAGCTATACCCCCACTGGTGTGACTGCCGTCGCACCGTGTGTGCTGCGACGAGGCCGAACTATACCGGTCTGCGTCGTAGCGCACAAGCCCCTCACGGCGTTTTTTGCACGCAGCCTGCCAGTTTTTCCAGATGCTGCTGTGCTGCGCGCAGCGTCGATTCGCGCTTGGCAAAGCAGAAGCGCACCAGGTGCTGGCTGCGGCCGTCGCCGTAGAACGCCGAAACCGGGATGCTGGCCACGCCATATTGCTCGATCAGCCAGCGCGCGAATTCCATCTCGGTCAGATCGGGGCGGATATCCGAGTAATCGGCCAACTGGAAATAGGTCCCGCGGCAGGGCAGCAGGCGGAAACCGGCTCGGGTCAGGCTGGTCGACAACATGTCGCGTTTACGCTGAAACAGCTCCGGCAACCCTTGCCACGGTGCCGAGGTTTTCAGAAAACTCGCGAGGGCATACTGGCTCGGAGTATGTACGGAGAACACGAGGTACTGGTGCAATTTCCGGAATTCACGCGTCAACTCGGGTGGGGCCACGCAATAGCCTATCTTCCAACCGGTGGTGTGTACGGTTTTCCCGAAAGAATAGACGGCGAAGCTGCGTTCGCGCAGGGCTTCGTACTCCAGGACGCTGTGGTGGACCGCTCCGTCGAACACCAGGTGTTCGTAGACTTCGTCCGACAGCACGAGGAGGTCGTGGCGTTGCACCAGTTCGCTCAACGCTTCCATGTCCTCGCGTTCGAATACGCTGCATGCGGGATTGTTAGGGTTGTTCAGAATAATCAGCCTGGTGCGTGGCGTGACGGCATGCTCCACCGCCTGCCAGTCGACGGCGAACGCGGGCGGAGACAGGGGGACGCGTATGGCACGGGCGCCCTGGGCGCGGATCGCGGGTTCGTAGCTGTCGTACGCCGGCTCCAGGATCAGGGCTTCGTCGCCGGCATGGAGAACCGTGGCGATGACCGTGTACAGGGCTTGTGTGGCTCCGGCGGTGATGGTGATCTCGGTTTCGGCATCGACGGTCAGCCCGCGCTGCTGCTGGATCTTGTGGGAAATGGCGCCGCACAGCGCCGGCACGCCCGCCATCGGGGCATACTGATTGTGCCCGGCGCGCAGCGCGGACATCATCGCCTCGGCCAGGGCTTCGTCGCATGGAAAATCAGGGAAACCCTGCGACAGGTTTACGGCTCCCTGTTCTTGCGCCAGTTGGCTCATGACACTGAAAATCGTGGTTCCGACCTGGGGCAGCTTGGAAACGAGGGCCATGGTCTCTCCCTTCCGGCGGACAAGGCCGCAAAATGGTATCGATCGAATTAGAGGGCTGTCTTGTCGCCTGCGGGGTGCGCGAGCCGCGGCGAAAGCGGCGCTGCTTCCTGGCTGTTCCTGACACCTGGCGCGGCGCGGCGTACGGGACGCGTTGTCGCTGCCCGCAGGGGGCGAGGACGGACTGACAGTGTTCCATACTTCGCTGTCTGCGCCAGTCTGTCAAATGCTTCCGTGAGTCCGGCAAGTGCCGATAGGGGGGTGTGCAGAGGCAAAAAGCGCCGGAATGGCCCGGCGCTTGTCGGCGGTATCTGGCGTCCCTACGGGGATTCGAACCCCGGTTACCGCCGTGAAAGGGCGATGTCCTAGGCCTCTAGACGATGGGGACGTGGTGTGACGACTGGAATGATGGTGGAGATAAGCGGGATCGAACCGCTGACCTCTTGCATGCCATGCAAGCGCTCTCCCAGCTGAGCTATACCCCCATGCGCATTCACAGTGCGGGGCATTTTAAGCAAGAGTGCGCCGGCTGTAAAGGGGGAGGCCGATTTTGGTTTTTTGGGCCGGGCTGCCGCGTGCACGGCGAGACGGGCAGAGCGGCCGGATACCGGTGCAAACGGTGCCCGGTCGGCGAGCTTGCGCGGGAAATCGCGATGACTTCACGATCGTGGGACGGCGTCCGGTTATAATCGCTCTTTTTCAGGGGGACGGAATGTCGGTAAGCCATTACGAGAATTTCCCCGTCGGTTCCGTTCTGTTGCCGCGGCACTTGCGCGAGGCGGTGCACGCGATCTATCGCTTCGCGCGTTATGCCGACGATGTGGCGGATGAGGGCGATCTCGACGCTGCGGGGCGTCTGGCCGAACTCGGCCGGCTCGAGGCCGGGCTGGACGCCATCGCACGCGGCGACACCGGTCTGGAGCCCCTGTTCGCCGATCTGGCTGCCGCCGTGGCGCGGCATGCGTTGCCGCTGGCCCCGTTCTACGATTTGCTGTCGGCCTTTCGCCAGGATGTGGTGCAGACGCGATACCGCACTTTTGCCGAGGTGATCGATTACTGCCGCCGTTCCGCCAATCCGGTCGGGCGTCTGATGCTGGCGCTTTACGGAGAGAACGATAGCCGTAGCATCGCCATGGCGGATGGTATCTGCAGCGCCTTGCAACTGATCAACTTTCTGCAGGATGTGGCGATCGACGAAAAGAAAGGGCGCATCTATCTGCCGCAGGACGATCTCGCTCGCTACGGCATCGCCGAGAACGGTCTGGGTGCCGATGTGCCCGGCTGGCGCCCCATGATGTTGCAGCAGATCGAGCGTGCGCGGCGGATGCTGCAGGGCGGCGCCCCTCTGGGCAAGAGGCTGCATGGCCGCATCGGACTCGAGCTGCGTCTTGTCATCCTCGGCGGCGAGCGGATCTTGCAGAAGCTGCACCGCTCGGGCGGCGATGTCTGGAACGCCAGGCCGGTGCTGACCTGGCGCGATTGGCTCTATATGCTGTGGCGCGCATTGCGCGCCGTGTGAGCAACCCCGAATCTTAGGAGTGGCGCGTGACGCCCGATCAGTATTGCGAAGACAAGGCTGCCGCCAGCGGTTCCAGCTTTTATTACAGCTTCCGTTTTCTCCCGGCCGACCGCCGGCGCGCAATCACCGCGCTGTACGCGTTTTGCCGTGAGGTCGACGACGTCGTCGACGACGTCGTCGACCCCATGGTGGCACAGGCCAAGCTCGGCTGGTGGCGGCAGGAGGTCGCACACCTGTTCGGCGGAAAGCCCGAGCATCCGGTGACGCGCGCGCTGGCGCCGCACCTGCTGGTGTACGGGCTGCCGCAAACCGAGTTCGAAGCGATCATAGACGGCATGGAGATGGACCTCGAGTTCGCTCGCTATGATCGCTTCGATGATCTGCGCGAATACTGCCATCGCGTTGCCGGCGTGGTCGGCAGGCTGGCTGCGCGGATCTTCGGGTTTCAGGATGCGGCTACCCTGCGGTATGCAGATGAATTGGGATTGGCTTTTCAGCTGACCAATATCATCCGCGACGTCGGAGAGGATGCACGCCGCGGCCGGATTTATCTTCCGATTGAAGATCTGCAACGGTTCGGCGTCACGGCGGCGGACATTCTGGCATATCGCGACAGCGACGAATTCACGCGATTGATGGCGTTTCAGATCGAACGGGCGTTGTATCACTACGCCCATGCCTGGGATCTGCTGCCGCCCCGCGACCGCAAGACGCAGCGGCCAGGACTGATGATGGCGGCGATTTATCGCGCCACGCTGCTCGAGATCGGGCGGGATGGCCCGGGACGGGTCTTGAGTCAGCGCTTGTCGCTGACCCCTGTCTTCAAGCTGTGGCTGGCATGGAAAACCTGGACTTTCGGCTACCGTCCATGAGTCGCCCCCGGATCGCTGTCATCGGCGCAGGCTGGGCCGGTCTGGCCGCTTCCATCGAACTGGCCCCCGTGGGGGAGGTGGTTGTTTTCGAGGCGGGGCGCGAGGCCGGCGGGCGTGCGCGGCGCGTGCGGGACGACAGCGAGTCGCTGGATAACGGCCAGCATATCCTGATCGGCGCCTATCGCGAGTGCCTGCGGCTGATGCGTTGCGTCGGGAGCGATCCAGAACGGTCGCTGCAGCGCTTGCCCTTGTCCTGGTATCAGGCGGACGGTCTGCGAATGGCGTGTCCGAGCCTGCCTGCTCCGTGGCATCTGGTCCTGGGGCTGCTCCGTGCAGACGGCTTGTCCTGGGGCGAGAAATACCATCTCGCCCGTGCGCTGGGTACGTTGCGGCGGAGCGGCTGGCAGGTCGCCGAGGATGGGACCGTGTCGGGCTGGCTGCGGCGCGAGCGACAGCCGGAAGCGCTGCTCGAGCGTTTCTGGCGGCCGCTGGTGCTGTCGGCGCTGAATACGCCTCTGGAAATCGCGTCGATGCGGATCCTGGCTACCGTGCTGCGCGACAGTCTCGGCGGCTCTCGTGCCGACAGCGATCTGTTGCTGCCGCGTGGCGATTTGTCGGCGTTGTTTCCTGATCCCGCTTGTGCCTGGTTGCGCGAACACGGGGCGGAGCTGCGTTTCGGGCACCGTGTCGACTCGCTGGAAACGGTGGAGGGGGGAGTGCGGGTGGAAGGCGAGCGCTTCGATGCCGCCATCGTCGCCGTTGCGCCTTACCATGCCCTGGCCCTCATTGGCGAGGAGGCGATGCCGGCGGGAGTCAAGGATCTGTCGTTCTGGCCGATATATACCGTGTACTTGCGGTTTGCACGCCCGGTGCGCCTTCCCCGTGCAATGACCGGGCTTGCGCATGGTACCGTCCACTGGATGTTTTCGCGTGCGGACGGCTTGTTCGCCGCCGTCATCAGTGCGCCTGATGCGGCGACTCTGCCGTCGCGCACGGCCCTGGTGGCGGCCGTGGTGGCCGATGCGCGCCGGGTCGATCCTGGCCTGCCCGAGCCGCTCTGGAGCCGGGTGGTGGTGGAAAAGCGCGCGACTTTCGCCGCGGTGCCAGGGCGTATCCGGCCGCCGGCGCGGACCGGTTTGCCGCAGGTCTATCTGGCCGGAGACTGGGTCGATTCGCCCTATCCGGCAACGCTGGAAGGAGCGGTGCGCAGCGGCGTTGGGGCCGCTGATGCGTTGAGGCAAGATTGGGATTCATGACAACAAAATTGATGACGGAATTCGACGACGATGCCGCGCTGTCGGGGCGCGTGCTGTTGGTGACAGGCGCCTCGCAGGGCATAGGGCGCGCAGCGGCATTGCGCTTTGCCGCCCTTGGTGCCACGGTGGTCCTGCTGGGACGCAGCCGCCGCGCTCTGGCGGCGGCCTATGATGAGATTGTACTGGCTGGAGGCCCTGAGCCGGCTGCGATCTCGCTGGATCTGCTGACGGCGGGCGAGGCCGAACTCGACGGCTTGGCGCGGCAGATCGCCTCCGAATGCGGGCGGCTCGACGGTATTCTGCATTGCGCGTCCTATTTGTACGCGCTGTCGCCGTTGACGGAGCAGACCATAGACGAGTGGATGAACCAGTACCGGATCAATACGGTGGCCCCCTTCGCGCTCACCCGCGCGTGCCTGCCGCTGTTGCGCGCCGCCGAGGACGCGGCGGTGCTGTTCGTCGGCGAGACGCACGGTCTGCACCCGGGACCGTTCTGGGGCGGCTTCGGTGCCTCCAAGGCGGCACTCGCGTATCTGGCTCAGGTTGCTGCCAATGAATGGGATGTCTATCCGGGGCTGCGCGTCAATTTATTGGTGCCGGGGCCTGTGAATTCCCCGCTGCGGATGCGCACGCATCCCGGCGAGGATCGGAGCGAGCGCGGCGAGGTCGCGGCCTTGCTGCCGCATCTCGTGTATTGGATGGGACCCGGGGGCCGTGGCCGTAGCGGCGAGACGATAGAACTGGACTTGCGACGCAAGGGAGAATGAACATGCGCTCCACGGCTTGGCTGCCGGTGCTGCTGCTGCTGACCAGCTGCAACTGGATCGGCAATGTGACCGGACTGTCGAAAGACGCCAATAAAGCGGTCGGCGCAGCTTGCCGCCAGAGCGGCCGCTCGCTCGAGCAGTGTTATCTGCGCAATCCGGAGGCCGACAAGGCACAGATCTATGCCGGCTGGCGCGAGATGCACGAGTATATGACGCGCGAGCATTTGCAGACGATGGCCCCGCCGCCCGACCCGCCGCCACCGACGCCCGAGGTGGCTTCCGCTCCGCGCGGGCAGGCGCCGGCCGCCGATGCGACGTCGAGCCGGGGGAGCGCCTACGACGATGCGGCCGCCAAGAATGACCCCGAAGTGGCGGCCGTGATGAGCGTCATCCGTAATCAGCATGTGCCGGCTAGCGGTGTGCGCGACGCCAAGGACCAGAAGGCCCTGCTCGATACCATCAATCAGCTTAACAATGCCCGTCGTGCCGGCGGCGCCTCGGCTCCGAGGAACTGAACACGGACATGGCCAAGATCAAGACGGTATTCCACTGCAGCGACTGTGGTGGCGAATCTCCGAAGTGGCAGGGACAGTGCCCGCATTGCGGCAGCTGGAATACCTTGAGCGAGTCGCAGGCGACCGAAGCGGCCGGGCCTGCCCGCTTCCAGTCCTGGGCCGCTGCCGCCGAAGTGCAATGCCTGTCCGATGTGCGCACCGAAGCCCTGCCGCGCGAAGCGACCGGTATCGATGAGCTCGATCGCGTACTCGGGGGGGGAATGGTGCGCGGCGCCGTGGTCCTGATCGGCGGCGATCCCGGCATCGGCAAGTCGACGCTGCTGCTGCAGGCGCTGGCTCGCATTGGCGAGCAGCGGCGCGTGCTGTATGTCTCGGGTGAAGAGTCGGCGCAGCAGACGGCCCTGCGCGCGAGCCGCCTGGCGCTGGACCCGAGCAAGGTGCGGCTGTTGGCGGAAATCCGCCTGGAGTCGATTCTCGCCGTTCTCAAGCGCGAGGCACCTGAATTTGTGGTCATCGATTCGATCCAGACGCTGTACACCGATCGGGTGACCTCGGCGCCAGGGTCGGTGTCGCAGGTGCGCGAGTGCGCGGCGCAGTTGACGCGCATGGCCAAGGAAAGCGGCACCACCATCGTCCTGGTCGGGCACGTGACCAAGGAAGGCGCGCTGGCCGGGCCGCGCGTGCTCGAACATATGGTTGACACGGTGCTCTATTTCGAGGGCGATTCGCACTCCAGCTATCGCATGATACGGGCGATCAAGAACCGCTTCGGCGCGGTCAACGAACTCGGTATTTTTGCGATGACCGAGCGCGGCCTGAAGGGGGTGAGCAATCCGTCCGCGATTTTTCTTTCATCGTGGCGTGATGATGTTTCCGGTTCCTGTGTACTGGTGACGCAGGAGGGGAGTCGCCCCCTGCTGGTCGAGGTACAGGCGCTGGTCGACGATGCGCATGGCTTTCAGCCGCGCAGGCTGGCCGTCGGCCTTGAACAGAACAGGCTGGGCATGCTGCTGGCGGTGCTGCACCGTCATGCGGGCGTTGCCTGCTTCGAGTCGGATGTGTTTCTCAATGCGGTCGGCGGCGTACGCATCAGCGAACCGGCGGCCGATCTGGCCGTGATTCTTGCCATCGTGTCGTCCCTGCGCAACCGGCCGTTGCCTGAAAAGCTGGTGGTGTTCGGCGAGGTGGGGCTGGCCGGCGAAGTCCGTCCTGTCGCGCGCGGTCAGGAACGCTTGCGCGAGGCCGCCAAGCTCGGCTTCACCCGTGCCGTCGTTCCACTCGCCAATTGCCCGCGTCAGCCGATCGAGGGACTGGAAGTCATCGGGGTCGAGCGGCTCGGCGAAGCGGTCGACTATTGTCGCTGAGCGGTCTCGCGGTCTCGGCCGGCGCGGCGTTGCAACGATCGCATTCGGCACACAGCCCTGCGCATTGCAGCGACTGCTGCAATGCGCATACCGAGCGGCGGCAGGCGATGAAGCGGATGTTATGCTCCGCTGCCAGCTCGCGGAAGTGGCGCATGACGTTGTGCCCCAGGAAATCGGTGAACAGGATGAGCAGGTCGGTGCCGGCCGGCAGCCGGTCGAGCTTGCGCTGATGCGAGCTGTTGCGGCCGCTCAGGTGGCGGGCGATGCTGATGCCGAATTTCTGCAGCACGTCCGGAATATTGCCCAGTGTATCGGCCCCTACCAGCATGGCGTTCATGGTCGTTCCTTCGCATGGCATATCAGATGAACGCTAATGATAATTATTACCATTGAAGCGTGCAAGTCCCGAAATGCGGCTTTTGTGCCCGGTCAAAAATTTTTACCGGCGCGCCAGATCGACCAGATCAGCCACATGCTATTGATGAAGGCGGCCAGAAATCCCAGAAAACCCAGGAAAGGCAGGCCGAACAGCTTGGGACCGGCGTTGACGGTCATGACGATGGACGAGCCGATGATCAGCGAACCGGTGACGATGCCCATGGTGAGGCGGTTGGCGCTGGTGTCGAGCTGGCGGCCGAAGCTGTCAAGCCGTTTCAGATCCAGATTGATGCGAAACTTGCCGTGCCGGACATCCTTGCCCAGTCGGACCAGATCACGCGGCAGGCCAGCCATCATGGCCGCGACTTCCTTTACCGTCTGGCGTCCGCGCTTGAGCAAGGTTGCCGGGTGGTAGCGCTCCAGTATCAGGGAGCGCACGAAGGGGGCGAGGTGGTCGACCAGCATGAATTCCGGGTTGAGCTGGCGCCCCAGACCTTCCAGCGTCACCAGTGCCTTGAATAGCAGTGTCAGATCCGGCGGCAGCAGGATGGAATGGTCGCGGACCAGCGCCATGATGTCGCTGACCAGTTGGCTGATATTGACATTCTTCAGGGCCACATGTTCGTACTGGAACATGAACTCGCTGATATCGTAGGAGAAGCGTTGCTCGTCAACCTGGGTGCTGCCTGTCCACGCCATCAATACGTCGGTCATTGCCGCTTCATCGCGTTCGCTCAAGGCCGCAAGCAGGTCGACGATCTCGTCGCGCCGGGTGTGGCTGATACGGCCGACCATGCCGAAGTCCACGAAGCAGATCGTGTGGTCGGCCTGGAAAATCACATTGCCCGGATGCGGGTCGGCGTGGAAATAGCCATTGATCAGAATCATTTTCAGCACTGCGTCGGCGCCGCGCCGTGCGAGTTCGACCGGGTCGAGCCCCGCCGCGCCGAGCCCGGACACGTCGCCGGCGGACAGGCCGGCGATATATTCCTGTACATTGACCGCCGGGTTGGTGAATTCCCAGTACACGCGCGGAACCGTCACCGTTTTGTCGTCGGCGAAGTCGGCGGCGAACCGCTCCATATTGCGCGCCTCGACGGCCAGGTCGAGTTCGCGTCGCAAAGAACGCGAAAACTGGTTGACGACTTCCTGGGGCTGGAAGCGGCGCACATCGGGAAACTCGAGTTCGAGAAGATAGGCCAGATGCGACAGAATGCGCAGATCGGCGTCTATCTTGTCGACGATGCCGGGGCGGCGCAGCTTGACGGCGACCTGGCTGCCATCGCGCAAGGTGGCGCGGTGCACCTGGGCGATCGAGGCCGAGCCGATGGGGACCGGGTCGAACTCGGCGAACAGGGTTTCCGCCGATGCGCCCAAGGTCGCCTTGACCAGTTGCTGGACACGTTCAGGAGGAAGCGGCGGGACCCGGCTCTGCAATTTCTCGAATTCGGCTATCCATTCCGGGGGGAACATGTCTACCCGCGTCGAGAGGATCTGGCCAAGCTTGATGAACGTCGGCCCCAATTCTTCGATGGCGAGACGGACCCGGACCGGAGTCGGCAGCCCTGCATTCGGATCCGGCAGACTCAGGTTCAACCACTTGCCGGCGATTTCCATCGCCCGCGGCAGCCGCAGGCGCTGGGCGAACTCGCCGAGTCCGTGATGAATCAATATTCCACTGATTTCTTTTAGGCGCGGCAAGTCGCGCATTGCAATAAGAGTTTCTCGCAGCATGAGGTATCCAGCCTGTCTGCCGGCTTTACACTGCCGGCCTCGTCCGTTAGAGTGCGGGCTATGAAATTGCATCGTCACCTACTGGCTTTGGTGCTCGCTGGCTTTATGGTATGCGCTTATGCCGCGCCAGAAAAAGCCGCGCCCGAAGCGCGCCCGAACGCCGAAGCCACGGAAGACCCGATAAGCAAGTATGCCTCACCCGGCGAAGACGCTGTGGGAGATATGCTGCTTCAGGCTGTCAGTCTGCTGGGCGTCGCCTATCGTTTTGGCGGTTCGACCCCGAACACCGGCCTCGATTGCAGCGGATTCATTCAATACGTCTTCAAGAAATCGCTCAAGGTCAATCTGCCGCGCACCGCGTCGGAAATGGCCCATGTCGGCCGCGCCGTCGATAAGGCGGAACTGATCCCCGGGGATCTTGTCTTTTTTAATACCCGTGGTTTTGCATACTCACATGTCGGTATTTATCTAGGTAACGGTAAATTTATCCATTCGCCGCGTACCGGCAAAACCATCGAGGTGACGACGCTGAACCAGTCGTACTGGGTTTCGCACTGGAACGGCGCGCGCCGCGTCTCGCGTACCGGCACGGCTGGCGCCAGTGCAGCGGCGGATGTTTCCGATACACCGGCGACGTCTTCCCCTTCTTCGGCGCGCTGTACGCGTGGCGCGAAAAAGTGCCGTGCGGCGGCGAGCGCCGCCAGGAGGGGCGGCGGTGCGAAAAAGAGCGCTGCCCACAAGGCACACAAGCACAAACACTAAGCCGCCCGGGCCGTGGCCCCGCGCGGCGAAGATGGAATGAATAGCGATGGAAATACCGATTTGGCGTGATCCGGAAGGAAATGTGGTCTCCTGCGTCGAGAAGATCAAGGTGATGCAGGAAAACCTCGAAGAATTGAGGCAGATGGCGCAGGATGCATTCGAGGATGCTCTGCTGATGGGGTGTGACGAGGGACAGGTGCGCGAGTTCCTGCTCCAGATGATGCAATCGCTGGAAAACCCCTACCACTCGTAGGTTCGCGAAGGATGGTGGTAGATGCATTTGCCTTTTGAGGCCTTTATCGGCCTGCGGTATCTCCGCGCCAGACGGCGCAACAGTTTCATTTCCTTCATCTCGCTGGTTTCCATTCTCGGCATCGCGTTGGGTGTGGCGGCGCTGATCATCGTCTTGTCGGTCATGAACGGCTTCCAGAAGGAAATCCGCGACCGCATCCTGAGCGCCGCGTCGCATATCGAAGTCAGCAGTGCCGATGGCCGCGTCGCCGACTGGCCGCGGCTTTCTGCCGCAATCGCACATGAGCCGCGCGTGCTGGCCACCGCTCCCTTCGTCAGTGCCCAGGGGCTGCTTGCCGCCAGTGGCAGCGTACGCGGCGCCATGGTGCGCGGCGTCGATCCGGCGGCGGAAAGTCGCGTGGTCACGATCGGCCGCCACATGGTGTTCGGCCGCTTCGATGCGCTCGCTCCGGGCAGCTTCGGCATCGTGATCGGGGTTGAACTCGCGCGCCAGCTCGGAGTAGGGGTTGGCGACAAAGTGACGTTGATTACGCCGGAAGGCAATATCACGCCAGCCGGCATGATGCCGCGGCTGAAGCAGTTCACCGTGGTCGGCGTATTCAAATTGAATATGTACGAGCTCGATGCCTCGCTGGCCATGATTTCCCTGCGCGACGCGCAAGTCCTGTTCCGCCTCGGCGACGATGTCAGCGGCGTGCGCGTACGGCTGGACGACGTGCTGGCTGCGCCGCAGGTCAAGGCCTCGCTGAGTGCGCGCTTGAACAGCAACGCCATGGTGACGGACTGGACCGATGCCAATGCCAACTATTTCCGGGCCGTGCAAATCGAAAAGCGCATGATGACAATCATCCTGACGCTGATCGTGGCGGTGGCCGCTTTCAATCTGGTGTCTACGCTGGTGATGGTGGTGACCGACAAGCAGGCCGATATTGCCATCCTGCGCACGCTGGGCGCTTCGCCGGGAAGTATCATGAGCATCTTCATGATCCAGGGAGCGGTGTCCGGCGTGCTCGGCACCTTGTGCGGGGTGGCGGGGGGGCTGCTGGTGTCCTTCAATCTCGACCCCATCGTCGGCGTGATCGAACATATCACCGGCAGCAAATTGTTGTCGGCCCAAGTGTACATGATCGATTACCTGCCATCCGACGTCCAGCTGGGCGATGTGGGCATGATTACCGTGATTTCCCTGCTGCTGGCCTTGTGCGCCACGGTGTATCCGAGCTGGAGAGCCGCGCGCACCCAGCCGGCGGAGGCGCTGCGCTATGAGTGACGTACTGGTGTGCCGGGGCCTTGGCAAGGTGTTCGATGAAGGTGGGTTGAATGTCCAGGTGTTGAGCGGGGTCGACTTTCGCGTCGGTGCCGGCGAGCGCGTTGCCATCGTCGGCGCTTCCGGCTCGGGCAAAAGCACTTTGCTGCATCTGCTGGGCGGGCTGGACAAGCCGACGCGGGGCGAGGTGGATGTCCTCGGGCGCAGTCTGGCCGGCATGAGCGAGCCCGAGCTCGGCGAGTGGCGCAATGCCAAGCTGGGCTTCGTGTACCAGTTTCACCATTTGCTGGCAGAATTTTCGGCGCAGGAAAACGTGATGATGCCGCTGCTGATCCGGCGCATGCCGCGCGAGCAGGCTGCCGCCGAAGCCGCGGAGATCTTGCGCAAGGTCGGTCTCGGCCACCGGCTGGCCCACAAGCCCGGCGAACTGTCGGGCGGCGAGAGGCAGCGTGCGGCCATCGCACGGGCGCTGGTGACGCGGCCTGCCTGTCTGCTGGCCGACGAGCCGACCGGGAACCTGGATGCACAGACGGCGGCACAGGTCTACGATTTGATGCTGGAGCTGAATACCCATCTGGGCACCAGCCTGCTGATAGTGACTCACGATGTCGAACTGGCGCGCCGTGCCGATCGGTGCTTGCGGCTTTCCGGCGGCGTCCTGAGCGAACTGGCCGGCTGAAACGGCCAGGCTGACCCGGCGAGGAGTGCGGCGTGATCTACTACAAGCGTACCGAGATTTCGATGGATGCTCTGGCCGATGCCCTGCAGACGGCGTCGGGGCTGGTCGAGCTGGCGCTGGGCGGGTTGTGCATGCTGGCCGGGTGGTATGTTGCCCGCCGTCTGTTTTTCCTCTTGTTTACCCGCCACCCCGGACGGTACGAGCGCTTTCTGCCTTATGCCGGCTTCCGTATGGTGATGCCGCTCACGGCGTTGCTGGTATCGATACTGTGCACCTTGCTGTGGCTGGACGTGACCCATCACCGTCCGCATGTGCTGCCCGCTGTCTCGGCGAGCCTGTTCTGGCTGGGCCTGATCCGCCTGCTGGCCGCCATTGTGCGCCAGGCCTTGCCCAGCGGGCGTTTCGAGCGGCATACCGAGCGCCTTATGGCGTCGGCGCTGTGGCTGGCATTCGTGGCCTGGCTGACCGGGCTCGACGATGTCGCACTGGACTGGATGCAGTCGGTCAGTTTCCGCGTCGGCAAGGAAAAGCTCGACCTGCTGATGATCATCAACGGTCTGCTCTGGGTGTCCGGCATCATGGTGGTGGCACTGTGGGTCAGCCGGGAGATCGAGTCATGGCTGATGCGGCTGTCCCATCTCGATCTCAATCTGCGTATCGTGTTTTCCAAACTGTCGCGCAGTCTGCTGCTGCTGCTGGCCGTGCTGATCGCCTTGCCCATCGTCGGCATCGATCTGACCGTATTGTCGGTGTTCGGTGGCGCGCTCGGCGTCGGACTCGGTTTCGGCCTGCAGAAGATTGCCAGCAACTATGTTTCCGGTTTCATCATCCTGCTAGACCGCTCCATTCGCATCGGCGATCGGCTGATGGTGGAAAACCGGGTCGGCTACGTCAGCAAGATCACCTCGCGCTACGTCGTTCTCAAGGGGCTGGATGGCACCGAGGCGCTGGTCCCCAATGAGGTCATGATCGCGAACACGGTGATCAATCAGTCGTACACCGACAAGACGATGTGGATCAGCCTGCCCATTCAGGTGGCTTACGGCACGGATCTTGACCTGGCTCTCGGCCTGCTCGTGCAGGCGGCGCGGCACGCGCGGGTGCACGAAGAGCCGCCGCCGTGCGGCTTCGTCACCCAGTTTGGCGATAATGGCATTACACTGGAAGTAGGATTATGGGTTCGTGACCCGGAAAACGGATTCATGGGACTGAAGTCGGATATCAATCGCGCGATCTGGCGCCTGTTCAGCGAGCATGGCATCGAAGTGCCGTACCCGCAGCGCGAGGTGATGCTGCGCAATCCTGAAGTCTTACGAGTGCAGCCCGCGCCGGATAGTCGCGGCTGAGTATTTGGGGCAAGGTATGGGAAACAAACAGCCGCTGTCGGTGCTGGTGGTGATTTATCGTCTCGACGGTCATGTGTTGTTGCTGGAGCGGGCCGACCGCCCCGGATTCTGGCAATCGGTCACCGGCAGTCTGGAGGGCGACGAGACGTTCGCGCAGGCCGCCGCTCGTGAAGTCGCCGAGGAGACGGGAATCCTGTCGCCGCCGCCGGATGATTGGGACAGGGTCAATCGCTATGAAATCTACCCGCACTGGCGCCATCGCTACCCGCCTGGCGTGACGCACAACGAGGAGCATGTCTTCGGGCTCGAAGTCGGGCGCGACATTGCCGTGCGGCTGGCTCCCGGCGAGCATCTGGACTGGTGCTGGCTGCCCTGGCGCGACGCTGCCGAGCGCGTGTTTTCCCCTTCCAATGCCGAGGCCCTGCGCCAGCTTCCCGAGCGCATGGCCGGCCGGATGCGCGCATGCGGGCGCTGACGGTCGCCAGTTACAACATCCACAAGGGCATGTCGCCGCTCAACCGTCACCTGCGGCTGGAAGAAATCGCCTGTGCGCTGGAAACGGTGCTGCCCGACCTGGCTTTTCTGCAGGAAGTACAGGGGCGCAATCTGCGCCGCGCGCGGCGCTGCAGCGACTGGTCCAGCCTGCCGCAGCACCGCTATCTCGCCCGTCGGCTCGAGCTGATGTCGGTGTATGGCCTGAATGCCGCCTACGAGTACGGCCACCATGGCAATGCCCTGCTGTCGCGCTTCCCCATCCATTCCTGGTGCAATCTCGATATCTCGGTCAATCGTTTCGAGAGTCGCGGCATTCTGCATTGCGTGCTGCATCCTGCCGGTTGGCCTACTCCGGTGGTGGCATTGTGTGCGCACTTCAATCTGCTAGGCCGCGATCGCAGCAAGCAATACCAGGCGCTGACCGCCTATCTGACCCATGCCAGCGATGCCGGCATTCCCTTGATCCTGGCCGGCGATTTCAACGACTGGCGGGTGCAGGCGAGCGACCAGCTTGCGCGCGATCTCGGGCTGAACGAGGTTTTCCTGATGCTGCACGGCGAGCATGCGCTGAGTTTTCCCGCACGCATGCCCTTTCTGCCGCTGGACCGCATCTATGTGCGCGGCCTCAAGCCGCTGCGTGCCGAAGTCCTGCATGGGGCGCCGTGGGCGCGCCTGTCCGACCACTTGCCGCTGGTGGCAAGCCTGCTTCCTGCTTGACAATATCGCGCAGTTCGGGTTGAATGACGGTTCGCCGATTTGACACAGCTTGCGGGCGTAAAACAGCTAAAGCGTGGGTAATCCGTAAGGGGTTGCGCATCTCTTCTCGATTGAAGACTCCACGTCCATCTGGCCCGCTCGCATTCTTGCTTGGCGGGCCTTTTGTTTTGGAGTTGACGCAATGATTCATTTGCAAGCTGTCCACAAACGCTTTCAGCGTCCCGATGGCGGCTGGTTTACCGCTGTAGAAGACACCTCGCTTTCCATCGGCGCAGGCGAGATTTTCGGTTTGATCGGCTTCTCCGGTGCCGGCAAGTCGACCTTGCTGCGCCTGATCAATCTGCTCGAGCGCCCCGATGCCGGCGCCGTCATTGTCGACGGCCGCGACCTGACCAGCCTGTCGGCGCGCGAGCTGCGCCGCGCGCGCCAGAACATCGGCATGGTATTCCAGCAGTTCAATCTGTTGACCAATCGCACGGTGGCCGACAATGTGGCCTTCCCGCTCGAAGTGGCCGGCTGGTCGCGCGCCGATATCGCCGCCCGGGTCGACGAGTGTCTCGATGTGGTCAGCCTCGGCGATCGGGCACGGCATTACCCGGCCCAGCTTTCCGGCGGCCAGAAACAGCGTGTCGGCATCGCCCGCGCACTTGCGTCGCGCCCGAGGGTGATTCTGGCGGACGAGCCGACCTCGGCGCTTGATCCACGGACAACGCAATCGATTCTGGAATGCCTGAAGAATATCAATGAGCGTTTCGGCGTCACCGTGGTCGTGGTGACGCACGAGATGGGAGTGATTCGGTCCATCTGCCATCGCGCCGCCTTGCTCGATCATGGGCGTATCGCCGAAGTGATGGACGTGGTCGACGGCAGTGTCGATGCGCGCACCGACCTCGCATTGTCCCTGCTGGAGGCTGCGTGATGGATGCACTTGCCGTACACGACGCCTTGCAGAATCTGCTGACGTTGACGCCGGAAATCTGGCAGGCGGTCAAGGAAACGGGGCTGATGCTGGGGATAGGCCTGTTTGCCGCCATCGCGATCGGAGGACCACTCGGAATCGTGCTCTACCTGTCGCAGCCCGGACAATTGTTTGCGCATCGGCTGCTAAACGGGGTGCTCGGCTGGCTGGTCAATCTGGTGCGCTCCTTCCCCTTCATCATCCTGATGGTCTCGCTGGTGCCGCTGACGCGGATCCTGGTCGGCAGCACCATCGGGCCGGTTGCGGCTGCCGTACCCTTGTCCTTCGCTGCGATTCCGTATTTCGCGCGCCTGGTCGAGCAGACTCTGCGCGAGATTCCGCGCGGCGTGATCGAAGCCGCGGAATCGATGGGGGCGAGTCCCATGCAGATCATCTGCAAAGTGCTGCTCAACGAAGGGCGCTCGGGGCTGATTTCCAGCCTGACCATACTGACCATCAGTTTTTTGTCGTATTCCGCCGTTGCCGGTGTGGTCGGCGGTGGCGGGATCGGCGACCTGGCGATCCGCTACGGCTACTACCGCTATGAAACCGAAGTCATGGTGGCCATGGTGCTGCTGCTGGTCCTGATCGTGCAGATCATCCAGATTGTCGGCAACCGCCTGGCTGCCCGGCTTGATAAACGCTAATTCAGAACAATGGAGTTCACAATGCAAAAAACAGTCATGACTGTCCTGGCCGCTGCCCTGTCCGGCCTATTTTTCGCCACGACCGCCCAGGCCGCCGATGCGAGCAAGCCGAATATCGTGATCGGCACCACGGTCGGCGACTTCGGCGACATGGTAAAAAGCCAGGTGAAGCCGATTCTGGAGAAAGAAGGCTACAAGGTCCGTCTGGTCGAGTTCACCGACTACGTCCGTCCCAATCTCGCGCTGCAGGAAGGCTCGCTCGATGTCAATGTATTCCAGCACAAACCCTACCTGGAAACCTTTGCCAAGGAAAACAAGCTGTCGCTGACTGCGCTGTTCCAGGTTCCGACTGCGCCGCTCGGCATTTACGCCGGCAAGCTCAAAGCGCTGAAGAGCGTGAAGGATGGCTCCACGCTGGCCGCTCCGAACGATCCGAGCAATTTTGCGCGTGCGCTGGTGATGCTTGCCGATCTGGGCTGGGTCAAGCTCAAGCCGGGGATCAATCCGCTGACTGCCAGCGAGCGCGACATCGCCGTCAACGTCAAGCATATCAAGATCATTCCGCTGGAAGCCGCACAGTTGCCGCGCGCGCGCAGCGACGCCGACTTCGCGGTCATCAACGGCAACTACGCGACCAGCTCCGGCATCAAGTTGACCGAGGCACTGTTCCAGGAAAAGAGTTTCGCTTATATCAACTGGGGTGTGGTGCGCAGCGCCGACGTGGGCAAGCAGTGGGTGCGCGACGTGACCGCCGCCTACAACTCGGCTGAGTTCAAGGGCTGGGCCAAGCAGAAATACGTCGGTTACAAGTTCCCGGCCGCGTGGAAGTAAGCGCGACCTTTTGTTGTACTTTCGGCATCAAGGCTTCTCGGAGGGCATGCGCCCTCCGTTTTTTTTGCGTGGCGGCGGGCGGGTAAAGCGCCATGCCCGCCGCCGTACACGACGACTCAGGGGCGCAGGCGCGCGGCAATCGCGGCAACGCGCTGGCCGTAGCTGCGAGCGGTATCCAGGTCGCCCTGCGGAATTTCTTCAACACTGGCATCGGACGGGGACTGGATCAGCAGACCGACAGAGCCGCCGAGGTTGTTGACATCGTTGCGCGAGGCGGCCTTGCTGTTGCTCGGCGGCAGGCCGAGGCTGACCCAGATGCCTCCATGCTGGGAAGCCAGTGTCTGCAATGCGATCAGGGATACCTGCTTGTCGCCGTTGAGACTCGCGCTATTGGTGAAGCCGCCGAAGACTTTGTCCTGCCAGGCGCGAGTGAACCAGGCCTTGGAGGTCGCGTCGGCGAATTTCTTGAATTGCCAGCTCGGGCTGCCCATATAGGTGGGAGCGCCGAAGATGATGCCGTCGGCCGCAGCCAGTTTGTCCCATGCTTCCGTGGGCAGGTTGCCTTCGGCGTCAATGGCGACAAGTTCGGCATTCGCGCCCTGTGCGACATTCTCGGCAACGCGCTGTGTGTGACCATAGCCGGAGTGGTATACGACGACAATACGAGCCATGTGAAACTCCTATGTGGTTTGCAAGTAGGGCAAGGTCTGCGGCATGACAGCCGCAAAACCGACATTCCATCTTAGCTTTTTCTATTGCACGAGACAGCGATTTTTAGGCAACAGACTATTTCTCGCTGGTTAACAATGCTCATTGTTCACGCGCGACCGGGGGCCTGCAGGGCGCAATCCGTGCTTCGGGGCGGTCGGGGCGTGCCGTCGGCTGTCGTCATCGTCCCTGTCGGGGGGCTCCCGCCGCAGGCCCGGCTCGGAGGCATGCGTTCAAGCCTGGGGAGTATGGCGCCGTTCTTCCCGCAGCGGGAACGGGCAGGGGGCTTTGCGGCGGTCGGGGCCCGGCGGTCTCGCGCCTGTGGACTGAGTCGCCTTGTCCTGCCAGGCGCGCGGGGTGCAGCCAAGCTCGCGTTTGAACACGGCATGCATGTATTGCACCGAAGTGAAGCCGCAACTGACGGCGATATCGGCCATCGAGTGTTGCTCGTTTCCCAGTCGGGTTTTCGCGGCCTCCAGTTTGAAGCGCAGAATTTCATCGTGCACGCTGCGTCCCAGCTTGCGACGGAAGTACCATTCCAGCGACGAGCGCGAGACACCGACGTAGTCGGCGACCTGTTCGGTCTTGATGCCCTGGCAGGCATATTGGCGAATGAAGTGCAGCGCCTGCATCACATGCGGATTGTTGTACGGTTCGTGCAGGCTGGACGCCTGGACATTGAGCCCGGCCGGCGGCACCACGATGCGGTTCCCCGCCAGACGTGCGCCATGCATCATCTGCTGCAATAGATGGGCGGCGGTACGCCCCATTTCCTGGGTGCCTTGAATCACCGAACTGAGCGGCACCCGCGTCAGGATGCGGGCGAGGGGGTCATTGTCGATGCCGACCAGGGCGACCTGCTCCGGCACGGGGATGCCGGCGCTCAGGCAGGCCTGCAGCAGTTGACGCGCTCTCGCATCGCAGACTGCGATGATACCGATCGGCTTGGGCAGGCTGCGCAACCAGGCGATCTGTTGCTCGACCGACGTATCCCATGAGGGGGCGCTGGTATGGACGCCCCGGTACAGCTCGCCTTGCATGCCATCTCGTTGCATCAGTTGCAAAAAGGCTTTCTCGCGCTCCTGGGCCCAGCGATTGAGCGGCGATTGCGGCAGGCTGAAACAGGCGAAACGCGTGAGACCGGCTTCGATCAGGTGGTCGTGCGCGAGTTTTACCAGTTTGAAATTATCGGTGGCCACATAGGGAATGCCATGGGGGTATTCTGCTTCGTCTGCGTAGGAGCCTCCGACGGCGACCACGGGCAGGGCGATGCGGGACAAGGCTGCGCTGACCTCCGGGTCGTCGAAGTCGGCGATGATGCCGTGCCCCTCCCAGTGTTCTATCCCTTGCAAGCGGCAGCGGAAGTCTTCCTCGAGAAACAGGTCCCATGAGGCGCGCGTGGTGCTCAGATAGGAGGCGATCCCGGTGATGATATCGCGATCGTAGATTTTGTTGCCGTTGAACAGTAGGGCGACGCGGCGTGCAGACGGCGTTTTTGTCATCCGGTGGTCTCCTTGTACAGGGAAGGAATGGCCTTGCGGGTGGCGGGCTCCGGCTTTGCGGTCCGGCATTGTGATTTTCACGATTGATTGTAATCAGCTCGCGCGGCGGCGTCAGCGAGAAAAGACGATTGTGCGGCTGCAATAGAAAGAAACGCTATCGCGCTTGGTGGATTTCATAATTGTGAGCGTGAATGGCCGGTTGATAGTATGGCGCCACACCATTGCCCGGACGCCTGCCGGGTCATGGCTGCGACATGCGCTGCGCGCCGGTTCCGTCGGTGGACCGGCCCCTTTCTCTCTGCGAGGAGACGTCCGATGAGTTATTTTCCCGCTGTCGTCTGCACTGGCATCGCCGGCCTTGGGCGCGCGTCATGGCGGCAGGTGGGCTCCAGTCTTCCTGCAGGATCAGGGGCGGCAGCGTGAGCATGCCCGAGCGGACAGAATCGAAGGGGGTGCACTTGTCGTTGCAAGCGTTGTGCTAAAAGCCAAGCGGCGGAAGGATGCGGGATGGTCGGGGGACTGTCTCCACGCCGTAGGGCATGCCGTGCCAGCCGGAGCGCTTCGGCTGCAGTGCGGGATCGGGTTCATCTGCTGTTCTAATCGCAACACAAGGAGACCTAGCCATGAACAAGACCATAAAAAATGCAGTACTGACACTGTTGTCCGCCTCCACCCTGCTTCTCGGCGCTACGGCGGCGCAAGCCGATGCCAAAAATCCTAAAATCGGTTTTTCCATCGATGATTTGCGGGTCGAACGCTGGGCGCGAGACCGTGATTTCTTTACCGCAGCGGCGGAAAAACTGGGGGCCAAAGTCTTTGTGCAGTCGGCCAACGCCAGCGAGCAGCGGCAGATTTCACAAATCGAGAACCTGATCTCGCGCGGCGTCGATGTGATTGTCATCGTCCCGTTCAACGCGACCGTATTGACCAATACCATCAAGGAAGCCAAGAAAGCCGGGATCAAGGTTGTATCCTACGATCGCCTGATACTGAATGCCGATATCGATGCCTATATTTCATTCGATAACGAAAAGGTCGGCGAGATGCAGGCGGCCGGCGTGGTCAAGGTGCAGCCCAGAGGCAATTACTATCTGCTCGGCGGCTCCCCGACGGATAACAACGCCAAGATGCTGCGCGAAGGACAGATGAAGGTACTCAAGCCGCTGGTGGACAAGGGGGCGATCAAGATCGTCGGTCAGCAGTGGGTCAAGGACTGGAGTCCAACCGAAGCCCTGTCCATCGTCGAGAACGCGCTGACGGCCAACGATAACAAGATCGACGCCATCGTCGCTTCCAACGACGGCACGGCCGGCGGCGCGATTCAGGCCCTGGCGGCACAGAAGCTGGATGGCAAGGTGCCGGTATCGGGGCAGGATGCCGATCTGGCTGCCGTCAAGCGCGTGATCGCAGGCACCCAGGCGCTGACGGTTTACAAACCGCTGAAGCTGATCGCCACGCAGGCGGCGAAACTCGCCGTGCAGTTGGTGCGCAACGAGAAACCGGCTTACAACTCCCACTACGATAATGGCGCCAAGCAAGTGAACACGGTATTGCTCAAACCGACCGCCCTGACTCGCAGCAATGTCGATATCCTGGTCAAGGATGGCTTCTACACCAAGGCTCAGATCGGAGAGTAAAGGGCAATCGATCGGCGCACGCGACCGGGGTCGCGTGCGGCCCTTTCTTTATCCTTTCTTTGCGAGAGCGAGCATGTCCGATTTTCTGATGGAAATGAGCGGTATCGTCAAGACGTTCGGCGGCGTGCGCGCGCTGGATGGCATCGATATCAAGATCCGGGCGGGGGAGTGCCTGGGACTGTGCGGCGAAAATGGTGCCGGCAAGTCCACGCTGATGAAGGTCCTCTCGGGGGTTTACCCGTACGGAACATGGGACGGCGAGATACTGTGGGACGGTCGGCCCCTGCGCGCCCAGTCGGTGCGCGACACCGAGGCGGCCGGCATCATCATCATTCATCAGGAACTGATGCTGGTTCCCGAACTGTCGGTCGCCGAGAATATTTTCATGGGGCATGAGCTGACCTTGCCCGGTGGCCGCATGAACTATCCTGCCATGTACCGGCGTGCGGGGGAGTTGATGCGCGAGCTGAACATGCCGGATATCAATGTGGCGCTGCCTGTCATGCACTATGGCGGTGGCCATCAGCAGTTGGTCGAGATCGCCAAGGCGCTGAACAAGAAGGCCCGCCTGTTGATTCTGGACGAACCGTCCTCCTCGTTGACCGCGTCGGAAATCGCCGTGCTGCTGGATATCATCCGCGGTCTGAAAGCCCGTGGAGTGGCCTGCGTATATATCTCGCACAAGCTCGACGAAGTGGCGGCGGTCTGCGATACGGTGGCGGTCATTCGCGATGGTCGCCACATTGCCACGACGGCGATGGCGGAGCTGGACGTCAACCGCATCATCGCCCAGATGGTCGGTCGCGAAATCGCGGCCCTGTACCCGCGCCAGACGCACGCGATCGGCGAGGTCGTGTTCGAAGCGCACCATGTCAGCTGTTTCGATGTCGATAATCCGCGGCGCAAGCGCGTGGACGATATTTCCTTTTCCCTGCGGCGCGGTGAAATTCTTGGCGTGGCCGGTCTGGTCGGGGCAGGGCGCACCGAACTGATGTCGGCTCTGTTCGGGGCCTATCGCGGGCGGTTCGAGGCAGAGGTCTGGCTGGATGGAGTCCCGGTCGATACCGGCAGTCCGCTCAAGTCGATCCGGCTCGGTTTGTGCATGGTCCCGGAGGACAGAAAGCAGTTGGGCATCGTGCCGGATCTCAGCGTCGGCCAGAATATCACCCTGACGGTGTTGCAGGAGTTTTCGCGCCATACCCGCATCGATTCGGAATCCGAGCTCAAGACCGTGCACGGCGAGATCTCGCGGCTGCAACTGAAAACCGCCAATGCTTTCTTGCCGATCACCAGCCTTTCCGGCGGAAATCAGCAGAAGGCGGTGTTGTCGAAGATGCTGCTGGCGCGTCCCAGGGTGCTGATTCTCGACGAGCCCACACGCGGGGTCGACGTCGGCGCCAAATCGGAAATTTACAAACTGATGATGGAGCTGGCGGCACAGGGCGTCGCCATCATCATGGTGTCATCCGAGCTAGCCGAAGTGCTCGGCGTTTCCGACCGCGTGCTCGTGATTGGCGAAGGTGTGCTGCGCGGCAACTTCATCAATCGCGATCTGAGTCAGGAGACGGTGCTGGCGGCGGCGATCGACCCCTCCGCGCGCGCGACCGGCCACTGCGATAATCGGGAGACGGCATGAACACCGGAACGATCAAACAGCTTTTCAGCCAATACAAAACCATGGCCTTGCTGATCGCCATTGCCCTGATCTGGCTTTTTTTCAACCAGGCAACCGATGGCGGTTTCGTCACGCCGCGCAATTTGTCGAATCTGTTGCGGCAGATGTCGGTGACCGGCATTCTGGCCTGCGGCATGGTGCTGGTCATCATCGCCGGTGAAATCGACCTGTCGGTCGGCTCCATGCTCGGTCTGCTGGGCGGTGTCGCCGCCGTGCTCGACGTGACGCAGCACGTGCCCCTGCCCATCGATGTGCCGCTGGTGTTGCTGCTCGGCCTGATGTTCGGCCTGTTCAACGGTTATCTGACGGCCTATTTGCGAATCCCCTCGTTCATTGTCGGTCTCGGCGGCATGCTGGCGTTTCGTGGCGTGCTGCTCGGCGTGACCGGGGGCATGACCATCGCACCGGTGTCCGGCAGCATGGTGTATCTGGGGCAGGGCTACTTGCCGCCCCAGCTAGGCGCCGTGCTGGGGGCGGGCTTGTTCTTGCTGGCGATGGTGCTGACCTGGCGGCAGCGCGTGAACCGCATGCGGCACGCGCTGCCGCTGACGCCGCCATGGCGCGATGCAATCCGTGTCGCACTGATCGGCGCGGTGTTGCTGGCTTTCGTGCGCACGCTCAACCACTACGACGGCATCCCCGTACCGGTGCTGCTGCTATTGGCTCTGCTCGGCATTTTCAGCTACGTCACGACGCAGACCGTGTTCGGCCGCCGCATCTATTCGGTGGGCAGCAATATGGAGGCGACGCGATTGTCCGGCGTCAATGTCCAGGCGGTCAAGATGTGGATTTTCGGGATCATGGGACTGATGTGCGCATTGGCAGGGCTGGTCAATACCGCGCGACTCGCCGCCGGCTCGCCATCGGCAGGCAATATGGGCGAGCTGGATGCCATCGCCGCCTGTTTCATCGGCGGCACATCGATGCGCGGCGGTTCCGGCACGGTCTATGGCGCGCTGATCGGTGCGCTGGTGATGGCCAGTCTCGACAATGGCATGTCAATGCTCGACGTTGACACTTACTGGCAAATGATCGTCAAGGGCGGGATTCTGATGCTGGCAGTATGGGTGGATGTCAGCACCCGCTCCGTCCGCTGATCGATACCGCTCAAGCACCGGGCTTGAGCGTTTCGAGCTGACTGATCAACTGCGAAAAGCGTTTCTCGCCGGGCGACAGTGCATTGGCGGACAGCAGAATCTGCCGCGCCTCGCGTTTCAGGGCCGGATCGAATTGCTGCTGCAGCGCCAGCAACATCACATGGCCGCAGTTGAGCAGCACGCGGACGTTGTTGGGCATGGTTTCCACCGCGTGCCTCATTGCGGCCACGGCTTCGTCCAACTTGCCATCGCGTGCGAGCAGCACCCCCTGGTTCATGAGGGCGACCGTTTCGCGACGCGCCTGTTCCATCCACTGGACCCCGACACTTGCGAGACCCGCATCGGTGAAGGCATCCGAAATTTGCTCCATGAGTTCCGCGTTGTCATGATTGTTCTGGACCACGACCGCCAGCAGGCCGACTGCGTCTTCCTGGCGGCCGGTGGCCAGCAGCAGGGTGGCGGCCTCCATGCTGGCCGCGACGTCGATGCCGGTTTGTGCGTTTTTGACCAGCTCGGCCAGTGCCGCCCCGGCTTCGGCAGCGCGCGTCTCGTTGCCGTTCTTGCGGGCGATCAGTCCTTCCACCGCCTTGGCACGGATTTTCGCCGCGTCTGTGTTGAACGCCTGTGGCATTTTTCGCAGCAGCCGAGTGGCCTCCTCCAGCTGTTTCTTGTCGCCAAGGATGTGCGCGAGCCCGATATAGCTGTCCGGCGTTTTCAGAACCGAATGTTCGCCGACATGCATGCTCTTGCGAAATGCGGCCTCGGCGGCGGCGACATCGCCCTGGCGCAAGGCGGCGTCGCCCAGATTCTTTTGCCTGACCGGCGAATTGGGCGACAGCTGCGCCGCGCGTTCCAGCGTCTTGCGTGCCCCGTCCAGATCACCGAGCTTGTCCTGCGCCTGTGCGAGCCAGTCGTAGGCCTCGACATTGGCCGGGTTTTCGGCGACGACCTGTTCCAGCAGGCTGCGGCTCTCGGCGTACTCGCCACTCAGCTGCATCGCCTTGGCCAGACCGACCTGGGCCCAGGGGACATCGCGTTCGGCGAGGATGCGTTCGAACAGCTCGCGTGCCTGGGCATGCTCGCCGATGGAAAGCAGCAGCTGGGTCTTCCAGCGCAACAGATCGGTGGCGTAGGCTCCCTTGTCCAGCGTCATTTTTTCATCGCACAGCGCGAGAGCGCCCTGATAGTCACGGCGCTTGAGGCGGGCATCGATCTCGGCGAACGCGCTTTTGCGCGCGAGCAGCTTGCCCAGGCGCGAATAGAGCAGGGCCGAATTGACAGGCTTGATCAGATAACCGTCCGGCTGGTATTCCATCGCGCCGACGACGGTATCGGGTGTTTTCTCTGCCGTGATCATGACCCAGGCGCACAAGGGGCCGATCCAGCCGTTGACCTTGGCCTCTTCCAGTATCTGCTGGCCGTTCTTGCCTGCCCCCAGATTGTAGTCGCAGAGCACCATGTCGTACTTCCGGCGAGAAACCAGCGAGGATGCGTCCTTGCCATTGGAGGCTTCGTCTATGTCGCGTGCTCCGCACTCGCGCAACATATCGCGCAGCAGGGTGCGCATGCCTGCAAAATCATCGACCACCAGGAATTTGAAGCGGGAGAAATCCGAGATGAAGTCGGCCATAGTGTCGGTGGGCTCTGAGGTCAGGGAAGTTGCAGTATGAAGCAGCCGCCACCAAGGAGGCCGCCGTTTTCCAGGCGCAGGCTACCGCAGCGGCCCTTGTTTTTATGCAGGGCAGCGACGCTGCGGGCGAAGTGCAGGCCAAGGCCGGTACTGCCGCGGTTGAAGTCTACTCCAAGCTGGGCCGCCTCGTCGCCGAGCATGCACGGAGGATAGCCTTCGCCGTCATCTTCGACGCGGATTTCCAGCATGCCGTCTACCATGGCGGCGGCCAGCCGAATCTGGCCGCGCGTGTACTGGCTGGCATTATTGAGCGCCTGGTTGATGGCTCCTTGCAGCAGGTCCTCGTCGAAATGCCCGACCAGCGTGTCGGGACAATCGCAGATGAGCGTGATACGACGCGCGGCGAGCAGGCGCGCATTCTGCGCCGCCAGTTCTCCCAGGAAGCCGGAGACGGCTACCGGGTGCGGGTCGAAGGGGTAGAGATTCTGGTCGAGCTTGTACAGTGCAAGCAACTGCATCAGGTCGTTGTTGATGCGCCTGGTCTCGTACAGCATGGACGACAGGTCTTTGTAACCCGAAAACACGGTTTCGCTTTGCTCGGCAAGGAACTTTTCCAGCAGGCCGCTGAGCATGCCCAGTGAATTTTTCATATCGTGGGCAGACGAAGCTAAAAATACCGAAAGATCCGGTGGCGGCGCTTGATGCATGGTCGACCTCTGTGCGAAACGGTGCCGTTTACGGTCGGAGCGAGTCCGCCGTATTGGGAGATCTTTCAATTTTAGTTAAAAAATGGAGGGGCGTGAAGCTTGCTGGCGACCGGTCGCACCCGGCCGCCGCTGCAGAGCTCAGTTCGCGCCGCCCCATTCGTCGATGAATTGCTCGCGGAAGGCCAGAATACGCTGCAGCCGGGTCTCGGCCAATTGCGCGCCGGCGCGGGTGCGCATCATGGCCGGCAGGCGTGCGAGTTTCACTTCGATATGGTCGAGCGCATATTCCAGGTCGTCCAGCGGTCTTTGCGCCGCGAGCGGGTCGTCCGCGTGCGCGAGCTTGCGCTCGAGTCGGCCCGAGACGTAGAACATGCGCGCCAGTCCGACAGCTCCGAGGGCATCCATGCGATCCGCGTCTTGCACGATGCAGGCTTCCTCGGTCAGCGGTTCGATGGCGGCGGAGAAACTGTGGGCTTCGATGGCATGCGCCACGGCGGCGATGCGTTCCGCGGGAAAGCCGAGCCCGGCCAGTACCTCGTGCGAGCGCTCCGCCGCCAGGCGCGAGGCCAGAGCGCGGCGGGGATCGTTCTTGGGCAGGTTGACGAGATCATGCAGATAGCAGGCCGCCAGCACCACCAGCGCATCGGCGGCCGGAAACGACGGCAATAGCCTGCGCGCCGTATTCCAGACCCGGCGCAGGTGAGCCATGTCGTGTGCGGCATCGCCGTCTGTCGGCTGGGCGCCCAGCCAGCTTTCCAGCCGCAGGCGCCATTCGTTCAGCTCCGGTCCTGTCATGCGGCGGCGTATTCGCGGGCGATGGCGACGGCGAGGCGCGCATTGTTGAATACCAGCTGGATGTTTGCCTCCAGGCTGTTGCCTCCAGTCAGTTCGCAGACGCGGGCGAGCAGGAAGGGAGTCGACTCCTTGCCATGGATGCCTTGTTGCTCTGACTCGGCGAGCGCCTGTTCGATGGCGGTATCGATGCGCTCCTGTGGCATCGCATATTCGTGCGGGATGGGGTTCGCGATGACCATGCCGCCTTTGAGTTCCATCTGCCACTTGGCCTGCATGACCTGAGCGATCTCGCGTGCCGAATCGAGGCGGTAGTCGACGTTGAATGCGCTCTCGCGCGTGAAGAAAGCCGGTAGCGTCGATGTCTGGTACCCGATTACCGGTACGCCATTTGTTTCCAGGTATTCCAGCGTCAGGCCGAGATCGAGAATGGACTTGGCGCCGGCGCAGACGACGGCAACCGGCGTGTTGGCCAGTTCCTGCAGGTCGGCGGAGATATCGAAGCTGTGTTCGGCGCCACGGTGCACGCCGCCGATGCCGCCGGTCGCGAAGACGCGGATTCCGGCCATGGCGGCGATGATCATGGTGCTGGCGACGGTGGTCGCGCCGGTCTGGCCTGCGGCTACGACGAAGGGCAGATCGCGGCGGCTGACCTTGAGGACGCTGCGGCCTTCGCGTCCGAGTTTTTCGATTTCGCCGCGAGTCAGCCCGGCTTTGAGACGGCCATCGATGACGGCGATAGTGGCGGGTACGGCGCCGGCTTCGCGGATGACCTGTTCGACCTGAAGCGCCGTTTCTACGTTTTGCGGGTAGGGCATGCCATGCGAAATGATGGTTGATTCCAGCGCTACCACGGCGTGGCCGGCGGCGATGGCGGCGGCGACGTCGGGGTGAATATCGAGATAACTGTGTGCTGTCATGATTGCTCCTGCAGGGTAGGCGGTTAAGCGAGGCACTTCGTCAACAAACTGTCGACGACGGCTTGCGATAAAGCGGGGTGATTGTTTTTGTCCGAGGTCAGCGTCAGCGCCGCGCAGCCGAGGGCAAAGCGTACGCTCTCGGTCAGTGTGTGCTGCTGCAAGCAGCCATAGGCGAGGCCGGCCATCAGTGCGTCGCCGGCGCCTTCGGCGCTGACGATATCGACGTGCGGCGGGTTCATCCAGCCTCGTGTGATGCCGTTGCTGTAGTACAAGCCATTGGCGCCGCCGCTGAGTATGATCTGGTTGACACCCGCACGATGGAACCAGTCGGCGACGGCGGGCGCCTGTTCGCGCGAATCGAAAGGCAGGCCGGACAACTGGCTGGCTTCGAGGCGGTTGGGCTTGAGGGTATGGATGTGGGAGAGCCAGGGGCGGATGCGCTCGGCCTTGAAGGCCGACACGGTGTCGACGAAGACCGGACGGTCGCCGCGATTGGCGAAAATCCATGCCAGCGCGTCCTCACCGAGATTGGTATCCGCCACGATCAGCGCGGCGTGGCGCAACAGGTCTCGTTGCGGCGCGAGGCGTTCCGGGGTCAGCCGGTCGAGGATGCCCATGTCGTTGACGGCGATCGCCATGTCGCCGTCCGGGCCATGCACTGACAGATAGGTCGAGGTGGCCGCGTCGGGGAGGATCAGGGATGGCGACAGGTCGACGCCTGCGGCGCGTGTGCTCTCGATGAGCATGCGGCCGTGCGCGTCGTCTCCGAATGCGCTGATCAGGCGGCAGTCGCAGCCGAGGCGGGCAAGATTCTCGGCGATGTTGCGCGCGACGCCGCCCGGGGTGCTGCGCACGGTGCCCGGATTGGAGTCAGAGAAGCGCAGGGCAGAGGTGGTCGAACCGGCGATGTCCATATTGGCGCCGCCTATCACCACTGCATAGCTCTTTTGGGCGAGAACGTAGCCTTTGCCTATGATAAGCCCCTTTTGCATCAGATTCATGATATGACCGGCCACCGCCGAGCGACTGATGCCCAGCTGGTCGGCCAGGGCTTGCTGCGGGATCAGCGGATCCTGCCGTATTCGTTCGAGGATTTCGCGCTCTCGTTCAGTCATTGCAAACATTAGTCCGGTTGTAGACATTTGTTTGCATCGTAGCTGGGGTGCGGTATGCTGTCAAGCGCGCGAGCGCGGCCATGCCTTTGCGTATGTCAACGCGACGGGGTGATCTCGGTGTAGGCTTAGACAAAGTGACGGGCAATAAGGAGGAGATGGATGTTGCATACCAAGCTGCGGGCCGTGTCGGAGGGACAGGCGCGACTGGAATCATTGCGCCGCATGCTGATGCTGGGGGGGCCAAAGGAAGAGGATTTTCTGCGGGCGACACGTCTCGCCAGCCACCTGTTCAATGCTCCCATCGCCTATGTTTCCATCATCGATGGCCAGAGCCAGGTGATGATGTCGCCCATGGGGATGCGTCCGCAGACGCTGCCGCGCGAGCAGTCGATGTGTCAGCAGGTGGTCGAGCTGGGCAGCTTGATCCTGTGCCAGGACGCACGGGCAGATGCACGCTTCAGTGGTGCCTACAATGTGGTCAACCCGCCGTATGTGCGTTCGTACATGGGCCAGCCGGTGCGCAACGCGGAGGGGCATCTGATCGGTGTACTGTGCGTGGCCGACCCCGCTGCGAACCGTTTCAGCGAAGAGGACGGCAAATTGCTGGTCGACCTGGCTTTTCTGCTGGAAGCCACCATCGCCTTGCGCTATCTGAGCTTTTCGCACGAACAGGCCTTGAATCTGGCGAGCCGTGCCGGCGAGGCCGCGCTGACCGACGCGCTGACCGGCGTGCTCAACCGGCGCGGTATCCTCGACATGGCCAACCACGCGTATGCCCGCTGCCGTCACGAAAACCGCAGTTTTTCCCTCGCCTTGCTCGATCTGGACCATTTCAAGCAGATCAATGACAGCCACGGGCACCTGGCCGGCGATGCGGTACTGAAGGAAGCCGCCAGGCGCTTGCAAGGTGCTCTGCGCACCGGCGACATCGTCGGGCGCTGGGGCGGCGAAGAGTTTCTGGTCGTGTTTCCCGGACTGGCGCCCGAGATGCTGCAGGACGTCGGAGCCAAACTGGTGCATGCCGTCACGGGGGAGGTCGCCTGGCAGGGGGAGACGCTGCCGCTATCGGCCAGCGCAGGCCTGGTCGGCGTCAGCCATCTGCACGATGTCTTCAATGAAGAAACCCTGCTCGATGCGGCCGACCAGGCGCTGTACCTGGCCAAGGAGCGCGGCCGAGGCCGCGCGGTGGTCTATCCGGGCGTGTGATCACCACACGATTCTGACCGCCTTCTCCCCCAGCCATTCCTTGAGCGAGCCGAGCAGGCCATCGTCGAGACGGACCCCCCATTCCGGCGGCAGCATCAGTTCGGCTTGCGCTTTGTCGTTACGGTAAAGGATGCGTACCGGGCAGCCGGCATCCTCGCTGCGGTAGGGGGTCACCAGTCCGGCAAATCGGTCGACATCGGCATTGCCGTTCATCTGCACCAGCAGGCTGCGCGCATAGCGGCTGCGCGCTTCGCCCAGTTCGTAGATTTTGTCGGCGATGATGCGCAAGCCGCCGGAAAAGTCGTCGTTGCTGACTTTGCCCTCTATCACCAGCACCTGGTCTTCCCGCAATCGGTGACGGTTGGCCTCGCAGGCCTCGGCGAAGACGCTGACTTCGAGCTTGGTGCTACCGTCGTCGAGCTGGATGAAAGCCATTTTCCCGCGGTTGCCGACCTTGGTCCGGATGCCGGTAACGAAACCGGCCAGCAACTGGGGCTCCTTGCGCGGTCCGATGCGGTTGAGCGGCGTCTTGATGAAGCCGCGGACTTCGCGTTCGTAAGCCGTGAACGGGTGGCCGGACAAATAGTAGCCGATAGCCAGTTTTTCTTCGGCCAACTGGGTTGCGGCATCCCAGGGACGCACTTCCTGCATCGATACCGTCGGCGCATCCGCCGCGTCGAACATGTCGAACAGGCCGCCCTGATTGGCATTGGCGGCTTCCTGATCGGCGGCCTCCAGCGCCAGCGAGACATTGGCCAGCAGACGGGAGCGGTGCGGATCGATGGCATCGAAGGCGCCACCGCGGACCAGCGACTCGATCACGCGCTTGTTGACGATCTTTTTGTCGGTGCGGCGGGCGAAATCGAACAGGCCGGTGAACGGGCCCGTAGCCTGGCGCACGGCGACGATATGCTCAACTGCCGCTTCTCCTGTACCCTTGATCGCGCCGAGGGCGTAGCGGATGTGGCGGCGGTCGACCGGCACGAAACGGTAGAACGACTCGTTGACGTCGGGGGGCAGGAAGACGAGCTTGTTGACCAGCGAGTCGTCGTAGAAGACTTTCAGCTGGTCGGTATTGTCCAGTTCCGACGACATGGTCGCCGCCATGAACGCTGCCGTGTGGTGCGCCTTGAGCCAGGCGGTCTGGTAGGCGACAACCGCATAGGCGGCGGTGTGCGATTTATTGAAGCCGTACTCGGCGAATTTTGCCATCAGGTCGAACAGATGCTCGGCCAGTTCCTGTTTGTAGCCTTTTTTCAGCGCGCCTTCGACAAACAGCCCGCGGTGCTTGTCCATCTCCTCGGCTTTTTTCTTGCCCATCGCCCGGCGCAGCATGTCGGCGCCGCCGAGCGTGTAGCCGCCGATGATCTGCGAGATCTGCATCACCTGTTCCTGATACACGATCACGCCATAGGTCGGGTCGAGGCAGCCGGTCAGGTCGGGGTGGAAATAATCGACTTCCTGCTTGCCGGCCTTGCGCAGAATGAAGTCGTCCACCATGCCCGAGCCAAGTGGTCCGGGACGATACAGGGCCAGCACGGCGATGATGTCTTCGAAACGGTCCGGGCGAAGCTTTTCCAGCAGCCGCTTCATGCCGTCGCTTTCGAGCTGGAACACCGCCGTGGTGTTGGCTTCCTGCAAGATGCGGTAGGCGGCCGGATCCGTGAACTCGAGCAGATTGAGGTCGGTGTCGAAGGCCGGGTCGAGGGCCTTGATGTAACGCACGGCCAGATCGATGATGGTCAGGTTGCGCAAGCCGAGAAAGTCGAACTTCACCAGCCCGATTTTTTCGACGTCGTCCTTGTCGTACATCGACACCGACACGGCATCGTCGCCGCTGGCCTGGTAGAGTGCGCAGAAGTCGGTCAGCTTGCCCGGAGCGATCAGTACCCCCCCTGCGTGCATGCCGATATTGCGGGTCAGCCCCTCCAGCTTCTTGGCCAGCTCCCACAACTGACGAACTTCTTCTTCGTTCTCCAGCCTTTCCTTGAGGACGGGTTCCATCGCAATGGCGTCGTCCAGGCTGTACTGCTTGCCCGGAGCAGCCGGAATCAGTTTGGAGAGCTGGTCGCAGAAAGTGTAAGGCAGATCCAGTACGCGACCCACGTCGCGTACCACGGCTTTGGCCGCCATGGTTCCGAAGGTGGCGATCTGGCTGACCGCATCGGCACCGTAGGCCTGCCGCACGTACTCGATCACCCGATAGCGGTTGTCCTGGCAGAAGTCGACGTCGAAGTCAGGCATCGACACCCGTTCGGGGTTGAGAAAGCGCTCGAACAGCAGGGCGTAGGCGAGCGGATCGATGTCGGTGATGCCGAGCGAGAAGGCGACCAGCGAACCCGCGCCCGATCCCCGTCCCGGCCCGACCGGGCATCCGTTTTTCTTGGCCCAGTTGATGAAGTCGGCCACGATCATGAAATAGCCGGGGAAGCCCATCTGCACGATGGTGTCGGTTTCGAACTTGAGCCTTTCCTCGTAACGCGGACGGTTGGCTTCCAGTATGGCCGGATCGGGGTAGAGCGCTTTCAGGCGGACTTCCAGCCCTTCGCGCGCCTGCTGGATCATATAGTCGTCCAGCGTCATTCCTGGCGGAGTCGGGAAATCGGGCAGGTAGTTCTTGCCGAGCTGCACATTGATATTGCAGCGCTTGGCGATCTCGACGCTATTGGCGAGCGCCTCGGGCAGGTCGGCGAAGCGCTCTTGCATTGCTTCCTGCGTGAGGAAGGACTGGCATTCGGAGAAATGTCGCGGTCGGCGCTTGTCCGACAGGGTATAGCCTTCCGCGATGCAGACCCGGGCCTCGTGCGCCTTGAAGTCGTCCGTGTCCATGAACTGGATCGGATGCGTGGCGACGACGGGGAGACCGGTCTCGCCAGCCAGCCACAGTGTCTGCTGCAGTACGTTTTCGATCTGGGGGTTGTCGACGCGCTGCAACTCCAGATAGAAGGAATCGGGGAACAAGCCGCTCCAGTAGGCGGCACGGCGCAGCGCTTCGTCGCGCTGGCCGTTGGCCAAGGCGGCGCTCACGTCGCCGAGATGGGCTCCGGACAGGCAGATCAGATCGCTGTTGTCGCCGTCCTCCAGCCAGGCGCGTTTGATCTCGGCGCGGCCGCGGTACTGGTTGCGGGTGAAGGCATCGGCCAGCAGTACGCACAGCCTGCCGTATCCTGCACGATTTTTCACCGTCAACATCAGGCGGAAGGGCTTGTCGCGGTCTTCCTCGTTTTCCAGCCAGACGTCACACGAGATGATGGGCTTGATGCCCTGCTCGCGGCAGGCCTTGTAGAATTTGACCATGCCGAAGATATTCATCAGATCGGACATGCCCAAGGCCGGCATCGAATACTGCCGTGCGCGCTTGACGGCATCGTCGAGCCGGACGATGCCGTCGGTGATGGAGAACTCGGAGTGGAGTCGGAGATGGATAAAGCTGGGTGCGTTCATCCGTGCATTTTAGCGGCTCGCGCGTCTGCGCACCACCGCCGTCGATTACGCGAGGCTGAGCGCCACTTGCGTGCTCAAATCGTCGAGCAGGGCATAGCGGCGGCGGTACTCCGCGCGCTTCTTGCTCGCGATCTCTTCCATGCCCTTGCGTTGCAGCGGCTGCGGAAGGCGGAAAGCGACATAGCCGTCGGCATGCCCTCCCAGCGCTTCCCAAAACGCATCGTAATCGGCTTCGAAGCTTTTGCGGTAGCGCCAGGAATTATAGATATGGACGCTTTTGCAGCCGGCGCGGACCGAGGTGATACCCAAGGCGGTGGCCAGAGCAATCAGGGCTTCCATCGCCACTCGCTTCGGAAAAAGGCCATGCAGGGCCTTGGTTGCCTCGCGGATGCATTCGTGGCCGTGACGGTGGGATGGGCCCTGCAATCCGCCGATCCAGAGTTCCGCGCCGTCGCCGCTATTGCGCAGCAGCGTCAGTGTGATCTGCACCAACGCGATACCCGCCTCGTCGGACAGGGTGAGCGCGAGTTCCCCCTCTTTGTCGAAATGGTGATGGTGGGTCAGCGCGATGAGGTAGTGTTGTCCGTCCTTGCCGGGAATACGGGCCAGTTCAAGCTCTCCGTCGCCCCGCAAGATAGCGCCCTGGGTGCAGGGAAAACGTTCGAGCTCAAGCGCATAGTGCTGCTGTAAAACGCCGAATTTGCCGCTCAGGGAGAGATCCCGGCGCAGATAGGTGCGGTGCAGCTTGCATGCCAGACGCGGGTGCACCCGCAGGAGTGCGAGCAGGCGCGGGTCGGCACAGAGGACAGCCAGCCATTTCAGCGTCGAGCGCAGCGTCAGCAGACTGCGCAGGGCGAATTTGAAGCGGTGCTTGAATTCATCGAGTCCGTCGCGGCGGGAAAATCGTCCGATGGCGATTTGAAACAACAAGTCGGAGGGCGTCAACGGTTTCATTTTGGCCAATCTGCAGACTGTGTAAAACGGCGCCTGGCTATGTTAGTGGCGGAATTCCTTCTTGTCAGACATTATACCAAACTCTAGTACAGTTTTCCCGACTGCTTGCGCAGGCGTGCGCCCGGCTCGGCTTTTCTCCCGCGACAGACTAGGTTATCGTATGCGCTCGGAAAACCATCCGCCCTTATATAACAGCAATGATGCACTCCCACCGTCCTATCGACGTCGCCGAATCTCCCGCCAGTTTGGCCGCCCTGCTTTTGCTTCTGGTCTGGCTGTTGCCGGGCCTGTTCGGCCTTGAGCCGTGGAAGCCCGACGGTGCCTACAGCTTTGGCCTCATCAACCATGTCGCGCACAGCGGGGATTGGGTCGTGCCCTATCTTGCCGGCGAGCCTTTCATGGAGAAGCCGCCGCTGTACTACATCACCGCGGCCTTGTTCGAAAATGCATTCGGCAGCTGGATGTCGCTGCCCGATGCCGCACGGCTGGCTACCGCGCTTTATCTCGGCCTCGCATTCTGGGCGACGTATCTGTCGGGCCGCCTGCTGTATGGGGGAAGGGGCGCCTGGTGGGCGCCGCTGGTCCTGATCGGCACGCTCGGTTTTCCGGTGCGCGCGCATCAGATGATCACCGATACCGCCCTGTTTGCCGGCATCGCCTGGGGACTGTACGGTCTGCTTCTTGCGCCGCAGAAGCCTGTCGCTGGCGGCGTGGCCCTCGGCCTGGGGGCCGCGGCCGCCATGCTCAGCAAGGGCCTGCTCGGCCCGGGGATGCTCGGTTTATGCGCCCTGTCATTGCCCCTGTGCAGTGCCGGCTATCGTAGCCGACGCTACCTGACGAGCCTCGCCGTCGCCTGCATCGTAGGGCTGCCGCTGCCGCTGCTGTGGATGATCGCGCTCTATCGCCGCGATCATGCGTTGTTTGATCTGTGGTTCTTCGCCAATAACTTCGGCCGTTTCTTCGGCACCAACCACCTGGGGCCGGCCGCGGACAAGCTGTTTTATCTGCGAACCTTGCCCTGGTATGCGTTCCCGACCCTGCCTCTGGCTTGTTATGGAGTCTGGCGCGCGCGACGTTCGGGCGATGCCTGGCGTCTGGCCGCACCGCTGGCCTTGTTTGCCGTGGCGCTCGTCGTGCTGACCGTGTCCGCCAACGCACGCGAGCTGTATGCGATGCCGTTGCTGGCGCCACTGTGCCTGCTGGCAGTGTCCGGGATCGCTCCCGGCGGCTATCTGTCCCTGGGCGGGCGACGCCTCTGGGCGCTGGCCGCAGCGGCGATCGCCGCCGGCCTGTTGCTGGTCGCCGTCCATATCGCGACCGGCCATCCCGTCGCCTTGGCGCACCCGCTCGCGCGCTGGACTGCCGGCTGGCAGCCGCACTGGGCTATCGCTTATTGGATTGGGGGAGGGCTGGCCCTGGCGCTGCTGCTCGTATTGTGGCGGGCGGCCCCGGCGGAGAGAATGGGCGGGCAGGTGTGGCGCTGGTGCTGGATGATTACCCTGATCTGGGCGCTTGCTTTTACCTTGTGGCTGCCGGCGGTTGATATCGGCATGGGCTATCAGGTCCCGTTCGGGCAGCTGCGTCCACTGCTGCAACAGGCGGCAAGCGAGAGTTGCGTCGCCAGCGACCAACTTGACGAGCCGCAGCGCGCGCTAATCGAATACTACGATGGTCTGGTAACGCGACGTATCGAAGTCAATCCGGCTGCGGCGGCCTCATGCCGATACTTGCTGGTGTACAGCCGGGAAGGCTGGTTGCCGGATGCGGTCAAGAAAGCCGGCCTCTCGCCGCTGCTGAGAGTGGCGCGGCCGGGCGATCGCAAGGAAAGTGTCGTGCTGTTCGCCGTTCCCGGTACGGTCGGGGCGCTTTACCGCCGCTGACGCGGCAGGAGGCGCCGCTCTCTCATTCGTTCTTGGGTTTGAGAGCGGCAAGCCCCGCTTTTTGCATTTCCAGAGTCTTGATCTGCATCGATAACATGCCGAGATTCAGGGTTAGCCACCCTTCTATCACTTTCAATTCGCCGATCTTGCGGTCGATCTCCGCCTCGTTCAATGGAGGCAGGAAGGCTTGCGACCCGGGGGGCGCCACGTTCTGCAGCATTTGGCGGAACAGGGCGAAAGGGTCCGAAGGGTTGAATTCTGCGTTCACGATACACTCCTGCGTGTTGGCGAAGGCGGCGCCCGGCGGGCGCCGCCCGGGTTTACTGCACGGTCTGCGCGTCGACGCAGGCCAGTGCGACCATATTGATGATGCGGCGTACCGACGATATCGGGGTCAGGATGTGTACCGGCTTGGCGATCCCCATCAGGATAGGACCGATCGTGACACCGTCTGCTGCCGACACGCGCAGCAGGTTGTACGAAATATTGGCCGACTCGATATTCGGCATGACCAGCAGATTGGCCGAGCCCTTGAGTTGATTGTCGGGTAGGGCCTGGCTGCGGATATGCTCGACCAGTGCGGCGTCGCCCTGCATCTCGCCTTCGATTTCCAACTCCGGTTGCCTCGCCTTGATCAACTCCAGCGCGTCGCGCATTTTGCGAGCGGACGGGCAGTCTATGGTTCCGAAGCTCGAGTTCGACAAAAGTGCGACTTTGGGGACGATGCCGAAGCGCTTCATGGCCGTGGCCGCCATCGCCGTGATTCCGGCGATCTGTTCGGCGTCGGGGTCGGAGTTGACATAGGTGTCTGCTATGAAGATATTGCCGTTGGGCAGCATCAACGCATTCATCGATGCGGCCAGCCCCTCCTCGTTATTGTAGCCGAGGACTTCGCGCACGATGTCGAAGTGTTGCCGGAAGCCACCAAAGGTGCCGCAGATCAGCGCATCGGCTTCGCCGCGCCTGACCATCAGCGCGCCGATCAGCGTGGTGCTGGCGATGACGCGACGGCGTGCGTGTTCTTGTGAAACGCCCCGACGCTTGCTCAGGGCATAATAGTCCTGCCAGTAGTTGTTGAAGCGCGGGTCGGATTCGTTATTCACCAGCTGGAAATCCTGGCCGATGACCAGCTTGAGGCCGAGCTTGGCGATGCGTTTCTCTATCACGCTCGGCCGTCCGATCAGTATCGGCTCGGCCAGTCCTTGCGACACGATTTCCTGCGTCGCGTGCAGTACGCGCTCATCCTCGCCTTCGGCCAGCACCACGCGGCGCTTGTCGGTGCGTGCCTGACTGAACACCGGCTTCATGAACAGGTTGGTCTTGTAGACGAACTGGGCCAACTGCTCGATATAGGCGTT
Source organism: Paludibacterium yongneupense DSM 18731 (assembly GCF_000422925.1). Classification (GTDB taxonomy): domain Bacteria; phylum Pseudomonadota; class Gammaproteobacteria; order Burkholderiales; family Chromobacteriaceae; genus Paludibacterium; species Paludibacterium yongneupense. The sequence goes on from NZ_AUGZ01000030.1 coordinate 53,557, forward strand.
CATGTCCGCGATGGGGCGGGTGGCGACGCCGGAGTCCATCGCCGCTTGCGCCACGGCCGGTGCGATCTTGACGATCAGGCGCGGGTCGAAGGGTCTGGGGATCAAATAGTCGGGGCCGAAGGTCAGTTCCTGTTCGCCGCCATAGGCGCTGGCGACGACATCGGACTGCTCGGCCATTGCCAGGTCGGCAATGGCGCGCACGCAGGCAAGCTTCATCTCTTCATTGATGGTGGTGGCACCGACGTCGAGTGCGCCACGGAAAATGAAGGGGAAGCACAGGACGTTGTTGACCTGATTGGGGAAATCGGAGCGGCCGGTGCAGATGATCGCGTCGGGGCGCGCTTCTTTTGCCAGCGGCGGCAGGATTTCCGGTTCCGGATTGGCCAGTGCCAGGATCAGCGGCTGCGTCCCCATCGATTTGACCATTTCCGCTGTGACAAGGCGCGGACCGGATACGCCGAGGAAGATGTCGGCACCCCGAATCGCATCTTTCAAGGTTCGCAGCCCGTTATCGGCGATGGCGTAGCGTTGCTTGGACTCGTCGAAGCGCGGGTCGCGGCCTTCGAAGATCACCCCCTTGGAGTCGCAAACAACGATGTTGGCGCGCTGTACGCCGAGCGCGACGAGCAGGTCGAGACAGGCGATGGCGGCGGCGCCTGCGCCGGAGGTGACCAGCCGGACCGATTCCATTTTCTTGCCGACCACGCGCAAGCCATTGAGCACGGCGGCGGCAGTGATGATCGCAGTGCCGTGCTGATCGTCATGGAATACCGGGATTTTCATGCGCTCGCGCAGCTTCTTCTCGATGGTGAAGCATTCGGGGGCCTTGATGTCTTCAAGGTTGATGCCGCCGAAGGTCGGTTCCAGCGATGCAATGATATCGACCAGGCGATCAGGATCGAGCTCGTTGACCTCGAGATCGAACACATCGATGCCGGCGAATTTCTTGAACAGCACCCCCTTGCCTTCCATCACCGGTTTGCCGGCCAGCGCGCCGATATTGCCCAGGCCGAGCACGGCGGTGCCGTTGGATATGACCGCTACCAGATTGCCGCGCGCGGTGTATTTGTAGGCGTTGAGCGGATCGTCAACGATGGCGTCGCAGGCGGCGGCGACGCCGGGAGAGTAGGCCAGCGCCAGATCGCGTTGCGTGGCCAGGGGTTTGGTCGGCGCGACCTGGATCTTGCCAGGGGTGGGGAACTGATGGTACTCGAGTGCACTTTGTCGCAGCTGCTCATCCATGATGATCTCTCCGTCTCTCTTTATTGGAATGGTTTTGCGGCTTACAAACCCGGCGCGGTCGTGGGCCCGCGCCGGCAAACTCACTCGGGGGTGAGTACGGTCTCCTTGCCTTGCGGCAGAGTGTCCGGGAAGTCGCGGCTGAAATGCAGGCCGCGGCTTTCCTTGCGCGCGAGTGCGGAGCGGACGATCAACTCGGCCGTCTGCACCAGATTGCGCAATTCGATCAGGTCGTTACTGACGTGAAAATGGCTGTAGTACTCGTTGATTTCCTCGGTCAACAGCTTGATGCGGTTCAAGGCGCGCTCGAGTCGCTTGTTGGTGCGAACGATGCCGACGTAGTCCCACATCGCGCGTCTGAGTTCGTCCCAGTTGTGCGATATCACGACCGACTCATCCGGGTCTGTCACCCGGCTGTCGTCCCAGTCGGGAATGGCCGGCAGCGCGATATCCCTCTGCGCGATGATGTCTTCTGCCGCCGCCTTGCCGATGACCAGGCATTCCAGAAGCGAGTTGCTCGCCAGGCGGTTGGCTCCATGCAGGCCGGTGCAAGCCGCTTCGCCTACCGCGTACAGCCCGTCGACATCGGTGCGTCCCTTGAGGTCGGTGATCAGGCCCCCGCAGGTGTAGTGGGCGGCCGGGACGACTGGAATCGGCTCGCGCGTGATGTCGATTCCGAGATCCAGACAGTGCGCGTAGATGGTCGGGAAGTGTTCTTTGATGAATTCAGCCGGCTTGTAAGAGATATCGAGATGGACGCAGTCGAGACCATGCCGCTTCATTTCAAAGTCGATCGCGCGCGCGACGATGTCGCGCGGGGCGAGTTCGGCGCGCGGGTCGTGCTGCGGCATGAAGCGCGTGCCGTCGGGCAGGCGCAAAATCGCGCCCTCACCGCGCACGGCTTCCGAAATCAGGAACGACTCGCTGTGCGAGTGGTAGAGCGTGGTCGGGTGAAACTGGATGAATTCCATATTGCCGACGCTGCACCCGGCCCGCCAGCCCATCGCGATGCCGTCGCCGGTCGCGGTATTGGGGTTCGTGGTGTACAGATAGACCTTGCCTGCGCCGCCGCTGGCGATGATGGTGCTCTGGGCGGCGATGGACACGACGGCGTCGGCACTCTTGTCCAGTGCATAGGCCCCAAAACAGCGCTTGCCGTCGATGCCCAGCTTGCGCGAGGTGATCAGGTCGATCGCAATATGTTCTTCGAGTAGCGTGATGTTCGGGTGGGCCCTTATTTTCAGTCCCAGCGTCGAGGTCACGGCGGCACCGGTCGCGTCGGCGGCGTGGATGATGCGGCGGTGGCTGTGGCCGCCCTCGCGGGTAAGGTGGTAGCCGGTGCGGTTGGTTTCGTCGCGGGTGAAGGGCACCCCCAGGGCGATCAGCCAGTTGATGGCTTCCGACGAGTGTTCGACGATGAAGCGGGTCGTGTTTTCGTTGCAGATGCCGCCGCCGGCGATCAGCGTGTCGCGGATGTGTTCCTCTACCGAATCCTCGGTATCCAGGACCGCGGCGATGCCGCCTTGGGCGTAGCTGGAACTGCCATCCAGCAAGTCGCATTTGGTGATAAGACCGACTTTTCGCTTTTCGGCCAGATGCAGCGCCAGCGTCATTCCCGCCAGTCCACTGCCAATGATGAGTACGTCAAACTTGAGCATGGTATCCGCCTGCCTGCTATTCCGGAAGTAAGGCTTACAGGATATAGAGGGTAGCAGAAAGCGCACGGCCGTGGGCGGATCGCCATGTCGGCGGGATGGAAACGGGCGCGGCAGGAAGGCGATGCCTCCCTGCCGCGGTGCGTGGACGACGGTCAGATCAGTGGATCAGGCGTTTTGCGGTACCGGTTTTTTCAGAACGCGCAGCAGCACTGCGCCGACGGCGGTACCGATCAGCAGGGCCAGCAGGTAGGCGCCCAGATGAGTGACCGCATTCGGGATCGGCAGCACGAAGATCCCGCCATGCGGAACTTTCAGTTCGACACCCGACAGCATCGATAGCGCGCCGGTCACGGCGGAGCCGATCATCAGGGCCGGGATCACTCGCAACGGGTCACGTGCGGCAAACGGGATCGCACCTTCCGTGATGAAGGAGATGCCGAGAACGGCTGCGGCCTTGCCTGCTTCATGTTCGTCGCGGGTAAAGCGATCCTTGAACAATACGGTGGCGAGAGCCAGGGCGAGCGGCGGGGTCATGCCGGCGCCCATGGCCGCAGCCATCGGAGTGTAGATCTGGCTGGCGAGCAGGCCGGTGCTGAAGGCATAGGCCGCTTTGTTGACCGGACCGCCCATGTCGAAGGCCATCATGGCGCCGATCAGTGCGCCCAGCAATACGGCGCTACTACCTTGCATGCCCTTCAGGGTATTTTGCAGCGAGGTGAGGACGGCCGCGACCGGATCGCCGATCACATAGATCATCAGCAGACCTACGATCAGTGAACCCAGCACCGGCAGGATCAGAACCGGCTTCAAGCCATCGAGATGCTTGTGCAGCTTGATATGGCGGTTGAGGAAGTCGGTGGTGTAACCGGCGAGGAAACCGGCGATGATGCCGCCGAGGAAGCCGGAGCCGAGACTGGCGGCCAGCATGCCGCCGATCATGCCCGGGGTGATCCCTGGGCGGTCCGCAATGGAGTAGGAGATATAGCCTGCCAGAATGGGAACCATCAGGGCGAAGCCCGATTTGGCGCCGATCTGGAACAGAGCCCAGGCCAGCGTTCCCTTGTGCGCGTCATCGAAGGCATAGATGCCGCCCAGCGCGAAGGCCAGCGCAATCATGATACCGCCAGCGACGACGAAGGGCAGCATGAAGGACACGCCGGTCATCAAGTGCTTGTAGGGTCCGGTGCGCTGTGCCGACATTTCGCTCTTGGCTGCCTGGGCCTGATCCAGCAAATCCGGAGCAGCGGCCTTCTTGGCTTGTGCAATCGCGGTTTTCACCAGCTCGGCGCCGTTGCCGATCGCGCCTTTGGTTCCGGTCTGGTACAGACGCTTGCCGCCGAAGCGGGTCAGATCGACTTGGGTGTCGGCAGCGATGATGACCAGGTCTGCCGCCGCGATTTCAGCTGCCGTCAGCGTATTCTGCGCGCCGACGGAACCCTGGGTTTCCACCTTGATCTTGTGACCGAGCTCGGCCGCCCCCTGGGTCAGCCCTTCGGCTGCCATGAAGGTGTGGGCGATGCCTGTCGGGCAGGATGTAATCGCCACGATGGAAAGCGCCGCTGCAGAAGGCGCCGCTTCGCCCTTTGCCGCTTCGGCCACGAGAGAGGACGCGTCGTCGAGCACGGCTTGCAAGGTGCCGAACTGGTTTTTCAGCTTGGTGAAACGTTCGGCTTCGACTGCGCCTTCGCCGATCAGGATGACGGCGCTGGCGCGGGCAATGGCGGCCGATTCGATGCGGTTTTGCACGCCCGAGCCGCTGCGCGTTTCGATATCGATGCTGTGCCCTTGTTTCTGGGCGGCCTGGCGAAGCGCTTCGCCAGCCAGCAGGGACTGGGTAGTTTGATCCGGGCAGGATATGACTGCCAGCAGGTGAGCCATCGTGCTTCTCCTCACGTTATTGAAGGGTGGACCCCTTCGTTTGAACCGTTGTCTCTGAGCGTGACTTCAATTTTCCAAACGAGCTAATTGAACCGAATGCGCGAGGCGCTCCAGTTCTTTGTGTTCGGGCAGATGCGGCCCGATTTGTGCCAGCTTGCCGCTGGCGAACGCGACAGCGAGCCGGGCGCAGTCGGGCCACGACTGTCCCGCGCTGATACCCGCAATCAGACCGGCGACCATCGCGTCGCCCGCCCCCACGGTGCTGATGATGGAAAGGGGCAAGGGCTGCGCATGCCAGGCGCCGTCCGCATCGACGAACAGGGCGCCATCGCCGCCTAGGGAGACCACGACTTTTTCTATGCCCTGTGCCAGCAGTTTCGCCGCCTCGGCGGCGACATCGCTCAGGGTGGGCAGCGCGCGGCCGGTCAGCTGTTCCAGTTCGCTGCGATTGGGCTTGATGCACATCGGCAACGATGCGGCCGGGCCGCGCAGTACGCGTCCGAGCGCTTCGCCGCTGGTGTCGAGCAGAACCCATGCGCCGCGCTCGCGCAGGGTCTGCAGCAACTGGATATAGGTGTCATCCGGCAGCCCGGTAGGCAGGCTGCCGGAGAGGACAAAGTAATGCCCGGAGCCGGCCAGTTGTTGCAGGCGCTCGAGCAATTTCGGAAAAGCCTCGCTATCGGTGGGGCCCGCCGGAAGGTTGATATCGGTCGTGTCGTGGTTGCTGCTGTCCACGAGCTTGATATTGACCCGGTTCAGACCCTCCTGGCGGATGAAGGCGTCGACGATGTCCTTGTCGCGGAACATCGTTTCAAAGACGTCGGCGTTTCCGCGTCCGAGCAGGCCGGTGGCGACGATACGGGAGGCTTTCCAGTCAGCCAGACAGCCGGCGACGTTGACGCCTTTGCCGCCGGCGTTGAAGGTCACCGCGCGCGCCGGATTGACGGCGCCCGGGCGCAAGGCATCCAGAATCACGGTCTGATCGATGGCCGGATTCAGTGTCACCGTGACGATGGTCTGGCTCATGAGAGCGACTCCTCCAGGGCGCGGACCTGTGCCGCGCTATCGCAGTCGAGTGCGCGCAGCGACATGGCTTCCAGCTGGGTATGGGTACTGGCGCGCAGACGTGCCTTGACGGGCGCGATATCGCGCGGGCTCATGGACAGCTCGTCGACTCCGAGGCCGGTGAGCACCGCTGCACCGAGCGGATCGCCTGCCAGACCGCCGCAGACGCCGACCCATTTTCCGGCGGCATGCGCCCCTTTCACCGTATGCTGGATCAGGCGCAGCACGGCAGGGTGCAAGGCGTCGGCCTGAGCGGCGAGCTCGGGATGCTGGCGGTCGATGGCCAGCGTGTATTGCGTCAGATCGTTGGTGCCGATGGAGAAAAAGTCGACGTGCTGTGCGAGCCGGTCCGCCATCGCGGCCGCCGCCGGGACTTCGATCATGATGCCGAGCGGTACCTGCGGGGCGCCGACATCGTTGCGCACGCGTTCGCACGCCGCACGCAGTGCCTGGATTTCGTCGAGCGAGGTCACCATCGGGAACATGATGGAAAGCGGGCCTTCCTTGGCCGCGCGGTAAAGGGCGCGCAACTGCGGTTCGAGCAATTCGGCCCGCCGCAGCTGCAGGCGTGCGCCGCGGACCCCGAGGAAGGGGTTCTCTTCGTGCGGCAGGTCCAGGTAGGGCACTTGCTTGTCGCCGCCGATGTCGAGTGTGCGGATGATGACGGTGCGACCGGCGGCGGCTTTGATCATGCCGAGATAGGTGCGGAATTGCTCTTCCTCGTCCGGGGCATCGTTGCGTTCCAGAAACAGGAATTCGGTGCGCATCAGACCGATGCCCTCCGCCCCGGCATCGAGCGCGTCGGCGACCTTCTCGGGACGGTTGACGTTGGCGCCGATATCGACGCGGTGTCCATCGCGCGTCTGGGCCGGCAGCGCGCGTTCCTGCGCCTGCTGGGCGCGGAGCGCGCTTTGCTCCTGCTGCCATTTCCGCGCTTCGGCCAGAACGTCTTCGCCGGGATCGAGATACAGACGGCCGCTATTGCCGTCGAGGATGGCGGTGGTGCCATCCGCGATCTCCAGCAGTGCCGGTCCACCGGCGACCATCGCAGGCAGGCCCAGGGTACGGGCAAGAATGGCGGTGTGCGAAGTCGGTCCGCCTTGTGCGGTGCAGAGCCCGAGTACGCGCTTCGGGTCCAGCGTCGCCGTGTCGGACGGGGCGAGATCGGCGGCGATCAGAATTGTCTCGTCGGTGCCGTTGATCTGATCGCTCGCCTGTTCCGGGATGTCTTGCAGGCGGGCCAGTACGCGGCGGCCTACATCGCGCAGGTCGGCCGCACGGCCGGCGAGCAGGGCATTGCCCTGGGCCGCCAGGCGCGATGCCTGGTGGTCGATCGCATGATGCCAGGACCAGGCTACGCCGTGGCCTTCTACCATGTGCTGGCAGGTCAGGGCGATCAGCCCACCGTCTGCGATCAACTCGGCCTGCGCGCGGAAAATATGCGATTCCGTCGCCCCAAGACGCACCGCGGTGTCCGCCGCCATCGAGTCGAGTTCGTCGCGGGTGGCGGCCAGCGCGCGATCGAGCAGGGCGCCCCCCTCGGCCAGCGTGCAAGGCGTATCGACGATATCGAGCGGACCGCTTCTGAGTACACGGGTCCGGCCGATGCTAAGTCCGGGGCTCGCGCTGATGCCCCCGAAGGAAACGAGACCATCCGGGACATTCCAGCCCTGACGGTCGGCATTCTGTTGCTTCAGTTTGGCCGCTGCCGCATCGGCCTGTTCCTGGGCCGTAATGCGGGTGACCGTATCGCGCATGGCGGACAGGGCGGCTTCGGCATCCGGCCCCTTGGCCGAGATGTGCAGGCGGTCGCCATGCTGGATTCCCAGTTGCAGCAGTGCAACCAGTTTTTTCGCGTTGGCGGTTTCGTCGTTATGACGGATCTGGATTTCGGCATCGAAACCGCGGGCGGCTTCGACCCAGCGGGCGGCCGGGCGGGCATGCAGACCATTCGGGTAGTCCATGGTCCAGCCTATGACTTTTTCGAAATCCTGAGCCGGCGCGGCGGCGGGCGCGGCGGCGGCGGGGGCGCTGTCGTCGAGCGCCTGCAGCAGTTCGTTGGCATCCCCGGTCGAGAAAAGGCGATCGAGAACGTCCGGTTTCTGCATCAACCGGGTCAGACGACGCAGCAGCATGATGTGCTCATCCGACTTGGCGGCAATACCGACGATGAGGTTCACCACTTGCCCCGGATTCCATTCCAGCCCCTGCGGCACCTGCAGTACCGCAATCCCGGTCTCGCGGATCATGTGGCGGTCTTCGATCATGCCGTGCGGAATGGCAACGCCGTGACCGAGAAAGGTATTGGCCACGGTCTCGCGCCGCAGCAGGCTGTCGACATAGGCCGGGTCGACGTAGCCCAGATCGGCGAGCAGGTTGCCGACTTCGGCGATGGCTTCGGTTTTATTCTGGGGCGAACCCGCCAGACGGATCAATTCGGTGCGGATGAGGGGTTGTGACATATCGTCTTCTCTATCTCATGGGTATATCGAGCGTGATTCAATTGAAATCGATTACATCACGGCTGTCAAGAACGGGTGCAGAAATAATCATGGCGGGCTGTTGCATTTTGGCGTGATGCACCGCAGCAACCTATTCTGGTTGACATTCATGGGGTGAGTGGACGACCATTAGTCTTAATCCTATCGCTGTAATCGTTATCAGATACCATGAGCGTAAAAATCAAAGACGTAGCAAGCGCGGCAGGCGTGTCGGTGGCAACGGTGTCGCGCGTTCTCGGCAACGGTCCGGTAAGTGCCGAGCTGCGGGCGCGGGTTGAACGGGCCGTTCTTGATCTGGGGTATCGGCCCAATCTGTCGGCACGCCGCTTACGCTCCCAACATTCGCAGACCGTCGGTCTCGTGGTGTCGGATATACGCAACCCGTTTTTTACCGGAGTCAGCCGGGCGGTGGAGGACGCGGCCTACCAGGCTGGAATGCGTGTCATCTTGTGCAACACCGACGAGAATCCGGAAAAGGAAGCGATGTACCTGCGCCTGATGCAGGAAGAACGCGTGAGCGGAGTGATCTTTTCTCCGACGCGCGAAACTTCGCAGCATTTCAATGTCGCGGGATTCGATTTTCCTATGGTCATGATAGACCGCACCGGACCGGCGGGGCAGGCGGATGCCGTGCTGCTGGATAATCGACTGGCATCGATCCAGCTGGTTGAACATCTGCTGGATCGCGGCTATAGCCGTATCGGCGCCTTGTTCGGCAATACGAGTACTACCGGCTCGGAGCGCAATGGCGGTTACGAAGAGGCGCTCAAGCTGCGGGGGCTGCCGAGCGGTGGACGTTTCGTCGCTCCGACGGCAGAGGCGGCCGAACTGGCTGTCGCGCAGTGGTTGAAGGAGGCGACTCCGCCTGATGCGCTGCTGGCCAGTAATGGCCTGATGCTGCTGGGGGCGTTGCGCGCATTGCGCGCGGCGGGGGTTTCCATCCCGGCGCGCATGGGGTTGGCCGGTTTCGATAACGAGATATGGACGGGGCTGGTGGGCGAAGGCTTGACCGTCATCGAACAGCCGGTCTATCAGATCGGCCAGATCGCCATGGAGATGTTGCTGGCGCGGCTGGAGGATGCCAGTTTGCCGATACGTCGTGTCGTATTGAACGGACGCCTGATCGAGCGCGGGTCGACGCGCGGGCCGAGCCGCAGCGAGCATTGATCCCGCCGTTGGCGGCCTGTCATGTAAACGCATATAAGGAAGGGACCGCCTGGCGGTCCCTTTTTTTGCAAAAAGGCTTGACGGGTCTGTGGGGTGGCGGTATAGTTCGCCTCCTCAGCTGACGACGCAAACGAAACACGGCGCCGACAGCACTGCTCTTTAACAAAACGAACAACCGATAGGTGTGAGTGTCTGGCCGAAGCCGACACTTGCACTGCAAGAGAAGGACCACTGGTTCTTTAATCTTGCGTGCCAAAGTACGAAATTAGCTAAAGATTGAACTGAAGAGTTTGATCCTGGCTCAGATTGAACGCTGGCGGCATGCTTTACACATGCAAGTCGAACGGCAGCACGGGAGCTTGCTCCTGGTGGCGAGTGGCGAACGGGTGAGTAATGCATCGGAACGTGCCGAGTAATGGGGGATAACGC
>NZ_AUGZ01000031.1 GCF_000422925.1 Paludibacterium yongneupense DSM 18731
CGACGAGGCCACCCCGCCGCCGAATACGTTCTGGCTGCCGTCGCTGATGATGGTGCCCTGCGCCAGCCCGCCCGAACTCACGTTCTGCACCCCGCCGCTGACGATGGTGGTGCTCGAGGCGACGCCGCCGTCGAGGATGTTCTGCACCCCGTCGCCGAGGGTGGTGCCCTGCGCCAGCCCGCCCGAGCTCACGTTCTGCACCCCGCCGCCTATCACGGTGCTGCTGGTGACGATGCCGCCGCTCAGGACATTCTGCACGCCGTCAGCTTCGACCGTGGTCGAGGTGACATTGACGCCGGAGCCGACATTCATCGTGCCGCCCGCGTCGATTGTATCGATGACGATCGCGCCATCGATGGCGTTTTGCACCCCGCCCTGGAACACGAGGCTGGACACGGCCGTGCCACCCGAGCTGACGGTCTGCGCGCCGCCGATCGAGATCACCGTGCCCGAAGCCACACCGCCGTTGAACACGGTCTGGCTGCCGCCGGCCGAGATGCGGCTGGAAATGGCGAGCCCGCCCGAGCTGACTTCGACCAGGCCGCCGCTCGAAATCGAGGTCGCGCTCGCCGTGCCGCCGCTGCTCACCGTCTGGATGCCGCCGTTATTGACGGTATTGGCATAGGTCGTGACGCCCGCGCCGACCGTCAGTTGCGCGCCGCTGAGCACGGCGGCAGTGGAGATGACCGCGCCGGACAGGGCACTGACGTTGGCGCCCGCATAGAGTGTGGCACCCTGGGTCACGCCGCCCGAACTGACCACCAGATTGCCGCCGCTGGAGACGGTTGTGCCGATATCGGTGCCACGCAGTGCAACGTACTCGACCCCGCCCATGCTGACGACGGTATCTACAACCTTGCCCTGATCACCGGCATACAGGCTACCACCCGAAGACAGGACCGTTGCGCTGGCCACCCCCGAGTAAACGGCTGAAACCACGCCGCCGGCAGAAACCGTACTCGCTTTCAACACCCCACCGTTATATACAGCGGCGGAACCAATAATCTGGCTCTCCGTCGCTACTGCGCCAGAGCCGCTGACTATGAGAATGCCGCCCTGGCTCACCGTCGTATTTAGCGCGCTACCATTCGCGCTGACATGTTCGTATCCGCTATTGAGAATAGTCGCACTCAGCGAAGAACCGTAGCCGCTGACTTGCAGATCGCCTCCCGTCATCACCCGGGTACCGATCGCCACCCCGTTGGCCAATACGGATTGGCTCCCCGCACTGATCAGGGTCGCGCTATACGAGTGCCCACCATAGGCAACGGTTTCGATCCCGCCATTTTGTACTTGAGTCTCGATGGCGACCCCGCTGCTCGACACCGTTTGACTGCTATTGCTGGTATAGACATTGGTCCGGTAGGCCGAACCGCCGATGATGAAGGTGGCACCGGCGCTGAGCAAAGCGTTCGAGACCACGCCACCGCTAAAGTCCGTTGCTATTGCCGCCCCCCCGGTAGCGGTCGTGTAAATGGCATAGCCGCCGCTGTGTACGTCCTCGACGGCCGTATATCCGGCCAGATAGCTGGAGTAAGCGGCCGCGCCGGATTGAATGTTCTGTGTCCACCCCGGGCTCACCGTCTGACCGGTCACCGTGCCCGTGACGTAGTAGTCGGTGTTGCCGGCCGCCTGTGCCGGCATCGCGGCGCCTAGCTGCAGGCACAGACTGCAGAACGGTGCCAGCAGTGTCCCCAACAAGCGCGACGCCGTCCTCGCCCGCACTCCGAAATGGCGCATCCCGTACTTGCGCCGCAGTCCGATTCTATTCATCGCCTTCTCCTCATGCGCTGTCCGATTCGAAACAAATGGTTACGTCACATCAAAGCCATTGATGTTCGTTGTTTTTTAGTTTTGCTAATTACAGAATCAACATTTGTTTTCAAATAGGGCAAAAAGCTGGGGAGGCTAGCCACTTGACACGGACGATCTTCATGTCATGAGCCCGGCGACGGCAGCCGTGCAACACGCGTACAGCCAGTAAGGACGGCGCTTGCAGGCCGAACGCCAGGCCGCCGTGTGGCCGGAAAACAACGGCCGCTTCAGCGGCGGGCGGGATGGAGACAGGAAAACCGGAGGGCGGGTGTAGCCGAATGACAACAACGAGGCAAGGGTGGGGGCGCAGCGGGCACGCCGGGTGCGATACGGGGTGCCGCCAGCCGGCCAGCGCAGCACATGAATACGCTCAACACATTGAATTTATTGAATTTTATGAACAGATGACCGCAAACAGGGGCCGGGGCAGCCGGCGCCGGGGCAGCCGTGGCAGCCCGGCAACAGAACGGCCCCCTGCCCGCGCAAGCGGGACAGGGGGCCGGGGGGACGGACAGGCGCGGGCCTGACCTTTAGTTCAGGGCGACGGCGTAAGCGGGGGCGTCGGCGCCGGCCACCACGTGGATCACGTGGCTGGCCACCGTCATCACACCGGCGGCGCCGGCGGCCTTGAGCGCGGCGGCATCGACGCGGGCAGCGTCGCCCAGTTCGATACGCAGGCGGGTGCCAGCCACGGCGGCGACCGACTTGACGTTATCGGCACCGCCGAGCGCAAGCAGCCAGGCTGCGCGATCGATGGCGACGCTGGCCTTGGCCGGCGCCGGCGCGGCGGCCGGGGCTGCGACCGGGGCCGCAACCGGAGCGGGGGCGGCAGCCGCCGGCTTGCCGGTCAGAAAACGGATCAGACTGCCGAGCAGGCCGCCCTGATTGCTATTGGACATAAAATTTCTCCTTATGATGGGACGGCATTACGCCGCCGGCCACAGGGCGCGGGCGCGGGCGCGCACATCGGCGGCCGAGGTCAGCTTCAGAATCTCGAGCGCTTCGCGTCGGCATTCTTCGGCGTTCAGGCCACGCACCTTGGTTTTGATTTCGGGGATCAGGCCCGGGCTGACCGACAGCTCGGTCACACCGAGACCGACCAGTACCGGGGCGGCGTCCGGATCGGAAGCCAGCGCGCCGCACACGCCCACCCACTTGCCGTGGCGGTTCGCACCTTCGACCGCCAGCGCGATCAGGCGCAGCAGGCCCGGGTGCATCGCATCGATGCGCGAAGCCAGCCCCGGGTGCACACGGTCCATCGCCAGCGTGTACTGGGTCAGGTCATTGGTACCGACCGACATGAAGTCGGCGTGTTCGGCCAGTTGATCGGCCAGAACCGCGGCCGACGGCACTTCGATCATCACCCCGAGTTCCGGGCGTTCGGCGATGCCCATTTCGGTCGCCAGCTCTTCGATGCGCTGACGTACGCGCAGCAGATCGCTGACATCGGCCACCATCGGGATCAGGATGCGCAGCTTCGACAGCGGCTTCACTTGCAGCAGGGCGCGCAGCTGCGTGTCCAGCAGTTCGGGCATGGCGAAGCCGGTGCGGATGCCGCGCAGGCCGAGCGCCGGGTTTTCTTCCGGCGGCAGCGTCAGGTACGGCACTTCCTTGTCGCCGCCGACGTCGATGGTGCGGATGATGGCCGGACGGCCTTGCATCGCGTCGACGATGCCCTGATAGTTTTCGCGTTGCTGTTCCTGCGTCGGCGCCTCGGTGCGTTCGATGAACAGGAACTCGGTACGGGTCAGGCCCACGGCGTCGGCGCCCTTGCTCAGACCTTCGCGCGCTTCTGCCACGCTGCCGATGTTGGCGGCGACTTCGATATGCACGCCGTCGAGGGTATGGGCGGCACCGGCGGCGGATTCCAGCATCTGCGCCTGACGCGCCTGTTGTTCGGCGATGGTCGCGCGGGCCGCTTCCAGCTTCGCGCTATCCGGCGCCGAGTCGAGCCAGCCGGCACGGGTGTCGAGCAGCACTTCCTGGCCGTTCTTCAATTCGAGAATGCGCGCGCCGCCGGCCACCAGGGCCGGTACGCCCATCGCACGGGCCAGAATCGCCACGTGCGAGGTCGCGCCGCCGCGGGCGGTCGCCAGACCGGCGATACGTTCGCGCGGCAGGCTCGTCAGTTCGGACGGGGTCAGATCGTCGGCCACCAGAATCGAGGCATCGAACAGCTTGGGCTGCGGCACGGCGCCGCCGGTCAGCTGGATCAGCACGCGGCGTTCCAGGTCGCGCAAGTCGGTCACGCGCTCGGCCAGCAGCGCATTGCCCAAGCCGTTGAGCACGTCGCACTGGGTGCGTACCGCGCGGCGGAACGCGAAACCGGCGCTCTTGCCTTCGCGAATGCCTTGCTGCGCGCTTTCGATCAGCTCCGGATCATCGAGCAGCGCGAGGTGGGCGGTGAAAATTTCGCTTTCGTGCTGGGCCTTGCGCGCCTTGGCGTCGCGCACTTGCTCGTCAATGGCGGCACGAACGGCATCCAGCGCATGTTGCAGGTGATTGTTTTCCTTGACCGCGTCGGCGGCGTTTTCCGCCACTTCCAGCTCGGTGGCCGACATTTCGACCACCTGGCCGATCGCGAGGCCAGGAGCCGCGCACACGCCGCCGATCAGCGAACCGCCGAGCTCGACCACGGGAGCGGCGACCGGTGCCGCTTCCTGCGCGTTCGCGGCCGCTTCGCTCTCGGTACGGGTCTGCACGGTTTCGATCACGGCAGCCAGGGCGGCATCGGCATCGGCGCCGGTGACATGCACCGTCACCTCGTCGTCCTCACCCACGCCGAGCCCCATCAACGCCACCACGCTCTTGGCGTTGGCGCGTTGACCGTTGAATTCGATCTGTACGGCGGACTTGAAGCGCTTGGCCGTGTTCTGCACCAGCGCGGACGGACGGGCATGCAGGCCGCCGGCATGGCGCACGGTGGCCTTGCCGCTGAGTTCCGGGCCGGCTTCGGCCGTGGCGGCGCTGGCGGCGGCCAGCGAATTCACGCTCATGAACTGGCTTGCTCCCGCCTGGACTTCGCCTTCGGCGCGGAAAGAGATACGATAGTTATCACTGTTGGCGATAACGATGACGGTGTTCAGCGACGGAACCTTGTCGGCGATCGCTTCGAAGTCGACCTCGATCAGCGCATCGCCTTTTTTCACGCGGTCGCCCTGGGCGACGCGCGAGGTGAAACCGACACCTCCCAGGCGTACGGTGTCGATGCCAATGTGCATCAGAATTTCGGCCCCGTTGTCGGCGGTCAGCGTCAGGGCATGACCGGTACGAGCAATCTGGCTCACCACACCATCACAGGGTGCGCACAGCAGCGACGACAAAGGTTCGATGGCCAGGCCATCGCCCATCATCAGGCCGGAAAATACCGGATCGGGTACTGCCGATAGCGGGATCACCAGGCCGGAAAGCGGGGCCAACAATTCGAGCGTTACGGACATGGAGTCCTCCTGAGTTATTTCTGTAAATATCAAAGCCGCGACTCGCCGCTGGTGGAAGCGGGTCGCGGCGTACGCCCCCGAAGGGCTTAGTTAACGGGAAGTTACGGTCAGGAAGGCAGACTGGCCAACGGTGACGCTGCTGCTTGCCTTGCCCGACAATTCATAGTCGTCGCTGTTGGCGATCACGACGATGGTCGTCAGCGACGGAATCTTGCCCTTGATGCTGGCGAAGTCGACATCGATCAGCGCTGCGCCCTGGGCAACGCGCTGGCCCTGGCGTACGCGAACATTGAAGCCTTTGCCGCCGAGGCTGACGGAATCGATACCGACGTGCATCAGCACTTCGGCGCCGTTATCGGCGGTCAGGGTCAGCGCATGGCCGGTGCGGGCCACTTGGCTGATGACGCCGCCACATGGCGCGGTCAGGGTCGACGACGTCGGGTTGATGGCCAGGCCGTCGCCCATCATCAAGCCGGAAAAGACCGGATCGGGAACATCGCGAAGCGCGACGATGGAACCGCTGAGAGGGGCAACCAATTTTACAGAAGACATATTGTTTTCCTCGTGGACATTATCTTTCGGCAAAAAAAATGCCGGTTCACACTGTTCGCGTCACCAACGTCAGGTGGCGTGGCGTGTCCGGATTCCGTCTGCGACTTCGGACAGCAGCGCAGCTATTAAATAGAAGCCGGCGCTCGCCAGCAAGTGCCCTGAAGCTCCCGACGTCTGTCGTTGCCAGAATTAAATCACTTTATGCCACAACGTGCAGCGCCTCGTGCAGTTCTAAAACGAAGCAATCGATCATCTTTTGCGAAAACTCAATCAGCCAGACGCATTGTGTCGCAAAAAAACATGTTCGAATCAGAAATCTGGATACGTTATCGATGAATCATAACGTCACGATAGACAATGTCACGCCGCCATGGCGATTTTTGCACCGCCCTCGTGCGACTCAGCGCCTCAGCTCGGCGACAAAGTCATAATAGTCGTTGCGGCAGTAGGTGTCGGTCAGTTCTATCGCCGTATTATCCGCCATGTAACCGATGCGCGAAATCAGCAACATTGCTTCGCCGCACGGGACGTCGGCCAGCGCGGCGATCTCCGGACTCGCGTTGACGGCGCGGATATGCTGCAGGGCTCTCACCACCGGGTAGCCGGTGGCTTCCAGATGGTCGTACAGCGAATATTCGACCACCGCAGGATCGGGCAGGTAGGCGCAAGGCAAGGTCGACATTTCGATTGCCATGACCACCCCGTCGGCCAGTCGGCGGCGCTTGAGGCGCGCCACGCGCGCGCTGGACGACAGACCGAGCCGCAACGATTCTTCGGTCGACGGCAAGCCGCATTCGCGCGACAACCACAGCGAATGCGGCACGAAGCCTTTCATGCGCAACATCTCGGTAAAACCGGTCAGTCTCGACAACGGTTGTTCCAGCCGCGGAGTAATGAAGGTGCCCGAACCCTGCCGCCGCTGGATCAAGCCCTGTTGCAACAATACGTCGAAGGCTTTGCGCGCGGTAACGCGCGAGATGGTCAGCTGTTCGGAGAACGTGCGTTCCGACGGCAGAGCCTCGGCCGCCTGCCACCAACCGGCATGGATCGCCGTCGCCAACTTGCGCGCCAGCTGCATATACAGCGGGGTACTGAGCGAATCGTCCGGTTGCAAGGCAGCCCAGCGGGTATCCATGGTCTTGTCCATGTCGTGTCTCATAACGCAAGCGGGGGGAATACATCCCCCCGCCCGTATGCCGAAGCTACGTTAATACCACTACAATACCACGTCAAGCCCCCATCGCGGCAGCGCCCTCAGATCTGGTGCTCGGTGCGAGCGATGATATCGTCCTGCGCTTCCGGCGACAGTGCGGTAAAAAACGCCGAATAGCCGGCCACGCGCACCACCAGATCGCGGTACTGCTCGGGATGCGCCTTGGCCGCCAGCAAAGTCTCGCGCGACACGATGTTGTATTGCACATGCCAGCCGTGGTGGTGCTCGAAGAAGGTGCGCAGCATCCCGACCAGTTTTTGCTGGTCGCGCGGGTTTTCCAGCGTCGCCGGGTTCAGTTTCTGGTTGAGCAGCACCCCGCCCAGAATCGCCGCGGTCGGCAGCTTGCCCACCGAGTTGAACACCGCCGTCGGCCCGAGGTGGTCGGTGCCGGCGGCCGGGCTCGCGCCCTCCGCCAGCGGCGTCCAGGCATGGCGTCCGTCCGGCGTCGCGGCCGTCGCGGCACCGAACGGGACGTTGGCCGAAATGGACGACGTGCCGGCATAGTAGTCGCCGCCGATAGGCCCGCGGCCGTGGCGCGGGTTGTGGTAATGCTTGAGTTCGTCGATGTAGGTCTGGTAGGCACGCACCAGCAGCCCATCGACCGCGTCGTCGTCGTTGCCGTACTTGGGGGCGGCATTGAGCAGGCGCTGACGCAACTGTTCGCCGTCCAGCCCGGAAAAGTCCTTGTCGAGGGCGGCGGCCAGTTCGGCCTGGCCCAGGACGGCCCGATCGAACACCAGCGTCTTGACCGCCGCCAGACTGTTGCCGAGATTCGCGATGCCGACTTGCAGCCCGGACACCCAGTCGTATTTGGCGCCGCCTCCCTTGATCGTCTTGCCGCGCTCGATGCAGTCGTCGACCAGGGCCGAGCACAGGATGTCGTGGGCGTTTTCTTCGAGCATGGTGTCGATCACGTATTCGATCTCGATCGATTTCTTGGCGTAGTAGCGGATCTGGGTATCCCACGCTGCCAGGACTTCGTCGAAATTCGAAAAATTGCCGCGGCTCAAGGCTTTTTCCTGCGGCAGGAAGACGGTTCCCGAGGTCGCGTCGCGCCCGCCCTCGAGCGCAGCGAGCATCACACGGGCGAAGTTGATAAAACTCATGCCGGTGCAACGATAGCCCCATTTGCCGCCGACCGCCGTCTCGATGCAGCCGATGGCGGCATAGTCGTAGGCATCCGCGCGCTCGACGCCGAGCTTGATGAACTCGGGAATCACGATCTCGTCGTTATTGAACGCCGGCATGCCGAAGCCGCAACGGATGACTTGCACGCAGGCGTCGAGAAAATCGTCGCTGAGTCCGGCGTGATAGCGCACGCTCAGATTCGGCTGCGTCGACCGCAGGCGGCCGCAGGATTCGAGGATCGCGTAGGACAGCGGGTTGACCGCGTCGACCGCTTCGCCATGAACGAGTTTCTGCCCGCCTATGGTCACGTTCTGATACATCGGGCTGCCGGCCGACGCCTTGGAGTGCGAGCCCGAGCGGATCTTGTTGACTTCGAACAGTTTCAGCCAGCAGCTGTCGAGCAGCTCGATCGCGGCTTCGCGGCTCAGGCTTTCCTCCAGCTCGACTTCGCGTCGATACCACGGGTACAGGTACTGGTCGAGGCGGCCGAAGGACACCGAGTGACCGTTGGACTCGATCTGCAGGATCAGCTGGATGAAGTAGCACAGCTGCAGCGCCTGACGGAAGGTCTCCGGAGGGCGGTGCGCGACATGCTCGCAGTCCGCGGCGATGGTCAGCAGCTCGGCGCGGCGCCAGTCGCGCTTCTCCGCCACCGCCATTTCGCGCGCGAGCGCGGCATAGCGTTCGATGTGCTCGGCCACGGCGGCCAGCGTGATGTCGACCGCCTTGAGAAACTGTTCCTTGTACAGGTCGTCGAGCACGGTCAGGTCGATGCGCGAGCGGCGTTCGACCACGCGCGCGCGCACGCCGTCCAGCCCCTGTTCCAGCAGCGTCGGGTAGTCGACGGCCAGGTGCGCGTCGCCGGCGTTCATATTGCCTTCGGCCTTGATGATCACGGTATCGAGCATCGCCTTGTGCTCATCGCTGAACAGCGCATAGCAGCGGTCGAGCACGGTCTGTCCATGCCACCACGGGCAGATCTCGTGCAGGATTTCGCGGTCCCGCGCGCTGACCTCGAAGCCGGCGCCCGGACGGTCGGCCAGGGTGTCGATTTCCTTTTCTATCCAGCCGACCGTGTATTCGGGAAAGATGGGCGCCGCGCGCGGCCGGCTCGCCTGGTTGCCGACGATCAGTTCGTCGTTGGCGATCCAGATCGTGCGTTCGCGCAAGTGATGTTCGAGCGCCAGCGCGCGCCTTACCGGCATCGGCTTGTCCAGATGGCGCTGATAGGCCTGGGTGTAGTGCAACGCGCGTTCGGTGCAGATGGGCGGCTTGACGATGTGGATCAGTGCGTCCTTGTGTGCGCGGATGCGTTCGCTGAGCGTAGTGAGGTCGAGTTGGGTCATGGTCTTATCCTCGCAGAATGGCGGCAAGCCCCCGACTTGAAGCATAGCTCTCGGCGTATGCGAGCAATTCGGGAGTATCCAAAGCCTGGCGCGATGCCAGGTAGGGCATACCGAGCTGGGCGTACTTCTGCACCCCCAGGGTGTGGTAAGGCAGAAAATGGATTTCCTTGACGCCGAGCTCATCGGCGGCAAAATCGACGATGGATCGTATCGAGTCCGCGTCGGCATTGAAGTCCGGAATCAGCGGCACGCGTATCGTCATGGCCACGCGCTGCCGGCTCAAGCGGCGCAGATTGTCGAGCACATGCCCGACCGAGCCCCCGGTCCAGGCATGGAAGCGCTTTGCGTCGACATGCTTGAGGTCGGCCAGCAGCAGGTCGAGATGCGGCAGCGATGGTTCGATATTGGACCAGCGCACCTGCAGGCAGGATTCGACCGCCGTATGCAGCCCGGCCGCCTGCGCGCGCGCCAATAGCGCGGCACAGTTCCCGGCCTGCAGAAACGGTTCGCCGCCGGACAGGGTCAGCCCGCCTCCGGTGCGCTCGTAATAGGGCCGGTCGCGCAGCACCTGCTCCATGATCGCATCGAGGTCTATGGCCTCGCCGCAGACGTTCAGCGCATCGCTCGGACACAGGCCGCGCAAGATGTCATAGTCGGCTTCGGTCAGATTTTCGTGCTCGATAGCTAATGTGCCGTCTTCCTGGCGGGCGATCGCGTGGGGGCAGCGCTCGGCGCACAGCGTGCAGGCGGACAGACACAGACGTGCGTCATACAGCACTTGCCGCTGCGGCGAACGACTTTCCGGGTTCTGGCACCAGCGGCAAGCCAGAGTGCAACCCTTGAAAAAAACCACGGTACGGATGCCGGGCCCATCGTGGGTCGAATAGCGTTGCAGATTGAACAGCATGGCTCGCTCCTTGTTTTCGTAAATTAAATAGCTTTCGAACGAAAGCTACTTTGATTACGATCAACTGGCGCCGTGTTCCCTGGTTTATAGTCAAAGTCGGCATGCAGAGCTGTCCGTGGCGACCTTTGGCGCAGCGGACTTCGAGTGAAAAGAAAGGAATGCGATATGGAACTGTATCTTGATAGCGCTGACGTCAAGGCGGTCAAGCAACTCGCGCGCGTACTGCCGCTGGCGGGCGTCACCACCAACCCCAGCATCGTGGCACGCCAGGGCGTCGCGCTATGGGAGGTGTTGCCGGCGCTGCGCGACGCGCTCGGCGGACGCGGCACCTTGTTTGCCCAGGTGATGGCGAACGAAGCCGCCGCCATGGTGGACGAGGCCCTGCTGCTGCGCGAGCGGGTGGAGAATCTGATCGTGAAAGTGCCGGCCACCGGCGAAGGCCTGGCCGCATTGAAAATTCTGCGCGAGCGCAAGGTGCCGACTCTGGGCACGGCCGTATACGGTGCGGCGCAGGGCTTGCTGGCGGCGCTGGCCGGCGCGGCCTATGTCGCCCCCTACGTGAACCGGCTCGATGCGCAAGGCGGCGACGGGCTGGCCGTCGTGCGCGAACTGCAACAGCTGCTGACCCTGCATGCACCCCACGCGCAGGTGCTGGCCGCCAGCTTCCGCACCCCGCGTCAGGCGCTCGACTGCCTGCTGGCCGGCTGCGGAGCGATCACGCTGCCGGTCGATGTGGCGCAGCAGATGCTGGCCAGCCCGGCGGTGACGGCGGCGGTATCGCAATTCGAACAGGACTGGCAGCACGCCTTCGGTTCGAACACCTTGTAAATCGCCCGGCCCGGGCTTCCCCCGGGCCATGCAGTCTGCCGCGCGGAAGCTAGCGCTTCCAGCCGATCAAAAGCACCCCCGACACGATGATGACCATGCCGCCCCATTCGTGCGCGCCGACATGCTCGCCGAGCAGACTCATGCCCAGCAGTACGGCAATCACCGGATTGACATAGGCATAGCTGGTGGCCGCGGCCGGGCTCACATGCGACAGCAAGTAGAGATAGGCGCTATAGGCGATGATGGAGCCGAACACGATCAGATAGCCGAGCGCCAGCCAGCCGCCCAGCGTCGGCATCGCCGCCAGCCGCTCGCCACAGGCGGCACTGGCCAGCAGCAGGGCCGCGCCGCCGGACACCATCATCACCGCACTCGACATCAAGCCCGACGGCTGGGGCAGCTTCTTGCTCAAGGCCGAGCCCAGCGCCCAGCCGGCGCAGGCCAAAATCAGCAACAGCGCCCCGAGCGGGCTGGCCGACAGGTTGGAGCCGAAATTGAGAAAGACGATGCCGGCCATGCCCAGTGCCATGCCTGCCCATTCGATGCTGCGCGTTCGCTGCCCGAGCAGGCGCGCGAACAGACTGGTAAACAGCGGGACCGAAGCCACCACCAGCGCGGCCACGCCGGAAGAAACGGTTTTTTCGGCCAGCGTGACGAGTCCGTTGCCGATGGCCGGCATCAGCACGCCGAGCAAGCAGGCGCCGGCCAGTTGCCGGCCGCTTGGCAAGGCGGCGCCGCGCAGGCGCAAGTAAACGAACAGGATGCCCCCAGCCAGCAGAAAACGGATGCCGGCCATCATGAACGGCGGCCAGGATTCGACACCGATGCGGATGGCGAAATAGGTCGAGCCCCAGATCACGTAGAGGGCGAAAAATGAGGCGAGAATCGGCAAGGACAAGCGGACACGGGGCATGAAGCGTCTCGGGTTGTGGGTGGCAAGACCCACACCTTGACCGCATCCGCATGAAATTTCAACGCCGTCGCCCACGTAATAGTGAAATTACATGGGCACGGCCAGGGATTCAGCGTGTCGCCAGACGCTGCAGGATATTGGAAAACTCTTCCATATAGCTGTCGAAACGCGTCGCCAGGCGATCGACGTCGGTCGCGAAACGATTGTAGGCGACCACCGCCGGAATCGCCGCGAACAGACCGATCGCCGTCGCGACCAGCGCTTCGGCGATGCCGGGCGCGACCGTCGACAGCGTCGCCTGCCCGGCGTTGCCCAGCCCGATGAAGGCATGCATGATGCCCCACACGGTACCGAACAGGCCGATATACGGGCTGACCGAACCGACCGTGGCCAGGAAGGCGGTATGCCGGTCGAGCGTATCGAGCTCGCGCTGGGCGGCGGCGCGCATCGCGCGGCGCGAACCGTCCATGATGTCGGACAGCTCGGTGCCGTTGCGGCCGCGCAGCTTGAGGAATTCGGCGAAACCGGACTGGAAGATGCGCTGGATGCCGCTCGCATTCTGATGCCGGCTCGCCTCCTCGTACAGCTTGTTCAGGTCGGCGCCGCTCCAGAATGTCCGCTCGAATTCGTCGCTGTCGCGGCGCGCGGCGTGCAACACGACCAGTTTATTGAAGATCAGGGTCCAGGAAACGATGGACATCAGGGCCAGGCCCGCCATCACCAGTTGTACCACCACGCTCGCGTCAAGAACGAGGCTCAGGAACGAAATCTGCTGCACACAATATCCTTAAAATAACGATGCCCGCCGCACATCAGCGCAGGACGCGGCCGCTGGCGAAATCGATAATGGTCGACGGCCTGGAGCGACCGCCGATTCGCCCCGGCAGCGTCAGCACCCGCGCGCCGAAATCGCGCCGGCAAGCGCGCGCCGTCTTCAACGAAACCTGCCCGGCGCGATTGGCCGAGGTCGACACCAGCGGTCGCCCGAGCGCCCGGCACAAGGCCGCCGCTTCGCCATGCGCGGTGACGCGCACGGCGAGGCGATCGTGCCGCCCGCGCAGCAAGGCCGGGACCCGGCGCGAAGCGGGCAGGAGAAAGGTATAATGACCGGGCCAGTAGCGTGCAAGTTCCGCACGCTGTTCGTCCGACAGCGGTTTGATCAAATGGCGCAGCTGATCGATGTCGGCGGCGACCACGATCAGACCCTTGTGGTTCGGGCGGCCCTTGAGCATGATGATGCGCCGCAGCGCACGAACGTCGAGAGGGTCGCAGCCAAGTCCGAAACACGACTCGGTGGAATAGGCAAGGACGCCGCCGTGCTTGAGCCGCGCGCGCGCGCCGTGCAGCAACCGCGCCGAGGGGCGGCGCGGAAATGCCTGATGAGAATCGCTATGCCGCATCGATGACCGGATCTGGAATACGTGAACCGGCATTGTAACGCGAGGCGCAGCCTGGCCGCACCCCGCATTGTCGCGCCGATCTTCAACCGTGGCGGCGGGCCACCCCGCGCGCACCGATATCGCGCCGCATTTGCGCACCTTCGAAATGGATCTGGTCGGCCAGCGCATAGGCGCGCGATTGCGCCATGCGCACGCTGTCGCCCATGCCGACCGCGCACAGCACGCGCCCGCCGCTGGTCACCAGCTGACCCTCCGCGTCGAACGCGGTCGCGGCATGGAACACCATGCCGTCCTCGTCCTCCTTCGGCACGCCGCTGATCAGATCGCCCTTCGCTGGCGTGTCCGGATAGCCCGATGCGGCCAGCACCACGCCGAGCGCCACGCGCCGGTCCCACTCCGCTTCGACGCGATCCAGCGTTCCGTTGACGCCGTGTTCGAGCAGCACGGTGAAGTCGGACTTCAGACGCGCCATGATCGGTTGGGTCTCGGGGTCGCCGAAACGGCAGTTGAACTCGATGGTACGCGGATTGCCCTGCTCGTCTATCATCAGGCCGGCATACAGAAAACCGGTGTAGGGATGCCCGTCGGACTTCATGCCGCGCACCGTCGGCATGATGATTTCACGCATCACGCGCGCATGCACCTGCGGCGTCACCACCGGCGCCGGGCTGTAAGCGCCCATGCCGCCGGTGTTCGGGCCCTGATCGTTATCGAGCAGGCGCTTGTGATCCTGGCTGGTCGCCATCGCCAGCACATGTTCGCCGTCGACCATCACGATAAAGCTCGCCTCTTCGCCCTGCAGATAGTCCTCGATCACAACCCGGGCTCCGGCATCGCCCATGCGGTTGTCGACCAGCATGGACTCCACCGCCGCGCGCGCCTCTTCCAGCGTCATCGCGACCACCACGCCCTTGCCGGCGGCCAGGCCGTCGGCCTTGATCACCAGCGGCGCGCCATGACTGTCGACATAGGCCAACGCCTCGGCGGCATCGGTAAACGTGCGATAGGCCGCCGTCGGGATTTTGTGCCGCAGCATGAAGGCCTTGGCGAAATCCTTGGAACTTTCCAGCTGCGCCGCGTAGCGCGTCGGACCGAAAATCTTCAGGCCGGCCCCGCGAAACGCATCGACCACGCCGGCTGCCAGCGGCGCTTCCGGGCCGACCACGGTCAACTCGATTTTTTCCTGTTTGACGAACGCGATCAGCTCCTGGATATCGCTGATGGCGACATTGGTCAGATCGGGATCCAGTGCGGTGCCGGCATTCCCCGGCGCCACGAACACTTTGGAGACGCGCCGCGATTTGGCGATGCGCCAGGCCAGTGCGTGCTCGCGGCCGCCGTTACCGATGACCATCACTTTCATGGTTCTTCCTTGAAGAATAAGGTTGCGCCACACCGCCATCCGCGGCGCGGCATTGCCGAAATGTAACGCTAAGCGTGTCCGGGCGCCAGCCCGCCGGTCTGCGCGCGTCGCCGCGCGCACGACCTCGATCAGTGGCGGAAGTGACGGCAGCCGGTCACGACCATGGCGATGCCATGCTCGTCGGCAGCGGCGATCACTTCTTCGTCGCGCATCGAACCGCCCGGCTGGATGATGGCGCGGATGCCCTGCTCGGCGATCACGTCGACACCGTCGCGGAACGGGAAAAAGGCATCCGAGGCCGCGACCGCCCCCTCCAGGGCCAGCCCGGCATCCTGTGCCTTGCGCGCCGCGATACGGGTCGAGTCGACACGGCTCATCTGCCCGGCGCCGATCCCGGCGGTCTGCCCGCCACGCGCAAAGACGATGGCATTCGATTTGACATACTTCGCAACGCGCCAGGCGAACAGCAGATCCTGCATTTCCTGCGCGGACGGTGCACGGCGAGTCACCACCCTGAGTTCATCGAGCAGCACATTGCGGATATCGGGGGTCTGCACCAGCACGCCGCCACCGACGCGCTTGATCTCGAAGCGGTTGGAACCGGCCTCGAGCGGGACTTCGAGTACGCGGACGTTTTTCTTGGCGGCGATCAGCGCGCGCGCTTCGGCGCTGAAGGCGGGAGCGATCAGCACTTCGAGGAACTGCCCGGTCACGGCCTCGATCGTGCTGGCGTCGACTTCGCGGTTGAACGCGATGATGCCGCCGAAAGCCGAGGTGCTGTCGGTGGCCAGGGCCAGACGATAGGCGCTCAGAGGGTCGGCCGCCACCGCGACGCCGCAGGGATTCGCGTGCTTGACGATCACGCAGGCCGGCTGATCGAAGGTTTTGACCGCCTCCCAGGCCGCATCGGCGTCGCCGATATTATTGTATGACAGCTCCTTGCCCTGCAACTGCCTGTAATGCGCGATGCTGCCCCGAGCCGGGTCAAGATCGCGATAGAACGCCGCCGCCTGATGCGGGTTTTCGCCATAACGCATATCCTGCACTTTGACGAACTGGGCATTCAGGCGCTCCGGGAACAGGGTGCGTTCGGGCACGCCATGCGTGATGCCGGGAGCCAGCGACGTCAGATAGTTGGAAATCGCACCGTCGTAGGCGGCCGTGTGGGTAAACGCCTTGCGGGCCAGTTCGAAGCGCGTGGCGCGCGCCAGGCGGCCGTGGTTGGCGGCCATTTCGGCGCTCACCGCCGCATAGTCGGCGCTGTCGGTCACGATGGCCACATGCGCCCAGTTCTTGGCGGCGGAACGCACCATGGTCGGACCGCCGATATCGATATTCTCGATCGCGTCTTCGAGCGGGCAATCGGTGCTGGCTATGGTCGCCTCGAACGGATAGAGGTTCACGCACACCAGATCGATATTGCCGATGCCATGTTCGGCCATCTTCGCGACATGCTCGGGCAAATCGCGACGGCCGAGAATGCCGCCATGCACCTTCGGATGCAGGGTCTTGACCCGGCCGTCCAGCATTTCGGGGAAACCGGTGTAATCCGATACCTCGGTCACGGCCACACCGGCCTCGGCCAGCAATTTGGCCGTGCCGCCGGTCGACAGGATTTCGACGCCCATCCCCGTCAAGGCGCGGGCAAATTCGAGGACGCCCGTTTTATCGGACACGCTAATCAGTGCTCGTTCGATCTTGGTCATTTCGCTTCCTGCTCCTTACTGTTTCGGAGTCCGGCCAGGCGGGCTCCGTCGCAAAAAAAAACAGGCCATCCTGTCTGGGTGGCCTGTTTATCTTCATATCAAATCGTACGATTTCATTTTCTTGCGCAGCGTGTTCCGGTTCAGTCCCAGCAACTCCGCCGCTCGCGTCTGGTTGCCCTGGGTATGCAGCAGGACAACTTCTATCAATGGTTTTTCCACACAGGCGAGCACCATATCGTAGATCGCCGACGGCGCTTCGCCATCCAGGTCGCGGAAGTATTGCTCCATGGCCAGCCGCACCGACTGGGAGATGTGATCGTTGCTTTGCATTATTGTATCCATCACCATCAATGACGAACCGCGACCCCTGCCTCGGCGGCGGAGTCGTTCTCGATGTATTGCAGCCGCTCGGACACCTCGGCCAGCTCACTGAAATACTGCGCCACGGCAGCGCGCTGTCCGGCGGTGGATTCAAGCGAATACATCGTCTGGCGAAAGGCGTTGCCGCCGCGCAAGCCGCGGGTATACCAGGCGATGTGCTTGCGCGCGATGCGGCAGCCCGAATACTCGCCGTAAAACCGGTACAGCTCGTCCAGATGGTCGAGCAGGATGGCGCGTATTTCGTCCACCCGCGGCGCAGGGAGCTCGCGGCCGGTATCCAGAAAGTGCTGGATCTCGCGAAAAATCCACGGCCGGCCCTGCGCGGCGCGCCCGATCATGACCGCATCGGCGCCGGTATGCTCAAGCACGAAGCGCGCCTTGCGCGGCGAATCGATATCCCCGTTGGCGATCAGGGGGATCGCGATGCACTCGCGCACCGCGCGCAAGGTGTCGTACTCGGCGGCGCCCAGATACATGTCGGCGCGGGTGCGCCCGTGCATGGCCAGCGCGGCGATGCCGCACGACTCGGCCAGACGCGCCACCGACACCGCATTGCGCGCTTCGGGACTCCAGCCGGTGCGCGTCTTGAGCGTGACCGGCACATCGACCGCGCGCACCACGGCATCAAGAATACGCCCGATCAGGACTTCGTCGCGCAACAAAGCCGAGCCCGCAGCCACATTGCACACTTTCTTGGCCGGGCAGCCCATATTGATATCGACGATCTGGGCCCCCTGGGCCACGGCCACGCGTGCCGCCTCGGCCATCTGCGCCGGGTCGGCCCCCGCGATCTGCACGGCAATCGGCTCGACCTCGCCGCTGTGGTCGGCCCGCCGCAGCGTCTTGGCGGTCTGCCACAAGGCCTGGTTGGAGGTGATCATCTCCGAGACCGCCATCCCGGCCCCCATGCGCTTGCATAAAATGCGGAACGGACGATCCGTCACGCCGGCCATGGGCGCGACGATAAGACGGTTCTTCAGTTGATACGGCCCGATTCGCATGTTTAACAAGGTATTAGGTGCAGGGGGCGGCCATTGTAATGCTTTTTGGCTGCGCCGTAAAAAACATTTTGCTTATTTTTTAAGCAACGACGATAGCGGGATCTAATCGGGGAGTGGGGGGGGGGAAGTCAACCGTTAAGCCGGGTTCTGTCTTGGACAGTCATTCATCTAGGCCTGCCGTTGCCGACAGGCTCAAGCAACCTACCCGGGTGCAACGCGAGCCACGTTAGCGCACCCCTATTTGGTCTTGCTCCGGATGGGGTTTGACCTGCCGTCCGTGTTACCACGTCCGCGGTGTGCTCTTACCACACCTTTTCACCCTTACCTGATCCCCTCTTGCGAGAGGCCATCGGCGGTTCAGCTCTCTGTTCCACTTTCCATCGCCTCGCGGCGTCCGGCCGTTAGCCGGCATCCTGCTCTATGGAGCCCGGACTTTCCTCCCCGTCACACGTGACGCGGCGACTGCCTGGTTGACTTCCCGCTGCGATTTTAGCGCATCCTGGCTATGCATAATGCTTATTTTCGTTTGCAGTTGGCACCGGCATGCATTTATCAGTCAAACCGCAGGGTATAACGCGATTCAGCCGAGGCATCGACACCGGCTCGCAACACCAGCGACCAGTTTTTTCCGAGCTGGATGATGAGTTTGACCGCCTGCTGAGCGCTGCTGATGCCATATTCGTAGCCGAGATAAAACTCTTGCGACAATTGCCGGCCGACGGTCACCATCTGCTCGGCCGGACTGATCCGCCCATCGCGCTGGATTCTCTCGCTACGGCTCGTCATCCCCACATCGTCAAACACGCCGACCTGGTTGTTCAGCGAACCGGCGAGCAAGGCGCCCGCCGACGCCATCGCGCTGTCGTCGCGGGTATTGCTGCTGGCCGCCCGCCCCAACACCAGCCACGCCAGCTTGTCGCGGTCGCTGAGCGCTTCGGTCGAGATCAAGCGTATCTGCGGCGCCTGTACCGTACCTGAGACTTCGACTCCTGCGCCGACCGACGACAGGCGGCGACGCGCCCGCACATTGAGGTGCGGATTATCGAGCGGCCCGGTGAACGTCACCGCGCCGTATTCGATGTCGAGGTCCTGCCCGTAAGCCTTGTAACGGCCGCTGAGCACCCTCACCTGCCCGTGCGCCGCCGGGGCCTGGCCGGGGTTCGCGCTCAGGGTCACCTGCCCGGTCAACTGCGTGTCCAGTCCCTGGCCGCCGAAATGGAAGTGGTCGCCCAGGTCGAGCGTCAAGTCGGCGCTGAACGGCAGGTTCTCGAGCGCGGAGGGCGGCGTCGGCGCCCGCCCCTTGACATAGACATCGCCCGACAGGGCCGGCGTCCCCAGCCTGGGCAGCTCGATCTTGCCCTGATCGGCACGCAAGCGGCCCCGCAGCTTGAAGACATGCCGCACCAGTGTCAGTTCGCCCTCTCCGCTGACGATGAGCCGGCGGCCCGGGCGATCGAAAACGCTGAAGTGGCGCAAGCCGACAGTGACCCGCGCATTCGGCCCGTCATCCTGCAAACCCAGTTCGCCGCGGGCGAGGACGTCGCCGCCCGCGCTGCTGAAGTGCAAACGGTCGAGCAGCAGACGCCGCCCATCGAGCCGGGCCTGCAAATCGCCGCCCGAGAGCCGGATGCCGGTCTTGTGGTCGGCCAGGATCAGATCGCTGCCGCTGATCCGGCCACCGATGCGCGGCATTCCCAACGGCCCGCTCAGTTCGAGGCTGCCCCCCATCCGGCCGCCGAGTTCGAACTCGGGCCCCGCCGCCTCCTCGAGACCGGACAGGTCGGGCAAATCCAGTCGCAGGCTGGCCGTCAGCGGCGAACGGGCGTCGGGCAGCCAGCCGTGGAAGCCCAGCGTCCCCGTTCCCTCCACCCGCCCCAGGCGCGCGCGGCCGGCAAGGCTGAAGCGCAGCATGCCGCGCGCGGCATTCAGGCGCAGCTCGAGCGCCTCCAGTCCCAGGGCACGCTGCGGCCACTCGATATCGCCCGCCAGTCGCAGCAGCTTCACTTCTCCTTCCCACATCGAGTCATAGCGCACGTCCCACTGCCCGGAGACGACCAGATCCTGACGCACGGGCACGGGCAAGTGCAGCGCAGCCAGATGCAGCGCGGCAAACTGTCCCGCGCTGCTGAGCGTTCCATCCGCTCGCCGTTCCAGCCGCGACACAAGGACGGCCCCCCCCGGCGTCGCCAGCCGCGCCGGCGACAGCAGGGCCATGCGCTGAGGGCCAAGCGCGAGATCCACCGGCGCCAGCAGGCTCAGCGAGCGGCTGCCGCCCAGCGCGAACCGCTGCAAGCGCCCTCGCCAGCCCGTACCGTCGGCGGCCAGCCCGCCGCTGGCCCCCAGCGCCACCGAGAAAGCCTCCGCCCCGACGCTGCCGCGCGCCGTCAGCTCCAGCCGGTGATCGGCACGGCTGCCGCTGCCAGTCATGGTCATGCGCTCGACGGCCACCCCGCCCCCTTGCAAGCCTTTGCCGACAGCCTCGACCCGGAACAGGCCCTTCTGCGTCGCCTGCAGCTCCCCGCTCGCGTCCAGCACCTGCGCGCCGATTCCGCCGGGCAGGCGCAAGCGGCGCGCGCTGATCTGACCGGCCAGCACCGGCGCCGCCAGCGTACCGCTCGCAACGACGCCGGCAGTGAGGCTGCCGTCGAAACCGGGGCCGAACTGCGCAAGCGAGGGCGCGGTCAGATCCAGCCGCATGCGATCCCCCGGCGCGCCGAAGGCGCCCCGCGCGAGCAGATGATTGGCCGCCAGCCGCACATCGGCCTCCAGGCGCACCAGCCGGCGTGGCGCCAGCGTCAGTGCCACGCGGCCAAGCAGGGGGGCGCCTGACAAACGACTGCGATCGATATCGAGCCGGGCGTCGATAGACTGCGGCGCACTCAAGCGCCCCTGCAACGCGATGCGCGCATTGATATCCCCCGCCGGCAAGCCGGCGTGCAACCTGGCCGGATTCGCGTGATCGAGGCGGCCCGCCAGACGGAAGTCGCGATTTCCATCCAGTTGCAGCGTGCCCTCTACATCGACTGCGCCACGCGCTGTCCCCAGCCGCAGACGGCGAATATCGAGACGGTTCGACTCGAGCACACTGAAATCGGTCTGGGCGGACAGCCACTTGCCGTCGAGCCGGGCCTGCACCCGCGGCGCCGACCACTCGCCGCCCAGCCGCAACGTGCCCGCAACGATGTCGTCCGGCGCGTCCGCGTGCACGCTGCGCAGCGCGATATCGGACAGCGTGGCGCTCAGGTCCAGCCGGGTCGTAGAGAGTTCGCCCGCCGCCGCGATACGGCCCCGCATCAGCTGCGCCTGCCACTCTTCCAGCCGCCAGCGCTGGCCGGCCCCGGAAAAGGCGCCGGCCAGCAAGCGCAGCGGCAAACGCCCGGCAGCCAGGTCGCCGGGGGCGTGATTGACGAGAGTCATTGCGCCCCGGATACGCCCGCCCGACGTCGGCAGGGCATACAGCGCCAGGTCGATGCGCGCGCGCGGGGCATGCGGCAACAGCGCCTGCGGATCCAGGCCGGAAAGCTTGAGATCGACGCGCTGAAAACGGGAAGCCGTAGCCGCGGCAAAAGGCAGCAGCGTCGCGCGCACCTCGCCGTTCATCGTACTGCCGCGCGCGCTGCCGCCGAGTCGCATGTTCTGCAGCGAGCCGGACAGATCCAGCCGGCCGGCGACCGGCACGTCGTCCAGCGTACCGTTTGCCGCCAGCGTACCGCTGACGGCAAACGGCCGCATGTCGGCAACGCGCAGGCGGGCGCTTGCCTGCCCGCTGGGCAGCGTTATCCGGTCGAGGGTGAAAGAGTGGGCCCGTCCGTCATAGCGATAGCGCGCGGCGAGGGCATAGGCGCGCAAATCCGCCGGCAACACCGTCAGCGACCCGATGTCGAGCCGCTTCACCTCGACCGGCAACGGCAGCGACAGATCGCCGGGCAGCACCGCGGGCCCCGGCCGGGCATGCGGCGTGAGCATGACCGCGCCGAGCGCCAGCCGGTCCAGCACCAAGCGGCCGCGCCACAGCTGCGCGGGTTGCCAGGCGACGGCCAGACTATCGATATCGGCGTCGAAGGCCGCGGTTTTCAGGCGCACACCGCCCAACTCAAAACCGCGCCACAAGGTTCCCTGCACCGATGCCAGCCGCAGCCGGCCTCCGCTGGCCGACGCCAGATGCCCGAGCGTCCAGGCAAAGCCCGTCTGTGTCGCGCTCAGGCCGAAGCCTGCGGCGGCGGCGAGCGCAAGCGCGGCCAGGACGACAGCGCACCCTGCGCGCCAGGAACGGCGGTGCGGCGGCGGCGCGGGGGCCTGCCCGGGGGCGGAGGCGGGAGGAGAAGTCATGATGGGGGTACTCAGAAAGCCAGTCCCAGGCTCATGTGCCAGACGATACGCCGGCCGCCGCCCTCGCCTTTGGCCACGTCGAAAGCCAGGGGCGCCACCGGACTCATCCAGCGCAGGCCGACACCATTGGAACGCTGCAACGCGAAAGTGTTCCAGCTGGCGGTGGCATTGCCTGCGTCATGGAAAACCGCCAACGCCCAGTCTGGACGAATCGGATATTGATATTCCACACTGAACACGGCCAGCACGGTGCCGCCCAGCACGGTGCCGGAACTATTGGATACGCCCAGCCCCTGATAATCGTAGCCGCGAACGCTGCCGCTCCCGCCGGTACGGAACAACTCGGCTTGCGGCACGCGGCTGCTGTCGACCGCCCACACCTGCCCCAACTCCAGCCGCCCGACCCAGGTCCCCCAGCGCGTAAACGGCGTCCAGTACACGGCAGCGCGACCGTAGGCGCGAGTAAAACTGGTCGACGAAATGGCGCCGCCGGCGGTCACCGCCACGCTTGCATCCAGCAAGGTGCCGGAACGCGGCCGCAAGGGGTCGTCGACCTTGCGCTGCGTCCAGCCCACGGTCGGCAACAGCGCATGCGTGACCGCCAGCTCGCCGCCTGCAGGGCGCTGCTGCTCGGAGACGTATTCCACACCATAACGTGCCTCGATATCGCCACGAGTGCGAATGCGCCAGGCACCTACCGTCAACGATTCGGTCCACAGCCCCTGGATGTCGGAACGACTCAGGGCCGTGCTCAACGCATGGGAATAACCGTCCCCGGTTCGCGGCAAGCCAAGACCCAGCGTCAGGGTTTCAGAGTTGTGCTTCCAGTCCCATAGCACGGAACTGGTATACCCTTGGCCGAACAGAGTGTAATTGTCATAGCCTATCCGGGTTCCCACGCCTTCTTCCGTGTCGTAGGTAATCCCGAACTCCAGCTTCTGGTGCGGGTATTCGGTCAGATCGACCACGACCGGCACCCGGCCGTTCACCCGGCGCTCCACGTCGGCCTGGACCCTGGCCGAGGAAAAATAGGCGGATTGCTCAAGCGCAGTCTGGTAATCGAGTAATTTTTGCAAGCGGTAACGCTCGCCCGGATGGAAGTCGGCCATGCCGCTGACCACGGCCGGCGGGTAACGGCTCAAGCCGTGGATTTCCAGATCGCCGAACGCGACCTCGGGGCCGCTGTCGAGCTCGACGCTCAGGTTCGCGCGCTGCGTTTGCGGATCGATGTCGGCGCGGCTGGCGGTCAGCGTCGCCAGAGGATAGCCGTCGCGCTGCAACAGGCGCAGGCTCTGCCTCTTGCCGTTGTCCCAGTCGGCCTGCCGGTAGGGCTGCCCCAGGGCCAATGGCCAGGCATCCACGATCTCCTGCCGCCGCTGCGCGAACTCGGGCGCAAGGGCAAGCGGGCCGTTGACGACAATGTCGATGCGCTCGACCCTGACCGGATCGCCGGGCTCGATGTGCAGACGGTAATGCCGGGAGGCGGCATCGACGACGGACAGTGTGGCCCGCGAAGAGAAATAACCGGCGGTCTCCATCAGCGCCTGCGCCTGGGCAGGTGCCTCCCGCAGCAGCGCGGCCAGCTGCGGCTCGTCAAGATCGGGGTCGCCGCGGTCGATGACCAGGCTCAGATTCTCGTTCAGCAGCGCCTGGAACGCTTGCGCCGCATCGATATCGACCCGGTAGTCGAGGCCGGCCCGCGCCGTGAGCGTCCATGCGAACAAGGTGAAAAAGAGAAAAGAGCGCAACAATTGCATGAGACCGTGCCGCCAGTCAGCAGAGGCTACCATCATAAAACAAGGAGGGTCGACAGCGGACAGTTTGTGGCGCGGGCGCGCAAATGAAAAACGCCGCCCGCCGGAAACGCATCCCGGCGGGCGGCGGCGATGCATTGCCTCAGCGCTTGCGTTGCGGCGGCAGGTCGGTGCAGACCCCGCCGAAGACTTCCGCCGACATCCCGATCGACTCGCCCAGCGTCGGATGCGGGTGGATGGTCTTGCCGATATCTTCGTAGTCGCAACCCATCTCGATGGCCAGGCAGATCTCGCCTATCATGTCGCCGGCGTGCGTGCCGACGATGCCGCCGCCGATGATGCGATGCGTGGAAGCATCGAATATCAGCTTGGTGAAACCTTCTTCGCGGCCATTGGCGATCGCACGGCCCGATGCCGCCCACGGGAACACCGACTTCTCGTACTTGATGTCCTGCTTGGCGGCTTCTTCCTCGGTCACGCCGACCCAGGCCACTTCGGGATCGGTGTACGCCACGCCCGGAATCACGCGGGCGTCGAAGAAGGCCTTGTGCCCGGCGGCCACTTCGGCGGCGACGTGGGCTTCGTGCACGGCCTTGTGCGCGAGCATCGGCTGCCCGACCAGATCGCCGATGGCGAAGATGTGCGGCACATTGGTCCGCATCTGGTCGTCGACCGGAATAAACCCGCGATCGCTGACGATCACGCCGGCGTTTTCGGCGCCTATCAGCTTGCCGTTCGGTGCGCGACCGGCGGCAACGAGCACCAGATCATAGCGCTGCGGCTCGGCCGGGGCCTTCTTGCCCTCGAAGGTGACCCAGATCCCGTCCTCGCGTGCCTCGACCGCTACGGTCTTGGTTTCGAGCATGATGTTGTCGAAACGGTGGGCATTCATTTTTTCCCACACCTTGACCAGGTCGCGATCGGCGCCCTGCATCAGCCCGTTTTGCATCTCGACCACGTCCAGGCGGGCGCCGAGCGTGGAATAGACGGTTCCCATTTCCAGACCGATGATGCCGCCGCCGACGATCAGCATCTTCTGCGGCACGGCCTTCAACTCGAGCGCGCCGGTCGAATCGATGATGCGCGGATCTTCCGGAATGAAAGGCAGCTTCACCACGCGCGAACCGGCGGCGATGATGGCCTGCTGGAAGCGGATGACCTTTTTGGCGCCGGTCTTCTGCGTGCCGCTGCCTTCGGTCAACTCGACTTCCATGTGATTGGGGTCGATGAAGCGGCCGATACCGCGCACGAATTCGACCTTGCGCGCCTTCGCCATCCCGGCCAGGCCGGTGGTCAGCTTGCCGATCACTTTTTCCTTGTAGCCGCGCAGCGCATCGATGTCGATTTCCGGTTCGCCGTAACGGATGCCGTTGGCGGCCAGATGCTTGACTTCGTCGATCACCGCCGCGTTATGCAACAACGCCTTGGACGGAATGCAGCCGACGTTCAGGCACACACCGCCCAGCGTCGAATACCGTTCGACGACGACGGTTTTCAAACCCAGGTCGGCAGAGCGGAAAGCGGCCGAATAGCCGCCAGGTCCGCCGCCGAGCACCAGCATCTCGCATTCGATATCGGCCTGGCCGCTGTGGGAACCGGCGACGGGCGCTTGCTGCGGGGCGGCCGGTGCTGCTGCGGGGGCGGCCGGTGCCGCTGCGGCGCCGGCAACGGCAGCCGCTTCGACGATCACCAGCAGATCGCCTTCGCTGACCTTGCCGCCGACGGCGACTTTGACGTCGACCACCGTGCCCGCGGCAGTCGCCGGCACTTCCATGGTCGCCTTGTCGGTTTCCAGCGTGATCAAGGAGTCATCCACGGCGATGACATCGCCGGGCTTGACGAATACTTCGATGACGTCGACGTTGTTGTGGCCGCCGATGTCAGGCACTTTCATTTCGATCAGATTGCTCATGAAGTCTCTTCCCTGCCCGGCCGCCCGCGTGCGCTGCGGGAGGCCGGATCTGTCTTTACAGCATCAGGCGGCGGATATCCGCCAGCACCTGGGCCAGATACGCGGTGAAACGGGCGGCGGAGGCGCCGTCGATCACGCGATGATCGTAGGACAGCGACAACGGCAGCATCAGGCGCGGAGCGAACTCCTTGCCGTTCCAGATCGGCTTGATCGCCGATTTGGACACGCCGAGGATGGCGACTTCCGGCGCGTTGATGATGGGCGTGAACGCCGAACCGCCGATGCCGCCCAGGCTGGAAATGCTGAAGCAGCCGCCTTGCATGTCGGCCGGCAGCAATTTGCCGTCGCGCGCCTTCTTGGCCAGCGCTCCGCTTTCCTGAGCGATCTCGACCAGGCTCTTCTTGTCGGCGTCCTTGATCACCGGCACCACCAGCCCGTTCGGGGTATCGGCGGCAAAGCCGATATGGAAGTACTGCTTGAGGATCAGGTTTTCGCCATCGAGGCTCGCATTGAACTCCGGGTACTTCTTGAGCGCGGCCACGCAGGCCTTGATCAGGAAGGCCAGCGGGGTCAGCTTGACGCCATCGGCCTTCAGCTCTTCGCCCATCGACTTGCGGAACGCTTCCATCTCGGTGATGTCGGCTTCGTCGAACTGCGTCACATGGGGGATCATCACCCAGTTGCGCAGCAGGTTGGCGCCGGAAATCTTTTTGATGCGCGACAGCGGACGGCTTTCCACCGCGCCGAACTTGGCGAAATCGACCTTGGGCCACGGCAGCAGGTCGAGCCCGACGCCGGAACCGTTGACCGGGGCCGCCGAAGCCGGAGCCGCCGCACCGCTCAAGGCCCCCTTGACGAAGGCCTTGACGTCTTCTTCCACGATACGGCCCTTGCGGCCGCTACCCTTGACGCGGCTCAGGTCGACGCCCAGCTCGCGCGCCAGACGCCGCACCGACGGACCGGCATGGGCGGTGGCGAACAAGGCGGAGCTTGCCGCCGCCGCGGCCGCCAGGGTGGGTACCGGAATATCGCGAACGGGGGCGGGGGCAGGAGCGGCAGCGGCCGGCGCCGCAACAGCCGGAGCGGCGGCAGCCGCCGCCACGCCTTCGACCAGCACGATCAGATCGTCCTGGCTCACCTTGTCGCCCACCTTGACCTTGACGTCCACCACGCGGCCGGCGACCGTCGCCGGGACTTCCATGGTCGCCTTGTCGGTTTCCAGCGTAATCAGGGAGTCGTCGATGGCGATGACGTCACCGGCCTTGACCGTGACCTCGATCACGTCGACACCGTTATGGCCGCCGATATCGGGAACGCGGATCTCCTGCACGCCACTAGCGGCGGCGGCGGGCACCGGTGCCGGCGCCGCCGGGGCGGCCGCCGCAGGCGCGGGGCTTGCCGCAACGGCGGGAGCGGGGGCGGCCGCCGGCGCCGCAACGGCAGCCGAGGCCTCGACGCGGGCGATGACATCGCCCTCGCTGATCTTGTCGCCCACCTTGACCAGCAGCTCACGGATCACGCCGGCGGCGGAGGCCGGAACTTCCATGGTCGCCTTGTCGGTTTCCAGCGTAATCAGGGAATCGTCGATAGCGACCGTCTGTCCGAGTGCCACAAACAGCTCGATCACGTCGACATTGCTGTGCCCACCGATGTCGGGCACTTTCAGTTCGATCAAATTACTCATAGGTTCAATATCCCTGCCTTGGGACGGGCCACAAGGCCCGTCCGGCGTTCTTCAAAGTCGTCGATATCCGGGTCAGACCTTCCAGGAAGGCAGCTTTTCCGGGTTGATGCCGTAACGCGCGATCGCTTCCGCCACACGGGAAGCGGCGATCTTGCCGTCCTGGGCGAGAGCAGAAAGCGCAGCCACCGCGACGTTGTAACGATCGACTTCGAAGAAATGACGCAGTTGCTGACGCGAATCGGAACGACCGAAACCGTCGGTACCCAATACCGTGAAGCGGGCCGGAACATATTCGCGGATCTGGTCGGCGTAAGCGCGAATGTAGTCGGTCGCGGCAATGACCGGACCCTTGCGGGCGGCCAGCTTGCCGGTCACGAACGCCTGGCGCTGCTCGCCTTCCGGATGCAGCATGTTCCAGCGCGCGGCAGCCATGCCGTCGCGGCGCAGCTCGTTGAACGAGGTCGCGCTCCAGACATCCGCCGCAACGCCGAAGTCGTTGCGCAGCAGGTCGGCCGCCGCGATCACTTCGCGCAGGATGGTGCCGGAGCCCATCAGTTGCACCTTGACCTCGGATTCGCCGCCGTCGCGCAGCAGGTACATGCCCTTGATGATGTCGTCTTCCACGCCCACCGGCATCGCCGGGTGCGGGTAGTTTTCGTTCATCAGCGTGATGTAATAGAACACGTCTTCCTGTTCGACATACATGCGGCGCAGACCGTCTTGCAGGATGACCGCCAGTTCATAGGCGAAGGTCGGATCGTAGCTCACGCAATTGGGGATCAGGCCGGCCTGGATGTGGCTGTGGCCGTCCTCATGCTGCAACCCTTCGCCATTGAGCGTCGTGCGGCCGGCGGTGCCGCCCAGCAGGAAGCCGCGGGCGCGCATGTCGCCTGCCGCCCATGCCAGATCGCCGATACGCTGGAAACCGAACATCGAGTAGTAGATGAAGAACGGAATCATCGGGATGCCGTTGTTCGCATAGCTGGTCGCAGCCGCGATCCACGACGACATGCCGCCCGGTTCGTTGATGCCTTCCTGCAGCATCTGGCCATCGCGCGATTCTTTGTAGAACATCAGCTGATCGTGGTCCTGCGGCACATAGTTCTGCCCCATGGACGACCAGATGCCGTACTGGCGGAACATACCCTCCATACCGAAGGTCCGCGATTCGTCCGGTACGATGGGGACGATCTGCTTGCTCAGCCCCTTGTCCTTGAGCAGGGTGCCCAGCATGCGGACGAAGGCCATCGTGGTCGAGAACTCGCGCTCGCCCGAATCTTTCAGCTGTGCATCGAAGGTGTGCAGACCCGGGATCGGCAGCGGGGCGGTCACCGGCTTGCGCGCAGGCAGGTAGCCGCCGAGCTCGCGGCGGCGCGCGTGCAGGTATTGCATCTCCGGACTGTCGTCGGCCGGCTTGCAGTAGGGCACCCCTTCATCCAGCTGGGCATCGGTGACCGGAATGCCGAACCGGTCGCGGAAGCGACGGATCGACTCCAGATCCATTTTCTTGGCCTGGTGGGCAATGTTCTGCGCTTCGCCCGAGGTGCCCATGCCATAGCCCTTGATGGTCTTGGCCAGGATCACGGTCGGACGGCCGGTGGTATGCGTGGCCTGATGGTAGGCGGCATACACCTTGTGCGCGTCGTGGCCGCCGCGGTTCAGCGCCCAGATTTCGTCGTCCGACATATTGGCGACCATCGCGCGCAGTTCCGGCGACGTGCCGAAGAAGTGCTCGCGCACATAGGCGCCGTCCTTGGACTTGAAGGTCTGATAGTCGCCGTCCACGCATTCGTCCATGCGCTTCTTCAGCAGGCCCTTGGTATCCATCGCCAGCAGCGAATCCCAGCGGCTGCCCCAGATCACTTTGAGCACATTCCAGCCGGAGCCGCGGAAGTCGCCTTCCAGCTCCTGGATGATCTTGCCGTTGCCGCGCACCGGACCGTCCAGGCGCTGCAAGTTGCAGTTGATGACGAAAATCAGGTTATCCAGGCCTTCGCGTGCGGCCAGGCTGATCGCACCCAACGACTCCGGTTCGTCCATTTCGCCGTCGCCGCAGAAACACCAGACCTTGCGGCCAGGGGTGCGGGCCAGACCGCGGCTTTCCAGGTATTTGAGGAAACGGGCCTGATAGATCGCCATCAAGGGGCCCAACCCCATCGACACGGTCGGGAACTGCCAGAAATCGGGCATCAGCCACGGGTGCGGGTAAGAGGACAAGCCGCCGCCGTCGACTTCCTGACGGAAGCTGTCGAGCTGCTCCTGCGACAGGCGTCCTTCGAGGAAGGCGCGCGCATAGATCCCCGGGGAGAT
The DNA here is from genome assembly GCF_000422925.1 of Paludibacterium yongneupense DSM 18731. Classification (GTDB taxonomy): domain Bacteria; phylum Pseudomonadota; class Gammaproteobacteria; order Burkholderiales; family Chromobacteriaceae; genus Paludibacterium; species Paludibacterium yongneupense. The sequence continues at coordinate 29,983 of NZ_AUGZ01000031.1, forward strand.
ATGCCCCTGGAAGTAGATCAGATCGCCTTCTTGCTCTTCGTTGGCGGCACGCCAGAAATGGTTCAGGCCGACATCGTACAGCGTCGCGGAAGACTGGAAGCTGGCGATGTGGCCGCCCAGTTCGAGATCTTTCTTGCCCGCGCGCAGCACCATGGCCATCGCGTTCCAGCGGGTATAGGCGAGGATGCGTTGCTCCATCTCCTGGTCGCCGGAGGATTTGACTTCGCGTGCGACGGGGATCGTATTCTGGTAGGCCGTGGTGGCATCGAAAGGCAGGTGCGCGCCGCGACGGCGCGTGCGCTCGACCATCTTCTCGAGCAGGTAGTGGGCGCGTTCGGCGCCTTCGGTTTCCAGCACCGACTCCAGTGCTTGCAGCCACTCGTTGGTTTCGAGCGGATCGACATCATCATTGAAGGTTGCAGCCATCTCTTATCCTCGTTTCTACGGTCAACCGGTCCGGACTGGATCGATCCCGATAGTTATCTATTCGTTCGGATCGGATATGAACCCGATCACTTAGACTTAGATTGTAAACGAACATTTTCTGCGATGTAATGTTCATTTACGAACTTAGTCTCTGGTTGAGGCAGTTTATGTCCCCTCGAATTCGAAAAGAATAGGTCATGGCCCCTTACCTTCAAAAAAAGCGGTTCCGACCTGATTGATGCGACGCACCATGTTGTATTTATGCGATAGACGCTGCGACCCGCTTCAGGACTTTGCCGCCGCTTTTTCCTCCTTCACCTTTTTCTCGAGCTCGCGACTGCGCGCCTCGATCGACGAGCGCAGGTAGAAGTCGTCTCCGGGTGCCTTGCTCGCCAGTTGGTACTGTTCCAGTGCCTGTTCATAGCGCCCTTCGAAATAGAGCGCATTGCCCAGCGCGGCATGAAAACGCAGGGCATCCCTGTCAGCATAGATCCTGGCCTGCAGCCGATACAGGACGGCATCGGCCGGATTCGTCTCCAGACGCACGCGAATCCTGGCCAGCGCCGCATCGCGCGCGCCCGAGTCGATCAGGTTCGAGATCTCGTCCACGGCGAGCGCCCTGTTCAGGGGGAAGCGCTGCAAGGCAGTGCGGTAGATCGCCTCTGCCGCCGCCCAGTTTCTGCCTTCGCGTGCGATATCGGCGGCCAGCGTCTCCAGCATCGGATCGTCCGGCAGCTTGGCGCGCGCCTGCGCCAGCGCCTGGCGCGCACCGGCCACGTCGTGGCCCATCAGCCGCGCACGCGCCCAGCCATACCACTGCGCACCTTCATTCAGGTAGCGCCCGCTGGCGATCGATGTCCGGTAATAACTCTGTGCGCTTGGCTGATCGAGGTGCATCAGCCGCAGTTTTTCCCTGACCAGCAAGAACTCGGTGCTATCGGTCCGCATGATGCTCGGGTACGCCTCTGCCCGATTCTGTGCCTCGCTGATACGCTCGCTGGTCACCGGGTGGGTGCGCAGAAACGCGTAGGCATTGCTGTCCGAGAAATGATCGGCCTGCTGCAAGCGCTGGAAAAAAACAGGCATCGAACGCACATCGAAGCCGGCGCTGGCCAGGTATTGCATGCCGACGCGGTCAGCTTCGCGTTCGAAATCGCGGGAAAAGGACAGCTGGTTGGCCAGCGAGGCGCCGAAGCCGGCGTTGAGGCTGCCGAAAGCCAGGTCGCCATTCCCCGAACGCGCCGCCAGCGCCGCGCCCAGAATGGCGGCCAGCACCATCAGCTGGCTGCCGCTGCTGGATGCTTTCATGCGGGCCATGTGACGCTGGGTGACGTGGGCCATTTCATGTCCGATCACCGATGCCAGCTCGCCCTCGCTTTGCGCAGTCAGCAGCAGGCCGGCGTACACGCCGACATAGCCGCCTGGCATGGCAAAGGCGTTGATCGAAAAATCGTTGACGGCGAAAAAGGTGAAATGCAGGCCGGGAATCTGCGCGCCGGAGGCCAGCCGCCCGCCGAGCCAGTTCAGGTAGGAGACGATCTCGACATCGTCGATCAGCGCGTTTTCCTCCGCAAGCTCGCGCATGGCCGTGCTTCCGATGCGCGCTTCATCCGCAAGCGACATCGACGCGTCCGACACTTCTCCCAGATCGGGCAGGTCGACCGCCAGGCAGGGGACCGTGGCCAGCAGATGCGAACACAACAAAACAGCGAGAAGAGTGCGGTTCATGATCAAATAAAGAAGGAGGCCCGGGCTCCGGGAATCCGGTCGGACGGGCGTCAGCCGCGGGTGCCGCCCCGATCAACCGCCGATGCCGCCGTCAGCGACGGCGGCATCACATGGTATGCCTTCTGGAGGGCCAGCAACAGCCCCGCCGCCGTACCGGCACGGGAGCGGGTTCATCGCCGCGACATGGCGTCGCGCATTTCCTCGCCGGGCCCGGCGGGACAATACAGGCCATGCAGCGTCTTGAGCAGAGCCTGTGCCTGCTGGCTCGCAATGCGATAGTAGATCCACTTGCCATCGCGCCGCGTCGCAACCAGCTGCTCATGCCGCAATACGCCCAGTTGCTGCGACAGCGTCGGTTGGCGGATTCCGGTCAGGCGCTCCAGTTCGGAGACTGTCTGCTCTCCATTGATCAGGCGGCAAAGCAGCAGTAGCCGGTCTTCGTTGGCCAGGCTCTTGAGCAAGGTGGTCGCACGCGTTGCGTTTTCGTTCATCACGGACAGATTCATGACACCCCCTAGACCGAAGCAGCGCTAGCCACCCGGCGAACTTTCCTCTGATTTGTAATGGATGGCCGCTCAATGCCGCCGTCTGACCACGAATGGCGCGTGATTGATAAGCCGACACCCTCAAACTGTAACAATTTATTGAATAAAAGAAAAGTATTGGTTATAAATCAGAATTTACTTACACGAACAGCAGCCGCGGGATCGCGCCGGGCCGCAAGGCAAATATCGACCCGCAGCGCAAAACGCGGCATCATCTACGATGGCTCGCCGCGCCACGAGCGCAGCGGCATGAAGGTGCGCGGCCCATACCGCCGCGCACATCCCGTATCACTGGCAAGCAAGGAGAAGCGGATTGAAGAGCCTTCTGGCTAACGTACTCGACCATAATCGTGATTTCGTCGCGCGACGCGAATACGAACCCTTCGCTACCGACAAATTCCCGGACAAGAACCTGGCGGTGCTCGCCTGCATGGATGCACGGCTGGTCGAATTGCTGCCCAAAGCCATGGGCCTGAAGAATGGGGACGCCAAACTGATCAAGAATGCGGGCGCGCTCGTCACCCACCCCTGGGGTTCGGTGATGCGCAGTCTGATCGTGGCGGTCTATGCCTTGCGCGCCGAAGAGATCTGCGTGGTCGCGCACGAGGACTGCGGCATGAACTCGATCGACCCCGGCGCGATCCTGCAAGCGGCCCAGGATCGCGGCATCAACGGCAAGACCATGGATACCCTGCGCGCGGCCGGCATCGACCTCGACCACTGGCTGAGAGGCTTCGACAATGTGGCCGACAGCGTCAACTACACGGTCGGCATTATCCGGCAACATCCGCTGATGCCGCCGGACGTGCCGGTCCATGGGCTGATCATCAATCCGCATACCGGCCAGCTGAAGCTGGTCGTGGATGGATACAGTCCGCAGGCAACGGGCGATGCCTGACGGGGTCGGCATCTTCGGCGGGACTTTCGACCCCATTCACCTCGCCCACATCCGGATGGCTCGCGCCTTCCGCGACGAGATCGGTCTGGCTGAGCTGCGGCTGGTTCCGGCTGGCCGCCCCTATCACCGGCAACAGCCCGAGCACGCGGCGGTGCAAGACCGGCTGACGATGGTCGAGCTGGCCATCGCCGGCGAGCCCGGCATGGTCGTGGATGCGCGCGAGGCGGTGCGCGACCGCCCCTCCTACACCTACGACACGCTCGCGGAGGTCCGCTCCGAGCTCGGGGCCGAACGTCCGCTGTGGTTTTTGATCGGCGCTGACGCGCTGGCGCAGCTGGATCGCTGGCATAACTGGCGGCAGTTGTTCGACCTGGCCAATCTGGCAGTAGCGCTGCGGCCCGGCTTCAACTGCGCCGGACTGCCGCCTGCGATTCGCAGCGAGTGGCTGGCGCGGCAAGTCCCTGATTTTCCAAATCACTGCGCGTCAGGTACAATCCGCCCCCTGACATTGCCGCCGGTGGAATTGTCCGCCACGGCAATACGCGAACGGCTCGCGCGCAAGCAGGACATATCCGATCAGGTAGCAAAGCCCGTGCTCTCCTATATTGAGGAACACGGTTTGTATCGTCAGCCCGGCGGCAGCGTCGCCGGCGATTAACTATCACGCTGCCTTCGCGCGCGGCGAGCAGCGTAACCGCTCAATGTGGAAGGACACATGGAAATTAAAGAAATAGCCAAATTGGCAGTGGAAGCCCTCGAGGACGTCAAAGGCAAGGACATCATCGAGCTGGAAACCAGCGAACTCACCGATCTGTTTCAGTACATGATCGTCTGTACCGGCGACTCCAACCGCCAGGTCAAAGCGCTGGCCAACAGCGTCAGCGTCAAGCTGAAAGAGGCAGGCGTCGATATCATCGGCAGCGAAGGCCATGAATTCGGAGAATGGGTTCTGGTCGATGCCGGTGAAGTCATCGTGCACGTCATGCTGCCGGCGGTACGCGACTATTACGACCTGGAAGAGCTGTGGGGCGGCGAAAAACCGTCCTTCGTTCCGACCGGCGCCAAACCCTGGAAAGCCGAGTAACCCCCCCCCGGCCGCGCTGGCCGGGCGCATAGCCTCCAGCCATGAAAATCACCATCCTCGCCGTCGGCACCAAAATGCCGGACTGGGTCGACATCGCGTACAAAGACTACGCCAAACGCTTTGGCCGTGATGTCAGCCTGGAGATCCGCGAAATCAAGCCGGAAAAACGCGGCGGTGGCGTCACGACCGAAAAGGGCATCGCCGCCGAACATGCGCGGCTGAGCGCCGCCATCCCGCCGCGCGCACGCCTGATCGTCCTGGACGAACGCGGCCGCAACTGGACATCGATGCAATTGGCCGGCAGCATGAAAGACTGGCTGGCCGGTGGCCACGACCTGTGTTTCGTAATCGGCGGCGCCGACGGTCTGAGCGACGAACTCAAGGCCCGTGCCGACGTGCTGCTGCAACTGTCGGCGCTGACCCTGCCACACGGCATGGTCAGGGTCTTGCTGGCCGAGCAGATCTACCGCGCGATTTCGATTCTGAACGGACACCCCTACCACCGCGAGTGAATACGCGGCGCAGCCGCATCAGAGGTGGATGCCGAGCATCTCGCCCAGCGGTTCGGCCAGATCACGGTAGTGAGCTCTGTGGTCGAATACCCCGAGCAGCCCGGGAAACGAATCCGGAGCCTGGAATATCTGGCGCGCCTTGCGTGACGTCAGCCGGTGCATGCGCAGGATGCGGCCATCCCAATGCACGAGCCTGGGCTCCTCGACCTCCAGCAGAACATCCAGAATCTGGTGGATGTTCTCTATCACCACCAGTTTACTGCGGGTACTGCCCTCAGTTCTTGTCACGACTGCCATGGTATACTCTCCCGCCAATTGTCATCAATTGTTGTTATACTTATAACAAATTATTAACAATTTTAAATGGGAGCACGCTGCCTGACAAGTCGATAGCATCGACAAGCGGCAGGGGAAAATACGCTGATTGATGTAGGAAACATCCGACGCGACTGAGGCCGCGCCGGACTTCGGGATGACGGAAAAGAACGCTATCAGGCGGCGGCGAGGCGCAGGGCGAGATTGCGGAGATTCTGCCACGGTTCGCCCGCAGCAATGCCCTTGATTTGCTGATCGATAACGGCGCAATCGCGAAGCGCCTGCATCAGGCGGCGCGGACCGATACGCCGCAGCGCAGGTTCGGCCAGACGCTGCTTGTCGCCCCACAACCGCAACTCACGCGTCAGGTCGCGGCTGTTGCGTCCATCCTTCAGCCCCTGCCTGAGTTTGAGCAACATGCGGATATCTTCGCTGAACGACCACAACACCAGCACCGGTGCCTCGCCTTCGGCTTCCAGCCCTTCGAGCATGCGCGACACGCGCGCGGCATCGCCGGCCAGCCAGCCGGTGGACAGATGAAACACATCAAAGCGGGCGACATTGGCGACAGCCTGCTGCAGCTCGGCCAGCGACAACTCGCCGGCCGGGAACAGCAAAGCCAGTTTGTCTATCTCCTGACGGGCCGCCAGCAAATTGCCTTCGACCCGGTCGACGAAATAACCGAGCGCTTCGGCGCTCAGCGTCTGCCCCTGAGCCTTGCAGCGCCGGACGATCCATGCAGGGAGTTCGGCGCGCCCGACCGGCGCGGCATGAAACACGACCGCGGCTTTCTCCAGCGCCTGAAACCACTTGCTCTGCTGCTGGGCACGTTCGAGCTTGGGCAGCAGCACCAGCGCGATCGTGTCTTCCGGCGGCGCCGCTGCCAGGCGCTGCAGCGCCTCGCCGCCTTCGGTACCGGGCTTGCCGCCCGGAATACGCAATTCAAGCAGCTTGCGGCTGGCAAACAGCGACACGCTGGTCATCGCATCGGTCAGCTGCGACCAGTCGAAGCCGGATTCGACGCTGAGGACCTCGCGCTCGGAGTAGCCCTGCTCGCCTGCGACGCGGCGGATGGCATCGGCCGCCTCGAGCGCCAGCAAGGCTTCTTCCCCATGAATCAGGTACAGCGGGGCGAGCCCGCGTCCGAGCGCCGTGCTCAGTGCATCAGGGCTTAACGACGGCATGGGGGCCACTGGCGTCGGCAGAAGCCTGCGGCTTCAGCGCCTGCATGCGATACACCACCAGGCGGGCGGTGTCGACGTGCATATCGTTCCATAGCATGGCCTCTTCCTGCGCCTTGCCCAGTACGTCAGAGTCGGAGTAGGTCATCGAGCGGTGCGAATTCAGGGTGATCGGCATCTGTTCCTGCCCGAACAGGGTCACGTTGAACACGATACGATAGCTGAGCATGTACTCGTTGGCCTTGCCCGACTTGTCGATGGTAGACAACTGGCGCGACTGCTGCTCGTCGGTAAAGGTCAGCACGGCATCGGCCTTGCTCGGCGAATCGACCAGGGTCACGCGCGGATCGACCATCAGCATCTTGCGCAGCGCATCGGACGAGCCGGTGGTGCGCCCGCCGATATACAAGGTCTTGAACGACAGCGGCTTCAGCTCGCCGCCGATGCCGCGCAAGTGAAATCCGCACGCGCTCAACGTCAGCACCAGCAGCAGGGAAACAAGCCAAGCAAAATGTCGGGTCATGTACATTACCTTTTAAGAAACGGCCGGCGATGCTTTCGCCGGCCGATGGCAGGGCGTAGTGCGATCAAACCACGATATTGACCAGGCGTCCCGGAACCACAATCACTTTCTTGGGAGTCTGCCCGTCGATAAACTTGCGAACATTGTCGTTGCCCAGCGCCGCCGCCTCGATCGCAGTGCGCGCCGCGTCGGCCGCCACGGTCACGCTGCCACGCAGCTTGCCGTTGACCTGGACCATGATCTCGATCTCGCTTTTTACCAGTGCGGCCGGATCGACTTCCGGCCACAGCTGTCCGGTCAGGGCGGAGTCGGGAACCAGCTCGCTCCACAGCGCTTCCGTGATGTGCGGCACCACGGGCGCCAGCAGCACCAGCACCGACTCGAGCACTTCCTGGGCTACCGAGCGACCGGCGGCATCGTCGCGCGGCGTCTTGTCGTAAGCGTTCAACAGTTCCATCACCGCCGCGATGGCGGTATTGAATTGCTGGCGGCGGCCATAGTCGTCGCTGACCTTCTGTATCGTCGTATGCAGCTTGTAACGCAGTTCCTGCTGCGCCGCCGATATCTCACCGCTGTGATAGCGCGGGGCGGGACCGGCAGTCACATGCTCGTGCACGATCTTCCACAGGCGGCGCAAGAAGCGGAATGCGCCTTCCACGCCGGCATCCGACCACTCCAGCGACTGATCCGGCGGCGCCGCAAACATCATGAACAGTCGCGCGGTATCCGCACCGTATTTTTCGATGAACTCGCTCGGGTCGACCCCGTTGTTCTTGGATTTCGACATCTTCTCGATGCCGCCGATGGTAATCGGTTCGCCGTCGATGCGCGAGCGCGCGCTGACGATCTTGCCGCGGCCATCGCGTTCGAGCAGCACATCGGCCGGCGCGATCCAGTCCTTCTGCCCACCCTCGAGCTCGCGGTAGAAGGTCTCGCATACGACCATGCCCTGAGTCAGCAGGCTCTTGAACGGCTCGCTGCTGGACACCAGTCCCTCGTCGCGCATCAGCTTGTGGAAGAAACGCGCATACAACAGATGCAGAATCGCATGTTCGATCCCGCCGACATATTGATCTACCTGTAGCCAATAGTCGCCCGCGCTCTTGTCGACCATCCCGCCCGTAAACTGCGGCGAGGTATAGCGTGCGTAATACCAGCTCGACTCGACGAAGGTATCCATGGTGTCGGTTTCGCGCCGCGCCTCACCGCCGCAGCTCGGACACGTCGTGCGATAGAACTCCGGCATTCTGGCAAGCGGCGAACCGGCACCGTCCGGAACCACGTTTTCGGGCAGAACGACCGGCAATTGATCTTCCGGCACCGGGACGTCTCCGCAATCCGGGCAGTGCACGATGGGAATCGGGCAGCCCCAGTAGCGCTGACGACTGATGCCCCAGTCGCGCAGGCGATATTGCGTGCGCGGCGCGCCGAGGCCCTTGGCTTCCAGCACGGCGGCCATGCGATCGAAAGCGCCCTGGAAATCGAGGCCGTCGAATTCGCCGGAATTCACCAGAATACCGGTCTCGATGACGGCGGCAGCCAGCGGCTCTGCCGCGGCATCGCCATCCGCCGGGCGCACCACGGTTTTGATGGGCAGGTCGTATTTGCGGGCAAATTCAAAGTCGCGCTCGTCGTGCGCGGGCACAGCCATCACGGCGCCTTCGCCATAGCCCCACAGCACGTAGTTGCCGACCCAGACCGGAATGTCGGCGCCGGTGAACGGGTGCTTGACATTGAAGCCGGTCGGCATGCCCTTCTTTTCCTGCGTAGCGATATCCGCCTCAGATACGCCACCCTTTTTGCATTCGGCGACGAAAGCGGCGAGTTCGGCATTGCCGGCAGCCGCGGCCGTTGCCAGCGGATGCTCGGCCGCAACGGCGACATAGGTTACGCCCATCAAGGTATCGGGACGGGTCGTGTAAACCTTGAGCACATCGCCGGAACCGTCGGCATAGGGGAAGCCGACTTCCATGCCGCGGCTCTTGCCGATCCAGTTGCGCTGCATGGTGCGCACCTGCTCGGGCCAGCCATCGAGATGGTCGAGACTTTCCAGAAGTTCGTCCGCGTAAGCCGTGATCTTGAAGTAATACATTGGTATTTCGCGCTTTTCGACGACAGCGCCGGAACGCCAGCCGCGCCCGTCGATGACCTGTTCATTGGCCAGCACGGTTTGATCGACCGGATCCCAATTAACGACCCCGGCCTTCTTATAGATGATGCCCTTCTTGAACAGGCGGGTGAACAGCCACTGTTCCCAACGGTAGTAGTCCGGCCGGCAGGTGGCGATCTCGCGATCCCAGTCGATGGCGAAGCCCAGACTCTTCAGCTGGCTCTTCATGTATTCGATGTTGGAATACGTCCATTCGGCCGGCGCCACCTTGTTCTTCATGGCGGCATTTTCGGCAGGCAGGCCAAAAGCATCCCACCCCATCGGCTGCAGGACATTGAAACCCTTGAAGCGCATATAACGCGCCAGGGCGTCGGTAATGGTGTAGTTGCGCACATGCCCCATGTGCAATTTACCGGACGGGTAAGGGAACATCGACAGGCAATAGTACTTCGGACGCAATGCGTCCTCCTGCGCGCAAAAGACTTTATTCTTGTCCCAATTCTGCTGCGCGAAGGCTTCCACCTCGCGCGGTGAGTAGTTTTCTTGCATGGTGATCTGCCAAAAAGTCGAGATTGGTTTAGCCGCCTGTCGGCCGAAATGCGGACAGGCTGCCTGCCGCCCGCCGGGCCGGAACGACAGCCGCCCGCATGAGCGGCGATCGCTGCACTTTCGGGGGCTGCCAGTAGCCGTCGGAAAATTCAATCGGATGATTATAGCCGCGCAAGGCCCTGCGGCAGAAGCGCACAAAGGGAAAAGTTTGCCGGTTCGGCATTCAGCGGGGCGCGAAACCGTCGAGTTCCGCGAGCAGTGCCTCGAGCAGCGGGGGTTCCCACAAAGAATGTCCGGCCCCCTCCATCAGCCGCAACCGCGCTTCCGGCCAGGCATGTGCGAGCGCGTACGCCCCTTGCGGCGGGCAGATCGCATCGTAGCGCCCCTGCACGATCACGCCGGGAATTCCGCTCAGGCGCGGGCAATCCTCCAGCAGCTGATTCTCGCGCAAGAACATGCGGTGCAGAAAATAGTGTGCTTCGAGCCGCGCCAGCGGCAGGGCGTGGTATTCGCTGATAGCGGCGGTACGGCCGGTGCAATCCGGAAGCAGCTGCGCGCACTCGCTTTCGTAGCGGGCCCAACTGCGGCTGGCAGGCAGGCACGACGCCGGATCGGGATCGATCAGACGCCGATGGTAAGCGCCAAGCAGGTCATCGCGTTCGGCAGCGGGGATAAAGCCGGAAAACTCCGACCAGGCTCGGGGAAAGAAGCGGCCCATGCCGTACATGAACCAATCGATATCCTCGCTGCGGCCGAGGAAAATGCCGCGCAGTATCAATCCCCGCACCCGCTGCGGCCAGGCCTGAGCGTAGGCCAGCGCCAGCGTGCTCCCCCAGGATCCGCCAAACACCAGCCAGCGTTCGATGCCGAGGTGCACGCGCAGACGCTCGATGTCGTCGACCAAGTGCCAGGTCGTATTGGTGCGCACGTCGGCACGCGGTACCGAGCGGCCGGCACCGCGCTGATCGAACAGCACGGTACGGTAACGCACGGGATCGAACAGCTGGCGGCACGCAGGCAGGCAGCCGTCTCCGGGACCGCCGTGAAGGTAGAGCACCGCACAGCCCTGCGGATTGCCGCATTGTTCCCAATACATCTGGCAGCGCTCGTCGAGAGCCAGCATTCCACAAGCATAGGGGGCGATCGCGGGAAAAAGCATGGACCGGGCGTGACGTCGATTCAGCGGGATGAAAACCGTTGCCGACCCGACTCGGTCAGCAGCCAGTCCAGACGCGCGTCCCAGGCTTCACGCGGAACCCGTTCGACACGTTGGCAATCGAAACCGACGCCGACGAGCCAGGGTCCCCGGCGGCGGCCGCGCCGGCAATAGGCGAGCGAGGTATCGTAATAGCCTCCGCCCTGTCCGAGGCGAAAGCCCTCGGCGTCGACGCCGAGCAAGGGCATGAACAACACGTCCAGAGACTCGGCCCGCAGGACCGGCCCCTCGCATTCGACCAGGCCGTAGCGCGGTTCGCGGTACCAGCGCGCATCGGCCTCGAGCCGGCTGAACCACAAGCGTCGTCCGCGGGCAGGGATAGTCGGCAGATACACTTCGGCCCGGCGGCGGACGGCGGCGGCAAGCAATAACGAGAGATCGAGTTCGGAGGCGGAAGCGAGATAGAGACCGATGCGCCGCCCGGGAGCCAGCCAGCGCTGGGCTAGTATGGCAATGCGCCGTTCGGCGCGACGGCGCTGATCCGGGCTCAGCTGCGCCCTGGCGCGACGGATGAGGCGCCGCAGCGCGATCTTGTCATCAGGAGTCATGACCGGAAGGGGGGAACCCCCGCGAGTGCCGTTCGGGCAAAATTCGCTTGAACCCTGTCTCCAGGGGGTCGCCTGCCACATACTTCGGGCACATCCGACGAGGGACGCGCGCACCCGTACGCTTAAAGCCAGCAACCAAAACGAACGCATTGGTTCAAAGAAATTTTTGAGCCGTCACGAACACCGCAGGGGATAAACCTGTGATGGCAAGCCCCTGATTCAGAACAGGGCCTGCTGACTTTCGCTCAGCGCCTTGTCGGCCGCCTCGCTCATACCTCGTATTCTACGTTGAAATGCCGCCATCTCCAAGCCCTCTCCCACTTTTGTGCGCAGCAGGTCATGGGCGATGTTCAGCGCCGCCATAATGGCGATCTTGTCGGCGTCGACCACCTTGCCCTGGGTCTGGATGGTGGACATCTTTTCTTCGAGAAGATGCACCGCTTCGAGCAGCGTTTCCTGCTCGTCGGCCGGTGTTCCTATGGTGAAGTGCCGCCCCAGAAGGGCGATATCCACCTGCACTATCTCGCTCATGCCTCGTCTTCCTCCGCCGCGGGCAGACGCGCAATCAGCGTCGACACCCGGGTCTTGGTTTCTTCCAGGCGGAAACGAAGCTCGGCATTCTCGCGCAAGGCCTGTCCCAGCGCCTCGGCCAGCCGGCCGCTCTGCCCCTCCATCTCCTTGAGCCGCGCGACCAGACCAGCAACCCGCGTTTCAAGATATTCCAATTCTTTGTCCATGGCTGCGAGGATAGCCAACGCTCACCGGGGCGTCAAACCCAGCCGCACCCGGGCTGTGTCCAGCGCGGTACACACGGCAGCGGCACCCTCGACCAGACGCGGCCCCGGACGACTGGTCACGTCGGCGGGAACGACAAAGCGCGTCTTGCCCGCGACCGCGGGAAGGCGAGGATAGCGGTCCCAGATACTCAGCGCGGCGGCGTCCCCCGACAGGATCACCTGTGGCGACGCCTCCAGCACGGCTTCGGTCCCGACCTGCGGCGCAGGCATGGGCAAACCCCCGAAGACATTGCGGCCACCGCAGAGATGAATCAGGGTTCCCACAAAGCTCTTGTCGCTCACCGTGAACAGCGGAGCGGGACTCACCTGAAAAAAGACACGCAGCGGCGCGCGCCCCGCGTAGCGCTGCTCGAGCCCGGCCAGACGCTGGCGGTATGCAGCCGCGGCCCGTCCGGCTTCGGCTTCGTGTCCGGTCAAGCGGCCCAGGGCCAGGATTTCGCGCGCCACATCGTCCAGTTGCACGGGGTGGCTGATGAAAACGGCGACGCCGTGCTGCCGCAAGCGATCGATGTCGCGGGAGGCGGCGCCATCCGGCCACGCGACGACCAGATCGGGACGCAAGCGCCACACCGCCTCCAGGCTGACGCCGCTCAGCCCGCCGACGCGGGGCAAGGCGCGCGCCGCCGACGGGTAATCGCTGTAATCCACCGTTGCCGCCATGGCGGCGCCGGCACCGGCAGCATAGACCAGCTCGGTCGCATGCGGCGCCAGGGTAACGATGCGCATCGCCGGATGCGGCAGGCTCACGCGCAGCCCCGCGCCATCGACGGCCGCGACTTCAGCCCACGCCGGCATGGCGGCGAGCAAGGTCAGCACGAGGCCTGAGCAGGCCGTTTTCATCGCCGGCCCTCCACGCGTTTCAAGGCGAGCGGCAAACCGCAGGCCACCAGGGTCACCTCGTCGCTCACGGCCGCCAGGGTCTGGTTGAGGCGCCCCAGTTCGTCGACGAAACGACGCGTTACCTGTTGCGCCGGCACCACGCCCCAACCGACCTCGTTGGTCACCAGCACGATCCCTCCCGCCAGCAACGGCAGCGTCGTCGTCAGCTCGGTGCAGGCTGCGGCAAAGGCCTCCGCGTCAAAAACGTCGGCGCGGTCGAAAAACCGCATCAGCCACATCCCGAGACAATCGACCAACATCAACCCGTCCGCGCGGGCGTGCTCTTGCAGCGCGCCAGCCAGATCGCGCCCGGCATCCACCTGTTGCCACTGCGCGGGACGCCGCGCACGGTGATGGTCGACCCGCGCAGCGAACTCGGCGTCGAAGACTTCGGCCGTCGCCACGTAGCAGACCGGACCGCGGTGCGCGAGCAGCTGCTGCTCGGCCCAGCGGCTCTTGCCCGAACGCGCGCCGCCAGTGACCAGATGGATCATTTCGCCTTACTCCGATTGGTAACGCACGCCGAGGAACCAGCCGCGGCCGCCGCTGCTATAACCGCTCACCGTCTGGTAATCGCTGGCGAACAGATTGCTGATGCGCGCGTTTGCGCTCCAGCGCTTGCTCAGCGGGTAGTCGACGAAGAGGTTGGTCACCGCATAGCCCGGCAGGCGCACGGTATTGGCGGCGTCGTCATAGCGCGCGCCGGACAGCGTCTCTTCCATCCCCACCGTCGCACGACCGAGCGGATGGCTCGCGCTGAACGCCGCCGTCATGCGCGCACGCTGCGCGAGACGCAGACCGGTGTCGGTGTCGCGTGCGTTCTGCGCGGTCGCCGTCGCCGTGAGGTCGAAACCCGCCCAGGTAGCGGATGCGGCGAACGTCACGCCATCGACGGCGGCATGATTGACATTGCTCGGCGAATGCACGCCATTTGCATCCAGCGTGGTCGCGATCAGATTGTCGATGCGATTATGAAATGCGGTCACGCTGGCCAGGTAACCGGCGCGCCTATAGCTTACCGCCAACTCGCCGTTATACGCGGTTTCCGGTTTCAGATTGGCGTTTCCCTGATAGGCATAGCCGTAATACGAGGAATACGGTGCGTAAAGGTCGTTGAAGGTGGGGGCCTTGTACGCCGTCCCGAATGCGCCACGGGCAAGCCAGCCTTCGGCGAAGCGATAGCCGTAGGCGAGCAGTTCGGTCGTCTTGCTGCCGAACTGCGAATCGGCATCGTTGCGAACACTGGCCTGCAGCAGATTGCGCCCGATCTCGCCCTGATAGCCGGCGAACACGGCCTTGCCGCTGCGCGAATCGCGCGTCAGCAGGGACGACGTATCCACATATTGCTCGGTGTCGCTGACGCCGGCCAGCACGGTGCCGAACGAGGTCTTGAAGGTGTTCTCCCACGTCCATTCGTTCTGTGTGGTCTGGTACAGGCCAATCGACGTCGTCATGTCGGCCTTGTTGAAATTGTTCTGCAGATCCTCGGTGCGCGCAAACCGCAGGCTGCTGCTCCAGACCTCGCTCAGCCGGTTGCGGCTCTCCAGCGTTTGCCCGCTCAAGCGCACTTTTTCCTGGTCTTGCTCGGTGCTGGAACCGGCATAGTCGTTGCGCGCAAAACTCTGGAACAGACGCAGACTCAGATCATGCCCCGGCGCCAGCGTTTGCGTCACGTTGACGGAGTACGCCTGGTCGTTATAGGCATCGGCTTGCGAATTGTAGCCGTAGGCATTGTTCGGTGCCGTCGCCGGATAACCGTCGCTGTTCTCGCTGCTGACGGTGACGCTATAGGCCGTGGCATCGATCTTGCCGGCAGCCGACAACGCGCTCTTCAAGGTTCCGTGGTCACCCATGCCCAGGCTCGCGGACCACTGCGCAGCGGAGCGTCCTTCGCGCGTAAAGATCTGTATCACGCCACCGATGGCATCCGCACCATAGACACTGGAAACCGGCCCGCGCACGATTTCGATGCGTTCGATCTGATCGAGCGGCAGATACTGCAAGGACGTGGTGTTGGTGGTGGCGGAAACGATGCGTACGCCATCGAGCAGCACGACGGTATGGTTGGTGTTCGCGCCGCGCAAGGAGATGCCGACTCCCTGCCCCGGCCCGCCATAGGCGGCGATTTCAACACCGGGCTGACGCGCCAGCAGTTGCGACAGCGAGGTCGCTCCCGCTTGTTCGATTTCTTCGCGCGTGACCACGGTCACGTCGGACAGGGTATTGGTTATCGGTTCCGCCATGCGCGTGGCCGTGACAATGATATCGTCGGCCTTGAACTGCGGCAGGGAATCGGCAACGGCCGCGCTGGCGCATGCCAGAGCGCACAGCCCGGCCAGAGGTTTAAAAATGAACAACTTGAACACACTCCTTGGATTCGACACCGGGTAAAGGAGTGCGAGACGGCATTTCACTACATCAGGACGTGCGATAGAGACGCAGTCTGTTGCAATCGCCTCCCCGCGATACTCCAGCAGATGCGCAGGCCGGTCTCCGGGCTCGGCCTTGCGGATATCGCGCCTTCCCACCCGCAGCATCCGGAACCGACAGCTGTTCCGGCGCCCACGTCGAGCAGTGGCCAATGCGAACCCGGGCGCCTGGCGGCGCCGGACCTTACCGTTGCGGGGGCAGCGCCGGCATCGCACCGGCTTCCCGTTTAACCTGCCGCCCCGAAAGGGCGGGCAGGCACCTGCATGGCTGATTATAACGAATCGGCCGCAGCAACGCCCGGCCTATCCCGCTTCGCGGCGCGCGCCTCCACACCGATGCCGATGTTGCCGCCCTTCCGCGTTTGGCTTAAGGTCTTACCCCATGACGACATATACTCCCCCCCGGATCGCGGCGCCGGATGCGCACGCCGCCAATGCCGCCCTGGCCCGCCAGGGTGTTTTGACCAAGCCGGCCGGCAGTCTCGGCCAACTCGAAGCACTCGCCTGCCGTTTTGCCGGCTGGCAGGGACGCGAGCGTCCGGGCGCACTCAAGCCGGCGATTACTGTTTTCGCCGCAGACCACGGCGTGACCGTCGAAGGCGTATCGGCCTTTCCGGCCAGCGTAACCGGTCAGATGGTGCAAAATTTCGTCGCCGGCGGCGCCGCCATCTGCGTGCTCGCACGCCAGATCGACGCCCGCCTCGAAATCATCGACTGTGGAGTCGCCTCGGACATGTCGGCGCTGCCGGTCACCCATGCCCGCATCGCCGCCGGCAGCGGCAATCTGCGCCGTGAAGCCGCGATGAGCACGGAACAGGCATCCACCGCGCTGGCAATCGGGCGTGATGCGGCCCGCCGCGCGATCGCGGACGGCGCGACCCTGCTGATCGCGGGCGAGATGGGCATAGGCAATACCACACCGTCGGCCGCGCTGATCTGCCGTCTCACCGGCCACACCCCGGCCACCATTGTCGGACGCGGCACCGGTGTCGACGACGCGGGACTCGCGCTCAAGACCCGGGTCATCGCCGATGCCCTGCTCCGCATAGCGGACCGCGAACTCGACGGCATCGCGCTGCTGGCCGAAATCGGCGGTTTCGAAATCGGCGCGATGGCCGGCTACTACCTCGAAGCGGCGGCGCAAGGCGTGCCGGTGCTGATCGATGGCTTCATCTCGAGCGCGGCGGCCCTGAGTGCGGCAGCGATCGTTCCCGCCAGCCGCGACTGGATGCTGGCCAGCCATGTTTCGCAGGAAACCGGTCATCGTCTGGCGCTCGAAGCGCTCGAACTGCAGCCCTTGGTCGATCTCGGGCTGCGCCTGGGCGAGGGCTCGGGGGCTGCGATCTGCGTTCCGCTGCTGCAGCTCGCCATCGCCGTGCACGACGGCATGGCGACCTTCGCCGAAGCGGGCGTATCCGGCAAAACGGAATGAACCCCTACACCCTGACCCTGCTGCGGCACGGCGAGATCGACCATCAGGGCCGCCTGATCGGTCACCTCGACCTGCCGCTGACCGAACTCGGCGCGCGCCAGATGGCAAGCAGCTGGAGGCGTATCAACGGCCTGGCGCCGGTAACGGCGCTGGCGACCTCGCCCTTGCTGCGCTGCAGGGAGTTCGCCGTACGCCAGGCACTGACCAGCGCCGTGCTGCTCAAGGTGGACGAGCGTTTCAGCGAGATGGATTTCGGCGACTGGGATGGTAGCGATCTGGAACGACTGGGCCAGACGCACCCGTCCTGGCGCGCGCAACTGGCAGACGGGTCGCTCAACCCGCCTGGCGGGGAAAGTTTCGATGAATTTCGTACCCGCACCCTGTCCGGCTTCAGCGAGTGGATCAGCGGCGCGCGCGGCAGCCATCGCGTGCTGGTGACCCACGGCGGCGTCATCACCGCCTTGCTGGCGGAATTGCTCGGCATCACCTTTTCTTCGGCTCAACTGATGACGGTGCAGCGCGGCGGCTTCGCGCAGCTGTCCATGCTGGAGGGACACCCGGCCTATCTGATGCACCTGGAAGCTCCATGCGCGGATTGATCCTCGCCGTCCAGTTCCTCACCCGGCTCCCCACTCCGCAGCTCAAAACCTTCCGCCCGGAATGGCTGCGCGAAGCCGCGCGCTGGTTCGGCGCGGTCGGGCTGGTCGTCGGAGCACTGGTTTATGCGGCGGTTCTGGCCGGCCAGCGCATCGATCCCTGGGCGGCGGCACTGGCCGGGATCTCGGTCTGGGTCTGGGTGACCGGCGCGCTGCACCTCGACGGCCTGGCCGATTTGTCCGATGCGCTGGGCGCTGCGCATCGCGACCGCGAACGTTTTCTGCAAGTCATCAAAGACCCGCACCTTGGCAGTTTCGGGACGCTCGCGCTGATCATGGCCGTGCTGGGCAAGACCGTCTTGCTGATGCTGCTCGCCCAGTCGGCCCGGCTATCGCCGGGCATCGTGCTGATCCCCGCCTGGGCCCGGCTGTTCGCGGTGTTCTGGTCGGCCTGCCTGCCCGCGCTGGCCCCCGGCAGCGGCGAACGTTTTGCCTGGGGCACCGACTGGCGTGCATTCGGCGTCTCCATGCTCGTCCTCGCCCTGCTATCCGCATGGCTGGCGCCGGTGCTGTGTCTGGCGCCGCTGGCAGGCCTCGCCTGGTGGTGTTTTCTGAAACGCCGTCTTGGCGGGATGACGGGAGACTGCCTGGGTGCAGGCATCGAGGTCAGCGAGCTGGCCCTGCTGGTCGCCCTGCTGCTGGCCGGCCGACTCGGCTGATCCGCAGATGGAACAGGGGGCGCATCCGTTTCCGGAAAGCGCCCCCTGCCGCGGCCGTTCTTACTGGCAGTTGCTGCTTCTGAGCGCGATGCCCGGCGTCAAGCGCTTCTGCAAGGCCTGGAGCGCCGTCACCTGACCGGCCTGCAAGGCGGAGAAGGTCAGCGTGGTACTCTTCGCCTTCTGCCCCTTCGCATCGACCTGAACTTTATCGAAGCCCGCGGCTTTCACCCGATCCGCCAGGGCACGGGCGCCATCTTCGCGCCCGAACAGTCCCAGGGACAAGCCACCCTTGCTTTCGCTATCGTTCTGTACGACGTAATTGTCGAAACCTTTGCCTTTCAACTCTGAAGACAAGGTCTGCGTTTCGGCCCGCGTCGCCAGCGGCGGGTAGTGTACCCAGAAGCGTCCGCTCCCGCGCGTCGACTCTGCGGCGCTGGAGCTGATCTGGGCGGGCTCGAGCTTCAGCGCAGGCAGTCCGCCCTTGACCCGGGCCAGCAATTTGTCGTCCAGCCCCCCCCAGCTGTAGCAGATGGCGGGAGCCGCTCTGGCTGTCGGCGCGACCGCAGCGGCAGGCTTGCTTGCGACAGGTTTGGCCGGGGCGGCTTTGGAGGCGCTTGCGGCGGCCGAAGCGGCCGGAGCCGGGCTCGCCTTTATTTTTCGCACCGCAACGGCATCGGCACCCGTGGCGGGCGCCGAGGCGGCGACAGGAGCCGAGGCAACCGGCGCCGACGCCAGAACCACGCGCGCGCCGGAGGCCTCGGGGGGCTGCCAGTCCGCCGGCAGCGTCTTGAGCTGGGCCGGACTGATTTCCTGGGCATGGATATCCACAGGCACATGCTGCTTCAATGAGCCGTACAAGGCGGCAAGCAGATTCAACACCACGACCAAGCCTAGAAACCACTTCATGACGCGTTAGCCACCCTTAGCAAACCCTGCAGGACAAGATTATCCACGATCTCCAGCGGCGCGGCGAGACAAGGAGCAATCTCGCGCGCATCACCGCCGGTCAACAATACCATCGGCCGGGCGCGGCCGGTTTGCTGCGCGAGCACATCGCGCGCGCGTTCGATAGCGCCGGCCAGAGCCGCCATCGCACCGCTGGCCAGCGCATCTTCGGTCCCGCGCGGGAAATCGACGACCGCTCCGGCCGGACGCGCGAGCTGCGCGGTTCCGGCGGCCAGCGAGGTCAGCATCAGGCGAAACCCCGGGGCGATCAGACCGCCCAGATAGTCGCCGTCTTCGGTCAGCGACTCCACCGTCAGCGCGGTGCCGGCGCAGGCGACAATCACGTCGCCGCGACACCGTTCATGCGCCGCCAGCACCGCCAGCCAGCGATCCACGCCTTGTTCGGCCGGATCGTGGTAATGATTGCGCACTCCGAAGCGCGATGCTTCGCTGCGAACCCATTCTACCTCGCACGGCGCAACCGCCTGTAGCGCAGCCGCCACAGCGGGACCGGCCACGCTCGCCGCGATCACGCGGCTGACCGGAAAATCGCGCCACGCTTGCGCGAGTTCGGCAATCGCCTCGTTTTCGACCCAGCCTTCGGCGCGCCACGCATCCGCATCATGCAACGCCCACTTGACCCGGGAGTTGCCAGCATCGATCAGTAACTTCATGCCCGGCTCCGCAGGCTGACTTCACCGATATGATAGGCCTTGATGCCCTGTTCCGTCTCGACCAACAACGCCCCGTTCGAAGCCACCCCGCGCGCGATGCCGTCGACCGGCTCGCCGTGCGAAAACAGCAGGCGCACCG
The DNA here is from genome assembly GCF_000422925.1 of Paludibacterium yongneupense DSM 18731. Classification (GTDB taxonomy): domain Bacteria; phylum Pseudomonadota; class Gammaproteobacteria; order Burkholderiales; family Chromobacteriaceae; genus Paludibacterium; species Paludibacterium yongneupense. The sequence goes on from NZ_AUGZ01000031.1 coordinate 50,228, forward strand.
GGGCGTCCTGATGTGCCGATAAACCCATCCACTCGTCGCGCACCGCAACAAAGCCCCGGTCGTTGAATTCGAGCAGCACATCGTGCAGCGTATTGAGCAAGGCGGCGAGCAGATCGTTGCGCGACAAAAGCACGCTGCCGTCGGCCAGCGAAGCCACCGGCTGACCGACGTCGGGTGGAGTGCGCATATTGACGCCTATCCCCACGACCACGGCCGTGGGCCCCAATGCCTCGCCCGACAGCTCGATCAGGATTCCCGACAGCTTGCGGCCATCGAGCAGCACGTCGTTCGGCCACTTCAGATGCACCGGCACGCCAAGCTGGCGCAAAGCGCGGCCGATGGCAACACCGACGGCCAGCGACAAGCCGGCCAGCTCGGCCACTCCCTTGTCGAAGCGCCACAGCAGCGAGAACATCAGGCAATCGCCCAGGCGCGCCTGCCAGCGCCGCCCCAGACGCCCGCGTCCGGCATTCTGCGACTCGGCGGCCAGCACCAGGCCATGCAAGCCGCCATTGGCGGCTCGCGCCATCAGCTGGGTATTGGTCGAGTCGACGCGGTCGGCGACGGCCACGGTCCAGACCTCGGCCGCGGCAGGCGCCAGTGCCCGCCGGACGGCAGCCACATCGAGCCAGTCGAACGGCTGTGCGAGCCGGTAACCCTGTCCGCGCACGCTGAACACCTGCAAGCCCAGTTCGTTCTCGATGAGGTGCACTGCCTGCCAGACCGAGGTGCGCGAACAGCCGAGCCCCTGCGCAATCGCCTCGCCGGAATGAAAACGACCGTCCGCGAGTTCGCGCAAGACTGCAAAAGCCTGATCAGTCACGGCGTTCCTCGTCATGGCGGATCTTGCGGATCATCGCGGTGGTGGATGTCTGGAACAGAAAGGGGATGGAATGCACCTGGCCGCCACGAGCGAGCGTCTGCTCCGCGCCGACGATGGCATCGATCGACCAGTCGCCGCCCTTGGCCAGAATGTCGGGGCGGATCAGTTCGATCAGGTCTGCCGGGGTGTCCTCGTCGAACCAGGTGACCAGCGATACGCTTTCCAGCGATGCGATCACCGCAGCACGGTTGGCGAGCGGGTTGATGGGCCTGTCGTCGCCTTTGCCCTGGCGCTTGACCGATGCATCGGTATTCAACGCGACCACCAGTCCGGCGCCAAGAGCGCGGGCCTGGGCCAGATAGCTGACATGGCCGCGATGGAGGATATCAAAACAGCCGTTGGTGAAAACCAGCGGCCGCGGGAGGCGCCCCAACCGCTCGATCAGAGCCTGGGGCGGACAGATTTTTTCTTCAAATTGCGGGGTTGGGTAAGCCATTAGTATCCTTCAAACTCGCCGTCACTTCCTTGCGGTAGCGATTGAGAGCTTGAATCGTCTCAATCGGCCGCTCGAAGAGGCTGGACAAGTTGCGAAGGATACCACCCACCACGCGTGCTTCCCAAGGTTCATCGAAATGTATTTGACTCGACAACCACGCTTCGAGCCATTCCGGATCGGGAAGACGCGACTGCACCGTGTCGTTCGGAAACAGGGATTGGTTCACGTGCAGATTGGTCGGGTGCAGCGGTTTGGCCGCGCGCGACGATGAAGCCATCAGCAGTCCGATCTTGGCGAAGGCGGCCCGGGCTTCGTTTCCGCAGCGCTCGATCGCCTGCTTCATATACTTGAGGTATGCGCCGCCGTGACGCGCTTCGTCGCGCGAGAGCGTTTTGTAGATGTGCTTCAGAACCGGTTCCGTATGCCAGAGCGAGGCGCAGCGGTACCATTGCGTAAGGCGAACTTCGCCGCAAAAATGCAACATCAGGGTTTCGAGCTGCGGCGCCGGGTCGAACTCGAAACGCACGGCGTGCAGTTCAGCTTCCGTCGGAACCAGATCGGGGCGGAAGCGGCGCAGGTACTCCATGAGCACCAGCGCGTGCTTCTGTTCTTCATAGAACCAGATCGACATGAAAGCCGAAAAGTCCGAGTCGTTGCGGTTATCGCGTAAAAACATCTCGGTCGCAGGCAGGGCCGCCCATTCGGTGATGGCGTTCATCCTGACGGTCTGCGCCTGTTCGTCGGACAGCTTGTCAGACTCGAAAGCATGCCAGGGGATGTCGTCGGACAGATTCCAGCGTGCTTTTTCCAGTTGAGCAAACAGTTCGGGATACAGCATGACAGCTCCTTGCCAGATTGATGGCATGAGCTTGATCCAGCTCATGGACAAAGCCTAAACATTAGCATAGTTCACGCTGTTCTGGCTCGCTATATTTTCGCTTCCGCTCATGCGCGGCGGTCTTCCACCTGGGCTCGCGCGGTTCGGCCCCATGGCGGCAAGAGCTGGTCGCGCCTGCTGGCAGCCCCTCCTTGTCGTCATGATTTCACTGCCCGCAGTACAGAACGAATCTCCAAGCCATTCGCAGTGGGGACAGGCGATGGCCACGGCCACGGAGTCGCCATTCGTCATGCCGGCGACGGCCGCGCGGGGCGGAATCCAGTGAGCATGCATCTGCCTTGTCACGGCCTAGGGTGCACGATAAAGATTACGCCGAGATGGCGATTGGCGGGCATTCGCACGCGATGAGGCTGTGGACGGGGGTGGCGTCTCGTTCGTGGGGGGCGATTGTCCGTGGCCCGACGACGAGCCGGCCTCCCGTCCTCCTTCGGGTGTTCAGGCGTCGGCCGGGAGGCCGGCTCGCCGTCCGTTTACATCCGGCGGACGCCG
>NZ_AUGZ01000032.1 GCF_000422925.1 Paludibacterium yongneupense DSM 18731
ATTGACACATATTCACGTCTTCGTTCGGGTGCAGATGCGCATACTCGCCGCGGCGGTGGCCGAGGATTTCCAGTGCCCGGTTGGCGATGACTTCGTTGGCATTCATATTGGTCGATGTGCCGGCCCCGCCCTGGATGACATCCACCACGAAGTGTTCGTGCCACATTCCTGTCCGCACTTCCTCGCACGCTTTGACGATGGCCCCGGCCTTGCGGGCATCGAGGAGTCCGAGTTGATTATTGGCCAGTGCGGCCGCCTGTTTGATCGCGGCCAGCGCATTGATCAGGTCGGGGTAGATGGCGATGCTGTTGCCGGTGATGGGGAAGTTCTCGAGCGCGCGCAGGGTATGCACACCATAGTAGGCTTCGTCCGGTACGTCTTTATCTCCCAGCAGATCGTGTTCGATGCGATAAGTACTCATGGTCAAGCTCCTGAAGTGTCGGTCGTGTCGTTGGGCGCACCGCTTGAGCGTCGGTGCGCCAGCCCCCCCTCTATCAGCAGATGCCGTGCCAGGGTGTCCGGCCGCCGAAACAAAACACAAGCAATTGATTTTATTGAATTAAACAAAATCAAGACTGAATGCGGATTCGGTTTGCCGGACCCGGGCCGCTTCCGCCGGTTCGGACAGACGAACGCATCCCGTCGCCCGGGCCTGGCCGGGCCGGCCTGGCAGCATTGCAGAGGATGACAGCCATTCGAAAAGTCGACTGCTTGCCGGCATGGGTTTACGACAATCCGAACGGGACCGGCGCCGCCCATGATTTGCACCCTTTAAAATCAATGCATTGCGACAGAAGCAAACAAAATGGCAGCAGGCATGACTCCTGCTATTAGAGGGGGGATGCCGGGCGGAAAGCGCCGGTACACATGGATAGAAAGACGCCAGAAGGCGTTCCTTTATTTGCACTTACTCGTTATGAATGGATGGAGAGAAAAATGGGTACGAAATTCAACGCGGCTCCTATTCCCAAGCACGCAACCGTATGCACGATCGAAACGGCCCTGTCCGAAATGGACCTGCTGGCCGATCCCTTGCTGAACAAGGGGACCGCCTTTACCGAATCCGAACGCGACGAGTTCCGCCTGCACGGCCTGCTGCCCCCCAATGTCATGACGATCGAAGAACAGGTATCGCGCCGGCTGGAAGCGCTGCGCGCGCTGCCGACCGACCTCGATCGCTACGTGATGCTGCGCGAGTTGCAAGACAGCAACGAAACCCTGTTCTTCGCGCTGTTGACGCACAACCTTGAAGAAATGCTGCCGGTTATCTATACCCCGACCGTCGGCGCCGGCTGTCAGCGTTTCAGCCATCTCTACCGCAAGCCGCGCGGCCTGTTCCTCAGCATTCCGCACAAGGACCAGATCCGCCAGATTCTGTCCAATCCGCGCTTCGACAACGTCGAAGCCATCGTGGTGACCGACGGCGAACGCATTCTCGGCCTCGGCGACCAGGGCGCGGGCGGCATGGGCATCCCGATCGGCAAGCTGGCGCTGTACAGCGGCTGCGGCGGTTTGCACCCGGCCACCACGCTGCCGATCACGCTCGACGTCGGTACCGACAATCAGGAACGCCTGGCCGATCCGCTCTATGTCGGCTGGCGCCACGCCCGTGTCCGCGGCGAAGAATACGATGCCTTCATCGACGAGTTCGTCAACGCGGTGAAAGAACGCTGGCCGCACGTGCTGCTGCAGTGGGAAGACTTCGCCAAGAACAACGCCAGCCGCCTGCTGGAGCGCTATCGCGACGAGCTGTGCTCGTTCAACGATGACGTGCAGGGCACCGCCGCCGTCGCCACCGGCACCCTGCTGGCAGCGATCAACGTCACCGGCCTGCCTTTGAAAGAGCAACGCGTCGTGGTGCTCGGCGCAGGTTCCGCCGGCTGCGGCATCGCTTCGCTGATCCAGAGCTCCATGGTCGAAGCCGGGCTGACCCCGGACGAAGCGGCCAGCCGCTTCTACGTCGTCGGTCGCAACGGCCTGATGATCGAAGGGACGACCGACCTCGACAAGCTCGAGCCGTTCCAGCGCCGTTTCGTGCAAAAGACGAGCTCGGTCGACGGCTGGAAGCTTGAACAGGCCGGCCAGATCTCGCTGTTCGACGTGATGAAAAATGCGCATCCGACGGTTCTGATCGGCGTATCCGGTCAGGCTGGCGCTTTCAGCGAGAAGATCGTGCGCGAAATGGCGCGCCACACCGAGCACCCGGTGATCTTCCCGCTGTCCAACCCGACTGCCAACAGCGAAGCGCGGCCGCAGGACCTGGTCGAGTGGACCGAAGGGCGCGTGGTCATCGGTACCGGCAGCCCGTTCCCGCCGATCGACCGCAACGGCCGTCCGTTCAAGGTCGACCAGACCAATAACTCCTACATCTTCCCGGGTGTGGGTCTGGCCGCCATCGCGTTGAAGATCCCCCGCGTGACCGATGCCCTGTTCATGGCCGCAGCCAAGGCGCTCGCACAACTGTCGCCGGCCCGCCTCGACCCGCAGGCCAATCTGCTGCCGCCGGTCAGCGATCTGCGCCGCGCCGCGCGCGCCGTCGCACTGTCGGTCGGTCTGCAGGCTCTGGCCGATGGCCTGATCCAGGATCTTACCCCGTGCGAGATCGCCGCCAGGATCGATGAAAAAGTGTGGGAACCGCGCTACCCGACGATGCACCTGGGACGCTGATCACCGACGGCGGCCTCGGCCGCCCGAGTCCCGCGCAACGGGTCCGGCACAAGCCGGGCCCGTTTTTCATTATTCCGGCCCCCTTTACCGCGCGCGGATCGATACGGTACGATGTCCCCGGGTCGCCTGCTGCGCGACCCAACGTCGCTCGGACGGTTCCGGGCGCTAACGTCAAGGATTCTGTATGTCTACACCCGTGGGCAAGCGCCGCTTTGCGCGCATCGATCGCCTCCCGCCCTATGTGTTCAATATCACCGCCGAACTGAAACTCGCCGCCCGCCGCCGCGGCGAAGACATCATCGATATGAGCATGGGCAACCCCGACGGGGCAACGCCCGACCATATCGTGGCCAAGCTGGTCGATGTCGCGCAACGGCACGACACGCATGGCTACTCCTCGTCCAAAGGCATTCCGCGCCTGCGCCGCGCGATCTCCCACTGGTACAAGGAGCGCTACCAGGTCGACATCAACCCCGACAGCGAAGCCATCGTCACCATAGGCTCGAAAGAAGGCCTCGCGCACCTGATGCTGGCAACCCTCGATCGCGGCGACACGGTACTCGTCCCCGACCCCAGCTATCCGATTCACATATATGGCGCCGTGATTGCCGGCGCGCATGTCCGGTCGGTGCCGCTGACACCCGATGTCGATTTTTTCGCCGAACTGGAATCCGCGATTCGCGGCAGCTATCCCAAGCCCAAGATGATGGTCCTCGGCTTTCCGTCCAATCCGACCGCCCAGTGCGTCGAACTCGAGTTCTTCGAGCGCGTGGTGGCGCTCGCGCGCAAGCACGACATTCTGGTCGTGCACGATCTCGCCTACGCCGACATCGTGTTCGATGGCTGGAAAGCACCATCCATTATGCAAGTCCCGGGAGCAAAGGATATTGCTGTTGAATTTTTCACCCTGTCAAAAAGCTACAATATGGCGGGGTGGCGCGTGGGCTTCATGGTCGGCAACCCCGACCTGGTCGCTGCGCTGACCCGGATGAAGAGCTATCACGACTACGGCACCTTCACGCCCTTGCAGGTAGCCGCCATCGCCGCACTCGAAGGCGATCAGCAGTGCGTGCGCGAGATCGCCGCCCAGTACCAGCGACGGCGCGATGTACTGGTCAAGGGGCTGCATGATGCAGGCTGGCAGGTCGAAACCCCCAAGGCATCGATGTATATCTGGGCGCGCATTCCCGATGCCTATCGTACGCTCGGTTCACTCGAATTCGCCACCCAACTGCTGGCCCGCGCCAAAGTTTCGGTCTCGCCCGGCATCGGCTTCGGCGATCATGGCGACGATCATGTGCGCTTCGCCCTGATCGAGAACGAAGCCCGCATCCGCCAGGCCGTGCGCGGAATCAAGGCCATGTTCAAGGCCGATGGCATCGCGCCGGAAACCCCCGCCGACATCCAGCCCTGAGCCAGCCCCCCGCCGCCCGAGGGGGCGGGGGATCGCCCGCAAATGCCACTCCCCCCGGTTTCGCCTTATCGCCGGGCGCGCAGGGTGCTATCATCGAGTGGCGGGGGCGGATTCCCGCGGCACCTTCAAAATACATAAACGGCGGCCTGCGGGCCGCCTTGTCATGAGCAGGCGATGAATCAACGACAACAGTCCATTCTGCAGCGCATCAACGAACAAGGCCGCGCCAGCGTGAGCGAGTTGGCCTCCATGACCGGCGTCTCCGAAGTCACGGTGCGCCAGGATCTGGCACTCCTGGAAAAGCGCAGCTACCTCAAACGCGGTCATGGTTTCGCCGTCGCGCTCGACAGCGACGATGTCGATAGCCGCATGTTGGTCAATTTCCGTCTCAAACAGAAGCTCGCGCAGTATGCGGCTGCACTCGTCAGCGACGGCGATACGATATTCATAGAAAGCGGCAGCACCAATGCACTGCTCGCGCGCTATCTGGGCGAGCGCAAGCGCATCACCCTCATCACGGTCAGCCACTACATCGCTCATCTGCTGAAAGAAGCCCCATGCGAGGTCATACTGCTGGGCGGACAACTGCAGAAACACAGCGAAACGGTAGTGGGCCCGCTGACCCGGCTGTGCATCCAGCAGGTTCATTTCAGCAAGGCCTTCATCGGCATCGACGGCTTCCACCCCGAGACCGGTTTCACCGGCCGTGACATGATGCGTGCCGACGTCGTCAATGCGGTGCTGGCCAAGGGGGTCGAGAATATCATCATTACCGACTCCTCCAAATTCGGACAGATCCACCCCAATCCGCTGACCCCTTTGTCGGCCGTCAGCCGGGTCATCACTGACGCCAGCCTGCCTGCCAGCCAGCGTGCCCTGCTCGAAGAGCAAGGCGTGCGGGTCGATTGCGTAAGCGAGTAAGCCCGCCAGCCAGTCGCGTCTCCGTTTTGCGGCGGGACGTGACAGGCAATTACGAATGTTATACCATAACACCAATTCGTTACGTTATAACAAAAGGTCACTCCAATGTCAGCCCTCTTCCGCCTTCGCAGTTGCGCCATCGTCGCCGGCTTCGCCTTGTCAGCCACGGCCCTCGCCGCCCCCGCGGTCAATATCGTTGCCGCGGAGAATTTCTACGGCGATGTCGTCGCCCAAGTCGGCGGCCCGCATGTCAAGGTTGTCAGCATTCTGAACAATCCCGACCAGGATCCGCATCTGTTCGAAGCCAGCCCGCAGACCGCGCGCGCAATGAGCCATGCCGACTTGGTTGTGTACAACGGGATAGACTATGACCCATGGATGGAAAAAATGCTGGCGGCGTCGCCGTCCACAACACGCCACAGCATCAATGTCGGCGCGCTGTTACACAAAAAGACCGGCGACAATCCCCACCTCTGGTACGACCCTGCCACCATGCCGGCTGTTGCGCGTGCGCTCGAAACAGAACTCGCCCGCATCGACCCGGCCAACAAGGCCGACTACCGGCGCAGGCTGGATGACTTCCTCGCCTCGCTGGCGCCGCTGAACGCAAAAATCGCAAAGCTGCGTCTGCGCGCGCACGGCCGCCCGGTCGCAGCGACCGAACCGGTGTTCGGCTATATGGCGACAGCCCTCGGGCTCCCCATGCGCAACCCGCGTTTTCAGATAGCGGTCATGAATGACACCGAACCCAGCGCCAGCGACATCGCCGCATTCGAGCAGGATCTGGCGCAACACCGCATCGCCGTACTGTTCTATAACAGCCAGGCATCGAATCCGGCCGCCTCCCGAGTGCGCACTCGTGCACTGGCCGCGCATATTCCGGTGGTCGGTGTCACCGAAACCGCACCGGCAGGTCAGCACTATCAGGGCTGGATGCTATCGCAACTGAACGCGCTCGACCGCGCGCTGCCGCGATGAGCGCAGCGCCGGCCATCGCCTTTCACGATCTGGAACTCGGCTACGCAGGACGCCGCATTCTGTCCGGCGTGAATCTGCAGATTGAAAGCGGACGCTTCGTTGCCCTGCTCGGACCGAACGGCGCCGGCAAAACCAGCCTGCTGCGTGCCGTTTTGGGTCTCGTCGCGCCGCTACGGGGCCAGATCCGGGTTCTCGGACGCCCTGCGCGCCGCGGGCGCGGGGCGGTCGCCTATATACCGCAACGGCACAGCCTGAACATCGGCACGCATTTGAGCGGACGCGATTTCGTTGCCAGCGGCTGCGACGGGCAACGCTGGGGCTGGCCGTGGCTAGGACGTCGGGCCAGACGGGAGATCGAGACGGCCCTGGAATGCGTCGACGCAGTCGAACTCGCCTCCCGCCCGCTAGGCGAGTTGTCGGGTGGGCAGCGGCAACGCCTGCTGCTGGCCCAGGCCCTGCTCGGCAAGCCGCAGCTACTGCTGCTCGACGAACCGCTGGCCGGCCTGGACGTCCTGCATCAGCGCCAGGTGGTCAAACAGGTCGATTCGATACGGCAGCGACTCGGCATCACGGTTCTGTTCAGCTCGCATGACCTCAACCCCCTGCTCGGCAGCATGGACCAGGTCCTGTATCTGGCAGCGGGACACGCGCAGCTGGGTTCGGTCGACGAGGTCATCAGCTCGCCCGTCCTGTCCCGGCTCTACGGAGCCCATGTAGATGTCGTGCGCGTCCAGAAGCGGATTTTCGTTCTGCCCGGCGCGGGAGGCCAAGCTCATGCTTGAGTACGAATTCATGCGCCATGCGCTGCTGGCAGGCGTGATGGTGGCGCTGCTGGCTGGCGCAAGCGGTTATTTTCTGGTGCTGCGCAAACAGACCTTCGCCGGCCACGCCCTGTCCCACGTCGGATTCGCCGGGGCGACCGGGGCCGCCCTGCTCGGCGCTCCGCCACTGGCCGGCATGTTTGCCGTCACCGTCGCGGCCGGGCTCGCCATGGGCTGGCTCGGGGACAGGCTGAAGGGCAGCGATGTCGCCGTCGGAGCCGTGCTCGCGCTGGCGATGGGATTCGGCATGCTGTTTCTGCATTTTTTCACGGCCTACGCGACCCAGGCGACCGCCCTGCTCTTCGGCAATATTCTCGGGGTCGACGGCACGACGCTCTACCTGCTGGCGGCAAGCAGCCTCCTATGCCTGTGTGCGCTCGCAATGATCTCGCGCCCGCTGATCTTCGCCAGCCTGCAGCCCGAGCTGGCCGAAGCGCGCGGTCTGCCGCTGCGCCTGGTATCGATGCTGTTTCTCGCCATTGTCGCGCTGGCGACCGCCCTGTGCACCCAGGTCGTGGGCGTGCTGCTGGTCTTTGCCCTCATGGTCGGTCCGGGTGCCGCAGCCCAGCAACTGACCCGCAAACTCGGCCGGGGCGTGGCGCTTGCCGTCGCGCTGGCGCTGGCCGAAACCGTAGGCGGCATCGTTCTCGCCTATCGCAGCGACTGGCCCGTCAGCTTCTGGATCACGGCGCTGAGCTGCGGCGGCTATCTGGCCGCCGCCGCATGGAGACACCGCCAGACGCGGCGCTCGCCTTACAAGGCAAACTGACGCAGGGTGGCGATCTGCCCGCGCGCCAGCAGATCAAGCTGCTGCGCATTACTGGCGGTGTCATTGGCCGCCGCGCGCGACTGCTCGGACATCCGGGCGATTTTCTCCACTTGCAGAGCGATGGCATTGCTGGCGCTGCCTTGCTCCGAAATCGCCATCGAAATCTCGCTTACGCGCGACACCGTCTGCAGGGACGATTCGCCTATCATCCGGATCGCGCCGTCGGCGTGATCCGCGCGGCCAACACCGACACTCACGCACGCGGTGGCCGCCGTCATTTGCTCGCGTGCTTCGCGCGTGCGCAGACGCATCGTGCCCAGCGTGCTCTCGATTTCCTGTGTCGAACTGGCCGTACGCTCGGCAAGTTTGCGCACTTCGTCGGCCACCACGGCGAAGCCGCGCCCGGCTTCGCCCGCTCGCGCCGCCTCGATCGCCGCATTGAGCGCAAGCAGATTGGTCTGATCCGCCACATCGCGAATGACCTGGACCACGCGCGTCACACGCTCGCTATCCTCGTCCAAAGCATCGATCCGTCCGGACGCAGCGGTTACCGCAGCCGATATCTCGCGGATGTCGCCCAGCGTCTCGCTCAAGGTAACCGAACCGGTGGCCGCGAGCCGCCCAGCCTCCTGGACCAGCGTCTGCGTTTCGCCGGCGCGCTCGGCCACATGATTGACGCTGACCGTCATCTGTTCGACCGTGGCCGCCATCGCCGCCGAGGCTTCACTCTGGGTCTCGGCAGCGGTGGAGACCTGATGCGCGGCTCGCGCCAGACCGGATGAAGCCAGCGCCACCTGATCTGCGCCATCCAGTACCGCGCGCAGGCTACGCTGCAGAATATCGAGCAATTGATTGAATGCGGCGGATGTCTCCCCGATCTCGTCCTGACGACGCACCGGGGCACGCGTGGTGAAATCCAGCGACTGGCTGACCTCGCGCAGCGTCCGCTGCAGTTCGTGGAGACTGCTCCGGATCAGGTAGAACAAGTGCGTGGCCAATCCGCCGCTGAAAACCAGCCCGCCCAGAGTGCAGCCCCCCATCGCCCACAGAGCGAGAATGAAGGCAGCCCGGTTTTCCTCGCGCATCGAATCGATATGCCGCGTCGTCAGCGCCTCGTGCTCTGCCAGCGCCTGCTTGACCGCGCCGCTGACCGTGACCATCTCGCCGCTGACGATGGCACGCGCCCCATCGAAATCGCCGCGCCTCGATAGATCCAGCAAGCGCGCGGTCAAGCTCCGGTACGCGGCCATCGCCGCGCGGTCGGCGGCCAGTGCCCGCTCCTCCTCGGCTCCGCGCAAACCGCGACTTTCATAACGGGCCAAAGCCGCGTCGAAACGCTGAAATGTCGCCTCGGACTGCGCTTCCAGTTGCTTGCGTTTCGCATCGTCAGTAAACAGGATATGCCTGAATATCAGCACTCTGGCATCAGCGTATGCATCTGTCGCTTGCTTCAGCGCGGCCAGACTCGGAACGGCATCACCCTGCACGTAATCGAAACGCGACTGCGCCGCATTCAATTGCCACAAGCCAGACCCCCCTACACCGATCAAAGCCGCCATCGCAATTATCAGCGTCAGCGCCAAGCGTCTTGAAATTGTCATCATCCTCATCCCCAATGCTGCCGAAATAGCCACCCGCGGATATCGATGCATCCGTACGGGCACCCCAATGCCGCTGCCGTACAGGCAACGCCGTTTCCTGCATTCGCAGGCAAAATTCAGTCCAGCCGATATTGATTTCGGCTGCACCAATGATGGCCAACTCGGGTGACGTGGAAATGACGGGAGGGGGAAATCCACTTACACTGTTTTTTTGATCTGAAAGTGCGTGCCATGATGTCGTTGAGCGGAATCGCGCTGATTCTGTTATCCGCCTGCAGCTTCGGCAGCATGGCCTTGTTCGCTCGTACGGCCTATGCCGCCGGCGTCGACACCGCCACCCTGCTCGCCCTGCGCTTCGCCTTGTCGCTGCCGCTGCTCGCGCTGATCGCCCGCCTCGGTCGGCACCGCATTCCGCGTGGCACGGCACTGCTCGCCTATGCCGGAATGGGGGTGCTGTTCGCCGCGATGGCGTGGTGTTATTTCAGCGCCCTGCATTTCGCCAGCTCGGGACTGGTCGCCCTGCTGCTGTATACCTATCCGCTGCTGGTTGGCGTGCTGGCGGCACTCCTGCGCATCGAGCGCTTGGAACGGGCGCAATGGACTGCTCTCGGACTCAGTTCCCTCGGCCTGGTCCTGTTGCTGGCCAACGGACTCGAAGGCAGCCTGCCGGGCGTGGGACTGGCGCTGCTCGACGCCTTGATCTATTCGATCTACATCCTGCTCGGCAATCGCTTCGGCCGCGGCAGCGATCCGCTTGGCGCGGCCCTGGTCGTCGTCGCAGGCGGAACCCTCGTCACGGTCGCGCTCGCACTGTGGCAGCACCCGCACTTCCCTGCGACCTTGCAAGCCTGGGGTGCGGTCGGCGCCGTATCGCTGCTGGGAACATCGATCGCCATGACGACTTTCTTTGCGGGCCTCGCCCGTCTCGGGCCGACGCGGTCGGCCATGCTCTCGACCGTCGAGCCTCTGGTGACGGTGACGCTGGGAATCCGTTTTCTCGGCGAGTCGCTGAGCTGGCAGATCGTCGTCGGCGGCGCTCTGGTGCTAGGAGCGGCCGCCGGATTGACCCTGCGGCGCGCCGGCCACGGCCTCAGGCGCTCAAACGCTCAACCAGGCTGAAGCCGAGGTCCAGTTTCGCCGGCGGCATATCGCCGTCGATGGCGGATAGCAGCATCTGCGCGGCTTCGCGTCCGATGGCGTAACGCGGCGTGGCAATAGTGGTGATGGGGGGGTTGGTCCAGGCCGAAGCGGCCAAGTCGTTGAAACCGCAGATCGCCAGTTGCCCCGGTACGGCTACCTTGCGCCGCTGGCACTGGAACAGCATGCCCTGCGCCAGATCGTCATTGCAACAAAACACCGCATCGCAATCGGGTTGTTCCTTGAGCAGACGGTCAAGCAGGCTTGCACCCAGTCCGATGGACGACGGCGTCGGCACCCATATTTCACGACCCGCCTCATAGCATCCGGCCTCGCGCAAAGCGGCGCGATACCCTTCCGCGCGCTTGAGCGTACGCGGGTCGACTTGTGCAGCGACATAGGCGATGCGGCGGTAGCCCTTGCCGACCAGATAGCGGGTAATGACCTGGCCGGCATCGAACTGCGACAAACCGACGCAGCGGCTGTCGCGCGCATCGTCGATTTCCATCATGTACACCACCGGCACCCCGCAATCGGCCAGCCACTGCCGCACGCGCGGCGTGTGGTCCAGCCCGGTCAGAAGGATGCCGTCCGGGTTATGCCCGAGAAACACGCCCAGCTGCTTCTCCTCCTCCTGCGGTGAATAATGGGTATTGCCGATCAAGGCCTGATACCCGCGTGGAATCAGCACCTCATGGATGCCGCTGAGCGTATCGACGAAAACTTCATTGGATAGCGACGGCACCAGGACCAGCACGCTATCGGAACGGGCCGAGGCCAGCGACCGCGCCGCATGATTGGGCCGATAGCCGAGCTCGGTCACCGCAGACATGATGCGTGCGCGCAACGTTTCCGACACGCGCTGCGGCGTCTTCAAGGCGCGGGACACGGTGATGGCACTGATGCCCAGATGCAGCGCCACATCCTGCAGGGTCACCTGCCCGGTAGCACTGGAGCGAGATTTACGGTCTGACATGGGTCCATTCTAAATGACCCCTGCCCGCTTTGATACGACCGCTGCGCCGGCATGGCAAAGGGGGAAGCGCGATTTTGCCTTTACCCTCGGCAATGTTAGCGCTAACATCCATCAGGCTTCACTATCGTGTGAAGATAACGGGGGCAGATCTCTGCCAATGAATGGTAGCGCTAACATATGAAAAAAATCCGTATCGTCGTTATGGGCGTCTGCGGCTGTGGCAAGAGCGAAATCGGCTCGCGCCTGGCCGCCGCACTATCGTGCCGTTTCATCGAGGGGGATGCCTTTCATCCCCGCTCCAATCTGGACAAGATGAGCGCGGCGATTCCACTGACCGATGCCGACCGCCAGGGCTGGCTGGAAATACTCGCCGCCGAGATCGGACACGCACGTGAGGAAGACCGGGGCATCGTTCTGTCCTGTTCCGCGCTCAAGCGGAAGTACCGGGACATTCTGCGCCGTGGCGATCCTGGACTGGTGTTTGTCTACCTGCGGGGGAGTCATGCGCAAATCAGCGCGCGCATGGGGGCGCGCCAGGGTCATTTCATGCCTGTGGCCCTGATCGACAGCCAGTTCGCCGATCTCGAAACGCCCGAAGCAGACGAGCGCAGCATCACCTGCGATATCGATCCGCCGCCGGACATCATGCTTGCCACCCTCACCGCACGGCTGGGCGAGATGTAATCACACCCGGTCTACACCGCAGTACAAGGAGAGAAAAATGAATACCGGACTCGGTGGACGCATTCCGCGTCTACGCTGGGGCATCGGCGCCTTGCTGGGCGTCGGCGTCCTGATCAACTATCTCGACCGCATCAGCGTCTCGGTCGCCGCACCGCAGCTGCAGTCGACATTTCATCTAAGCAATGGCCAACTCGGACTGCTGTTCAGCGCCTTCTTCTGGACCTATGCCCTGCTGCAGATTCCGATTGGGATGATCCTCGACAAGCTGGGCGTAACCCGCATCGGGCGCTGGGGGGCGCTACTGTGGGCTCTGGCATCCGGCATCACCGCGCTGGCCGGTGGGTTCGGCGGCATCTTCGCGGCGCGTGCCTTGCTGGGCGTGGCCGAAGCTCCCGGATTCCCCGCCAGCTCCAAGGCGACCGGCTACTGGTTCCCGCGTCAGGAGCGGGCAATGGCAACAGCCTTGTTCGACGCCGCCGCCAAGTTCTCCAGTGTCATCGGCGTACCGCTGGTCGCCTTCGCCGTCGTCACCTTCGGCTGGCGCTGGGGCTTCGGCATCACCGCGGGCCTGAGTCTGGCCTACTTCATCGCATTCTGCCTATTCTATCGCGACCCCAGTGTCCACCCGCGGCTGAGCAAGATCGAATACGATTACATCAAGGCCGGCGGCGCGACGCCTGAAGGGGCCAGCCAGGCCGGCTCGATGAATACGCTGGGTTATTTGCTGAAAAACCGCAAAATATGGGGACTGACCATCGGCTTCGCCGCCTATGGATACTCGTTCTATCTGTTTCTCACCTGGCTGCCCGGCTATCTGGTCCAGAGCATGCATATGAGCATACTTAAATCGGCCGGTTTCGCCGCCATTCCCTGGGCCTGCGCCACCGCCGCGGACTTGCTTGTCGGCGGCTGGCTGATCGATTTCCTTCTCAAGCGCGGGCTGGATGAGACCAAGGTGCGCAAGTCGGTTCTGGTCACCGGCATGCTGTTCGGGCTTGCGGTATTCGGTGCGGTTTACACGAACGACCCCTATTGGGCCATAGGCTGGATTTCGCTGGCGCTGGCGGGGCTGGCCTCGGCCGCGCCTGTCGGCTGGTCGCTGCCTTCGCTGATCGCCCCCACCGGTGCCACCGGCACCGTCGGCGGCATCATGAACTTCGCCAACAATATGATGGGCGTCGCCGCCCCCATCATCACCGGCTATATCGTCGGCGCCACACAATCGTTCACCGCCGCCTTCGCGGTCGCCGGTGTGGTGCTGCTACTCGGCATCTTTGCCTTTGTCGTGCTGCTCGGACGCATAGAACCGATTCCGGACCCGCGCCGCGACTGAGGCGTCGACCACCGGACAAGGCAACGCCCGCCATCATGGCGTACCATGACGGCGGGCGTTGCTGTATCGACTCTATCGGCGCAGGAATAGCCCCGCGAAGAATCAGGCGCTGGTATTGATCACCTGACCGACGGGTTGCCCCTCGGGGTTCGTGGTCGGCGACGGCGGCGGCACTTGCATCTGAATGGGCGGAGCGGGGGTGGGAGTCGCTTGCGCAGGCTGCTGGCCCTGTGCAGGTTTGCTGCCAGCGGGCTTGTAGATCGGGGTCCCGTTCGAGACAGAAGAAATAGCCATTGTTCCACTCCTTGCGATCGATATTGAATTCTAGTCGGGCATTCTGCATGCATTACACTTTTATCATCAACTGATGGTAGCAACATTTATTCGTGCTTTGCCGTATTTTTCTATTTTTTACTTTGTTTAACATTTGCGACAGCGAAATACGACCACTTGCGCCACGGCACCTGTCCGGACGGGCAAGGAACCATTATCCGCCACCGTGAGTCAACGCCACATACTCCCGCTACGGCAAGACCGCCGTTTTCCATTCCACCCTGCATAAGGAGTACCGATGAGAAGCAAGCGGATAGTCTGCGCACTGAGCATCATGCTTCTGGGCGGCCAGCAGGCTCTGGCCCAGCCCCAGACGGGTATCGACTTCTCGCATTTCGACCACAGCGTTCGGCTGCAGGACGACATGTTCTCCGCAGTCAACGGGCAATGGCTGAAGACCACCGCGATCCCGCCCGACAAAGCCGGCTACGGCACGTTCATCGAGTTGCGCGATCGAAGCGAAGAACGCAGCCGCGCCCTGATCGAAAGCGCGGCAGCGAATCCGGCCGCAGGCACTGACAATGCCAAGATCGGCGCCTTGTACCACAGCTACATGGACGAGGCACTCTTGGAGAAACGGGGGCTTGAACCGTTGGCGCCGTCGCTCGCGCGCATCCGTGCGATCGCCACGCAAGCCGATCTCGCCTCGTATCTTGGCGCGGCCCAGATCGAAGGGGAAAACCTCGCGCTGAACGTCAACATCGACCAGGACCCCGGCGACTCGACACACTACCTTCCGAATTTAGCCCAGGGCGGTCTCGGCATGCCGGACCGCGACTACTATCTCGATGGCGACGCGCGTTTCAAATCGATACGCGCCGCCTACCGCCTCTATCTCGCCCGGCTGCTGACTCTGGCCGGCGAAAGCGCTGCGGAACCTCGCGCCGATGCCGTCGCGGCGCTGGAGACGCGCATCGCCGCCGCCCAGTGGAGCCGGGCCGCCAACCGCGACCCGCGCAAGACCTACAATCCGCTGACACGCGACGAATTGGCGAGCCGTTTTCCCGGCATAGACTGGGGACGCTACCTGCAGGGCGCCAGATTGAATGCGGCGACGCGCTTCACGATAGCGCAGCCCGATTATGTGGCCAACCTCTCCACCCTGCTCGCCACGGTCCCCCTCGATGTCTGGCGAGACTACCTGACCCTGCGCCGCCTGGATCGCGCCGCGCCCTTGCTGACGCACGCCTTCTGCGACGCACATTTTGCCTTTCACCAGACGGCGCTCAACGGCACGCAGTCCCAGGTAGCGCGTTGGAAACGCGGGGTCGCGATCGTCAATGCGGCCATGGGCGAGGCGGTGGGCAAACTTTATGTCGCACGCTACTTCCCGGCAGCGGACAAGGAACGCATGCAAAAACTCGTGTCCCGACTGCTGGAGGCATACCGGGACAGCATCGCCCAACTCGACTGGATGACAGAGCAGACCAAAGTGCAGGCCCAGGCCAAACTCGCGCGTTACAGCATCAAGATCGGCTACCCTGACAAATGGCGCGATTACAGTGCACTCGAGATAAAAGCCGGGGACCTCTACGGCAACGTCGAGCGTGCAGCCCGCTTCGACTACCTGTATCGTCTCGCCCGGTTGAACGGGCCGGTGGACCGCGAAGAATGGGATATGACGCCGCAGACCGTCAACGCCTACTACAATGCCCAGCGCAATGAAATCGTATTTCCCGCCGCCATACTGCAGCCGCCGTTCTTCAACCGCGACGCCGACGATGCCGTCAACTACGGCGCGATTGGCAGCGTCATCGGCCACGAGATCAGCCACGGCTTCGACGACGAGGGCAGCCAGTTCGACGGCCAGGGAAATTTGCACGACTGGTGGAACGACGTCGACCGGGCGCGTTTCAAGGCCTTGACGCAGCGCATGGTGGCACAGTATGCCGCCTATCAACCGCTGCCGGGCAAAACCATCAACGGCGAACTGACGCTGGGCGAAAATATCGCCGACAACGCCGGCCTGCAGATCGCCTACAAAGCCTATCAGCGCTCGCTGGAGGGCACACCGGCGCCGCGTCTCGCCAACTTGAGCGGTGAGCAGCGCTTCTTCATCGGTTTCGCACAGCTATGGCGATACAAAGTTCGCGACGCGGCTCTGCTGCAGATGCTGGTGCGCGACCCGCACAGTCCCGCGCGCTACCGGGTCAACGGTGCGGTCGTCAACAGCGACGCCTTCTATAGCGCCTTCGATCTGAAACCCGGCGACAAGCTGTACCGTCCGTCAGAGGAGCGCATCCGCTTGTGGTAGAGGCAAGCGCGCCCTCCCGCGTGACGGCCACGCCGACGCGAAGAGTTGGCGCGTGGAAAATGGGGCAGGGAAAGGAACACCCCGGGTGGCGCGAGCCGCCCGGGTTCGGACTAGACCGGCCACAACGGCGCTTCGTCCATCAGCGCGATCTGTTCGCGCAGCTCGAGGATGCGGTCTTGCCAGTAACGCTGCAAACCAAACCAGGGGAAGGCCACGGGAAAAGCCGGGTCATGCCAGCGCCGGGCCAGCCACGCGCTGTAGTGCATGAGCCGCAGCGTGCGCAACGCTTCGATCAGATACAGCTCGCGGGTGTCGAATTCGCAAAAATCTTCGTAACCGGCCAGCAGATCGGCGAGCTGCGCGCTCTGCTCCGCACGCTCTCCCGACAGCAGCATCCACAGGTCCTGGACGGCCGGTCCCATGCGGCTGTCGTCGAAATCGACGAAATGCGGTCCGGCATCTGTCCACAGGATATTGCTGGTGTGACAATCGCCATGCAGGCGCAGGTTCGCGACCGCCCCCGCCCGTTCGAAGCACCGCGCGACCCCGAGCAGGGCCTGCTCGGCGACGCCGCGATAGACTTCGTGCAATTCGGGCGGAATGAAATCGTGGCCGAGAACGAAATCGAGCGACTGCCGACCGAAACTGTCGGGGGTCAGGGTCGGGCGCAAATGGTAGGGTTCGATCGCGCCGACCGCGTGAATCCGGCCGAGAAAGCGACCGAGCCAGGTCAGGACATCGGGGGCATCGAGTTCGGGCATGCGTCCGCCACGGCGCGGAAACAGCGAGAAACGGAAGCCGCCGGCATGATGCAGCGTCTTGCCGTCCAGCACCATCGCAGCGACAACCGGGATCTCTCGCGTGGCCAGCTCGGCCACAAAAGCGTGCTCCTCCAGAATCTGCTCGTCGCTCCAGCGCTCGGGCCGATAGAACTTGGCCACCACCGAGGCGCCGTCGTTCAGCCCGATCTGGTAGACCCTGTTCTCGTAGCTATTGAGCGCCTGCAACCTGCCGTCGCACGACACGCCCGTGCTCTCCAGTGCATCGAGCAAAGCATCCGGCGTCAGACCGGCGAACGGCGGCAGCGTCTCGCTCGTCATCCGCGACCGACGATCTCGACCTTGTAACGCGGAGGCAAGAGCAGCGCCGGCACTTCGCGCTGGCGTTTGCCATGACGGCGCACGGGGTTGGCCTGTTTGAAGCCTTCGCTGCGCGGCGAATCGGGTTGTTCGCGCTCAGGACCGCGGTCGCGATCGACGCGTTCGCGCTCGGGCGCGCGCTCGCGCGGGGTCGTGTTTCGCGGCCAGTCGCCGTTGCGCGCAGAAGCGGAGCGCCCCGTGTCATTGCGCACGCGTTCAGGTGCGGAGGCGCGCACCGGCGCAGCCGGTACCGGCTCGGCCATTCCAGCCGGGCGCTCCATCCAGGAGGGCCAGAAACCCTCTTCGACCTGCGGCTTGAGTTTTTGCCGTGTCAGCCTTTCGATCGCTTCGTGCTGACGCGTCTCGTCCTGAGACATCAGGGAAATAGCCACCCCGGACGCGCCGGCACGACCGGTACGGCCGATACGGTGCACATAGTCTTCCGGCGCGTTCGGCATTTCGAAGTTGACGACGTAGGGCAGCTCGTTGATGTCCAGGCCGCGCGCCGCAACATCGGTAGCGACCAGCACCTTGATGATGCCGCTCTTGAACGCGTTCAGCGTCTCCAGGCGTGCGCCCTGCGCCTTGTCGCCGTGGATAGCCTCGGCCGCGTGCCCGTCGCGCTTCAGATCGCGCGACAGCTGGTCGGCGCTGAGCTTGGTCTTGCAGAACACGATGACCTGGCTCATGCCGCGACTGCGGATCAAGTGCGACAACAACTGGCGCTTACGACCGGAATCGGTGGCAAACACCAGCTGTTCGACTTGTTCGCTGGTCTGGTTCTGGCGCGCCACTTCGACGGTCTCCGGATCACGCATGAAATCTTCGGCCAGCCGCCGGATTTCTCCGGCGAAGGTGGCGGAGAACAGCAAGGTCTGCCGCTGGCGCGGCAACAGTGCCATGATCTTCCGGATGTCCTGGATAAAACCCATATCCAGCATGCGGTCGCCTTCGTCCAGCACCAGCACGTCGACCTTGTTCAGCTGTACGGTCTTCTGCCCGATGTGATCGAGCAGGCGGCCCGGCGTTGCAATCAGTATTTCGACGCCCCGGCGCAATTCCGCCGTTTGCGGGTCCATATTGATCCCGCCGTACACCGTGGTGCAGCGCAGCGGCAGATAGCGGGTATAGGCCACGGCATTGGCGCCGATCTGATCGGCCAGCTCGCGCGTGGGCGACAGGATCAGGGCCCGTACCGGGTGCATGGCCGGCGAGGCGCTGGAGTTCGCGTATTTTTTCAGGCGCTCGAGGATGGGGAGCATGAAGGCGGCGGTCTTGCCGGTACCGGTCTGCGCGGCGGCCAAAAGGTCGCGGCCCGACAGTACCAACGGAATCGCCTTGGCCTGGATAGGGGTAGGTTCGGTATACCCCTGCTCGTCGATGGCACGGAGAATCTCCGGCGACAGGCCGAGCTCGGCAAATGACATGTTTAACTCCTGCAAGCAGTCTGACGGCCAGCACAGTGGCCGTCGGTGTTTATCGGCGTCGGGGTCAGCCGAGCCAGGACGCCACGCTGACGAGCAGGATCACAAGCAGCCATAACAGCGCAGAACGCCAGACCAGTCCCACGGCACTGCGCAGGAAATTCGGGTCGGCTTCGTCGCCCAACCCGAGTTCGGGCCGGAATTTGACGGTGTAATCCTGTTTCAGCGGGTCGCCAAGGCGAACCCCGAGGGCGCCGGCGGCCGACGCGAGCAAAATGCCTTCAGCATAGCTGCCCCACGTCCTGGCCTGCGAGCGCCAGCAATAGATGGCGTCTTCAAAATCGCCCATGACCGCGAAACTGGCCGCGGTGAGGCGAACGGGAATCCAGTCCAGCCAGGCGGACGCCTTGGAAGCGAACAAACCGAAACGATCTTCGGCCAATTCGCGGACTCCCCATTTCTGGTTCAGCATCTGCGCCAGACGGTACATCACGGCACCACAGGGTCCCGGCAGGATGGCAAACCAGAACATGGTTCCGAAAACATGGCGATAGCTGTCGAGCACGCCTTGCTCGATGGCCAGACGCGACACTTCGTTGGCGCTGAGTTCCACCGTCGACTGCGTTGTCCATTGCGACAAAGTGGCACGTGCGTCGGCGTCGCGGCCTTCGCTCAGGCTCAGCGATATTTCGGAAAAGGCGCTGGAGAAATGGCGAAACCCCATCGTCATGTAGAGTACAAATACATTCCACAACAAACCCAGCACGGGACTGACGGCCCGCAGCAGATAGTAGACCAGCAGGGACAGCAGCACCGGGGGCAACATCGCGCACATCCAGGCCAGCACGCCGTGCCGGTTGGAGCCGGCATTCAGATTGCGCTCAAGATGGTTCGCATAGCGGGTAAACACCAGCCATACGCGGTTGCGGTTGCCAAGCGGGCGCAGTTGCTCGAGCGCGAGTGCGAAAATTAAGGATAACAGGGTCATTGGTATGGGGGGTTCGTCTCAGCCCAGCGGCGAAGATACCACAAAGGACGGCTCAAGCCCACTTCCGGTTCAGGCCGAGCCGAGATGACGCCCGCCAACCGGAACCGTCGGCCGGCTTCCGTCGCGGCCGTAGGCCAGCGTCGAGGCCGCCGCGGTCGTCAGCGTGGTCAGTGCCAATTCGGTATTTTTAAGCCGATCATCGATAAAGCCGCCATTGAGGCGATTGACTGCCTGGGCCTGTCCGAGCACGCTCTCAAGCTCGAGCCAGGCGGCGGCGGCGGCGGGATGATCTGCCAGAAGCAGCAACAGCGAGGGGCGGTTGTCGACCCCGGCGCGCTGCAACCATTCGGCGCGCAGGCGACCCAGGGGTTCCAGTTCCGCAAGCACGCCTTTTTTTTGCTGCGCCAGTGTTTCCAGGCCGTCGAGACGACCCGCGATCAACAGGGTTTGTTCTTCCTGCAGTAAAGCCAAAAGCCGGGATAACCCGGCCGTTTCCTCCCGGCACGCCTGCTCCAGGGTATCGATATCGCTCATGGGCCGCTCAGCTCGCCAGCAACTCCTGCGTGGAAGAGATCAGGCCGTCAGCAATCCGGGAAGGATCGATCTGAAACTGGCCCGACGCAATCGCGGCCTTGATCGAAGCCACCTTGGCCTCGTCAAACGAAGGCTCGCCTGCCGACTGCGACGACAAGGCGCTAAGGCGGCTGGCCAACGGATTGATCGCGACATTGTCGCCGCGCGACGCGGCGATCACGACAACCGTGCTGCCGGGAGCGACATTCACCGCACTGCTCTCACCGCTCTCGCTGCCGCCGTCGACGGACGAGGTGGAATCGTCGGAATCGCTGGCCCGCTTAACCGCTCGGTTCTGAGGTGCGGAATACGCCCCCAGGATTTTTCCCGAATTATCGATTTGCATGGCGAACCTTTCCGTCATTTCAACATTTTCTTATGGCTATTATCGGCGCAAAACGCCCCGACTTGAACATTTATTTCGAGCGCGGCGGCGAAAGCGGGGGCGCCTGGAACCGGGAAGCCGGGCAGGCGCACCCATCGCGAGCCAATCCGCCCGGGGCCGCCGGTTCAGTACGCAACCGAAACCGAACCATCGCCCTGCACCACGCCCCGCACCAGCGCGCCCGACGCCATCCGCACGGCGATGACGTCGCCCGCGGCGCCGTTCCCGGTGGCGGTGCCCTCGGCACGCACATCGAAGCCATCGCCACTGGCAACCACCCGCACACGCTGATTCATTTTAACCACAAAGGCCGCGCGCAACATATAAGCGCGCAGCCAGGTCCCGGCCTGCGCCCCGGTCTTCATGACCTGGCCGACCGCCTGCTGCAACTGGTCCAAACTGCCGCTGCCCAAGCCCGAAGCCGGTGCATCGACCAGCCGTACGTCGCCGGCGCCAAGAACATCGCCCATTTGCACCGAATGCAGCAACAACAGGGCCATTCTCTTCTCGTGCACCGTGACAGGCAGCCGCAGGCGCCAGCCGAGATCCGGGCAGTTGATGTCGACATAGGTTGCACCGCTGGCAGGCACCGTCCCCGCCGACCAGGCCATGCTGACGCCCTGGCAGGCTGGAACGACCAGATGCGGGTCGAAACGACCGACTTCGAAGCTCGCCTGGCGCTGCGACAACTCGCTGCGCACGAATAGCTCGACGCCACGGCGCAAGGCGGCCAGATCCTGATTCGCCGCCAGCGCGGGCAGGCTCGCACTGGACAAGCCCGCGCCCAGCACGGCCAGCCACATGCGCTTACGCGGCGACATGATCCCGGATGAAGGCTTTCACCCGCTCCGCATCGGCATCCATGACGGTCACGCGCTGCTCGCGCTGCTCCAGCCCTTCGAAACCGTCAGGCCGGGGCGCATCGCGTCCCAGAGCCTCGCGAATGGTTTCGGAGAATTTCGCCGGCAGCGCCGTTTCCAGGCAGACCACGTTTTCGCCGTCACGCCGCAGATCGCGCGCGACCTTGATGCCGTCGGCCGTATGCGGATCGACGACCACGCCACTGTCGGCATCGACACGCCGTATGGTCTCCAGGCGGTCGGCGTGCGTACTGCGTCCGGAAACGAAACCGTAGCGCTCCGCAATCTCCTCCCGCCGCGCGGACAGATCAAAGCCCTGACCACTGGCGACGCTGGCCCACAAGGCTTTCACCTCGCCGGCATCCCGCCCGCACAGATCGAAGATGAAGCGTTCGAAATTGGACGCTTTGGAAATATCCATCGACGGACTCGATGTGACCCGGGTCTCCGCGCCGCTGCGCGGCCGATAGCGACCGCTGCGGAAGAACTCGTCGAGGACATCGTTCTCGTTGGTGGCCACGATCAGGCGGTCGACAGGCAAGCCCATGCTGCGCGCGATATGCCCGGCGCAGACATTGCCGAAATTGCCGGATGGCACGCAGAAGCTGACCTTTTCGTCATTGCTTGCGGTAGCGGCGAAATACCCCTTGAAGTAGTACACCACCTGCGCCACCACGCGCGCCCAGTTGATCGAATTCACCGTGCCGATGCTGAACGCCGTCTTGAAACCCGCGTCGGCCGACACCGCCTTGACGATATCCTGGCAGTCGTCGAACATGCCGCGAATCGCGATATTGTGAATATTATCGTCAGCGAGAGAGAACATCTGCGCACGCTGGAACGCGCTCATGCGCCCCTCGGGAGACAACATGAATACTCGCACATTGCGTTTGCCGCGCATCGCGTACTCGGCAGCGCTGCCGGTATCGCCCGAGGTCGCACCGAGGATATTCAGCGACTGGCCACGCCGACCCAGCACGTACTCGAACAGATTGCCGAGCAGCTGCATCGCCATGTCCTTGAACGCCAGCGTCGGCCCGTTCGACAGTTCGAGCAGTTTGATTCCATCGCTCAGGGTCTTCAGCGGAGTGATCTCGGCAGCACCGAAAACCTCGGCGCGATATGTCCGCTCCACGATCGCACGCAAATCGTCGGCGGGGATATCGTCGGCAAACAGACCCAGGATATTGAAGGCCAGTTCGGCATAGGACAGATCGCGCCATGCGTCGAGCCGGGCGCGGTCTATCTGCGGATAGCTCTCCGGCATTGCCAGGCCGCCGTCTGGAGCGAGCCCCTGCAGCAGAACATCGCTGAAACGCAGCGGCGCCATGCCGCCGCGGGTACTGATGTAGTTCATACTTGCCTTGATCCTAGCCGTTGAGTTCTTCCATTCGCAGGCGCACTACCGGCCCTGCGACGCTGTCGAGCGCTTCGATATCGGCAATGGCCTGATTCGCGTATTTTTCACGCACGCGGTGCGTGAGAATGACCACCTCGGCCGCGCCGTCGCCAACTGCGCCCTTCTGGATCACGGCTTCGATGGAGATGCCGTGCTCGGCAAGAATGCGAGTGATATTCGCCAGCACGCCAGCCCGATCGATGGCCTGGATGCGCAGGTAGTAGGAGCTGACGACTTCTTCGATCGGAAGAATCGGCAGGTCCTGCAACTGATCCGGCTGGAAAGCAAGGTGCGGCACGCGGTGCTCCGGGTCGGCAGTCAACAGGCGGGTGACATCGACGATATCGGCCACCACCGCCGACGCGGTCGGCAGCGCGCCGGCGCCGGCGCCATAGTACAAGGTCGGACCGACCGCATCGCCATTGACCAGCACGGCGTTCTTGACGCCATTGACGTTGGCCAGCAGTCGGGACTCGGGGATCAGGGTCGGATGCACGCGCAACTCGACCCCGCTGTCGGTGCGACGGGTCAGGCCAAGCAGCTTCACGCGATAGCCGAGTTCCTCGGCATAGGCGATGTCCTTGGCGGTCAGCTGGCTGATACCCTCCAGATAGCACGACTCGAAGCGCATCGGAATACCGAAAGCGATAGCCGCCATGATAGTCAGCTTGTGGCCCGCATCATGGCCTTCGATATCGAAAGTCGGATCGGCTTCGGCATAGCCCAGGCGCTGGGCTTCGGCCAGTACGTCGGCGAAATTGGCGCCTTTTTCGCGCATTTCGCTCAGGATGAAATTCGAAGTGCCATTGATGATGCCGGCGATGGACTCGATACGATTGGCGGTAAGGCCCTCGCGCAGCGCCTTGATGATGGGGATGCCGCCGGCAACGGCGGCTTCGAAGGCGACCATCACCCCCTTCTCCTGGGCGCGGGCAAAAATCTCGTTGCCGTGCTCGGCCAGCAACTTCTTGTTGGCCGTCACCACGTGCTTGCCGTTGGCGATGGCCTTGAGCACCAGATCACGCGCGATATCGGTCCCGCCAATCAGCTCGACCACGATATCGACCTCTGGGTGATCCACGATGCGGAATGCATCGTCGACCACGATCACTTCGTCGCCGCAGACGGCACGCGCGCGTTCCGCATCGCGATTGGCGGCAATGAACAGCCGTATGCTGCGCCCGGCGCGGCGGCTGATTTCCTCGGCATTGCGTTTCAGTACGGTGGCGGTACCGCCACCGACTGTCCCAACTCCCATCAGTCCCACATTGATCGGCTTCATTCAATCTCCTTATGGCATTCCGGCGTAACCCGCCCGGCCCGGCCTTGCGACGGCCGGGCCGTCCACCGTTCAGGCGGTGGCGTGGCGCTTGCGATAGTTCTCCAGGAAGCGCGCAATGCGCCCGATCGCCTCGGTCAAATCATCGGTGTTAGGTAGGAATACCACACGGAAATGATCCGGGGCAATCCAGTTGAAGCCGGTGCCCTGCACCAGCAGCACTTTTTCCTGCTGCAGCAGCTCGAGAATGAACTGTTGGTCGTCGACGATAGGGTAGACTTCCGGGTCTAGCCGCGGGAACATATACAAGGCCCCTTGCGGCTTGACGCAACTGACGCCGGGAATCGCCGTCAGCAGCTTCCACGCAAGCTCGCGCTGACGCCCCAGCCGCCCTGTCGGCAGCACCAGGTCGTCTATGCTCTGATAACCGCCGAGGGCGGTCTGGATCGCGTGCTGCCCCTGTACGTTCGCGCACAGCCGCATCGAGGACAGCATGTTCAGGCCTTCGATATAGTCTGCCGCGAAGCGCTTCTGTCCGGACACGATCATCCAGCCGACGCGAAAGCCGGCGGCACGATAATTCTTCGACAAGCCGTTCATCGTGATGCACAACAGGTCGGGGGCAAGCGAGGCGATCGAAGTATGCTCGGCGTCGTCGTAAAGTACCTTGTCGTAGATCTCGTCAGCATAGATGATCAGCTGATGCTCGCGTGCCACCTCGACGATTTCTGCGAGCAGCGCCGGCGGATAGACGGCGCCGGTCGGGTTGTTGGGATTGATGATGACGATCGCACGCGTGCGAGGCGTGATGCGCGACTTGATATCGTCGATATCGGGAAACCATCCGCGACTTTCATCGCAGACGTAATGCACGGCCCGGCCACCGGCCAGGCTTATCGCGGCGGTCCACAGCGGGTAGTCGGGAGCGGGCACCAGGACTTCGTCGCCCTCGTCGAGCAGGGCTTGCATCGCCATCACGATCAGTTCGGAGACGCCGTTGCCAATGTAGATATGCTCCATAGATACATTGGGCAACTTCTTTTCCTGCGCGTAATGCATGATCGCCTTGCGCGCCGCGAACAGCCCTTTGGAATCGGAGTAGCCCGAGGCGCTCGGCAGGTTGACGATCACGTCCTCGATGATTTCGTCGGGCGCAAAAAAACCGAACGGCGCCGGATTGCCGATATTCAGCTTGATGATGCGATGGCCTTCATCTTCCATCAGTTTGGCATGCTCCAGCACAGGACCGCGAATGTCGTAGCAGACGTTGTCGAGTTTCTGGGATTTACGTATCGGTTGCATGGCGCTCTGTCTTGGCTTGGCGGTCGCCGGGCTGGGTGCGGGCGACGCACTGCGATTTGAATACGACCGCCTGGCCGCGCCGCATTGCAACGGGGCGGGCTCCATGGCAGGTCAAGGTCGGGCTATAATCCTATCCCAATCCGTGCCAGGCTGCACGGTTCTGCCATTGAAGTCGCAAGGACGAGACGAAATGAAAATGCATCAGGACCTCAATCAGGGCCGCAACCAATTCACCGGCTACGGGGAAGGTCATGTCCTGATCAATCGCGAACGCTACGAGGGCAGTCTGATCGTGACGGCCGATGAAATCGCGAGTTGGGACGTGGCGTCCTTCGAGGATTTGAGCACGGACGATTTTGCCCGCCTGCTGGATTGGCGACCGGAAGTGGTTCTGCTGGGTACGGGCGAGCGGCAGCGCTTTGCCCACCCGCGGCTGTCGGCCGCGCTGGCCGCCGCGGGCGTGGGCCTGGAAACGATGAGCACGCAGGCCGTCTGTCGCACGTTCAACATTCTGGTGGCGGAAGACCGCCGCGCGCTGGCCGCCTTGCTGCCCTGAGCACGGCGCGTTCAGACAGCGGCCTCGCCACCGAACGCCTCGAAGGCGGCCAGGGCTTCCGCCGCCGTCATCACCGCCGGACCGCCGCCCATATACACCGCGACTTGCAGCATCTCCATGAATTCGGCGCGCGTGCATCCCAGTTCGACCAGCGCCTGGGCATGGAAAGCAAGGCAGCCCTGGCAACGGCTGGCAATGCCGATCCCCAGCGCGATCAACTCCTTGCTCTTGTGCGACAAGGCCCCATCGCTATTGGCGGCCCGGTTCATGGCCCCGAAGGCCTTCATCGTTTCAGGTATTTCCCTGCGCATGTCGGCCATCTTGGCCAGCAGGTCCTTGCTCAGCTCGACGTAATCCTGACTCATGGTCGACTCCCGCAAACACTATTTAAAAATATATTATATATTTTAGTAGTATCAATGCAAGAACGATTTCACCAACAAGCCACCGAGCAGCAATGCGATCAGCGCCAGCCAGAAGTTCTGACGCCGCTGCTCGCGCATCAGCCGGACAAAGCCTTCCATCATCATATCGCCGGGATCGCGTGCCAGGGCCTCAGCCAGGCGCCGCGGCAGCGCCGGCAACGTCGCCGCCCACTGCGGCGCTTCGTTCTTGAGCCCGCGCAGGAACCCGCGCCAGCCCACCTGCTCGTTCATCCACTGCGTGAGGAAGGGCTTGGCCGTCGCCCACAAATCGAGATCGGGATCGAGTTGACGCCCGAGGCCCTCGATATTGAGCAATGTCTTCTGTAGCAATACCAGCTGCGGCTGGATCTCGACATTGAAGCGCCGGCTGATCTCGAACAGGCGCAGCAGCACCAGACCGAAGGAAATCTGCGACAGCGGCTTCTCGAAAATAGGCTCGCAAACGGTGCGCACCGCCGCTTCCAGTTCCTCGACCCGCGTCTCGCGCGGCACCCAGCCCGACTCGATATGGGCCGTTGCGACGCGCCGGTAGTCGCGATTGAAGAAAGCCAGAAAATTGACGGCCAGATAGTGCTTGTCGATGTCGGTCAGACTGCCGACGATGCCGAAGTCCAGGGCGATATAGCGCCCGTCGGGGGCGACGAAAATATTCCCCGGATGCATGTCGGCATGAAAAAAACCGTGGCGAAACACTTGAGTGAAAAAGATTTCCACCCCGTAGCGCGACAGGCGCGGCAGATCGACGCCCAGCTCGCGCAAGCGCTCGAGCTGGGACACCGGGATGCCGTGCATCCATTCCAGAGTCAGCACATCGCGGCTGGTATAGTCGTAGAACACTTCCGGCACCAGCAACTGTTCGGAACCGGCGAAATTGCGGCGCAACTGGCTGGCATTGCCAGCCTCATGCATCATGTCCAGCTCGTCGTGCAAATAGACGTCGAACTCGGCCACCACCTCTCGCGGGCGCAAGCGCCGCACGTCGGCAAACAGCCGTTCGATCAAGCCCGCGCCCATGCGCATCACAGCCAGATCCATCTCGATCACGGAGAGAATGCCGGGGCGCAACACCTTGACCGCCACCTCCCGCCCGCGCGCGCCATCGGGTTCGCGCAACCAGGCCTTGTGCACCTGCGCCACCGAGGCGCTGGCGACCGGAGTATCGTCAAAATCCACAAAAAGCGCATCGACTTCGCGACCGAGATTGGCCGTGATCACCTGGCGCGCCAAAGCGCCGTCGAAAGGGGGCACCCGGTCCTGCAATCGCGCCAGCTCGTCGGCATAGGCCGGCGGGAGCAAATCGCGCCGCGTAGACAGCAACTGGCCAAACTTGATAAAAATGGGGCCCAGGCTTTCCAGCGCCAGTCGGACCCGGACCGGCAGCGCCGCATGGCGGTCGCGCGGGATCGGGCACAGGCGCGACAGTGCCGCCAGCACGCGCAAGCGCGGATGCAGGCTGAAGAAATCGTCGAGACCGAAGCGGTAGAAGGTATAAAAAATTCGGAACAACCGGAAAATCCGCATCATTTCACGCCGGCCTCGCTCCGGCCCCGCAGGTTCTGGCTCAGAACGTCCAGGCGTTTTTCCAGACGCTCACAGTCGTCGCGCAGGGTATCGACCGCACCGACGAAACGCGCGACCTCATCGCGATGCGCAAGGAGCGGTTCCTCGTCGCGTACGTGTTCGATCCAGTTCTGCGCAAGTCTCCAGCCGATTTCGCCCTGAATCCCACCCAGGCGTCGCACGGAACGCTCGAGACGATTGGCGGCAATATCGCCGACCAGACGCGCCGCGTCTTCGCCCGCGTGCCAGCGCAGCTGCGACAGCACCCGTCCCACACCATGCGCGAGTTCGACATCGCCGCTGACATCGACCGCTCCGAAATCGGGGGAGCGACCGCGCAACGCCGAAACAGCCGCCGCCGCACCGAGCCGGATGCCGGCCTCGGCCTCTCCCGCGCAATCGGCAAACCAGCCATCATCCGTGATGACCCCGGTCACGCTGAGCGGGGCCAGCGTCAACGCCACCCGCCGGCCGGCAAACGCCGCCAGCTCGGCGCGCAAAACGGGGTGCTGGCCCAGCAAGTGATTGACTGCGGCAAGGCCGAAGTTCATGACACGCCTCCCTGAGCGCCGACTCGTATCGGCCACCCTTCAGAATTTGTATGCTTTATGCAGTGCGACCACGCCACCGCTCAAATTGTGGTAATCAACCTTGTCGAAGCCGACATCGAGCATGATCCGGCGCAAGGTCTCCTGGTCGGGGTGCATGCGAATGGACTCGGCCAGATACTGGTAGCTGGCGGCATCGCGGGCGATAAGCTTGCCCATCAGCGGCAGGGCCTTGAACGAGTACAGGTCATACAGCGGCGACAAGGGCTTCCAGATGCGGGAGAACTCGAGCACCAGCAGCTTGCCGCCCGGGCGCAGCACGCGTCGCATCTCGGCGAGCGCCACATCCTTGTGGGTCATGTTGCGCAGACCGAAAGCAACGGAGACGCAATCGAAATAGTTGTCGGGAAACGGCAGATGCTCGGCATCCGCCAGCGACACCGGCAATACCACCCCCTCATCGAGCAGACGGTCGCGACCGACCGTCAGCATGGAACTGTTGATATCGGTCAGCCAGACCTCGCCACCGGAGCCGACCCGCCGCGACCACCCGCGCGCGAGATCGCCGGTGCCGCCGGCAATATCGAGCACACGGTCGCCGGCCTTGACGCCGGAAGTGGTCAGGGTGAAGTGCTTCCATACCCGGTGCAAACCGCCCGACATCAGGTCGTTCATTACATCGTATTTGCGCGCCACGGAATGGAACACCTCGGCCACCTTGCCGGCCTTCTCGCTCTCCGCGACATTCTTGAAGCCGAAATGCGTCGTTTTTTCCATAATTATGCCTGTCCTGTCGAAGAATACCGGCTC
Source organism: Paludibacterium yongneupense DSM 18731 (assembly GCF_000422925.1). Taxonomy (GTDB): domain Bacteria; phylum Pseudomonadota; class Gammaproteobacteria; order Burkholderiales; family Chromobacteriaceae; genus Paludibacterium; species Paludibacterium yongneupense. The sequence goes on from NZ_AUGZ01000032.1 coordinate 29,137, forward strand.
GCGATCATTCGCGGCTGGCGCCGGCGGCGGCCAGCCGGCTCAAATAGTCGTCCCAATTGGCGTCCCGGTTTTCGCCCAGCGAACACAAGTATGACCAATCGTACAGGCCGCTGTCGTGTCCGTCGTCGAACACCAGCTTCAGCGCGTAGTGGCCGACCGGCTCCAGTGCCGTGATCGCTACGCCGCGCTTGCCGGTTTGCAGCGTTTCCTGCCCCTGACCGTGGCCGCGAACCTCGGCCGAGGGCGAGAATACCCGCAGATATTCGCACGACAGCGCGTAGCGGGTGCCGTCGGCGTAGGCCAGTTCCAGCGTGCGCGACGCGCGGTGCAATTTGATTTCCGTCGGAACAGGCGGCGTCGGAGCGTTCATCTCAGGCCTCATCTCGGGTTAAAGGGGCGGGTGTGCCTTCTCCAGCAGCATGGCATCACCATAGCTGAAGAAGCGGTACTCGTGAGCCACGGCGTGCTGATAGGCATGGCGGATCGTGTCGCAACCGGCGAAAGCCGACACCAGCATCAGCAGCGTCGACTTGGGCAGGTGAAAATTGGTCAGCAGGCGATCGACGACACGGAAGCGGTATCCGGGGGTGATGAAGATATCGGTCTCGCCCCGCCCCGCCACCAGCGCCCCGCCCTGAGCCGCGGATTCCAGCGCGCGCATGCTGGTGGTCCCGACCGCCACCACCTTGTGGCCGCCTGCATGGGCCGCAGCGATCGCATCGCAGGTCGTCTGCGGGATTTCATACAGCTCGCTGTGCATCTTGTGCTCGAGGATGTTGTCGACCCGGACCGGCTGAAAAGTGCCGGCGCCGACGTGCAGGGTCACCCGGCACAAGCCGACTCCCCTGGCGCTCAGCGCGGCAAGCATGGATTCGGTAAAGTGCAGGCCCGCGGTCGGGGCTGCGACCGCGCCAGGCTCGCGCGCATATACCGTCTGATAGCGCGTGTCGTCGTCGCTGTCGGCACCGCGCTCTATATAGGGAGGCAAGGGCAGGCGTCCGGACGCTTCCAGAATGTCGAACACAGACTCTTCACCGTCGAAGCGCAACAAAAACAGTTCGCCCGCGCGCTCCACCATCTCGGCCGTCCAGCGGCCGGCGAACAGCAAGCGCGTGCCCGGCTTCGGCGATTTGGACGCACGCACGTGTGCCAGCGCGCTATGGCTGTCGACAACGCGCTCGATCAAGGCCTCTATCTTGCCGCCGGAGGCTTTTTCGCCGAACAGGCGCGCCTTGATGACGCGCGTATCGTTGAATACCATCACGTCGCCCGGTGCAATCAGCTCGAGAAAATCGGCGAAAGCGCGATCTTCCAGATGCTCGCCGTCGACGTGCAACAGGCGGCTCGCGCCTCGTTCGAGCGGAGGGTGTTGCGCGATCAGGGACTCGGGCAGGACGTAATCGAAATCGGATAGCTGCATGCTTAATGGACAGGAGGGGGTGCAAATGCCGAGATTATACCTGTCCCCTGTCGGCCGGCACAGCTTTGCAGCAGCCGCAGGGGCGGAGAAAGCGGTTTAAAACAATGCTAAGCGACTTGCATCTCGCTGCCGCCGGGACTAGTGTATCCACTCGAGTACGGGCGCTCACGCAAGCGGCAGCATCCGCTTCAAATAGCTTTACTGACAGCAACTACTGGACATTATGCTGCGAAATGCGGCAAACTCGCGCCCATGATGAAAAACAGGAACCCTCGCCTTGGCCCGTAAAATCCTCGTGCTGCACGGCCCTAACCTGAACCTGTTGGGTGTCAGGGAGCCACAGCACTACGGTCGGGACACCCTGGTCGACATCGATGCGCGTCTAAAGCAACAAGCCGGCGCCGTCGGACTGGAGCTCGACAGCCTGCAGAGCAATGCCGAGCATGTTCTGATCGAGCGTGTGCACGCCTGTCTGCAGGACGGCACCGGGTTCATCATCATCAATCCCGCCGCTTTTACCCATACCAGCGTCGCCTTGCGCGATGCCTTAGCCGGGGTAAAAGTACCGTTTATCGAAGTGCACCTGTCCAACGTTCACGCACGCGAACCGTTTCGCCAGCATTCGTATTTTTCGGATCTGGCGCTCGGCGTGATTTGTGGCTTGGGTGCCCACGGGTATGAACTGGCGCTTGCGCATGCCATCCGGCACCTCGACGCGCACGCCTGATCATCCAGGAACAACCATCCGAAGGACTGCCAATGGATCTGCGAAAACTTAAAAAACTGATCGATCTTGTCGAGGAATCCGGCATTGCCGAACTCGAAGTGACCGAAGGGGAAGAAAAAGTTCGCATCACGCGTGTCTCGGCCAATGCCAATATGGCCTATGCACACCCCATGACCGCCGTACAGCTGCCGCAGGCCCAGTACGCTGCTCCGCAAGCGGCCCCCGCTGCGGCGCCGGTCGCCGAGGCCGCCCCAGTCAATAATCTGCTCAACGCAGTGAAGTCGCCCATGGTCGGCACTTTCTACCGTTCGGCAACGCCGGGCGGCAAGAAATTCGTCGAAATCGGCAGCCAGGTCAACGTCGGCGATACGCTGTGCATCATCGAAGCGATGAAGCTGATGAACGAAATCGAATCCGATCGCAGCGGCGTGGTCAAGGCCATCCTGGTAGAAGACGGACAGCCGGTCGAATACGGCGAACCGCTCTTCACTATAGAGTAAGCTGCCATGAGGCGGTGTCGCATCCTGCCACTGGCGGCGATCCGGCATCGCTCACACACTACGCCAGGTATGGCAGGGCACTTCACTGTGCCCTTGTCGTTTGACGCGTCACCCTACGGACGTCCAAATCATGTTTGAAAAGATTCTGATCGCCAATCGCGGTGAAATCGCCTTGCGCATCCAGCGGGCCTGCCGCGAAATGGGCATCAAGACCGTGGTCGTGCATTCCGAAGCCGACCGCGAGGCCAAGTACGTCAAACTGGCCGACGAGTCGGTCTGCATCGGACCGGCCCCTTCAGGCAAAAGCTACCTGAATATTCCGGCCATCATTTCTGCCGCCGAAGTCACCGACGCGCAGGCCATCCACCCCGGTTACGGTTTTCTGTCGGAAAACGCCGATTTCGCCGAACGGGTAGAACAATCCGGCTTCGTCTTTATCGGCCCGCGCCCGGAAACCATCCGCCTGATGGGCGACAAGGTTTCCGCCAAGGATGCCATGATCGCCGCGCACGTGCCGTGCGTACCGGGCTCCGATGGCGCACTCGGCGAAGACACTGCCGAGATTATCCGGTCAGCCAAGAAGATCGGTTTTCCGGTCATCATCAAGGCGGCCGGCGGCGGCGGCGGACGCGGCATGCGCGTCGTGCACAGCGAGGCAGCCCTGCTCAACGCCGTCAATATGACGCGTACCGAGGCAGCATCGGCGTTCGGCAATCCGACCGTGTACATGGAAAAATTCCTCCAGCAGCCGCGCCATATCGAAATCCAGGTCCTGTCCGACGAATACGGCAACGCCATCTTCCTCGGCGAACGCGACTGCTCGATGCAGCGCCGCCATCAGAAGATCATCGAAGAAGCGCCGGCTCCCGGGATTACCGACAAGCAACGCGCGCACATCGGCCAGATCTGCGCCGACGCCTGCCGCCGCATCGGCTACCGTGGCGCGGGCACCTTCGAATTCCTGTTCGAGAACGACGGTTTCTACTTCATCGAGATGAATACCCGCGTTCAGGTCGAACATCCGGTTACCGAAATGATTACCGGGATCGATATCGTTCAGGAACAGATCCGCATCGCGGCGGGCGAAAAGTTGCGCTACAAACAAAAGGACGTCGTCATTCGGGGCCATGCCATGGAGTGCCGGATCAACGCGGAAGACCCGTTCACCTTCATCCCGTCGCCGGGCAAGATCGATGGCTATCATCCCGCCGGCGGCCCGGGCATCCGCATTGATTCGCATATCTACCAGGGCTATACGGTGCCTTCGCATTACGACTCGATGATCGGCAAGGTCATCGCTTACGGCGACACCCGCGATCAGGCCATGGCCCGCATGCGTGTCGCCCTGTCCGAAATGGCGATTTCAGGGATCAAGACCAACATCCCCTTGCACCAGGAATTGTTCATGGACGCGACCTTCGCCCGTGGCGGCACCAGTATCCACTATCTGGAAGAGCGCCTGGCGCTGATGAAAAAAGGGGAGCACTGATGGCATGGTTGCAGGCCACCATCGACATGGAATCTTCGGTCGCTGAAAAGCTGGCCGACGCGCTGATGGAGTCCGGCGCCCTGTCTGCCGCGATCGAGGACGCACTGGCCGGCACGGCGCTGGAAGAGCCCATCTTCGGCGAACCCGGCGAGCCGGTGGATAAGCTGTGGCGCCAAAGCCGCATCGTCGCGCTGTTCGATTCCGCATCCGACGTCGCGCTGCTGATCGCCGCTGCCGCCAACGAGATCCCGATGCCCATGCCATCCTTCACGCTGGAGACGGTGGAGGAGCAGGATTGGGTGCGCCTCACGCAGTCGCAGTTCGAACCCATCCGGATCTCGGATCGCTTGTGGATCACCCCGACCTGGCACGAGGCTCCGCAGCCGGATGCGATCAATCTGCAACTCGATCCGGGGCTGGCCTTCGGCACTGGCAGCCATCCGACCACCCGCCTGTGCCTGCAATGGCTGGACGGCAATCTCGAGGCCGGTTCCAGCGTGCTCGACTATGGGTGCGGTTCGGGCATTCTCGCCATTGCCGCATTGAAGCTGGGCGCTGGGCATACGGTGGGCATCGATATCGATGCCCAGGCCGTCCGCTCGAGCCTGGACAATGCCGCGCAAAACGGTGTGCAAGCCACTTTCGGTCTGCCGGACAGCACGCCCGCGGAGCAATTCGATGTCCTGTTGGCCAATATTCTGGCCAATCCCTTGCGCATGCTAGGCGCCATGCTGGCCACGCATGTCAAGACCGGTGGTAAGATCGTGCTATCAGGCATTCTGGCTGAACAAGCGGAAGAACTGTCCGGCATCTATTCCTCGTGGTTCGAAATGGACCCGCCGGTATTCGATGAAGGATGGACCCGACTCACAGGAACTCGACGCGCAACGGTATGACGTATACAACACAGTGCCCTGCCTGCCAGACCCGTTTCAAGGTTACCGACGCCCAACTGACCGTCGCCGACGGCCTGGTACGTTGCGGGCGCTGTGCCCACGTCTTTGACGCCAGGGAACATCTGCAGTCATCCGAGCCGCCCAGGCTTGACACTCCCGCCGACATTCCTGCTCCGCCGAGCGCCGTGCCCCCGGCTCCGCCGGCGGCGGCACCTGCCAGCGCGCTGGAAATCGAGGACGATTTCGAGCTGGAAGTTCCCGACTTCGACCCGACCGACGTCTCCTCTTCCGAGCCCGAACCGGGTTTCGACGGCGCCCAGGTCGACGACACTCCCCCCGATGAAGGGCAGCCTTCGGCACAGGATGTCGAGGCTTTTCAGCGCGCGCTGAATGAAGCCCTGGCCCCGCGCCCGTTCGAAACGACGCGCACCGGCTATGTGTCGGCCCTGGCCGAAGAGCCGGGGCAGGACACGACGGCCGCGCTGGAAGAACCGCTCGGCGATCCCTTCGCCGAGGCCCCCCCCCAGGACGACGACGTACCAGCCATTTTCGACACCCGTCGTACCGCCGGGCGTCCAGAGCCGCAAGCCGACGCGGCAGCGGAGAAGGAAGCGGTGTCTCACGCCGACTTCGATCCGGCCATGCCGGCAGACAGCCTGGCCGAGGGAGCAACGCGTCCCCGCAGCCCGTTCCTGACCGTCATCATGGTTCTGCTGTCGCTGCTGGGCGTGCTGACCCTAGCCCTGCAGCTGGTCTACTTCAACCGCGTCCGCATTACCGCGGAAGCGCCCGAGATGCGTCCGGTGCTGGAACGGCTGTGCCATATCGCAGGCTGCAGCGTGCCCTTGCCCACGGACCAGGAATATATCCGCACAGAATGGTCGGAGCTATCCTTCGTGCCGGAACACCAGAACCTGATCCTGTTGTCGGCTACGCTGAAAAACCATGCGCCGTATGCGCAGGCTTTCCCGCTACTGGAAGTCACGCTCAAGGACAGCGACGATCAGGTCTTGATCCGCAAGACATTCACCCAACGCGAATACCTCAAATCCGACGATCTCAAGCTCGCACGCTTCAATCCGAACAGCGAGATCAAGATCGGCATGCGCTTCGACCTTGGACAGGTGCATGCCCAGGGATACAGCCTCTACTGGTTCTATCCGTGAATCCCCCCGGCGTGGTGGCCGGCACGGCCGCCTCGCTGCAATCTGCCTGAAACCTCAGGTTGACCTTTGCCCTTGCCGGTTCCACCATTAGAAGATCATCGACAAGGAAACGGCCATGGATCAATTCACACTGGTATACGGCGAAGAGACCCTGCCTGTCAGTGGCGACTTCCCCATTCTCGGACAAACGCTGCCCAGCTTCATGCTGGTCGACGATAAGTGCAGCGATGTCGCACTCGAGCATTTCGGCAGCCGCCCCAAGGCTATCCTGACCCTGCTGTCGCTCGATGAAGACAGCCATGGCGGGCTGCGCCTGCTACAAAACACCCTGCGCCAGCTCGAACGCTGGCCGGATTTGCAGTTGATCGTCATCACCGTCGACTCGCCATCCACGCTTCGCCGCGCCCGCAAGGAGCATGGCCTGCCCCACGCCATCCTGTTGTCGACCCTGCGCGGCCGCGATTTCCACAAACGCTACGGCGTGCTGATCACCGAGTACCCGTTGGCCGGCTACACGGCCCCGGCCCTGATTCTCGCCGATGGCGACAACCGCGTACTCTATTCGGAACGTCTACACGACACCCAGGCCGACTTCAACTTCGATGCCATCGCAGCGCGCTTCCATGCGCTGGAACTCGCGCGCAATGCAGCCAAGCAGGCGCGCGATGCAACCGGGGAAGAAAGCGGGGGGTGATGAGGCGCGCGGCAGCTGCGCGTGCCGGAGATCACATCAGATAAGTGCCCGATTCGGACTTGGGCGCGCGGTTCAGCAGTTCGTCCACCGCCCGTCCCGGCTCGGCACCGTGATACAGCAAGCCGCAGACGGCAGCCGTGATCGGCATGTCCACTTCGAGCCGCTCGGCCATGGTTAGCACTTCGCGTGCAGTAGGCACGCCCTCCGCCACATGGCCGAGTTCCTGCAGGATGGTCGCCAGCGGCTTGCCTTCCGCCAGCTTGAGCCCGACCTGTCGGTTGCGGGACAAGGCGCCGGTACAGGTCAGGATCAGATCCCCCATGCCGGCCAGGCCCATCATCGTCTGCTGACTCGCCCCCAGCGCCACGGCCAGGCGCGTGATTTCAGCCAGCCCGCGGGTAATCAGCGCCGCGCGCGCATTCATGCCGAAGCCCAGCCCGTCGGCAACCCCGGTTGCGATCGCCATCACGTTTTTGACCGCCCCGCCCACCTCGACCCCAACCAGATCGTTATTGGCGTACAGCCGCAGCAAGGGGCTATGCCAGTCGCGTGCCATCCTGCGTGCAAACACCTCGTCATCCGAGGCGATGGTGACCGCCGCCGGCAGGCCGGCCGCGACTTCGCGGGCGAAGCTCGGGCCGGAAAGAGCACCGCACTCGGCATGGGTCGGAAACTCTTCCGCCATGACCTGATGCGGCAGCAGGCTGGATCCCGATTCAAAGCCCTTGCACGCCCACAGCAGCGGCGGCAGCGCTGGCGCGGCCTCTTTGAGCGCACACAAGGTCGCCCGGAAACCGGCGATCGGCGTCACGACCAGAATCAGGTCGACCCCCGCCACGGCAGCGGCCAGATCGGCCTCCAGCGACAAGGTCTCGGGAAAAGGCGCCTCGGGCAGATAGCGCTGATTGACGCGGCTAGCCCCGAGTTCGGCAACGTGAGCGCCATTGCGCGCCCACAACGTCACATGGTGGTGTCGGGCAAAGGCGATGGCCAGGGCCGTTCCCCATGCACCCGCCCCCAGAACAGCCAGTTTCATCGCGTCCCCCGCTCACAAACCCCAGAAATCATCGATCCGGACAAAGCCGTCACCGCCATCGCGATGATGCACCTTGACCCAGCCCGCCTGCGGCGGCGCAATCATCTCGACCACGCCATCGCGAGCGATGGTGTACAGGCGCGCGGATTTGGCGTCGGGCGCGGCATGGGCTTCCGAACGCTCGGCCGTCACCAGCAGCATGTGCCGCTTGCTCAGTCCCGCACTCGGAATCCATGCGATGCCCCCGGTCGCATCGCGAACCCGCGACCAGTCGTTCTGTACCGTCATCACCTCGACCGGATAGTAGCGACTGACCACGAACAGCTTGCGGGCGGCCAGGGACGGCTCCTCGTACAGGGCCACCCCGGTTTCCTTCACCGAACGGAAGTCCAGCGCCGCGGCCCACTGCGCATGGCAGGCGAGCAGCAGAACGAAAAAAGCGCGCCCGCAACGCATCAGGCGTTCCCGGCCTCTGCCTGTTGCGCACGCTGCTGCATGTACAGTGCTTCGAAATTGATCGGCGACAGCAGCACCGGCGGAAAGCCGGCGCGGTTCACCAGATTGGACACCGTCTCGCGCGCATACGGGAACAGGATGTTCGGGCAGGCCACGCCCAGGATAGGATCGAGATCTTCCGTGGGAACGTCGCGGATCTGGAAAATGCCGGCCTGGGCCACTTCGACCAGGAACAGGGTCTTGTCGGCAACTTTGGCGGTGACCGTGACGGTCAGCGTGCAATCGTAATACCCTTCATCAACCGATTTGGATTCCGACGACAGCTGCATGTCGATTTCCGGCTGGGCTTGCTCCAGGAAAACCTCGGGCGCACCGGGAACTTCCAGCGAGAGGTCTTTCACATAGATTTTTTCGATGGAGAAAACCGGCTGCAGCTCTTGTTGTTCACTCATGTCGTATCTCGCAGTGCGCCGGGCGCGAGCCCTGACGCGTGATGGATTTATAGTCGGAGCGGCCAGGCCGCCAAGGAGGAATCATCGCATGAATATCGGGCGCAAGCCAACCGCTCACAGCGCCAGAAGCACATCCAGTTTTCCGGAACTGTTGAGCGCGATCAAATCGTCGCAACCGCCCACATGCGTTTCGCCGATAAAAATCTGAGGCACCGTACGCCGCCCGGTCAGCGCCATCATTTTTTCGCGCTCGGACGCGTCCAGATCGACCCGGATTTCGGTCAGCCCGGCCACGCCCTTGCTCATCAGCAACGCCTTGGCGCGCACGCAGTAAGGGCATGTAGCCGTCGTGTATAGAGTGACTGTTTGCATCGACTTTCCTTGCTCTCGAATTGCACGTCAGCGACGGATTGTCGCGGACGGCGCGTTCAGCGTCCTGCGACGCCATCGCTATCATTATACGACGCGAAACGCTGCACGAGATCGCCGACCACGGCATCCAGAGCCGCCTTCTTGCGCTCGGCATCGCGGGCATTGACGATGGCGACCAGAACCAGGCGGCGCCCGTCCGGCGCCAGCCAGTAACCGGCCAGCGCGCGAACTCCGTCCAGCGTCCCCGTCTTCAGGTGCAAGCGCGCGCCCAGATCGCCGAAGCGGTGCTTCAGCGTGCCCTCCTCCCCGGCGACCGGCAAGCTGGCCAGGAAATCGCCGCTATAGGGCCCGCGCGCCGCTGCGCGCAACACTTCGCCCAGCAGGCGGGCGCTCACGCGCTCGCGCCGCGACAGTCCGGCGCCGTTTTCGAGCGCGAGTCCGCCCGCATCGATACGCGCAGCGGCCAGCGTGCTGCGCACCAGTCGATCGGCATCGCGCGGAGTGTCGCTGCCACCGGCCGAACGCCCGAGTGTCAGAAACAGCAGGCGTGCCATCGGATTGCTGCTGTACTTGTTCATATCGGGCAGCATGCGGGCCAGTGGCTCGGAGCGGCTCTGTGCCACCTCCCGCGACGCGGCGGGGGTCCGCCCCACACCCCACCCCCCCGGTCCCGTCCCGCCTTCTGCCTGCCACAACCCGATGAAGGCGGCAGCGGCGAACGCCTCGGGGGACAGTGGCGTCACATAAGTCGAACTCCCGTCGCAAGCCGGCGGCAAGGCTCCCTGCGCGCGAATCAGATCGGGGCGGACCTCGATGCTGACATGGCGCCTGACATCGCCGCAGGCCCCCTCTGCACCCACGCGTAAGGCATTCTCGAGTCTCACCCCGGCCAGCGGCGGATCCAGGGCCAGGCGCATCTTTCCGTCAGCGACGTAGAAATGCAGCCACGCAGCGTTGAGGTTGGTGAGCAGCGCCGACGGTTGCGTCATAAAGCTGCGCCCTTCGTCGGCATCGAAACCGTCGGCAGCGCCGAGCGAGGTGAAGGCACTGCCATCGAGCACGAGCCGGCCGCCTAGATGGCGAATGCCCCGCTCGCGCAACTGCGCAAGCAAGGCATCGAGCCGGTCGCGGTAAAAACGCGGCTCACCGCTGCCGACCCAGTACAGATCACCCTGCAGCGTATCGCCTTGCACCGCGGCTTCAGAGCGCAACTCGGTCGACCAGGTGTAATCGGGAGTCAAGCGGGTCAATGCCACCCAACTGGTCAACAGCTTCATCGTCGAGGCTGGATTGACCGCGACATCGGCCCGGTGCGCGGCCCATACCGCATCGCCCTCCACCGGAGCCGCCCAGATGGCAATTTCGTCCGGCGCGATCCCGTGCAAATCGAGTGCATGCGCGGGCAAGACCGCCAGCCAGAACAGGAAACCCGACCATCTCATCTATTTCTCCTCCCGCCCCGGACCTTACATTTCCTGCGGATCGACATCGAGCGACCACCGCAGGCCGTGACCGTGGCGGCGCGCAAGCTCTTCCACGCAGGACTGCAGCTGATTCAGAAAATGGTGCAATGCCGGTCGCTGCCCGACTTCAAACACCAACTGTGCACGCTCGCGATTGGCGAGGCGGACCATCAAGGCGGGGGCCGGTCCCGAGATTCTGACCTCGCCGGCGAACGCATCGGCGCAGGCACGGACCGATTTTAGGAAGGCCTCGGCCTCTTCCAGCGTGCGCGCATCCGCGCGCAACATGGCTTGATGGCAGGCCGGCGGGAATCCGGCCTCCCTGCGTTCGCGCAGCAGCTGCGCGGCATAGCCGTCGAAGTCATGCGTCAACAAGGCCTGGTAAAGAGGATGATCCGGCCACTGGGTCTGCACCAGCACACGCCCCGGCGTCCCGGCGCGCCCCGCCCGGCCGGCGACTTGCAGCAACTGGGCAAACAGTCGCTCCGAGGCGCGGTAGTCGGCCGAATACAAGCCTCCATCGGCGTTCACCACCACGACCAGACTCATTGCACCGAAATCATGCCCCTTGGCCAGCATCTGCGTACCCACCAGGATGTCGACCTCCCCCGCCTGCACCTTGCGGTATATTTCGTCCCAGGCTTGTTTGTGCTGCGTCGTGTCGCGATCGATGCGCAACACGCGGGCGCCGGGAATCATGCGCGTCAACCCGGCCTCAAGCCGCTGCGTTCCCTCGCCCAGCGGCCGTATATCCACATTGCCGCATGTCGGGCAGACCTTCGGCACCGCCTCCTCCCAGCCGCAATGATGGCAGCGGAGGATGCGCTCGCGCAGATGCACCACCAGCTTGGCACTGCAACGCGAGCAGCCCGAGGTCCAGCCGCATTCGCCGCAGGCCACCACCGGCGCAAATCCTCGGCGATTGATATAGACCAGGCTGAGCTGACGTTGCGCAACCGCGCCCGACAGGGCCTCCAGCGCAGGTTCGGCCAGGCCCTCGATCCGTTTCATGCGACGGATATCGACCAGCCGGACCTGCGGCAACCTCGCCTCGGCGTGCGCGCGCTGGGTGAGCACGATACGGCGGTAACGCCCGGCATCGACATTGCTCATCGTTTCCAGACTCGGGGTCGCACTCCCCAGCACGATGGGGACGCCGGCACGACGCGCGCGCCAGATCGCCAGATCGCGCGCATGGTAGCGCAGGCCGTCCTGCTGTTTGAACGAGCCGTCATGCTCTTCATCGACAACAATCAGGCCGACCCTGGGCAGGGGCACGAACACCGACAAGCGCGTGCCGATCACGATGCCGGCCCGGCCAAGCCAGGCATCGAGCCAGGCGTTGAGACGCTCGCCATCGGACAAATGACTGTGCAGCACGGCCAGGCGAGTGGCAGGAAAGCGCGATGCGAAGCGCTCCAGTAACTGGGGGGTCAGATTGATTTCAGGAACAAGCACCAGCGCCTGACGCCCTGCCAGCAATTCGCGCTCGATCAGCCGCAGATAGACTTCGGTCTTGCCGCTTCCGGTCACACCATGCAATACCCAGGGGGCAAACCCGGCGCCAGCGCCGAGAATCGCGTTCAGCGCGGCCTGCTGCTCGCCCGTGAGTTCGGGCCGGTCGCTGACGGCGCACTCCATGCCCCCGGCCTCCACCCGCTCCACCCAGCCCAGATCGGACCATTCGCTCAACCACTTGCCGGCCTGGGGCGTAATCGAACGCAGCATGGATGTCGACTGTGCGCCGGCGAGCAAGGCCTGCCACAGAGCAAGGCGGGCTTTCTGACGCGCGGCGGGCCCGGCCTCGCGACAACCGGCAGCGGAAAGGCGCCAGTCGCGCTCGTCCCGTACCCGCACCGGCGCGGCATCCCGCATCGCGGTCGGCAGCGCGGTGAACAGGGTTTGCCCAAAGGGATAGTGATAGTAGCTCGCACAGAACCGGATCAGTTCCAGAAACTCGGCGGGCAGTGCCGGCAATTCGTCGAACACGGCGAGGACAGGCTTCAATCGCGAAGGATCGACACCCTCCCCGGGTATCAGGTTCGCAACTATGCCACAGAGTTTGCGCGGGCCGAAGGGAACCTGAACGCGTTGGCCATCGACGAGCGTTAGATCGGTCAAGTAGCTGAACGTTCCAAAAAGGGGCACATCGACAGCGATACGCACTTGGCGCTGTTCTGCCATTTACCGCTCCATAGTCCCAAAGCCCTGCTGCGACAAGCCTTTGCGCAGCCTGTTCACAGAACCTGTGGATAAATTTGTGAGTAACCGTGCTCTCCTTACGCGAAAAGCCCTGTGGGCCGCCCTCCGTCTAGATTGCACAAATTTTAAGCAAATGTTAAATGTCTTTGTTTTCAAGACGTTAAAATGAAGGCACCAAAGCTGACCATCTCTATTGACAAGGAAGGTATGAGCAGGTAGCAAGTGTGCATAACTCGTGGAACGACACCCGGCCAAGCTGTCAAGCCCCTGTGCGGAAGACGTTCCAGGCTGTGCGGATGACGCGTGGGGCAAACTGGAAAACCAGCACCGACGGCCTCTGATACCCCCCGAGCATAAATCGTTCGCTTTCTCAGTTATTCACATGTAATGGCGAGAAGTGTCAAGCCGAACGCCGCGACAGACTATGGACGGCATCCACCAGAATTGCCGCATGGTCGGGATCGACATGCTGTGAGATCCCGTGGCCGAGATTGAACACATGGCCGTCGCCAGGACCGAAATCGGCGAGCACGCGCGCGACTTCCGAGCGAATCGCCGCCGGCGAGCCGAACAACACATTGGGGTCGAGATTGCCCTGCAGCGCGACCCGGTCCCCGATCCGGCGCCGTGCGGCCCCCAACTCGGTGGTCCAGTCGAGACCGACGGCATCGGCGCCGCAAGCGGCGATCGCGTCCAGCCATTGCCCGCCCCCTTTGGTAAACACGATACAGGGGACGCGCCGTCCTTCGTGCTCGCGCTTGAGTCCGGCGATGATGCGTTCGGTGTAGGCCAGCGAAAACTCGCGGAAGGCGGCTGCCGTCAACGCCCCGCCCCAGGTATCGAAAATCTGCACCGCTTGCGCGCCGGCTTCGATCTGGGCATTAAGATAGGCCGTCACTGCGGTCGCATTGACCTCGAGAATACGATGCAGCAAGGCCGGTTCGGAATAGAGCATCGCCTTCAGATGGCGAAAATCGTCGCTGCCGCGGCCTTCGACCATGTAGCAGGCCAAGGTGAATGGACTGCCCGAAAAACCGATCAGTGGTACCGTACCGTCCAACGCACGGCGTATGGTGGACACAGCATCCAGCACATAGCGCAGCTTGTCGGTCGGGTCGGGCGCCGCCAATTTGAGAATAGAGCGCTCGTCGCGCAGCGGACGCTCGAAGCGCGGCCCCTCGCCCTCGGCAAAAGACAGCCCTAGCCCCATCGCATCAGGGATGGTCAATATATCCGAAAACAGAATCGCCGCATCGAGCGGGAAGCGCCGCAAGGGCTGCAGAGTGACTTCACAGGCCAGTTCCGGATTCATGCACAGCTGCATGAAGCTCCCGGCGCGCGCGCGCGTTTCCCGGTACTCCGGCAGATACCGTCCGGCCTGGCGCATCATCCAGACCGGGGTGTAATCAACGGGCTGCCGCAACAGGGCACGCAGAAAAGTATCGTTTTTTAGCGACGTCATGATGCGACCGTGAGAGTGGGGAGCGCAGATTATAACGTGCGCGTCCACGGACGGCACGCCGCTTGCAATCGGTGCAGCAGTCCGGCTAGCCGCCGCCGGACTGTCCGCACATCAGATATCGACTTCGACCTCGTTGCCGCGGGCCTCCATCCAGCTGCGCCGCCCCGCCGCCTCGCCCTTGCCCATCAGCATGCCGAACAGGCGCCGGGTATCGTCTTCGCCCTGCGGCCGGACCTGGACCCGCGACAGGCGACGGGTATCCGGATGCATGGTCGTATCCTTCAATTGCTCCGGATTCATTTCGCCCAGCCCCTTGAAGCGGCTGATCCCCCACGCGTTCTCGCGCACGCCTTCGCTACGCAGGCGTTCGAGGATGGCCTCGAGCTCGGCCTCGTCCAGCGCGTACAACTTCTTCGGCGGCCGCACCTTGCCCTGTCCCGGCACGTCGACGCGAAACAGCGGCGGCTGGGCCACGAAAATGTGCCCACCGTTCAGCAGCGCCGAGAAATGGCGATAGAACAGCGTCAGCAACAACACCTGGATATGGGAACCGTCGACGTCGGCATCGGACAGGATGGCAATCTTGCCATAGCGCAGCCCCGACAGGTCGGCCGCTTCGCCAGGAGCATGCGGATCGACGCCGATCGCGACCGCCATGTCGTGGATTTCAGCGTTGGAAAACAGCTGGTCCTTGTCGGTCTCCCAACTATTTAGAACTTTGCCGCGCAGCGGCAGAATCGCCTGGTATTCCTTGTCGCGCGCGAGCTTGGCCGAACCGCCGGCCGAGTCGCCCTCGACCAGAAACAACTCGTTGCGCAGAATATCTTCGCTTTCGCAATCGGTCAGCTTTCCCGGCAACACCGCGACGCCGGAGCCTTTTTTCTTTTCGACTTTCTTGACCGACTTCAGGCGGCTCTGCGCCTGCCGTATCGCGAGTTCTGCAATTTTCTTGCCGGCTTCGACATTCTGGTTGAGCCACAATTCAACCGGGTCGCGCGTCAATCCGGAAATCAATTTCAACGCGTCGCGACTGGTCAGTTTTTCCTTGGTCTGCCCCTGGAACTGAGGATCGAGCACGCGCGCCGACAAGACATAACGCACGCGGCTCCAGACGTCTTCGGCCATCAACTTCACACCGCGCGGAAGCAGGTTGTGGTGATCGACAAAACTCTTGACGGCCTCGTACACGCCGGCACGCATACCGGCTTCATGCGTGCCGCCGGACGAGGTCGGGATCAGGTTGACATAGCTTTCGCCACCGGCGGCCTCTTCAAACCAGGCCAGCGCCCACTGCGCGCCCTCGCCGACCGCGAATTGCTCATGCTCGCCGCTGATATAGGCCTCGCCGGCAAAAAAGGGAGCGACCGGCTCGTCGCCGTTGCACAACTCGACCAGATAGCTCTTCAAGCCGTCCGGATAATGCCAGGCCTTGACTTCATCCCCTCCAGCCCGCTCGAGCACAAGGCTGACCGCAACGCCCGGCAATAGCACCGCCTTGGCGCGCAGCAGCCGTTCCAGCTCCGGCATCGAATAGCGCGGACTTTCGAAATAACGGCCATCCGGCCATACCCGCACCCGGGTGCCGCTGGTTCTCGCGCCGCAGTCGCCGACCCGCGCCAGGGCTTCGACCACATCGCCACCGGAGAAGGCCATGCGGTAAACCCCACCCTCACGCTTGACCTCGACTTCGAGTCGTGTCGACAAGGCATTGGTCACTGACACGCCGACGCCGTGCAGACCGCCGGAGAAGGCATAGGCACCGCCATCCTTCTTGTTGAACTTGCCCCCGGCGTGCAAGCGGGTGAAAACCAGCTCGACCACCGCCACGCCTTCGGTAGGATGGAGGCCGACAGGAATGCCGCGGCCGTCGTCTTCGACCGAGAGGGAGCCGTCCAGATGTACCGTCACCGCGATCTTGCGCGCGTAGCCGCCCAGGGCTTCGTCGGCCGCATTATCGATGACTTCCTGACAGATATGGGTCGGATCGGTGGTCCGGGTATACATCCCCGGACGCTCTTTGACCGGCTCGAGGCCCTTGAGCACCCGGACCGAGGATTCGTCGTACTGTTGGGTCATGGCTTGAATGAATGAATTCGCAGTGAAAACACGCCACGGCGGCAAGCGCGGGGCGCATTGAATGGAAGGCCCGGGGGCTTAGTCGCCCCGGCCATGCAGGGCAGGTTGCCGCCCGAGGAAATCCTCGCGCGATTCCACACCCTTGACGAAGCGGGACAGCTCCCGCAAGGCTCGTTCATAGACGTCGCGTTTGAACTCGATAACAGAATCGATCGGCGCCCAGTATTCGTTCCAGCGCCAGCCATCGAACTCGGGGTGGTTGGTCGCGCGCAGACAGACGTCGCAATCGCGACCGACCAGTTTCAGCAGAAACCAGATCTGTTTCTGGCCCTTGTAACTGCCACGCCATTCGCGCCGCACCCAATTGCTGGGGACATCGTAGCGCAGCCAGTCGCGTGTGCGGCCAAGAATCCTCACATGTTGTGGCAAAAGCCCGACTTCTTCCAGCAGCTCGCGATACATCGCGGCCTCGGGGCTTTCGCCAGGCTTGATGCCCCCCTGTGGGAACTGCCATGAGTGTTCGCGCACACGCTTGCCCCAGAATACTTCGCTGTGCGCGTTGATCAGGACTATTCCGACATTGGGGCGATATCCGTCCCGGTCCAGCATGAAAAAACCTACAATTCGTCTCGTTGACTGAATTTTTGCACATTTCCGCATGCTATGCCATGCGAGCATTGGTCTCGGCGGCGGCTTCCGGCTCAGCGACGGGACACAGCGCCCCCCAGTAGTGATAACATGCCTAGCTTTAGTGTCTGCGGTCTATCCTGCCGATTCCAGCTGCCATGGCGTTTTTATCACTACGTCCCACCCCGGAACAACTTCCGCGCTTTCCTTTGCAAAGCGGTTCGGTCCGGACCCTGCTATGCGCCGCCGATCTGCGGCGTACCCTGCTCGATCTGATCGCGTCCGCACGCCAGCGCATTTATCTGACTGCGCTTTATCTGCAAAACGACGAAGCCGGCGAAGAGATCCTGCGCGCGCTGCACGCTGCCCGGGCTCTCAGGCCCGAACTGGACATTTGTGTACTTGTCGACTGGCACCGCGCACAACGCGGGCTCATCGGCGAAGGCAAGCAGAGCGGCAATGCGGCCTGGTACCGCAGTATCACGCAGGAAATGAGCACTGAGGTTCCGATCTACGGCGTACCGGTTCAGACCCGCGAGCTGTTCGGAGTATTGCACCTCAAGGGCTTCGTCATCGACGATACCGTGCTCTACAGCGGTGCCAGCCTCAATAATGTCTATCTGCACAAATTGCAGAAATACCGCCACGACCGCTATCAGTGCATCGACTGCCCGACGCTGGCCGACAGCATGGTCAATCTGTTGCAGCAACACCTGCTGGCCTCTCCGGCCGTGCACCGGCTAGACCTCGCCGATACGCCGCCGACACGGACGCTGCGCAGGGAAATCCGCGAGCTGCGCAAGCACTTGATGAGCGTACGCTACGACACATCACAGGCGACCGCACTGCCCGCCACGCTCGCGGTCACACCGCTGATAGGCGTCGGCCGCAATAATGCACTCAACCGTATCATTGTCGACCTGATCAGGCAGACCGAACATCACCTGATCATCTGCACGCCGTACTTCAACTTCCCCAAGCCGGTCACGCGCGAAGTCAATCGTCTGATCAATCGTGGCGTCACGGTCGAAATCATCGTCGGCGACAAGACCGCCAACGATTTTTTCATCCCGCCCAGCGAACCGTTCAAGGTCATCGGGGCCCTGCCTTATCTCTACGAGATCAATCTTCGCCGCTTTGCGCGCCGCCATCGCAAGACGCTGGAACAGGGGCAGCTGAAGATCCATCTGTGGCGGGACGGCGACAACAGCTACCATTTGAAAGGGCTGTGGATAGACGAACGTCTGCACCTGATTACAGGCAACAACCTGAACCCACGCGCGTTCAGCCTGGATCTGGAAAACGCGCTGCTCATCCACGACCCGCGGCAGGAACTCGCCGGACAGAAGCGCGAAGAACTGGACACCATCCTCGCCCGGACCCGCCCGATCGAGCATTACCGCCAACTCGAGCGCCTCGGGCAGTATCCGGAAGCCGTACGCAAGCTATTGACCCGGCTCAGCCGGGTTCGCATCGACCGTCTGCTCTACCGCATCCTCTGAGACGCGCGCGGCTCAGAGCGCAGGCAGCAGTTCGGTCAAGGCGGCCACCAGCGCGGCGCATTCGTCGTCGGTTCCTATCGTTATCCGCAGATATTGATCGATCCGCGGCGAGTGGAAATGACGAACGATGATTGCCCGCTCGCGCAAGCCGGCTGCCAGGCGTGCCGCATCGCAGCGCGGATGCCGGACAAAGACGAAATTGGCGCCCGACGGCAATACCTCGAATCCCAGTTGTCCAAGGCTCGCGCTCAGGGCTTCCCGGGTGGCGATGATGGCTTGCCGGGTTTGCTGAAAATAGGCCTCATCCTGATAGGCAGCGATCGCCCCCGCCTGTGCCACGCGATCGAGCGGGTACGAATTGAAGCTGTTTTTGACCCGCTCCAGCCCGGCGATCAGTTCGGTTGAGCCATAGGCGGTGCCGACACGCAAGCCGGCCAGCGAGCGCGACTTGGACAAGGTCTGCACCACGAGCAGATTGGGATAGCGCCCGATCAGGCTGACCGCACTCTCCACACCGAAGTCGACATAGGCTTCATCGATAACCACCACCCGCTCCGGTTGCGCTTGCAGCAGACGCTCGATGGCCGCGAGCGGCAAGGCAATGCCGGTCGGCGCATTGGGGTTCGGAAAAATGATGGCGCCGCAGGGCCCCCTATAATCGTCTACGTCGATTTCCATTTTGTCGTTTAGCGGAACCTGGCGGTACGCGATACCGTACAAGCCGCAGTAGACAGGGTAGAAGCTGTAGCTAATATCCGGGAACAAGAGCGCCTGCTCGTGGTCAAGCAGGGCCTGAAACACCACCGCCAGCACTTCGTCGGAGCCGTTGCCGACGAAAACCTGCTCCGTGCCGATACCATGATAGGCGGCAAGCGTCGAACGCAGCGCATCGGACCCAGGATCTGGATAGAGCCGCAGCGAATCGCCCAGGGCACGCTGCATCGCCTCGACGGCACGCGGAGACGGACCATAGGGGTTTTCGTTGGTATTCAGCTTGATCAGACCCGATATTTTCGGCTGTTCGCCCGGCACATACGGGGTCAGAGAATGGACGACGGGACTCCAGAATTTGCTCATTGCATTCTTGCGGAAAGTTGATCGGCTGAACCATAGTAGCATGGAGAGTTGCAGGCCTAAAACCGGCACGGCGGCATGAAACGACCGGGCGTCAGCGGCGGCTTATTTCACAGAAAAATTTACTGAACGTAAGTATTTTCCTGGCCTCGAAGCTGGGCGGCTCTCTTTCCGAGCCTTTTCTCAGCGAGGTGATGACATGAAATGCAGCTTGAACAGTCTGTTTATACTCGTTTTCCTGGGCACATTCCCGCTGGCGGCTGCGGCGGCTCCGGCCGAAGGGCCTGCCCCTGCCGTCAGCAGTACGGCGGTCAAACCCCCGCCGGGGTCTCGCATCGGCTGCTTCCAGCGTCTGTGCTGGTGGTATTGAGACGCGCAGCGGCAAGCACTCCCGGAGAGTAGGGTTCGCGGGAGTCTAGTGTCCCCGTGGGCGGTTGGGGCGTCTCGTTCGTGGAGGTTCAGGG
>NZ_AUGZ01000033.1 GCF_000422925.1 Paludibacterium yongneupense DSM 18731
CGTGAAGCGCTGGCCATGGATGTGGATCTGTCGTTGCCGTCAGAGCGTGTGGTGCGAGCCTTGGATCAGGTCATTGAATGGCGTGGCAAGCCCAAAGTGATTCGCAGCGACAACGGCCCGGCATACATCGGTGCTACGCTGAAGGGCACGATTCTCAGCAGGAGAAAGGCGTGTTTTCAAATAATGCGTTCGTACGCTAACCCCTTCTGTTTTTGAAGAAATAAGTAAAGTGGACGATTTGTGGCACATCATGTGGGACTGCCAACGCCGCATGGCATAAGCCCTTTAGGTGTTGCACACAGGACGCAGCGCTTGGCGTCGTGCTCAGCGTATCAACCATGCAATGTCACACTCAATTCCTGCTTGACAGGCTTACCCTTGTTGCGAGGTTAGTTTTAGGATGGTCGTCGACGGCTTCCCTCTAAAACGGCTAGTTTTGACCTCCTTGGTCATGCAGCCACTGGAGATATCAAGCCAACTATCCCTTGTGGTGTATACGTTCTTGTAGCTCCATTCCCAGCGGGTGTGGGCAACGGTTGCACCGTCAAGTTGCTCGATGCCGATCTCTGACACGGTTCCGGTAAAGCTGGATCCGGCAGTGTTTTGAAAGGTAATCGTCCACGAATCCCCTGAAGTAAATGGCCACTTGTAGTAACGATGAATCTCACCGGTTTTGGTGATCTGATTCAGGTCCTTGTCGAGGACGAAATGAACGTCCCCTTGCTTGTAACGGATGGTGCCGTTGGACATGACGGTGTAAGTGTCTGTGCGCTCTCCTGTTTTAACTCCGGAAAACCCATCTATGATGTCATATCGGCAGGTAAGCCCGCTTTTGATAACGGGGGCGTTAATTTGATCTGCTTGCGCCATATTGGTGCTAGCGAGAGTAGTTAACAGAAGAAGGGCACTTAGAAGATATTGGTTACGCATCATGAAATACCTTAATTATTTGATCGCCCCACCAAATGATGGGCGATTGTGGCGATTAATATTGATTTTCAGCTAGTGTGCGCGAAAAAAATGATGCATTTGCTAGTAAGCACGAAATACTATTACAAGGAAAACAGAATGTGAGCCGAGAAGGTGCAGCATTAGTGCGTGCCGTTGGCATTTTTTTAATATACTAGTACACGGTACGGCCTGTCTATTCGCACCGCCGACAGAAACGAGAAGAACTGGATTGCGCGACCTCTGCACTATGCTACGCGACTGGCCGGTTGGAATTCTAGGCCCCATTCGTTTTCAGCATTACTTACTTGGCACGAATCAACTGCGGAATCGGAATAGCCATAGCAATAAAGGCAAAGGCCCATTCCGGTAGCCGCTACTCAGAGCAGAATGTTATTTTTAGTTATATTACATTATATGACAGTAGCTCGGTAAAGCTCGAATAGCGCTTAACGCCACCTGCATCGAATCCATCGATCTGTTCCCGCACATAACTTTTAACAACAGGAGAGTACCAGATAGTCTTTACCGCGTCACCCGAGGCGCCATTTCGGAACCATTTGCAGCGATAAACAATCTTGACCGCCATGAATTTACCAGCCGGGACCGTTATGCTTTCGTAACCAACAACGATGGCAGTGGTTGTGAGCTTGTGCCCATCTTGGTAAGTGGGGTACTCCCATTTTTTTCCGGTCGTAAGTGGCCAAGAGTACATCTTTACATACACGTCGGAGTGGAGTTCTTCATTGGTGTAGTGGTAATTCAAGGATGGCAAAAATATACGGTGCCCACCCGTTTGATATTTCATGTCGACGGATTTGTTCGTGACCTCGGCGACCTCTATCGAATAATCCTTGAAAGATGTCGAGTGGTACGACCACTTGTCACCAACAGTAAGTTTCGGCTTCTGTGCGGGGGCTGACGTGTCAACAGACATCAGCTGTTCTGCCGTCAGGTTGCCTGTTGCTGCGCAACCGGCAAGAGATGTGATAATTACGGCGAACAAAATGACTGCTGCCGTTCTATGAAAAATAAATTCGAACATAACGTTCTCCTGAATATTCTTCTTGCCTAGGCTCTGGCGCGTGCGATCGGACGGCATGCGGGGGAAATGGGCTTTAGACTACGGATAGGGAATGATTTCTGATAAGTCACAGTGATGTTATCAGAAGGGCTGTGCCAGTAGGCAAATCTGCGGTGTAGACCGTCATGCTCCGTTATTAACGGGATGGTCGACATGAAAGGCTCTATGAACGAGTGAAGGCGCTACGGGAGCGCAACCGATATATTTTACACATATTGCCAATTCTCAATAAGAGCCGCAAGTTAATTCGCCGCTGACGTTCGTGCCGTTTCCCTAATGTGTTGCAATTTTTCTTATGCGCACTATCTTCCATGGTGAGCAACGGGCATGACTCGTGGAGGTGTACAGCCAAGGACGATGAGAATATTTATTTTTGAATAGAGCTGGTTGTTTTTCTTGGCTCACGGCGATGTCTATGCCCCTCTCCTCTACGGCTTATTTTGCCTTATTCAGGTTAATCGTGCGATATCATTAATAGATTCATCGCGTGATAAATTAATAATTGGCATCAACCATGAATTCAAATTTATTGTCGCGCTATGAGCTTGCTATTGCATAGTACCTTCACTGCACAATTCTTAATTATCCTGTAATTTAATTACATGGTTCTTTGCAAATACGCCATGCTGTCATGCAGGGAAAGCCGCTCATCCTATTTTGGAACTTCATTATGCATCATCAATACTTTCTGAGTCCATTTCTGCTGTCGGCTCGTTCACCTGTTCCGCTGCAGTGCTAGCCCTTGCACGCCTGCAGATACCCGTTTGTGCCCACCGCCAAGGACACATAACCTGATGGGTTCGTAGATGCATCCCCTTCTGTATTACTTGCTTGGCACGAATCAACTGCGGAATCGGAATAGCCATAGCAATAAAGGCAAAGGCCCATTCCGGTAGCCGCTACTCAGAGCAGAATGCTATTTTTTGTTACATAACATTATATGACAGTAGCTCGGTAAAGCTCGAATAGCTCTTGACTCCATTTGCGTCGAATCCATCAAGCTGAATTCGTACGAAATTTTTAACGATGGGAGAGTACCATAAAGTCTTTGTTCCGTCCCCGGACACCCCATTGTGAAACCATTTGAGGCGATAAACAATCTTGACAGCCATAAATTTACCAGCCGGGACGGTTATACTTTCGTAACCAACGACGA
This sequence comes from Paludibacterium yongneupense DSM 18731, assembly GCF_000422925.1. Classification (GTDB taxonomy): domain Bacteria; phylum Pseudomonadota; class Gammaproteobacteria; order Burkholderiales; family Chromobacteriaceae; genus Paludibacterium; species Paludibacterium yongneupense. The sequence continues at coordinate 3,189 of NZ_AUGZ01000033.1, forward strand.
CGGCACTGGTTGTGAAATTGTGCCCATCTTGGTAATCTGAGTACTCCCATTTTTTACCGGTCGTAAGTGGCCAAGAATACAACTTTACATACAAGTCAGAGTGGAGCTCTTCATTGGTGTAGTGGTAATTCAAGGATGGGAAAAATATACGGTGTCCACCCGTTTGATATTTCATGTCAACGTATTTGTTCGTGACTTCTGCAACCTCTATCGAATAATCCTTGAAAGATGTCGAGTGGTACGCCCACTTGTCGCCAACTGTAAGTTGCGGCTTCTGTGCTGGGGCTGACGTGTCGACAGCCATCAACTGCTCTGCCGTCAGGTTCCCTGTTGCTGAGCAACCGACAAGAGATGTGATAATTACGGCTAACAAAATGTCAGCTGCCGTTCTATGAAAAATAAATTCGAAAATAACGTTCTCCTGAATATTCTTCTTGCCTAGGCTCAGGCGCGTGCGATCGGATGGCTTGCGGGGAGCTGGGCTTTAAATTACGGATAGGGAATGATTTCTGATAAGTCACGGTGATGTTATCAGAAGGACTGTGCCCCTGTGCCACAGTTGTGACAGGCCTCACCCGGCAAGGCCGTTATTGTGACCGTTTTAGATAGTGCTAGAATACAGGCAAGCGCGGCAAGCCATTGATAACTAATGAAGTTAAAAACCACAAAAAGGAATCATAATCCGCAGGTCCGGGGTTCGAGTCCCTGATTCGCCACCATCCTATTCATAGACTTAGCGATGTCTGCATCTGGCTGAGTCGATAGCATGGCGATTCACGTATACGCTGTGTAAGCAAAATTAAGAGAGGCCAGCCATGCGCTGGCCTTTTTTGCATTCCTCTATTTCTTCACTGCAATCGTAAAATTATATCTCGCTCACCAATGAGAGCCGAACAGATCGCTGCGCCCGCTCGACCAACGCATTTCACGACCCGATAAGCTGCCGACCTGATGCGCAGAAAGCCCGGCACTCTCTGCCAATGGGCCAGCACGGAGAACGGCCCGCTGCGCCCGGCAGCATCCACGGGAGACGGATGTGGTCAGCAAAGGAAATCGCGACGGTACCGGCGCCCACCTGGATGATCTCGACCTACGGCAAGCCCCGCCCGCAACTTCAGCCAAGACACAGAAACCCGCGGCGCTCAACGCGCCCCAACACAGCGCACGGCCCCTTGCCCCCCCTCGCAAAGACCCCCAGCAAAACACTTTCGAGCGGCCTCCCCCTTAGCGCCACCATCCAATTCCTTGATGACCCAAGGCTGACATCCGCAATGATCGAGAACGTTTTTAATGCCAGCAAGTTCGTGCAAGCCCTGCAAACTCTAGAGCGGGAACTTCCGCTTCGTGTAGTCCACAGCAGACTGGCTATCCGTATGCTCCGGCATTTCCAGTGCTCCAGTGAGTCAAGGCATCAGCTCTTTCAACACATCAATAAACGCCCTCAGACCCGCAGGAACATGCCGATGCCCTGCGTAGTACAGAAACAGACCCGGGATTGCCGGGCACCAGTTTGAAAGAACCTCCACCAGCTGGCCCGCATCCAGGTAAGACTGCACCACCGAAGTCGGAACGTAGGCGATGCCCATTCCCTTTAGCGCACACTCAGCCATCAACCCCGGGTGGTCAAGAGTTAGCTGCCCCGGGAAATCGACGGTCAATTCCTGTCCATGATGTTCAAACTCCCATCGATACGGCTTGCCGCTAGGCATACGGACCCGGATACACCGGTGGTCCCGGAGATCATCCGGCGTTTCTGGTTTGGGATGGTCTGCCAAATATCCCGGGGAGGCTACGGCCACAAACCGCGCCGTCCCACCGAAACGCACCGCAACCATATCCTGAGGCACCGACTCTCCAAGCCGGATACCAGCATCAAAGCCCTCGGCAACGATATCAATCAATCGCCCTTCCGTGACTAGGTCCAGGCTCATATCTGGAAAACGCGCCAAGAAGGTCGGCACCACCGAATGCAGCAGCAGTCGGGCAGCAATCTCACTGGCATTGATGCGCAATTGGCCACTGGGGCGATCCCGAAAGACATTGACCTCCTCCAGCGCCAGATCGAGATCACGAAGCACAGGTTGGAGCCGCGCAAGAAGCCGCTCCCCGGCTTCCGTGGTAGACAAGCTGCGGGTCGTTCGATGCAGCAGGCGCACCCCCATGTTGGCTTCCAGCGTCCGCATCATGTGGCTGAGGGTGGAGGGCGATAACCTCAGCTCTTCGGCTGCTTTACGAAAGCTGCGGTGGGTCACGATGGCTGCGAACGCTTCGAGATCCGAGAGGGTTGGCCGTATATTCATGGGTTTTTTTCACCAAATCATGCAACATTGTACGGATAGTAAAATGAATTGGCCAGACCTACCATTACTTTCACGGCCTGCTGCAATTCCGCAGCGTTACGCGAAAGGTATTTCTCCATGACTAAAACCTGGTTCATTACGGGCACTTCATCCGGCATCGGCCGACAATTGACCGAGAAAATCTTGGCGCGCGGCGACCGCGTTGCGGCCACTGTGCGCCGAGAAGATGCGCTCGACGATCTGAAAGAACACTATGGCGAACTCCTGTGGGTCACGACGCTGGATGTCAGCCATATGGACGATGTGCGTCGTACCGTCGACCGCGCATTCGATGCCATGGGGCGTATCGACTTTGTGGTGAGCAATGCGGGTTACGGATTATTTGGCGCCGGCGAAGAAGTCAGTGACGCCCAAATCCGCGACCAGATTGATACCAACCTGATCGGCTCGATTCAGGTGATTCGCACCGTGCTACCGCATTTGCGAGCCCAAGGCGGCGGGCGAATTTTGCAGGTCTCGTCTGAGGGCGGCCAAATTGCGTATCCCAATTTCAGTGTTTATCACGCCACTAAATGGGGAATCGAAGGCTTCGTGGAGTCGGTGGCACAAGAGGTTGCGCCTTTCCATATCGAGTTCACCTTGGTTGAGCCTGGTCCAGCCAAAACGGCATTTGGCAGTGGCATGGTGAGTCCAGAGCCGATGCCTGCCTATGAGAACACTCCAGCTAACGATGTTCGCAGGGCGGTGATGAGCGGCTCATTTAAGCTCAAGGGCGATGCAAGCAAGATGGCGCAGGCGATGTTGGATTCAACGGCCATCAACCCTGCTCCGAAGCGGCTGACGATGGGCAGCGATGCTTACCTATCGATACGCACGGAACTTTTAAAGCGGATCGCGGCACTGGACGCTCAGAAGGACATCGCATTTTCTACAGATGCAGAACCCGCATAAACTAATGGCCTCTCCTTTGTCAGTCTGATCGGCAGGTTTTAGCGCGTAGTTGCACAAGCGGCGGCCCAGGCGTTCTCGTTTGGCGAACCAATCCCGGTACTCGACCGGCGCGGGATCCTCGACTATGCCGAGTGTCTGAATATGGGAAAGTGGTTCGAACCGCCGATCGGTTGGGAAGTCCTGGCGCGCAGTTGGCGCGCCTCGGTGCATCACGCCAGCGCCATTGCGGTGAAACGCAACATTCTGGTCTGCACCTTCAAACCGCACCCGCTGCTCTGCCGCTCCGACTTTGCCCAACGGGTGACCGACTATCTAGTATTTGGCAATCTGTATGCCCTGGAGGTCAAGAATCGACTGGGCCGCACCACCAAGCTGGATCCATCACCCGCCAGGTTCAGCCGGCGCGGCTCCGACCTGGAGAGCTTCTGCTGGGTGCCGTCCTGCAACCAGGAGATCCAACGCGATAACGTGATTCACCAGATAAAATACGATATCAATCAGGAAATCCACGGCCTGCCCGAGTACCTGTCGGCAATGAATAGCGCATGGCTGAACGAATCCGCCACGCTATTCCGGCGCAAGCATTACCTCAATGGCTCGCATGCGGGTTTTATTCTCTATGTGTCCGAGGCATCGCAAAATCAGGCCAACCCCACCCGTTGACGTCCCGGTTTGCCTGTTCATTGCGCAGATGAGCACCGGCCTGTCGAGCGCTCCATTCGCACAGCCGGGCCCGTTCTCCGCAACCCGCCGCTTCATCCCGCCTCCCCTGCCGATTTCTTCAGCACACTCGCACGCGCTGTCGCATAATCGCTGAATGATCCCTGCGCCGGACACTTCCCCGGCAGGCAGGCTGCGAACGATTCCGGTGCACGCTCATGATCCCGATTATTCCCCAGCGCGAATTTCCCGCCCAACGCTGGTTAAAGGTAGTGGTGCGCGGCCTGCATCTGGTGGCCGTGATCCAGTTCTGCGCCGGCGTGCTCGCACAGCCGATGGCCGAACCGTCCGGCGGCCTTGCGGTGCTGCTGACCGGGCTGACGCTATGGGCGCTCGATCTGTGGCAGCACCCCGACCATCTTCGCCAGATGGTCGGCCTGAGCATGCTGATCAAGCTGCTGCTGGTCGCCGCGATGATGCATATCCCCGCGCTGCGCCTGCCGCTGCTATGGCTGATCGTGGTCTGGTCGGCCGTGTTCTCGCATGCCCCCTCCAGTTTCCGCAATATCCGGCTCGGCGGCCGCCCCTAGCCGACGCCTCCCCCGGCTGTCACTAAACGGGACAGTCGGACGGCAAACAGCCCGATGTGCTTGTCGCAACCGTCCTCCGGGACAATAGTGCAGCCAGGGCAGGGTCACTCCGTTGCGGCCGCCCTGCCTTTCCGCCCAGGCGGAACGCCCGCCAGCGACAGCACAGGGGATGAATCATGATCGTCAGACAGCTCAAGCCCAACGTCTATTCGTTGGCCGCACAGGACTGGGACCGCAAGCTGTTCGACGAACTGGTGCCCTTGCCCGAAGGGACCAGCTACAACGCCTACCTGATCAAGGGCAGCGAAAAAACCGCACTGATCGATACAGTGCACCCGTCGATGGCGGAGGACTTCGTTCTCGCACTGCAGAAGCTCGGTCTGACACGGCTGGACTACATCATTTCCAATCACGCCGAGCTCGATCACGCCGGATCCATCCCGGCCGTACTAGCCGCCTTCCCGGAAGCGAAGGTGCTGGCCAATGCCAAATGCCGCAGCCTGCTGGTCGCCGGCCTCAATCTGCCGCGCGAGATGTTCGGCCTGATCCAGGATAATCACACGCTGTCGCTCGGCGATACCTCGCTGCGCTTCATGTGGATGCCCTGGGTGCATTGGCCGGACAGCACCGTCACCTATCTCGAGCCGGACAACATCCTGTTCACCTGCGACTTCATGGGCTCGCACCTCGCGACCTCGGACGTGTTCGCCGACGACGAAGCGCGCGTCGAGCGCGCGGCGCGCATGTATTACGCTGAAATCATGATGCCTTACCGCAAGCATGTGATGCGGCATCTGGAGCGTCTGACGGCGGAAAACATTGCGATGATCGCGCCCAGTCACGGCCCGGTCTATGCGCGCCCGGCCTTCATTCTCGATCTGTATCGGCGCTGGGCGGGAGATACGCCGCGCCCCGAAGTCATCGTCCCCTACCTCTCGATGTACGAGAGCACCAGCAAGATGGTCGCGTATCTGCTCGACAGGCTGATGGAACAGAATCTGAAGGTTCAGCCATTCAATGTCGTCGAGCTCGACAGCGGACGCTTTGCGTCTTCGCTGGTCGAAGCCTCGACCCTGATCTTCGCCTCGCCCACGGTACTGGATGGCGCCCATCCGGCCATGGCCAATGCCGCCTTCCTGGCCAATGCACTAAAGCCGAAAGCCACTCACGCCGGCATTATCGGTTCCTATGGCTGGGGCACGTCGATGCCGGAAAATCTGCGGCCGCTGCTGAACAATCTGAATGCGGAGTGGCTGGAACCCGTCATCGCCAGCGGCGTGCCCAAGCCGGAAGATTTCGCCGCCCTCGACCGCCTGGCCGGCGCGATCCTGCAGGCCAACCAGCCAGCCCCTGCCACGGCATGAGCGCGCGAGCGACATCTCGCACCCGGCAGTAAAAAAGCGGCCGTGGCCGCTTTTTTACTGCCGCTCGACACCGGATTCAGCGCCGGGCGAAGGCCACGGCCAAAGCCGCGCCGCGGCGGCGCTCGCTCAGCGTCAGCCAGAGGCCGATGCACACGCTCATGATCGCCAGAGCGATCACATAGTGCGCGGGAGCCAATGCGTCCCCCTTGAGCAGCAACGCCACCAGCATGGGGGTCAGCCCTCCGAATACCGCGTAGGCCAGGTTATAGGACAGGGACAGCCCGCTGAAACGCACTGCAGCCGGAAACGCTCTCACCATGATGCAAGGCACGGTCGCGATCACACCGACGGTAAAGCCGAGCAGAGCATAGCCGGGAAACAGCCATCCAGGGTGGGCGGCGATGCCGCCGTAGAACAGATGGCAGGCGCCGGCCAGCAGTAGCGAACCGCCGGTCAGCACCGAGCCATTGCCAAAGCGGTCGGTCAGACTGCCGGCCAACACACAGCCGAGCGACAGCGCGAGCACGGCCAGGCAATTGGCCTGCAGAGCGAGCCCGGGCCCGATCTGCGGCAGCTTGCCCAGCAGGGCCGGCGTCATCAGTATCACCACCACGATGCCGCCCGTCAGCATCCAGGTGACGAGCATGGACAGCAGCATCGCGCCGCGATGCGCAGCCATCACGCGTTTCATCGGCCATTCGGTCAGCACTGCGCGCTGCGCCTCCATCTCGCGGAATATCGGCGTCTCTTGCAGATAACCGCGCAGCCAGACCGAGATCAGGCCGAACACGCCGCCCAGCAGAAAGGGAATACGCCAGGCATAAGCGATCAACTCGTCGTTGCCGAAGCGAGCATGCATCACGGAGGCGACCAGCGAGCCAAGCAGGATGCCGATGGTCAAACCGGCGGTCAGGGTGCCGCAGGCAAAACCGACCCGACGCGTCGGCACATGCTCCGACACGAAGACCCAGGCGCCCGGCACTTCGCCGCCAATAGCCGCGCCCTGCAATACCCGCAACAGCAGCAGCAGGACGGGGGCCCAGACGCCGGCTACCGCATAGCTGGGCAACAAACCCATGATGAAGGTCGGCAGCGCCATCAGCAGAATGCTCAAGGTGAACATGCGCTTGCGTCCCTGCAGGTCGCCAAAGTGGGCCATCACGATGCCGCCGAGTGGCCGCGCCAGGTAGCCGGCGGCAAAGATGCCATAGGTCTGCAGCTGCACGAGCCAGTCCGGACTGTGCGGCGGAAAGAATACATGCCCCATCACGGCGGCGAAGAACACATAGATGACGAAGTCGTAGAATTCGAGGGTGCCGCCGAGGGCGGCCAGTGCGAGAGTGCGGTAGTCGCCGCCGTTGAGCGGCCTTGCGTGTTGGTCAGACATGATTGCGATCCCGATCGGTCATTATTGTATTTGGTGCGCTATTGCCAGACCCAGCATACCGCAAGCTGGCGCAAGCACAAAACACCAACAAGAAACCAAACAAGGCAATACGTCACAACTAAATGCTACAAGTTACCGTATAAAAACAAATAAAATTCAAAGAATAGATAAAATGTAGAATGGCGGCCGCGCAAAACGAAATCTGCCGCAATGTTGCCGCCCTGCCCGATCCTGGCCGGGCAGCCGTGTATGGGCCGTGGCGGCGTCGCGGAAGAGCGGCCGGCGATCGTCCCTGCATCGCGGCGCGGGATGCTCGAAGCCGCGATGCAAGCCCGCGGCTTCAGCAGGCATGGGGGTCGGGTGCAAGCTCCCGACGCCGGCAGCTTGCCGCAGCTCTCACGCGACCGGTGTCAGCGGCTCGCGACCGGCGAGGACCGCCTCGAGGTTGTCGAGCGCGCAAAACCCCATAGCGTTGCGCGTCTCTATGGTCGCGCTGGCGGCGTGCGGAGTTAGAAACACATTGGGCAGTGTGGCAAAACGCTGGTCAAAGGCGGGTTCGCTCGCGAAAACATCGAGCCCGGCCGCCGCCAGGCGTTCGCTTTGCAAGGCGTCCAGCAAGGCCTCTTCATCGACGAGCTGGCCGCGTGCGGTATTGACCAGCACCGCTCGCGGCGGCAGCAAGGCGAGCGCGGCGCGATCGATGACATGGCGGGTCGATGCGCTGGCAGGGGCATGCAGGGATAGAAATTCGCAGTACGGCAGCATGGCATGGAAATCGTCGAAATAGCGTGCCCCTTGCTCCAGTTCGGGCGGCAGGCGCGTGCGATTGTGGTACAGCACCTTCATGCCGAAGCCGCGCGCTCGCTGTGCCATTTCGCGTCCGATGCGTCCCATGCCATAGATGCCGATCGTCTTGCCGCTGACCTTGAGCCCGAGCATTTCACCCAGGCCGAGCACCCGGCGCCACCCCGCGCGCATCAGGTCGTTATATTCGCCGGCCCGGCGCGCCGCACACAGCAGCAGCATCATGGCCAGATCGGCGGTGCACTCGGTCGGCCCTTCCGGCGCATTGGTCACCACGATGCCGCGCGCGCGGGCTGCCGCGACGTCGACATGTTCGAAGCCGGCGCTCAAGGTGGCGATGATCCGCAGGCAGTCCGGCATGCGCGCTATCGTAGCCGCATCGAGCTTCACCGTGGCCCCCACCAGCAGACCCTCAGCCTGGTGGCGGGCGACACGGGCCAGCACTTCGTTGCTATCGGGAATATCGTCTTGCGACAACAGGGCATCGAAGTCCCGGCTCGCGCGCGCGGCGACGGCTTGCGGTACGGCACGGGCAATGACAATTCGCGGTTTCATATCATCTTCATCACAGGATAGGGGTGGAATGAGAACGTCGTGGCCGCGCAGCGGCATCCGGAAAGTTTACACCCGGACTTTTGCCCGGGTTTAGCGCGAAACAGAGAAAGTCGCACCTGTCCGACGCCGTCGAATTGTGCAACGGCACATTACGCGGCACGGCCGCGCTGCCTCCGACGCGCCGCGGCGCGCTCGCCCACGCTTGCGGGCTGGCGAACTCGCGCGCCAGGCCCGATAATGAGCCCAACCCGGCGCTTTCGCGCAACGGCGGACGCGTGTTGCAGCGGCGCTGCTCCTCGCTTTCACCGCGCGCGGGCCAGTCCCCGGTCCCGGACAACGGCAGGCCCGCGTACCGGCAACCGATTCAAGGAGTCGCAGATGGCACGTGTCAGTACCTACCTCAATTTCCCGCGCGTGACCGAACACGCGTTTCTGTTCTACCGCTCAGTGTTCGCAACCGAGTTTTGCGCGCCCATGGTCAAATTCAGGGATATTCCGACCTCCCCCGAACAGCCGCCGTTTGCCGAAGCCGACCAGGACCTGGTCATGCACGTCGAATTGCCCATTCTCGGCGGACATATTCTGATGGGAACCGATGCCCCGCATTCGATGGGCTTCCCCGTTGTGACCGGCAACAATATATCCATCAATCTGGAGCCGGACAGCCGCGAAGAAGCCGACCGCCTGTTCGCGGCGCTGGTGGAGGGCGGGAGCGTCGAAATGCCGCTGCGCGACATGTTCTGGGGCGGTTACTTCGGCATACTGACCGATCGCTACAACATACGCTGGATGTTCAATTGCCCGGCCACTGCGTGACGCCGAACGCATAGGCCTGAAAAGCACACGGAGCGACCGCCATGGCCAGCACACGGGATTTCGTCGATTATGTCTGCGAACAGGCCGGCCTGGGCGCGGCGCTCGGCTACCGCAAGATGTTCGGCGAGTACGCGCTTTATCTGGACGGCAAGGTCGTCGGCCTTGTCTGCGACAACGCCCTCTACCTGAAGCCGACCCAGGCTGCCCGCGAGCTGCTGTCGCCGCTGGTGGAAGGGCTGCCCTACCCCGGCGCCAAGGCGCATTTTCTGATCGAGCAGGCGCTCGACGAGCCCGAACTGCTGCGGCGCTTGCTGCAGGCGACCGCCGCCGAATTGCCGCCGCCGCGCCCCAAACCGCCCAAACCGCCCGGACGATCGCCGCGACGTTGACGGCACGGGCTCAACGCTCGCAAAAGTTGCGTCGAACGACTCGCACCGAAGCACCGAAAGCCTATCCACGGGCGCTTGAACGGTTATTTTTTCTACGGTGACGACCCACCATGCTGCGAGCGGGCGAGGACTCATAGCTCAAGCCCGGCATCCGGCTGTCAGCGGCGAATCTGCGCGGGGACGCGCCACATGCAAAACGCGGGGTCAGAATACGTAACTGACGCCGACATTCAGTACCGGCATATACCTGAGCCGATTGGCCTTGCTTTCCAGATCGCTCTTCTCGGTAGCGATATCGTTGACCGCTTGCTGTTGCAGCGCCTGGCTCGCACTCAGATCGACCGAAGGCTTGCCATAAGCGACGCCAAGGTCCGAATAAAACCCCAGCCCCTTCCGCGGCGTATGGCCAAAGCCGAAACCAAGGTAGGGACGTACCGTGGGGAATTTCACCGTCGCCGTGAGCGATTGGCCTGACGCGCTGTATTGGTTGCCGTTGATGGTGTAGCACGCGACAAACTCGCGATACCGGCCATGAGCGGTCCGGATCAGCCGTCGCCCCCCGTTCCGATGACGCCTTCAAGATGCCCGTCACGCAGGGTGACGGCGCGATTGCACATATGCGCGATCACATCGGCATCATGACTGACCAGCAACAGCGTCATGTCGTATTCCGTCTTCAGCCGGTTGAGCAGGTTGAGAATGCCGGCCTGAACCGACATATCGAGCGCGGAGGTCGGCTCGTCGAGCAGGAGCAAGCTCGGTCGCAGCGATAGTGCGGCCGCGATGGCCACCCTCTGGCGCTGGCCGCCCGACAACTGATGCGGGTAACGATCGGCCACGGCGGCCGGCAGATCCACCGCCGCCAGCAATTCGGCCACCCTGGCGTCGGGACGTTTTTCACCGGCCAGCAGCAAGGGCTCGCGCAGGGCACGCCCGATGCGATGGCGCGGGTGCAGCGAAGCATAAGGGTCCTGGAACACCATCTGCACTTTGCCGCGCAAGCCGGCTTCGAAACGCCGCCCCGGGAGCAGCGTCTGCCCGAGCAGACATATCTCGCCGCTCCACTCGCGATGCAGGCCGGCCAGAACCCGCAGCAAGCTGGATTTGCCGCACCCGGACGGGCCGACCAGACCGAAGGTCTCGCCGGCCTTCACCGTCAGCGCGGCTTCGCGCACGACGGTGCGCTCTCTGCCGTCGCTGCGATGCCAGACCCTGACGTCTTGCAAATGGACTGCACTCATGTCTGCGCCTCCAGCATGTTCAGAGTCGGCAGCGGCCGCCCCTTTGTCGCTGCCGAAGGGCGACACTGCCACAGCATCCTCGTATACGGATGGTCGGCATCGGCCAGGCGCGAGGCGGGCAGGGATTCGACCAGGCGGCCCCGGTGCATGACCAGCACGTGCTCGCAGTGCTGCGCCACTTGCGGCAGGTCGTGGCTGATCAGCAGCAGGGCCATGCCGCGCAGATCGACCTGCGCCCCTATCAGTTCCAGCACCTGCTCGCGCAGCTCGCGGTCGAGCGCTGAAGTCGGTTCGTCGGCGATCAACAAGCGCGGTTCGGCAATCAGGGTCGCAGCCAGCATAGCCCGCTGCCCCATGCCGCCCGACAGCTGATGCGGATAAGCGCGATAGGCGCGCAGAGGATCCGGCATGCCGACCGCTTCCAGCATGGACAACGCCCGGTCGCGCCGCTCGGCGCGGCCAAGTCGGCGATGAATGCGCAGTCCTTCTTCGACCTGACTGCCGATCCGGCGCACCGGATCGAGCGCATGCCGCGGGTCCTGCAGCATCAATCCTATCCGCTGTCCGCGCAGCCGTTGCCACCCGCTCTCGTTCAGACCCGATAAATCGGAACCGTCCATCTGCAAACGGGTCGCGGCAACGACACCGGGCGCGGCCACCAGACCGAGCAGCGCACGCGCCGTCATCGACTTGCCGGAACCGGACTCCCCCACCAGCGCCAGCCGGCCACCAGGGTGCACGAAGGAGATGCCGTCGACCACACGTTGTTCGCCCCCTGCGCCGGGAAAGGACACAGTCAGACCGGCCACGTCCAGCACCGGCGGTAAGGTATCAGTCATGACGCGGATCCAGCCAGTCCCGCAGACCGTCGCCCAGCAGATTGAATGCCAGACAGGCCAACACGATGGCGCCGCCGGGAGCGGCCGCCACCCACCATTGATCGAAAATCACCTTGCCCCCCTCGGCCACCATCGCTCCCCACTCCGCGGTCGGCGGTGGAACCCCCATGCCAAGAAAACCGAGGCCGGCAATGGCCAGGATCATGCCGCCCATATCGAGCGCCGCCCGCACCACCGCCGTCGGCAGACACATGGGCAGAACATGGCCGAAGACCAGCCGCACGCCGTAAATGCCATGCATGCGCGCGGCAGCCAGATAGTCGCTGCGGCGAAGCAATTGCGTTTCGGCACGGGCGAGCCGCGCATAGGCGGGCCAGGCGGTCAGCGCCAGCGCCAGCGCCCCGTTGAACAAGCCGGGACCGAGCACGGCGACCATGGCCAGCGCCAGCACGAGACTGGGCAGGGCCAGAACCATATCGGTCAGCCGCATCAATATCCGCTCCGCCCAGCCTCCGCCGAGTCCGGCCACCATCCCGACCGTCAAGCCGAAAGGCACGGTGAACAACAAGACCAGGGACACCAGAAGCAGGGTGGGACGGGTGCCGTAGATGACGCGGGCAGCCAGATCGCGGCCAAAGCCGTCGGTCCCCAGCCAGTGCGCGTGCGACGGGGGCGCCAGACGGATTTCTATGTGCTGCAGATTCGGGTCGTAAGGGGCTAGCCACGGGGCGAAGGCGGCCAGCAGCAACAACAGTATCAGGGCAGCGGCGCCCAGCGTCGCGGCCGGCGAACGCCGCAGTCGCTTGCGCCAGACAAGGCGGGGAACAGGCAGATTCACGATTTCAGTCGTCATACGCTTCGGGGGTCGAAAAAATGGATCAGCACATCGGCCAGCGCATTGAGCAGGATGAAGCACAGGCCGATCAGCAGGGTCGCGCCGAGAATGGCGGCGGTATCGGCGGCAAACAGCGCGGTGGTCAGATAGCGGCCGACCCCGGGCCAGGCGAATACGGTTTCGGTCAACACCGCCCCCTCGAGCAAACCGGCATAGGACAGGGCCAACACCGTCAGCAGCAGGGCGCCGGCATTCGGCAAAGCATGCGCGAGCAGCACCCGCCACGGTCCGGCGCCGCGTGCGCGCGATGCCAGGATGTAATCCTTGCGCATCTCCGCCAGCAGGCCGGCACGCATCAGGCGGGCGATGTTTGCGCAGGCGTGCAGCGCCAGCACCAGCGCCGGCAAGCAGAGATGCGACAGCACATTGGCCAGCAAGGTGCGATCGCCGCTGCGCCAGGCGTCATACAGCAAGAAACCGCTGCCTTGCGGCAAGGTGTACAGATAGACGTCGTCGAGTCGTCCCGGCCCCCCGGCCCAGTGCAGGCGGGCATAGAACAACAGCAGAGCCAGCAGCCCCAGCCAGAATACCGGCAAGGAATAGGCGAACAGTGCGAACACGCGGGCGAGCGTGTCGATCGCTCCCCCCGGATAGCGCGCCGACAGCAGTGCCAACGACAGACCGAACGCCGAGCCGACCACGATGGCCACCGTGGCCAATTCCAGCGTGGCCGGGAACACCCGTTTCAGATCGTCCAGCACCGGCTGGGAAGTCGAACGCGACATACCGAGATCGCCGTGCAGCAACTGGCCGAGATAGTGAGCGAATTGCAGCGGCAGCGGCCGGTCGAGCCCGAGAGCGAGCCGGGCCTGGGCATAACTGGAGGCGCTGGCATGATCCCCCACCCATTGCAGCGCGGAGTCTATGGGCGACAGGCGCGACAACAGGAAGGTAAATAGCAGCAGCCCGGACAATGTCAGCCCCCAGGTCAGCGCATGGGTGCCCAGCCGCCGCAATCCGCGGGCGAGGAGGGACGCTGCCGTCATTACTTGCTCACCCGGTCGTAATAGACCATGTCAGCCAGCAGCCCCTGCACATAGCCTTTCACTCCATTGCGCAGCACGACCTGATCCTGCGCCTGGAAAGCGATGACAAAGGGCGAGTGCGTCTGCACCTCGCGCTGGATTTCGCGGTAGCGCTGCTCGCGCCGGGCCGCATCGCTTTCCCGGACCGCAGCGTCGGTCTTGTCGCTCAGTGCCGGAATCACCCAACCGTTGCGCCAGGCCACGGTCTTGGTGCCATCGTTGCGATTGATCGCAAAAGCGCTGGCGTTCGAGTGGGCATCGAAGTAGTCCGGAATCCAGAACAGGATCGCCGCCTGATGCGTTTGCGAGCGCACTTTGGCATAGATCTGGCTGCCGACTGCCGGCTGAATCTGCAGATGGATGCCCGCCTGGGCAAAGCTGGCTTGCAGGGACTGCGCGATCTCGGGATACGGCGGCTGGTTGAAGATATCCAGTTTGATGGTCACGTCTTTCAGACCGGCACGGGCAAGGATCGCACGCGCACGCGCCACGTCCAGGCGATAGGGCCTGTCGTTGAGCGCGCCGGGGAAACCGGTCGGCAGAAAAGCCTGATGGACCTTGAATTGCCCCTTGAGCAGTTTTCCGGCGATGCCGTCATAGTCGACCAACCAGCGGGCGGCTTCCCACAAGGCAGGGTTCTTCAACGCCGGGTTCTCGGCATTGGCGGCATTGAACGCCAGATAGTCGACGGCGGCCGACGGCACGCTTTCGACATGGACGCCGCCATGCAAAGCCGCGACCTGGTCCGGGCCGAGATCGCGCGCGATATCGGCATCGCCCTGCTCGACAAGCAGACGGCGCGCGGCGGCATCGGCCACATTCTTCACGATCACGCTCGCGAGACGCGGCGCACCGGCCGGGGAGCCGACATTCGCATCCAGCACCAACGCTTCGTGCGGCAGGTACTGACGGATCTTGAACGGACCGCTGCCGGCCGAATGCGTCTTGAGCCAGCCGTTTCCGCTATCGCCGTTCTGCGCATTGGCCAGCGCCAGCTTGCTGTCGACGATGGATGCCACCGGCGCGGACAGGATATGCAAGGCAAAGCTGGCGCCGACCGCGGCGGGCCAGACGACCCGGACTTGATCGCCGGCCACGACCTTGATGCTGGCGTCGATGTTATCGGCCTTCCAGCCGAGTTCATTGAGGATGAAGGCGGGCGATTTGTTCAGTTTCACCGCCCGTATCAACGAGAACGCCACATCGTCCGCCCGCACCGGATTGCCGGAGGCGAAGCGTGCCCCCGGACGCAGCTTGAAGGTCAGACTGCGACCGTCGCTGCCTGCGCGCCAACTGGCGGCAAGCGCCGGCCGCAGCTGCGACGGGTGCAGCGGATCGGGCTGCAGCAGGCGCTGATAGAGGCTGGTAAACGCGCTGACACTGCTCAGTTCGAAGCCTTCGGCGGGGTCCAGGCTGACGATATCGTCGATCGACTGCGCCACGACGAGCGTCCTGGCAGGCGTCGCCGCCCAGGATGGCAGTACGGCGGCAAGAGCCAGCAGCAGGCCTGTTCTGAATATGAGAGTCATCCTTGTTCCTTGTCCTATTTGCTGACTTTGTCGTAGAAAACCATGTCGGGGGTAATGCCTTGCACATAGCCTTTGAGCGAACTGCGCAAAGCGATCAGATTGCGCGACTGGAATGCGACCACAAACGGCGAGTTGCGCTGCACCTCGCGCTCGATCGACTCATAGGCGCGCGCGCGGCGCGCCGGATCGGTCTGTTTGAGAGCGGCGAGCGTCTTGGCGTTCAGGGCAGGAATCTGCCATCCCGTGCGCCAGGCCAGCGTTTTTTCACCATCGTTGCGATTCAGCGCAAACGCACTGGCATTGGTATGCGGATCGAAATAGTCGGGACCCCACGATGTCCAGATCGCTTCGTAATTGCGCGACGAGAACAGGCTGCCGACCTGGCTGCCGACGGCCGGGACGACATTGAGCCGGATGCCGCCCTTGGCAAAGCTCGCCTGGAGGGCCTGCGCCACATCGAGGTAAGGGGGTTGATTGTTGACATCGAGACGAATATTCACCTCTTTGAGGCCTGCACGAGCGAGGATGGCGCGCGCCCGTTCGGGGTCGAAATGATACGGCCGCTCTTTCAGCGCCCCCGGGAAGCCCAGCGGCAAGAAGGCCTGGTGCGGCGCAAACTGCCCCTTGAGCAAGGTCGTGGCGACATTGTCGTAGTCGATCAGCCAGCGGGCGGCCTCCCATAGCGCCGGGTTTTTCAGCACAGGGTTGGACGATTCGATATTGAAGGCAAGGTAATGGATAGAGGCGGAGGGAACGGCCAGCGGCGTGACTCCGGGTTTGCCTTGCAAGGCGGCAATCTGGTCGGGTCCCAGATTACGCGCGATATCGGCATCGCCCTGCTCGATCAGCAAGCGGCGGGCCGCCGGATCGGGCACGTTCTTGATCAGCACGGTATCCAATCGCGGTGCGCCCGCCGGCGACAACGGATTGCCGCTCAACACCAGCGCCTGATGCGGCTGATAGCTGCGGATCGCATACGGACCGCTGCCGGCCGAATGCGTTTTCAACCAGGCGTTGCCCTGGTCTCCATCGATCTCGTGTGCGCTGGCGGTGCGGGCATCGACGATGGACGATGCCGGAGCCGACAGCAGACTCAGGACAAAGGCGGGGCCGACATCGGCCGTCCATGCCACTTTGACTTTGGCCGGTCCGGTGCGAGTCAGAAAGCGACCGACATTATCGCGAGTCCATCCGAGTTGGCCGAGAATGAAGGCCGGATCTTTATTCAGCCTGATCACACGCGACAAAGAGAAAATCACGTCCTCGGGACGCAGCGCGTTGCCGCTGGCGAAACGGGCGCCAGGACGCAGGGTGAACTCCAGGCTGTGGCCGTCGGCTCCCGCGTGCCAGGACGCAGCGAGTACCGGCTTGAGTACGGCAGGATGGGCGGGATCGGACTGGACCAGCCGCTGATAGAGGCTGTTGAAAGCCTGTACCGTACTCAGCTCGAATCCTTCGGCCGGATCGAAGCTGGTCGCGTCATCCAGCGATTGCGCGATAACCAGGGTATGGGCCGGGGTCAGTGCCCAGGCCGGCAGGCTGGTCAACAGACCGGCAAGCACAAGGGGGCGGATTCGGTTCATGGCGCTCTGCAAAGAGTGATGGGCCTTGCAGTGTAGTGCCGCGCCACTTAGTTCGTTAATTCATATAATTTCATTTTGATATACGAATAATGGTATAAGAAAGCGATGCCGAGCATGTCCGGCGGCAGGCTAGTCGGAAGATCGTGCATGCTGTTCAGCCGCGAATACGCCACGGACGAGGGGCGCTTGCTGACAGCCGCAAACGGCAGAGACAAGCAACGCAAAAGCGACAAGACGTACAGGGGACAAAGTCGATTCCTTCAGGGTTCGTCGGGCAGCGGCGGCCAAGTGTCATGATTCTGGTGCCGAAACGATCCGCTATGCATGCCGGCGCAGCGCAGGCGCGCCAGGCAGCGGGCCACACTGTACCGGAGACAGCAATGGCGCGAAACCGCCTTGTATCTATTTGCCGCAAGATACCCTGATCGCATGCCCCAGTGCTGTCGCGAGCGGACACATCACCATCGCTCCCGGCCACGGCGACAAGGCATGAAAGATATTTGTCATGTCATCATGTAATTTAAAATATGATTCTGCATTCATTTAAAGCCTGGATCCTGCGCAGACCCGGTTCGCTTCGAGCCATGGCTCCGCCCATGATTCACAGATGGGCGAACCGGCGCATTGCAGACCAGAGGTGACTTCGATATATGGCAGGGATGCACGACTTGGAAGGTTTGGCTAGCCGATGCGTTTGCTGGCGCGCGCTGCGCCTGATCACAGCCCTGGGATTGCTTCTCGCGCTCGGCGCGTGTAGCACGCTGTCAGAGACGACGATCGACAGCACAGAAACGGAAGTCAGCCATTATCAGCGCGGGGGGAATCTGCACGATGAGGTGGACAGTCTCGTCCAACCGCTGATACGGAGCGGGCAGACACCGGGAATGATGGTCGGGGTCCTGCTGCCGGACGGCTCGGCCCACTTCTATGGCTATGGCACGGCCGACAAGGCGCGGCCGGAAGCGCCGCAAGCCGACACCCAGTTCGCCGTCGGCTCTCTCAGCAAGTGTTTTCTGGCCGTGCTGACCGCACAACTCGTCGCAGAAGGACGCCTGTCGTGGGATGAAACCCTGCCGTCTCTGCTGCCGCCGGGCACCCCGCTAAGCGCAGATGCCCGCAAGATCACCTTGCTGCAGCTGCTCACGCACACATCGGGTTTGCCGCGCCAGCCGATGACGCTGGAAACCCTCGATTACTTCGTCCGCTACCTGTTCACCGGAGAGAGCTTCTATCGCCACTTTACCCGGCAGTACATGCTCGATTATCTGAAGGATTTCCGCGCTCCGGCACCTGCGCATCCCATCTACTCCAATGTCGGATACGGTCTTGTCGGGTATGCGCTCGAGTTACGGACCGGGCAGACTCTGGACGCCCTGCTCGCCCACTATATAAGCGGGCCCCTGCAACTCGCGCATACCGGTTATGAGGCGGCGGCTCTCCCCGGTTATGCCACGCGCGCACGCGGCTACGCCGGCGATCAGCCCAAATTCATCGCGCGCGGGCAGCCGGTTCCCGACTGGGAATTCACGGATCTGATGAAAGGCTCGGCCGCCATCCACTCGAGCGCACGCGATCTACTGCACCTGGCTGCCGCCTTCCTCCACCCTGGCGTCGGCCCGCGCGGCCAGGCGCTGCAGGAACTGCTGCGGTTGCATTACCCGCGTCAGGGCCAACAAGCGTGGATTGCCTGGGATCACGATACGCTGGGCGGCGCCGACTTCAGTTCGATGATAGGGCTGGTGGCGGGTTATACCGCCTATATGGGGCTCGACATCGAGCACCACAGTGCCGTCGTGGTACTGCAGAACAGCTTTAACTGGGCCGACGAAGTCGGCCACCGCCTGCTCGCCCGGATCGCGCGCGCCAACCCGACAGCAACCGACCTCGCACACCGGTCAGGGCGGCCGCCGACGCTCGCCGCCGGGACGCTTTGACGCTACCAGCACTTTTCGTATAAGGCTACCGTCTTGTCGTCGACCGGAAAATTAACGGCGCGGGCAATACGGTATTCCCCGGACGCGGTATCGACCAGTTGCAACGGATCGGAACATGCCAGCGAAACATGCGGGGCGGCGGCATTCGCGCCGACGTGCACGACCAGCGCCACCTCGCCGTTTTTCAATTCGACGAAGCTGCCGGGCGGGTAGAGTCCGAGCACCCGGATCAGATGGGCGGCCAGGGTGATGTCTATCGGTTCGTTCTTAGAAGTATACAGCGCAGCCAGAGCCGTCGGCGCCGGCACCCGGTTGCGATAGCCTCGCGGCATCAACCTCGCGCAAACAATATCGAGCACATGCAGCAGATGGGCATGCATTGGAATTTCGTCATCGCGCAAGCCAAAGGGATAACCGAGTCCGTTGCGTTTTTCGTGATGCAGCAGCACGCCATTATGCCAGCGCTCATCCACGACGCCGGCCTCCCGCAGAATCGCGGCACTGGTCAGCGGATGAATTTTTATTTGTTGCCATTGCATGGTGGTCGGAGTGCCGCGACGGTGGTTCATCTCATCGTGCAGTCCGACCGAGCCGACGTTCATGGTCAGCGAAGCGGCGACCAGATGCCGGATGTCGCCGGTCGGGAATTCGAGCGCCTCGCCCATGCGAATCGCCAGAATCGCGCAGAACAGCGCGTGCCGCGCCGTATACGCGCTCTGCTCCACCCTCAGCAGGGCGGCAGCGAGATAACCGTCGCGATTCTTGCAAACGCGCTCGATCAGCGAATGCGCGAGGCCGATCGTCAACCCTGCCGCACCCTCGAGGTGAAGGTAGTTGCGTAGAAGAGCGTTCAGATGCTGGACGAGCAGAGGGAAATCCAGCATCGGATGCGCCGAGGCAGGGGGCAGCGGCGCAGGCGGCGTCGCCTGCCCGGCCAGCAGCAATTCTTCGCGGAAACGTGACTCCAGGCGAAACTCGTATTCCCCAATCTGGCTGAAACGATTTTTTATATAAAGCGACCCCGGCAGCTGCACAGTACACTCGGTTTTTCTATTCTGATTTTTGGAATATTACACCAGAGTAATTACTGAAAATAATTATCTTCATCTATTGAAACAGAGTGTAATAAATCGATCGCGCATTACAGGCGTCGACTGCAGGACCATTCAATCTGAAAGCGAGCAAGCCCCCCATCGTTGCGTATCAGCTCCGCCGGAACGGCATCGCACCTCGCATCATCCGGCACCCGGACTGCAGGCGGACGGCCCGTCCCGCGAAGGCCAGGCTGCTACGGTCGCTGGTGGCGTGCCCTGTATTCAGACCGGCTCCACCGCGGCAGGAAGGAAGGCCCATGCCGAGCCCATAAGGACAGACGGCGACAGGCCATGATCGATATCCCGAATGCCTCGCGGCGCATCGTTATACACTTGTGCTGACGACGGCAGCCGCGCAAGGCTGAGGGCAGCGTTTGCCTGGCGGCGGCGGGCGGCGGATAATCGCCGGCCCGGCAGATCGTCGGGATGATAGGAGAAAGAAACGCATGAGCGAACCAGGTGTACGTCTGTCCAAACGCATGACCGAGCTCGGGCTGTGTTCGCGCCGCGAGGCCGATGATTTCATCGAGCGCGGCCTGGTGCGCGTCGATGGCGCCGTGGTGCGGGTGCTTGGCAGCCGCGTCTTGCCGGAGCAGAAAATCGAACTGATACGCCAGGCGACGCTTCCGTCCGAATCGCGTGTCACACTGTTGCTCTACAAACCGGAACAGACAGCGCAGGCCTTGCCCAAATTCATCCGCGCCGAGACGCGCAGCCCGGACGATAACAGCGGCATCGAATTCTTGCCGCGCCATGCCGGCAAACTGAGCCTGGCCGGCGCACTGGACCATGCCGCCAGCGGCCTGGTCGCCATGACACAGGATGGCCGGCTGGCGGAAAAAATCGCTGAGCGCGAGCTCGAATACCTGGTGCAGGTCGACTCGGCGCCGCCCGCCGACGAGTTGCAGAAGCGGTTGCAGGCAGTGCGTCTGGACGGGGCTGTCGTGCCGCCGTTCAAAGTGACGCGCCAGAGCGACCGCCAGTTGCGCTTCGTGCTGCACCGCCCGTTGCCGCGGCAGATCTGGCTGCTATGCGAGCAGGCCGGCATCGCCATCGGCAGTGTGCGCTGCATTCGCATCGGCAGCATTTCCACCGGGAGCCTGCAGCCCGGTCAATGGCGTTATCTGCAGGCCTTCGAACAATTCTGAAGCGTTTTCAAGCGGTATCCTTTTTGCCGAACACGAGCGCTTGCGGTCGCTCGCGCAGCATGCCGAGGTAGATCTGTTCCACGCGCTCGCGCGCCCATGGCGTGCGGCGCAGGAACTTGAGGCTGGAGGCGATGCTCGGATCGTGGGTGAAGCAACGGATATCGAGCATGCCGGCCAGGGCGTCCCAGCCGTAGTAATCGACCAGAGCCGTCACGATGGCTTGCAGGGTCTTGCCGTGCAAGGGGTCGGGCTTTGTCGCGCTTTTCATGGTGTTGCCCTTTTATCCGGCCGGCGAATAAAAAAAGGCTCCAGGGAGCCCTTTCTCGCCGGCCTTGCCGCTCATACCTTCTTCAGGAAGCAAGCCTTGAGCATGAAATTACCGGCATCCATTTTGCAATCGACCTCATGATCGCCGCTGACAAGACGTATGCTTTTTACCTTGCTGCCCATTTTCAGGGTGATGGATGTGCCCTTGACCTTGAGGTCCTTGATCAGCACAACCGCATCGCCATCGCTCAGGATCGTGCCGTTGGCGTCTTTCACCACCGCAGCGTCGTCATCGTCATCGCCGGTCGCGACTTGCGGCCACTCGTGACCGCAATCGGCGCAAACATAGTTTTCGCCATCGCCATAGGTGTTTTCCATCGCACATTGCGGGCAGGGCGGAATCGTGGACATAGTACCTTTCAAACTCACTGTCGTTCGGTTAAGCCGGGAGGATAACCGATCCGGCACCGGCGCGGCTAGCGCCCCTTGCGCGCGTGCTTGCCCCAGTAGCCGAACGCGTCTTCATGCACCTCGAAGTCTAGGTCGGCGACCCGCTCCTGCATGCGTTGCTGGACGTCGGCGACAGCCTGGTTGTAGACCGCCGGGCCGATTTCCTCAAGAAAGAATGCCAGCAGCGACCGCGCTTGCAGATTTCCTATCGGTTCATCCATATACTCGACGAAATAGCGTTCGATCGACTCGACGGCGGCCTGGCGCGTGTCGCGATCCAGTTCGATACTCATTGCATGCTCCCGTTCACACTCGATACGGCTTGATGATACCCGACGCCGTATCGTATCGGACGCAGGAAAGGCGGTTTGCTATCCATTACTAGACGACCGGTCTAGTCGCAGCTATCATGCTAGCCATGAGAACGCATCATGAAGATACCCGGCGCGCCATTCTCGACGTGGGTCATACGATCATGTCGCAGCGAGGCTTCAGCGGGGTCGGGCTACAGGAGCTCCTTGCCACGGCAGGGATCCCCAAAGGCTCGTTCTACCATTACTTCGGCTCGAAGGAGCGTTACGGCTGCGAACTGTTGCAGCAGTACATCGAAGACTACGACGCCCGGCTGTGCACGCTATTTCGCCCTGATGGCAAGAGCAACGGCCGCGAACGGCTGATGCGTTACTGGATAGGCTGGCTGGAAACCCAGTGCGGCGACGATGCAAGACGTTACTGTCTGGTGGTCAAGCTCGGTGCAGAAGTCGCCGATCTGTCGTCTGAAATGCGCGCCATCCTGCATGCCGGAACGGGCCGTATCATCGCCCGCCTGGCGGACTGCATCGAACAGGGTATCGCAGACGGATCGCTCAGCCAGACCCTGAACCCGGCCAGGACCGCCGGCATGCTGTACGCGATGTGGCTAGGCGCCAGCCTGCTGGCCAAGCTCAGCTGCGATCGCGCACCGCTGGAACAAGCACTGCAAAGCACGCAACAGCAATTGACCGCGCTCTGAGGCCTGCGTGGCCGCTCGCGGGGCACGCCCGGTTTGAACAGAAACTAGACGACCGGTCTATTTTTACCATGACAGATGGAGACGACACATGAATATCCTGATGATTTTGACCTCGCACGACAGCCTGGGCAACACCGGTCATAAAACCGGTTTCTGGCTGGAAGAGTTCGCCGCCCCCTATTACGCCTTCGCCGATGCCGGCGCCACGCTCACCCTCGCCTCCCCGCTCGGCGGTCAGCCGCCGCTCGACCCCAAGAGCGACGATCCGGCCAGCCAGACCGAAGACACGCACCGTTTCCGCCGGGATGGCGCCGCCCAGGCCGCGCTGGCCGGCACCCGGATTCTGGCAACACTGGACCCTGCCCACTACGACGCCGTGTTCTATGTCGGCGGCCACGGTCCGTTGTGGGATCTGGCCGAAGACGCAAGTTCCATCGCGCTGATCGAAACCATGCATGCCGCCGGCAAGCCCGTCGCCGCCGTCTGCCATGCGCCGGGCGTGTTGCGCCACCCGCGCCGGCCCGATGGCCAGCCATTGGTCGCCGGCAAGAAAGTCACCGGCTTCACCAATAGCGAAGAAGCGGCGGTACAGCTGACCGATGTCGTTCCCTTCCTGGTCGAGGATGAACTCAAGCGTCTGGGCGGCGAGTTCAGCCGCGTCGATGACTGGCACCCCTATGCCATTGCCGACGGCAATCTGATTACCGGCCAGAACCCGGCCAGTTCGGTAGCCGTCGCACGCGAAGTGCTGCGGCAACTGGCCTGACGCACGCGCCCGGGACCGGCATCGGGTCGGCTCCAGGCCGTAACAAGCACGATAGCGACAGGGTTCGCACCGATCATGTCGATGCGGACGCAACGCTCAGCCCTCCGCCAACCGCAACGGCCGCCGGCACTTCCGCGCCCTTACTCCAGGATTGAAATCATGACTTCCCCTCTGAGCCGCCGCATCGTTCTGGCCTCGCGCCCGCAAGGAGAGCCCGCCCTCTCCGACTTCCGATTGGAAGAAACCCCGCTGCCGGCCCCCGGGCCGGGCCAGGTTCTGCTAAGGACCGAATACCTGTCGCTCGACCCCTATATGCGCGGCCGCATGAGCGCTGCGCCGTCGTATGCGCCGCCGGTCGCCATCGGTGAAACCATGGTGGGGGGGACGGTGTCGCGAGTCGAAGAATCGGCCCATCCCGAGTTCGCGACCGGCGACTGGGTCGTGGGAATGAGCGGCTGGCAAAGCCGGGCCGTGCTTGATGGAGCGTCGCTGCGCAATCTCGGCGCCCGGTTCGAGCACCCTTCGCTGCAGCTCGGCGCACTCGGCATGACCGGTTTCACCGCCTATATGGGTTTGCTGGATATCGGCCAGCCGCAAGCAGGCGAAACGGTCGTGGTGGCCGCAGCCAGCGGAGCGGTCGGATCCATCGTCGGTCAAATCGCCCGGATCAAGGGCTGCCGCATCGTCGGCATCGCTGGCGGCGCCGACAAATGCGACTATGTGCTGCGCGAGTTGGGTTTCGATGCCTGTATCGATCATCGTACCCCCGACTTCGCCGCCAGGCTGGCAGAAGCCTGCCCGCAAGGTATCGACGTATATTTCGAAAGCGTGGGCGGCGCGGTTTTCGACGCTGTCCTGCCCTTATTGAACCTGCGCGCCAGAGTGCCGATGTGCGGCCTGATCTCGAGCTATAACGCCACCGCCCTGCCTGCGGGGCCCGACCGGCTCGCGCTTCTGCAAGGCATGCTGATCAAGAAACGCATCCGCATGCAGGGCTTCATCGTCTTCGACGACTACGGCCACCGCTTCGGCGAATTCTATCAGGCGATGAGTGGCTGGCTGGCGGAAGGCCGCATCCGTTTTCGCGAGGATATCGTCGACGGACTCGAGAACGCACCCGCCGCCTTTATCGGGCTGCTGTCGGGACGGAACTTCGGCAAGCTGCTGGTGCGCATCGGCCAGGACTGAAATCCGTGCAGGCTAAGGGCTGACTGAACGGCTCGCCGGCACGAAAAGTAGCGCCGTGCCCTGCGCGTGAGCGGCGCTGACAAGCAAGGCACCATCGGCCTGGGTCCGGAAGGGAACGCCCTTCCCCGTCAGCCAGGCGCGCGTGCGCGCCGGGTCGCGCACCTGTATGCCAAGCGCAAGAACGGCAGGCAGGGAGCGCCCGTCCGGAAGATCGAGTCCGGCGGCGTACCCGGCCACCGCATCCGGGTGGCAGATATCGATACGCGCGCCATGATCGCAGACCACGCTCGCACCATAGTCGCGGGGCTCGCTCGCGACATCGAGCAGCCGGCCATAAGCGTCTGCCGTTTCCGCCGGGCTCGCGGATGCCAGCAACACAGAATCGAGTCCGCACGCCCCATTGGGATGACGCTGCGTATCGGGCAGCCATACCAGCTCGCGGCTGAAATGCTCGCAGGCGAAACCGTAAGCACCGGGTACGGAGCCGGGCGGCAGATCCAGAATACGGAACCGGGCGTGCGCCAAACCGCCGCCTGTCTCGACCGGGCGGGAAAAATCCCTTGCCTCGCCGGGTTCCAGACCGGCAGCGAGCAATTCCTCGCGCGCCAGCAAGGCGTCATCGGTATGGAATGCCAGTGCATTCAGACCGCGTCCGCGCGCCAGCAGACGGCTGAAGCTCGCGGGTGGCTCGACAGTGGACGCGGACGGGAGTCCGAGCAATTCGAAATAATCGTGCTCGAACATGATGCAGTGATTGGCCGTTCCCATCGTATGGAAGCCCCGCGCCGTCGTCGTGAATCCCAGGCGCTCGAAATCCGTCAGCGCCTGATCGAGATCGTCACAGGCGACGACCGCATGATCGATGCCCGTCAAATGGCTACGCATGCCTTGCTCCTCGTTATCATTCAATCCCGCTCGTCAGCCAGCCGATATGGCAACAACATCCACGGAGCGACCCGTCTGGCCACGGCATGCAGCGCAATCGGGCGCAGGGGGGCGAGCGGCAACGGCAGGTCCGCCAGTGGGGTTCCGGTCAGCGCTTGCGCCAAGGGACGGCCCAGAGCGGTCGCCAGCGCCACGCCACGGCCATTGCAGCCCATCCAGGCGAACAGCCCGTCCGCCAGTTCATGCACATGCGGCAAGGCGTCGGCCGTCATCGCCAGATCCCCCTGCCAGAAGTGCTCGAAGCGCCAGTCTCCCATTTCCGCCAGCGGCGGGAACAGCATTTCCATGCGCTGCCGTATGCGCTGCCCGAGGCGTTGCCGCGCGTTGTGATGCAACAACAGCGCGCCTCCTGTCACCAGGCGCCGGTCGGCGGTACGCCGGCAGAAATACAGATCGCCATGGGTATCGGACAGGGCAAAGTCGGCGGGCATGATGGCGTCGAAAACGGCGTCGGGCAAGACCGGCGTCGCCAATTGGTAGCAGCGCACCGGCACGATGCTCTGGACGAGTCCGGGCCACAGCGGGGTGCTGTAGGCATTGGTGGCGATCAGGACGCGCCGCGCGCGCACCCTCCCCCGTGGCGTCGTGGCAACCCAGTCGGCGCCCTTGCGTTCCAGACTCAGGGCCGGCGAAGCGCAGTACAGTTGCGCGCCGGCTTCGACCGCTGCACGGGCCAGGCCGCGGCTAAATGCCAGCGGATTCAGATGCCCGCCGCTGGGATTGAACCAGCCGCCATGCCAGTAGCCGGAGCCGGTGGCACGATGGATCTCCCCGGCGTCCAGCAGCGAGACTGGCGCGCCGTGCTGCAGCCACTGTCGACAGCGGCTGCTGGACACTGCCAGACGGCTGGCGCGGTGCGCGGGCTGCAACCAGCCATTCTGGACGGCGTCGCATTCGATGCCGTGGCGGCGGACAAGATCGAAGACCTCTTGCGCCGAATCCCGCACCAATTCCACGAAGGCCGTGCCGCGCCGCTCGCCGAAGGCGGCGATCAGCGCCTCGGGATCCGAACGCGACAGACAGGGAATCACCTGGCCGTTATTCCGGCCCGAAGCCCCCCAGCCGACGGTGGCCGCCTCCAGCACGAGGGTCCTGGCCCCGCTGCCGGCAGCCGCCAGCGCCGTGGACAGCCCGGCCAGACCGGCCCCGATGATCAGGGCATCGCATTCGCGATCGCCGATCAGCGGCGTTTGCGCCAGCTGCTCTCGCCCCGCCGTAATCGCCCATAGCGAATCGACGGCCTCCCCTTCACCTCGAACAGACATCATGCTTCGTTCTCTCAGGATAAGCGCGGGTCGTGCCGGCACGACCCGATCGCGGGATTACTTGCCGCCCACCGTATCGAGGACATTCCATTTACCGGCGACCGCCTTGTACACGACGATGCTGCCCTGCTTCAGATTGCCGTGCGCATCGTAGGCCCAGTGCGCGGATGTGATGCCGGGGTAATCGATGGCCGCCAGCTTCGGCAGATAGCTTGCCGGTGCGGTGGAGTCGGCGGCCTTCATCGCCGCGATCATCGCGCGCGTCGCGTCATAGCCGTACGGCGAGTAGGTTTCCACCTCGGCATGGAAACGGGCCTTGTAGCGCGCGGCATAATCCGCACCCTTGGGCATCTTGTCCAGCGGCAGTCCGGCAAGCGATACGATGGTGCCTTCGGCAGCCGCCCCCGCCAGCTTGAGGAAATTCGGCGTCATGCTCATATCGCCGGAAACCAGCATGGCCTTGATGCCGAGTTCCTTCATCTGGCGGGCGACGGTGCTTGACTGCGCGTCGATGCCGCCAAAGTAGATCGCATCCGGATGGATGGATTTAATACTGGTCAGGATCGCCGCAAAGTCGGTCGCCTTGTCGTTGGTGAACTCCCGTTTGACGATGCTGCCGCCTGCCGCAACGACAGCCTTGGCCACCTCATCGGCCAGACCCTGGCCATAAGCCGTGCGATCGTCGATCACGGCAATTCGTTTCGCATGCAGGCGCGTAACCAGATACTGGCCCATCACCCCGCCTTGCTGATCGTCGGCGGTCATGGAGCGGAAGGCCGTGTCGAAGCCCTGGGCGGTATACTGCGGCGAGCTGGACATCGATATTTCGGGAATGCCTGCATCATGGTAAATCTTGGATGCCGGAATGGTGCAGCCCGAATTGAAGTGGCCGATGACACCCGCCACCTTGTCGTCAACCAGCTTCTGGGCGACCTGTGTCGCGGTTTTGGGGTCGGCCTGATCGTCTTCGGCTACCAGTTGAAAGGTCACGGCCTTGCCGCCGATAACGGGATGGCTTGCATTTTCATCCTCGATCGCCAGTTCCACGCCGTGCTTGTATTCCTCGCCGTAATGCGATTGCGGGCCGGTCAGCGGGGCGGCATAGCCGATCTTGACGACGGAGGATGAGCTATCGGCCGTTTTGCCGCAGGCGCCCAGTGATAGCGCACAGGCCAGAGGCAGGGCGAGTCGCTTGAAGTGACAGGGGAGGGACATGGTCTTCCTTTCATCGATCAGGCTTGAGAACCGTTCGCCACGACGTGACGTTCAAACGGAGGGGAACAGGGTACGGACGTCTGCCCGTTCAGCCGCGCGAGAGCGCCGAGAGCCAGCTCGGTCAACAAGGTCGCGCCCTGCACAATGGCACGATCGTTGAAATCGTATGAGGTGTTATGCAATCCGCAATGATGTTCATCATCGCGGGTGCCAAGATGCAGGTAGGCGCCGGGGCAAGCCGCCAGCATGAAAGAGAAATCCTCGCCGCCCATGCTCGGACCATAGGCGGGCGCCAGCGTGGCTTCGCCGAAAACGCGGGCGACGGTCGCGCGGGCATGCTCGGCGGGTCCTTCGGCGTTGACCGTGACCGGCAGCAGCAGCTCGCACTGGACTTCGGCTCGCGCGCCATGTGCCTGCGCGGTATGTTCGCACACGCGGATCAGGGCAGCGACCAGCGTTTCTCGTGTTGCCGCATCCAGCGTACGCAAGGTGCCCGTGATCGTCACTTGATCGGGGATCGCCGCGAAGGCATCGAGCTCGCCACCGGCGATGCCGCACAGGCTCAGCACGGCGGCCTGCATCGGATCGGTCTCGCGCGAAATAAGGGAATGAACGGCCTGGATCACGGCGCCGGCCGCGCGAATCGGATCGACCGCACGATGAGCGCCGGCGCCGCCGTGGCCACCGTGACCGATCAGGCGGATGGAGACACGGTCCACCGCGGCCATGATCGGGCCACTGACCACTCCAACCGACCCCAGACTCAACTCGGGCCAATTGTGCAGAGCGTAGATTTCATTCATCGGGAAGCGGGTGAATAAACCATCTTCCACCATTTCCAGACCACCCTTATAGCCTTCCTCGCCGGGCTGGAACACCAGCCGGACGACTCCGCTGAAATCGCGATGCTGAGCGAGGTAGCGCGCTACGCCCAATAACATGGCGGTATGGCCGTCATGGCCGCATGCATGCATGCGCCCCGGATATTCGGAACGGTGGGCGACGGTGTCGGCCTCGTGCAGGGGCAAGGCATCCATGTCGGCGCGCAAACCGACGCTGCCCGCCCCCGGATGGCGGCCGACGACGGTCGCGACGATACCGGTTCGCCCCACGCCAACCTCATGTTCGATGCCAAGCTCCCGCAGTTCGCCAGCGATCGTGGCCGCCGTCTCGAACTCGCGATAGCCAAGCTCGGGGCGGCGGTGTAACGCGCGCCGCAACACGGTCAACGCATCGTGTTGCTGCACAAAAAAATCGTAGGGGCGCATGGCGGCTTTCACGGATTTCGGCAATGGACAAATTAATACCCGAAGCCGCCCAAAGCATAAAATACTGAATTTTGATATCAACAATACTTTTTGGGTATGACTATTG
The DNA here is from genome assembly GCF_000422925.1 of Paludibacterium yongneupense DSM 18731. Classification (GTDB taxonomy): domain Bacteria; phylum Pseudomonadota; class Gammaproteobacteria; order Burkholderiales; family Chromobacteriaceae; genus Paludibacterium; species Paludibacterium yongneupense. The sequence goes on from NZ_AUGZ01000033.1 coordinate 32,775, forward strand.
CTAGAAGGGGCTTATGCAGTCGCACAGGAGAGTCCAATGGAATGGCGCCAGCTACGATACTTTGTCTGCGTGGTCGATTGCGGCTCGGTTTCCGCCGCGGCCCGCAGCGTGCATGTCGCCCAGCCCGCGCTGACACGTCAGATCCACCAGCTGGAAGAAAACCTGGGCGTGGTCTTGTTCACCCGCAGCGCGCACGGCATGGCACTGACCGAAGCGGGCCGCATCCTGTACGACGAGGCCAGGCATGTACTGGAAGAAGTCGAACGCGTGCGCGGCCGCATTCGCGCCCTTGGCGCGCATGCCAGCGGCAATCTGGCGCTGGGCGTCACCTCGACCCATCTGTGGCTGCCGCAAGTCTCTTCCCTTCTGCGCGATTTTCGTGCACGGCACCCCACGATTTCGCTGCAAATCTCGCCGATCCTGTCGCAACCGCAAGTTGAGCTGCTGCTGTCGGGGCGGCTCGACGCGGGCGTGATGTTCTTGCGCCCGTCCACTCAGCCTCTACTGCAAGGAATCGAGCTGTATCGCGAGCATTTCTGCCTGGCGGTTCCCGCTGCCTCGCCCCTGGCCGAAGCGCCTCCGGAAACGCTGGCCGACGTCGGGCACGAAGATTTCATCTGGTTTCCACGGGCAGGAACGCCGGACTATTATGATTTTCTGATGGAAGCGTTTCAACGCGCAGGATTCCTGCCGCGCATCGTGCAGGAGGGATCCGACAATGTAACCGTACTGAGTCTGGTCGCCGCGGGGCTGGGTGTATCCGTGGTGCCGGCGGCATCGCGCCACCGTTCCATCGACGGGATATGCTTCATCGATCTCCCCGAGCTGAAATCCTTGCAATTGCCGCTGGAACTGGTGTGGAAGGAGAACCACAGTTCGCCCCCCTTGTGCGAGCTGTTGGCGACAGCGCGCGGACACGGCACGGCAGCCCTCCGCGCCGCCGAGCTGGCCATCCCCTAGCACCGATGGCCGCGCCCGTCTCAATCGCAACGGCCCGGCACCTCCAGCACCGCCGGCACATGCCCTGTCGATTCGAGAAAACGCTCCAGCGAGGCATGCGACAAGGACGCGGTCGCCGTGTTGCGCAGGGTATGCGTAAGGACGCGGGGAGCCTGCCAGACCCGGGCGTCGATCACGGATTCGACCGCGACGTCGCTGTCGTTGAACAAACTGAAAATACCCACGGCCCCCGGCGCGATCCCGAGAAAGCGAAGCAATCGCTCGGGCGAACCCATGCCCAGCCGCGACGCGCCGAGCTCGCGCGCCAGCGCGCTCAAATCGACGCGCAGCCAATGCGGCACGACCACCAGAAAATGGCGCTGTCCCTTGCCATCGCGCAGAAACAGATTCTTGGTGCCGTAGCCATCCATAGGCGGCAGCTTCTCGAGCGCCTCGTCCACCGTCATGACCGCAAGGTGCTCGATAAGCCGGCAATCGAGTTTCAGCATCTGGATGCGTTGCAACAATGCGGCCTCGCGCAGGGCGGGATCAGACTCCATGCCGTACTCCATGCAATTCGGGCGGGCGGCGCCCGGGCCGTTCCGTCAATTTATCCCATTTCATGCCGCTTCGGCGATGCGGACTTTCCGGCCGGTCAGTGCGGGATGGCCGCCTTGACCGGCCGGAATGCCGCCGTCTCAGTCCCATGCCGGCGCGAAATCGGGCGAAGCCAGACGCTCGTTGCGGTCGAGCGCAGCAATCGCCACGCGATCGTCGTCGTCCAGATGCAGGTCCGCCGCCATCAGGTTCGCCTCCAGGTTCTCGCGCCGCGTCGACGAAGGAATCACCGTGTACCCTTGCTCCAGCAACCAGGCCAAGGCAACGCGGGCCGGGCTGCAGGCATGTTTGTCGGCTAGCGCCTGCATGACGGGATCCTGCATTACTTTTCCGTACGCAAGAGGCATGTAAGCCGTTACGGGAATGGCCATTTGCTGGCAGAACGCCCGCACTTTGCGGTTCTGCAAAAAGGGGTGGATCTCGATTTGTTGATTTGCGATCGCGCCCGCCCCCACAACGTCGAGCGCCTGCCGCAGATGCGAGATGGGAAAGTTGGACACGCCGATCATGCGGGTCAGACCGCGCTGCTGCGCCAGTGCGAGGGCTTCCATCGATTCAGCGACGGAAATCTCGTCGCCGGGCGATGGCCAGTGAATCAGCGTCAGATCCAGCCGTTCAAGGCCGAGGGCATCGCGGCTGGCTTGCAGGCTGTCGAGCAGCGCGGAGGCGGCCAGATTGGCAGTCCAGATTTTGGTGGTCACGAACAGCGCTTCGCGCGCTAGGCCGCTTTGGCGCAGCGCGAGGCCGATCTCAGTCTCGTTGCCGTAGATCTGCGCGGTGTCGATGTGACGGTAGCCAAGCTCCAGGCCGGCCAGCACCGAATCGATGACAGTCTGTCCTTGCAGCCGAAAGGTACCGAGTCCGATAGCGGGCATTTTCATTCAACTTCTCCTTTGTTTTCGGGTCACGGTCAGCGGTCATCCGCGAACCGGCACTGCAGGCGCCATCAGCACGCCTCTTCAAGCGCGACGGGCGGCAGGCTGTCGGTCGCCCGATCCAGCCTGCCCGACCACGTCGTCAGTCCAAGCGCGAGCAACACGACGATTGCTCCCATCCACGGCGTAGCCAGTAGCCCGAAACGCTCGACAATCAGTCCGCCGCCCCAGGCGCCGCCGGCAATCCCGATATTGAAGGCGGCGATGTTCAGCCCCGAGGCAACATCTACCGCCTGGGGAGCCACTCTCTGCGCCTGGCGGACGACATAGACCTGCAGACCGGCCACATTGCCGAACGCGACAGCGCCCCAGGCCAACACCGTCACGACGACCCAGAAGGGCGAGACGGCAGTGAAGCTCAAAACCAGCAATACCGCGGCTAGCAGGGCGAAAATGATCTGCAGGGCCCGGATCGGCCCTTTGCGATCGGCCAGACGCCCTCCCCACAGATTGCCGACCGCCACCGAAACGCCATAGGCGAGCATGACCCATCCGATGCGCGAGGCAGGCATGCCGCTGACCTGCTGCAGGACGGGTGCCAGATAGGTGAACGCGACGAACGATCCGCCGTAGCCCAGCGCAGTCATCGCATAGACCAGCAGCAGGCGAGGCTTTTTCAGCACGGCTAGCTGCTGCAGCAGCGGCGCAGGCCGTGAGCTGGCCGTTGCGGCAGGCAGCAGCAGCCAGCAGGCGGCACAGGCGAGAATGCCGAGCGCGGCCACGGCAAGGAAGGTCAGGTGCCAGCCGAAAGTCTGCCCGACGAATGTGCCAAGCGGAACGCCGGTCACCAACGCCACGGTCAACCCGGTAAACATGATGGCGATTGCACTGGCTGCCTTGTGTTTGGGCACCAGGCTGGTGGCCAGGGTCGAACCGATGGAAAAAAAGACGCCGTGCGCGAGTCCGGTCAGCACCCGTGCGGCCATCAAGGTGTGATAGCCCGGCGCCAGCCACGCGACCAGATTGCCGATGGTAAACAGGGCCATCAAGGCGAGCAGCAGCGGTTTGCGCGCCACCCGCCCGGTCAGCGCCGTCAGCAGCGGCGCCCCGATGGCGACGCCAAGAGCGTACACGCTGACCAGAAGCCCGGCGGATGGCAGGCTCACACCGAGATCGGCGGCGATAGTGGGGATCAGGCCGACAATCACGAATTCCGTGGTGCCGATGGCAAAGGCGCAGAGTGTCAGCGCCCACAAGGCGAGAGGCATGGGATGGCTTCCTGTTCAAATGGAGCCCGATTGTGCGCGCTTGCCGCACAAGGAAAAATCGTCTCTACTGGCTATTACTTTTGCTTGGGAAGCAACAATGATCGCTATCGACTCCTTGATCGCCTTTGCCGCCATCATAGACTGCGGCTCGTTTTCCGCGGCGGCGGTGCGCTTGCAGCAAACCCCTTCCGGGGTCAGCCGGACTCTGTCGCGCCTGGAAAAACAGCTAGGCGTCACGCTGATCGTGCGCACCACCCGTCGCCTGGATCTGACCGAAGAGGGCCGCTGGTTATTGGGGCGTGCACGCGAGATCCTCTCCCGCCTCGAAGAGACCGAGGCACAGTTGCGCGCGAACCTGGCCCGGCCTTCCGGGCTCGTCCGGGTCAATGCGGCGACGCCGGTACTCAACCATCTGATTTCGCCCCATGTCGCCGGTTTCATCGAGGCCTATCCCGCGGTGCGGCTCGAGCTGACAGGTGCCGAAACGATCGTCGACCTGATCGCTGAACGCGCCGACGTGGCCATACGGGTCGGCGCCCTCCCCGATTCGACCTTGAACGCCCGTCTACTGGGAGAAAGCCGCTTGCGTCTCGTCGCGGCGCCCTCCTATTTGCAACGCAGGGGAACACCGCTTGCGCCGGCGGCGCTTGCCGCGCACCAAGTGCTCGGCTTTACCCAGCCCTCATCGCTGAACCTGTGGCCCTTGTCCGACGGCGAACGTACCGGCTGGCCGATCGCTCCTACGCTGACCGCTTCCAGCGGGGAGACCCTGCGTCATCTGGCGCTCGATGGCGCCGGCATCGCCTGCCTGGCCGACTTTCTGATCGGCGAAGACATGCGTGCCGGGCGCGTGGTGCCAGTGCTCGCCGACTCAGCACTGCCCTGGGCCCAACCGGTATGGGCCGTTTTCTATGCCCCGTTGGCACCGCGCAGCGCTTGCTTCGTAGACTACCTGGCCAAGCGGATCGCCCTGAGTCGCTGAAATCGGGTCCGGGCCTATACCCGCGTCGCAGGCATATTCGAAATGAATAGTGCAGTACGCTCTTTATTCGTCAATAATGAAAAAAGCTGCCATTAGCCATGAAGAGCTGCGATGACCCGTCTCTCGTTCAATACGCTGCGCGCCCGCCTGCTTCTACCTCCTCTGGTCTCGCTGTTATGCCTGTCCCTGCTGGGCGGCATTTCACTCTACGGCTTGAGGTCGCACTTGCAGCAAAACAAGCAGGCCCAGTTGCATGCCGTCGTCGACATCGCCTACGGCGTGCTGGACTTTTATTATCGGGAGCAACAGGCCGGCCGGCTCAGTCAAGCCGAAGCCCAGCGTATGGCGCGAGAAGCGATCCGCAAGGCGCGCTATGAGGAAAAGGAATATATCTGGCTGAATGATCTCAGCCGTCCCTATCCGGTCATGCTGATGCACCCGACTCTGCCCAAGCTCGAAGGCAAAGCGCTGTCGGACGCCAAATTCGACAAAGCCACCCGCCGCTTCGGCCTTGACGGACAGCAGGATACGGCCCTGGCCAACAGCAATATCTTTGTCGCCTTCGCTGATCTTGTCGAACAGCAGCAGCAAGGATTCGTCGCCTACTCCTGGCCCAAGCCTCTGGCCGGCGGCGGTGCCACGCATGAACTCTACCCCAAGCTTTCCTTCGTCAAAAAATTCGCCCCCTGGGGCTGGGTCATAGGTTCGGGCGTCTATATCGACGACTTGCAGCACGCATTCTGGTCGCAGGCGATGCAGGTCTGCCTGGTGCTGGCTGTCAGCTGTCTGTTGATGCTTCTGATTTCATTCGTGGTCAGGCGCTGGATTGTACGCACTCTCGGCGGAGAGCCGGCTGCAGCCGTGCAGCAGGCCAATCGCATCGCCGAGGGCAATCTGATCCCGCCTGCCGGCGAAGCACCGGCGCAAGCCCACAGCCTGCTCGGCGTTCTGCATGCCATGCGCGCCCAGCTGCGCACCATGGTCGCCACCATCGTCGACAGTGCGCACGAGTTGACCCGGGATATGGGGCAACTGAGTTCCGATGCAAAAATCATGGACGGGCAACTGCGGCGCCAGAAGGCGGCGGCGGACCAGGTTCTGACGGCCGTGGCGGAATTGCACCAGCAGATCGGCGGCGTCGCGCATCTGGCCCAGGAAACCGAAGTCCGCGCACGCGCGATGGCGGACAAGTCGTCGTCCGGCGAAGCCATGGTGCAGTTGACCACACAAGGCATGCGCAGCATCGCCCAATCGATCGAAAGCTCGTCCGTCAGTGTGCGGCAACTGGCTGATCGCACCGGAGAGATCAACGCCATTGTTCGCATCATCAATGAAATCGCGGAACAGACCGACCTGCTCGCCTTGAACGCCGCCATCGAAGCCGCACGCGCAGGTGAGAACGGCAGCGGCTTTGGCGTCGTGGCCGAAGAAGTTCGTTCGCTCGCAACGCGAACCAGCGTGGCGACCCGCGACATCCGCAAGGTCATCGTCTCTATCCAGCAGCAGATCGAGCAGGTGGTCGCCGCCATGCAGGCGGCTGTTCCACAAGTAAAGGACGGGGTGGCAAGTGCCGATGCGATGGCCAGCCTGCTGGCCGAATTCCGCGACGACTCGAGCCATGCCTCGCGGCAGATGAGCCAGTTGGTCGACGTCATCGACACCGAACTGAAGAATGCCGACTCCGTCGTCGTGCTGCTTGGACAATCGAACGAGATCACCGAACAGGCCGTCCACATGATCGCCGTCACGGTCGGCGTGGCCGGACGCGCCGACGAAACGTCAAACATGCTGTTGCAGGTCAGCAAGCGCTTTTCGACCGGCGAAACGGAAACTCCGCCGCAGCCTTGATCAGCTGCGGCGCACTTTGATCAGCACGCCGAATTCGACCAGGTCGCCGCATTCCAGCATCTGGCAATGGCGGACTTCGGTCTCGGTCACGAACGGTGCCGCACGGCAGGCGCCGACGACGGTGGGAAGCATCGTGATCTCAAGGCGCTCGGCGAACTGCGGCACATAGCTCGAACGGATCACGATGCCATCGACCGACAAATGCGTGCATTCGCCGTAATGAATTGCGCCGGACACAAGGGAACGGATCTTGGCCCTGCAACACGTTTTCATCCAATATGCGGTCATCTGGCGCGACGCGACGTATCCTGGCCCGGAGCGGATGCGCTGCCGACCGGCGGACCAGGGGTATGAAACTCGAACGCGGCCCGGCGGGCGCACGGCCGTCATTATCAAACAGAAACGCGGCAATAAGACGCTGATTGACAACAGATAATACCAAATAGCCTCCACTCGGGAAAGCCCCATCCGCCGACCGCATTGTCAGTCATGGCAGACAATGCGGTCGCGCCCGCTGCGCTTGGCGCGGTACATGCGCGAATCGGCGATGTCCACCAACGCCTTCCAGTCGCGTACATCATCGCGTATCCGCTCCGCCAGGCCGACGCTGATGGTCAGTGGCGAGCCGTCCGGCCGCGCGCCGAGACCGAACTGGCGCAAGCGCTCGAGCGCGAGCAGCGCCTGATCCATATCGACGTGAGGCATCAGCAGCAGGAACTCCTCTCCGCCCCAGCGCACCAGCGTATCCCCGCGCCGCAGACAGGCCGCGATCCTGGGCTGGATCTGCCGCAGGACGCGATCGCCGGCCTCATGCCCGAACTGGTCGTTGATGCTCTTGAATTGATCGATATCGAGAAAAGCCACGGTCAGCGCGGTCTGACTGCGTCTGGCGGATATCATCTGCAAGTTGAGCAGCTCTTCGCCACTGCGACGGGAAAAGCAGCCGGTCAGCGGATCATGAATCGCCTGATTGACCAGAGCGATGATAAAAGCCAGCTGGCTCATGCTGGCCAGGCTGGCGACGCCCGTGAGCAGCAGCAGCAGCCAGAACTGGCCGCCAAAGGCGGGTGCGCTGACCGTCGCCCAGTTGAAGGCAAAGCTCAAGGCATAGACGCACAGAATGGGAAAGGCGAAAGCGAGATTTTCCAGCAGCGTCAGCGGGAAAATCGCCAGCCCTGCCAGCAGAACGAAGGGAAGAAACGCATAGCCGGTACCGATAGCGGCCGCCAGCCCGAACAGATGATGACTGGCCAGCAGCTGGTTGGACAGCAGGTAAAACAGCGATGGCAGCATGAACAGAACCCCCATGCCGCGATAGGCCATGGTCAGCCGGCCGACTCGCGGCTGCTGCCACACCAGCCAGAAAAACGCGGCGCTGGTCGTCAGGCGCAGCATGGCCAGCTCCACCCACAGCCGCGATGGCAAAGTCGCCACATCGACGACTATCCACAAGGGCGTCAGCAAGGCAAACAGGGCGGCGAACAGACGCACGCGGTTGGAGATCATCAGTGCTCGCCGCTGCTTCAATAAAGGCAGATGCAAGCGCGGACTCAGCAACCAGCCGATTTCGTTGGGCGAGACTTCTCCCGGAAGCAGCCCGAGCAAGCTGAGAACGATAAACCGGGCAAGGCGCATACCGTGCCACCTCCAGAGTGAGCGCGCGGGGACCGTGGCGAACCGCCACCGCTATATTATGCGGAATCGGCACCGTCTTATTTGTATATCATCAAACATCGCCTGCGTCACCTGATGGCCCGCCGCGCATTTTTAAGCTAATTTGCTAGCTTATTCGCGCCCCTTCCGAACGTTCACACCGCTGTCTCGACATGACAAATGTTTGAATAAAGGAGAAAAATGACATTCTGGCAATCAATTTGCTATTGCATGACCCACTACGCCGATTTCAACGGTCGTGCACGCCGCTCCGAATACGGGTGGTTCGTTCTGTTCATCGTCCTGGGCTGCTTGGCGAGTTCGGTGCTGGGGGCCCAGGTGAAGGCCCTGTTCGCGCTGGCTATCCTGTTGCCGGGACTCGCCGCTGGCGCCCGTCGTCTGCACGACGGCGGACGCAGCGGATGGTGGCAACTGCTCGCGCTTATTCCGGTGCTGGGTGCGCTGGTTCTGATCGTGCTGCTGGCGCTGCCGGGCGACAGCGGCCACAACCGCTTCGGCCCCGCCCCGTTCGCACCGCCCCGCTAAGCGCAACGAGGCAGACCGCTCCCATCCCCGGACAGTTTCCCCCTTTTGCCACACATTTTCCCGTCGCAAGCCCATGAACAGGTTTCGATGGTGCAATGCAGCAACCAAGAGAAAATAATACCCTCAGTGCCTGACTCGACTTATCAACGCGGCAGCAGCGAAAGGATGCGGACATGGCGGATACCATCTACGAACGAGGCCTGCAACGGCTGAACGAACTGGAGGAAGGGGCTGGCGAGCATCTGGTCGCCCAGCTGGCCGACATCAGCCCCGATTTCGCACGCTATGTGATCGAATTCGGTTACGGCGAAATCCACTCACGGCCGGGGCTGACGTCGCAACAGCGCGAACTGGCGGCAATCGCCGCCCTGTGCGCGACAGGAAATGCGCATGCGCAACTGAGACTCCATCTCGCCGGTGCGCTCACTACCGGCCTGTCGCATCGGGAAATCATCGAAGTCATCATCCAGACCGCGCTCTACGCCGGCTTTCCCGCCGCGCAAACCGCGCTGGCGCTCGCGCGCGAGGTCTTCGCCGCACATGCGCAGCTGAGCTCTTCGCGCTAGCGCCCGCCCTCCAGCAGCGTTTCGACCTCGGCGCGCGTCGGAGCATAGGCTCCGGTGTGCGCCGCCGCGCATGCCGCCGTCGCGGCGGCGTAGCGCAGGTGCGTTTGCACGTCGGCGCCGGGCTGCAACAGACGACTGGCCATCCACCCTCCCATGGCGGCATCGCCGCAACCGACGGTGTCGCGCACCGTCACGGCAAATGCCGGCTGCACCCATTCATGCCCGCCATGCAGCAGCGTCATGCCTTCGGCGCCGCGCGTCAGCAGCAGCTCGGCTTGCGGTGCCAATACGCGCAACTCGGCAAGGGCCGCGGCGGGATCGAGGCCGGGGAACAAGCCGGCGAGGTCTTCATCGGAGACCTTGATGCAATGCGCGACGGCAGCAATGGCGGCGAAGACCGCACGGTAGCCGGGTGACGCCATGGGGGCCCGGAAATTGGGATCGAAAGCGATCCGTTTTCCGGCGGCCGCCAGCGACAGGGCCAGCTCGACCAGACGATCGGCCAGCGGCGGTCGGGCCAGGCTGATGCAGCCGAAATGCACGATGCGTGCCGCTGCCTGCCAGCCCTCTGGCAATAGCGATGGATCGAAATGCAAATCGGCGCTATCGTCGCCGACGAAGAAATAGCGCGGCGGACGCGTCGACGGCACCATCGCCAGCAGCGGCGAATGCGGCAACTGCTGCAAATAGCGCGCGTCCAGCCCGGCTTCGCACGACAATTGCGCGAGCTGCGAGCCGAAAATATCCTGACTCACGCTTCCGGCGAAAGCCGTCGCTACGCCGAGGCGCGCACCGACGCGCGCCACATTCCAGCAGGCGCCGCCGGGGTGCGCCTGCCAGCTGCCGTCATCCTGGCGAATGAAGTCGGTCAAGGCTTCGCCGAAAACGAGGTATTCGGGCAAGGAAGGCGTCATGCGGCAATCTCCAGACCGGCGGCGGATTCGCGTGCGCACGCCATGCTCCAGAAGCGAACCTCGTTGAGCACGGCGGCACCGGCCGAGAAGAAACGAATCGCTTCGGCGCCTGCCGGCGGATAGATGCGCGCCGTGAATACCTGCTCGCCATCGTTGACGAAAATTTCGATGGAACTGCAATCGACGAACACGCGCAGGCGCAGACGTTCGCGCCCGAGCGGTGGACTCGTCCGTACGCCGCTGGCGCCTGTGCCGCTGGCACGGCGGTCGAGACGCAGCGTCGCGTTGGCGCTGTCGAATTCGATGCGGGTAAACGCGTCCCCCCCCGCGCGCACGTCGATGCCGCAACGACTGGCCTCTCCCGGCTCGATCTCGCACTCGAGTTCAAAGCACTCGCCGACAAGACCGGGCAGGGACAATTCACCATCGAGGCTGTGCCGGCCATGAGCGACAACCGGACCGCGCAAGGCCTGCAGCTCGACGGGCGGTTGCTGCCACAGGCGGCCTTCCCGCCACTCGAGCACGCGCGGCAGGGTCAGACAGTGGCTCCAGCCATCGTCGACAGTCGGCGTCTCCTCTTCTTCCGGCAGCCCCATCCAGCCGAACAGAATACGCCGGCCGCCCGGGTCGAGCATCGTCTGCGGCGCATAGAAGTCGAAACCACGATCGAGTTCGTCGAAAGCGTCATGCTCGAACGTCGCAGTGGCAAGATCGGCACGCCCGGCGACATAGCCGGATGGATAACGATTCTGGAAGCGGTTGCCCTCCGGCTGGCGCCCCTGCGGGCAAAACAGCAGCATGTCCATTCCGTTCAGACGGAAAAAGTCGGGGCATTCGCACATATAACCATTGTCGCGCACGGGCAGCAGATCGCCGACCAGATGCCAGGACGAAGGCGTGTCGCTTCGATAGAGCAGGACCGTCCCCTGCTCTTGTACGGTCTGCGCCCCCATGACCATGAAATAGTCGTCGCCTTCGCGCCAGACCTTGGGATCGCGAAAATGCTGGGTAAACCCCGATGGCGGCGCCGACAGCACCGGCCCTCGCTTGGCGAAACGCACACCGTCCGTCGAGCGCGCCAGGCACTGATAACTGGCCCGCTCACCGTTACCTAGACGCACATTCCCGGTATAGAGCAGCAGCAGATCGTCCCCGTCGACCAGCGCCGACCCCGAGTAGCAGCCATGCGACTCATAGTCGTGCTCGGGCGTCAGCGCGGGCGGAAGCGAACGCCAGTTCACGAGATCGGGGCTCGCATAGTGCCCCCACGACTTCAAGCCGTGCCGGCAACTGTCGCCATGCCATTGGTAGAACACATGGTAGGCTCCGTCGAACCATACCAGCCCGTTGGGATCATTCATCAGCCCCCGCGGCGGCATCAGATGAAACCGTTGCCGCCATGAGGCTGCTTGCGCCGACATTTTTTCCATTTTCATTCCAGTCACACTCGGGCCGCCTTCTTGCCGGCCAAGCCCAGCACCCAGGTCAGCGCGAATGCACTGCCGAAGGCCAGCACCATGCCAATTACATAATTGAGCATCAGCGACCCCGGAACGATCGCGATGCCCGGTATCCCCGTCACCCCGATCGCCGTCATCGCTACCTTCGCGAAGACCACATACGCCCCGCCCAGCGCCCCCCCGACCGCCGCCGCGACGAACGGCTTGATATAGCGCAGGTTCACACCGAAGATCGCCGCCTCCGTGATCCCCAGCAGGCACGACAAGGCCGCTGGCAGCGCGATCAACTTCACCTTCGCGTCCTGCGTCTTGAAGAACACCGCCAGCGCCGCACCCCCTT
>NZ_AUGZ01000034.1 GCF_000422925.1 Paludibacterium yongneupense DSM 18731
GTACGGCACGCGCTACCTGGCGGTGATGCCGACCAATCTGTACGGTCCGGGCGACAACTACCACCCGGAGAACAGCCATGTGATCCCGGCGCTGATCCGCAAGGCGCACGAGGCCAAGGTCCGCGGCGACGCGCAGATGGTGGTGTGGGGCAGCGGACGGCCGCTGCGCGAGTTTCTGTACAGCGAGGACATGGCGGCGGCGTGCGTGCATCTGGCGCTGCTGCCCGAGCCCGAGTACGGGGCTCTGCTGAACGATCGCACGCCGCCGCTGGTGAATATCGGCGTCGGTCACGACATGAGCATCCGCGAGCTGGCGGAGACGGTGTGCCGGGTGGTGGGCTTCGACGGCGAGCTGGTCTTCGACGCGAGCAAGCCGGACGGCACGCCGAAGAAGCTGCTCGACGTAAGCCTGCTCGCGGCGCAGGGCTGGCGGGCGCAGGTGGCGTTCGAGGACGGACTGGCGCGCGCTTATGCCGATTTTTGCCATCTGATCGGTTGATTGCATGATAAACCCGCATGAAGCGCAAGGAGGCAGGCCTCCATTCTCTGTGTTGATGTCGGTGTATGTCCGGGAGCAGGCGGCTTATCTCGAGCAGTGCCTGGAGAGCTTGCGTGCGCAAACTCTTCCTGCCGATGAAGTCGTCGTGGTCGAGGACGGCCCGCTGACCGAAGCCCTGCTGGCGGTTCTGGCGCGCTACGAGACGTATTTGCCGATGCGACGCGTGAGACTCGAGTGCAATGTGGGACTGGGCAAGGCGCTGCAGCAGGGATTGGAGCATACGACGCACGAGTTGGTAGCGCGTATGGATAGCGACGATATCGCACTGGAGCGGCGCTTCGAGTTGCAGATGGCGGCGTTCGCCGCCCGGCCCGCGCTATGCGTGATCGGCGGTCAGATCGACGAGTTCTCGCAGGACCCGCGCAGCCCGCACGCGAGCCGGCGCCTTCCTTGCGAGCATCCTGAAATCCTTGCCTATGCCAGGACTCGAAACCCGTTCAATCATATGGCTGTGATGTATCGCCGCTCCAGCGTGCTCGCCGTCGGGGGATATCAGCATATGATGTATTTCGAAGACTACTGGCTGTGGGTCAGAATGCTTCAGGCCGGGCAACTGACGTGCAACTTACCGGACACCCTGGTGCTGGCCCGCGCTGACCGGGCCATGAGCGCACGCCGGGGCGGGTGGTCGTATCTCCGGCACGAATGGCATTTTCTAGCGACGATCCACAGTATGGGGTTCCAGCCGACATCCTGCTTTGTGAAGTCTCTGGTGATTCGCAGCCTGGTCCGTCTGATCCCGAACGGATTGCGCAGCCAGCTGTACGCTACGCTGCTCCGACAAAAGGCGCTTCCTCGGGCTTAGCCCTTTCCTGGGCCTGCGTTTCGACGTTTCCATTGCCCCACAATCCTGATTGCGCACTAGTATTGAATAATGAATCATTTCTCATGGTTTTTTTCTCGCTTGACTCTAGCGAGAGCCGTTAACCCGGGCTGTCTGGCGAGCGTGGTCTTGCCGTTTTATTTCAGCTTCGAGTATCTCGTTCCTGATCTCTACCTTGTCCTATTTCCGATTGCGGCGTTCTTCGTTCTCGATCTGGTGCGGCGCCGGGATCTCAATCGTGAACTCAAGCTGGCCGTTCTCTGCTTGAGTCCGATGCTGCTTGGAGGAGGACTTTCCGGGAATACCGATTTTGCAGCAAAGCTGTTGTTGCACATTGTGGTCGCCGCATACCTTACGTCGCGGTGGCAGCTCCGCTTCAAAATTATGGCATGGAGTTTTATTCCAGCAATTTTTGCTTCGAGCGTGCTCTACTACTTTCAACAGCTTCCCGTCTACGATAGTACGCGTCCTTTCGCGTGGATAGCTCGCAACCATTTCGATTACCTGCTTGCGAGCACCTTACTGCTGACCGGGGTGTCCGGACCGGTCGTGGCCCTGCTGCTGGCCTTTACCCTTGCCCGCTGGAATTTCATCGTGCTGATGTTATCTCGGTTCAGATGGGTATTGGTGCTGCTCGTCGCGTTGGCCTACCTCAAGCTGACATTTTTTAACAATGTCAATACTACGTTGGGCCTCCGTCCTTCGAGCGACATGGTGCGCTGGCAGTTGCTGGTTCAATTTTTCGCCACGATACGGCAACACCCGTGGGGCCTAGGCAGGCTGCAGATTCAAAACTATTTGCTGTACCGTGTGCATCTGGCAGACAGCTTCGAGTCAAACTACCTGCAGCTGCTGGCCATGTATGGGCCACTGGCCGTCCCGTTTATCTGGTTTCTGCTGCGCAGGGCCAACTCTCCGGTACGGACATTTCTTGTCTTTATCTCGTTTTTCAACCCGACTCTGTTCTCTTTATCTTACTTCGTGTTTTATTTTTCCTCGTTCAGGCGGGACGAGGCCAACCCGCATTGACCTCCACACCGGCGCCAAGCGGGCATGACGGTATTCTTATCTTCTGCGCAGGGCGATCAGTGCGAGTCCGATGAGCAAGCCACAGCTTGTCCCTGTGGCAAGCAGCACCGTGGTCTTGGGCGATACGGGGGGCGAGGGCAAAGGCACCGGTCCCACTGTGACTTCGTTCCTGGCCAGGCTGTCCTCCTTCGCGATTTGCTCCTGTAATGCCTTGCTCAGGGCTTGGTAGTACTGATAGCGGCCGATGAGATTGCTGACGTCCGCAGGCCTGGCACTGGAGGGAAAGTCTGGGACTGTGCGTAAGAGTGCGGGATCGCCCGGATTGGGCAACTGGCCGACCTGCAGGCCTGCCATGTCGCGCAGTAATGCCAGTTCGGTCGGCGTGAGGGCTGGTTTACCCGGGGCGAGGGAACGTTGTACATTCTGTCCAGCCTTGAGCAGCAAGGGTTTCAATGCCGCGAGTTGTACCGAGAGCGAGTCTTTTTTTGCGCTGTGCTCGGTAAGGTGCGCGAGCAGTAGTCGCTGACGCATTGCCGTGGCCATGGCAAAGGATAACCGTACGGCAACGTCGGGGCGCGTGTCGGTGGCGGTGAACTGAAGTTCGCGATCACTGTCTACCCCGGTGACGAGTTTCTGCCGCAGCCACTGACGTCGGGTCGCGATATCGGGGGTGGGGAACAGGCTAGCCAGTTCGGGTGAATGCGCAAGCGAGTCGTAGAGAGTATCGCTTCCGGCGAGATCCATGATCCTGGGGGTGATCGTCGGGGCCAGCCACCTCGGCCACATCCGCGTGGGTGTGAAGAGCGGAGTGCTGGCACGGAAGAGGGGAGGCGTGTGCCATGCCAGCCCGGCCGCCAGCACTGCTCCCGCCAAGGCGCAGCCAAGCAGCAGCATGCGATGGCGAATCAGCCCATCTGCAAGCTCCCGGAAAGAAATATCGGGGGGGACGGCTATCGGGTTCGTGGTCAAATCTGCATCCTTGCGATCGCGGCGGGGGACAAATGATATAGTCGTAAGCATATTCGTATTACGTGCCCATGCAAACCGTTGTGCGGGGTGGTGGTAATATACGGGCGTTGATCGGAACGCGCATGTGTCGGTGTGCAGAGCTCAAGAAAAGGTTGAAAGTGACGGTCATTGTCAGACTCAAGGGTGGGTTGGGGAATCAGATATTTCAATACGCGGCAGGGATTGCCCTGGCAAAGCGATTGGGAACGTCGTTGCGAGTCGATAGCGGCCGCATGTTTGTCGATGCGCAGCGCAGTTATGCGTTAGGCGTATTCTCTGCCCCGCATGCCGAAATGGGAAAACTCCGCAGTTGCGCGCTTGAAGCGGCGGCCATCGTCAACCGCAAGCTGCAGCGTCTCGGCTCGCCCATCGCGCTTAGGCATGTCCTGTTTACCGAGGCCGGGCATGCGGTGAATGCCGGTTTTTTTCAGATAAGGAAACGGCCGCTAAATATTTTGGACGGATATTTTCAGAGCGAACGCTATTTTGTTGATGCCGTCGACGAGGTCAGGCAGGCGCTCAGGTTTCCGGAGCCCGTCAGCGCCATCATGCAAGGTTGGCTTGAGCGGATCCGGCAGTGTCCTGCTGTATCGATTCATATTCGTCGGGGGGATTATGTCAGCAATCCACAGGCGAATGCCACGCATGGGGTCCTGCCGCTATCGTTTTATCACTCTGCCATTACCCGGATTCGCCAGCGCGAGGAACAGCTCCAGTGCTTTGTTTTCTCGGACGATCTGGAATGGGCGCGCGAGCATCTGCAGGTCGAGGGGCTTCCGCTCCATTTCGTCGACGGATGGGGCAAGACCGATCATGACGATATGCAACTGATGAGCGCATGCCGTCATCATGTCATTGCGAATAGTTCGTACAGTTGGTGGGGGGCCTGGTTGAATGGCAAATCCGGCAAGCTGGTCGTGGCGCCTCGCGCATGGTTTGTCGACGCCAGCAAACCATCGTGCGATCAAACCCCTGATGGCTGGATGCTGATATAAATGGTCAGCGTCGACGAAATCAAGGCCTCTGCGCTGCGCTTATGGCAGGTGCGGCCCGATACCTGCTCCATACTCAGTGTGCTGTTGCCTTTCTATTTGTGTTTTGAATATTTGATTTCGGGGATTTATTTAATTCTGTTACCGCTCGCCGCATATCATGCCTTCGATATGGCAAAGCGGCGCGTTATCAGCCGCGAGCTGTTGTGGGCCATGTCGTGCCTGAGCCCGATGTTGGTTGGCGGTCCGCTTTCCGGCAACACCGACTTTACCTGCAAGCTTGCTTTGAGCATCTTTGTCGCCGAGCGGGTCGCCGCGCGGACCGGTTTCAATTTCAAGCTCGTGGCTCTGGCTTTTGTTCCCGCGACGCTGGCCGCCTGCCTGTATTTCCAGCGTTCGATTCCGCCGGGGGAACACATGTACATCAGTGCGGCGCGCAATCACTTTTCCTATCTCTACTCCGGAACCTTGCTGCTGCTGGAGGCGCCTGGCCCGCTGGTGGCCTTGCTGGTGCTTCCTTTTCTTGCGCGCTGGAATCTGGTCGTGCTGCTGTTCGCACGTCACAAGTGGATACTTGTCGCGATTCTGGCCCTCGTCTATCTGAAAATGGCCTTTTTCAACAGCATGAACACGACATTCGGTCTCAAAGTTGGTAGCGACCATGATCGCTGGCTGATTCTGGGACTCTTTTTCGATACCCTGGTTCAGCATCCTTTTGGCCTTCAACGCGATTTGATCCGCAACCTTCTGTTGTATCAGAACAATCTTACGGATACGTTCGAGTCCAGCTATTGTCAACTGATTGGCATGTACGGGGTATTGGCGATTCCATTTATTGGCTATTTGCTGCACAAGAGCGATTCTGTCGTGCGAGTGTTCCTCATTTTCCTTTCGTTCTTTAATCCCATCATCCTGTCGTTATCGTTCTTTGTATTTTTCTACTCGGCCCGGAGAGAGGACGAAGCGGCAGAATGCGAAGTCAAGGTATTGGCACAGCAAAATAACCCTGGATGAGCATGCGCCTATTTTCATCCCGCAAGATTCTGGTCATAGCCGGTTTGCAACTCATTCAGATGGCGGCCGGGCTGATATACATAAAATTGCTGGCATCGAACTTGCCACCGGCGCAATACGGCGCGTATACGCTCTATCTAACCGCTGCGTCATTGTTCGGCATGCTACCGATCACGGCACTGGATCAAGCAATTTATCGTGAAGCGGCCAAGCCATACGCGCGTGTCAAGCTGGAGCGGCTGATTCGCTGCTACTACAGCCTGGTCGCCTTCGTCACTCTGGCGGAAACCCCGCTCTTTATCATTTTGCTGAAGCTGAATTCTTCATTCTCGCTGGCGGAAGTCTGTGCTATTGCAGTTCCGTTCGCCATTTTGTCGACGCTGAAGAATTCCCTGATCGGCCTTATCAACTACCGGCATTTCAAGACGCACTCCTTCGCACTCAAGGCTGTGGAAAACACACTGAAAATTGCCTTGATTCTCCCGCTGATTCCTCTTATTCACCGCTTTGACAATGGCGGCAGTGTCGCAACGCTGACCCAGACAGTCATCTGTATCCTGCTGATCCTCTATATCGTGAGGCATGCCCGGTTTGGGATCGTTTTCAAGCGGCGGATCAGGCTTCGCCAGGTACAGGCGATCTACAGGCGGACCATTGTCTATGCCAAACCACTGATTACATGGGCCGTGTTCGGCTACCTGCAAAACAATATCTATTACTGGGTGATGGAACGGCACGGCGAGCGCGTCGAACTCGGTATCTTTTCCATGATGCACAACTTGTCGTTTGTCTTTCCATCCATATTTATCGGGCTGATTACAACCTATGCCACGCCCCGATTCTTTCACAATGGAATTTCAAGACAGACCGACCGTGAGCTGTTCTGGCTTAAGATATTTGCGTTCATCATGCTTGGGTGCTACACCCTGTTCGTGACGATATTTGCTCATCCGCTGATTGCGCTGATCGGCCACCCGGCTTACCTTCCGTATGCACACCTACTCGCGTATATGAGTACCGTGATGGCGATCTACCATTTCTCCATGTTGTCGACCTTCCGGTTCTACATCGCAGAAAAACCTTCCCGCTTGCTGCTTGCCAACATACTGCCAGGAGCCGCCTCCTTGCCTGCCAGCTATCTCCTGGACAGGTATCATGCCCTCGATGGCATCGTGGTTGCCTATGCTGCGGTATATTGCCTGAATGCCTTGCTGGTCATGGCTGCCGAGGCCTACTACTTCCGCCGTGGTCAACCTCACGCCGCGTAACAGCAAAAAACAGGAGTGCCGCTTCGTGCGAGTATTACATTTTCAAGTCAATAATGGATTCGGCGGAGGAGTTGCGACCTATATCTCGGCCTTGACGCGCGGGCAAGCCAGCCACGAGATGTTCGTTACGCTGGACAACGAACTGTCGGCACGGATGATCGCCCGTTTCGATGCGGCTTACGGCCGTGCGACACCCGTATGCTTTCCGGAGCATTACCGCGTCTGGCAAATCCCGTCCGCCGTGCGGAATCTGTTGCGTATCGTTCGCATGTTACGGATCGACGTTATTCATGCGCATACCCTGCGTGCCGGCATGCTGGCGGCGCTGGCGAGGGTTTTCAGTCCGGTTCGGCTCGTCTATTGCGGGCACGGGATACGCTATACGCAAAAAAAGGGCCTGTTGGCACGTGCCGTATTCGGGGCAATGGAGCGTTTTGTTACCCGGATGGCAGATTGCACCATCGCCATCCGTCCATCTGACTTGGAGCGATATCGCAAGTGGCTAGGACCTGAGCGGCTGCGTCTGGTCAGAACACGGACCGACGCACCTGCAATCCCGATGCAGGTGGACGCGCATCCATTTCGGGTCGGGGCGCTCGGTTCCCTGCTGCCGATCAAGAACCCTGCGCTGTTCGGTCGTGCGGCAGCACGGATGGCCGCGATGGCTTGCACTGCCGAAATGGTATGGGTGGGTGGCGGGGAGTTGCTGCCCCCGAGCCAGCGGGATTTTCCACACGTGATATTCGCTGGACAGGTCCTTCATGAAGAGGCCATGGCTTGGCTGCTGCGTTTCGATGTGCTGGTGATTACCTCGCATATCGAGACTTTTCCGATGGTCGCTCTGGAAGCATTTTCCATGGGGAAGGCCGTGATCAGTACCGCCTATCCGGGATATGGCGATTTGTTCGAGGATGGTCGCAATGCCCTGGTGATCCCCCCCGACGACACCGAGGCGCTGGTTGCCGCCATAGTCCGGCTGATGAGGTCCGATGTCTTGCGGGAAGAATTGGCCCGGAATGGGCGCATCGATTTCGAACGCTTGTATTCGCCCGTGTCGGCCATGATCGAAGAGGTGGAAGGTATTTACGCCGGGTCAGCCGCGCGCCGCTAGATGCTTGCCGGTGATCTCGTCAGAGGAAGCGGCGGGACCATGCTTTGAGCTTCAGCCATAGCAAGCGAAATATCAGCGTCGGGATCAAATCAAGTCGCCCGCTTGATTCAATGAATTTGCATACCACGTAGGCTTCGGAGAACAAGTTGGCCACGTAGTTGCCCCGGCTGCGTGAATCAGGAAGTACCCGGTAATCCACCCAGTTTCCAGGCAGGAGCCGTCCCCTGCAATCGGGCTTGCTGAACACACACAGCCACAAATAGTAATCCTCGTAGCGCAGCATGGTATCGTTGGCTGGGGAGAGCCCCTCGAGCAAGGTTCTGTCGAGCAGGACGGAGGACGTCGTGATGATGTTTCTGCGTAGCAGGGTACGCAAACTTAGCGGTCCTCGCTGGACCGGTCCAGGCGATTTCGCTCCGCAAGTATCGACATCGTAACGACCGGTGCAGACGAAATTGTATCCATCGCGTTTGATGCATTCCATCTGAGCCATCAGCTTTCCGGGCTCCCAGTAGTCATCGGCATCCAAAAAGGCAACATACCTTCCTCGCGCATGGGCGACGCCGATGAAACGCGGCAATTCGGGGCCTCCGCTATTGTGGCCGGTGCGCAGCAAGCGCAGCCCGGCGTCGCCAACCGCGCGCTCCTGCAAGTATTCGTAAGAGCCGTCATTCGAACAGTCATCCACAATGATCAATTCCCAATCGCGATACGTTTGTGCCTGGACCGAAGCGATCGCTTCGTCGATGAATGGTTTTGCATTGTAGTGAGCGATGATGATCGAAACTGTAAACGGCATATGACCTCGAACAAAAAACAGCGGCCATCCAACATGGACAGGGCAGTCTCAATGATACCGTAACTGCTGTTTTGATCGGCACGCTTGTGAGATTCGGACTGGGCCGTGCCATGTCCCTGGGGTGATTGGACGGGATAATATCCCCCGCTTATACTGTCCTTTCAGGAATCCTCATCTGCGGTATTTTTCCGGATATGGCAACGAAACGAACATGGTCGATCGGGTCTGGCACAGGGCGCCCAGAAGGGGGACTGTGTAAATCGCGATGTTTAATAACAATCTTAATTTTTTGATGCCGAAGACGTGACCCATTTCCTTCGTAGTCGTTTTTTTAGCAATAGCATGGCGTATACCGGATTCGCCATCCTGAATCGCGCCATCCCCTTCATGCTGTTGCCATTGCTTACCCGCTACCTGAGCCCAGATGCGTTTGGGCGTATCTCCATGTTCCTGGCTGTGCAGGTGCTGGCTATGCTGGTGTCGGGGCTGTGCCTGAACTCGGTGCTGATGCAGCGCTATTTCAAGATGAGCCAGAGGCAGTTACGCACTTTTCTGCTCGCCGCTTATGGCCTGATGATCGTGATCGGTTGTGTTGTCTCGATCCTGCTGTGGTTGGGAAAGGGGGTACTCGAGCCCCTGTCCGGCTTGTCTTCGGGGTGGCTCATCATGGCTAACGCGTGTGCCGTGATGTCTATGGCACAGGCGATCGGATTGGCGTTGATGCAGATGCGGCAGCAGGTCGTCAATTTCGGTCTGATGCAACTGTTAGGAACCTTATCCAACCTTGTCCTGAGCATTTTGCTTGTCGTCAAGTTTCATCTTGGCTGGCAAGGTCGTCTTGATGGCATTGCCGCATCTCTGCTTCTGACATCGATGGCTCTGCTGGCATTGCAGTGGCGAGCCGGCGATCTGACGAGAATCGGCGTGGGTTGGGACGAGCTGCGGTCGGCGACATCTACGCTTGTCAGGCTCGGATTGCCTCTACTGCCTGGAGGTCTGGTCGTGTGGGGGATGACAATGACCGACCGCTTCTATTTGAATTCGTTGGCCAGCATGCAGTCGGTCGGAATTTATGCGGTTGGGGTAATGTTTGCCCAAGTCATAGAGGTGTTGGCATCAGCGGTTGGGCAATCCTTCATGCCCATCATTTACTCTCGTCTCAACGGGACTGAAGAGCAGCGACGCAAGCTGGTAGGCTGGAGCTACGGCGTTATTGGATGCTATCTCGGCATGGCTATCAGCTGGGGTATCGTGGGGAGTTTCCTCATACATGCGATGCTCAATGCCCGTTACCACCAGGCCGCCTCGGTGCTGGCTGCTCTCTCTCTCGGGTATGCCTTGAACAATGGGGCCAGCTTGATGGCGACATTTATTCTGCACCGTGAAAAAAACCATTTGGTTTCCATGGTCAGCATTGGTCCTTTCTCCATTTCGGTTCTGATGAACCTGGCTTTGATTCCAAAGCTTGGTATCCTGGGGGCCGCGCTGGCATTTGTCGGCTCGGCGACTGCTAATTTCATTATCATGTTCGTAATTGCTTGTCGTACAGACACGTTACCCTGGTTTACTTTCCTTTCCACCGTAGAAAAACACTGATAAAGCGTATTTATGTTTGGAATTAAACAGAGGTTGTCGAAATTTGCTCCCCTATCAGGGAATGTCAAACATATTATTGGTTCGGTTGCGGCAAGAAAATCCTTGTCAGCACTGCGACATGATAAACCCTATGTAGTCGTTGTTGACGGACTGCTGGGGTATGAGCCGCTAAGTTTATATTATTTTTATTTGCTTTTTGCTTTGCAATATGAATTGAAGCGGCCTATTCGCGTTGTTCTGCTCCTGCAAAAATCCATTCACCGGCTCTGGAGCTGCAACCGTATTTTTTCGCAGATCTACGAGACCAATTATGTTGCATTCAATACGCGAAAGTACGATAAATCGGCAAAGCAGAGTGCAAGACTGCTAGCAAGCGGATTGACTGATCAGAAGTCCATCTTGGATATAAAGGTTAAAGGTCTTCACTTCGGTCCTAATATTTATGCAGGTTATTTGCGAAAGCATTTTGTGGGGCGTATGCATCCCTCCAGTATGGCTGTGGATGAATTTCTGGTCGAAGCGTGCTCGAATATCGAGTTGGCAGATGCGGTTATAGCACAGTACAAGCCAGATCTGCTATTACTGTCACACTCCGATTACCATTCCTTCGGTGCATTTTTCAAGAAATTCCTGCAAGCGGGCATCCCTTCCGTGATTGCACCTTTGTATGGCGAAGGACGGGTCGGCGGAAGATTATACGCCAATCTTGCCGATTTCGAAGACGATGCCCGGAACTATGTATTTTCATGCACCGAACGCACTTGGAATGAGGCTGTAGTGGGCTATAGCGAGGCTGATGATGCGTTGGTGTCGGATTATTTGAAGAAGCGTTTTGCCGGAGACGACAATTCGTTTAATGGTGACTACCATAAATCGACCCGCCGCCTGCAGAAAGATAGGCTTTGGCAGGAACTTGGCATAAAACGAACCTTTACGTGCTCAGTATTGATCGCTGCTCATTTGTTATGGGACGATGCGACCTCATCTTATCGCAATCTGTATGTCGATTATTTTGAATGGCTGGAAAAAACACTGGAAGCCGCGAAGCAAAACGATAAGGTATTGTGGATCGTCAAGGCGCATCCTTCTGAACTGCACATGGGAACGCGTGACCGTGTCGCCGATATCGTGAAGACCCTATTTGGCTCTGCGCTGCCTGATCATGTCGTTTTTCTTGATGCAGATACTCCATTCAATACTTATTCGATCATAGAAGCTGTGGATGCAGTGGTGACTGTCCGCGGGACGATCGGGTACGAGTCAGCGTGCCGCGGCCATAGCGTGATAAATGCCGGCAGTGGACCGTACACGGGACAAGGCTTTAATCGCGAATTCGAGACGAGTGCCGGCTATGAGGACTTTCTCTTGCACCTGCACGAACATGACCTGTCCTTGTCTCCCGAGCAGGTCCGCCTCGCTCGCATTGCTATCTTTGTCTATCTGATGAACAAAGGCCCGGTTTCACCCTTGTTGAGAAACGTGGACAGCCTTTCTGCCTTGGGGACCAGCGAAGGTCTGGATCCGGCGGCAGACCCGGTCATGCAGCGGTTTGCCCGCACGATTCTGCAGGGGAGAGCATGCGATCTGCTATAAAAGGTCAGTGCCAAACGCCCGGAAGTGAAAAATGAGAAAGCTGTTGTCATTCGTGCTCAACAAACTTCGCTTGTTTGAACGCAGAAAGATGCTAGGGAAGCTAGGACGCTTGTCCATTGCACGACCGGACCTGTTCCGGGCGGCGATCGCTGCTGGCCCGCAAGTGGACTTGGCATCATGTGCCGTTGATGTCGGGGCCGATTCGCTGATCAGGGGGGCGATACATTTTGATCGTAGTGGCGCCCGCTTTAGTGTCGGTGCAAATACCGCAATTGGCGTTGGGACCCAGGTCGTCCTTAGCCAGGGATTGAAAGTCGGCAATGATGTACTGATTTCGTACAACTGCTTGATCATGGACCACGATGGCCATTCGCTGGACCCCAAGTATCGCAGCCAGGATCTGGCTGACTTGCTGAATGGCCGCCCCAAGAACTGGGATTGTGTACGGTGCCGGTCGGTTACCATCGAAGATGGCGCTTGGATCGGTGCCGGTGCCACCCTGCTAAAGGGAGTGACCATAGGAGCTCGAGCTGTTGTCGGAGCGTGCTCGGTAGTGACGCGTGACGTTCCTGCGGGGGCCGTTGTGGTGGGGAATCCCGCCCGGGTCGTTGGAAAAGTCGATGATTATCTGTCGAAGGACGATGTCTTTAGCCATGTTGAATGACACACATGCCACCGGGGTCGCGCAGTGGCTTTCTGATGCCGGTATTCCATTCCGAGAGAATTTTTCACTCGCGAGAATCAGTCAGATCAAGGCCGGTGGAACTCCCCGCCTATTTGTTCAGCCCCAGAATATGTCACTGCTTTGCAGATTCCTTGCGTATCTCAAGCAGCACTCCATTGGCTGGATCGTGATCGGAAATTTGTCGAATCTATTGATTCGAAGCGGTGAATTGAACACAATTGTTATTTCCTTGAAGGAGTTCAGGGATATCGATTTTATGGACGGATATGTGTGTGTCGGGGCCGGGGTATTGCTACCCGTACTGGCTCGAGAGATGGAGACCAAAGGGTATGCCGGTTTTTCGGGACTTTACGGTGTTCCTGGGAGTATTGGCGGTGGTATTTTCATGAATGCAAGTTGCTATGGGAATGCTGTTTCTGATTATCTGATCGACGTGACTTTTCTCACCGAAGATGGAGATATTCGTGTTTTAAAGCGCGATGAGTTGTCATTTTCATGGAGAAAATCCGCATTTCATGACCGTTTCCGCCGTTGCATCATCGTGGAGGCTCGATTTTCACTGATTAAAAATGAGATGGCGGTCGATAAGTTGAAATTGACAGATGCTCATGTGAACCGAAGCCTATATCAGGAAAGTGCATTCCCAAATCTTGGTAGTCTATTTGCTACCCGCAATATATACGGCGAGATTGCATCCCATTTCCCCGTGTATCGAGCCTTGCTGCTATGCATCCGTATCGTACTGCATCTCATGCCTGGAGACCGTCATGCCAACTTCGCCCGATTGGCAACGTCGATGACTCGGTGGTATTTCGATATCAGAGACACAGATAAAGTCGGGCTGTCGGGTAAAACAATAAACTGTGTTATCAACAAAGGGGGCGCTGAAGCCGATGAGATCGTTGGCTTTGTCCGGAATTTGCAAGGAAAATTGCAGAATTGTGTTCCTCTTGAAATTGAAATCATTGACAGAATTGAATGACATGAAAAATGATGATGAGAAGTTTGGAATTGTTACCTATCATGATGGTTTCAATTTCGGAGCGTATCTACAAGTTTATGCATTGCAACAGGTAATGGCTCGAAATGGCTTTGCATCTGAAATTATAAATTACAAAGGGAGCGTTCACTGGTGGAATGAGTATCGTAGCCTTTTGTGGACAAAAAGACCCATTCTTCTTGCCAAAAATATCCTTAAACTCTTCGCTTTCAAGGCTGCGCATAAAAAATTGTGCATGTCAAGATTTTCCAAAAAGGCGAGTGATTTCGATTCTTCGGCGTACCGAAGCGTAGTGTATGGAAGTGACGAGATCTGGAATTATTCAAACCCGCTACTTGGATTCGACCCATTTTACTTTGGGACAGGATTTGAAAAGACGCGAAAGATAGCCTATGCACCCAGTTGCGGAAATCTGAGCCGGGATGCTGTCGTTCCTGATGCCGTTGCAAAAGGGTGGAAGAGTTTTGATGAAGTTGCCGTGCGTGATATCAACAGTCAGGCAATACTTTCAAAGTATCGTTCGACCGAACCCGGAATCGTACTGGATCCGACTTTTCTTTACGACTTCGATGCCGATACTCGACCATGCAAGGATAAGGATTTTATCCTTGTTTATACAACGGGGTTTTCTAAAGCAGAAGAAAAATCAATTCGCGAGTATGCTGATACAAATAAATTGAAGTTGATATCAATTGGGTATTTGAATAAATTTTGCGATAAGAATGTCATTGGCGTCGGGCCGTTTGAGTTTCTTGGTTACTACGCGGCGGCAACGCATGTTGTCACCAGCATGTTCCATGGGACCATATTTTCCATAAAGTTCAAGAAAAATTTTGCATTATTTGTCGATCCCTATCGAACCAACAAGCTCGAGTATATTTTGACGCGATTTCTGCTGCAAAACCGGGTGACAGACAATGTTGGGTTGGCATCTGTACTTGGCCGTCGTATCGATTATGACGCCGTAGGCGTGAGGTTAAAGGAGGATGTAGAGTTCTCCCGCTCTTATCTGCTAAATGCCCTTGCAAAGGAATAATGCCGTGCGAGTTCTATATACTTACGACATTTTTACCAAGCAGGCATATGGCGGTATTTCCCGTTACATCATGGAACTGGTCAAGCATGCGCCTTCATCAATAGACCCTCGTGTGTTCGCCGGCCTGCACATCAATGCCTATGCGTCTGGAAAAGCGGTAAGCGGTCTGAAACTTCGCGATTTTCCGGGGGCAGGTGGGATGCGCGACAGGATTTCCCGTACATCGCAGGCGGTGTATTCTCGCCTGACCCGGCCCGATCTCATCCATCGTACGTACTATGGGCCAGAATCGTCGGGGGGGCGGTGTCCAGTCGTTTTGACCGTCTATGACATGATCCATGAGAGGTTTCCTGAGCAGTACAACGATAGTGGAGCCCTGACTGCCCGAAAATTGGCCAATTGCAAATCTGCGGATCACATCATTGCCATTTCCGAGTCGACCAAGCAGGATCTGATCGAATACTTCGGGATTCCTGAAACGAAAATCGAAGTCATTTATCTTGCGGCAACCGAATCTGAAGGTCGCCCATCGCTGCCTTCGGCATCGACTGTGAATGGGCGCCCTTTCATCCTGTTCGTCGGAGCACGAGGAGGGTATAAAAATTTCGATTCTCTACTGGCTGCGTTCTCCGCCAGTGAGCGCCTGCGCTCCGAAGTCGACCTTGTATGCTTCGGTGGAGGGGCGGCGACATCGACTGAGAAGCAAAAGGTTAACGATCTTGGGCTATCGTCCAGTGTGCACTTTGCCGGTGGCGATGATAGGCAGCTCAACCTTTTTTATAAGAATGCGCGGCTCTTGGTTTACCCGTCCCTGTACGAAGGATTTGGTCTGCCGGTGCTGGAGGCGATGCAACTCGGCTGCCCTGTCATGTGTCATCGTATCAGTAGTCTACCTGAAGTCGCCGGGGCAGCTGCCGAATATATCGGCCCTGATTTTACCGAGCAGTTAGCCGCTCTCGTTTTTGACGAATCCAAGCTGGCACAATTGAGAGGAAAGGGGCTGATACAGTCCCGTACTTTCTCTTGGATAAAGTGCGCCGAAGAGACTGCGGCACTTTATAAATCAATTGCTGCAAATTAACTTCATTTCTTCCCATCATGCTCATTTCCATCGTTACTCCAAATCGAAATTGCGCCACATTCATCGAGCGCACCTTATCAAGTGTTGTAAATCAAAAGGAGTGCGAATTTGAGTTGATCGTAATCGATGGCGCCTCAACTGATGGCAGTATGGATGTGGTAAAAAAATTTGAAGAGTGTGTCGCTTTTTCATTGAGCGAGCCGGATACCGGTATGTATGACGCCATAAATAAAGGAATTGCAAATGCACATGGCGAGATTATCGCTTATCTGAATAGTGATGATTTTTACTACCCAGGTACCCTGAATTTTGTCACTCGGTACTTTGAAGATCACCCCGATGTGGATCTCGTATATGGTGATTTAAATTTTGTTGATGCACTTGATCGTATCAAATTTCGCCAGTCCTACCCGGCTTTCGATCTTGCTCGCTTTCAGGCTTTGAACTTTGCCTCGATAGGGCAGCCTGCCGCGTTCTGGCGCCGACGTTTGCAGGATAAGGTTGGTCTGTTCGATACCTCTCTCAGGATGGCATCTGATTTCGATTTTTTCATCCGCGCAGGTCGCGCGGGAAAGGTCGTGCACGTATCCAGAGTGCTGGCTGCTTTCCGGATTCACGGTGGGTCGATGACAACCCGCCAAATCGAGGTCAGCGAGAAGGAGGTCTGCGAGATCCATCGCCGGTATCTTGAGCCGAATGAGAGAGTGAAGAATTTGCTCCTCCGCCATGCCGCCAATGTTCACTTCAAGGCGATAAATCTGTTGAATTGGCCGCGGCGTTTGATGAGCTGCGTGGGAGAACGAAGATGAGCCGAAGCATGGTGCGTATCATATGCTCGAAAGGCGGGCGCTTTATGCAAGCGTTCATTCAGCGTTGGAAAGCCTTACGCAACGGCGCATGGATTTCTCTGGGCGCTACGCTGGAGATCGAACCCGGGGGCGTGCTGAAAGTAGGGCGTGGTGTACGGATCATCCGTGGCAGTCTGGTGACGGTACAGAAAGGCGCCGAGTTGGTTCTGGAGGATGGTGTCTGGATCGGGCCATATAACATCATATATTGTGCCGAACATATCCATATAGGTAGAAATACTCGCATATCGCACTTCTGTTCAATCGTTGATAATAATTATGATTTCAGGGCTGGAGAGGACTATTTTACGGCCCCCAAGAAAACAGGTGGTATCAGTATTGGCCGCAATAGCTGGCTCGGAGCCGGGTCGACGGTGTTGCGAGGGGTTACAATCGGGGAGTATTGCGTTCTCGGGGCAAATACCTTGTTGCAGAGGGGGTCGCTCCCGGCGGGAACACTCTGCGCCAGGACGCCAGATGAGAACCGCTACTCCCGCATTTTTGCCGACTGAACTGCCATGGCGCTGAAAACTGTAGTGATTCTGACCGATTACGGGTTTATCAATGGCGGTGCGGGACAGGTGGCTTTGTCTTCAGTAACGGGGCTTGTGGCGGCAGGAGTGCGGGTCGTGCTCTGTTACGGCGTCGGGCCGCTCGATGCAAGCCTGAATCGGAATGCCCCCGGCTTGCAGGTTTGCGATCTTGGCCTGCATGACTTGCTGGGGGATCCTTCGCGCCTGCATGCCGCATTTGCTGGGATATGGAAGCCGGGGGCGGCGCGCAAGTTTGGGCAACTCTTGTCTGAGCTGGATCCGGGGAGCACGGTAGTGCACCTGCACTCCTGGGTGCAGGCGCTCACCGCCAGCGTCGTGCGAGAGTGCGAGCGCAGAAGTTTTCCCCTTGTTTGTACGCTGCACGACTATTTTAGTGCGTGTCCGAATGGTGGCTTCTATAACTATCAGACTCAGAGCATCTGTACTCTCAAACCCATGAGTCGGCCATGTTTGCGTGAGCATTGCGATTCCCGGTCCTACCCGCAAAAAATCTGGCGCTTCGGGCGCAACGTGGTCCAGTCCCGCTTCGGGCATGTGCCTACCGGCATTGGTAACTATATTTCAGTCTCTAAATTCAGCGAGGAGCTTCTCCGCCCGTATTTACCCCGTGCAGCCCGGTTCTATTCAGTCGACAATCCTATCGCTATCGATAAGGGGCCGCCGGCAGCATGCGCTCTCTCTCGTTCCTTTGTATTCGTTGGACGCTTGAGCCCGGAAAAAGGAGGGCTCTTGTTTGCCGAGGCCGCGCGTCGCGCTTGCGTAGCGGCAAGCTTTGTCGGAGCGGGAGGTGAAGAGGGGAAAATCCGGCATTGCAATCCGGGCGCAACCCTATGGGGATGGCAGGGTCGATCTGGGGTAGCGGATATCGTTTCCCGTTCTCGCTGTCTCGTCTTCCCTTCCGTCTGGTATGAAACCCAGGGGCTGGTTATCCAGGAAGCCGCCGCGCTTGGCATACCCGCCTTGGTCTCCGATGGTTGCGCCGGGCGGGATTCCATCATCGATGGTGTAACAGGACTCTTGTTTCGCCAAGGTGATCCTGATGATTTGAAGTTAAAGCTGGAACGCCTTGATCGGGATGACACTTATGCATCTGCATTGGGAAAGGCTGCTTATAAGCATTATTGGGATAACCCCAGGTCACTGGATAAACATGTAGGCTCTCTGTTAAGATGTTATGCGGATGTTTTGCTGCGATTCTCCGTTTCATGACGGGTGCCGGTGTGGCATGAAGAATTCCATGATCATAGAATTTTGGCGCGGGTGCGTGTTATTTTTATGCGGTATGTTTCTGTGTCGCACAAGCCTTTCCCAACTTAACTTGTTTTGCTTAATTTCATGAAAGTTCTTCACGTTGGGAAGTTTTACCCGCCAGAAAACGGCGGCATCGAGTCGGTTACCTACGAATGTGTAGAAGGCTTGAAAACCTTGGGGCACGATGTCGATGTTATTTGTGCCACGGATTCTCCGTCTCTCGCCGGCGATTCAGGAGTTCCCGGAGCCCTCATCTACCGCTGCCGAAGTTTTGGTACCTTTCTTCGCAGCAGTATGTCTCCAAGGTATGTCGCACAGTTGCGGCGGCTATGCCGGAATTACGATGTCATCAGTGTGCATCTGCCCAACCCACTCCCCATGCTGTCAGTGCTCGGAGTGCGCGATCTCCCTCCATTGATTCTGCATTGGCACGCCGATGTCTCGACATATGGCTTGGCATATCGGGCCTATTCTCTTCTGGAACGATCTCTGCTCAAACGTTGCCATTCGGTTGTAGTGGCAACGGATGCCCACTTTGAGACCTCTCCAGTGCTATCCGACTTCCGGGATAAAATTGTCACAATACCCTATGGAATCAGCGTGACGGGCTTGCACGCAGGAGCTTTCAGCCGGAATGAGCTGATAGAAAGCCTTTCCGGCCGAAAAATTATTTTTTCACTTGGGCGTTTTGTTCCTTACAAGGGGTTCGACAAACTGATTCGCGCTGCAGCCTCGCTGCCTGATGAATACGTTGTCGTCATCGGGGGGAACGGACCGCTATGGGGTGAATGCCAGCAGCTGATTGACAAGCTGGGCTTGAATGATAAGGTCAAGCTTCCTGGCCGTATCTCGGATCAGGAGCTGGGAGCTTATTACAATGCCTGCCACGTATTCTGTCTACCTTCGGTGACCACGGCAGAGGCCTTCGGTGTCGTGATGATCGAGGCTATGTCTTTTGGCAAGCCTGTTGTTGCTACGCGCTTGGGTAACGGAGTCGAATGGGTGGCCGGCGACGGTTACACCGGCTTGACCGTCCCGGTCGGGGACTGTGCTGCGCTGGCTGAGGCGCTGCGGGCGCTCGTCGATGATCAGGAACGCTATGGCTGCTATTCGAAAAATGCCATCAACCGCTTCGGGAGTGAGTTCACCGGCACGGTGATGGCTGAAAGGCTGACGTCACTCTACCAGTCGGCCATTGACGGAGCTTCGGTGTTGCCCGGATAAGCTGATGCCAACTTCAAACGACTCCCCGAGATATTTTTTTACCTTCATCGCTGCTTATCTGCTGGAGGAACTCGGAAATAGCAAGCTTGGGGTGGGGCTGACTGCACCATTAGTAATCATCATGCTGGGCGTATTGAGTTGCCGACCTTTTTTTTCTCGTGGGCTACCGCTTGGAAAGCCAGGCTATGTGCTGGTATTCATCCTGCTAATGGCCTATCAGATGGTCTCGGCCTTGCTGGCTCCCCCGGATTGCAGTGCGGGCGCAAAATTTTTCACTTCGCTGATCATTGCACTGGGTACGGGCTGGGCGCTGGGGTGGGTGCACCCCGAGCGGGCCATTGCAAGCGAGCGTGGCTCCAGGGTCTTGCTCCACTTTATGTCCAGCGCGTTGTTGCTAGCCTGGGCCGGGGTGGACATCATGACCCTGAGCGGAACAGGAACCAGAATCAAATCCGGGTTTTATCTGGAACCATCCCATCTGGCTTTGCATATCTTGCCCCTGATCTGTTATCGACTGCTGACGAATGCTTGGGACAAGCCTGCCATTGCTGCAGTGTTGCTGGCATTCTTAGTGGTTCCTTCTGCAACGCTAGCCGTGGGGGTTGGAGCCATCGCAGGGCTTTTGTTCTATATGAAGACGCGCAGCCTATTTCTGAGGCTGGGGGCGCCCCTGCTGGTGATCGTTCTGCTCGCTGTGGCTTCTACACATGTTGGGGTCAACCCCATTCTGGATAGGATCTCCGGTGTTCTCCATTATGATCCTGATGCTATCACGAACCTGAGTTCGGTAGTCTGGCTTAATGGATGGTCTCAAGCTTACGCGCATTGGGAGCACTCGTCGGGGGCTGGAGTCGGCTTGAATCAAATGGGGTGCGGCGCGCTTGAGTCGGCGGGCATGATGGCTTCCTGGATGTGGGTTAATGTCGGCGCCTATCTTAATTACAACGATGGATCATTCCTTGTTTCAAAAGTCATTTCTGAATTTGGTGTGCTTGGACTGCTGGCTTGTTTCTATTTCACAGCCAAGGCAGCAGCAAGCATTCTACGGTTGATTAAAATTTCACGCTGCTTGGCAGTACCTGCCGAATCGATAGTGTCAGAGGCTGTTCTTCGTGCAACTGGCGGGCTTGCTCTACTGGTTTTCATGTATGTGAGAAATACATCCTATTTCTCTTTTCCTGTTATTTTATGTGTTTGTCTGCTATTACGAGGCAAGGCGGTCAGGGCGGAGCAATGCGTTAAAGCCTGATTCGGGATACCCTCCTTTACCTTTGGCATCATTGTTTTACATTGCTGTTGACATCTGCGATGATGCTGTAAAATGCCAAGGACAGAAGATGTCTGTCCTGACCGATTTTCTGGTGGCGAGGCCTGCGTGTCCGAATGAAGGAACAGCTGTCGGCTGCTTGACGCCGCGCCCTTGCCTGAGGATGCCGGGTGGGTTCAATGCGGTTTGCCCGTTTGAAGCTGCAAAGCATCATCCGAGGGGGTAAAGGGAGAGGCATGTGTCGCATTTTTCGCGGCGCACGGCGCGCGCGCTGGTCTCGCGCCGTTATTCCCGGCTGCCCGTGCCGGAATGCTCAGGTCGGCACTGTACTCGCTGAAAAATGGCGGCATGTCTCTCCGGGGCGGCATGCCCCTACTTGCTGAGTCGATCTTTTCAATACATCTCCAAAGTGAAAATACTGTACCAGCTCCAAAATTGATATAACACGGATAAACGGAGACATGTCGAAAAAGACTGCATTGATTTGTGGTGTAACCGGACAAGATGGTGCATATCTGGCTAAGCACCTTCTTGATAAAGGCTATGAAGTTTGGGGGTCGTCGCGTGATGCTCAGTTGAGTACATTTTCTGGCTTGCGCGGAATGGGAATCTTTGAGCATATCCGTGTTTTGTCTATATCAACTGTAGATTTTCGGAGTGTCTTGCAGGCGCTGATAAAGGTCAAACCCGACGAAATTTATAATCTTGCGGCACAGTCCTCTGTCGGTCTTTCATTTGAACAACCAGTCGAGACGATGGAAAGCATCAGCCTCGGCGTTCTAAATATTCTCGAGGCTATCCGCTTTGTAAATCCATCCATACGGTTTTATAATGCGGGTTCCAGCGAGGTTTTTGGCGATACTGCTGGCGTTCCAGCCGACGAGGACACGCCATTTCGACCGCGCAGTCCCTATGCTGTTGCAAAAGCGGCAGCGACATGGCAGGTCTCTGTATACAGAGATTCCTACGGGTTATTTGCGTGCTCTGGGATACTATTTAATCACGAGTCTCCTCTGCGACCAGAACGC
This sequence comes from Paludibacterium yongneupense DSM 18731, assembly GCF_000422925.1. Lineage (GTDB taxonomy): Bacteria > Pseudomonadota > Gammaproteobacteria > Burkholderiales > Chromobacteriaceae > Paludibacterium > Paludibacterium yongneupense. The sequence continues at coordinate 21,767 of NZ_AUGZ01000034.1, forward strand.
TATGTCACGCGCAAGATCGTATCGACGGCATGTCGTATTGCCAGAGGGAGCGGGGAAAAATTAAGGCTGGGCAATATCGAGATCAGTCGGGACTGGGGCTGGGCTCCGGAATACGTCGATGCCATGTGGCGGATGTTGAATCACTCCGAGCCCGAAGATTTTGTTGTGGCGACAGGCCAGACCAGTAGCTTGAAGACATTTATTTCTGCAACCTTCACCGAGTTGGGGCTGAATTGGCAAGATCACGTCGAATACGACAAGGATTTGATCCGACCATCAGAAATAATGGTCGGATCTGCAAACCCGATCAAAGCCGAGAAATTGCTTGGCTGGAAGGCTGAAAATTTGATGGGGGATGTGATCAAGATGATGGTCCGTCACGAGTTAACTCTATAACGAATTGAATTAATTTATGCTATCTGGCAAAAATATATTGATTACCGGTGGTACGGGGTCATTCGGACAAACTTTCGTTCCAATGACACTTGCCAAATTCAATCCCCGGCGTCTCGTTATTTTTTCTCGCGATGAGATGAAACAGTGGGAAATGTCCAAACTCTACGGTAACGACGAACGCGTCAGGTTCTTTATCGGTGATGTTCGGGACAAGGACCGTCTGCATCGTGCGCTGGATGGTATCGATTATGTCGTGCACGCGGCGGCGACGAAAATCGTTCCTACGGCCGAGTACAACCCGTTTGAATGCGTAAAGACGAATATTTTCGGGGCGATGAACCTGATCGACGCTTGCATCGATCAAGGAGTCAAGCGGGTGGTTGCATTGTCCACGGACAAGGCCAGCAGCCCGGCCAATCTCTATGGCGCGACCAAACTGGCCTCCGATAAGTTATTCATCGCTGGCAATTCGTACTCCGGCGTCAAGGATACCCGGTTTTCCGTTGTACGTTACGGAAACGTCATGGGTTCGCGCGGCTCTGTGATACCCTTTTTCCTCAGCCTGGTTGAAAAGGGCGAACTTCCGATTACCGATGCTCGCATGACGCGCTTCATGATTACACTGGAGCAAGGTGTGGAGTTGGTGTGGCATGCCTTTAGTGATATGCAGGGTGGTGAGATTTATGTAAAAAAAATACCATCTATGAATATTCTGGATATCGCCCGATCAGTTGCACCCAATGCAACGTACGATATGATCGGCATTCGTCCCGGCGAAAAGCTGCATGAGCAGATGATCAGTCCTGAAGATTCTTACACGACTTACGAATACGACGAATTTTTTAAGATATTGCCAGTAATCCATGAGTGGGGACTTGACCCGGCCCGGATCGGGAATGGAAAAAAAGTTCCGGAGGGATTTTCTTACACATCAGATAACAATGCGTCATGGATGGATGTAGATGCGCTGCGTGCCTGGATTGCTCAGAACAGCAGTAAAATCGGGAAGATATGACATGATTCCCTACGGACGCCAAAGCATCGGGCAAGAGGATATCGATGCGGTATCCTCAGTGCTGCGGTCGGATTTTCTGACGCAGGGGCCGGTCGTCCCTGCTTTCGAGGAGGCGGTGGCGCATCGGGTGGGGGCTGCGCACGCTGTGGCTGTTAATTCGGCGACTGGCGCCCTGCACATTGCTTGCCTGGCATTGGGACTTGGCCCCGGACAGAGCTTGTGGACAGTTCCTAATACCTTCGTGGCTTCTGCGAATTGCGCACGCTACTGCGGAGCGGATGTCGATTTCGTCGATATCGACCCCCTGACCTGGAATATGAGCGTTTCTGCATTGAGCAAGAAACTCGAGCAGGCTCGCTTGGCTGGCACCCTGCCCAGTGTCGTTGTTCCAGTCCATTTTTCCGGGCTGCCCACTGAGCAGGCTGCGATCTGGAATCTTGCGCAGGAATATGGCTTCAAGGTCATCGAGGACGCATCGCATGCAATCGGTGCCTCGTTCTTGGGCGAGGCTGTAGGCAGTTGCCGTTGGTCCCATATCACCGTGTTCAGTTTTCATCCCGTGAAGATCATTACTTCTGGTGAAGGGGGTATGGCACTGACCAACGATGCCGCTCTGGCTGAAAGCATGAGGCGTCTGCGCAGCCACGGAATCACACGGGATGATTCCACCTTCAGCCAGCCATCGCCAGGACCGTGGTACTACGAGCAACAGGGCCTGGGTTTCAATTACCGGATGACGGATATCCATGCCGCGCTGGGTTTGAGCCAGTTGACCCATCTGGAGCCGTTTGTCGCCGCTCGCAACGCTCTTGCCAGGCGTTACGATGTCTTGCTGGAGGAACTGCCGTTGCAGCGGCAGCGGGTTATGGAAGGCAATGTGTCCGCCTACCACTTGTATGTGGTCAGGATACTGGCCGGAAGCCCCCCGGGAGCACAGCGGCGTTTATATGATGCGTTGCGCGAGCGTGGCATCGGGGTCAATGTCCATTATGCCCCTGTGCATTTGCAGCCCTACTACCGTGCGCTGGGATTTGGCTCCGGCTATTGTCCCGAGGGCGAGTGGCATGGTTCCAGCGCAATTACCCTGCCGCTATATCCTGCTCTGACGAATGTGGAACAGGATGAGGTGGTCCGTGCGCTGCGAGACGTCTTATGAGAGTAGCGATCATCCCAGCCCGGGGGGGCAGCAAACGGATTCCACGCAAAAACATCCTCCCTTTTGCGGGTATCCCGATGATTGCGCATTCGATTCTCTGCGCCAAGAAAACGGGAGTATTCGACCGCATCATTGTGTCGACCGATGACGCTGAGATTTCCGGCGTGGCAAAGCGCTTCGGTGCCGAAGTCCCGTTCATCAGGCCGCCTGAACTGTCCGACGATTATACGGGTACTGTCGAAGTGGTTGCGCATGCGGTGGACTGGTTGCGGCGGCAAGGCGAGATTCCAGAGCAGGTGTGCTGCATCTATGCTACGGCGCCATTTGTTGGCGCCGATGACATTTGCCGGGCGGGAACGTTGCTCGAAACGGGGGGCTGGGCCTATGTATTTGCCGCGACTACCTATGCCTACCCGGTCTTCCGTTCCTTTTCACAAACGGCTGACGGGGGCTTGAGCATGGTGTTTCCCGAGCATTACACTAGTCGTTCGCAGGATCTGCCGGAGGTCTTGCATGATGCCGGGCAATTCTACTGGGGCCGGGCCGAGGCCTGGCTAGAGAAGGTCCGTATTTTTGGCGATCACTCCACCGTGGTGACGATTCCTCGCTGGCGCGTTCAGGACATCGATACGGCGGAGGACTGGGCTCAGGCTGAGGCTATGGCGAGCTATCTGTTGCCCCATGCCGGTGGCGTTGCTGCGAAGATTCATCCAATGGATACTAGAAATGATTAAATATTGCACCCGCTGCGTCATGCCCCATACGAAGCCTGATCTCCATCTGGACGAGGACGGTGTCTGCAACGCCTGCCGCAGTTACGAGAACCGTGCGACTGTCGACTGGGATGCGCGCTCTAAGGCTCTCTCCGCGATACTGGACCGGTATCGTTGCGAGGACGGTAGCCATTGGGATTGTATCGTTCCCGTCTCTGGGGGCAAAGACAGCACTTTTCAGGTGTTGCAAGTCCTCAGCCTGGGGATGAATCCCTTGTGTGTGACCGCGACCACCTGCGATTTGACCCCGATCGGGCGCAAGAATATCGAGAACATCAAAAAGCTGGGCGTCGACCATGTCGAGATGTCGCCCAACCCAAATGTCCGGGCCAAGCTCAACCGCATCGGCCTGACGCAGGTCGGTGATATTTCCTGGCCCGAGCATGTGGGCATCTTCACAATTCCGGTACGGGCCGCCGTCCAGTACAATGTTCCCTTGATTATCTGGGGCGAGAATTCCCAGAACGAATATGGTGGTCCCGCCGCGGCCGCAGAAAGCAATTGCCTCAACCGCCGCTGGCTAGAAGAGTTCGGCGGCCTGCTCGGCCTGCGTGTTTCCGATCTGATCGGAATCGACGGCTTGGAAGCGCGCCACCTGATTCCTTATGTCTATCCCAACGATGAAGAATTGGCGCGAGTTGGTGTGACGGGGTTGTTCCTCGGCTACTACTTGCCTTGGGATGGTCTGGCCAATGCCGTAATCGCGCAGGCGTATGGTTTCTCGACGCCCCCGAACGTGACGTTGGGCTCCATGGTCAATTATGAGAACCTCGACAACCACCAGGTTGCAATTCACGAATATTTTAAGTATTTGAAGTTCGGCTTCGGTCGGGCGTCGGACCACGCTAGCTTGCATATCCGCCGTGGGCGGTTGAATCGTAAGATGGGTATGGACATTGTCAAACGCCTGGATGGCCTGTTTCCCTGGGAGTACCTGGGAAAGCCGCTTCATGAGACTCTTGAACCGTTGGGAATGACCGTGGATGAATTTGTCGCGATCTGCGATAAATTTACCAACAAGAGGGTGTTTGTCCTCGATGACAAGGGTCGCCTACTCAAGGATGGGCACGGCAACCTGACCAAAATCAATTACGACAACGTATGATTGTTTCCATCGTAGATTACGGGATGGGTAACCTGGCTTCGGTGCAGCGCGCCTTGCTCGAACTGGGTGCGACGCCGGTGGTGATTGATGCCCCTGAGCAGTTGCGGGAGAGCGACAGGATTATCCTGCCCGGGGTCGGCAGCTTCGGCGATGCAATGGACTTGCTGCAGGGCCGGGGATGGGTTGATGCAATACACGACCAGGTTCTTCAGCATGGCAAACCGCTACTGGGTATCTGTCTCGGTATGCAGTTGCTTGCACAATCCGGGAATGAAGGAGGGGGGGATACGCCGGGCCTGGGGTTGATTCCGGGAGAAGTGATCCATCTTTCCGAACTGGGGTGCACATTACGGGTTCCTCATGTGGGGTGGAATGCCATTACATCAGCATCGCAATTGCAGCCGTCCCCGCTTTTGGCCGGTATTCCTGATGGTACGGATTTCTACTTTGTCCATAGCTATGCCTTCCGGACGCAACAGTCTTTGCATCTGCTTGCGTCGACCGATTATGGCATCCCGGTGGCCGCTGCCGTCGGCTCGGGTTTGGTTTTTGGCGCACAATTTCATCCGGAAAAAAGCTCTAGGGCGGGCTTCCGGCTTCTTAAAAATTTCCTCGAATTAACCTCATGCTAAAGGTTCGTGTCATCCCGACCCTGCTCTGGAAGGATTTTGGCCTGGTCAAGGGGGTCGGTTTCGACAGCTGGCGCCGCGTCGGCCCGGTTTTGCCTGCGGTCAAGGTTTATAACACGCGGGACGTCGATGAACTGGTTCTGGTCGACATTATGGCGAGCCAGGAAAGCAACGAACCCGATTGCGGTTCAGTACTCGACTTTGCCGAAGAATGCTTTGTGCCGCTCACCGTGGGGGGGGGGATCACAAATATCGTTCAGATCCAGCGCCTTTTGCGTTCAGGTGCGGACAAGATCTGCATCAACTCAGCGGCGTATGCCGATCCCGGCCTCATCGAATCGGCTGCGAAGCGCTTCGGCTCTCAGTGTGTGATGGTCAGCATTGATGTCAGGCGCATGGCGGATGGGCGTTACCTGTGTTTCAGTCATAGTGGGACGCGCGAACAGGCTTGCACGGTTGAGGACTGGGCGCGCCGGATGCAGGACCAGGGGGCGGGCGAGATTCTGGTGACCTCGATCGAACGTGACGGTACGATGCAGGGCTATGATCTTGAATTGATCGAGAAGGTCGTGAATGTCGTGAATGTCCCGGTCATCGCTTCGGGGGGGGCCGGAAACTACGAGCATATGCGCCAGGCGATACAGTCGGCGGGCGCATCCGCCGTTGCCGCTGCCAGCATCTTCCACTTTACCGAGCAAACCCCGGCCGGCGCAAAGAAAGCGCTTGCCGCAGCAGGGGTCCCCGTCCGGCAGAACTACTGCCCGCCTGCGGGGCACTGATCGATGCCAACCATTGTTTTTCGTGCCGATGCATCGACGACCGTTGGCGCCGGCCACATTGTCCGTTGTGCCACTCTTGCGCACGAGTTAAGTGCACGTGGGGCCCGCGTCGTGTTCATATGCCGCGAAACAACGGGGAATTTTTGCGCCTGGCTCGCTGAGCAAAAATTTGATGTTCATCGTCTGTCCGGCGGTGACGCCGACTGGCGTATCGACGCCCTCGGTACGCGTGAGATAGTCGATACGCTGGGGAAGGTCGACTGGCTGGTCGTGGATCATTATGCGCTCGATGCCCGCTGGGAGAGGGCGCTGCGCGTCGCCGGCGTTGCAAAGGTGGCCGTCATCGATGATTTGGACAACCGTGAGCATGACTGCGACTTGTTGCTGGATCAAAATTATTCCGTCGAAGGCGCCGAACGCTATCGGAAGCATGTACCGGCGGAGGCGACGGTATTGCTCGGCCCAAGCTTCGCCCTGCTGGCTCCCCAATTTCGGATTCAACGCACCCTGGCCACGGCGAGGCTGGGTGCGGTAAGGCGCGTCATTGTCTGTTTTGGCGGTGCCGATTCCGCCAACTTTACCGCTGCGACTTTGCAGGCGCTGGCTGAATATGCTGGCGGGCTTGAGCGGATCGATGTTGTCGCGGGGGCGGCGAACCCGCATCGTGCCACGCTGGAAACTCTGTGTCGGCAACTTCCGAACACTGTGTTACATCCTCCGACAGATACCCTTGCTGAGTTGATGGCAGAGGCCGATCTGGCCATCGGTGCCGGGGGAACCATGAACTGGGAGCGTGCCTGCCTCGGACTGCCGACGCTGGCGTTCGGTATTGCGGATAACCAGGCTCCTGTTCTCGATGCGTTACTCGAAGGGGGTTATGTACTGGGGTGTTCTCGTTTGCAGGAGCCGGACGTCGGAATCATGGGGGCTTGGCTTGCCTCTGCCCTGTCGAGCCCAGCCTTATTGCACGGCATATCGAAACGCGGCTTGGGTCTGGTGGATGGTCAGGGGGTTTTGCGGGTTGCCGACCATCTGATGCCGGTTGTTCTGACATTCCAACCGGCTACATCTGCCGATAGCGCAGATTTGCTGTGCTGGCGAAATCACGCCGACATCCGTCGCGCGTCGCTCGATTCACATGAAATAGGATCGGAGCTGCACGAGTCCTGGCTCGCGAGAACGCTCGAGGATCCGAACCGGATTCTGCTGATCGCCAGGCTGGGAGGGCGCCCGGTGGGGGTGGTCCGCTTTGATCTCGCGCTTCCCGATGCGCTTGTTTCGGTCTACCGTGTTCCTGGCACGCAGACTGTCCGTTGTGGATTGGTCAGTCAGGCTTCGGCCTGGTTGCGTCGATGCCGCCCCGATGTTCGACGGATCGTGGCCGAGATACTACCGGCCAACTCCGCCTCGCTTGCCGCCTTCAGTGCAGCCGGTTACCGCGGTTGCAAATTTACTTTCGTACTCGACTTGGACGCCTCATGAGCAGCGCTACGTTTTTTGATCGGCAATTTGCCATAGCAGGGAGGGAGATCGGCCCGTCCGCCCCCCCCTTCGTCATTGCCGAGATGTCGGGTAACCACAACCAGTCGCTGGATAGAGCCCTGGCGATTGTCGATGCCGCCGCCGCCGCTGGCGCTCAGGGGCTGAAAATTCAGACCTATACCGCCGACACGATGACACTGAACACTCGCGATGGCGAGTTCTTGATCACAGATCAGCAGTCGCTGTGGAAGGGCAAGTCGCTGTACGAGCTGTACGAAGAGGCGCATACGCCATGGGAGTGGCATGCCCCTATTTTTGAACGTGCGCGCCAACATGGCATGATTCCGTTCAGTACCCCATTCGACGAAAGCGCAGTGGATTTCCTTGAGGCGCTGGACGTCCCTTGCTACAAGATTGCCTCGTTCGAGAATACCGATCTGCCTCTCATTCGCAAGGCCGCGGCAACAGGGAAACCGTTGATCGTTTCCACGGGCATGGCTTCCCTGTCCGAACTGGACGAACTCGTCACGACGGTAAGGGAGTCTGGCTGCAGGCAGTTGGTCCTGCTTAAATGCACAAGCACTTACCCTGCCACGCCACAGAACAGCAATGTGCTGACGATTCCTCATATGCGCGCCTTGTTTGGGTGTGAAATCGGCTTGTCAGATCATACGATGGGTGTTGGCGTATCCATTGCCGCTGTGGCGCATGGCGCTTCCGTCATCGAGAAACACTTTACTCTCAGCCGTGCAGACGGAGGGGTAGACAGTGCGTTCTCGCTGGAACCGCAGGAAATGAAGAGTCTTGTTACGGAAACGGAGAGGGCCTGGCTCTCGCTGGGGGGAGTCAGCTATGGAGCGAGTGCCGCGGAGAAAAAGTCGCTGGTGTTTCGTCGCTCCCTCTATATCGCACGCGATATGAAAGCGGGCGAGGTCTTGACTCCGGAAAATCTGCGTTGCGTCCGTCCAGGACTCGGACTGGCCCCCAAGCACTACGATGGTTTGCTGGGCCGCCGCGTGGCTTGCGACCTCAAGATCGGAACTCCGGTCAACTGGAGCATGCTGGGTTCCGATCTCGATGCTGAAGACTGATGCATCATTGGCAACTATTTTATAAGGATCTACCGTGAATACTCTGGCTCTGTTGGGCGGGCAACCTGTATATGATCGCCCCTTCACGCCCTATAACTCGATGGGGGAAGAGGAAGTTGCAGCCGTTACGCGTGTCGCCCGTTCAGGTAAGCTGTCGGCATTCATCGGTGCCTGGTGTGACGACTTCGATGGCGGATCGGAGGTCAAAGGCTTCGAAGCGAGTTGGGCGGCTCGCTTTGGTTGTCGTCACGCCATTTCCGTCAACTCCAATACATCGGGTTTGATCGCCGCATTGGGAGCCGTAGGCGTCGGCCCCGGCGATGAGGTCATTGTTCCTCCGTATTCCATGTCGGCGACGGTCGTTGCCCCCTTGTTCTATGGTGGCATCCCGGTATTTGTCGATCTCGAGCCTCAGACTTTTTGTCTCGACCCGGCCAAGGTCAGAGCGGCCATCACATCGAAGACCCGAGCCATCGTCGTTGTCGATCTGTTTGGCCACCCGGGAGCATTGCGCGAATTGCGGCAGTTGGCCGATGAAAAAGGGATCTATCTGATCGAAGATGCGGCACAGGCGCCGCTGGCCACCGAATTTGGCCGTTATGCCGGCACTGTCGGGCATATCGGTGTTTTCAGCCTGAATTATCACAAGCATATCCATACCGGTGAAGGGGGTATGTGCTGTACCGATGACGACGAGCTGGCATTGCGACTGCGGGCGATCCGTAATCATGGCGAGAACATCGTCGAGCCGCTGAAGATAGCAGACATTACCAACATTATTGGGTTCAATTTACGGATGACCGAACTGAGTGCGGCTATCGGTATTGAACAACTGAAAAAAGTGGATCGCCTTGTCGATGCCCGCGAAGCGATTGCAAACCGTCTCACCGAAGCGACCCGAGGGCTGCCAGGGCTGACGCCGCCGCGTGTGCGTCCTGATTGTCGCCATGTGTACTACGTATGGAGTGCAAGTTACGACGAGGAACAGACTGGCGTTGCACGCGAGAAGGTCGTGGCGGCGCTGGCGGCGGAAGGCCTCCCGGTTTCTCAAGGTTATGTGGAACCCCTGTACTGGTTGCCCGTGTTCCAGCAGCGCAAGGCGATCGGGCGTGATGGGTGGCCGTTTACCCTGACAGATCGCGCCTACGAACGCGGCCTGTGCCCCGTGGTCGAACGCCTGCATGAGAAGGAGTTGATCGAAGTGCACGTCTGCTCCCACCTGTTCACCGAGCAAGAGCAGCAGGCCTATGTCGATGGATTTCAGAAAGTCTTCGCCAACCTCGATTCTCTGCGCAAGTCATAGCGAAAGAAGGAAGTCAAACGCATGAACCGCCCAAGGGTAGTAGCAAGTATTGAAGCGCGCATGGGCTCCTCCCGTCTTCCGGGCAAGGTGCTTGCCGATGTCAACGGCAAGCCGGTGCTGTGGCGTTTGGTGGAGAGGCTGCGGCAGTGTCGTGAACTTGACGACATTGTTGTCGCGACGTCGACTTCAGCCAGCGATGACGTACTTGCCGAGTGGTGCGGGCAGAATGGGGTGGCCTGCTTTCGCGGTAGCGAAGACGATGTGCTGGAGAGGGTTGTGGCGGCGCAACGCTCCATGCACTCCGATGTGGTTGTCGAGATCACGGGAGACTGCCCGTTGACGGATCCCGAAATTGTCGATCTGGGTGTGCTGACGTTCCTGTCTCATCGCGACCGTGTCGATGTGGTCAGCAACTGTGGTAATACGTTGACCTGGCCTATGGGGCAATATGTCCAGGTCTTTCCGCTAGCCCTGCTCGAAGAAGTATGCGATACGGTCAGCGATGCCGCCGTACACGAACATGTGTCGCTCTATTTTTACGAACACCCCGAGCGCTATCGTTTGATCGAGATACTCGCCCCTGAGCGATGGCGCGAACCAGCCTGGCGCATGCAGCTTGATTACCCGGAGGACCTCGTTTTTCAGAACGAGGTCGTGCGTCGGCTGGAGCCGGTGCATGGCTCCTGTTTCGGTATCGAGCCGGTGATGGCTTTGCTGCGTGCCGAGCCGCACATTGTCGAGATCAACCGCCATTGCGAGGAAAGGGCTGCACGGTGACACACCGTTGGCGTACGGCCTTGCTTGGCTTCGGAAAAATTGCCTCGGGGTATGCGGAAGACCCGCGCCAGGGGGCCTGGTTTCGTTATGGTACACATGCCCAGGTGTTGGCAGAGCACCCTTGCTTCGACTGGAAGGCTGTTGTCGATCCTTCCGCTGCCGCACGAGAGCATGCCCGCGAGCGTTGGTCCGTTTGCGCTACGGCTCCTTCGATCGAGGAGCTGGAATGCGCCGATGAGATTGAAGTGGCCGTGATCGCGACACCGCCCGAGTCTCGCCTCGGAATGATTGAACGTATGCCTTCGCTGCGTGCCGTTCTGGTCGAAAAACCGCTCGGCACCGACTTGCTTGCCGCCAGGCGCTTTCTGGATGCCTGCGGGCGGCGTGGTATTCATGTCGCTGTAAATTTGCCACGACGTTATGACCAGAAATTGCAGGCATTGGCGGCGGGAGGGCTGGAAAAGGAGTGGGGCGCCGCGACGGCGGTATTCGGAGTGTACGGAAACGGCTTGCTGAACAATGGCACCCATCTGATCGACTTGATACGGATGCTTTTTGGAGAGGTTGCCGATGTCGACATGGCCGGTGGCGGGAGACGGTTCGTTGAGGGGCCGATCAGTGGCGATTGCAATATTCCTTTTGCTTTGAGCATGGCCAGCGGTTTGAATGTGATGGTGCAGCCAGTGGTGTTCGCTAACTATCGCGAAGTGAGTCTGGATATCTGGGCGGAACGCGGCCGGGTGCAATTGCTGAACGAGACGTTGTTCTGTCAGGCCGCTCCAGTGGCCGGCAACCGTCAATTGAGCGGGGCGAGCGAAATCGCCCACGAGCAAACGGTGCGCGAAGTGATGGGGCTCTCTGACGCCTTGTACCACGCGTACGATAATCTGGCCGCCACGCTGAACGCTGGCATTGCGCTCGCATGCAGCGGGGCTGAGGCGCTGGTGACCATGGCGGTCGTCGAGTCGATTCGGGCTCGGGCCGGAATTCTGTGAGAGAACGGTGCGCATGATTCTCCTCTATGCGGACGATCCCGGTGCGGCCAATTATCTGTCGCCTCTTCCTGCAGCATTGCAAGCGCAGGGGCTGCAGTCAGAGTTTTGGATTGATCCCGCTCTCGGTTCGTATTGTGCCGACAGGGGAATTGTGGCCCGGATACGTGGCAGCAACGAATCGGCAGAAGACATGCTTGTCGGAAAAATGGCCGCCGTACTTGGCAGTTCGGAGGATGCGGATTGCTTTGGTCACAGGTTGACGTCACTGGCGAGGAGACGGCAGATTCCGACATTGGGGGTTGTCGACATGTGTGTCAACGCTGAAAACCGCTTTCGTGGCGGGAGTCGTGACGCCTTGAAGCATGTTCCCGATTGGCTGGTTCTTCCCGATGTTTACTGTCGTGACGCCTTTTTCAAGCTGGGTTTTCCATCTGACAGGATGCTGGTTTACGGGCACCCCCATTATGATCATATCCGTGCCCGAAAAAGGGGGTTCGACGAACAGGGGCGTGCGGCTCTGCGCAGGGAGCATTTTCCAGACGCCCCGTCGGGGCGGCAGATCTGGATGTTCCTTGCGGAAGGCGTCGACCGGCTGGATCCTGCCTGTTCTTACCGGTCCGAAGCTTACACCCTGCATGGTCGGGGGGACACGGATTTCCGGGCTGCCATCGTTCTGGAAGAAGTGATCGATGTGGCGGCCGGCATGACTCCGAGGCCGTGGATCGTGCTGCGGCCCCACCCGAAGAGCGATTTGTCGGATTTTGACGTCTGCGCGGCAGGGATCGACGAGTTTCGCACCGGAGGTGATCCTTTGCCTTTGCTTTGCGCCTCGGACAGGGTGATCGGTATGACGACCATGCTACTGCTTGAGGCATACTTGCTCGGATGTCCTGCGTTGTCCGTCCTGCCCCGCGAATGTGAGCGCGAGTGGCTGGCGACCCTGAAATCCGGTCTGACGCCGGTTGCGCAGACTCGCGAACAACTGGGGGACCTCTTGTCCGGCTCCTCCGCTTCCCATTCCTGGCGGGAGTATTCCGAACTCGACGTACTTCCCGTTGGTGCGGCGGGCAGAATTGCCCGCTTTCTTTCTGCGCTATAAATCCCATTTTAAATTTTTACGCGGTATGCCGGTATTGCGCCGCTTTGCTCGATCACGGTGGTGTGCGTAAACTGTGTCACGATTAAACTGACAAACTAAAACGGGCATTGCGGTTGGATATGATTTCATTTGCGATACTGGGGCTTCTGCAGGTCCTGTTCTTACCCGGCTATCTCTGTGCCAGGCAGTTCACTCGTCTTGAATGTGCTGACAAGGTGCTGATCTCGGTACCACTGAGCCTGCTGCTCAACTACTTGACGATGTTTGTGCTGGTAAACGCTGGCTGGTATACGCAATCAGTGATGCTCTGCATCGTCATGTCCGAGTTCGTGTGCCTGTTCGCCTTCCGAGGAAGTGACTTTACGTCGTCGGTCAGCAAGCCCGTTCAGAACGACAGGCTTGCCAGTGCCGCACTGGTTCTTGCCCTTATTTTCCTGAACTGTGCTCTGGCCCAGGATGTGGGACATGTGTTTGAGGCCTGGGATACTGTTGCCTCATGGAACCGTTGGGCGATGGCTTGGGCCGAGCAGCGGGTCATTTCCTATTGGGGCTATCCGCAGGCGGTTCCGGCGGCCTATGCCAGCATCTATGTGCTGGCCGGTTCGACGAACTTGCAGTTGGTTAGCAAGGTCGTAACTCAGGTCATGCCCTATTTCGGTCTGCTGTGTCTGTGGCGCATCGGGCAGATCCGACCGGACTATCGGCGTATCGCCTGTATTTCGGGTGTGCTCTTTGCGCTGTTCCAGATGCAGTGGTATTACAGTATTGCCTTCATCTTCTCCGGTTATGCGGATCCATTTTCTGCCTCCATGGGTGTTTTCGCGATATACGCCTTTCTCCTTATAGGTGAAATCGCCGTTCCTGCCCGTACTCAGGCGCGCGAACCGGTTCATTGGGCAACCTTGATCACCATTGTGTTGTCGGTGTCTGCCGCTTCTGTGATCAAGCAGCCAGGGTTGGTCGCGACAGGATTGTTCTGCCTGGCCTTGCTGTGTTCGCATTGGCCGCTGTTTCGGCAGCGCATCTGGTTGTGCCTTGGCCTGTCCAGCGTTCTGGCCCTGATCGGTTTGCACTGGTACGCGTTTACCTGGGAGCGGAGTCTGCATCATCTGGATAGTTTCCTGTACGCAGGAAATATGCTGATTCCTTCGCCGTACTGGCTCAGGCCACTGACGGCCTTGCGGGAGTTTTCCGATATCCGGCTCAGCGCCCTCTGGGCGCTGTTATTGGGAGTCGCGTTGGCCGGGCGGTCGGATATACGCCGCCTGTTCGTTTTTTTCCTGCTTCCGCAATATCTGTTCTGGGCCGTACTAGTCTCTTATGACCTGAGATCCGGCTATACCTTCCTGCCGTGGGTGGCCATGGGTGCGGCGAGCGGGCTGGTTGTGCTGCTGGATGCTTCGCGGCGGCACTGGTTGTTCAGGCTGCCGGTTTGGGGACTTCTGATTTATCTGGCTGTATTTGCTCTGCGTTATGTGGATGTGACCAAGCATAAGGGCAAGACGTTATTGTTAACTGCTTTGGTACTCGTTGGCTGGCGGATGTTGTCCCGACGCGCACCTCTGCGCTTAGGGCGCAGAGGTGCGCTTGCCGGCGTCCTGGTTTTACTGCTCGCGCCATTGCTGGTGCCTGACGGACGTTTGCTGGATTTGAATACCCGGCTGCGTATTCAAAGCAATAATATGGGCTTCAATCAGTTGTTGTACGACACAATGAAAAACGAGTCGCACTGGATGATGGGCTCCGATTGGCAAATGCCGCTTAACCTTCCGACCTTCGAGCGGCGCTTTACCCCTTGCGGCTGCGATGTCGGAGCCGTGCTTCAATACAAGATAAAATACTATATTTACGCGTCCGCTTTCTGCAAGGGCAGTGCAAGGCAGGATATCGAGAATGCACTGCGGCGCAAACACATTGATTTCACGGTCAAGGATCTGGGGCAGGGCTATGCCTTGTTGACCAAGACAAGCCCGCCTTACGGGGCTGCGAAATGAGAGTGCCAGGATCGCCATCAGTGCCGTCTTTCCTGGGGCGATCCGGTTACGAATTGGTCAAGATCGGAGCGCCGTTTTTATCTGATCAATTTTGCTGCGGTTTTGCTCGCTCAGCATCATACGCTTCCATCCCTCTTGCAGGATGGCGAGCACAATGGCCAGTACCAGCCCGCCCAGGGTTGCCATCGCCGGGTTCATACGATGTGGCTGCGGAGCCGGAGCTGTCGGGAGAATCCCCGGAATGACGACCAGCTCGGTTTTGGCGATGTCCTGCAGGTTGGCCCTGATGGCCTGCATCTTCTTTTCCTGCGCGTTGAGCTCAAGCCATTCCTGAACTGGGCCGGGTATAGAATCGCGATCCGGATAAAGAGATTGCTGAGTGATGAATTTATCCAGGCTGGTCGAATAGTTGCTGGCATCAGTCAAGCCTAAGGTTTTGTAGAACATGATCAAGGACAGATCAGCCCGGATTTCGGCAAGCCGCCATGCTTGCGGCCACTGCATGATCGCTGCATTCAGAGTCAGTTTTCGCGGGAGCGTCTGGGCGAGGGCGGCAATTTGCTTGTGGGTCCTTTCTGCCAGAGTCGCCATCAATTTCTGCTGGACCGCGCTCGGGGTTGTTCCCTGACTCAGGCTATCGGCCAGAATGGCCCGAGCCGACGCGTTGGCCCCTTGTAGTGCAAGTTCCGGTGAGCCTGCGCGAAACAGGATTACAGTCTGTCCGTTTTTCGGGTCCGGGAATATTTCGAAATGGCACCGGTTGCCGGCGCAGCCTGGCAGCGATGCGGTGACTCGTTCAACGCTCTGGGTGAACGGAAGCAATCGGCTCCTATCTGTGTCGCTGGTCGGTGGGGAGAGCAGGATGGAGCTGGCTTCGTAGTGCTTTGCTACGGTCATCGTGTAGGCGAGGGATAGGGCAAGGCAAAGCAGAGGCAGGGCAATGATAAGTCGTTTATGCCGGGCAATAGCGAGAATCAGATCCAGAAGCAGAATCGGATCTTCACTCTCGAATTGAGTTGGAATATAGGTTTTTTGATCAGTCATCGTGAGTCCATGCTTTACTGTCAGTCGCAGAATTCAGCTGTGTTCGTATCGGCTTTCCATGCGAACGATACCGCCCTCGCCTACCTGGCGCCAGATACCCCTCAATCCGCTCCAGCCGACTTCTCATGCAAGCGGGCTGCTCTGCGATTTTGGGCCGCAGGGCCTGGCTCTGCTCCGCGACCGCGATCCGACTGTTGCGAAGCTGGAAATGCATGGGAGTCCGCGGGCGTGACCGCGGGTGCGAACGACTCCCGGGGGCACCCGCCAGTATAGAATGAGAGCCCATCTGGCCGAAACTTTCGGTTTCAATAGTTGTTAGTATAGTAACAGCCTGCAGTCTGTCGCAGCTGTCAATTTCGATGCTCCTGTCTCGAGCGATATTCGAGACAGGAGCAGGGTGCTGAGGCAAGGTCATCCGGATGCCGCTCAATAAACGGTGGGAAGCGTTGAAGTTCCACAGATGAAGCCATATCGGGTACCATTCTCAACCATGACGAATGCTGTCCAGATTCTATCCATACCATTCTTATAGCGACGGATGTTCCATGATTTTAGTTACCGGAGGTGCTGGTTTTATCGGTGGAAACTTCGTTCTCGATTGGCTCGCTCAGTATGATGAGCCAATCGTAAACCTGGATAGGCTGACCTATGCAGGAAACCTTGAGACTTTGCAGAGCCTAGATGGTGATTCGCGCCATATATTCGTGCATGGCGACATCGGAGACGGCCCGCTGGTCGATGCCCTTCTCGCCACTCACCGACCGCGTGCGATAGTCCATTTCGCTGCCGAGTCCCACGTCGACCGATCCCTGCATGGTCCAGAGGATTTCATTCACACCAATGTGACGGGGACTTTCCGGCTGCTGGAAAGTGTGCGCCGCTATTTCGGGGGTTTGTCTGATGGCGAGCGTAGCCTGTTCCGTTTCCTGCATGTCTCAACCGATGAAGTATTCGGAAGTCTGGCGCCTGGCGCTGCGCCTTTTACCGAGACTAGCACCTACGAACCGAACAGTCCCTATTCGGCGTCCAAGGCGGCCAGCGACCATCTTGTGCGAGCCTGGCATTTCAGCTATGGCGTGCCGACGCTAATAACGCATTGTTCGAATAATTACGGACCATACCATTTCCCCGAGAAGCTGATTCCGTTGGTCATTCTCAATGCCTTGGCCGGAAAGGGCCTGCCGATTTACGGGGACGGGCTCCAAGTACGCGACTGGCTATACGTCAAAGATCACTGCGCGGCGATACGGCGAGTGCTGGAAGCTGGAACGCCTGGGGAGGCCTATAATATCGGGGGGTGGAACGAGAAGCCCAATATCGAAGTGGTTCGAACACTGTGCCATCACCTCGACCGTTTCCGTCCGCGTACAGACGGAAAGCTGTACGAGGCCCAGATTCGTTATGTCACTGACCGGCCTGGCCATGACCGGCGCTATGCCATCGATGCCGGCAAGTTGTACCGTGAGCTGGGATGGCGACCGGTCGAAACGTTCGATAGTGGATTGGAGAAAACGGTTCGTTGGTATCTCGACCATTCTCAATGGGTGGAGAACGTCACGAGCGGGGCGTATCGTCAATGGGTTCAACGCCACTATGGGAGCTGAACCATGCCGCGCTTGATGGTTACCGGGGCCAATGGACAGGTAGGATTCGAACTAGCGAGGGCGCTGGCTCCGCTGGGGGATGTGGTTTCCTTGACCCGGCGCGACTGCGAATTGACAGATGAAGTGGCTCTGCGGCGCTGTCTCGACGAGGTCAGGCCGGATGTCATCGTCAATCCCGCGGCCTGGACCGCGGTGGACAGGGCTGAATCCGATCCCGCGACGACATTCATGGTCAATGCGGAGCTGCCGGCGCGGCTGGCTGAGGAGGCTAGCCGCCGTGGTGTCCTGCTCGTGCATTATTCTACGGATTATGTCTTCGACGGATCTCTTGATCGACCCTACCGCGAGGATGACCCTACGCACCCGCTATCGGTGTATGGGCTAAGCAAGTGCAAGGGCGAAGAGGCTGTGCGCGCCAGTGAGGCACGCCACCTTATCCTGCGAACGAGCTGGGTATATGGCACTCATGGGGCCAACTTCGTCAAGACGGTGTTGCGTCTGGCGGCCGAGCGCGAGTCGCTCTCCATGGTGGCGGATCAGATTGGTGCGCCGACATCATCGGCCTTGATTGCCGATGCGACAGCGCATATGGTGGCGCATTATTTGCGAGAACCGGGCCGCTTCGCTGGTGGAACGTATCATTTGACCGCTGCAGGCGAGACCAGTTGGCATGGCCTTGCCCGTTTCGTCGTCCAGACCGCGCTTGAACTGGGTTGGCCGCTGTCCCTGAGTCCTGATGCCATCCTTCCTATTCCCGCATCCGGCTATCCGCTGCCGGCGGCACGGCCTGCCAACTCCCGGCTCGACACCTCGCGAGTTCGCTATGATTTCGGATTGACACTGCCGCCATGGCAAGACGGCGTACGCCAGATGTTGATTTCGATGGATGCACTCAGGAGAACCGTATGACACAACGCAGGGGCATCATTCTGGCCGGCGGTGCAGGCACCCGACTGTACCCGGCAACCTTGGCCGTGTCCAAGCAACTGCTACCGATCTACGACAAGCCGATGATTTACTATCCCTTGTGTACTTTATTGCTGGCGGGGATCCGGGATATTCTGATCATTTCGACCCCGCAGGATACTCCTCGTTTCGAGCAATTGCTTGGCGATGGCAGCCAGTGGGGAATATCGTTGCAGTATGAGGTGCAGCCCAGTCCGGATGGCTTGGCTCAAGCATTTATTTTGGGCGAGCAGTTTCTGCAAGGGGGACCGTCGGCACTGGTTCTGGGGGACAATATTTTCTTCGGGCATGAATTCTCGCGTCTGTTGCAACTGGCTGCGGCCCGAGAACACGGGGCAACAGTCTTTGCTTATAGGGTGACAGACCCGGAACGTTATGGCGTGGTTGAATTCGATTCCGAGGGCCAGGCTCTCAGCCTGGAAGAGAAACCCGAACATCCCAAGTCAAATTATGCCGTGACCGGTTTGTATTTCTACGATTCCCAGGTTGTCGATTTTGCCCGTTCGCTCAAACCGTCTGCTCGTGGCGAGCTGGAAATCACCGATATCAACCGCCTGTATCTGGAGGCCGGCGGACTGGATGTACAGACCATGGGTCGAGGATATGCCTGGCTGGATACAGGGACGCATGAATCGATGCTGGATGCCAGCCAGTTCATTCATACACTCGAAGCGCGCCAGGGGGTCAAAGTGAGTTGCCCGGAGGAGGTCTGTTTCCGTCAGGGATGGATCGGTGCGGCGCAACTGGAAAGGCTGGCTGCTCCCATGCGCAAGAATGCCTATGGTCGCTACCTGCTTGACCTGTTGAAGGAATGATCGCGCAATGAAGATTACCGATACACGCATTCCCGACGTCAAGTTGATCGAGCCGCTGGTGTTTGGCGATGAGCGCGGGTTCTTTTTCGAAAGTTTCCGCCAGGATTTGTTTGATGCGGCCATCGGTGGACACACTGATTTTGTTCAGGACAATCACTCGCGTTCTTCCGGTGGCGTGCTGCGAGGTTTGCACTATCAGATCGAGCATGCGCAGGGAAAGCTGGTGCGGGCGGTAGTGGGGGAGGTGTTCGATGTCGCGGTGGATCTGCGTCGGCATTCTCCCCATTTCGGGCAATGGGTTTCCGCTCTTCTTAGTGCCGAGAACAAGCGTCAGCTATGGATCCCGCCCGGTTTTGCCCACGGGTTTCTTGTTCTGAGCGATGTTGCAGAGTTCGTGTACAAAACCAATGACGTCTGGCTACCCGAGCATGAGCGCTGCATCCGGTGGGATGATCCGAGTCTTGAGATCACCTGGCCTTTGCAGGGAGAGCCGCTCGTTTCGCCCAAAGATGCGGCTGGGGTTTCGTTTGCAGAGGCGGACTGTTACGACTGATCCTGACAAGGGGCCACTGCTGCGGCCCCTTGTTCTCGTTCCTGCTTACTCGTTGTAATCCATGGCCTTGAAGCCATGTTCCTTGATCAGGCTGTCGCGGCGTGCGAGGTCGTAGTCGTGACGCACCATCTCGGCCACCAGCTGCGCAAACGGCGTCGCCGGTTTCCAGCCGAGCTTGGCGTGCGCCTTGGACGGATCGCCGAGCAGGGTCTCGACCTCGGTCGGACGGAAATAGCGCGGGTCCACCCGCACCACCACCTGCCCCGGCGCGAGCCGGCCGCCGCGATCGCTGACCACGATGCCGATCTCGTCCACGCCGCGACCTTCCCAGCGCAGGACAAGGCCCAGC
>NZ_AUGZ01000035.1 GCF_000422925.1 Paludibacterium yongneupense DSM 18731
AAACGCCTGGAGCGTGAGATCCTGCGTAAGGACAAGGCTCTGGCGGAGGCAGCGGCATTACTGATTCTGCAAAAAAAAGTGCGCGCCCTTTGGGGCGACAACGAGGACGATTGACCCTGCTGGAGCACCGTGAGCAGCTCACCGACTGGGTACAACAGGCATGCAATGACGGCGCTTCGCTGTACCGTTCTTGCGCGGTGGTCGGCATCTCGGTGCATAGCTGGTATCGCTGGCGGCAAGATGGCGTCGTCAGCCCCGACCAGCGCCCTCTGGTTGATCGACCCGAGCCCGCCAACAAGCTCTGCGCCGCGGAACGACAGGCGGTGCTGGCACTGTGCAACAGCCCGCGCTTTGATAGCGTGCCGCCGAGCCAGATCGTGCCGATTTTGGCGGATGAAGGCCGCTATGTCGCCTCCGAATCCACCATGTATCGGGTCCTGCGCGCGGCCGCGATGCTGCACCAGCCCCGCCCCCCCGGTGTTAGGGTAGTTGTCGTGTCTTCAGATTGAATGGATTCATCATCCGGGGGCGGGGAAAGTTTTTGCTATGGCACGTTACTCACCTGAGCGCCGTGAGGCCTTACTCAAGAAGCTGTTACCACCTTTCAACATGACCGTGGCTGAGCTGGCACGTCAGGAAGGTCTCTCCGAGCAGACTCTGTACAATTGGCGCAAACAGGCCAAAGCCGGAGGAGCCGCAGTGCCAGGAGACAAGAATCGCGCCGAGGATTGGCCCGCTGAAGCCAAGCTGGCGATCGTTATCGAAACCGCCTCGCTTTCGGAGATCGAGCTGAGCGAGTATTGCCGCAGCAAGGGTCTGTACCCGGCGCAAGTTCAGGCTTGGCGCCAAGCTTGTCTCACTGATCAGCATTCAAGCCGAGAGCCGCGCTTGAATGAGCAGGCACAGTCCCGGGCCGACAAGAAACGCATCAAGGAACTCGAACGCGAATTGCACCGTAAGGAGAAAGCGTTGACGGAGGCCGCTGCGCTCCTGGTGCTGCGAAAAAAACTGGATGCCTTCTGGGAGGACGACAGCCTGGTATCACGTCTGGTGCCGTACCGGTTTGCGCCTCATCCTCGACCACGTCCAGCCCGAACAATTTGCGATCCTCTGGCAGGGAGAGGACGGCATCCATCATGGCGCTTGCCGCCGCAGCCGACCTCGCGCTATGACCCCACCCCGCCACCCAGCCACGCGCCATACACGAACAGCGGCAGGAAACCCGCGCCGGCCGCCAGATACAGAATCAGCAACACCTCCCGGCCGCGCGCGAGCCGACCGAACAGCCGCGTCATCACCACGGCGATGGCGCCGGTGGCGATGTACACGCCGACGCACAGCAGCAACTCGTACAGCGCAAAGACGATACCCGGCCACGGGGCGACGCTCCGCGCGGCAGCATAGCGCGCGATAAAGGCCAGCAACGCACCGCCCAGGGTCAGGCTCTGAAACGCATGGACTTCACCGAGCACAGGCAGGCGCGGCAGCAGCAGCGTCGCCGCGAACAATCCCGCCAGCAGGGCCGCCGTCGCCGACGGGTGGCCGAAGAACGCATGCAGACCCCGGCTCCACGGCGCATCGACGCCGAGCATATGCGGCCACATGAGCAGCACGAAAGTCAGCTGCGCGGCGACAAGCGACAGCGAGTGGCGCAGCACCTCGCGCAGCGGGCCGCCCTCCCCCAGGAACCAACGCCAGGATGGCGCCGAGGCGATCGCCAGGAACAGCGCCACTCCCCCGGCATTCTGCCAGCCGCGCATGCCGCGCACGGCAGCCGTCATGCAAGCCAAAAACATCGCGATTGCTCCCCCTCCCTCTCTCCGACCGGCACATGCCTGCGGCGCCGTCGGTCTCCCTTGATCGATCACTTGGCCCCGATCCAGGCAGCCGATTCTGCTTATTTAGACCCCTATCACGATGCCAGAAGCTATTCCAACCGCGTGACCTTTACCGGCGCTTGCGCTTCGCGTCCACTAGCCGGTGATCGAGCCGTTTTCATCCCCGGCCGGCGCGCCGCTCGATGGCGCCGCCGGCAGTACGAAAGGAGCGCAATGACCCCGCACGCATTCATCGCCTTGATCGGTCCCGCCGCACAGGCCTCGTCCCGCGCGAGCGACATCCCGGCCAGCTTTACCGTGGCGCAGGCGGCACTGGAATCCGGCTGGGGCGAGTCCCGCCTGGCGCGCGAAGCGAAAAACCTGTTCGGCATCAAGGCCGGGCCGGCGTGGCCGGGCGAGATCCTGACGCTGGAGACGCGCGAATTCATCGCCGGCGAGTGGGTGATGCAGACCTCGCACTGGCGCAAATACCCGAGCTGGCGCAGCGGCATGGACGACCACGCGGCATTTTTATGCGACAACCCGCGCTATGCGCGCTGCTTCGACCATCGCAGCGGCGAAGACTTCGCCGCTGCCGTCGCGCGGGCCGGCTACGCCACCGACCCCGACTATGCGGCCAAGCTGCAGGCCATCATCGTCCGCTACCGGCTCGGCGAACTCGACAGTGTCGCCTGACGCGAAAACGACGGGGCGGACCTGCCCCCATCCCGCCGGCCTGCGCCCGGCCCGTCTAGCGCGCGTCGACCGCGGCCAGGATGGACTTGAGCAGCGACCAGGCCTGGCCGACCGATTCCACGCGAACGCGTTCGCCCGGCGCATGCGCGCCGCGGATGTCCGGACCGAACGACACCATGTCCATCTGCGGATACTTCGACCCGATCAGCCCGCACTCGAGCCCGGCGTGGATGACCTGCACGCGGGCAGCGTGGCCATGCTCGCGCTCGAACACCCGGCGGCACAGCGCGAGCAGTTCGGACTCGGGGTTGGGTGCCCAGCCCGGGTAGCCGCCCTCGAGTTCGATCTCCGCGCCGATCAGGCCGAACAGGCTTTCGATTTCGCGCGCGAGCATCCAGGTGCCGCTGTTGATCAGCGAGCGCACCATCATGTTGGCGAACAGGCTGCCGTTTTCCAGCGTGACCACGCCGAGATTGTTCGAGGTTTCCACCACGCCCGGCACGCGCCGGCTCATGGCCTTGACCCCGTGCGGAGCGGCGTGCAGCGCGGCCATGATCGCGCGCTGATCGTCCCGCGCCATCACCTCGGCGCCGTCGGCCGCGGCGATGGTCAGCGCGATCGCGTCGTCGACACCGGTGTACTCGTCGCGCAGCACGCCTTGCAGCGTATCGCCGAGGGCGGCGAATTCGGCTTCGCTTGCGGCCGGAAAGGCGACCACGGCAAACGCTTCGCGCGCGAGCGCATTGCGCGCGGTGCCGCCGTTGAGGCTGACGACGCGCAGGTCGAGTTTGGCTTCCAGTTCGCGCACCCAGCGGATCAGCGCCTTGATGGCGTTGGCACGGCCGAGATGGATGTCGGCGCCGGAGTGGCCGCCGGTCAGGCCGGAGACGGTCAGGCGGCGCACCGCATAGCCGGCGGGCAGCGCTTCGCGGCGATAGTCGCGGCGCACGTTGACGTCGATGCCGCCCGCGCAGCCCATGTAGAACTCGCCCCACTCTTCGGTATCGAGATTGATCAGCAGGCTGCCTTCGAGCAGGCCCTGCTCGAGGCCGAGGGCGCCGCCCATGCCCTGCTCTTCGTCGAGCGTGAACAGCGCTTCCAGCGGGCCGTGCGCGATGTCCTCGCTCTCGAGCGCAGCCAGCGCCAGCGCCACGCCGATGCCGTTGTCGGCGCCCAGCGTGGTGCTCTCGGCGACCAGCCAGCCGTCTTTCAGCACCGGACGGATCGGGTCCTTGAAAAAATCATGCACGGTGCCGGCGTTGGCCTGGCACACCATGTCGAGATGGCCTTGCAGCACCACGCCGGGCCGGTTTTCCATGCCCGCCGTCGCCGGCTTCCTGATGATCAGGTTGCCGGCCGCGTCGATACGGCTCTCCAGGCCGCGCAATTCGGCCCAGCCCCGCAGATAGTCGCGCAGCGCCGTCTCGTGCTTGGACGGACGGGGGATGTCGCACAGGGTCTGAAAATGCGCCCACACCACGGCGGGTTCGAGTTCTGCCATCGTCATTGCATGTTTCCTTGCATTCGTTCAAGCGCGCAATGTACCACGCCACGGCCGCGGCTTAAACCGCGCCCGCGTTTTGTACACTCACCAGCCGGCCTCGACCGCGCTCTCGCCCTGCTGTTGCAGGCGCCACATTTCGGCATAGCGGCCGTCGCGCTCGACCAGTTCGCGGTGGGTGCCGGATTCGATCACGCGCCCGCCGTCGAGCACCGCGATCTGGTCGGCATCGACGATGGTCGACAGGCGGTGGGCGATCACCAGCGTGGTGCGATTGGCCGAGATTTCGGCCAGTTCGTGCTGGATCGCTTTTTCGGTGCGCGAGTCGAGCGCGCTGGTCGCTTCGTCGAAAATCAGGATGGGAGGGTTCTTGAGCAGCGCACGCGCGATCGCGACCCGCTGTTTCTCGCCGCCCGACAGTTTCAGCCCGCGCTCGCCGACCATGGTGTCGTAGCCGTCGGGCAGCCCCTGCACGAAGTCATGGATATGCGCCGAGCGCGCGGCATCGAGCACGTCCTCGCGCGCGGCATCGGGCCGGCCGTAGGCGATATTGTAGTAAATGGTGTCGTTAAACAGCACCGTGTCCTGCGGCACGATGCCGATATGGGCGCGCAGCGAGTCCTGCGTCATGTCGCGCACGTCGACGCCGTTGAGCGCGAGACGGCCGCCGCTGACGTCGTAGAAGCGAAACAGCAGCCGCGCGAGCGTCGACTTGCCGGCGCCGCTGGTGCCGACCACGGCCAGCGTCTTGCCGGCCGGCACATGCAGATCGACGCGGTGCAGGATCTGGCGCTTGGGGTCGTAGGAGAAGTCCACCCCTTCGAAATCCAGGCGCGCGCTCGTCGTCGCGAGGATCTGAGCGCCCGGTCGATCCGACACTTCCGCATCGGATTTCAAAATATCGAACATGCGCTCCATATCGGCCAGCGAGTGCTTGATCTCGCGGTAGACGAAGCCCAGAAAATTCAGCGGTGCGTACAGCTGCGTCAGGTAGGCCGACACCAGCACCACGTCGCCGACGCTCATCTCGTGCCGCACCACGCCGCGCGCGGCCATGGTCATGATCAGGGTCACGCCGATGGCGATGATCGCGCCCTGCCCGGCATTGAGCATGGACAGCGACACCTGGTTCTTGGTGGCCGACGCTTCCCACGCGGCGAGATTCGTGTCGTAGCGCTCGGCTTCGAAGCGTTCGTTGTTGAAATACTTGACGGTTTCGTAGTTGAGCAGCGCGTCGACGGCGCGCGCATTCGCGCGCGAGTCGAGGTCGTTCATGCTGCGGCGGAATACGGTGCGCCATTCGGTCACCACCAGGGTGAAGACGATATACAACACGATGGTGCCGAGCGTCACCAGCGCGAACGCGCCCTGGTAGCGCGCGAGCAGGATGCCGGTCACCAGCGCGATTTCGAACAGCGTCGGCAGGATGTTGAACACGGTAAAGTTGAGGACGAAGCCGATGCCCTTGGTGCCGCGATCGATGTCGCGGCTCATGCCGCCGGTCTGGCGCGTCAGGTGGAACGCGAGCGACAGGCGCAGCAGGTGTTCGAACACCGAGCGCGCGACGCGGCGCACCGCCCCCTGGATCACGCGCGCGAACACCGCGTCGCGCATTTCGCCGAGCAGGCTGGCGGCGAGCCGGGCGATGCCGTAGCCGATCAGCGCGGCGACCGGCAGCATCATCGCCGTCGCCGGCAGCGACAACCGATCGATGATGTTCTTCAGGTACAGCGGGACCCAGACATTGGCCACCTTGGCCAGGATCAGACAGGACAAGGCGGCGCCCATGCGCCACTTGAATGCCATCAGATAAGGCATCAGGGTCTTGAGGGTTTGCCAGTCGTTACGGTTGCGCGGCGCGGTGCCGCTATGGGTAAAACGCATGAATGCTGCCCGGGTGAACGTCGGCGCGAGCGGTGTCGCGGCGGCGGCGATTCGAAACGGACGCCGCTCGGACGTCCCCGTCGCACGGCGCGCGAGCGCCGCGCGTCAATGCAGTACGCGCCGGGCCACCAGCACCATCTCCGGTATTTCGGCGTCGAAACGGGTGCCGTCCTGCGACACCATCTGATAGCGCCCGCGCATGCTGCCGAACGGGGTTTTCAGCGAGGTGATGCTGGAGTACTCGAACTGGGCGCCCGGCTCTATCCACGGCTGCTCGCCGACCACGCCCAGACCGCGCACTTCCTGCACCTGTTCGTTGGCATCGGTGATGATCCAGTGGCGGCTGACCAGTTGTGCGGGTTCCGCCCCCAGATTCGTGATACGGATCGTGTAGCCGAACGCGTACACGTCGGCGGCCAGATTGGATTTTTCTTCCGAGTAGGCCGACTCGGGCTGCACCAGCAGTTTATAACGTTCGGTATTCATCGCATTTACCTTTCCCCGGCCCGCCCGTGCCGCGCACGGGTGGGGTTTTGGCGACGGTCTGCGTTACAATCACGGAAATCAACCTCTCCGGATCAACACGACCATGGGTTCTTTTCGTATTGCCCCCAGCATTTTGTCGGCGGATTTCGCCCGCCTGGGCGAGGAAGTCCGCGACGTGATCGCCGCCGGCGCCGACATGATTCACTTTGACGTCATGGACAATCACTACGTCCCCAACCTCACCATCGGTCCCATGGTATGTGCAGCCATACGACCGCATGTTCAAGCCCCGATCGACGTGCATCTGATGGTCAAGCCGGTCGACAGCCTGATTGCGCTGTTCGCCGACGCCGGCGCCGACATCATCACCTTCCATCCCGAGGCCTCCGAACACATAGACCGCAGCCTCGGGCTGATCCGCGATCGCGGCTGCAAGGCGGGGTTGGTCTTCAACCCGGCCACCCCCCTATCCTACCTCGATCATGTGATGGACAAGATCGACATGATTCTTGTCATGTCGGTCAACCCCGGCTTCGGCGGGCAGTCTTTCATCCCGCACGCGCTCGACAAGATCGCCACCGCACGGCAACGCATCGACGCGTGGCGCGAGAACCACGACAACGAGATCTGGCTCGAAGTCGACGGAGGCGTCAAGGTCGACAATATCGCGGCGATCGCCCGCGCAGGCGCCGACACCTTCGTCGCCGGTTCCGCCATCTATAACACCCCCGACTATGCGGCTACCATCGCAGCGATGCGCACGGCCCTCGGGCAACACCGTTAAGCGCGGCGCCACGCCGCTGCATCAAGGCCTGACAATGACACTGCAAAACATCAAGGCAATCGCCTTCGACCTGGACGGCACCCTGGTCGACTCCATCCCCGACCTCAGCGCCGCCGCCAACGCGATGCGCGATTTTCTCGGCCTGCCGGCCCTGCCCTCGCTACGCATCCAGGAACACGTCGGCGACGGCATCGGCAGCCTCGTGCACCGCGCGATCACCGACGAGCGCGACGTCGAGGCGCCGGCCGATGTATGGGAAAAAGGCTACCGCTTTTTCATCGAATACTACCGCGACCACCTGACCGTGCACACTACGGTCTACCCGGGCGTCACCACCGGCATCGGCCTGATGCGCGCGCTGAATCTGCCGCTGGTGGTCATCACCAACAAATCGGAGCGCCTGGCGGTGCCGGTGCTGCAACAGCTCGGGCTGGCGGACGATTTCTGCCTGGTGCTCGGCGGCGATTCGCTGCCGGAGAAAAAACCGTCGGCCATGCCGCTGCTGCACGCCTGCGCGACGCTGGGCGTGAGCCCGCACGAAATCGCGATGGTCGGCGATTCGCCTAACGACGTACTGACGGCGCGCGCGGCCGGAGCCACCTCCATCGTGGTCAGCTATGGCTACGGCGACGCCGCGACGCTGGGCGCCGACCTCGTGCTCGACAGCCTGACCGAACTCTATCCGCTGCTGCGTCCGAACGTGCAGCCGGCCTGAACCGGCGCGACTTCTATCAGAATAGCTCAACAGCCCGCCGTTCCGCGGTTTTCACGCGGCATGGCGGGCTGTTTCATGTGGGGCGGGCTGAACGGCAGGGACGGAAAGCGGCAATGAAACCGGCGGCCGATCAAATGGCGAGGTCGGACAACCTACCGCCGCTGTCCAGGTACCAGACCACCCAGCGCGGAGGACGGCCACGGCCGCCCCAGGTCAGGGCCGGGTTGCTCTTGCAGCGGTACTTGGCTATCGCCAGCCGGCTGTCCCGCTTCTCCTCGGCCAGCGCTTGCTCATCGTAGCGCATACGGCAGGGGGCGATACCGAGCCCGGCCACCAGCCTGTCTTCATCCCCGTCTTCGAGATCGAGCAGGGCCGCCTCCTCCATCCCGAACAGATCGTTGACGACGTAGGGATCATCGTTTTCTTGCATGCTGGCACCTCACGTTAACGGCGAGCGCCATAAATGTACCGCAACGTTCACTATAAAACAAGCCGCCCGAGGCGTGTCTTATCGACACCGTAGGCCCGCAGAAAAACGGCAAGCGCGCGCCGCACCGTCTGCGCAACCGACGGCAGCGCATCCGCCTCCACCGCCAGCAGCAGCAGCGGGTCGCGCCGTTCGGCCTGCAGCAGCATCAGCAGATGCAAGGACGCCAGCGAGGCATCGTCGTCGCGCAAATCACCCCGGTCCATGCATGCGCGCAGATAGCGCGCGAGTTGCCTGCGCGTCGCATCCGGCCCGTACTTGTAGAAATCGCGCCCGAGATTCGCACGCGCAGGCTCGGCATAAACAATGCGCTGCACTTCGAGAATCTTCGGCTGGCACACGAAGGCAAGATAGGTCTCGCCGAAGGCATGCAAGGTCGCAAGCAGCTCGCCCTCCGGGTCCAGGGTATCGTACAGGTGCACCTGACTATCGCGAACGGAGCGGTACACGACCTCGACGAACAGGGCCTCCTTGGAGGCGAAATAGTTGTAGAGCGTCGCCTTGGACCCCCCGAGCTGCGCCGTGATCTCGTCCATCGAGGTCGCGTCGAAGCCCTTCTCGTGAAATAGCCGTTCCGCCACATCCATGATGGCCTGACGACGGCTCTCTTGCTTCATCCGCATAGCGCTTCCATTCATAACCGGACAGTTCAGTATAGCTTTTTGCGCCCCGCCCGTCTTCAAAGCTGTACAATGTGGTTTAGTTATATGCAAAAACGGGACGCGCCCCGCTCGATTTGCCGGCGGCACTCCGGGCGCCGAGACGCCCGGGGCCGGCGCGGCGGTAGCCGTCAGCCGGAAAACGATGCCCGCGACCGTCGTGCCAGGCCGCAACGCCGGAGATGTCGCACGGCCGGCACGAAATCCCGGCATGGTCGGCAGTGTCATCGCTCAACATCGCTGGTGGCGGGATTCGGCACACCATGGCTCGCACCAGGAGGCAAGGGGGACGGGTAAAAAAAGCGCACATCGAAACGGCGGCTCTTCAGGCTGGCTTCATCATCCCTTGCGTGACAATGAAGTCATTGCCGTGACGACGCACCAGGCGCGCGAGCTCGGCTTCGAACCGTTCCCAGTTGGATTCGAGCAGGCTCAGCGAATTCATGTCGCCCAGCGGCGGCAGGCTCAGCCAGGCGTCGACCACGCGCGGCTCGAGGTGAAAAAAGGCGGGATAGCCATCCAGCCGTGTGTTTACCAGGATGTTCCCGCTGCGATCCAGCCGAGCGGCCAGCAGTTTCATCTTCATGGCGACCTCCTTTCATGGCGTGCAGACTAGGGCATTCGTCCTCTGAATACAAGCCAGGCCGCGCATTGTGCCAGGCAACAATTGCAACTACATTTAAATTAATCATCAAGTATGACGTTGTTGTTCCCTGCATTGCCTGCAACACCAGGTCCACGACTTGGCAGCCGGTCCGGCGTCTCTCCCGCCGACCGGCTTTTTTTCAGTGCGTCGCACATCAGCACCCTGGCCCACCCCTGAAGACTGCTGTTTCCGACCGTGGCAGGGAGCAAATAATGACACTTGATTTTCTTATACAGGCGTATAAAATCACACCATGATCACGACTCAACAACGTCTGCTCGAGACCGGTCTCGACATCGCCCGCCGACACGGCCTGCGCAGTCTCACGGTGCGAGGACTCGCCCTGCAGGCCGGCGTCAACCCCGGCAGCTTCGTCTACCACTTCGGTACACGCGAGCGCTTTATCGAGGCCCTGATCGAGCACTGGTATGCGCCGCTGCTGGAACGCCTGACCTTGCGCGCACGCGCAGGCGGTTCGCCCCAGGCCCGCCTGCTCAGCCTGCTGGAACAATTGCTGGACAACCTGCTCGATCATGGCAGCTTCATCGGGCAGTTATTCATGGATGCCACCGCCGGCGAGGCTGGCGTACTCCGCTTTATCGCGACCCTCGGCGACCGCCATATCCGCCTGATGCTCGAGGCCGTGGCCGATGCCCAGCGCGCGGGCCAAATCCAGGCGGACGAGCCCATCCATGTCCTGATGTTCATTATGGCGGCAGCCGGTCTGCCCGCCTTGCTGCACTTCGGCCTGGCCGAGCCCAAATGCCTGCCGGCCGAAATCTGCGACGCGCTCGACCGTCTCGCCGCCGACCGCGATCATGTCCGCCGCCGCCTGCGCTGGGCGCTCGCCGGTGTCGCTTATGGAGCTCACCCTGTATGCAACGACGTTCCCTGATTCTTATCGGCGCAGCCGCCGTCCTTGCGCTGGCAGCCGGCTGGGCCTGGCATCAAAGCCGGCGCGACGACGGCAGCCTGACCCTCTATGGCAACATCGACATCCGTAGCGTCAATCTGGCGTTCCGGGTCGGTGGGCGCTTGCAGACGCTGAACGTGGACGAGGGCGCGATCGTGCACGCAGGCCAGCCGCTCGGCCAACTCGACGCCGAACCCCTGCGCCACGCCCTGGCCGACGCCGAGGCTAACCGCGCGCTGCAGGCCGCCAACGCCGCGCTCTACCACCACGGCACGCGGCAGCAGGATGTCGCCGCCGCGCGCGCGAATCTGGCCGGCTTGAACGCGACGCTGGCGGGCGCCGAAAAAGCTCTCGCGCGGCAACAGCAGCTGGCCGGCACCGGAGCCGCCCCGGCGCGGGCGCTCGACGACGCCCGCGCGACCCGCGACGCGGCGGCGGCCCAGGCCGCTAGTGCCGCGCAAAAACTGGATGCGCTCAGCCAGGGCTTCCGGCGCGAGGAAGTCGCGGCGGCCGATGCCAATCTCAAACGCGCCGATGCGGCCCTGGCCAGCGCCCGCCTGCAATGGCAGGACAGCACCCTGGTCGCGCCTTCCGACGGCGTCATCATGACGCGGGCGGTCGAGCCCGGCAGCATGCTCGGCGCAGGCGCCACGGTCTTTACGCTATCCCTGACGCGGCCGGTATGGGCACGCGTCTATATCGGCGAAACAGAGCTCGGCCGTGCCGCGATCGGTCGCGCGGTCACCCTGTACAGCGACAGCCGCCCCGGCCATCCCTACCACGGTCGCATCGGTTTCGTCTCGCCGGCCGCCGAGTTCACCCCCAAGAACGTCGAGACCGAAGACCTGCGCAGCGCGCTCGTCTATCGTGTGCGCATCGTGGTGCAGGACCCCGATGCCGCGCTGCGGCAAGGCATGCCGATCACCGTCGTCCTGCCCGCGCGGTGAACGCGATGGACACCGAATTCGCGATTCGCGCCGACGGTCTGGAAAAACGCTTCCCCGGAGCCGGCCCGGCAGCCATCGCCGGCATCGATCTGCGCCTGCGCCGCGGCCTGATCACCGGCCTGGCCGGTCCGGATGGCGCAGGCAAGACCACGCTGCTGCGCCTGTGCGCAGGCCTGCTGGGGGCAAGCGGAGGGACACTGGCGGTCGAGGGGCACGACCCCGGCATCGATGCCGCACGCCTGCACGACATCATCGGCTATATGCCGCAGAAATTCGGCCTGTACGAAGACCTGACCGTACTGGAAAACCTCGAACTGTATGCGGATCTGCGCCAGATCATCGGCACGGACAGACGCGAGCGCTTCGACCGGCTGCTGGACTTTACCGACCTGGAGCGCTTCACTTCGCGCGCGGCCGGCAAACTGTCGGGCGGCATGAAGCAGAAGCTTGGCCTGGCGTGCGCGCTGCTGGGCACCCCGCGCGTGCTGCTGCTCGACGAACCCAGTGTCGGCGTCGATCCGATCTCGCGACGCGAGTTGTGGAGCATGGTCAAAACCCTCGCCCATGACGGCATGACCGTGCTGTGGAGTACGTCCTATCTGGATGAAGCCGAAGCCTGCGATGAAGTGTGTCTGATGCATGCCGGCCGCATCGCCTATGCCGGCCCGCCGCAGACGCTGATGGGTCGGATGGAGGGACGCAGCGTGCAGATCCGCGACATCGAGGGCAGCCGCCGCCAGCTGCTGCAGCGCATCCAGCGACGCGATGACATCATCGACGCGGTCATACAGGGCCGACAGCTGCGGCTGGTATTGGCCGCCGGCGCCGCCCTCCCCGACCCGGGCGAGCTCGGAGCCGGGACGCAAGCCCGTGTCGTGCCCGTCGCGCCACGGCTGGAGGACGCGTTCATCGATCTCGCCGGCGCGGTGCGGCACGAGTCGCAACTGGCGGCACGGCTGACGGTGCGCCCGCTGCCAGACGGGGTCGACGATGGCGCCGTGATCGAAGCGCAAGCGCTGACGCGGCGCTTCGGCGATTTCGTCGCCACCGACCATATCGACTTTCGCGTCGCGCGCGGCGAAATTTTCGGGCTGCTCGGGCCCAATGGCGCCGGCAAATCGACCACGTTCAAGATGATGTGCGGCCTGCTCGCGCCGAGTGCCGGCCGCGCGCAGGTCATGGGCCTCGATTTGCAGAAAAGTCCGAGCCGGGCACGTCAGCAAATCGGGTATATGGCGCAAAAGTTTTCCCTCTACGGGCAGTTGAACATTCTCCAGAATCTGCGCTTCTTTTCGGGGGTTTACGGACTGAGCGGACGCCGGCAGCGCGAACGGATCGCAGAGATGGTCGACATTTTTTCTTTCGGCGACTATCTGGAACAGGATGCGGGCCAGCTTCCGCTCGGCATCAAGCAGCGCCTGGCGCTGGCCTGTGCACTGATGCATGCGCCAGGCATCCTATTTCTCGACGAACCGACATCTGGCGTCGATCCGGCCACACGCCGCGAATTCTGGTCGCACATCAACGGACTCGTGGACAAGGGCGTCACCGTGATGGTCACCACCCACTTCATGGATGAAGCCGAGTATTGCGACCGCATCGGCCTCGTCTATCGCGGCCGCATGATCGCCAGCGGCACCCCGGATGCGCTCAAACAGCTGGCCGCGACCGCCGACATGCCCGACCCGGGCATGGAGGCCGCCTTCATCCGCCTGATCGAAAACGACGATAGCGCGAGGAGACCCGCATGAGGCCCGCCGTACGGCGGCTGTGGGCACTGTGCCGCAAAGAAAGCTTCCAGATCGTTCGCGATCCGAGCAGCATCCTGATCGCCTTCGTGCTGCCGGTGATGCTGTTGTTCATCTATGGCTACGGCATCAATCTCGACGCCAGCCGCCTGCACGTCGGCATCGTATTGGAGAGCGACTCCGCCGACGCGCAAAGTTTCACCCAGGCTTTATACGGCTCGCCGTATATCGACCCGGTGCGCAGCCACGACAGGCGGGTCATGCTGCGGCGGCTGGACCAGGGCGAAGTCCGCGCCGTGGTGATCGTGCCACCGGATTTTTCGCGCCGCCTGGCGCAAGGGCAGACCGCGCTCGAAGTCCTGACCGACGGCGCAGAGCCGAACACGGCCAACTTTGCCGCCAGCTATCTGCAGAACGTCTGGCTGACGTGGCAGCAACAGCGCGCGCGCGACAGCGGCCGCCCCGCGACGGCACCCATCACGCTCACGCCGCGCTACTGGTTCAACCCATCCACCGTCAGCCGCAATTATCTGGTGCCCGGGTCGATCGCCGTCATCATGACCATCATCGGCGCGCTGCTCACGTCCCTGGTGATCGCCCGCGAGTGGGAGCACGGCACCATGGAGGCGCTGCTGTCGACGCCGGTCACGCGTTTCGAGCTCCTGCTGTCCAAGATCCTGCCCTATTATCTGCTCGGCATCTGCGCAATGCTGCTGTGCGTGCTGGTCGCCCGTTTTCTGATGCAGGTTCCCTTCCACGGCAGCATCGTCGTTCTGTTCGCTGTCAGCAGCTTGTTTCTCGGCAGCGCGCTCGGCCTCGGCCTGCTGCTGTCCAGCGCGACCCGCAACCAGTTTCTCGCGGCCCAGGCCGCGCTGACAGCCGCCTTCCTGCCGGCGATCATGCTGTCAGGTTTTGTGTTCGAAATCGCCAGCATGCCGGCTCCGGTGCGAGCGGTCACCTACCTGATTCCCGCCCGCTACTTCGTCAGTGCCTTGCAGACCCTGTTCCAGGCCGGCACCCTCTGGCCGGTGCTGCTGCCCGACCTGCTGTTCCTGCTGTTGTCGGCGGTGTTCTGGCTCGGTCTGACTGCGCGTCAGAGCGCGCGCCGGCTCGATTGAGAGGAGAACGCGCATGTGGCACCGTCTGTTGACGCTGATCGTCAAGGAGTTGCAGGCTCTGCTCAGAACGACGCAGGGGCGGCGCATGCTGATCATGCCGGTCGTGATCCAGTTGGCAGTCTTTCCCTTCGCCGCCACGCTGGAAGTCAAAAACGCGACGCTCGCGATCTATGACCAGGATCAGGGCGCGGCATCGATCGAACTGACGCAGCGGCTGGGAGCGGGCAGCGCCTTCACCCGGCTGCTCGTCGTTCACGACGAGGCCGGTCTGAAACGGGCGATAGACGAGAAACGGGCCTTGCTCGCGCTGCGTTTCGCACCGGATTTTTCGCGCCGCGTCGAATCGGGGCAGCCGGCCGACATCCAGGCCATCATAGACGGACGCCGTTCGAACAGCGCCCAGATCGCCTTTTCCTACGTCGGCCATGTGGTCGACGATTACGCGCTCGAGCGCGGAAACGGCAACGGCAGCGCATCGCAAATCGCGGTGCGCAATCTGTACAACCCCGATCTCGAGTATCGCTGGTTCGTCCTCCCCTGCCTGATCGCGATCATTACAACCGTAGGCTGCCTGATCGTCACGGCCTTGTCGCTCGCACGCGAACGCGAAGAAGGGACGTTCGAACAATTGCTGGTTTCGCCGCTGACGCCGGCCTACATCATGGCCGGCAAGGCGGCGCCGGCCATTCTGGTCGCCATGGTGCAGGCCACGCTGATCGCCGCCGCCGCGGTGTGGATTTTTCATGTTCCCATGCGCGGTCCGATCTGGCTGCTTTATCTCGGCATGCTGTGTTACAGCGTGTCGCTGATCGGCTTCGGCCTGTTCATTTCCGCGCTGTGCTCGACCCAGCAGCAAGCGTTTCTCGGCGTGTTCTGCTTCATGGCGCCGGCCGTGATTCTGTCCGGCTATATGGCGCCGGTCGAGAACATGCCGCCCGTTCTGCAATGGGTGTCCGCCGCCGATCCGCTCACTCACTTCATCATCATCGTGAAGGGAGTGTTCCTGAAGAACTACGACTTCGCCCTGGCCTGGCCCGAACTCTGGCCCCTGTTACTTATCGCCGCGATCACCCTGGCTCTCGCCTACGGGATGTTTCGCCGCCACAGCGCTTAAGCGGGAAACCATCATGACCCACCAGTTCGCCCCCCTGCTCTGCCTCACCCTGCTGGCCGCCTGCAGTGTCGGCCCCGACTATCGCGCCCCCGATGCCCGCTCCCTGCCCACGCACTTCATGGGCGAAAGCGCGGCGACATCGGCTGCCGCCGGCCGCGACGACTGGTGGCGCGACTTCGGCGATCCGCGCCTCGACAGCCTGGTTGCCGCCGCCCTGCGCGACAGCCCCGACCTGCACGCCGCCGCCGCCCGCGTGCGTGTCGCCCGCGCCGAGGCAGGTATTGCTGCCGCCAATCGGGCTCCCACCCTGCAGGCACGTGCGCGCACCTCGCGCGATCAACTGAGCCGTAATGGCGAAAGCTTCGCCAATATGCCGATCGCCAATCCGCAAACCGCGTTCACCGATCGTCTGGTCGGCTTCGACGCCAGCTGGGAGATCGATCTGTTCGGACACAATGCGCGCGCGCTCGAGGCGGCCTCGGCCCGTGCCGACAGCGCACTCGAGCAGCAGCACGACGCGGTCGTGCTGGTGGCGGCCGAGACCGCGCGCCTGTACTTCGATTACCGTAGCGGGCAGCGGCGGCAGCTGAATCTGCAGCGACAGATCGATGCGGCGGAAGAAGATCTGCATCTGACCCGGCGCGCGCAAGCGGCCGGCATCGTCGGCGCCGGCGACAGCGCCGCCGCCTCGGCCACGCTGGACACCGCCCGTGCCGCGCTGGCACCGCTTGAGGCCGCGACGCGCGCGAGCCTGGCCAGCCTGGCCGCGCTGCTGGCACGCGACAGCCGGGGACTGCAAGACGAGCTTGGCGCGGCGGACGGCAGCCTGGCCTTGCCGACGCGCGTCCCGGCCGGCTTGCCATCCGAGCTGCTGCGGCGGCGCCCCGACATCCGTCGCGCCGAACGCGAACGCGCGGCAGCCAGCGCCGACATCGGCACGGCCGAGGCCGCGCGCTATCCGAGCTTCAGCCTCACCGGCAGCGCCGGCTTCGACTCGATCCACAGCGGAACGCTGACCGACCAGGCCAGCCGTTTCTGGAGTATCGGCCCCACGCTCACGCTGCCCCTCTTCAACGCAGGGCGTCTGCAAGATCGTGTCGACTCCAGCCGTGCCGCCTTCGACGCCGCCGACGCCACCTATCGCAAGGCCGTGTTCGCGGCGCTGGCCGACACCGAGGGCGCGCTGGTCCGCTACCAGCAGGAATGCGGCCGCAGGCGCGATCTCGCGCACGCCGCGGCGGCCGGCGCCGAAGCGCTATGGCTCGCCCAGCGCCGCTTCGAAGCGGGCGAAGCCTCCCGTCTCGACGTGCTCGCCGCCAGCATCGCCTGGCGCGGTCAGGTCGACCAGCAACTGGCGTCCGAAGGGCAGTGCGCGGCCAATATCATCGCCTTGCACAAGGCGCTGGGCGGTGGCTGGGGGGCCGCCGCCGATGCGACGGAACGCGACGGGGATTTACTTACACGGCGAATTCCATAAAAATAGACGGCATCAGCCCACTACTGTGTTCATTCGATGAGATTTCTACCCACCCCGGCCAGTTGGCGATGGCGGCAGTAATACAACGCCCGTTTTTTTCAACTCCACTCGCCCACTGCAAGGAAATCTCATGACACTCGACGAATTCAACCGGCTCGCCGCCGCCGGTTATAACCGCATTCCCGTCGTTCACGAACTGTTCGCCGATCTCGACACGCCGCTCTCGGTTTATCTGAAGCTGGCCAACCGGCCCTATTCCTATCTGCTGGAGTCGGTTCACGGGGGTGAACGCTCGGGCCGCTACTCCTTCATCGGTCTGCCCTGCTCCACCCGCCTGCGCGCACAGGGTCAGGACATGCAGGTCGAGCGCGACGGCGAGATCATCGAACGCCATCACGGCAATCCCCTCGATTTCATCGATGCCTACCAACGCCGCTTCAAGGTCGCACAACCGGCCGGACTACCGCGCTTCAACGGCGGGCTGGTCGGCTACTTCGGCTACGACACCGTGCGCCACATCGAACGCCGGCTTGCCGACTGCGACAAGCCCGATCCTATAGGCACACCCGACATCCTGCTGTTGCTGTCGGAAGAACTGGCGGTGGTCGACAATCTGTCGGGCAAACTCTATCTCATCGTTTACGCCGATCCGGCGATCGAGAATGCCTACCACCAGGCCCTGTCGCGCTTGGCCCGCTTGCGAGCCCAGCTGCGCGAGCCGGTCGTCATTCCGCTGTCACTGCCGTCGCGCGTCAACCAGGCGTTATCCGAGTTCGGCGAACAGGCGTTCTGCGACGCGGTCGATGTCTGCAAGCGCTACATCCGAGATGGCGACATCATGCAAGTGGTGCTGTCGCAACGCATGCAGATGCCCTACCCGGACGAACCGATCAGCCTGTATCGCTCCTTGCGCAGCCTGAACCCGTCGCCGTATATGTTTTTCTATCATTTCGGCGATTTCCATGTAGTCGGCTCGTCGCCCGAGATCCTGGTGCGGCGCGAGGAGTCGACCGTCACCGTTCGCCCGATCGCGGGCACCCGGCCGCGCGGCAAGACGCGCGAAGAAGACCAGCGCCTGGCCGAAGAATTGCTGGCCGATCCGAAAGAGATCGCCGAGCATGTGATGCTGATGGACCTGGGGCGTAACGATGTGGGGCGCACCGCCGCGATAGGCAGCGTGCGCGTGGTCGAGGACAGGGTGATAGAACGCTACTCGCACGTCATGCACATCGTTTCCTGCGTCGAGGGCAGCGTCGGCCCCGAGGTCGGCAATATCGACGTGCTGAAGGCGAGCTTCCCGGCCGGCACGCTCTCCGGCGCGCCCAAGGTCAGGGCGATGGAAATCATCGACCAGCTGGAACCGAGCAAGCGCGGCATTTATGGCGGGGCGGTCGGCTACCTGGGCTTTTCCGGTGACATGGATCTGGCAATCGCCATCCGTACCGCCGTCATCAAAGACGGCATGCTCTATATCCAGGCCGGCGCGGGGCTGGTGGCCGACTCTCAGGCCGCATCCGAATGGCAGGAAACCCAGAACAAGGCGCGCGCAGTCATGCGCGCGGTTGAACTGGTCCAGCGCGGACTGGACAGTTAGCCCGGGGCGCGGCTTTCGCCGCGCCCCTCCTCAGTCGTCCCGGCGAGCGAACAAACGTGCGATCGCATGATAGTGCGGAACGCCGTGGCCGGTATCCAGCGCGTACTCCTCCTGGTAGGCCAGCAAGGTCAGGCCGGCGAACTGCGCACGCAGTTCGCCGGGCCGATAATAGTGCATAACATAGGCCGCCGTTTCGCTGGCCTGCCGTCCCTGCGCCGCATAGCCCGGGTCATCCTGCATGAACACCGAAACGAACAGCAAGCCGCCGCGAAGCAGCCCCCGCTGCATGCCGGCGGCCAGTCTCGCGCCGCCGGCCTCATCCAGGTGGTCGAGCGAGGTATTGGCAATGATCAACCGATAGCGGTCTTCAGCGATGTCCAGCGCGGCGAGATCGGCGACCTGCCCGCTGATATTCAGCCTCTGTTCGCGTGCCCGGCTCTCCAACACCGCAATGGCCTCGGCCGACCCGTCCACCGCCTGCATGTCGAAACCGCGCCCGGCCAGATACAGGGCGTTGCGACCCTGGCCGCACCCGAGGTCGAGCCCTGCTCCATGGCCGTCGACAGCGAACTTGTCCAGATAATGAACCAGAAACGGAGAGGGGCGCTCCCCGTAGAACGATGTATTCGAACGATAGACGCCGTCAAAATCCCTGAATGCCATCTTGAGTATCCCCGATTTGAGCACGGCGCATCCGTTCCGCCGCGTTGACCATGATCATAATATATTTACATGTTATAAGTATTTATACTCATGAATCAGCATGATTAATGACAAAATTGCAACAGCAAAGCGCCCCCGGACGCAAGAGCACAGTCAAAACAGATGGGATACCGCTTGCCGCACACGGCAGCGGCGTGCGCACGGGGACGGCCGGAGCCGGAGACAGAAGACGGCCCGCCCGGTCTTGATAGCGTCGCGGCTCAACGCTCCGATGCGCGCTGTTGGGCCAGCCCGTCGAAGCGCGCGACACGCAGGTGATGATCTATCGTCACCAGGGCGGCGGCCACGTCCCAGTGCGGCCCCTGGACCAGCGCACCGCCGACGCTGACCGCAAGCGCCCTGGCCGTGCGTGCCGCCCCACGCGCCGCCAGCACCACGTTGCGGCGTGCTTGAGCGAGCGTCGCGGCATCGCACGGCGAGAGCATCAATCCGAACGTTGCCTCGCCCAGACGCGAAACGGCATCGCTGGGGCGCAGCGCGCGCCGCAAACTGGCGGCGACGGCAACCAGCACCCGCTCGCACTCTTGTGCGATCTCGCTCGGAAACGCCTCCACTTCCAGCAGCAGCAAGGCGAAGTCTTTCTGCTGCTGGCGCGAAAATGCGGCTTCGGCCTGCAGCAAAGCCTCGAATCCACTGCGATTCCACGCCC
Source organism: Paludibacterium yongneupense DSM 18731 (assembly GCF_000422925.1). Classification (GTDB taxonomy): domain Bacteria; phylum Pseudomonadota; class Gammaproteobacteria; order Burkholderiales; family Chromobacteriaceae; genus Paludibacterium; species Paludibacterium yongneupense. Next base: position 19,959 of record NZ_AUGZ01000035.1, read on the forward strand.
CGGTCAGCGGGTCGAGCAGAGCGCGGCGCTGACTCTGATCGCGCTGCGACAACAGAATCTGCTGCGCGGACAGGGTCGGCTCATATTGCATCTCATGCTCCGCCATCGCCGCCAGGTCGATCAGCATGGCCAGTTCGGAGTCGGAAAACTCGCGCGGCACGGTATCGATCACGCACAAGGTTCCGGCAGACAAGCCCGCTGCCATCGATAGCGGCACCCCGGCGTAGAAACGGATATACGGCGGCCCCAGCACCAGCGGGTTGTCGTGAAAACGCGGATCGAGCCGCGCATCGGGCACAAGCAGCGGCCGACCGGCGGCGACCGCGTGACCACAGAAGGAAATCGCGCGCGGCGTCTGGTCGGCAAGCAGACCGACACGGGACTTGAACCATTGACAGGATTCGCCGACCAGGCTGACCAGCGCAATCGGCACGCCGAGCGCGCGCGCCGCCAGACGGGTTATGCGATCGAAGCGCTCCTCTGCCGGAGAGTGCAGTAAATTGATCGCATCCATGGCGGCCTGACGCAAGCCTTCGTTTTCCGGCACAGGTGGAATATACATATTTTCTTTTAGGGGCGAGTCTTCGATAGCGAGCCCTATATCTTGTGTATGACCCATATCGGGCGCTCTAGCAAGAATGGGGACCGCCGCCAAGACAACGGCATGCAAACCAAAGCCGAATTACCCGTTACAGGGCCGACAGAAAGACCTGCCGGCTCATTTCCGGCGTCACCGTCCCGTGCTCGCCCAAGGCCACCATCTCGTGCGCCGTCAATTGCCCGATCAAGGCATCGATATGCTCGGCACCGATGCGGTAGGCCCCCAGCCGCGTCGGCAGTCCCAACGCGGTGAAGAACGCTTCGGTGCGCGCGATGGCCTCTTCGATACGGCGGTCTTCATCGCCTTCGGTGCAGCCCCATATCCGCGCACCGTACTGCAAGAGCTTGGCGCGCTTTTCTTCCCGCCTCACGCGCAGCATCGCCGGCAGAACCACTGCCAACGTTCGCGCATGGTCTATGCCGTGCAGCGCCGTCAATTCGTGACCGAGCATGTGCGTGGCCCAGTCGCGCGGCACACCGCAGGCGAGCAGTCCGTTGAGCGCCAGCGATGCGCACCACATCAAATTGGCGCGTACATCGTAGTCCGCAGGCTCTGCCAGCGCCCGCGGCCCGGCCTCGACCAGGGTCAGCAACAACGCTTCGGCCAGTCGGTCCTGCACCGTGGCGCCGACCGGGTAAGTCAGATACTGCTCGAGGACATGAACGAAGGTATCGACAATACCGTTAGCCACCTGGCGCGGCGGCAGGGAAAACGTTTTTTCGGGATCGAGAATGGAGAACTGGGGAAACACCCATTCACTCTTGAACGACAGCTTGGCCTGCATGGAACGGCGGGTGACGACCGCCCCGCTATTCATCTCGGAACCGGTCGCCGGCAAGGTCAGAACGGTGGCGAACGGCAGGGCGGACCGTATCGTCTGCCCGCGTCCGGACAGGATCTCCCACGGATCGCCCGCATACCGCGCCGCCACGGCGACGAATTTGCATCCGTCGATGATGGACCCTCCACCGACCGCCAGCAAAAAATCGGCGCCGTGCTCGCGCACCCGCTCCACCGCCTGCAGCAAGGTCTCATACACCGGGTTGGGTTCGATACCGCCGAATTCGCCGACGCGGCGTTCGCCCAGCGCCGCCCTTACCTCGTCCAGAACCCCATTGCGCTCGGCGCTGCCACCGCCGTACAGCACCAGAACGCGCGCATCGGCAGGGATTTTTTGCCCGAGCAAGGCGATCTTGCCCCGGCCGAGAAAGATACGGGTCGGATTGTAAAAAGCGAAGTCAAGCATGATGAGCCTTTGCGATGAAATCGGTAACGGGGGCTAGTATGCTACGCCGCAACGCCCGCGGTACAGGTTCGGCGTGCGGTCGGGGATATGTACAATTGATTACAAAACCATACAAACGCATCACAGACGCCCCGGCGTGGAGGCGGCGATAATAATGTTCCATACCCTAGCGGTCCGCCGCTGCGGCGGCGCGGAAACAAAGGATGCGTAGTTCGCGCAGACCTATTTTGCTCTGGAACCAAACCGATGAATAAAATTATTGCCGCCATCCTGGCTGCAAGCTTCGGCTTGGCCTATGCGATGGTACTACCGGCCCGCAATCCCCCCGCCAGCAGCGGCGCGCATTTCACGGCACCGGCAGACGACGACGATGCCGCGCCGCCGATTCATATCCATCACACCATCACCAAGGGCAAAGGCAGCCACGCTCCGGCCCCCGCCCCCGTGCATCGCACGCCGCGCCGTTCGCGCCCGGCTTCGGCCCCGCAGTGAGCGGCAAGCGCCGCCGCACCCGCTTATCTCTAATTGTTATTTAAAAATAGAAATTCATAATTTCTAGGCATTTTGAATTAACGGTAGACTCTGTGCATCGTTTCAAATTCTGCACAAGGAGTCCCGGATGAGCTTCCCCCCCAAGCGCTGGCTGAGCGCCCTCGCCCTTGCCGGCGCATTGACCCAGGTTCAGGCTGCGCAGATCGACCTGCTCAACGTCTCGTACGACCCGACGCGCGAGTTTTATCAGGCGATAGACAAATCCTTCGCCGCCGCCTGGCAGAAACAAAGCGGCGACACCCTGCAGATCCGCCAGTCGCATGGCGGGTCCGGCAAGCAGGCGCGTTCCATCATCGACGGCATCGACGCCGACGTGGCGACGCTGGCGCTCGGCTACGACATCGACGCCCTGGCCGACAAGGGCCTGCTTGCGCACAACTGGCAGGCACGCTTGCCGCACAACAGCTCGCCCTACACCTCGACCATCGTGTTTCTCGTGCGCAAGGGCAACCCCAAAGGCATACACGACTGGAAAGACCTGATCAAACCGGGCGTGCAAGTGATCACCCCCAACCCTAAAACCTCCGGCGGCGCGCGCTGGAACTACCTCGCCGCATGGGGCTATGCCTTGCATCAAGCGGGCGGCAACGATGCCCGCGCCCGCGACTTCGTCACCAAACTCTATCAGCACGTCCCGGTTCTCGATTCCGGCGCCCGCGGCGCCACCATCACCTTCGCTCAGCGCGGCCTCGGCGACGTACTGATCGCCTGGGAAAACGAAGCGCTGCTGTCGCAGAAAGAGCTCGGGGCCGGCCAGATAGAAATCGTCACCCCCTCGGAAAGCATACTGGCCGAACCGCCGGTCGCCGTCGTCGACAAAGTCGTCGACCGCCGCGGCACGCGCAAGGTGGCCGAAGCCTACCTGCGCTTCTTGTACACGGCGGAAGGCCAGACCATAGCCGCCGAGAATTTCTACCGTCCGACCGATCCGAAAATCGCGGCGCGCTACGCTTCGCAATTTCCGAAAGTGAAATTGTTCACCCTGGCCCAGGTCTTTGGCGACTGGCGCAAGGCGCAGACGCGACACTTCAACGACGGCGGCGTATTCGACCAGATCACGCAAGGACGCAAATAAGCCGCGCCACACGGGATTCGTCACACGGGGAGCAGAGCATGCGGGCACTGATTGTCGGAGGCGACACGATAGAACCGGTTCGCCGCCAGCTTATCGCACAGGGGTATAATGAGCTGGATCACTGGAAAGGCCGAAAGCCGGGCGAGTGCCGCAGGCCTTTCCCCCGCCACATCGATCTGGTTGTCATCATACTGGGTTACGTCAACCATACCTTGTGCCAGCGGGTCAGACACGAAGCCGCGCGGCAGGATCTGCCGATTCGTTTCTGCGGCCGTAAATTTACCAGCTTGCAACCGGGAGGCCCCCCGTGACCGATCTACTGGACTTTTTCACCAGCCGCGTCCAGAGCCAGTATTTCAGCGGCTTCCCGATTTACCAGTCCGCCGAGGGAGCATTTTACGGCGAGTATATGAAAATCCGCCTGTTCAGCCGTTTCGACGAGCTAGGCGACGGCCAGGCGCTGGCCTCGCTCGTCGGGCTCACCGCGCTGGGCACACCGATCGAGCCCGCCACGCTCTACCGCCTCAGTCCGACCAGTCAGTCGGCGGCGGTGCTCGACCGCTTTATCCGTTCCATCCACCTGCTGAACTTCCTGCAGCAGCCGACCCGCTACCAGCCGCTCTACCTCGGCGTCTCCAGCGCGCTGATAGACGAAGTCCATGGCGAGCACGGCCGGACTTTCCGCGACATTCTGCAACGCCTCGATCTCGACGGCCACCCGTTCGGCATCGTATTGCCGGACGAACTGGCCGCGGCGCCGGCCCGGCGCCGCCAGATTGCCGCCAACTATCGGCGCCATGGCTTTCTGGTCGCGGTGTACGATGCGGCCGGCGGCATCGCGCCGCTGGCCGAGTAAAGCGCTGGCCGGCTCGCCCGCCGGCAAAGGCAATACGCGTTGCGTAGGGCCTGCTGCTTTTCAGCTATGCATTTCGGATTTCTCCTAGCACACCCCAGCTTAGAATCAGCGAACTTTCCCGTCGGCAACCGCACTATCGACTATGCCCTCCCGCCGTGACGACCGCGCGCCGGCGCGTGAATGGGTATCGTGCCGAGCAGACTTGCCAGATTCGGGAACTTTGTCGAAACTAAACTGACTATGTAAAGTGTTGAAACAGAATATTTAAGGAGAGAGCCGAAATGCCAAATAAAGAGGTCGAATTCGATCCCCGCGCGATGCGCAGGGGCCTGGACCTGAATCAGCAGGAGTTCTGGTCCGCCGTCGGCGTCACCCAGTCCGGCGGTTCGCGCTACGAACAGGACCGCCGCATTCCGCGGCCGGTCATGGAACTGTTGCGACTGCGCTATCAGCTCGGCATCCGCCTCGAAGACATCACCGCGCAAAACGCGTCCATGATACGCGCAATCACCGAGGGCCACCTCGACACCGGCACCCTGAAGAAACAGCTCGAAAAGATACAACGCGTGATCCAGAGCAGCCAGCAGCTGGCGAGCAGCGCGAGCGAACTGTCCGCCGCCGCCGAGGCCGTGCTCGAAGAACGCGTCGGCTGAAACCGTCCCGTCCGCCCCCGCACGGAGGACGGGACGTATCCCCTACAGGCGGAAGCGGTCGAAGGCGGACTGGATCTGGCCGGCGACCGCGTCGAGGCGCGACAGGGCCTGGCGCGCGGACTGCATATCGGAATCGGACTGCACGATCTGGTTGTTGATCGATTCCGTGCTCTGCGCCATCGCCACCGCCGCCTGCTGCTGCTCGCCGGTGGCGAAAGCGATGGAGCTGATCTTCGCAATCATGTCGTTCATCGTCAAGGAAATGGCCTCGAGCCGTTCGCGCGCGCCCTGCGTCAGACCGACGCTGGACTCGACCATGCCCATGGTGCCCTGCATGGTCGCGACCGCGCGCTTGATTTCATCGAGAATGCTCTCGATCATCTGCGAAATTTCCACTGTCGCCTGCCCGGTCCGCTCGGCCAGCTTGCGCACCTCGTCCGCCACCACCGCGAAGCCGCGCCCTTGCTCGCCTGCGCGCGCCGCCTCGATCGCCGCGTTCAGGGCCAGCAAATTGGTCTGATTGGCGATAGCGCTGATCACATTGGTGATCTTGGTGATTTCCTGCGAGCGTTTTTCCAGCGACTCCAGCAACTGCGACAGATCCGAAACCGAGCGGCTCGTATGCGACATCTTGTCGCTGATATCCTGGACATCGCCCGCGCTCTGCTGCGACGCCTCGCCGGTACGCTTGGCAAGGGCATCCGTTTCCTGGGCGGTGGCGGCGATATTCGACACACTGACCGACACTTGCTCGATCGAGGCCGCGTTCGCGCTGGAAATATCCGACAGCCGGTTCGAGTCGCGTGCGACCCGCTCGACCAGGCCGTTGACTTCGACCACCCCGCTAGTCAGCACCCCGGCATTATCGCGCAGCTCGCGGAACAAGGCGGCGATACGGGAAACGAAATCATTGAATGCGTGCGCGGTCTCGCCGACTTCATCGTGCGTGTCGACCTCGATGCGGCGAGTGAGATCGGCCTCGCCCTGCGAAATCTCGCGCATCGCATCGCGCACTTTGAGCAGGGCGGCCAGCTGCATGACGATGTAGCGTCGACAGGCCACCAGCACGATCAGCAAAATCAGCGCGAGCACCGCCAACGTCTTGGCCAGCTTGGCATACAGCGGCTGCAACAGGGCGGAACGGTTGGCGACCACGACGAGCAGGAAATCGCTATGCGCAATCGCATAGGCGCTCACCATGCTGGAGGCGCCGTTTACATCGAGCGTGGCAAAATCATGCCGCGCACTCAGACCCGACAAGGCCTCGCCGGTCAGCCCCGCTCCCAGCTGCGTGGCGGGCTGATTCAAGAGCTTTTTGTCGGAGTGCGCAAAAATCCTGCCGTTGCGATCGGCGATGAACATATAGCCATTGCCCATGACGGTGATGTACTGCAGCTCGCTGAGAATCGACGCTATCTGCATGTCGGCGCCGAGTACGGCCACGACCTTGCCATCATGCGTGAGCGCGCGCGCCATCGACGACACGGCCTGGCCGGTCGCGGCCGCCACCGACGGCATGTCGACAAAAGCATGATCGGGCTCGGCGTAGGCACGCTTGAACCAGTTCCACTTGCGCGGGTCGTTGTTGTCGGGCGGCAGTTGCACCCCGTTGGCGTTGTCCTGTTTGCCATCCGGATAGGCGATGAAAATATTATCGAACGATGCCGCATCGCGCGCGTATTTCAGCCGCCCGGGCAACTGGGCGGGGTCGACGTCGGCGGGAAATGCGTCCAGCACGCGGGTCTTGGAGGCGATCCAGGTGCTCAGGTGCGAGCTGTAGAGCTTTCCGACCGAGGAAATCTCCTGCCGCGCGGTTTGATCGACATCGGCAGCGGACAAACCAAAGTCCACCGCCGACACCACGGCACCGGTCACGACGACAAACCCGGCCACCGCCAACGTCAGTTTCTGACGCAATCCGGCAAAACCTTTACTCATTATTTGTGACTCCCAGCGTCATTATTGTATATGGCTGTCGCCCCGGCCCATGAGGCCGGAACCAACGCCCCCGCATCATAGCCGCATCCCGCCTTGTAATGAATATGTAATCTTGCGGGAACGCGCCTACCCGCGTCCCCGCACTCGCCCCGGCGAAGCTTGGCCTGCCCCGCGCGCTCGCGCCTTAATTATTAAATGTATGCGCGCGAATAGCATGCTTTGTAATACACGCACTACATTTTTTTGTTTTACGCAAGTAATTCGTGTCAGAACGGTCAATCCAGCCAACTGCGATGCCGTATGGACCGATTTCAGACAGAGTGGCGTGGGGGTTTTAGCCACACAAACTGAGCTGAATTAACAATTCGGCAACACAGGGTTGCGTTTATGCAACACACTCACCCTCCCACCCACCCCGCCCCGCGACCCCGCCGGAACGGGCTGGGAGCAGCCTGGGCACATAGCACGCAAGACCCTGTTTTTAAAAGCGTCACGCCATCCGTACCCCCACCGTATAAACGCGTTGCATTTTGGCAATGAGGCGCTAATCTTGTTGTATTCCTGCAGCAAAAAAAGGAGGGCAGTGCAGATAAACAACACTCATGCGCAGAATTCATTCGCACCATGCGAGCAAAGAATATTATGATTTGCATCAATCACGGTAAACCCCCAGCACAAGCGGGTACCGAAACGATTCAGGCAGTCCGATTTTGGCAGTTGCTGTACGGCAGTAGGTTGCGGTCAACCTGATGCATCACTCAATACACAGGCCAACCGCAACACGTTCGATCAACCATAGAGACAATTGGAACGGAACAATGAAAACCAAGCACATCACTCTCGCTATCCTGGCCGCCGCTTCCGCTGGTGCTTTCTCCGCTGCTTACGCTGACGACACTTCCGGCGTGGTCATTTCCGGCTTCGTCCGCGCCGGCGTCGAAAGCCTGAACTCCAACGCCAACTACGCTTGGGGCAACAACAGCACCACCGCCGCCAACGCCACGCGTTCCTCGGCCACCGGCGTCTGGGGCCGTTCGCAAATCAACTTCAACGGTTCCGAAAACCTCGGCAACGGTCTGTCGGCTGTGTTCCAGGTGAACAACCGTTTCTCGACGACCGGCAACGGTTATGACGACCAGCACGGCGCCAAGGCCGGCACCTTCGCCTCCGACGATACCTTCGTCGGCGTGAAGAGCGACAGCTGGGGTGAAATCCGCCTCGGCAAAGGCACCGGCAACACCGAAGACGGCAAGTACGACAACACCTACGTTGTCGGCCCGGACCAGATCCTCGGCTACTTCGGCGGCGTGACCGACAACAACATGGTTCGCTACGACCTGCCGAACTTCGGCGCTCTGTACTCGTCGGTTCAGTACTCGACCGATGAAAACAAGACCACCACCACCAGCGCCACGCAACGCGTAAGCGTAAACGTCGGTTACGATGTCGGCCAATGGGGCGTGTCGGGTGCTTACGGCAACAAGAGCAATGTGGTTAGCCCGTTCGGCTGGTCCAACAGAACCGGTACCGCATCGCTGACCGACCTGCACTTCACCGCTTCCTACAAGCCTATCGATGCGCTGCAACTGGCCGTCGAACTGCAACGCGAAAGCTGGAACAGCCAATCGCAAACCAAGTCGGCCCTGTACGCCTACTACACGATCAACAACGTGCAACTCGGTCTGCAAGGCGGCGTGCAAACCTTCAGCGGCGACAAGATTGCCAACCTGAAGAACGGCAAGTTCGTTGACGCCTTCGTTCACTACGCGCTGAGCAAGCAAACCACCGTTTACTTCGAAGCCGTGACCGACCGTGACGGTTCCAGCGCCATCGACAACAACAACACTGTTGTCTCCGGTGCTCGTAACGTGTTCATCGTAGGCCTGCGCAAAGGCTTCTAAAAAAAAGACAACGCTCGTTAGCCGTAGACAAGAGCCTGCTTCGTGCAGGCTCTTTTTTTATCTGAATTTGCAGAAAAACCTGAAAGTGGTATTTAAAACAACAGATACAATCATTTTCAATGGTAACTATTGCCAAGTCCAAATGACAACTGAGACAATAGTCTTAACATAAATCAACACGGATTTGCGACCATGATGAAGCTGCCCAGCGCCCTTCTCCTTGCGTCCGGCCTGTTTGCCGCGGCACAGGCCAACGCCACTCTCAGCTTCAGCAGCATCGCCGGTTCGTACAATCTGTTTCTGTCCGGTAATCTAGGATCGTCCTCGGTCGCCTACAGCGGCGACACCCAGGGAGCGATGGCCGTAGGCGGCAACGCCTGGCTGCAATCGTACTCCGTGGCCGCCACTTCGAACGCGAGCGGCACCGCTCTGGTGGTCGGCGGCTCGCTGACCCAGAACGGCGGCACGATCAACGGCAACGCCTATGTCGGCGGCAACGCGAGCTTTCCGACCAATTACGGCGGCACCACCATCAATGGCAGCCTTACCTATGGCGGCAGCTTGAACTCGGCCCCGACCCAGGTCGGCACGACCACGCACAGTGCGAGTGCGGCCGGCACCCTGGACTTCAACGCGGCGGAAGCCACGTTGCAGCAGACTTCGGCCTATCTCGCCAACAGTGCGAACTTCGGCGCGAGCCAGACCGGCACGGTCAGCGTCGCACCGTGGACGACCAACAACTACGTGCTGACCGGGACCAACAGCAGTCTGAACGTATTCACCATGACCACCGCGCAACTGGCGGCGCTGAGCAGCGGCAGCTTTACCATCAATGCGCCGTCGTCGTCGACCGTGGTCATCAATATCACCGGCAGCAGCGCGACTTTCGGCGCGCCCGGCAACTTCGGCTTCTTCCTCAACGGCGTCAGCGCGAGCCACGTGCTGTTCAATCTGGATAGCGCGACCTCGGTCAATATCTCCGGCCTCGGCGTCTACGGCAGCATCCTGGCGCCAAACGCGGCGGTCACTTTCAGCAACGGCCAACTGAACGGCACGCTGATGGCGGCTTCGCTGTCCGGCTCGCAGTGGCAGGGCGGACAACTGAATTCGGTCGCCTTCACCGGCACCCTGCCGACGATCTCGCCGGTCCCGGAACCGGCCAGCTACGCCCTGTTCGGGCTGGGCTTCGCCGGCCTGCTGCTGCGGCGACGCCGCAAGACGCACTGAGAAAAAGCCGCCTGCGGGCGGCTTTTTCATGGCCGCCCTGCCGGCGGTGTGCGGATTTTGACAGCAGGCGCGCGTCGGCTCTGCTAGAATCCCGCGCATGAAACTCTCCGCCCCCCTGCTGCTGGCCGTTCTCGCCTTCCCTGTCGCACCCGCGCTGTGCGCGCCATTGCCGACCAACGCCGATTACGATGTCGGCTTTTCGCCCGGACAAGGGTCGCTTGAGCTGATTCTGAAAGAAGTGCGCAGCGCGCGCGCATCGATTCTGGTCGCGGCCTACTCTTTCACCAGCAAGCCTATCGCCAGTGCTTTGCTCGACGCCAGCCGGCGCGGCGTCAAGGTTGCGGTCGTGGCAGACGAAAAATCCAACTCGCGAAGCTATAGCGCGGTCAGCTATCTGGCCAATAGCGGCATCCCGGTCCGGCTAAACGGTCATTACGCGATCTTTCACCACAAGTTCATGGTCATCGACGGCGCGACACTCGAAACCGGCTCGTTCAATTACACGGCCGCCGCCGCCAAATCCAATGCCGAAAACGTTCTGCTGCTGCGCAACGTCAAACCGCTGGCCGCGCATTACACCCAGGAATGGCGCCGCCTATGGGACGAGGCCACCCCCCTGGGCAAAAGCTACTGACACGGCGGCTTCACGCCTGCCGCCACGAATCGGGGGATGGCTCTGAAAATAATTCAGACAGCGCACCTCGTCCAGCGGCGGGCTGTGCAGATAGCCCTGAAACAGATCGCAGCCCATCTGCGCGAGCGCTTCGCGCTGCTCCTGCGTCTCGACGAATTCGGCCACCACCTCCACGCCGCGCGCACGACCCAGCGAAACGATAGAACGGATAATGTCGGCATTGGTGCTGTTGCTCAGCACTTCGCGCGTGAGCGAGCCGTCGATTTTGATCGCATGCACTTGAAAACGGCGCAGATACAATAGCGATGAATGCCCCATCCCGAAATCATCCATCGCGAAACGCACCCCGGTCTGGCTCAAGCTTCTCAGGGTCTGGTCGACCATGGCGCTATCCGGTATCGCCGTCGATTCGGTGATCTCAAGCTCGATCTCCTGCGGTTCCAGCTCGAACTCGTACAGACAGCGCTCGAGAAAGTCTGCCAGCCCCAGGTCGGTCAACTGGGCCGGGGAGACATTGACCGCCATCGTCAGCGCCCGGTAACCGCGTGCATTCCAGCGCGCCTTGCAGGCGCAGGCCTGGCGCAAGACCCAGCGCCCGAGACGATGGATTTCGCCGCCATCCTCGGCCAGAACAATCGCCAGCAGAGGCGAAACCGGACCGTGATGTGCATGATTCCAGCGCAGCAGGGCCTCGACGCCGACCAGTCTTCCGCCGCCATCGTGCTTGGGCTGGTAGGCCAGGGTCAGCACATTGCGCTTGAGATCGGCCTGCAAATCGGCCCACAACGCACGCGCGATCATCCCGACCTGGCCCTGCAACCTGATGGCAGGCATGCGGCCGGCCTCGTCGGACAGAATCGCCTGCGTCGCGGCCGCGAATGCGCGCCCTTGATCCCGCACCCGCCTGGCTTCGGCCCGCAGCACAAAGGGCCAGTACATCGCGGTACTGAGGGCGAGTTCCGCCAGCTGCCAGGCCGCGCCGCGCCAAGAGCCGGTCAGTAGCCAACCGGAGATCACGGGCGGCGTCGTCCAGGGCACATAGCGGCCGGTAAAGGCGATGAGGCCAAGCTGGACCGCCAGCCCGGTCAGCCCGGCCAGCACGGCGGGGACCAGCAGAAACGGCAGCAGATAGACCGGACGGAACACCAGGGGCAAACCGAACAGCAGGGTTTCATTGATATTGAACAAGGAGGACAGCAACGAGAGCAGTCCCACCCTGCGCTGAGGCCCCGCGCGCACGAGCAGCAGAATGGCCAGCAGCAGCCCCAGGGTCGCACCGGAGCCGCCAAGCATGACAAAGCCGTTGAATAGCGGGCGGTAGGCAAGCGTATTGTCATAGCCGGCCCCGAATGGCAAAAACAGATCACTGCCATAGGCGCTCAGCACATGACTGCCCTGCACGCCAAAAAACCAGAAAATCTGATTGACCTGTGTCGCCAGCACACTACAAAGCCAGACCCCGGCATGGTGCATCTGCGCCCACTGCGCGAGCGGGCGCAGCAGATGCGGCCCCGGCGAGCCGACGGCACAAAGCAGATGAGCCAGCATGAACGCGGTGACAGCCGAGAACATCAGCGGCAGGCACAGGCGGATGGAATCGTAAAACAGCACCTCGGTGTCGCACGGCGCACGCACCAGGTTCAAGCCGCGCACGCGCACCAGCGCCCGCAGCGCCTCGGCGGAAGCCACCCCGATGAGCATGGCCGACAGCATGCTGTCGTAGCCAAGACTGGCAACCGACAGCGGCGCGCGCACCAGCGTGAATACCATGAAATTGACCAGCGCGGACAGCCCGACATACCATTCTGGGATTTCATCGTCGTCGCCATGCCGTGCCACCAATGCGCGATCCAGACGTATCGCCACGATGGCAACCAGGCAGACTGAAAAAATGCCATGCGTCGCCGCCACGAGCAGCTCGAGATTCAACGATGCGGACCAGACTGGATTAGACAGGAAGGACACGCGTTGCGGAGCTGACAGGGACAGAAGGGCTTGCAAAACCATGACCACGACGCCGATAAAGGTCACCGGCAGTAATATAATGAAGGCATCCCTCACTGCCAGCAACCACAAGCGCACCCGCTCACCCATTCAACACCCCGCTCAACTCGTTGTTCAGTCGGAGTGGAGCCCCCGCTCCCCGCCCCCTGCACCGGAACATCCCGCGCCTGGTTGCGCCTGGAAGCCGGTTTAATTTCAAACGTCATTATTTACATAAATATGCATATCAGTCTAGCAACTTAATATTCCCAGCCTCAATCACAAGCTAAGCTTACAAATCGCACGCCCTGAAAATAGCCCGCTCCTCGTCACACCCGCCATCCGGACACAGGTATAGTTATCAGCAGGCGACCACCCAGCGTCGTACGCACGCAGCGACCCGCTGGCAATGAAAGAGGGGGATGCATGTCAAAATTCGAATACAAGGGCATCGCCGTGCGCTGTGCAGCCACAGAGCAGGAAGACGGTCTCTTCAATGGAGCCGCTTTCGTTTACCTCAGAGGGCCCGACGACAGCCCGCACTACATGCCCAACGCGGTTCGTGGCGCGGAGTCGGCGGCAAGCGCGACCGAGGGCGCATTCGCGGCCGCCCGCAGCTATATCGACAGCCACTTGCCGCGCCGCCGAAAAATACATTGAATACGGAGGGTCGCGGACAGCGCCCCCCCCCCCCCCCCGCAGCTCACGCCGGATGCGTCGGCCCCGATAAAGCCGGCCCTCGTCCCTGCAACTGTAAAAATGCCCCGCCTTGCCTGCGGCAAGACGGGGCATGAGCGACCCCGGGAGCGACGCCGTGCCAGACGTGGGCGCCGGCTTTCAATGCGGCGGCGCGACTCGTGGCTTTCTGCCGCCGGACTTCGCCGCTAGCGGCGCGACGGGCTTGGCGCCGGAATCCGCAACCGGCGCGACGACTTCCACACCCTGCGGCAGATCGGCAACGCCCCCCGTCGCCACTGAAACCGTGGAGGCGGATCTGACGGCGACGCCAGGAGCCTCCTGCACATCGGACGTCAGAGCTTCCATGCGACCGAGCACCGCTTTGCCCAACATGCTCACGTTTTCTTCCACGAGCCGGGCCCATTCGCGCTGCGCCTGCACGGCGATACCGTAAAGTCCGAGCGAACGGGCGAGTGCACGCTCCAGCGACTGCCCCACATGGGCATTGAAGCGCTCGACAGCCTGCTGCGGATCGCGTGCTCCTGCCAGTTCGGCCGCCGCATCGGCCCGGGCCGCCAGCGACGTCTTGAAATACTCGAGATTCAGCTCCACCGCACGCTCCACGCTATCGAGCGCAATGCGCGTGAAGCGCAGTGCCGGCTCGAACCCCGTGGTGAAGTACACACTCAACGACTCATTAGACTTATCCATCAGATTATCCTCACAAGCGTTGCAAGCCCCTCCATTCCTTGTGCGACAAGGCGGGAAGGAATAGAAAAAGACCAGCGAATACCACCGGCCGGGCGAAGCTGGCGGCAGGCGTGCCACCGCACGCCGTGCGGACGCGCCCTTGCGGGCTGGAACGCAAGGGAAACTGCTCTCCAGTTTAGATCATCGGCATGCAAATACAGGAAAAACACGAGCCGGAATTCGTCTGTCTCCCCCAAGCACCCGCCCCGCTGTGCGCAGCCTGGGGCAACGGGTTTTCCTATTCCACCGTGTCCGGAAATACCCAGGCAGGTCACTGCCCGCATGGCAGGCATTTAGCCAAGCGACCGATATCCGGCCGATTCGTAATGCCGGCCACTATTATCGTATGTGCGAGTTGCTGAACGTATTGAGGGAGGCCCCCCAGGGTAACGATCAGCATCCGTTATGGGAATACGAGACCACCCGCCACCCGCAGCCCGAGTCGACGGGTATTGATGGCCTGCGTTTCCTGATGCAGGGACACGGGTTGCGTCTGGGGGATCTGCCCGAAATCGGTAGTCAGGACGTTGTCTCCTAAATCATCTCGGGCCGACGCGAGTTGAATCTGCGCCAGGCGAAAGCGCTCAGCCGACGACTCGAGGCAAGCACGGCGGCATTCATCGGCTGAGGATCGGTGACGGAACTCCCAGGTGCTGACGCATTTCGGGCATGCTTCCTGGCGGCTCGCGGCCATTACACGGCTTCTGCCCGCAAGGCCGCCTGTACGGCGGGCCGCGCCCCGACCCGCTTCACATAGGCCTGCAGCGCGGGTCAGCGGCCAATATCGATGGAGAAGAACGCGCACCAGCCCAACACGGTGAACAGGTAGGCATCGACCACACTGAAAGACACGCCCGCCAGGTAGTCCTGCCGGGCCAGAGTGGCTTGCAGGAAGTCGAGCCGCTTGAACAGCTTTTCGCGGAAGAATGCCTTGGCGTCCTCGGGCAGCGCGGCATTAAACAACGGCGCGGAACCCGCGTGGATTTCGCTGGTGACGAAGTTCAGCCACTCTTGTAGGCGCACCCGCTCCCAAGTGCCTGCGGCGGGTACCAGGCCGTTTTCCGGCTTGAGGTCGGCCAGGTACTGAACGATGACCGGGCCTTCGGTCAGGACCTGGCCATCGTCCAGCTCCAGCGCGGCGACATAGCCCTTGGGGTTGACGGTGCGGAAGTCGCGACCGTCGGCGGTCAGCTTGGTCTTGTTGTCCACCTTTACCAGCTCGAACGGCAATCCGAGTTCGCGCAGCACGATGTGGGGCGACAACGAGCAGGTATAAGGGGCGTAATACAGTTTCATGAAGACTCCGTGGAAAGTTGAAAGCCCGTCGCGCGGCATGCTGCCTGGCGTTACATGGCACTGTGCTTGCAGGGAGTAATTCTGTAAAATTAATATCCAATTAATTATGTATTAGACAGGCTACTAACAACCATGATGAACCTCCTGCACTGGCGTCTGATGGTGGCCGTGGCGGATGCTGGCAACATCTCGCGCGCCGCCGAGCGCGTGGGCATCACCCAGTCGGGCGCTAGCCAGGCCATCGCGCAGTTGGAAGCCGCGCTGGGCTTCCAGCTGTTCGTCCGCGAGCGACGGAATGTCGCCGTGACTGCCTTGGGCGAAAAGGTCATCGAACACGCCCGCGTCATGCTGGCGCGGCTGGACGCGATCCGACTGCTGGCCGACGACAGCAGCGGACTCAATGGCGCACGCATCCGCCTGGCGAGCTTTCCGTCGGTGATTTCGACACTGCTGCCCGGCCTGCTGCGCGATTTCCAACGCCGTCATCCGGGCATCGAGCTGGTGGCGTTGGAAGGAACGGACGAGGAAGTGGAAGACTGGCTGGCCACAGACACCGTGGAGCTGGGCGTGGTGCTAAACCCGGCGCCGGGCCGCGCAGCGGCGGTGCTGGGGTGTGATGCCTGGGTCGCCGCGCTGCCCGCCAACCATCCGCTGGGACGCCGTGCCAGCGCGGGCGGCGTCACCCTGGAAGAACTGGCCACGCAGCCCTTCATCCTCGCCACGGGCGGCTGCGCCGTGAACGGACAAAGCCTGATGGAGCAAGCGGACCTGCACCTGTCGGATGTGCGAGTGACGGTACGCGATTGGGCCAGCGCCTGCGTGCTGGTGCGCGAAGGCATGGGTGTGGCGCTGGTGCCCGAATCGACCCTGCCTGACGATCAGCGCAGCTTGCGCGTGATGCCGCTGCTACCGGCGATCCACCGCAAGTTCGGCTTGGTCTGCTCGGAGGCAGGGAAGGCTTCGCGGCCAACACAGGCACTGCTAGAAGGACTGCACAAGGATGTCCTCGCCAGTAGCCGGTGACGGGACGCCGACTCCCAATCTCCATGACACCATGCCACCCGCGCAGCGCCGCGGAGAGCGGCGGTCCCAGCCGCAGGCCGCCACGGCACCAGGGGCCGTCTGCAAACCATTCCGCTCGCTCGAGCCCTATCGCGGCTTCTATCCCGACGCTCCAGGCCATGGCCTCGGCCTTAGTGCGAAACGTGGCAACGGGAGATGACTTTTTGCCGGACGCGGGCGCGCCAGCCGTTTTGTCGTTTATCGGGTGCAGCCATCGCCGGGACAAAACGGGGACAAATTTGGGACAACGGGTAGCGAAAACAGCGGCAAAACACGGGGACCGGCGGCAGGCGCCACAAGCGCGCTTCAACACGGATAATCGACAGGGACGGGGCTTGCCGGGGATATCTGCACTACGGAGAGGATTTGAACCAAACCAGGCTGGTGCGAGTGAAGGGACTCGAACCCCCACGCCTTTCGACAATAGAACCTAAATCTATCGCGTCTACCAATTTCGCCACACTCGCACGCCGTTCGTCCTCCGGGTCGGCACGGCCATGACTGGCAAGCGCGCCGACAAACGCGTACCATTGTGCGGTCACGCTTCCGAAGTGACGCAAGGATACCCGAAGGCGCCACCGCAGGCAAGACGCCATCGCCGTCCTCTTGAAGAAACTATTTCTGATGCCATATGTCTATCGTGCATCAGTCATGAAACATCATCAACACGCACGTTTACACGCGCAGGAGAAACACATATGCAACCGAACCTTCAGACGGCTTACCGAACCACCTCCGTGGCCGATTCGCGCCACAAGGTTCTGCGCAACACCTATGCCCTGCTCGGCCTGTCCCTGATCCCCACGGTCATCGGCGCGCTGGTCGGCACCAATATGAACTTCACGCTGTTGCGGGCCAGCCCCATCATGGGCATGCTCGCCATCATGGCCGTTTTCTACGGCCTGGTGTTCGCTATCGAGAAAAACCGCTATTCCTCGCTCGGCATCTACCTGATGCTGGGCTTCACCTTCATGATGGGCCTGCTGCTCGGACCGCTGCTCCAGCTCGCGCTGCGCTTCAGCAACGGCGGCAGCCTGATAATGGTCGCCGGCGGCGCCACTGCGCTGGTCTTTCTGACGATGGCGTCCATCGCCACCACCACCCGGCGCGACCTGTCCGGGCTCGGCAGCTTCCTCACCGTCGGCTGCGTGATCCTGATGGTCGCGGTCGTGGCCAACCTGTTTCTGCAATTGCCGATGTTCCATCTGGTCATCGCAGCGGCCTTTGCCCTGTTCAGCTCGCTGATGATACTGTGGCAGGTCAAGGTCATCGTCGACGGTGGCGAAACCAGCTACATTTCGGCGGCCCTGTCGATCTACATCAGCATCTATAATCTGTTCACCAGCCTGCTGCAGCTGCTGCTGGCCTTTGGCGGCAACAACCGCAACTGATTGAACGGTGACTGACATGCAACGGCGGACCCTGGTTCGCCGTTGTTTTTTATGTAAACCGCCGTCGGCCGCCGAATAACCGTCATTGCCTTTATTCACAAAATACGCGTTATACGTATCGTATACTGCGACCTTTGCCCCCCACTCTGGCAATGAAACGCACACTTCTCTTTCTGTTCGCCCTGCCCCTGTCTGGCGCATGCGGCGCCGAGCCCGTGACCGCACCCGTCTTCCGCCCTGGCGACAACTGGGTGCTGCGCACACTGGATGGCTACAAGCAGGACAAGGAATTATCGCGCGAAGCGCTGACCGTGAAATCGATCAGGAACGGCCTGGTGATTTACGAGATCCGGTCAGGGGACACGATACGTCAGGGTGCGAGCAGCATCGACTACAACCCGGTCTCGGTCGACGCCCAGCACCATCTGCAGGTAAGGAAACACTGGCAATGGCCGCTTGAACCGGGAAAACGCTACGACTACCCGGTGGACGATGCCAATATCACACGCGCTTCGGTCGAGGTCGGGCAGATGGAAAAAATCACCACTCCCGCCGGCCGTTTCGATGCCATCAAGGTCACGACCGAAGGCGGCTGGCGCAACAACAGCGGCCGGGGCGCCACCGGCCGCTGGGTCAAGACGGAATGGTATGCCCCGGCGGCAAAATGGGTGGTCAGATCGGAGTACCGCGACTACTCGTCCAAGGGTGACATCGCCAACTGGATCGTGACCGAAGCCGTGTCGGTCTCCGCCGACTGAAACGCCGGCACGCCGGCCTCCGGAACCCATCGCGGCCAGAGCCCCTGGCCGCAGGCCAGTTCCCTATCCACGGCGATGCCGGGCACGGCCGCCAGTCGTCCGTCGGGCAAATACAGCAAGGGCCAGCGCGCGCGCAAATGAGGGGGAATGCCGGCCTCCTGCAGCAAGGTCTTGACCGGCTTGCCGCCAAACCCCTGGCGCAGACGCTCGCCCCCCCGCCGCGGACGCAATGCAAACCCCGCCGCCAGCAGCGCCGGAGGCAGGCCGTACTCTCGCTCTTCCCACTGCAGGCAGCCGTTCCAGCCCGTCACACGGCCATCATCCCCCCACGCCAGGACCTGTTCCTGCGGCAAGGGAGAGCCCCTGTCCACCCACAGGTAACCGCGGTAACGAATCAACCGACCGTGCGCCAGCTTCAAGCTCGGGTTGCGGTCAGCAACGGCCGTCAGCACCTGCTCGCGAAATGCCTCCAGCGACAGCGGCCCGGGTTCGCCCAGGCCCAGCCCACCCACCCAGCGCAACAGCACCTGCCGCTGCCGGGCCGGGCCACGTTGCGCAAGCATCGCACAATCGAGGCGGCCGTCGCACAGGCAAGCCGCCAGGTCGGATGCCGCCACTTCGTCCAGCACCTGTGCCGCGTCGGCCATCAAGGCGGCAGTACGCTGAAAATGTTGGCGATAATCGGGCACGCCGCGTTCCAGCCGGGGCAGTAGCGCATGCCGGAGCAGGTTCCGCCGCCAGCGAAGATCGTCATTGCTATCGTCGTCGACCCATTCGAGGCCTCGCCAGGCCGCGTAGCGTTCGACTTGCGCGCGCGTTGCCGAGAGCAAAGGCCGCCACAGGATCTTGTCGCCCAGCGCACGCATCGCCGGCATCGCCGCCAGCGCGCGCGGCCCGCCGCCGCGCAACAACTGCAACAGAACCGTTTCCGCCTGATCGTCAAGGTGATGGGCCAGGACAATCACGTCGGCCTGCGTCGCCCCGAGCGCAGCGTAGCGTTTATCGCGCGCCACCGCTTCCAGGCTCTGGCCGGGGCCGGCATCGACCTCGACCCGCTCGATGCGCAGGGGCAGCCCGAGTGCGTCGCACTGGCGGCGGCAATGCGCGGCCCAAGCGTCGGCGCACGGATTCAGACCATGGTGTACATGACAGGCCGACAATGAAAAATGGCGCCGCTCTCGCGCGCGCCACAACAGGTCCAGCAGCACCATGGAATCGATGCCGCCGCTCAGGCCAAGCTCAAAAGCACATTGGCCGGACAATGCGGCCGGCCAATGTGCGATGAAGTCATCGAGCAGATCAGGCGGCCTGTTCCTTGAATCGTCCATAACTCATCAAACGGTCGAAGCGGACTTTGAGGAAATCATCCACCGAACGACCGCCCAGTTCCTTCAGTTGTTCCTGCAAGGCGCGTTTCATCGTGCTCATCATCTGGGCGTGGTCACGGTGAGCGCCGCCCAGGGGCTCGCTGATGACGCGATCAACCAGACCCAGCGTCTTGAGCCGATGCGCGGTAATGCCGAGCGCCTCGGCCGCATCGGAGGCGCGTTCGGCCGTCTTCCACAGAATGGAAGCGCATCCCTCGGGCGAAATCACCGAATAGGTCGAGTATTGCAACATATTGATGTAGTCGCCGATGGCGATCGCCAGGGCTCCGCCGGAGCCGCCCTCACCGATCACGGTTGCAATGACCGGCACCCGCAACTTGGACATTTCATACAGATTGCGACCGATTGCCTCGCTCTGACCGCGCTCTTCGGCGTCGATGCCGGGATAGGCTCCAGGCGTATCGACGAACGTCATCACCGGAATGCCGAACTTTTCCGCCAGCTGCATCATGCGCAGAGCCTTGCGATAGCCTTCGGGGCGAGGCATGCCGAAATTGCGGAAAATCTTTTCCTTGGTGTCGCGGCCCTTCTGATGGCCGATGACCATGACCGACTGGCCGTTGAATCGCGCAAGGCCGCCGACGATGGCTTGATCGTCCGCAAAATGTCTATCGCCGTGCAACTCTTCGAAATCGGTAAAGATAGCGCCGACGTAATCGAGGGTGTAGGGCCGTTGCGGATGGCGCGCGACTTGAGAGATCTGCCAGGGCGTCAGTTTGCCATAGAGGATTTTGGTCAGCTCCTGGCTTTTCTTCTGCAGACGGGAGATCTCTTCTGATATATCCAGAACCGAATCGTCCTGGACAAAGCGCAATTCTTCTATCTTGTTCTCGAGCTCGGCTATCGGTTGCTCAAAATCGAGAAAGGTGGGCTTCATTCTTTACATCATCCGATAGGGAGAATCGAAGAATGATACATGAGGGGCAAACCCGCCGTCACCCTCTGAGCCGGACAAAATTCAAGAAATACGGCCCAGGCGCTTGAAATCGGAAAATCAAGCAAGAATTGTCATCTTCCCTCTTGCGCAAGCTGATACGGTATGTTTTAATTCGCCTCCTGCCAACAACGGCGGGCATTACAGGGCGTTTAGCTCAGTTGGTAGAGCGTCTGCCTTACAAGCAGAATGTCGGCGGTTCGACTCCGTCAACGCCCACCA
>NZ_AUGZ01000036.1 GCF_000422925.1 Paludibacterium yongneupense DSM 18731
GCCGGTCTGATGGTGGAAGGCTTGACCGACATGACGACGCTGGAGCCGTTCCAGACCCGTTTCGTGCAACCGGCCGCGGCGATTGCCGGCTGGACGCTGGAAACGGCGGGGCGCGTCAGCTTGCTCGATGTCATGAAGAATGCGCACCCGACCGTGCTGATCGGCGTGTCCGGACAGGCGGGCGCTTTCAGCGAGGCGATCGTGCGCGAAATGGCGCGCCATTGCGCGCAGCCGGTGATCTTCCCGCTGTCGAATCCGACCTCGAGCTGCGAAGCGCTGCCGCAAGACCTGCTGGACTGGACCGACGGACGGGTGGTGCTGGGCACCGGCAGTCCCTTCCCCCCGGTCGAACGCGACGGGCGTCCGTTCAAGGTCGACCAGACCAATAACTCTTACATCTTCCCGGGTGTCGGTCTGGCCGCGATCGCGCTCAAGCTGCCGTCGATTCCCGACAGCCTGTTCATGGCGGCTGCGCGCGCGCTGGCGTCGATCTCGCCGGCGCGGGCCAATCCGCGGGCCAATCTGCTGCCTCCGGTCAGCGATCTGCGCCGTGTGTCGTATACCGTCGCGCTGGCGGTGGGTTTGCAGGCGCATCGCGAAGGCCTGCTCGATGCCGCGCTCGGCATCGACGAGATCGAAGCCCTGATCCGGGCCAAGATCTGGGAGCCGCGCTACCCGACCATGCGCCATGTGGCGGCGGCAGACGACGGGCGTTGATCCGCTGCGCTTGGCGCAACTCGAAACCGGATTTTTCTTGGTATGATGGCTGGCCTGCGGCGGAGACGCCGTGGCGCCACGCCGGATTTCCGACACGATTTCCCCCGCTTGCGGAGGACCGTGCGGCGTGTGCCGCGACGGTCTGCACGCGTTTCCGGGGGGAATCTAGAACATGGGCACGTTAATTTCGATGGTTAAAGCGGCGTCGTTCCGGACGCGGTCGTTCTTGTTGTTGCTAAGCGTTTCCCTCGTCTTGTCGCTGATTATCGGGCAGTACGTCTTCAGTCGGATGGAAGACAGTCTCTATCGTCAGATCGGCATTCGCGCGCTGGTGCAGGCCCAGGAAATCGCGGTCATGCCTGATGTCGTTGCGGCAGTCGGCAAGGGTGACGTTGCGGCCCTCAAGCATCTGATTCTTCCCCTCAAAGCGCAGTCCGATGCCAGTTACATTGTCATAGGCGATGCCGCCGGCCGGCACTTGATGCACACCGATCCCGCTGTCAACGTCGGCAGCCCGATGCAGGGCGGCGACAACTATGCCGTTCTGAGGGAAGGGCAGAGTCGGGTGACGCTGAAGCGGGGCACGCTCGGTCTGTCGTGGCGCGGCAAGGCCCCGGTGCGCGATGCGGCCGGACGGGTCATCGGCGTGGTGTCGGTCGGCTATTTCCAGTCGCGCATCGAGCGCTGGAACCGCTCCCAGTTCATGCCCCTGTTCGCCATGTTGCTGGCGGTGCTGACCGCGCTGTTTTGTTGCGCCTGGCTGTTTACCCGCAGCATCAAGAAGCAGATGTTCAATCTGGAGCCCCTGGAAATCGCGCGCCTGGTCCGGCAGCAGGAGGCCGTGTTCGAATCGATCTATGAAGGCGTGTTGTCGCTCGATGTCGATCGGCATCTGACTGCAATCAACCGAGCCGCGCGCGATATTCTCGAGTTGCAGCAATCCGCGTCCGAATTGCTCGGAGTCTGCCTGGATGAGCTGGTTCCCGATTGCCCGTTCCTGATTGCGGCGGATGGCCAGGGCGACAAGAAAGACGAAATCTGTCTGTTCAATTCGGTGCAGGTGATTGCCAGTCGCGTCGGCATCCATATCGATGGCCGCCCTCAGGGCTGGGTGATCAGTTTCCGCCGCAAAGACGACATCAGCACCCTGAGTCTGCAACTGAGCCAGGTCAAACGCTATGCCGACAATCTGCGCGTGATCCGGCATGAGCATTTGAACTGGATCTCGACCGTGTCCGGTCTGTTGCACATCAAGGCCTATGATGAAGTGCTGAAGCTGGTCCAGTCGCAGTCAGCCACACATCAGAAAGTGCTGGACTATATTTCGATGACGTTCGGCAACTATCATATTTGCGGGTTGCTGATCGGTAAATATTATCGTGCCCAGGAGCTGGGGCTGGAGCTGGAATTCGAGTCGGGGTGCTGTCTCGACGCCTTGCCCGATGTCCTGACCGAAGTCGAATGGATGTCCATCATCGGCAACCTGCTGGATAATGCCTTCGACGCGACGCTATCCAGCGGCTACCCTGAGCGCCAGATCGTGCTCTACATTTCTGATGTCGGCGACGAAATGATCGTCGAGGTCGCGGACAAGGGGCGCGGCATCGCTCCGGCGGTGCGCGACACGCTGTTCGAACGCGGCGTCAGTACCAATGATGGCGCCGACCGCGGCATCGGACTCTATCTGGTCGGCAGCTACGTCAAGCAGGCGGGAGGGACGATCACCGTGGAAAACAATATACCCTACGGCACGGTATTTACCGTTTTCGTGCCTAAAAGGACGCAGAGCAATGCCTAATATCGATGTGCTTATTGTCGAAGATGAAACTCGGCTGGCCGAAATCCATGCCGAGTTCATCCGCAAAAACAACCGCTTCCGTGCCGTGAACGTGGCGTCCAATCTGTCGGATGCACGCAAGATGATCCAGGTGCTCAAGCCCAACCTGTTGCTGCTGGACAATTACTTGCCGGACGGCAAAGGCATTGAACTGCTCGAGGACATCGTCTCCTGCGACTACCCGACCCGGGTGATCTTCATCACGGCTGCCAGCGATATGGAAACATGCAGCAAGGCGATCCGCTACGGTGCGTTCGACTACATTATCAAGCCGGTATCTTACGAACGTCTGCAGATGACGCTGGATCGCTACATCCGTTTCTTCGATTCGCAGCAAGCGAAGGATCATGTCAACCAGCATCATGTCGACGAGCTGTTCAACCTGCAGTCGAAAGATTTTCGCAGCGAGAAACACACCAAGGGCATCGAGGAGCTGACCCTGCAGCGGATCAAGGATGTTTTCATTGCCAATGCGGACGAGCACACCACCGAGAGCGTGGCGCGCACGATAGGCATCAGCAAGACCACCGCACGGCGCTATCTCGAATTCTGCGTCGAGAACCGTTTTCTGCGAGCCGAGATTTCATATGGCCGCATCGGCCGTCCCGAGCGTGTCTACAAGAAGCAGGACGCATCGGACTGAACGCGGCGGTGGGGCGTACGGGCAGCGCAGGGACCGGATCAGGACGGAGCCGGCGTTTTTCCCTCGGCCTTGCGGGCTTTTACGTGTTCGATGACTTTGCGGCAAGGAACGTCGAGCGTGCTTTCGTGTTTTTCCAGACAGGCTAGAATGCGTCCGTCCCCGGAGGGAACGTTCGGGCAGTACTGCCTGATGTCGGGCTTGCAGGCGCGAATGGCGCGCAGGGTGGCGGGCCCGGCTTCGGGGGCGTCGGCGCCGTGGGCCGACAGGCTGAGCAGGGCCAGCAAGGTGGCGCCGCCTTTCATCACTGAATACTTCATCTCGCTCTCCATGAGAAAGTGGTTCGGGTTTTCGTGATGATAAGGGATGCGGGCTGTCTGACATTTGCCTGTTCGGACAGTGGCCCGGACGCTCATTCGGGCTATAGTCGAAGATTGACGCAAAAAGGGGCGCTCCCATGAAGCGCCCCTTTTGCCGTGCATGCCGTATTGAATCCTCGCGCGAGCGATATCAGACGTTTTCGCGCACGAGCCCCTCGCTTTCGGCGCTGCCTGCCGCCGCCGGCTTGATCTGCGGCGGGCCGACGAAGCGGCGGCGTTCGAACAGGAACCAGCCGCCGACCAGCAGCACCACACTGGCAATGGCATAGTTGTCGATGATGTCGTTGGGCGGTTGCAGTGCGATGAAGATCAGTCCAAGCACGCCCAATACCGTGATGGCGGCAAAAGGTTTGGACAGTGCGCCCAGGCGGAACGGACCGAAATCGGTCCAGGTTTTGCCTTCGGCGAACAGCCCGGCGGCAATCGGCATCGCATAGGATACGTACAGGAACATCGCGCAACCGGCCGCCAGGGCGGTAAAGGCCGGCGAATACAGGGTGGCGGCAACGGAGAGCACGGCCACGGTCCAGACGGCGTTTACCGGGGACTTGTAGCGCGGACTCACGCGACGCAGCCAGTGCGAGCCCGGCAGGCCGCCATCGCGGGCAAAGGCAAACACCATGCGCGAGGTCGATGTTACACAAGCCAGCGCGCACAGATAGTTGGCGACAACGATGGCGATGTAGAGCGTCGATTTGAGCGCAACGGGAATCGGCAGGCCGGCCAGCAGATTGAAGACCACGCTCCCGCCATCCTTGGCGGCGGCTGCCGGATTGTGCATCGCGAGCACGAAAGAGCAGATCAGGATGTAGCCGAACAGAACCGACCACAGTACGGCATGCAGCATGCTGCGCGGAACGGTGACCTTGGCGTTGACGGTTTCCTCCGCCGTGTGGGCGGAAGCGTCAAAGCCGGTAATGGTGTACATCGGCAGC
Source organism: Paludibacterium yongneupense DSM 18731 (assembly GCF_000422925.1). GTDB lineage: Bacteria > Pseudomonadota > Gammaproteobacteria > Burkholderiales > Chromobacteriaceae > Paludibacterium > Paludibacterium yongneupense. Next base: position 4,510 of record NZ_AUGZ01000036.1, read on the forward strand.
AGCAGACCCAGTGCAAAGGCCATCAAGCCGCTACTGTGCGGAATCACGTTCCCGCCGGGAGCGCCGCTGTTGTTGACGAAGGTGAACAGGCGCGACACATCCAGCACCGGGATGCTGTAGAACATGATCAGGGTCAGTATGACGGCGACGGCCAGGATCAGGTAGCCCGAGAAGTCGGTCAGCTTGCTGGTCACGCGGATGCCGATATGGTTGAAAACAGCCTGGCTGGCCGTGATCAGGCTAACGGCCAGCGCTTGTTGCCACGGGCCCCAGTGCGAGACGTCGATGCCGAAGACCGGCGTCAATACCAACTGCGAGAACAAGGTGTAGACGCCGACATTGACCGACGCCACCACGAAAATCAGCCCCAGGAGATTGACCCAGGCTGTGGCCCAGCCCCAGCCGCGACCGCCGAGGATGGAGGACCAGTGGTAGAGACCGCCGGCAGTCGGGTAGGCCGAGGCGATCTGGGCCATGGCCGCGGCCACGATCAGCGCGAAAGCGCCGCCCACCAGCCAGCCGACCCCGATGCCGAAGCCACCTGTGCTGGAGAAGCCCGCCTGGAACGACGTGATGCCCCCTGCCAGAATGCAGATGGTGGAAAAGGAGATGGCAAAGTTGGAAAAACCGTGCATGCGCCGCGCCAACTCCTGGGTGTAGCCCATTTTGTGCAACTCGTGCGCATCGGCATCGGTAAGCGATTTGACCTCTGGTGTCTTGTCTGACATGGATACACCTCGTCTGTAGCGAAATATGAAGGCGTTGGGCGATAATTCGCAACGCACTGCGTGTTTACCTGCAACAAGCGTGCCACGCCGTTTTCGGGGCTTTACGCGATTTTTACTTGACTTCTGCACAGGCAGGGTAAAAAAAGGGGCGCCATTGTTGTGCACTGCACCAGCGCCGGGCATGTGCCGTGGCTGGCGCTTGACGCCGGATGGCCGCGAGACGGCGCGCCGGGGCTGGCGGCAGGCATGATTCATGCTGGCAATGGCTGACACCATTAAGGGCGGAGACCAACTACAATGGCTTACTTCAGTAGCATCGGTGTCAAACGCTATCGTTTCGACGACTTGAAAACCCTGATGGCCAGAGCCACTCCCGAGCGTTCGGGGGATTGTCTGGCCGGCGTCGCGGCGGAGTCCGCGGAAGAGAGGATGGCTGCGCGTCTGGCGCTGGCCGATGTTCCGCTTTCCACTTTCGTCGAACAGGCGCTGATTCCCTACGAAAGCGATGAAGTGACGCGCCTGATCATGGACAGCCATGATCGTGCGGCTTTCGCCGAGATCGCCAGCCTGAGCGTGGGGGAACTGCGCGACTGGTTGCTCGGCGATGCGGCTGACAGTGCGGCCCTCGCCCGTGTCGCGCCGGGTCTTACGCCCGAGATGGTGGCCGCCGTCAGCAAATTGATGCGCAACCAGGATCTGATCCTGGTCGCCGCCAAATGCCGGGTGGTGACCCGTTTTCGCAATACGATAGGCCTGCCGGGGCATCTTGCGGTCAGGCTGCAGCCGAATCACCCCACCGACGACCCGCGCGGCATCGCCGCCTCGATGCTGGACGGTCTGCTCTACGGTTGCGGCGATGCCGTGATAGGCATCAACCCGGCTACCGACAGCCTGTCGGCTCTGGCTACGCTCGAACATCTGCTTGCCGATGTCATCGAGCGCTACCGGATCCCGACCCAATCGTGCATCCTGACCCATGTCACCAACTCCATCCAACTGATAGAGCGTTCCGTTCCGGTCGACCTTGTGTTTCAGTCCATCGCAGGCACCGAGCGAGCGAATGCGGGCTTTGGCATCAACCTCGCCATTCTCGACGAAGCGCACCAGGCTGCGCTGTCGCTGGAGCGCGGTACGCTAGGAGACAATGTGATGTACTTCGAGACAGGGCAGGGCAGCGCGCTGTCAGCCGGCGCCCATCATGGGGTGGACCAGCAGACCTGCGAGGCGCGCGCCTATGCCGTGGCACGTCGCTACCGCCCCTTGCTGGTGAATACGGTCGTCGGCTTCATCGGTCCCGAGTATTTGTATGACGGCAAGCAAATCATCCGCGCCGGCCTCGAAGATCATTTCTGCGGCAAGCTGCTCGGACTGCCGCTGGGGTGCGATGTGTGCTACACCAATCATGCCGAAGCCGATCAGGACGATATGGATACGCTGCTGACCTTGCTCGGCACGGCGGGGGTGAATTTCATCATGGGAGTGCCGGGAGCCGACGACATCATGCTCAATTATCAGAGCACATCCTTCCACGACGCCCTGTATCTGCGCCGCGTACTGGGTCTCAAGCGCGCCCCCGAATTCGAACAATGGCTAGTCGAAATGGGAGTGGTCGATGCGGGGGGGCGGCTGTTGCCGGCATCGGCCAGCCACCCTCTGTTGGGCGTGATGCCGAAGCAGGAGGCCGCATGAGCGATATCTCGCAACAGGACAGCTGGCAGAAACTGAAGTGTTTTACCGCTGCGCGCATTGCCCTCGGACGGTGCGGCGTGAGCCTGCCGACCCGTGAAGTGCTGCGCTTCGGCATCGCGCATGCCCAGGCGCGCGATGCGGTGCATCTGCCGTTCGATGCGGAGGCCCTGGCCGCGCGGCTGACGGCGCACGGTTTTACGACACTGATGGCGCAGAGCCAGGCCTGCGACCGGCCGACCTATTTGCGGCGTCCCGATCTCGGCAGGAAGTTGGCTCCTGCCGCGAGACAGGCGCTGTGTGCCGCGGAGACTTCTTGCGATCTGGTTTTCATGGTCGGCGATGGGTTGTCCTCGCGTGCGGTGCACGAGCAGGCCGAACCCTTTCTGATCGAAGCGCGCTCGCGCCTGGAGAAGGAAGGCATTTCGGTGGGGCCCGTCGTGCTGGCGCGGCAGGCGCGGGTGGCCCTCGGCGACGAAGTGGCCGAATGCCTGCAGGCAAAACTGGTCGTGGTGCTGATCGGTGAACGTCCGGGATTGTCTTCACCCGACAGCCTGGGCTTGTATCTGACCTGGCAGGCGCATGTCGGCTGCAGCGACGCCGATCGCAACTGCATCTCCAATATCCGCGGCGCGGGCCTGTCCCATGCCCTGGCGGCGCAGAAAATGACGTGGCTTGTACTGCAGGCGCGGCATCTGGGGTTGAGCGGCGTCAACCTTAAGGACGAGAGCGATCTGATCGAGGCGCAGTGACGATGGCGTGCCGAAGCGGCCGGAGCGCATGTCTTCAACTCCGCTCGCACAGGTATAGCGTGTCTGCACGCCAGAACGTGACGTAACGTTCCGGGCACGGATGCACCTTCAGCGTGCAGCCGCCGTGCAAGCGCGCCTTGAGCAGCGGCAGCCCGTCGACGGGAACGGCAGGGTAGCCGTGTTCTACCGATAACATCAACAGTGCGCCGGGGTCCAGCTCGGCGCGTCCCCCGACCGCGATCAGGTCGGCCGCGCGAACCTTGCCGTCGGCCAGTGCGATGCCCAGCGATGGCGCCCAGGCGCCATTGGCGCGCACGATCAGGTCGCCTGCAATGGCGACGCGCCCGCTTCCCGCCGCCTTTGCATGGACGATGGAGAAGCGGCTGCCCAGGTCCAGTGCCGCGAGCCGTCCCCTGTCTGCCAGCCGCAAGCTCTGCCCGGTTCCGCCCTGGGTCGCCACCGGCGTGGTGGGCGAATCGGCCATGACGACCGAACCGTGAACGACTTCGAGACCGGAGGGGAGGTCGAGCGGGCGGATGAACTCGATGCCCCCCGTCGCACAGGCAAAAACCAGCACGACAGCCGGCCCAGTCAGGGTGCCGCGCTGTACCGCGCAACCTTCCGGAATCAGTAGACGCACGCGCTGATAGCATTCGACATCGCTGATGCAGTCGGCTCCCGGGTGATAGACAAAGCTTGAGTCGGCGGCGGCAAGCGGGGCCGCACCGAGGCTCATACGGCCATCGATGGTCCTTCTGCATCGTCGCAGCAGGGTGGCAAAACGACTGGGGTCGGGTAGCGGGTCGCGGCCGGGGCGGTCGATGCCGGGAACGGGGGCCAGCCAGGCATTCTCCCTTTCATCCGCCATGGCGTTCTCCCGATGCGCCGCGCCCGATCTGCCTGAGGTAGAGCGTAGAGGCTTGCCATTCGAGGTACAGGCCTATGGTAGCGATCAACTCGGGCGCCGGACCGTGGATATGGCCGGACACGGTCAGCAAGGGCAGACCGTCGACCGGAATCGGCAGTCCTAGCATATAGTTGTCCAGAGCCAGGCTGGCCCCTCTGTCAAACCGCGCATCGCCGCCGATGGCGATGTGGTCGGCGGCGACGACGGACTGCGACTCGGAATCGAGTACAAGGCTCAGGCATAACAGGCCCGAGGCGCTTACATCCAGATCACCCAGAATGCAAAGCGTCTGGGCGGCCGGATGACACCCCGTGCTGACGCCCAGTTTGCCTGTTTCCACGCGTACGGAAGCGATCCGCGTTGCACAGATCAGGGGGCCGTACAGGGTGAACGGCGTGCGCGCGGCATCTCCGCAGACCAGCAGGCTTCCTGCGCCGGTGACGAGCACCCCGGCGGGCAGGTCGACATTGCAGGCCAGAATGGCCTGGCCCTTGCCGGGTGGGGTGGAGACCGTCAAACGGGCTTCCCCGCTCAAGTCTCCGCTGTGCACGGCTTCGGTTTCGACCGCACCGAAGTTGAGGCTGCCGGCGCGAATCCACTCGATGGCATCCTCGCACTGTCCGGAATCGGGGTAGATCAGCGCCGCGCCGTCCGCGACGACGGGGGCGCTGCCGAAGTGCCCCGTCGGCGGCACCGATGTGCGCCCGCTGAGCAGCGTCTGGCTGCGGTTGAAAACATGAAGGGTGTCGCCGACCCAGTCCGTTCGATACCACTGCGGCTGAGGCTGGACCACCAGCCGCCCCGCATGTGTGCCCTTGCACTGCAGCACGGGCAGACCCGTCGCAGGGAAGACGAGAGGGTGAGGGCTGTGCGCGAGCTTCAATACGGCGCCCTCGTCCAGGGTGGCATCGCCGTCGACACGCACGATATCGCCCTGATAGCTGATGCCGTCATCGCGCGGGGGGGCGAAACTGGGGGCGAAAACGGCGGTCTCGCGCATGCGCAGATTGCGCTTGATTTGCAACTGCCGGTGCCCGGGCTCGCCCTGGGTGAGCGCGAGGCCGCTGCCAAGATCCAGCGCCAGCAGGCAGCCCCGGTTGCCGAGGTAGAGCTGCTCTGCGCTCCCCTGTGTCGTGACCGGCGTTGTCGGCGCCGAGGGCAGGGAGACCGAACCGCGTGTAAGGAAGAGGCCGGCCGGCAGGTCGGGGGCGCTGCCGAATTGCAGCATGCTGGCGGGGTTGACGGATAGGCTGACCTCGCCCGGGCCGGACAGGATGCCGCTGTGGCTGGCGTTGCCGTTGGGAACCTGCAGCTGGACCGTACTGTAACAGGCAATGTCGCTGGTGCAGTCCGATCCGCTGGTATAGACGAAGGTCGTGAAAATGGCCGCTATCGGCGGCTCGCCCACGCCCTGCCGCCCGCAGAGGGTGACGGTCTCGTGCCCATACAGGGTTTTGTAGCGCCTCGCCAGCGTCCGATTCGCGTCGCTTGACGCGTCGAGCATGAATGTCGGCTGCCGGTCCGGGCAGGGTTTCAGCGCCGGGCTGAGGTCGGACATGCGTCTCCCTCCTCGTGGTCCTGAGTTGATTTGATACATATGGTGACAATAGTTTATGTATAGTATTGCAAACAGGGCCAAACGGACAGTAGACGACAGACAAAGCGACAGCTAAGGCGGGATCAATCGGACAAAGGGGGCGTGGCGGAGCCCGCGCCGCCCCCTGCATGGTCAGGAAGCGGCGCGAGCCGGGGAGGCTCAGTCGCTGGAGAGGATTAGCAACAAGTCGTGGGCATTGACGGTGCTGCCGCGCTTGGCGACGACCTCGCGCACGGTCGCGTCGTTCTCTGCCCGCAAGACCGTTTCCATCTTCATGGCTTCGATCGACAGGAGCGGGTCGCCTTTCTTGACCTTCTGTCCGGGTTTGACTGCGACCATCACCACGATGCCGGGCATGGCGGCTCCGACATGGTTCGGGTTGCCGATCTCTGCCTTGGGGTGGTGGCTCTTGGCCGTCTGACCGGCGACGCCGACGCGAACGGCCCGCGGTTGGCCGTTGAGCTCGAAGAACAGCTTGACGCAGGCTTCTTCGCTCAGATCGGTCCGCCCCTGCAAAAATAGCAGCAAGGTCTTGCCTTGTTCGATCTCGATGGCAACTTCCTGCTGCTCCTGGAGACCGTAGAAAAAGGTCGGCGTCGGCAGGACCGAAACGTCGCCGAAGCGGGCCTCATGCGCGGCGAAATCGCGGAATACCTCCGGATACATCAAGCTGGACGCGAGCTCCTGTTCGCTGACCTTGCGACCGAGCTGCTTCTCCAGTGCCTGATGTGCGAGGACCAGGTCGACCGGTGGCAGCAGCTCGCCGGCACGGCCGGTCAGTGGCGCCTGGCCGGCGAGAACCTTCTTCTGCAGTTCGGCCGGGAAGCCGTCCGCCGGGAAACCCAGTTCGCCGCTGAACAGCTGAACCACCGACTTGGGGAAGGCGATTTCGCGTTCCGGGTCCAGAATATCCTCCGGCTTGAGGCCGTTGGCGACCATGTACAAGGCCATGTCGCCGACGACCTTGGAGGTCGGCGTAACCTTGACGATGTCGCCGAACAGCTTGTTGACGTCGGCGTAAGCCTGGCAAATCTCGGGCCAGTGCGAATCGATCCCCATCGAACGGGCTTGCTCGCGCAGATTGGTATACTGGCCGCCGGGCATTTCATGCACGTAGACACTCGACGTGCCGGAGCGCATCTCAGACTCGAACGGGGCGTAGTAGCGGCGCACCCCCTCCCAGTAGTTGGAAATGGAAGCGATGGCCTCGCGCGGCAGCAGCGGGTCGCGCTCGCTCCCTTCCAGAGCGGAGTTGATGCCGCCCAAGCTGGGTTGCGAGGTCAATCCGCTCATCGCGTCCATCGCCGCATCGACGGCGTCGACGCCGGCATTGATCGCGGCCAGCACGCTGGCCGATGCGATGCCGCTGGTATCGTGGGTATGAAAGTGGATAGGGAGCCCGGTTTCCTGCTTCAGCGTCCGGACCAGCGTCTCGATTGCACGCGGACGGCATACTCCGGCCATGTCTTTTATGCCTAGAATGTGGGCTCCGGCGCGTTCGAGCTCGTGCGCCATGTCGACGTAGTACTTCAAGGCGTACTTGGGGCGCGAGGCATCGAACAGGTCGCCGGTGTAGCAGATGGTCCCCTCGCACAAGGCCCCGTTTTCGCGTACCGCATCCATCGCCACCCGCATGTTGTCGACGCTGTTGAGCGAGTCGAATACGCGGAATACGTCCATGCCGGCCGCCGCCGCCTGCTCGACGAAGTGACGCACGACATTGTCGGGATAGTTGGTGTAGCCGACCGCATTGGATGCGCGCAGCAGCATCTGGAACAGGATGTTGGGCACCGCTTCGCGCAGCGTGCTCAGACGGTGCCACGGGTCTTCCTTGAGGAAGCGCATCGCGACATCGAATGTGGCACCGCCCCAGCACTCGAGCGAAAACAATTGCGGCAGCATCTGGGCGTAGTAGGGCGCGATATTCAGCATGTCGCGCGTCCGCATCCGGGTCGCCAGCAAAGACTGGTGCGCATCGCGCATTGTCGTGTCGGTGATCAGTACGCGCGGCTCATCCTTCATCCAGCGCGCGAAGCCTTCCGCGCCGAGCTCGCGCAGACGGTCGCGGGTGCCCGCTAGCAGCGGGGCGGTCAGGTCGACGTGCGGGCGTTGCGCCTCGGGCATGTGGCCGGATGGCGCCGCACGGCCCTTCATCTCGGGATTCCCGTTGACGGTGACTTCGGCGATGAAGTTCAGCATGCGGCTGGCGCGGTCGCGACGCTTCGGAAATTTGAACAGCTCGGGCGTCGTGTCGATGAAACGCGTGGTGTATTCGCCGGAACGGAACAAGGGGTGGTTGATCACGTTCTCGAGGAAGGCGAGGTTGGTCGACACGCCGCGCACGCGAAACTCGCGCAATGCGCGATCCATGCGCAAGATGGCCTCGGCCGCATCTGGCGCCCAGGTCGTCACCTTGACGAGCAGGGAGTCGTAGTAGGGGGTGATCACGGCGCCGGAATACGCCGTGCCGCCATCGAGGCGCAGCCCGAAACCCGCCGCGCTGCGATAAGCGGTGATGCGGCCGTAGTCGGGCGTGAAATTCTGCTCCGGATCCTCGGTGGTGATACGACACTGCAAGGCATGACCGTTGAGGCGGATGTTCTCCTGTCGCGGTATGCCGCTCGCACCGTCTCCGATGCGCTTGCCTTCGCTCACGTGAATCTGCGCCTTGACGATATCGATGCCGGTGACTTCCTCGGTCACGGTATGTTCGACCTGGACGCGCGGATTGACCTCGATGAAGTAGAACTTGCCGGTGTCGGCGTCCATCAGGAACTCGACCGTACCGGCGTGAGTGTAATTGACGGCCCGGCCTAGCTTGATTGCCGCGGAGCACAGGGCTTCGCGCGTGGCCTGGTCAAGCAGCGGCGACGGCGCGCGCTCGACCACTTTCTGATTGCGGCGCTGGACCGAACAGTCGCGCTCGAACAAGTGGACGAGTCCGCCGTGTTTGTCGCCCAGCAGCTGGACTTCGATATGGCGCGCGCGGCGCACCAGTTTTTCCAGATAGACCTCGTCGTTGCCGAAAGCCGACAGCGCTTCACGCTTGGCAACGGCGACCAGATTATTGAGATCATCCTCGTTTTCGATGACCCGCATGCCGCGTCCGCCCCCGCCCCAACTGGCCTTGAGCATCAGGGGATAGCCTATCTCGGCCGCCATCTGGCGCACGCTTTGCATATCGTCAGGCAGGGGCTTGGTCGCAGGCATGACCGGAACGCCGGCGGCTTCGGCCACGTTGCGTGCGGCGACCTTGTTGCCCAGCGTGCGCATCACTTCGGGCGTCGGTCCGATGAAAATGAAGCCGGCCTCGGTACAGGCCTCGGCAAACTCGGGATTCTCCGACAGGAAGCCATAGCCCGGGTGTATGGCATCGACTTTGGCAAGGCGCGCGATGCGCAGGATTTCCTGGATGTCGAGATAGGCTGCGATCGGTTTTTGACCGTCGCCGACCCGATAGCTCTCGTCTGCCTTGAAGCGGTGCAGAGCGAAACGGTCCTCGTTTGCATAAATTGCAACCGTTTTGATGCCCAGTTCCGATGCGGCACGCATGACGCGTATTGCGATCTCGCTACGGTTTGCGATGAGTATTTTATTGATTTTCATAATACGTCCTGGATGGGAAGAAAATCGTTCTGCGTCGAACCGGATGGCTCAACGCAGCGGTTTGATGTCGCTGCGGGTGACAGACGAGGCGTGCCGCGGGGCGATCGCGGTTGAGGTGTACTTAAATAGGTAACGATATATCAATGGCATATTCTCTACTATGGTCGGCCGTTCGGTATTCATGCCGCTGCGGCTGGCCGGTTCCCTTGTGATGGATGATTTTTTTATGTTCTAAACTTGTGTCATACCTGTGCGAAGCTGTCAAGACTTTGGCCGTTCCGGATGCCGCGTTGCACCATCGCGGCGCGCCGCGGTGCGAGCGAATCTCACCAACCTCATAAGGCATGTCGCATTTCAGACATTTGGTCGCATTATCGCAAATATTTGCGACGAGCGGGGCTTTGCATGCAGACCGACACGGCACGGTCCGCCGTATGGGGCCGCCATTCACGCCGTCATCGTGTCGGCGGCCGGCGACAGCCGCTCCGGCCGGGCCGCCAGATAGCATAGAAAATCGGCCGCCGGCAGCGGGCGTGCCAACACGTAACCTTGTACTTCGTCACACTTCAGCTCGCGCAAATAGTCCAGTACGGCCTCCTGTTCCACCCCCTCTGCAAGGGTTTGCAGCTTGAGGCTGCGCGCCATTTCGATGATGGCCTTGACGATAACCGAGTCCTCTTGCGAGGCGGTCAGGTTATCGATGAAAGAGCGATCTATCTTCAGCTTGTTGACTTCCAGCCGCTTGAGATAGGCGAGGCTGGAGTAGCCGGTTCCGAAGTCGTCTATGGATAGCCGCACGCCAAGTTCGCGCAGCCGGTGCATGGTGGCGAGCACCATTTCTGTCTGCGTGAGCAAGGTGCTCTCGGTCAGCTCAAGTTCCAGCAGATGCGGGGGAAGTCCGCTCTCATGCAGCGCCGCCGCAACGGTCTGTTCGAGGAGGCCGCGCTTGAACTGGATGGCCGAGATATTGACCGCAACGACGAGCGGCTCGGGGTGGAGGGCCTGCCATTGCACCGCTTGCCGGCAGGCCTTGCGCAGCACCCATTCGCCCAGCGGCACGATCATGCCGCTGCTTTCCGCCAATGCAATGAAGTGCGCGGGCGGGATCAGTCTGCCGTTCGCATCCTTCCAGCGCACCAGGGCCTCGGCCCCGATCAGGCGATTGTCTGCGAGCCGCAGCTGCGGCTGGTCGTGCAGGACGAACTCGTTGTTCTGCAGACCGTCGAGGAAGCTGCCGCGCAGATGCAGGGTCTGATGCTCCAGACGGCCCATCGCCGTTTCGAATGCACGCCAGGTATTGCGGCCAGCATCCTTCGCCTGGTACATCGCCGTGTCGGCTTTCTTGACCAGTGTCGCGAAATCCGGTCCGTCATCGGGGAAAAAGCTCGCACCTATCGAGACCGACGCCGACAGCGGGTGCGGTCCGACCCGGTAGGGCTGCGCGAGGGCCTGAAGCAGCGACTCGATCTGCGCTGTCGCGGCCTTTCTGTCGGTCAGCTCTGGCAGCAGAACGACGAATTCGTCGCCGCCGACGCGGCTGACGGTGGCATCCTGAGCCACATGCTGTTGCAGCCGGTCGGCAACCGCCTGCAACATGCGGTCGCCGCTTTCATGGCCCAGCGTGTCGTTGATATGCTTGAATCCGTCGAGGTCGAGAAAAAGAACGGCGATCGAGCCGCCGGGCTCCTTTATCTCGGCGCAATGGTGCGCGAACCGCTGCTCGGCCAGCAGCCGGTTGGCCAGCGAAGTCAGCGGGTCGTGGTGGGCCAGAAATTCGATACGCGCTGCATTGCGCCTGGCCTCTGTGACATCGTTGAAAAACAGGACGGCGCCGATCCGCTGGCGACCTCTCATGAGAGGGTAGGCGTTGTATTGCACGGGCAATGCCTGGCCGGCACGGCCACGGGAAGGCGTCAGCGCTATCCGTCCGCGTAAAAATGCCCGCCAGCGGCGGGCATCGGTATGGAGAACGGGGCAGGCGAAATCCCGTCCGCCCGAGCCGTCTCAGTCAAGCAGTGTCCACTTGGCGCCTTTGAGCTGGTACAGGGTCACGGTGCCGTCCTTGACATTGCCCTTGGCGTCGAAGGCAAGCTTGCCCGTTACGCCCTGGAAATCCGTCTTCGGCAGTTCGGCCAGGTATTTGGCCGGCGAGGCGGACCCTGCGCGCTTCATCGCGGCGATCAGCACCCGGGTAGCATCGTAGGTATAGGGCGCATACGCCTGTATTTCGGCATTGAAGCGTTTCTTGAACTTTTCGTTGAAGCTGGCGTAGCCGGGCATTTTTTCCTTGGCGGCACCGGCGGTCGATGCATAGCTGCCTTCGGCATCCGGACCGGCCAGTTTGGCAAATTCAGGCGTATTGATGCCATCGGCGCCCATGAACGGGGTAGCCATGCCAAGCTGCTTCATCTGCTTTACCATCGGGCCGGCCTGGGCATCCATGCCGCCGTAGAAAATCAGATCGGGTTGCGTGCCCTTGATCGAAGTCAGGATCGCGCGGAAGTCGGTCGCGCTATTGGTCGTGAACTCGCGCTTGACGATCTTGCCGCCTGCCGCTTCAATGGCCCGGGAGAAGTCATCGGCCAGCCCCTGGCCATAGGTGGTGCGGTCGTCGATGACGGCGACCTGTCTGGCCTTGAGCTTGTCGACGGCAAAACGGGCCAGTGCCTGTCCCTGTTGCTGGTCGTCGGCGATGATGCGGAAGGTGTTCTTGTAGCCCTGGTCGGTAAACTTCGGACTGGTCACCGAGCCGGAAATCATGGGAATGCCGGCATCGGAATAAATGCGCGATGCCGGGATCGCGGCGCCTGACGTCAGGTGGCCGATGACGCCGGCGACGGACGCATCGACAAAGCGCTGTGCAACCTGGGTGGCAACTTTGGGGTCGGCCTGGTCGTCTTCGGATACGATTTCGAAGCGCGCTTTTTTACCGTCGAGAACGATATTCTCGGCATTGGCTTCTTCGGCGGCCAGCTTGACGCCGTTGTCGGCGTCATGGCCCCAGTGCGCGAACGGACCGGTCAACGGATTGGCGGAGCCGATCTTGACGACGGTTTCGTCGTTCTTGGAGGAGGCCTGATCCTTGGCCGGATGGCAGGCGCTCAGTGCCAGCACGCTGGCGGCGATGAGGGTGAGACGGATGGTATACATGGTGATGCCCTGGTTATTGTAATGATTCAACGACGTGGGTCACTCGCCATTCACGCTTGTGGCATTGCAGCAGTCACGGACACGGGGTCGGTATCCGTTCATGCCGGCGAATGGATACAATCGCCAGCATCGACCGCCCCATTTTTGTGCCGGTGCACCATTTTCGTCAAGCCTGCACGGAGGCAAGCTGCGCTTCGTGTGATCGATATCAACTACCGGGGCGCTGCCGTGGCAAAGGCCGTGGGCCGAATTTTTGCTCAATACTGTTATTATCATCAAAATATTTATGCAAGAAGCAATACCTGCCGCCGGGCAAGTATCGGTTCCCGAATTCAGGGGTGGGGCGGGCTAGCATGCTTAGAGGGATACTCGTATCGTGAATCGCCAGGCGGCACGTATTGCAACGATCTATGCTCTTAGCGGCGCGATCTGGATTCTGCTCGGCAACGAGCTGCTGTCGCAGTGGGTGAAAGGGGGCGTCGTACTGACGCGTCTGCTGCCTTCTGTCGGACTGTCGTTTGTCTTTGTCAGCGCCCTCCTGATCTACGTCCTGACCCTGCGCGGATTGCGGCGGCAAGGCCAGGTCGAGAACGAATTGTTCCGTCACGACGAGAGATGGCGTTTGGCGCTGGCGGGGGCCGGAGATGGCATATGGGATTGGGATGCGACGAGCGACGCCCTGTTTCTCTCCACGCGTTACAAGGAAATGCTGGGTTACGATGAGGACGACTTCCCTAATGTCATCGGCAACTGGGAGGCGATTCTTCACCCCGAGGACCGCGAGTTCGCGATACGCTCCATCAACGATCATCTGAGCGGCAGGACGCCGCTGCACTATGCCGAATTCCGTTTGCGCTGCAAGGATGACAGCTGGAAATGGATACTTGGCCGCGGGCGGGTCGTCGCGCGCGATAGCGAAGGACGACCGCTGCGTATCGTCGGCACCCATACCGACATCACGGTGCTCAAACTCGCGCAGCAGGCCTTGCAGACGACCGAGAACCAGATGCGGGAACAATTCGACTCGCTGCCGACCGCCATGCTGCTGCTCGATGCCGATAGCGCACGTATTGCGGACTCCAACTTCGCCGCGCAAAGCCTGTTCGGCTACGATGCGGCGGCGCTGCACGAGATGAGCCTGGCCGATCTGACTGTCTGGCCCGAGGTCGTTCTACCCTTGCCTTGCACGAGTGCCAGTTTCGAGGCCCGTTACCGCCGGAGCGACGGTAGCGTCATGTGGGCCGACGTTTGCGCTGCGCCGCAGCGCAGCGCGGACGGTGCCGTCGCTCGGCTGTCGCTCGGCATTCTCGACGTGACTGAGCGCAAGGCCGCGCGCGAGGCGGCGGCGGCCAGCGATCGGCGCTATCGCGAGTTGTTCCAGAACATGCTCGATGGCGTTGCGCATTGCCGCACGATCTATCGCGGACGGGCCGCGGTGGATTTCGAGTTTCTGGGGGTGAACGCCTCGTTCTCGCGCCTGACCGGGTTGGTTGATGTGGTCGGCCGCCGCGCGAGCGAGTTGATTCCTGGCCTGCGCGGTAGTTGTCCGGCGCTGTTTGCCACGCGCGGCCTGTTCAATGAGCAGGGGGCCTCGGAAAAGCAGGAAATCTATGTCGAAGCGCTGCAGCGCTGGTATTCGATAACCCTGTACAGTCCCGCGCCGGACGAATTCATCGCCGTATTCGAGGATATTTCCTTGCGCAAGGCGGCCGAGGAGCGCAGCGACTTCCTGGCCTTTCACGATCCGCTTACCGGTTTGCCAAACCGGCGCCGGGTTCGCGAGCGTCTGGAGGACGACTTGCGGCTGGCCCGTGAGGATGGGGGGGCGGTGACCGTCTTTTTCATCGACTTCGACCATTTCAAAACCATCAACGATTCGCTCGGCCACGCCGTCGGCGATGTTTTTCTGCAAACGGCGTCGCGACGTCTGCAATCCAGCCTGCGCGACGGCGATACGCTGGCGCGTCTGGGGGGCGACGAGTTCCTGCTGGTGCTGAAGGGCGTCGCCGATCGCGCGACCCTCGCGCGCCGCGCCGATGACTTGATCGCACGCATGGCCGAGCCCTTTCGTCTCGAGCAGCACGAACTCTCGCTGTCGGCATCGATCGGCATTGCCTGTTGTCCTGGCGATGGGGAGGACTACGATACCTTGCTGAGCAAGGCCGACGCGGCCATGTTCAGCGCCAAGGAATCGGGGCGCAACGGCTGGTGTTTTTTCGATGCCAGCATGAGCGCCGATGCCGACAACTATCTGGCCATGTACGCCGGACTCCACCGTGCACTCGACCGCGGCGAGTTCATTATCGAATATCAGCCCCAGGTCGAGCTGGGGACCCGGCGCGTGCTGGGCGCCGAAGCGCTGGTGCGGTGGCGCAGCCCGGAGCGCGGGCTGTTGTCGCCGGAACGCTTCATCGGCGTGGCGGAAACCAGCGGCCTTATCGTGCCGATAGGGGCATGGATCTTGAATGAAGTGTGCCGGCAGGCCGTGATCTGGCGCAAGTCCGGCCTGCCCGGCCTGGTGTTGGCGGTCAATCTGTCGGCCGTCCAGTTCCGGCGCGGCGATCTTGAGCGCACCGTGATCGATGCCCTGGCCACATCCGGTCTCGACCCTTCCGCGCTCGAGCTCGAACTGACGGAATCCACGCTGGTCGACGATACGGAAAACGTGCTCCTGACCTTGTCGCGCTTGCGCGAGCTGGGCGTGCGCCTTTCGATAGACGATTTCGGAACGGGATATTCGAGTTTTACGTATTTACGCCGCTTCGTGATCGATAAAATCAAGATAGATCAGAGCTTTATCCGTTCAATGCGCGTCGATCGCAATGATGCTGCAATTGCGCACGCCATTATCAAAATGGCGCGCATAATGGGGGTGCGCACCCTTGCCGAGGGGGTGGAAGACGAAGCGGTCGCCGAGATGCTGCGCACGTTCCGCTGCAATGAAGCGCAGGGATTTCTTTATGGCCGACCCATGCGCGCGGATGATTTCACCCACTTTCTGCATGAGGCGACGAGCGGCGAGAAGGCATGACGGCGGCGGGGCACGGTTTTTGGCCTTGCTCAATACCTGACCCCCGTCTTTTTTTCATACTGGCCACAGAAGGGCCTGCCGGACATCGCGGCGGCTGTTTCCCTCGCCACCGTCGTTCCCGGACGGTCGCGTAAATTGTCAGGAGAAGTGAATATGTCGTTCAGTCAATTGAAGCAACAGGAAAAGGCTTTGCGCCTCGAATTCTATGAAGCCAACTACCACGGCGATAAAGAAGCTCTCAAAGCCGTTTTGAAAAAGCTGGAAGCCGTTCTGTTTCAGCAACGTACCGTGCAGCACTGAGACGCATACGGTTCTCCGCGCGGGCTGAGAGTGACGAAAGCATCCGCCAACATCCCGCGCCATCCGCGTCGACCCGGCTCCGGCCGGGTTTTTTAACGCCCTCCACGCCGGTTCGCCCCATCCTCCCGTCCCTGAGCTAAGCTTGAAGCGGTCTTTTGTTCAATGAGACGTTTCCTGGGGCGATGAACATGGCTGCCGCATTTCTGCATCTGCCGCGAAATTCCCTCGGCCGCGACTATGTCGTCGGCGACATCCATGGCGCCTTCTCACTGCTGGAGCGCGCACTCGCCCATATCGGCTTCGACACGGTGTGCGACCGCTTATTGTCTGTCGGCGACTTGATCGACCGCGGCCCCGAGTGCCCGCGTGTTCTCGACTGGCTACAGCGGAGCTGGTTTTTTCCCGTGCGCGGAAACCACGAACAGATGGCGCTGGACAGCGACCCGGCGTCGGCGCCTTCACGGACTCTGCAACGCATGAACGGAGGCGCCTGGCTGCTGCAGGCCGGCCCCGCCGAGCGTAAAGACTATCTGACGGCATTTGCGGCCATGCCACTGGCCATGGAGGTCGATGGCGAAGGGGATGGGCGTCTGGGCGTGGTGCACGCGGACTGCCCGGGCGGCGACTGGCGGCGTTTGCGGGCTTTGCTGGAAGGGGCCGCCACCGTGCCCCCGGCCCTGATTCAGGCGATGCTGTGGAGTCGTAACCGCCTCTGTCTGGGCGATGCGGCGCCGGTTGAGGGGGTGGCGCGGCTGTGCGTCGGGCACTCGATTCTGGAGCAGCCGCAACGATTGGGCAATGTCGTCTTTCTTGATACCGGCGCCTATGTCAGCGGACGGTTTTCCTTGTACGACGCGGCGGCGGATCGTATCGTCGTTTATGAAGAGGGAAGCCAGGCGGGAGGGTGACAGGCTGTCGCGCTGTCCGGGTCTGCCCAGAGTGCGGGCGTCGCCATCATGAGCGCGGCGTGGCGTGGCAGTGTCATCGGGCCAAAACGCGTGGGTACGGTCTCGAATGCCGCATCCTGCGTGTCCGGGCTTGGCGGGTGGACGTGCTGCAGTCCGCCGGTCCGTCCCAGGCGGCGCAGCCACAGACCGGCGCGTGCGAGCGACATCCTGACCCGCCAGTCTCCTCCCTCGTTCATGCGCCGGTGCAATGCGGTCAGGATGGATAGCGCCAGTAGCGAGCCCGCCACCCGTTCCAGTGCCTTGACCGGGAGTGCGAGGGGAAAGGTCGATCCCGCAGCGATGGCTTCGGCGTGGCAGAACCCGGTTGCGGCCTGCACCAGCGACTCGCCGGCGGCGCCCCCCGACCAGGGGCCGGCTTCGCCGAACGCGCTGAACGAGGCTCGGATCAAACCCCGGCGGGCTGTGAGCATGGCGTAGTGCGGAGAGCCGGCGGCGAGCACGGCGGCCGGAGCGATCAGGACATCGGCGTCGGCCAGAAGCCGCACCAGATCATCGCGGTCGTTTTCGTTGCCCGGGTCGAATGCCCAGCGTCGCTGACCGCGATCGGTATCGATGTCGGCCGCCGTCGAAACCAGGTGGGGTGGAGCGAGTCGGATGACGTCGGCGCCATGGGCTGCGAGCATTCGCGCCGCAAACACGCCGGCGCCGGTGCGGGTGTCGGACATATCGAGCACTCGCAAGCCGGACAAGGGGCGTGCCGCGACAGGCCAGGTCAGCGGAGGGGTGGTTCCGGTCTTGTCGATGCAGAGTAGCGGGGCAGACGCGAGCGTCTGCCCTTGCTCGTGGGCGTCCCATTGCGCGAAGCGGCGCAACACAAACAGCGGTGCGGCCTGTGCCTGGGCGCGGTTTTCGAGCTCGATTCCTGTGCGACGCGCGATGGCGTCGGCCAGTGCGGCACGGCCAGGGGAACACGCGAGCAGGCGTCGAACGGAGGCCGCCGAGTCGGCAAGCGGTGACTGGATGCAGACCCAGGCGCCGTCAGCGCAACGGTAGAAGCCCGAGGTGTCGTCCTCTGCCGCCGGCAGGAGCCGCCCGGCAAGACGGACCCGATGCCCGCTGTCCGCTTCGGCGGCAGCGTGCCACATATTGACCGCTATCGTCTGCCGCGCCCCCCCGCGGCGTTGCCATACGCCGGCTGCCGCCAGCGCGCACGCGGCGACCCCGGCTTGCAGCGCCGTGGCGAGGGCGAAAGACGTGGCGAGCGCCGGCTCCGCCCCGCTGAGGTGGACATGGCGCAACGCACGCGTATCCAGTCCGGCGTCGGCCCATAAGCCGGCCAGGGCCTCGCGTGCGGAAACAGAGGGGAGCGGACTGAGCGGCATTTCGAATCCATGCGCGGTAGCGGCGGCCCGATTCGGCGCGGGGTCAGGAGTCAAGATAACATATCAGGACGCTTCTAATTCCAACAAATTATCATGGGAGAAACCCAGGGCGACACGACTGCCGCGCTGCGGCAACGTCTGTCCCGGGTCGTTGAAAATATCGAAACTCAAAACCGTCTCCTGCAGCCGGGCTCGCAGGCGTACTACGGAACCGAGAAAATTCACTTCTTCTATCGTGGCCATGAGAGAGTTGCGTCCGGCCAGCGGGGATTCCAGTACAACGGCTTCGGGACGCAGCGCGAGTGTCCGCTCGCCATGCCCGCTGCGGCGCAGGCGCGCAACGGTCACCGTCTGTCCGTCGACCTCGACCAGGCCCGAAGCCTCGTCGAGTACGCGGCTGTTGAGGATGTTGAGCGTGCCGACAAAGGAGGCGACAAAACGAGTGCGCGGGAAATTGTATATTTCGAATGGCGTGCCAACTTGTTCTATTCGTCCTTCATTCATGACCACGACGCGATCCGATAGCGACAGGGCCTCTTCCTGGTCGTGTGTGACAAAGAGGGTGGTAATGCCCAGCTTGCGCTGCAGCGCCCGGATCTCGTCGCGCAGCGCGACGCGGATTTTGGCATCGAGCGCGGACAAGGGCTCGTCGAGCAATAACAGTCGCGGCGAGGAGGCCAGTGCCCGCGCGAGCGCCACGCGTTGCTGCTGTCCTCCCGACAATTGCCACGGGTAGTGCTGCGCATGCTGGCTCAGCCGTATCAGCTTCATCATCTGTTCGACGCGCTCGGCGATGGCAGACTTGGGTTCGCGCGCGATTTTGAGTCCGTAGGCGATGTTGTCGGCGACAGTCATCGTCGGAAACAGCGCGTAGGACTGAAACACCATGCCGACCCGGCGTTGGCGTGCCCGCTGCAGTGTAACGTCATGACCATCGATATGAATCGAGCCCGAACTTGCCGATTCGAATCCGGCAATCATGCGCAGCAGAGTCGTTTTGCCGCAGCCCGACGGGCCGAGCAGCGTCACGAACTCGCCTTTTTCTATGGCAAGGTTGACGTCGTTCACTACGCTGGCGGCGCCGAAGGTTTTGCCCACGTGGGCGATATCAAGAAAGGCCATGCTCAAGCTCCTGGCAGGCGGCGCTTGGCGCCGGCGCCGGCTGCGTTGCGGGATACGACCTGGATCAGGCCCATGCTGGCCCATGTCACCAGGAAAGCGATAACGGCGAGCGCGGATGGCTCGTAGGCGCGGTTGGCGCCGATCAATTGCAGATAGGGGCCGAAAGCCGGTCGATTGAGCAGGCTTGCCATCGTGAATTCGCCGATAACGACAGCGAACGTCAGGAAACTTCCGGACAGAATGGCCGACTTGAGGGCCGGGGCGATGACGTGCGCGAGCGTTGTGAACCAGCCCGCGCCAAGGCTTTCCGATGCTTCTGTCAGTGTGCGCACATCGATGGCGCGCAGCCCGCTATGCACCGAACGGTACATATAGGGCAGTGACAGCGTCACATAGCTGCAAATGAGCAGTAGATCGGTTGCTCTTTCATTGCCGGTCAGGGGCAGCCACGAGCTGCTGTTATACAGGCGCAGATAACCGAATACGATGATGATGGCGGGAATCACCAGCGGAAGCAGTGTGATGAACTCGATCACTGGCCGCATGCGTGGCAGCCTCAACTCGATCCAGCAGGCGGTGGGCACGACGAGCACGATACTGGTGATGACTGTCAGCAGTGCCATCAGAATCGAATAGCCGAAGGCGGACTGAAAACCGGGATCGGTCAATACGACACGATAGGCTTCGAGACTGTAACTCTCTCGGCGCATGCGCAGACTGAACTCGAAGGTCGCGATCAGCGGCAGCAGAAAGTAGAGCGAGCCGAGTGCGATGGCAAGCCAGGCGCCAGCGCGAGAAGCGGGTTTCATGAGCGCCTCCGTTGCGTGCGTGCACTTAGCCACAGATAACCGGCGCTGGACAGGCTGGTAATCACGATCATGCCTAGCGCGAGCGCATAGCCGAGGTTGGGATCGTGCAGGACGTCGCCGCGAATCTGCGCATAGAGCAGGATGGTCACGATATTGAGCGAGCTCCCGGTCAGGGCGTAGGCGGTTGCAACGGCGCCGAAGGCGTTGGCAAACAGCAGCAGGCTGGCGCCCAGGACACTGGGCGCCAATACCGGCAGCGCGACATGAATCCAGTAGTGCAAGGCCGTGCCGCCAAGGCTGTCGCTGGCCTCGCGCCACTCCTTGCGCAAGCCTTCCAGTGCCGGTGTGACGATCAGGACCATCAGCGGGATCTGAAAATAGAGATAGGTCAGGACCAGGCCGTGAAAACTGAGCAGGGTGAAGCCGGTCGAGTAAGGGTCGATGCCGGCGTAGTGTTGCAATAGGAGGGTCACCAGGCCGGTTCGTCCCAATGTGCACAGAAAAGCGAAGGCCAGCGGAACGCCGGCAAAATTGGCGGCGACGCCGCTGAACGTCAACAGCGATGGACGGATCCAGGCGGGCAGGCCGCCGTGCACGACGGCCCAGGCCAGGGCGAAACCGGCGATAGCGCCGACAATGGCCGAGGCGGCGCTGACTTCGAGGCTGATCAGATAGGCGTCGAGGACATTGCCCTGCAGCAGCAGCCCCAACTTGGCCAGCGTGAAATGACCCTGGGCATCCTGAAAGGCGCCCACCATCAAGAAAGCCGTCGGCAAGAGCAGAAATAGCAGGGCAAACAGCATGAACGGGACAATGCCGAGCCAGTCCAGACGAATGGCGAGGCGCGGGCCGGGCACGGCGGTCACCGAAGGGAGTGTCGTTTCGGCACCGGATTGGGGGCTGGGGGGCATGGCGTGTTCCTGATGAAGAAAACGGATCGCCGCCATGCATGGCATGGCGGCGACAGGAGGGCCTCTTACTTGACGTTGGTGCCCACGACCTGATCCCATTGCTTGGTGATCACGGCCTTGTAGGCTTCCTGTTGTTCCAGTGTGGGGAACACGGCATGGGTGTAGTTGGCTGCCGCCGGCAACTTGGCGAGCAGGGCGGCCGGCACCTTGCCGCGGTGTGCGAGATCATTGAAACGGATCGGGTGGCAATAGCCCTTCAGCCAGCCAACCTGGCCTTCATCCGAATACAAATATTCCATCCACAGCTTGGCGGCGTTCGGGTGCGGCGCATAGGCGCTGATGCCTTGTACATAGACCCCTGCCACGACGCCGGTCTTCGGGACGACGACGGCGATCTTGGGGTTGCCTTTCAAGGTGTCGCGATCCGCCAGTGCGTTGTAGTCCCAGCGCACGATGATGGGGGTGGTGCCCTGTGCCAGTGAGGCGGCCTTGCCGATGACGGGCACGAAATTGCCGGCCTTGTTCAGAGCCGAGAAGTACTTGAGGCCCGCGGCGGCGGCCGGAGCCTTGCCATGCGCCTGCGACAAACCGGCGGCGAATACCCCCTGAATCGCCTGGTTGGCGGTGCGCGGGTCCCCTGCCAGTGCGACGGCATTCTTGTACTGGGGCTTGAGCAGATCGCTCCAGTCGGCGGGCACTTTGGAAACGAGGTCGGTGTTGACTTCAAACGACAGCACGCCGTAGTAGTCGCCATACCAGTAGCCGGCGGCATCCTTGGCCGAATCGGGAATGCTCTTCCAGGTCGAGACTTTGTAGGGCTGAAGCAGGCCGGCATCCTTGGCCTGCGGTCCGAAGGACAGGCCGACGTCGATCACATCGGGTGCTTGCGGGCCCTTGTTGTCCTTGTTGGCGCGGATGGCTTCCACTTCGTCGCCGGAGCCGGCATCGGGGTTGAGCTCGTTGATCTTGATGCCGTATTTTGCCTTGAACCCGGCGATCACCTCGCCATAGCCACACCAGTCGTGCGGCAGGGCAATGACGGTGAGTTGTCCTTCTGCGCGTGCGGCGGCAACCAGTGCCGCCGGTGCGTCGGCACGGGCAGCCTGAGTGGTACCGAGCGCGCCGAGCGCGGCCAGTGCCGTCGCGACCGTCTTCAAACCTTTTCTTTGCATGCTTATGGCTCCCTGGAAGAGGAACGGCCAGCCTTGCGGGCTGTGCCGTGTGATGTGTCGGGTTCTCCGCAAACGGGAACCGCAGCAAAGTATAGTTAATGAAGGGTGACGAAATTATGACAAAGAGAGTTATACCCGGAGCCCGCATTGATCGATGCACAAAATAAAACCCTCGCGCGGGCGAGGGTTCGGAGTACGGGCAAGGGGCTCGGCCAGCGGCCGGGCCCGGATGCGCGGTTTACTTCATCAGTACGTTGGCCAGGACCAGCAGGCCGAGCGATACATTGATCGCGCCGCCGATACGGGTGGCGATCTGTGCAAACGGCATCAGTTGCATGCGCTCGGCCGATGTCAGGATGGCTACGTCGCCGGTGCCGCCCTGGCCGCTTTGGCAGCAGGACACCACGGCCACATCGATGGGGTGCATGCCGATGCGTTTGCCGACATAAAACCCGGTTGCCACCAGGCTGACTACGCTGCTGACGATGACAACCAGGTTTTCCACGGTGAAGGCGGCCATCAGCTCGCTCCACGGTGTGATGGCGACGCCGACGGCAAACAGGATGGGATAGGTGACCGAGGTCTGGAAAAACTTGTAGACGACTTGCGAACCTTCCAGCAGCCGCGGCGAAACACCGTGCGCCAGTTTTACGGCGACGGCGGCGAACAGCATGCCGACCGGGGCCGGCAGACCGATCAATTTGAAACCGAGCATGCCGACCATGTACAGCAGAATCGCGAGTAGCGCGGCGGATGCCAGGGTCGTGGCGTCGATCTTGCCGCTGAACGCGGATTGCAAGGGGCCAACGCCGTCAACGTCGGTGCCCGGCATCAGTTGGCCATTGCCTGTCAAGTGCGGGTAGCGCTTGCCCATGCGATTGAGCGCACCGGCCAGGAAGATCGCGGTCAGACCGCCCAGCATGACGATGGGCAGAATGCGCCCGAGCATGACGCCTTGTTCCAGATGGAAAATCGACGAGTATCCGATCGACAGCGGGATTGCGCCTTCGCCGACGCCACCGGCCATGATGGGCAGCACCAGGAAAAAGAAGGTATGGAACGCGCCGAGCCCCAGCAGGGTGCCGACGGCGGTCCCGACCAGCATGCCGACGATTTCGCCGCACAGCATCGGGACGAAGATGCGAAGGAAACCCTGGATCAGCACTTTGCGATCCATGCTCATGATACTGCCGACGATGATGCAGCAGATGTAGAGGTAAAGAATGTTGCTGGATTTGTAGAACTGGGTCGTGGCATGTACGACCTCCTGCGGTAACAGCTTGTAGAACACCAGAGCCGACGGAATGAACGTCGCGCAGATGGCGGGTGCGCCCATTTTTCCGAGGAAGGGGATGCGCTTGCCGATCTCGCCGCAGGCGAAGCCGAAAAACGCGAATGTCGCTACCATCACGACGATGTCGGAAGGCAGCTTGCCGTTTTTGCAATCGATGGCAATCAAAATGCCGGCCAGGATAAACAAGGGCAGCGGGATGATCCCGATTTTGTAATTGTCCATCAAATTCCACCAGATTTCCTTGGCGGAACGGTGAGGGGCGGGGAGGGCCTGCGCATCGGCTCCCGATTTTGGATTCATGTCCATTTTTATCTCCGTTTGGTACATCGAGCGTTGTGCCAGCCAAATTTCTACAAATAAATTGCAAAGAAGTTTGTCTGCTAGCTGCTTTATATCAGCCCTTTGATGTGGTGTTTATGTTCTTTAAATGGCCAAGTTTCTTTTTTGACATCACGGCAAAAAAGCGGAGAGGGCGAGGTGCACGGGACGCGCTGCGTGTGCGCGGATGCGACAGACAGGGCTGGATTTCAGGCGGTGCGGGCGGATTTCGCGCTTATCGGAGAAAGTAGGAGAGTACGAACAGGGTGGCGGCTACCCAGAAAAAAACGCCGGCATGCGTTTGCCGGGTCGAGGCCGTGGGGTGGGTCAATTCGTCCGGATCCAGAAACGGTGAAAAGAAATCGTCAACCAGGCGTTGGCCCTTGTGCATGGCGCCCAGCGCGGACAGGCCCACGCAGATGAGTACGCAAACGATACCGGCGAGAAACAGCAGGTCAGCAACATTCATCGTCAGGCTCCGGTTTACGGCGCTGCGCTAGCGCCACGTCATTCTGAGCAAGCAAGTTTCGATCAATTTGCATCCAATACTAGCCCGATTTGCGGGATGTTGGATCACTTTTACATGACAAAAAGCAAAAATCGGTACGAAACGGGGCGGGCCGCAAACAAAACGCCGGCACGAGGCCGGCGTTCGTGAACGGGGCTGCGCATGGCAAGCCCCGGAAAGAGCGGTTTACGCCTTGAAAGCGCGCTCGACCGCGACCGCGACGGCAACCGAAGCACCGACCATCGGGTTGTTGCCCATGCCGATCAGACCCATCATCTCGACGTGAGCCGGAACCGAGGACGAGCCGGCAAATTGAGCGTCGGAGTGCATGCGGCCCATGGTGTCGGTCATGCCGTAGGATGCCGGACCGGCGCCCATATTGTCGGGGTGCAGGGTGCGTCCCGTGCCCCCGCCGGAGGCGACGGAGAAGAATTTCTTGCCTTCGAGCAGGCATTCCTTCTTGTACACGCCCATGACCGGATGCTGGAAGCGGGTGGGATTGGTCGAATTGCCGGTGATGGCGACGTCGACGCGTTCCAGGTGCATGATGGCGACGCCTTCGCGCACGTCGTCGGCGCCGTAGCAGCGCACTGCCGCGCGTTCTCCGTTGGAGTAGGCTTTTTCACGCACGATGTTCAATTTGCCGGTCGCATAATCGAATTCGGTTTGCACATAAGTGAACCCGTTGACGCGCGAGATGATCTGGGCCGCATCTTTGCCCAGGCCATTCAGGATGACGCGCAGCGGGGTCGCCCGCGCCTTGTTGGCGGAGCGTGCCAGACCGATTGCGCCTTCGGCGGCGGCAAACGATTCGTGGCCAGCACAGAAGGCGAAGCAACCGGTTTCCTCGCGCAGCAGCATGGCCGCCAGATTGCCGTGACCGATACCGACCTTGCGATCGTCGGCAACGGACCCCGGAATGCAGAATGCCTGCAGGCCGGCTCCCAGGGTTTCCGCTACGTCGGCGGCTACGGTTTGTTTGTTCTTGATGGCGACGGCGGCGCCGATCAAGTAGGCCCAGCCTGCGTTCTCAAACGCGATCGGCTGGATCGATTTGACGATTTTCCGGACATCGACTTCTTTGTCCATGCAGATTTTTTCTGCAGCTTCCAGCGATTCGATACCGTGGCCGGCAAGGAACGCGCTGATCTGGGCGATCCGTCTTTCGTAACCTTCGAACAATGCCATGATCTGATCCTTATTCCTTGCGGGGGTTGATGGTTTTGACGGCGTCGGCAAAGCGGCCGTAGGAGCCGGTCGCTTTGGTCAGGGCGGTCTGTGCATCCACGCCCTTGGCGATGGCGTCCATCATGACCCCCAGCTGTACGAATTTGTAGCCGATGATTTCGTTGTCGGCGTCCAGTGCGATCTCGGTTACGTAGCCTTCGGCCATCTCGAGATAGCGCGCGCCTTTTTCACTGGTGCCGTACATGGTGCCGGTCACGCTGCGCAGGCCCTTGCCGAGGTCTTCCAGGCCGGCGCCGATAGGCAGGCCGCCTTCGGAGAAAGCGGTCTGGCTGCGACCGTAGACGATCTGCAGGAAAAGTTCGCGCATCGCCACATTGATGGCGTCGCACACCAGGTCGGTATTCATCGCTTCCAGGATGGTTTTGCCGGGGAGGATTTCGGCGGCCATGGCGGCCGAGTGAGTCATCCCGGTACAGCCTATCGTCTCCACCAGCGCTTCTTCGATGATGCCGTTCTTGACATTCAGCGTCAGCTTGCATGCGCCTTGTTGCGGGGCGCACCAGCCCACCCCGTGGGTCAGGCCGGATACATCTGTGACTTCCTTGACTTTGGTCCAGCGACCTTCTTGCGGAATGGGGGCCGGGCCGTGATTGGGGCCTTTGGCGACAACACACATCTGTTCTATTTCGTGTGTATGCATCATGGAGTTGCGCTCCTTATCTTGGTTGGATTCGGGAGCCACAATAGCCGAAAGCAGGTGAGCATCATCTGGATAAACTCAAGGAATTGTCAATTAAAGCCTCCTGGGGATGATTTTTTACAAAAATCCGCTGCGAACCCTTATGGCGAGGGTTCCCGGTCCGCCCCTTCGATGAGACAAACCTGGCTCTGCGTCGTGTTGGTACCGGTTCCATTTGTGGGCGGTAAGCAGTTCGAACGGGAATCGCGCTAATTCCTGCCCGGCATGGGTGTGCTGGCGCGCTACTCGAGCGGGGGAGGCTCGCTTTTTCCGGTAGGGAATAGCCGAGAAGCCCCCTTGAGAAGGTCGGCATAGCATTTGCACGACGCGCCCTCCAGGCCCTGACGGTCGAGCAGATGGATTTCGCCACGGGCGTAGCGGATCAGCCCCTCGCGTTGCAGAAGACCTGCGGCAATGGATACCCCGCTGCGATGCACCCCCAGCATGTCGGCCAGGCTCTCGTGAGTCAGATGAAACGAGCGGCCGCCCGCTCTATCCTGTGCCAGGAGCAGCCAGCAGGCGAGCCGCTGCCCGATTTCATGAAAATGACAGCAGGCGGCATGGATGGGGGCTTGCGTGAGCAATACGAACAAATAGCGTTCTATCATGCGTTTCAGTCGGCGATGGGCCTGCAATTCGCGTTGCAACTGGGATGCGCCCAGGCGCAGGGCATGTCCGCCGATTTGCACTCTTGCACGCAGCGGGGCGATCCGGGTGCCGAGTGCAAGCGTCGCGCCCAACATGCCTTCATTGCCGACCATGGCGACGGACAGGGAAAGGGGCGCGCGCAGGGGCGTCTCCAGGACGACGAAACCACTGAGCGGGAAGTAGGCATAATGCATCGGGGCGCCGGGCTCGCTCAAGACATCGCCGGTGGCGAGTGCGACGGGCTCGCACAGTGCGCACAGGGCCGCGCGCTCCATTTCCGGCAGCGCGACGATCAACCGATTGGACGAGGGTGATGACGCTTTGTTTGTCATGAGGGGAAATCCGCACGAAAATCCCGGGGCGGGGTCGGGCAGGGTGCTTGGCGCTACTCGACGCTCTAGTGTGACAGCTCAGGGTGATGGAGTTTGTACGTTAAAACACAGAGCACTTGCCGCTCCCGGTCGGGAGCGCCCGCGTCGGGTGCGATGCGATGCTGTGTGCGATAGCGCACATATAAAAACAGGCAAACCAGGGATAATCGCAAAAAAAGAACTGATGAGTCACCGTTCACTATGCCAGCGATTCCCATCCCGCAGCAGAACCAACTGCTTGCCGCATTGCCCGCCGATGTCCGCGAACGGATATATCCCTTCCTCGAATGGCTGCCCCTGCCCTTGGGAAAAGTGATTTATGAGTCTGGCGACATTTTGCAATATGTCTACTTTCCGACGGATGCCATCGTGTCGCTGCTTTATGTCATGGAAAACGGAGCGTCGGCCGAAATCGCGGTGGTCGGCAACGAGGGCATGGTCGGTGTCGCCCTCTTCATGGGCGGCGATAGCACGCCAAGCCGGGGCGTCGTGCAAAGTGCGGGTTCGGCCTACCGCCTATACGGCAAGCGGCTGAAAGACGAATTCAAGCGCAACTCGACGTTCCTGATGCTGATGCTGCGCTACACCCAGTCGCTGATCACCCAGATGTCGCAAACCGCCGTCTGCAATCGCCACCACTCCATCGATCAGCAACTCTGCCGCTGGCTGTTGCTATCGCTGGACCGGCTGGAAGGCAATCAGCTGAGCATGACCCAGGAACTGATCGCCAATATGCTGGGCGTGCGCCGAGAAGGCGTGACCGATGCCGCGGGTAGACTGCAAAAACTCGGGATCATAAGCTATCACCGAGGCTTGATCACGGTGCTCGATCGCCCGCGCCTCGAAGCCTTGTGCTGCGAATGTTACGCGGTCGTCAAAAAAGAATGCGACCGCTTGCTGCCCTTGATTTGAGTCCGGCGCCAGGCCCCGGCCGCCCTGGACGCGGTTGCCTGCCCCTGCCCGCTGCGGGATGAACGGATTGCCTGTGTGCTCCAGCGCACAGTCAGCACACGTCATTGCAGCCATGCTGATGGCAGATGAACATATCGTCGCCATTTTGAATCTTTTCCAGAGGAGAAGGTCTTACTCGATGTAAGGCTGTCTGTTCCCGGCTGCGATATTACATGTGATTCCCGTCTTAAGATCCCCCTAAGGTACCGGGGTTTAACAAGGATAATATCATGCTAGGTTTATATCGAAATTTGCGCAGGGCGCTTGTGTCGTTCGTTGCTGCCGTGACACTTGGCACGATGGGCAGTCCAGCCCTGGCGGCTACCGCGGCAGATTTGAATAGCGAGGCCGAACAAGCGCTCCAGGTCCTTTACCAGAGCAACCCGGTGGCGAAAAGCATCGCGTCGCATGCAAAAGCCATTCTGGTTTTTCCGAAAATCGTCAAAGCCGGTTTGATATTTGGCGGCAGCTACGGCGAGGGCGTTTTGTTCGATAACTCGAAGCCGGTGAATTATTACAACTCGGTCTCCGCATCCTGGGGATTGCAGGCTGGCGCTCAATCATATGGCTATGTCGTATTTTTGATGAACGAGAAAGCCGTCAAATACCTGACCGTATCCAAAGGGTGGGAAATCGGCGTCGGTCCGACCGTCGTGATCGTCAACGAAGGCGTGGCCAAAAATCTGTCGTCCACGACCTTAAAAGACGATGCCTATGCCTTTATCTTCGATCAGCAGGGCCTGATGGCCAGCCTCAGCATCGAGGGCTCCAAGATATCGTTGATCAAGCGCTGATCGTTCACGCGTGTCGTTTCAGGCCTGCCGCTGCCAGCGTATGGTTGCGGCAGGCCTTTGTGTTTCCTTCAGGAGAGTCGCCATGTACAAGCCCGGAGAGAATGCCGGACCCGAGTCCCAGTCGGCGCTGGGCACTTCGCCGCGCCCGCAGGCCGTGCCCGCGCGGGCGCAAGAGCATGAAGCAGGTGCCGGCAGAGAGGAGGCGCAACGGAGAGGCGAGCTGGCGGTACAGGAAGCCGACGTGGCGTATTCGGACCGCAGGATCAGCGACAGCGTCAAGGCCCGTTGTTCGCAGTCGACGCTGGTCGATGCCCGTCATGTCGAGGTCAGCACGCTGGGTGGTATCGTAACCTTGCGCGGCTGGGTGCGCTGTGCCGCGGAACACGCCATGGTCGTCGGCCTGGCGCGGAGGGTGCACGGCGTGCTCCATGTCGTAGCCGTCGCCCTGCGCCAGTACCGGCGCTTGCGCGGCAAGCCGCGCGCCTAGTCCCTAACTCCAGATACCGTCTATCGCCAGCAACGCGTTCCGGCTGCTGGCGAACACACCCGCTGACCCGATTGATCCTGACAGAGTCCAATACCTGCTCGGCATGCAGCGACCCATGGGCTTGCCCTGCGCCGATTTTGAAGGCCAACGGCAAACCTGTACCGTCAGTCAGCAGATGGATTTTGCCGGTGAACGGCGAAACACCATGCCATTGGGGATGACGCGGTGATCATGGCTGCGTCGTCCTCCATCGTGGCGATGGGGCCGTAATGGCTTCAGCGGGCCTGCTCTTCATCGGTCAGCGCGTGGCGGCGGGATATCATGGCAACTCTCGATAGAAGGTCTGAAACTCAGACGTCAAGAGGGCCGGATAGTTTGCAGACAGGGCCTAGTCGGCCGGGATCGGGATCAGGCGATCGAATTCGTGGCGCACTACCTGATAACACTCGCAAACTCTATTTTCCAGACCGGGGCGGTCCAGGACGCGAATGTGTCCGCGCGAGTACTGGATCAATCCCGCGTCCTGCAACTTGCCGGCCGCTTCGGTGACCCCTTCGCGCCGTACGCCGAGCATATTGGCAATCAACTCCTGGGTCATGACCAATTCGTCGCAGGGAAGCCGGTCCAGCGACAGCAACAGCCAGCGGCAGAGTTGCTGATCGATGGAGTGATGACGGTTGCAGACGGCGGTCTGTGCCATCTGGGTGAGCAGAGCCTGGGTGAAACGCAGCAGCAGATGCTGCAATTCGCTGCCCAGTACGAATTCGCTTTTCATTATGCTGCCGGGAAGCCGATAGGCTAGCCCGGCGCTTTGCACGATTGCACGGCTGGTGGTTGTTTCGCCGCCCATGAAAAGGGCGACACCGACCATGCCCTCGTTGCCGACCACCGCGATTTCGGCCGACGCTCCGTTTTCCATGACATAGAGCAGCGATACGATGGCGGTGACAGGGAAGTAGACATGTCTGAGCGTTGCGCCCGACTCGTACAAGACCTGGCCGAGAGGCAGTTCTACACATTCCATATGTGGACGCAGCCGCAGCATGACACTTTCGGGAAGAGCGGCGATCAGACGATTGCGTTGCAATTTTGACATTGTCAGCTCCCGGGGCATTGCAATTGGCGCCGCCTGGTTCATGATTGCTGGCGGTAACGATGAAAGGGGGATGGGCAAAGCAACAACGATCCTGTCTTCGCGTTCTCCGCTTCTCTTCGACGACCGCCCGGCATAGATACAGCCTGCCATCCGCCCCGGGGCGGAGGCAAGCGCCGAGGTCAACGCCGAGCCAGCAGAAAACCGATGATGAGTCCCGTTGTGGCGGCAAAACCGATCGCATGCCACGGCTTGTCATGGACGTAAGCTTGCGATGCCTGTCCGGCGAGGCGCGCTTTGCCGCCGACCGCCTGCAACGCCTCGCCAAGGCTGGACTGTGCCTGAAGCAGAATCGTCTTGATTCCGGCCTCCGCATCGGCGAACTCGTCCACGGTCGAGGTGGCCATCTGCGCAAGCAAGGCGTGCGCGTCGCTCTGGACGCGTTTCAGGTCGTCGATCAGAGCAGCCCGTTTATCTTCCATGTTTTCCGTTGTCGAATGGTTCATGATCATGCACCCTGGTGTTGGTAGAAGAGCAGGGCGACATCGATATCATCACGGCGTGTAATGCAATCCAGCTTGCATGGGATGCAACCCAGCTTGCGCAGTATGACATCATAATGCCGCAGTCGTATGTGCGGTAGCGCACAAAGGTTTGCCTCTCCGCCGAAGCGGGCGGCGGGTTGAAGTTCAGAGTGGCGTTGCGCCGTCATCCGGTGGGGGCGCGCGTTGTGGTGAAACTCCGTCTGCGAGTAGCCACTGAACGGCGACCAGTGCTGCCGGCAGCCAGTTTTTGCGTAGTAGCAGAACCCCGATCTCGACGCCGAGTGCCATGCGCGAGGCGGACTTGTGCTCCTCGGTGCCGAGTTTCAGCATGGCCCCGCCCCAGGACAGTGCGCAGGCCGAGATCCTTTGCAGGGCGCGGCCTTCCTGAAAGACGCCTTTTATCGATTCCTGCGCCAGCAGAAGTTCTTGCCGATAGCCTTGCCCCTGTGCGAGCAGCTGCGCCTTGCGTTCTGTCAGCGGCTGGGAGGGTGGGGGCGTCATGGCCGCGCCCTCCGCTGCAAACGATGGCGCCGCTGCCAAGCGATCCTCACCCCGGTCAGAGGACGATATCCCGGTCCGCCTTCAGCTCGGACAGGGTGGCGGGCAGAAAGTGCGGATGGCGGCGCAGCAGCGCGCGCGCATAGACGAGCAGGACGAGCGCCAGCACGAGGAAGCCGCCGGCGAGAAGCGCCAGAATTTTCCATCCCAGCGCTGCCCAGCTCAGTACGACGACCAGCACTGTGGCGCACGCGAGGGAAAAACAGATGGCGACCAGCAGTAGCGAGAATACGCACGCCAGCTTCAGCAAGTGATCGCGCGCCTCCGACAGCTCCAGCACCGCCAGCTCCAGCCGGGTCAGCAGCAAGCCGGTGCCGTTCTTGACGACGCCATTCAGGCCCGCAATCAGGCCGGTGAGCGGGGGTCCTGCCGATTT
The DNA here is from genome assembly GCF_000422925.1 of Paludibacterium yongneupense DSM 18731. Classification (GTDB taxonomy): domain Bacteria; phylum Pseudomonadota; class Gammaproteobacteria; order Burkholderiales; family Chromobacteriaceae; genus Paludibacterium; species Paludibacterium yongneupense. Next base: position 36,441 of record NZ_AUGZ01000036.1, read on the forward strand.
GTTCATGATTTGCCCCCGTTGAGTTGGGTGGGTCGCCCCGTTGCGATGGCGCGGCGACGTGAGTGAATGTGCCGTGCCGGCGGGACAAAAGAGCGCCATTGTCTGCCGTGGCCTCAGGCCAGCAAATCCCGCATCTCTTCCGCATGTTCTTCCTCTTTGGCCATGATGCCGACCAGCATCTGCCGCGTCGTCGGGTCATCTTCACCAATGGTGGTGATCATCTGCCGATAGGCTTCGATTGCGACCCGTTCGGCGATCAGGTTGGCCCGGATCATGGCGTTGATCGAACGCGAGTCATCGTACTCGGCATGGCTGCGATCCATCAGCGTGGCCGGATTGAAGTCGGGCTCGCCATTAAGCTGGATGATACGATCCGCCAGCAAATCTGCATGGTCCTGTTCTTCCTGGGCATGCTTCAGGAATTCTGCCTTGATCGGACGGTTGATCAGGCCGCTGACGGTGAAGTAATGGCGGGTGTAACGCAATACGCACACCAGTTCGGTCGCCAGGGCTGCATTGAGAAGCGCAATGATTTCCTTGCGCTCGGGGGGGTAGCCGGCCGTGACGGCGCCATCGTCGACATTCCGGGCCGCAGCCCGGATGGCTTCGGTGTCGATACCGCGCGCGTGCGGCGTTTTCTTGTCGCTCATCTGCATCCTCGCTAACAAAAACCTGGAAGAGGTGGTGGTGCGAAATTTAACGGGGCTGGGTATGACCATGTTCGTCCGATAGCAGCACCTCGACCCGGCGATTAAGCTGCCGGTTCTGTGCCGTTCTGTTCGACGCCGTCGGGTAAGCTGCGCCATAGCCATGGGTTACCATGCGTTCCGCATCGACCCCCATGCCCAGTAACGCGGCTTTCACCGAACTCGCGCGGCGCATCGATAAGGCCCGGTTGTAAGCACCCCCGCCGGTACTGTCGGTAAACCCTTCTATCCGGACGGTGCGTTCCGGATTCTGCTGCAATATCTCGGCCAGTTTTTGCACCGTCTCCACGCCCTTTGGGCTCAGAGTCGCGTGATCGGTCGCGAAGAGCATGTCCCCGAGCGTGACAATGTCGCCGCGCGCGGTTTTCTTCGCGGCGAGCGCCGTCAACTGCGCTTCGAGCTGCGTGGTACGGGCCAGGGCGTCCTGGGTCGTCTGCTTGGCCTTGTCCGCTTCGACTGTCCTCTGCGCAAGTTGCACTTCGCTCATCTGGGTGCCGGCATGAGCGATGTCGGTTTCTGACGCTTTTTGCTTGGCGGCCTCCTGACTAATCGCTATTTTTTGCTTGGCGATATACGCGAGCTTGTCGATTTTCTCCTGGCTTTCACCCTTGGTGGACGCGGCGCTTGCCATCTCCATGGCATCGCCCGCCTGTTTCAATTCGAGGGGGGCGTACTGGCTGACATTGGGGTTGTTCTGTGCGTCCTGATACGCGCTGCGGGCCTGTTCCAGCAGCGGGGTGTTCGTCGGGGATGAGGCGCATGCGCTGAGCAGCGCGGCGATCGCGAGCATGATCGGTGTGAGACCGGTATTCTTTTTCATGGTGTAGCCTTTCGTGTTCCGTCGGGTGGGGCTTACTGGGCCGCGCTGCGTGCGAGTTCCTTGCGCATTGCGTCGATATCGGCCTGGAGCGCATCCGCGGCTTGTTCGGCCTTGGCCGAATGGGCTTTGCTGCGGGCGAGTTGAGCATCGACCCGGGCTTGTGCGGAATAGTCGGAGGCGGCTTGGTAGTCTTTCTTGGTCATGGCCTGGCGGGCCTGCGACAATTTTTCTCGCGCTGAATTCATCTCCAGCGGGGCATATTCCGCCGCGTTGGCGCTGGCCGCATCGCTGACGGTCGCCGCCGAAACGGCAACGCTGGCGGCGGCTGGGGTTTCCATATTGCTGCACGCCGCGGTAGAGAGGATCGCGATGAGCGCGCCGTAGTGCCATATTTTGAAATGGGTTTTCATTATTTCTCCCGAACGGGGTTGGATAGGCGTGATGTCTCTATCACGGTGAAGAAACTTATAGGCTCCACCCGCGGCAATCTCGGTGCGATAGCGCGCATTGCGTGCGATCTGTTTTATTTAGCCGCGCGAAAGGGGGGCAGACCGGGATGCGCCGCCTGCGTGCCTGGGCGGCCGCGTTTACGCCTGGCGCCGTATGGCACGACGCCCTTTGCGGCGGGAATAGAGATTCATCAACGGCGTGACCGAAATGCCGTGCAAGACAATGGAGATGGCGACGATGCCGAGTGTCAATGAGGCGATCTCCTTGCCGGGCCCGGGTGAAAGCCCATGATTGATCGAGTACAACAGATAGTAGATGGAGCCGATGCCGCGAATGCCGAACCAGGAGATCAAGGCGCGCTGATCGCGCGATATGTTGGCGCCAGCCAATCCGCCCCAGACCGAGAGCGGCCGGACCAGCAGCAGGAAGAACAGGGCGAAGAGCGTGCACCGTAGTGGAAAATCGATATAAGCAAGCATCGCTCCGACAATCAGGACGATGCCGACTTCGGCCACCCTTTCCATCCGCTCGTTGAAGCCAAGCACTTCTTTCATCATATAAGCGCTGGCATGTGCTGAATGGGTGGCAAAAGCCTCTTGTGCCTGCTTGTTCTGAAAGCCCGACGCCTGTTGCCGGTCGCTTGGGGCGGCCTTGTTTCCCGGCTGCTCCCTGACCCGTTGCAGGGCGAGCCCGGCCGCAAAGACAGCCAGGAAGCCATAGCAATGACTGAACAGGGCAAGACCGTAGCTCAGTCCTATGAGCCCGAGCGCCAGAAACTCATCGTAGCCGACGGACTCCTGGTGCCGGCTGCGCAGATAGACCACTATCCGTCCGACCAGTGCCCCCATCGCGCCGCCGATGAACAAGCCGCCACAGATGGCCCACGCAACGTCGATCGCCAGCCAGCGCCAGCCGAAGGCGCCGAGCTCGTGCTGACCGATCAGACCCAGGCCCAGCATGACGAACGGGAAGGCCACCCCATCGTTCAATCCGCCCTCGCCGGTGAGGCTGAAACGCAAGCGGTCGCGGTCGCTCGCCTGCAACACCTGGACATCGGATGCCAGCACCGGATCCGTCGGTGCCAGTATGGCGCCGAGCAAGGCGGCCGTCCCCAGCGGCAGGCCCAGGCCCAGCGTTCCCGCCACGGCGACCAACAGGATGGATAAAGCCATGGAAATGACGGCGAGACGCAGGGGAAGGTGCCAGTGCCTGTCGCGGAGGGGGAGGCCGAGTTTCAAGCCGACGGCGAACAGAGAGATCAACACGGCGATTTCGGCCGCTTTTTCAAGGGCATGCGAATAAAGGAAGGGGTCGGGCGTCAGGAGCCCCCAGCCTCCTGGGCCGAGCGCATAGCCGACCGCCAGGTAGAGCATCGGGGTGCTCAGGGGGAGACGCTGCAGCGCCGTGCCGGACAAGGCCATCAAAGTGAGCAAGCCGCCGACGATCAGGCACCAGGTGGCAAATATCATGAGATCGGTGCACCCGCATGCATTCTGACCGTGTCTAGCGGTTCAGATCGTGTATTCATGGCTGCCCAGTGGCGTGTATCCACACCGCTCCCGGTACGGGACGCCGACGTTTGCGCGCGCCCGGCCCGCTTCCGGATGGGCCGGGCCTGCCCGCGAAGCGGGAATACGCCCGGCCGCATCGCGCTAGTGGGGGCTATTGGCGCCGTCAGTGGAGCGGTTCTTGCCTTCGAACAGCCGGATCTGCTCCTCCGCTTCCTCGTGGCTTATGCCGTAAGCTTCCTGAATACGCTTGACCAGCAGACTGCGTTTGCCGGCGATGGAGACGAGGTGCTCGTCGGTCAACTTGTCCCAATGTTGTTTGATATTCGTTTTGAATCTGTCCCAATCGCCTTCTACGTTTTCCCATTCCCAGCTCATGTCTGCTCCTTCAAAGGGTGGTCCGATTGCGGTCGCTCGACGAGGATGGCTCTGCCTTCATCGAGCGACCACTTTGCCGGTGCCTGTGGCCGGCGTCTGTGCTATGGCCCACCTATCGGCGTCGCGCGATGTCGCGGATTTGGTCTTCTTAGTACCCGTCTCGTGCCGACAAACGCGGTGCGGGCACGAATTGCGGTAGCATGCGCGCCAGAGAGCGCCGCTCCATCGTCTCGGCCGACAGGACAAGCCGGAAAAACCCTCGCCCATATTCGCAAACGAACTTTCGAAAAGCTCCCCGCCGCAATGTCGTTGATAACATGGCTTTTGTTGTAATGGGCGTTGATTAGGCAGGCTTTTTTGTGCGTCGCATCATGGCGGAATCTGCGAGTTGACTTGATGTGGGTCAATAGATGTCCGGTGCGGTAGGCATACCATCGTTTTCAGTTAGTGACATTCATGTTCGAAAAAGAAAAGGAAGACCGTCATGGACGCAATCAACCACGCTGCAACCGCCGCTGACCCGTGGGCTGGCTTTGTCGCCGGCGACTGGCAAAAAGGCATCAACACCCGTAACTTCATTCAACTGAACTACACCCCCTATG
>NZ_AUGZ01000037.1 GCF_000422925.1 Paludibacterium yongneupense DSM 18731
CCTTGGATAAACGCGACATGGTGAAATTCCGGCCCCCTGGATTGAGTATGAAATCCCTGAAAAGGGATCATCTCAACTACCCTGACACAGGGGGACTACAGGCCAGTACTACGTCACATTCCGCCGGCTCGATCGGGACGAACTCCTCCGCCGGCACCTTCAGCTTCTTGGCAAGGTGTTGGGAACTCCACGCGCAGAGGAGCCCAAGCAATGAGCTTGTTTACCATTTATATCGCCAGCGGGGATATCGACACCTTTCAAGGCATCCTGAACGGTGTCGCCATGGTCTTCAATTCGGGCATGCTGTCCTCGAGTACCGGCCTCGGTTTGGGTGCAGCAGTCCTCACCGGGCTGCTTATTAGCCTTGGGCTGATTCTCACCACCGGGATGCTGAACATGAGCACAGGGGGAGGAAACAACCTAGCGCTCCTCGGCATGCTGGTTGTCTGTTATGTCGTGCTGGCAGGGCCTCGCGTTACAGTCCAGATTCAGGATGTTTCGACAGGACAAGTTGAAGTAGTGGACAACATACCGATCGGCGTAGCCTTACCCAGTTCGATTGTGAGCACGCTGGCTTACTCGGTCACCGAGAAGATGGAAACCGCGTTCTCGACCGTAAATGGCAACTACGTCACGATGAACGGCGAGGGTTTTCTAAACCCACTGCAAATCCTGATGGCAATGCGATCCCCACCATCCTCAATGGCCCCTGACCTAAATGCATCGCTGCGGCAATTCATGCTCAATTGCTCGGCAGACTCTGCCAACTTCGATGCCACACAATTTATGCAGAGCGCTGACCCAGTAGGCTATATGTTGTCCCATTACACAGAGGGATTTACCACCTACTACAGTTCAACTGCGAACTCCAGCCAAGGGGCTGCACTGCTGTGCTCGACCGCAAGCACAAATATTCAAAATGACATCGACAAGTTCTACAACAACTCGGGATCTTCGCAAACACTATCCGCATGGCTTACCCAAGCGATGCCTAAGGGCAATATCAGCGCGGGGAAATACTCGGTCGCAGACTACGCAAACGCTTATAACGAAGTGATCGGCGCCTCTTGGGGTATCTCCACCAGTGCCCAGCAGTTCATGATGACCACTGCGTTCGGGAATTCGCTTCTGCACTCATTTAACTGCACAGCCAACTCTGGGGACCCATCCGCTTATCAGGCCTGTATTCAGACGCAAACACAGCAGTTCGAGCAATGGAAAATCGACTCGGCATCTAGCGCTAATTTTTTCACCCATCTCATGCCAACCGCAATGGCGACACTGCAAGCGCTGTTCTTTGCGTTCTCGCCACTGATGTTCGTATTCGCCATGATGACTGCTCAGCATGGCTTGAATATCCTTGTGAAGTACCTTCTTTTCGGTCTCTGGACTCAGTGCTGGCTGCCATTCGCGGCCGTGATCAATTTCTTCATCCAGATCCAATTTCAACATGACATGGCGGCATTCAATCTTGCTCACCCACAGGGGTTCAACCTGATGGTGTACCAGGACTTCTACAACCATCTGAGTGAGAAGGTGGCCCTGGCGTCCGACATGTTGGCAGCAACACCATTGCTATCGCTAGCGCTTTTGACCGGCAGTGTCATGAGCCTCAATAGCCTAGCCCAGCGATGGTCAGGAAAAGACTTTGGCGCAGAAAAGATTGCCGCACCGGATCTAATCAAGCCCACAGCAGGATATGAAGCAGGAGCCTTTTCCCACGGCAGCGCGTTTCAAGCCCCGTCATCCGCAAACAGCCGCCAACTGAGTTGGAAAGCATCAGAGATGGGAAGCTCAGCCCTATCGGTCGCAAATCAGCAGGTGGCCAGCACGACAACGGCGCTCAGCCATCAACTCTCGAGCATCGTCGCCGGCGGAACACAGAAGGCCAACATTGCAGCGGCAAGCCAGCAGTTTTCCGATACGTTGCTTAATTCTGATAGTTCATCAAAGTCCGCAGCTAACTCGCTGATGACGACCTTAGGGCAAGGGCAAGATTGGAGTTCGTCGGAGAGAAGCAGCATTGAAGCGTTTTTGACCACCCAAGCATCTGCGGGGATCGGATCCTCCACCTTGGGGGCGTCGGTATCGGCAGGCACCGCAGCAAAAATTGGGCTTGATACGGCGACGGCCCAGAAGCTTAGTAAAGCCTTGCAAGGGTCTTCTGCATGGCAAGCTGGCTACCAGAATTTACAGAGTCATGCCCGCGCTGCTTTGGCATCTAGCTCTCGAGGTTCCATGCTTCAGTCGTTTTATCAGCAAACGCAATCTCAATCGTTTTCCAAGCTGCGCACGGAGGCTGATATGGCGTCACAAACGTTGGCGCAAACGCAGACTCAGGTATCAACCATTGGAGCCGATGAGTCGATAGATCCAACCATGGTGGCCACCCAAATCGCGCATGGTAGCGGCGCCTATGCATTGGATCGCAAGTTCGAAAGCGTGGCGGCTCAGGATCCGAGCATCCGCGCATCGTACGCACGGATGCGCGACAAAATTTTGGCAGACCCATCCACTCACCGGCCAGGATCAACTTTTGATCCATCCACAGCAGATGCTCTGGCCAAGATCGAGGCATTGCAACAACACAGCGCAGAAGGAAATGCCTGGGTATTCAAAAACGTCGTTGCGCCTCAAATGCTGTCATCTCTGCCCCAGGTAGATACACATTCTGCAGCACAAATGCAGGAATTTGATCCGTTGCAACATGCACGGCAATCGGCGGCCTACGCTCTCGGGGTAGGCAGAGGCCCTAGGAATGTCTCGCTAGATTTTACGCCTGGTCACACCCCTACCCTTGATCAAGGGAGTTTAGCTCAGCCACAAGGTGCACCGGCAAGCCCGGATGGACGTCTGAAAGAGATGAGAGCTTATGCCCAAGAACATGGGATTCAAGTCGACGCAAATGGTCAACTTCACATGACTGATCAGCAAGCAGCTGACTGGGCTAAGCACTTTGGCAATGACGATGGCAAGGGGGAAGCGCACAAGCCATCATCCACGGTCCCTGTTAGCAGATTCACGACTTACCAGCACATGCCGAAAAACTAAAACAAGGAGTGATTTCTCAGATAATCGAGCCTGTCATCGACTTCTTTCAGTTCTTCTGACGTCATCCATCTCCAGCCGGGATTGTCCGTCTCGACCGTCTCGGCTGGGGTTACCTCCTTAGCTGGCACCGAAGGTGCACCAGGATCGAACCCCATAAAGAAGCAAGCGATTTTTTCAAAGATTTTCATGGAATTTATCCATTTTTATAGCCTAAGTTCGCTCAACCCTCAGCAGATGCATCGACCATTTCGCTTAGAATGAGCCGTGCCAAACTATCTGGTGGCGTTCCCCCAGCCTGAGTCATCTTGGTGCCATTGGCGCACGAGACAGTAATCATCCCGCTCTCGATTTTGTAACGACCATCCAGACGATATTCTCCCCTTACGTAAGTTATTGGCATCCAAATTTCTGGCTGTCCGTTTCTTTTCTTCATGACAGTTACCTATACCTTAGCCTTTAGCCGACTCAGCGTTGGCAAGCTGTTTCCGTAACGCATCAACAAGCACGCAAGCCATTTTGTAGTGATGGTCAGACTTCCCACGCCAAGCATCCCTTTCGGACTCCGCCCTGGCAAGTTTATCCCTCAACTGTTGAATGTTGTCGTCAGCCATAATTTTATTGATCCCGCAGCCTGAGCTCCGTTAGAAAATAGTTACATTTCCATCTTCGTCTTGACGGAATAGTCCGTGCCCGGTGGTCTTCAGCAACTGGTTGTGTTCGGCGGTGATCGCCTGATACTCGGGGCTATGAACAATCAAATGCCGTGCAAATCCTACAGGCGTAGCACCTGCGCGTTGCGCCAGAATCTGAAGCAACGCCTCTTGCGCTGGCGTCAGATTTACATTCACACGCTTGGTAAGTGCTTTTTCTTTACTCATATCTAGTCCCTCATGGCCATCTAAATTAGGATCATTATGGATCAATTTGATCCAAAATTCAATCATCGATGGCCTCTACAACAAATGGAAATAGAGGGAAGAAGACGATAGCTCAGTCCCGGGGCTGGTCCGTTGGCTGCTTTAATAAGAGTCCATTTTCAGCTTGATGCCGAACATGTTCATCTGCAAGTTGCCTGACGGTGGGCGATGCTCATCAATGCCTGGGATACTGATATCTTTCACTGAGAACTCACATGCAGTACCAGGGGGGACCATGATGGTCTGGGCCTGCTCGTTCACAACGCAGCCTGCACTTCCCCACAGTCCATACTTGTTATCAAATCCTGAAGATGAAGGTAGAGCTTGATACTCATTGCCTCCAATACTGACTTTCCCGCCGGACGCTATGTTGTAGTTGATTGGCTTGTGAGTGCCGTTTTTCATCTTAACGTGCAGGATCCAATGATTCGCCATCGATGTTTCAAGCGACGCAAGTTTGATCGTTGACGCCCCCGTCATAGAATAGCCGGGGTACTGCTGAGCATTGGCCAACGTCGACATGACCAGAAGCAGGGCCAGCCCAGTCAGACTTGCATATCCCCTTCTCATTGCGATCTCCATATTTGTTTAGCCCAGCTTTTTCGCCAGGTCTTCCGCCTTGGGATGATAGTATCGCATCAGCATGCGAGGGTCTTTATGACCTGTGATCTTCGCAAGCTCGTGCAAGGGAAAAATTGCAGCCAGCCGACTGGTAGCTTCGTGGCGTAAATCATGAAAGTGCAGGTCGACCAAGAAAGCTTCTTGAGGCTCCTGCCCAGCCCCCACGCACTCAGAAACGTAGGCTTGGCGAGCACGCTCAACAGCCCGAATAAACGCGCGCGTAACTGCATCAGGCCGGATACCAAACACTTTGCCACTGATGCTCCTGGGCAGCGCCTCTAATGCCTGTATGGCAACCGAAGAAAGGGGAACATCACGATCGTCCCCATTCTTTGTATCGCCAAGGTGCATGACACGCCGCCGTAAATCCAGATCTTTCCACGTCAGTTTGGCTAGCTCTCCGCGACGGGCAGCTGTTTCCACCGCCAGGACAACCATGGTCGGTAGGATCCTGGAACCTGTTGCAGCCATTACGCGCTGTAACTCATCATCAGTCGCCCCGCGGCCACGATCCCCCTCCTCGCCGGCTAGCGGTTCGCTACCAACACTTTCTATTCGCCTGGTTCTTGCATTTTTGACGGCCGGCTTCCGGACTAGCTCAACAGGGTTAGCGATACTTTCCATTCCCCAGTCTTTTCGCGCTACTGTAAACACATGGGAAAGCACGGCCAGGCGGCGTACCACCGTCGCAGGAGCATGTGTTTTCAGCCATTCGTCACGCAGCTTGGCGAGGTCGGCAGATCGGATACTGGCCATCGAGCTTTTGGCGAGCTTGGTGCTTTTCAAAATCCCGATCACGTAACGCTCAGGATCCGCTCCTTTCTTTAGGCTCGAAACCTCCTGCTGGTAACGGTCTAAAGCCTCCTCGAGGGTCGTACTTTCAGCAATTGATCGATTAACGAATACGCCCCGCTCGATCTCACTCTCAACGATTCGCGCCCACTTCTCGGCATCAGCCTTGGTGCTGAAGGTACGGCTCTGTTCTGGATAGCCCTTCTTGCGGACGCGTGCCCGCCACTGCATTTCCCCACGCTTTACGATCTGCGCCATGGTTTGTCTTCCGTTGGCCCATAATTGGCCCAATAATTCTACAAACCGCTCACAAGCACTGTCAAATATAGATCGTATTTAGCATTCGCAATGCAGAGGTCGGGAGTTCGATCCTCCTTCGGTCCACCATCATTCCCCCTAGTAAATCAGCCAGTGTGTGATCGGAACCATAAAGCTGCCGTTCGGCAAGGTTATGCTTCCGATTACACTATTTTTCTGGGTCTGTCCCTAAAAAGTACGCCTCATCAGGAGGGTAAAGCGACCTAGATGGATAACTCCGAAAGCTGCCGGATGGCAAATACGTGCTCGCTGGCCTTTCCGGTCATTCAACCTGCTGTGAATTCAGTCAGAAATACGAAGATAAGCGCCCCTTCAGGTGCCCATCATTTTTTACCATATCGACCCAATCCTATTTGTCGGAACAGACGAATGCTGACGCCGTTGCGAGGATTAAGCTACTTGCGCGCGAAGGCAAGAAGTGGCGCAATGTCGCCTTGGTCAGCTGTTCGTAGGGCGGCCAGGTATTCAGCCCGCAGCGCGCTCTGGCTCACGAGGGAGGCATATCCCCCACTACCCCATGAAAACGGATCCTGCCCCATCTTCTGGAGCAGTAGGTCGGTTATCAAGCGGCAGCACCTCCCATTGCCGTTCGGAAACGGGTGGATGAGCACCAACTGGTGGTGAAACCGTGCGACCAGTTCATCCGGGGACATGACTTGGTGTTCGACCTGATACCTGGTGTTCTCCAGTAAGTTCCGGACGCGCATAGAAACCTGGCGCCAATCGCAGCCGATATTCTTGTCGCTCTTGCGGTACGTGCCGGCCCATGTCCATGTATCGCCGAACATCCGCTTGTGCAGTTCGCGCAGGAACACATCATCCAGGATGTCCTGCTTGAGCTGGCGTTGAGCCCACCGGGTACCCTTAATGATGTTGTACTGTTCCCACTCATTGAGCTCGGCCTGCGTCGAGACGTGCTTGGGCTTCAGGCCCTCTTTTTCATCCGGTTCGAGCGGGGTCTGCCCAAGCTGGTACGTGAACTCCATCACCACAAATCGCGCCAGTTGCCGTCTAGCAGCTCTTTCGCGATGAGCTCTAATTGAGCCTGCTGCGCCTTGCTGTCAACGGACTGGTTCTCGAGTGACATGGTATGCGCCACGGGGCGCATATGCTTCCGAGCCACGGACATGGCCTGGTCATTCAGTTTGGCCTCCAGGGGTTTCTTCGGCACGAGAATATAGTGCAGCTCGCAATCGAGCGCTGCAGCAACCTTGCGCAAAGAGGCAAGCGAGATGCTGTCGTCGGCCTCGCTCTTCTCCAGCTTGTGCACCGTGGTGTTCCTCACGTGCAGGCGCTGCGCGAGCGAAACGGCAGTCATGCCAAGAGCTTCCCGGATGGTCTGTATCCAGCCGCAGGAGGGCCGCGGCGGGAAGGTCTTCTTGAGCCATGGCTTCAGCTGCTTGTCGGCCTGGCGCAACTGCAGCCAGCGGTAGGACTTGTCCATGAGGATCTCCCTGTAGCGCGAAATCGAAAGCTATATATTAGCCATACAGGGATAAAAATACAACACAAAATATCCCTATAGGGATACTAATAACAGTATGAAATATCCGCAATGGGATATTTATAGCTACTTACAATCGCCCTACAGGGATAAGTTATATGTGGAAGAATAACCCGGAAGGGAGAACAACAGACGCGGTAAAGTCTCGACTACTGCCAACGTCTGGATTGGCCGAGGGCCTCACGTCGGGCAAACACTGAATTGGTCTCACTCGCGTGAGCCTGTCAGCATTTCCGTGTTTAGAGCGAATTGAATTTCACACGTGATGCTGAATGAAACGATCACCGTAAAGGATAGCGAATTGGTTCATGGCTTTCTTCCAGTCATGCGCCGCACGGCTCCAGTTGGCGTATGGTGGCCCCCCGGTGATGCGCCCTTGGCGAGGGCCGACCACCCCAGCTCGACCCACGCGGGCCCGGTGTTGATCGGCGACGCCATAACGTCTGCGGCGACAAGCGCCGCGATGCGTGCGGGACTTAAAGACTGCAAGAAGGCCGATATTTTTGACATGCGCGTCACCGAAGCCGCCCACGACGTTACCAGCGCGGGAACAACATTCAAGGGCGTCTGGAATGAGGTCTGGACGTTTAGAATGTGCAGCCAGATGGTCGACGTTGCCATGATATTCATTCCCGACGCCAACGGCGGTGGCACGTCGTTTACATCGGGCCCGGTCACCCCGCAAGCCGCTGCGGTCAAGCCTTAGTCAGGGGACGCGGCGCCAGAATTTCAGCCCAGGCAACGATCCCTACACCTCATGAAGGGGAACCGGATCGTCCAGGGCCGCGGCAGACACGGTACAGGACAGCGCTCCATTCACACGACCCAATGTCGATGCCAAAGTCATATAGGCACGGTACTCGTCTGCGATCGGGAATAGCGGCCGGGGGGAATGCCCACGTAGCGGGTGAAGGCGACGCTGAAAGCGCTGACCGAGCCATAACCGACGCGCTCCGCGATCTCGGCCATCGGCGATTCTCCTTGTCGCAGCAGCTGCTTCGCCATGGCCATACGCCATGCCAGCAGGTATTCCATCGGAGCCACGCCCAGCGCGCGGCTGAATCGCTCAAAGAAGGTCGAGCGCGACATCGCGGCCTCTTGCGCCAGCTGCGCGATGCTCCACGGGGACGCGGGGCACTCGTGCATGCGGCGGAGCACCTGCGCCAGCCTGGGATCGGACAAGCCACGCACCAGGCCCGGTGACGCCGCGGTACTGGCGCTTGACCGGAAAACCTCGATCAGCAGCACCTCCAGCAGGCGGGCCGTGACGATCTCGCGCGCCGACCGGTCGGCCCGGGCTTCGTCGCCGAGCAGTTGGACCAGCGCCGCCAAACGCCGCTCGCCGCGCACATGCACCCATTGCGGCAACAGCGACACCAGCAGCGCCGCATCCGGCGATCCGAACTCGCAATGCCCGATTAGCATGCGTGCGTCCACCGCGCCGTCCGGATCACCGACCCGTGCGCCATCCTGCATCGGAGCGATTGGGGTGGTGACGGTCTCCCCCTCCAGCGGCGGCAAACGGTCGAGACTGGAGGTGGCAATGGCGTGTGCGGACGGAATCAGCACAAAGTCGCCTTCATGCAGCGTGATCGTGTCGCTGCGTTGCGGGCTGTCGACGGTCAGATGGCAAGCGCCCTCCAGCACGACGACGTAGAACGGACGGCCCATCTCGCCCCGGCGAACCGCCCAAGGGGCCGACGCCACGACGAGTTTCGAGAACGGAGCACTCGGCTGCAGTAAGGCGACGACTTCGGCTAGTGGGTCGACCATTCCGGACTATCTCTACAAATTAGTGGACTTGTAATTATAGAGGGTCCAAAGCCCACGCTCTACCATGGGAACCGTCATCCAACACTATGGAGTCCCCCATGTCCCCTTCTCCCACCATCCTGATTACGGGCTGCTCGTCCGGTTTTGGCCTGGAGACCGCGCGCTTGTTTCTCGATAAAGGCTGGCGCGTCGTCGCGACGATGCGCACGCCGCGCGACGATCTGCTGCCGCGCTCGGACGCGCTACGCGTGCTGCCGCTCGACGTCACCGACTCCGAAAGCATCCGTCGCTGCATCGAGGCAGCCGGGCCGATCGACGCACTGGTCAACAACGCCGGCGTCGGCCTGCTCGGACCGCTGGAAGGCAGCCCGCGGGACAACGCGCGCGAGGTTTTCGAAACCAATACGCTCGGCACCATCGCGATGACGCAGGCCGTGCTGCCACAGCTCCGACAGCGGCGGTCGGGCGTCGTGGTGAACGTCACATCAAGCGTAACCCTGATGCCGCTGCCGCTGTTATCGGTCTACACCGGCAGCAAGGCCGCGGTGAACGCGTTCACGGAATCGCTCGCGCTGGAACTGGCGGCGTTCGACGTCCGCGTTCGCTTAGTGCTGCCGGGACGTGCGCCCGGCACGAGCTTCGGTAACAACGCCCGCCGGCTGATGAGCGCTGTCGTGCCGGAGGCGTATGCCGGTCTCATGCAGAACGTGTTCACGACCTTGCAGGATGCCAGTACGCCCGTCACGCACGCGCAGGATGTAGCCGAGGCCGTGTGGCAGGCAGTCACCGACCCGGCGGCGCCGATGCGTATCGCGGCGGGTGCCGACGCCGTCGCCCTGGCAGGCATCTGACGGCACAGCCGGTGATCCTGGACGCCCGCGTTCAGGGTCACCGGCAAACGGTGGGTCCCCGCCCGGTCGCGGGGACCCACCTTCTCCCTGACGGTTGAGGCGAGCACTGGGTCATGCCGCGTCACCGTCCTGGCCCAAGACGATATGTACAAAATTGTCCCGGATCCGATGGCTGATGCCCGGATTCCAGACCAGGCCCACCTGCTATTCGCAGGCCGCCGGCTCGCCATCCAGTGGTGTCAGACCGACTGTGGCCGGTGCGATGTTCGCAGCACTCAAGAGGACGATGGCACGGCCTACGCCTGCCGCGACCAGTGACAGCACCGTCTGGACATCGCTCGCATACTGAAGAATCTTCGGCTGAGCGCCGTTATGCTCATACAGCTGCCTGATCTGCCAGGCCAGCCCCTGCCCTCTCTGCGGCAGCAAGGCAATCAAAGCCTCGCCGGCGATGTCGTCAAAACAGACCGGGCCGACCGGCTCCCCCGGAGTCACCAGTGCCAGGCGATCGGTCTGCAAGATGCAAGCACTCAGCGCCTCCGGTACGGGCAGGCGGATAAAACCAAGCTGCAACTCGCCAGACAGCAATCGCGCGACCTGCTCGGCTGAAGACATGTCGTCCAGTACCAGCTCCAGCTCAGGGAAACGGGTGCGGAAGCGGGCCACCCACTTGGTGGCAAGCGCAATGGACGACAGGCCGAAACCGATGGCAAGCCGCCGCAGATGCCCCTCGGCCGCCCGCTGGGCACGCAAATAGAACGTCTCGGCCTGCTGCAACAGGATGCGCGCTCGGCATGCAACGTCCTTCCCAGCGCGGTGAGCGTCGTTCCTGCCGTGCCGTTCCCGCTCGAACAGGGGCGCCCCCAGTCCGTCCACCAGCTGCCGGATCTGTTTGGTCAGTGCCGGCGGGGTGATGCACAGACGCCCCCCGGTGTTAGGGTCGTTGCCGTGTCTTCAGATTGAATCAACTCATCATCCGGGGCGGGGAAAGACCTTGTCGTGGCACGTTATTCATCCGAGCGCCGGGAGGCTTTGCTAAAGAAGTTGTTACACGTGGCCGAGCTGGCACGTCAGGAAGGTCTCTCCAAGCAGACTCTGTACAATTGGCGCAAACAGGCCAAAGCCAGAGGAGCGGTAGTACCTGGAGACAAGAATCGAGCTGAAGATTGGCCCGCTGAAGCCAAGCTGGCGATCGTCATCGAAACCGCCACACTCTCTGAGATTGAGTTCAGTGAGTGTCCCCCTCAACTGACTGCTTTCGCACTACCGATCGCAAGTCCTCTCCAGAAGATGCGAATTTCCGCTCCGGCCGATGAGCGGTCGCCTGGTGATGATTACAACAGCCAGTGGAATCCTCGACGCGCTCGCATCCGCCCGGAACCGGCGATCGAATCGGTCCGCGATGCCCACGCTGGAGCGCCTGAATAACGATGGCACGCCCCCGTGGTGGGGATGCGAGGCACGGTAGGAACCGGATTCAGCCAGAAAAACATGCACCTGCTGGCGGACGCTATCAGAATTTGCTGGACTAGCATATCCGATGAAATTAGCATATCTACACAACATATATAAAGTTTACCCGCCGTTGAAGAACGACACGTTCAGATGTCACCTGCGTACGCTGGAGCACAGCGGCATGGTCGGGCAAAGGGTGATGCCGGGCCGGATTCGCTCGCCGTAGCCTGACGTGGGTGGCGTTTATCCAGCATGTCGTTGCGGGGTCTGATCGTGAAATTTAACTCAACCTCCGAGCCCAATGCCCGTTGTTGCGAGTAATCGGCCAATCATAGTCCATGGCTATGGGGGCAAGGCTCCTACACTCCGACAGGTATATATGGATATCCAGACGAACACGCCATTTCAGCATATCGCCCTCTATGGTCAGTCGGCAGCGCAAGATCCTGATTTCAGTGGGCCGGTACCGCAGGATTTCACATTCAACTCGCCGGTTGGCGTCTGCATGGACCGGCAACAGCATGTCTGGGTCTGCGACACGGGTAACAACAGAGTCGTGGTATTCGACAAGGATCTGGGCCGAATCGTTCGTGTCCTGAATTGTCCGGCTCCTGATAGCAAGGGCCCCGGTAGTCGCGCTTTTCGCATGCCGTTTCATGTCTGCCCCCACCCCCGGAAAAATCAGATATTCATCACTGACATGGGGAATTCGCGCGTGGTGGTGATGGAGTACGAGGGCGACAAGATCGACTTTGCCTTTGTCTTTGGCGACACCAGCGATAATGGCGGCGCTCCGCTGCAGGACCCGAACGGCATTGCCTTGGTGCGGCAGGAGGACGGCTCGTACGACATCCATGTCAACGACGAATTCTTTCATACCGAAAGCGAGAAGATACGTAACCGTTGTGTTCGTTACAACGAAAATGGCAGCTATATCGATGAATTCCGCACTGTGATCGATCCGGAAGGCACTGCGCACGATTTGTACTGGCCACAGGGGCTCAGTGCAGACGATAGGGGAAACCTCTATCTGGCCAACACCGGCAGTTATGAGGTGCTGAAATTCGCAGCGGATGCCCCTGTCGACGCGAACTACTGCCTGCAGGGAAAAGAGCCGGTAGTCATGCACGCCTTCCAGCAGCCGAGCGGGCTTGGCATGATGAATATCATGCGCGACGTCAGCGTGATCGGAGACCGGGTTTTTGTGCCCGATAAAAAACTGAACTCAATTTCGGTCTATGAGTTGGATGGCAAGCCGCTGACGACGATCCAGGGCATAGCGCCCAGCTGGAACCATGGTTCTCAGCCGGTGCGCACGGCAAGCGACCCGCTGTACTACGCGCTGGAAGATGCATCGCTGTTTAGTCCCTATGTCATCTGCCAGGGTGAAACGCCAGATATTTACTTTGTCAGCGAGCCGTTTTGCTCGCGCATTGTAAAATTGCAGATCGTCGGCTTGAACCAGGTGCTTCCTGTCGTCACGATGCTCACGGCGCTGGGGGCGCGTCGAGACCAGCCGGGCAACGCGCGGATAGCCCCTCAATTCAATTGCGTCACCGCAGTCAGCGGCTTGCAGCGCCCCCGCGCTCCCCGTGATGATGGTGCAAGCCCCGAGCTTGAATTACCGGACTATCTGCGCTTCAACCTGCTGCATCAGTGGTATGCCGACCTGGGTCAGAACCTGACCCAGCAGTATCAGTTCTGGTTCGGAGACTGGAGTCGCCAGATGTTGAAAGCCGTCGGTGCGCATGAGGCGGTCGCGGCGGGGAGCCTGGTCCTGGATGCCGGTAACTGGCGCATCAAGGCCTATAAGGAGCAAGACAGCCGTTTTATCCCCGTGGAGACCCGGGTCCTGGAGGGATTGTTCCTGCCTGGCGATCTTGCGATGGCAGTCTACCACCCCAAACAGGCCCTGCTCGGCCAGATTTGCCCAGGCACACCTCTGGTTCTGATCAGCAATTTTAATTCCAGCACGATCTGCCTGTATCAAGTCGGCCCCAATGGAAAGCTTCTCAATTACGGGCTGCCTTTCGGCTATTACGGCCAGGAAGAAGGCGGACTGCGCGGGCCGCAAGGGATGGCGGTCAGCGACGACGGTGAAGTCTTTATCGTCGATTCGCTGAATAATCGCATGGCTAAGTGGCAAATACTGCAGACGGGCCAGGTGGTCTTCATCAAGAATTTCCGATGGAATCCCGCTGTCGCGGAGAAGAATCCTGCGGCCTTCACCCCCACCGATGTCGCGCTTAGCGCCGATGGCCGGGTCCTGGTCACAGACCAGTTCAACAACCGTATTTGCGTTTTCGACCGCAGTGGCAAGGATTTGTGGTGCTATGGCCAGGAAGGATACTGGGAAGAAGGGGATCCGGACGGCGAAAAATTCATGTTGCCGACCAGCCTGGCCATCGATGGCGAGTATTTGATACTCAACGATCTGGTGAACCGTGCGCTCAAGCTTTTTCACATCGAAAGCCAGACGCTGACGTTCTTGGGAGGCGTTTCGCTGTTCAAGTTATCGGTTGGGCAAGGGGGCGTGTGGATGCCGTTCTTCATGCACGCCCACGATGGGCAGGTGCAGATCGCGGACTCGACCTACAATATCGTTCAGGTGTTCAACTACACTCCCGCAAAACAGGCACGGCAGCAGCCGGCTGGAGCATCGAGGGCGAGCACACAAAAGCCTGCAGATCCGCCGGACGCTCCTGCGGTCAAAGCCCCGCCAGTCAGAAAGCCCAGGACACGGAGCGGAGAAAAAGCCAAGCAGCCTGATTAGAACGAAACGGGCGGATGCGGGACGATCTGCAACAGAATGGCCATCCCGCATTCGCCGATAGTGTCTGTGCTTGCCACCAAGGGCATGTCATCGGGTCAGACGCTCCGCCCCGGTTTCATTGCACCTTGACCATGATGCGCAAAATGCCCCACTGCCTGCCACGAACAAAGATAGGCGCAGAATAATTCTTCATCAGGTCAAATCGTCCCCCTCCCATATTCCGACGATAGGTTTGCACCAAAAACGGCTTATTGGTTTTAACCTGATTCAGCGACGTGCGGTCGAGCTGCCGGGTTCGCGCACGCGAGTGGCTGGCATTCCATACGGGGTCTTTGCCGGGGGGATGCGCAAAATCGCGGTTGATGATCGGGTAGTAATTATTCATATCCCCCATGGTGCACGCGACAATCGGCGGTGCCGATGCGACGACCTCGTCACACAGGGAAGCAAAGCGGCGTGCGCAGAAATCGGTATGCCGGGTCAGATAGTGCGGAGGCTCGACATCTGGAACCTTCTTGTATTGGGTATCGAACAGATCCTCAAGGGCAATTTCGCCTTTCTCCACGGCAAGATCAAATGTCTGCGATATTTGCTGTGCGGCTTGCACGACCTTCCCGATAAAAGGGGTATCGACAGTGTCGATGCCAGCTTCGGCCGACAGCGTAATCAGGTCTTCGCTCATACTCAATAACGAAGCCGTGTGCCCCTTGATTACCTCGATATCCTTGAGCGATTCTTTAGTGGTCGTGGCCACCCGCTCGACCTTGCCAGCCATCAATTGGCAGTGCTCACGATTCTTTACCGCATCGTCGGTAATCGCTTCCACCTTCGCTTTGACATGCGCCAAGTCCTGGCTCACCTGATCAATGCGGGTGACGGCCACCCCAATATCGCCTGACCCCGAACGCGCGGCGGAAGCAACTTCAGACGCCGCACGGCTATTGGTGATCAACACATCGACCTGATCGCTCAAGGCGGCAAGGGTGGACTGGATCAAGGCAACGGCGCTCCCGGTCTGAACCGAGAGGTTTTTGACATTATCGGCCACCACGGCGAAGCCACGTCCGGCCTCACCCGCGCGAGCGGCTTCGATACTGGCATTAAGGGCCAGCAAGTTGGTTTGACTCGCGATGTCGTTTACTGTTTTTGAGATTGCCGCGACCTGGTTCAATGACTCCAGAATCTCCGGCAATTTGGCTTCGATATGGCCAACGCCATCCACCAAATTAAGAATAGAGTCTAATGCGACTTTAACGGTGGAGCGGGTTTCGTCCATCAGATCGGACACCTGCGCCGTTGTCTTGCGCGTCGATTCTGCCGCATCGCCGATGCGCACATTCGAATCGGACAAAGAATGAATCGCATCAACCATCGACGTCATTTCTTCAGAACGACTCACGGCACGTTCACAGACCAGGTCCACTCTACCGTCGATTTCGACTGACTCGATGCCCAAACGCCCCACCCGCTCTGAAACAGCGGTCATCGTCGGGAGCAAGGCCGAGATGACCACGCCGCCTTGCGGATTCAGATCGGGTGCATTTGTCTTTTTTCCGCCTAGAAACCAAGGAAGAAGTCCCACAGATCACCTCCGATAAAAAAGTGTCAGAGTGCAATATTCATATATTGTCACGCCACGGGGTATGAAAGAAATGATATTTGTTTATTTCATTATCGTAAATGGCATATTTGCACGCCCCATTTGGGTGCACCATCGCACCGTCCGCATCAGACCGCGGACATCGGGATCAGCGATCGTCGTTATCTGAGTGCGCGCTCCTCCATCCTCTGGGCAAGGAGGGCTGATATCGGTAGAGGAGCATGTATATTTGAATCGCACTCTTTCCCGTTTCCATGTGCGATATCAGTCGCGTCCTCGGTATCACATCCAACACACGGAAGCGCGAATCGTCATGGCCGGCTCGGCCGGAGAAAGAGTGCGTCGGGGTTCGCGATGACGATCGCATTCCGGCTTCGGCTATGGGTCTGGCATCGCGCCTGACCTGCCCGCGCGAAGGATGGCAGCACTCGACTATCGGCCCCCGTCCCGGAGCACAGGGTCAGAGCGAAAATGACAGGCGGCATAGCCGCGACGCAGGCCTCCCCATATCCGGGCCAGGCCCATGGTTTCGCCTCCCGCATGAAGCATCCCGTGATTGACAGGCCGGATGGGTATTTGTTACGGTGGTCGCCATGAACAGCCCTGCCGCCCGCTCCGCGCGAATTATTATCACCATTCTCTGAATGGTGGGTCTGCGCACGACGACAGTCAGACAAAAACCCGCCCAATGGCGGGTTTTTGTTATCCGCCCTGGGCCATGGCCTGCACCCGGGAGCGTCCCATGCCAGCAAAGAAGTCGCACGTCCCAGTTAACAAATACGCTCTGAATCTGCCGGATACCCCGTTTCCGATGCGCGGCAATCTGCCCGCGCGCGAGCCCGCCATGCTGCGGCAATGGCAGGAAAGACAGATCTATCAGCAATTGCGGGAACGGGCCCGGCTCGAGAACCGGCCGAAATTCGTACTGCATGACGGTCCCCCCTACGCGAATGGAGAGATCCACCTCGGCCATGCCGTGAACAAGACCCTCAAGGACATCGTCGTCAAATCGAAATCGCTGGCCGGCTTCGATGCCCCGTATGTACCCGGCTGGGACTGCCACGGCCTGCCGATCGAACACATGATCGAAAAAATCGCCAAGAACGACGCTCGCGCGGTGCAGGCCAATCCGGACATCCACGCGCGCATCGTCGCGTACCGGCAGGCGAACCGGCTCCCTCCCGACACGACGCGGCTGCCGGCCCCATTCGTGAGCGAACTGTGCCGTAGCTACGCCGGCAGGCAAGTCGACCTGCAGCGCGAAGGGTTCATCCGACTCGGCGTGCTCGGCGACTGGGAACACCCCTACCGCACCATGGATTTCAAGACCGAAGCCGATATCGTCCGCACGCTCGGCGCCGTTTTAGCCAACGGCTATCTGATCAAGGGTGAAAAACCGGTGCACTGGTGCATCGAGTGCGGGTCGGCGCTGGCCGAAGCCGAAGTGGAATACGAAGACGCGGTTTCGCCAGCCATCGACGTCGGCTTCCCCGTTGCCGATGGCGAAGCGCTAGCCACGGCCTTCGGCCTGGAAAAAGCAGTGAACGACGCCTTTGCCGTGATCTGGACCACCACGCCATGGACACTGCCGGCCAACCGAGCGGTCGCAGTCAATCCCGACATGGTCTACCAATTGGTCGACACCCGGTTCGGCAAACTGCTCCTGGCCCGAGACCTGGCAGAAGCGGCGCTGGCCCGGTACGGCGAACGCGATGCGCCGGTATTGGCCGAGACGGCTGGCCGCCGTCTCGAGCATCTGCGCGTGCGACACCCGTTCTACCCGCGCGAAGTGCCCATCATCTGCGCCGGGCACGTCACAACCGATGCCGGCACGGGGCTGGTGCACACCGCTCCGGCGCATGGTCAGGACGACTATGCGGCAGGAGTGCAATACGCGCTGCCGATCGACAACCCGGTCGCCGACGACGGACGCTTCAAACCCGACTGCGCACTATTCGCCGGCCTGACGGTATGGCAGGCCACTCCCAAGGTCATTGCAACGCTGGCCGAAAACAGTCGACTGCTGCACAGCGAGACCTTGCGCCACAGCTACCCCCACTGCTGGCGGCACAAAACGCCGATCATCTTCCGCGCCACCCCGCAGTGGTTCGTCCGCATGGGACACTCGACGACGGGGGCGGGCAGCCTGCGCGAACGCGCACTGGAGGCCTTGCGCGACACGGCGTTTTTCCCGGCCTGGGGCCGGGCAAGGCTGGAGTCGATGATACGCGACCGCCCGGACTGGTGCGTGTCCCGTCAGCGCGACTGGGGAGTGCCGATGCCGCTGTTCGTGCACAAGACCAGCGGCGAGCTTCATCCACGCACCGCCGCACTGCTGGAACAGATCGCGCAGCGCATCGAACGACAGGGGATCGCGGCTTGGGCCGCGCTCGATCCGGCCGAGCTGCTGGGCGATGAAGCGAGCGACTACCGCAAGCTCGGCGATACACTCGATGTGTGGTTCGATTCCGGCTCCACCCATTTCGCCGTGCTCAAACAACGTCCCGAACTGTGCTGGCCGGCCGATCTGTATCTGGAGGGCTCGGACCAGCATCGCGGCTGGTTTCAGTCCTCGCTGCTGACCGGCTGCGCCACCATGGGCCGGGCACCCTATAAGCAGTTGCTGACTCATGGTTTCACCGTCGACGAACATGGCAACAAGATGTCCAAGTCGAGAGGCAATGGCATCGAGCCGCAGGAAATTTTCGCCACCCTCGGCGCCGACATGCTGCGACTATGGGTGGCGAGCGCCGACTACACCAGCGAAATGTCGCTGTCGCAGGAGATTCTCCAGCGCACCGCAGACGTATACCGCCGCATTCGCAACACGCTGCGCTTTCTGCTCGCCAACCTGTCCGACTTTCATGCCGGGCAGGTATTGCCCGTCGAGCAGTTGCTGACTCTGGATCGTTATGCGCTCGTCGAACTCGCCTCCATGCAGCAACGCGTCGCCGCGCGCTACGAACGCTACGAATTCCACGCGGTGACACAGGAGCTGCATCGCTATTGCGTCGAGGAGCTGGGGGCATTCTATCTCGATACGATCAAGGACAGGCTCTATACCACCCAGGCCGGGTCGGCCGCCCGACGCAAGGCGCAGAGCACGCTTTGGCATATCGCCCAAGCCTTGCTGCGGCTGCTCGCACCGATTCTATCCTTCACCTCGCACGAGGCGTGGGAAGTGCTTAACGGCGACGAAGACAGCGTATTCCTGGCAACCTATCACCGGGTGCCGGTCGTCGCCGATGCCACCGATCTCGCACGGCGCTTCGCGCTGATCCGGGAAACGCGTACCTTGGTTCAGAGGGAAATCGAACACTTGCGCGCCAATGGCGAACTGGGTGCCAACCTGCAGGCGAAAGTCGCCATCGAGGCCGATGGAGAATCGTTCGACGCTCTCGCCAGCCTCGACGGCGAGCTGCATTTCGCCATGGGAACGTCGCAGGCAAGCTTGCGGGTGGGGACGCCGGTCTTGAGGGTGAGCCGTTCGACCGGCACGAAGTGCGAACGCTGCTGGCACTATTCAGCGGCAGTCGGCCGCCATGCCGAGCATCCGGGGCTTTGTCCGCGCTGTATCGAGAATGTGTATGGCCCGGGCGAGCAACGGATGCATGTCTGACCCGTCCCCGGCACAGAGCGATGGCCGCTCCCTCACACGGGATGCGGCCATCGCCAGGTACGCCCCTACACGGGGGGCCAGCCGTCGCTACGCGAGCTCGAAGCGATCGAGGCTCATCACCTTGCCCCATGCCGCGGCGAAATCACGCACGAATACCGGCTCCGAGTCGGCGCTCGCATAGACTTCGGCCACGGCGCGCAGTTGCGAGTTCGAACCGAACACGAGATCGGCGATGGTTCCCGTCCACTTGAGTTCACCGCCGGCACGGTCGCGCCCCTCCAGCACGCCCTCGGCGACAGACGATTTCTGCCACGTCGTGCTCATGTCGAGCAGATTCACGAAGAAATCGTTGCTCAGGATCTCGGGCCGCCGGGTGAACACACCGTGAGTGGAATGATCGACGTTCGCATTCAGTACGCGCAGTCCCCCGATCAGCACCGTCATCTCGGGAGCCGTCAAGGTCAGCAGCTGCGCCTTGTCCACCAGCAGCTCGGCGGCCGCCGCTTCCAACCCCTTGCGCGCATAGTTGCGGAAACCGTCCGCGACCGGCTCCAGTACCGCGAACGAGTCGACATCGGTCTGCTCCTGCGTGGCATCCGTCCGTCCCGGGGCAAAAGGAACCGTCACCGCATGCCCCCCTTTCGCCGCTGCCGCCTCGACCGCGGCGCAACCGCCGAGAACGATCAGGTCGGCCAGCGAGATTTTCTTGCCGCCGGATTGGGAGGCGTTGAATTCCTGCTGCAGCGTAGCCAGCCGACTCAGCACCCGGGCCAATTCCGCGGGCTGGTTGACCTCCCAGTCCTTTTGCGGAGCCAGCCGGATGCGCGCGCCGTTCGCGCCGCCGCGCTTGTCGCTGCCGCGGAAGCTCGCCGCCGACGCCC
Source organism: Paludibacterium yongneupense DSM 18731 (assembly GCF_000422925.1). GTDB lineage: Bacteria > Pseudomonadota > Gammaproteobacteria > Burkholderiales > Chromobacteriaceae > Paludibacterium > Paludibacterium yongneupense. Next base: position 20,156 of record NZ_AUGZ01000037.1, read on the forward strand.
AGGCCGTGCTTACCAGCTGGCCGATAGACAGGCCGGAGGCCAGCAGGCTGGACTTCAGTACGGCGATATCCTGCGCATCGACCAGGGGATGGTCCACCGCGGGAACCGGATCTTGCCAGAGCAGCACCTCGGCAGGGACCTCGGGGCCGAGATAGCGCGAGCGCGGTCCCATGTCGCGGTGCGTAAGCTTGAACCACGCCCGGGCAAAGGCATCGGCGAACTGGTCGGGATTCTCGAGGAAGCGCCGGGCAATTTTCTCGTAGGCCGGATCGAAGCGCAAAGCCAGGTCGGTCGTCAGCATTGCCGGGGCATGCCGCTGCGAAGGATCGTGGGCATCCGGCACGGTACCGGCGCCCATGCCATGACGGGGCTGCCACTGATGCGCACCGGCCGGACTCTTCGTGAGCTCCCACTCATAGCCGAACAGATTCCACAGGAAGTTATGGCTCCACTTCGTAGGCGTTGTGGTCCACGTGACTTCCAGTCCGCTGCTGATCGTATCGCCCCCTTTGCCGCTGCCGAAACGGCTCTTCCAGCCCAGGCCTTGTTCTTCAATGCCAGCCGCTTCGGGTTCGGGCCCGACCAGCTTCGCATCGCCGGCGCCATGCGTCTTGCCGAAGGTGTGCCCCCCCGCGATCAGCGCCACCGTTTCTTCGTCATTCATCGCCATGCGCGCGAACGTCTCGCGGATGTCACGCGCCGCCGCGAGCGGATCGGGTTTGCCGTTCGGGCCTTCCGGATTGACATAGATCAGCCCCATCTGCACGGCGGCCAGCGGATTTTCGAGGTCCCGCTCGCCTGAGTAACGCGCGTCATCCAGCCAGATTTTTTCGGCCCCCCAGTAGATGTCGTCTTCCGGCTCCCATATGTCCTCGCGCCCGCCGGCGAAGCCGAAGGTTTTGAACCCCATCGATTCCAGCGCGACGTTGCCGGTCAGGATCATCAGGTCGGCCCAGGAGATTTTACGGCCATACTTTTGTTTGACCGGCCAGAGCAAGCGCCGTGCCTTATCCAGATTGACGTTATCCGGCCAGCTGTTCAGGGGGGCGAAACGCTGGTTGCCACTCCCGGCGCCGCCGCGGCCGTCGCTGGTGCGATATGTGCCCGCGCTGTGCCATGCCATGCGGACAAACAGAGGGCCATAGTGGCCAAAGTCTGCCGGCCACCAGTCCTGCGAGTCGGTCATCAGCGCGGCGAGATCCTGCTTCACCGCCGCCAGATCCAGGCTCTTGAACGCTTCCGCGTAGTTGAACGCCTCGCCCATGGGGTTGGACTTGGCGGAATGCTGATGCAGGATGCCCAGCTTGAGTTGCTCGGGCCACCAGTCTGCATTGCCAGGAGCGGCGGCATGCGTATGCTTGCGGACATCGCCCGAAAACGGGCACTTGGATTCATTTGACATTGTTCTACCCTTCTGCGTGTTTGGACACTGCGATGCCAACCCAGTCTGCAGGGTAGGGGACGGATCAATCAAATCAGATTTATCAATGACATTTATAGCCGCCCCCACGCGCGGAACAGCTTCCGGGGATACCGCCCGCCCTGCGGGCGCCGCGGCAGATGGGCGCCGGGAGCAACGGCGATCTTCCTAAGCGAACGCTAAGTCAGTTCCGCTACTCTGGCAGTCATGTCAGCCCTCCTTTTCAACGCCATGCCCCCATTCAGCCACCTTGCACTTCAGCCTCCCGGCCGAGACGCGGCCACGAGCACGCATCGCCGCGAGCCGCCCTGCCCGGTTTCCAGAGGGTGCACCCTCACCTTGGAGTCCGCATGGAAACACTGAATAGATCGCTCTTCCTGCTGCTCAACGCGCCCTCCAACCCGAACGGCATCGTGCTGCAGCTGGCCAGGCTATTCGCAGAGGATCTGATTTTTCTGATTCCGCTCGCCATCGTGGCGGGATGGCTCTGGGGACGGAGGCAAACACGCACGCAATTGCTGGCAGCAACGACCTCGGTGCTGCTCGGGCTGGCGATCAATGCTCTCGTCGGTCTGTTCTGGCAGCATCCGCGCCCCTTCATGGCCGGGATCGGTCATACCCTGATGCCGCATCGTGCCGATTCCTCGTTTCCGAGCGATCACACGACGGTGATGCTGGCTTTCGCCTTCACCCTGCTGTTGCATCGCCACTCGCGCCCGGTCGGCCTGAGCTTTGCCTTGGCGGCTTTTGCCACAGCCTGGGCTCGCGTCTATCTCGGCGTGCACTTCCCGCTCGATATCGTCGGATCGGTTTGCGTGGCGGGGTTCAGCGCCGCCATCGTCACACGGTATGCTGCCCGCTTCGTGTCCGCGAGCCAGAGTCTGGCGACCCGTGTCTATCGCACGCTACTCGCGCCGCTGATCCGGCGCGGCCTGATCCAGCCTTGAGCGTCAGCCACGGGTCGGAATGGCAGACGGCCCGGCCCGGACGTCCTCCTCATGACGACTGATTGCCCCTCGTCGCGGTTTTGTCTACGATGGGTTCGATCTACATAACGGACCTGCCCGATCATGCAAGATGGCTTCAAGGGCTTTTCGCCGCAAAGCCTCGCATTCCTGTCCCGAGTGCGCGAGGAAAACAGCAAGGAATGGTTCGACGCGCATCGCGCTGACTATAAAATGGCGCTGCTCGCCCCCTTTCGGGAGCTGGTAGAGGCACTGGGGCCTTCCATGCTGCTGATCGACGATATGTTCGAAATCCGGCCTGCGGTCGGTAAAACGCTGTCTCGCATTCACCGGGACACGCGATTTTCGAACGACAAATCACGCTACCGCAGCACGATGTGGTTGGCGTTCAAGCGCTACAAGAAAGACTGGACCGACGCACCGGCCTATTTTTTCGAACTCCACCCGGATGGCTGGCGCTTCGGCCTCGGCTATTACAGCGCGACCCGCGACACGATGGACCTGTTCAGGCAAGCGATACGCGACGATCCCGAACATTTTCTGGCGGTCGCCGATTGCCTGGGTTCGACTTTCGAACTGGAGGGGACACGCTACAAGCGCCCTCTGATCAAGGATCAAGAACCGCGGCTCGCTCAGTGGTACAACTGCAAATCATTCGCGGCCATCGCCAATCGGACCGATATGGGCACGGCGTTCGGCGAGGAACTCGCATCGACCCTGATGCAGGGCTTCAATCAGCTCGCCCCTCTGTATCGTTACCTGATGACAGTAGAGGCGATGAAACGGGAAGCGAAGCACGCACCGTGAACGACGGCGCGCTCGCGCTAGAACCTGGCGCGCATACGGAATCACGCCGTTTCAGTCACGCAAGGCTGCGGGCAGCGAATCGAGCGCATCGGTAAACAGCCCGTCCACCCCCCAGCCCAGCAAGGCGCGCGCACGCGCGGCCTCGTTCACGGTGTAAGCGAGAACCCGGTAGCCGGCGCTGCGCACCTTTTCGACCCGTTCCGGGGTGAGCAGTTGCTCGTCGCAGTGCAACGATACGGCGTCGATCGCGGCCAGCTTGTCTTGCCAGTCGTCCTCCCACGATTCCAGCAGCCACCCCAGCGGTAGCCGGGGGGAAATCGCATGCGCCGCCTGCAGCGCCGGGTAGGAAAAAGACGACACCAGCGGCAGCACCGGCGCGGCGCGCCACAAGCGGGCCAACTCGCTCGCCACGCACTCGCCGGTTTCGACCTCCCGCCCCGGACATGGCTTGATCTCGGCATTCACCAACAGATCGTGACTCAGACAACAGGCCGCGACGGCCTCCAGCGTCGGCAACGCCGTGCCGGCAAAAGCCGGGCCGAACCAGCTTCCGGCATCCAGCCGGGCAAGTTGCTCCCATGTCTGCCCGGCGGCTGCGCCATGACCATTGGTCGTCCGCTCCAGCGTATCGTCGTGCAACACGATACACACCCGGTCACGACTCAGTTTGACGTCGAACTCGACGGCGGCAAAGCGATGCTCGACCGCCTTGAGCATGCCTGCGAGTGTATTCTCGGGAGCCAGCGCTCCCCCGCCGCGGTGGGCGAACAAAGTTGGCCAGGGCCAGGGGGAAAGCATCATTGCCATATCTCCGGGTGAATGCCGCAGGCGCCGACTCTGCCTGCCGCGGATGAATGCCAACTATCGCAGGCCGTGCCTGCGGTGTAAATCCCGCCGCAGGCCGCTCCGGCTGCGCCGCATGAGGTCCGTCACAGCAGAAAATCCGGCCACGGAGCCCCCTCGGGGGCGGTTGCCTGTGGCCGGAAGATGGGCTACATTACCCCCGCAGCATCACTCACTCGGTCAGCGGAATCACAGCACGCCGCGGGCCCGCGCTGACGGCGACGAAAACCTCCCATCGCCGTTGCAGCGGCGGTGAAACGACGTCTCGCAACGCCACATCGCATTTTTACTACCGAACTCGAACGCCGGGGCCATTTGAGCACCAGCCGTGATCTCCCCTCGGGCGCGCGACATCGGCTTGCCGCCACCGAGTCGGGCGCAGCAATCACTTAGGAAACATGACATGAAGGGGCTACGCATTTTAGTCGTGCGCCGCGATAATATCGGCGATTTGCTCTGCACGACGCCGCTGATCGATACCCTGCGTGCACACTATCCGCACGCCCAGATCGACGCGCTGGTCAACAGTTACAATGCCCCGATTCTGGCCGGAAATCCTGCGCTGAACACGATCCATATCTACACCAAGGGCAAGCATCGCGCAGAAGGGCGCTCCCGGTTCGGCGTATTTTTCGACACCGCACGCCTGATCTGGAAAATGCGTCAACAACGCTATGATCTGATCATACTGCCGGGTCAGGCCATAAAAAACGCAAGAAAATACGCAAAATGGATAATGAGTTCACACAGCAAGGTGATCGGCTTTATCGACCCCAAGCAAGCGCGGCAAGATCCTATCAATGTCGGCGTGGACCCTGCCCCTTATCGTGCACGGCATGAGGCCGAAAAATGCCAGGCGCTGCTGACCACACTGAACATCACGGATAGCCCGGGCCCGATGCGCGTATTTCCCGATCCCGCAATCTCCGCCCAGGCGCGGCTGTGCCTGAGCCAGGCGGGAATCGCCGCCAACGGACGACTGATCGGTCTGCATATCAGTGCGCGCAGGCCCAAGCAGCGCTGGCCGGCGGAAAATTTCATCGCACTCGCGCACGCCTTGCACGCACTCGACCCGGCCAGTGGCTTCGTCCTGTTCTGGTCGCCGGGAGCGGGCGACAATCCACAGCATCCGGGAGACGATGAAAAAGCCGAGACGATCATGCAGGGATGCCGCGATCTTCCCCTGGTCCCCTTGCCCACGCACCGGCTTGAAGAACTGATCGGCGGCTTGAGCCTGGTCGACAGCCTGATCTGCAGCGATGGAGGCGCCATGCATCTGGCGGCGGCGCTCGGCAAACCCGTCGTCAGCCTGTTCGGTGACTCGGTTGCCGCACATTGGCATCCCTGGGCTGTGCCGCATGTGGTGATGCAAGCCGATAGCCGCGATGTGCGCGACATCAGCCCGGAACAACTCAGCCAGGCGCATCACGCATTGATGAGCCAGGCGGACGTGGCGGCAGCCACCTCAGTCGGCTAGAACCGACGTCACGCGAACGTCGCCCCCGTGCCTCATGCGGGGGCCGTTCGTCCTGAATGCCTTTCCCCCTGCGACATGCGCCGCGTTGCCTCTCGTCGCGCTCCCATGCCGGCACCAAAACCCATTTTCGTGGTCATAACAAAAATACAGTACCTGTTAAGGGTAATGTAGCATCATGAAATTCGGAGCCAAGGTCGGCACGACTCTCCCTGGCCTATATCAAACCGGCCCGCGTAGCGCGGCGCAGCATGGCGGTGATTCTGCAACCGTTTGCGCGTGGCTTGCGCATGGAGCACGCTAGATGCGTAATTTGATTTTTACCTGTTCCCTGTTGCTTTCTCCGATGCTGCTGACTCCGATGTCGGCACCGGCAATGGCAGATGTCAGCATCGATATCGGCATCGACATTCCGACCTACCCGCAACTCGTCAGGGTTCCGCAGTCCCCCGTCTATTACTACCCTGACGCGGATTCCAACTATTTCTTCTACGATGGCATGTACTGGGTCTACCAGAACGACCGCTGGTATGCGAGCAGCTGGTACAACGGCCCATGGCAATTCATCGGCCCTGCGGCCGTTCCTGTCTATCTGCTGCGCGTCCCGGTCCGCTATTACGTACAGGCCCCTCCCTATTTCATGCGCTGGCGCCCGGATGCACCTCCACGCTGGGGCGAGCACTGGGGGCCGGACTGGCAGCGACGCCATCCGGGTTGGGATCACTGGGACCGGCGCGCGGCGCCCCCTCCCGCGCCTTTGCCCGTGTACCAGCGCAGCTTTTCGGGCGACCGCTACCCGCACTCGCCCGAGCAGCAACGCGCGCTACAGGCGCAGCACTATCGCTACCAGCCGCACGAACCGGCAGGGCGTCCGCAAGGCCAGGTTCCGGGCGGAATGCCGGCGATGCATGGCGAGCACAAGCCCTCATACCGCCAGCCAGGGGCACAACAGCCCGGACAGCCGCCGCAGCAGCACGCCGCTCCGGGTCAGGCCAGACCCCAGTACCAGCAACAGCCAGGGCAGCCGCCGCAGCAGCACGCCGCACCGGGCCAGGCCAGACCCCAGCACCAGCAGCAGCCAGGGCAGCCGCAGCAGCAGCACGCCGCTCCGGGTCAGGCCAGACCCCAGCACCAGCAGCAGCCAGGGCAGCAGCAGGAACAGCTGAAACGCTCGCCGCAGCAGAAACATGACAAGGAACAGCATGACGGAGACAAGCGCTGGCCCGAGAATCCGTGAGCGACGGGGCCGGAGTGCTCATGGCCGCAGCGCGGCCTTGTCTCCCTGCCCTATCCCGGCTTCCAGATAGCTCACCAAGCGGCTGACCTTGGGGGGAAGATAGCGGGTGCGCGGATAGGTCGCCCAAATCCCGTCCTGCAAAGTGTAGGCAGTCAACAGGCTCGTCAGACGCCCGCTGGCCAGATGCTCGGCCACATAGTAGCCGGGCAGCTGCACCAGCCCCAGCCCCTGCAAGGCCGCCCCGAGCAGGGCGGCTCCGCTGTTGCAGCGCAATCGGCCACTCACTGTGATCTCGCGCCGCCTCCCGTCTTCGCTGAAACGCCAGGTAGCGATGGTGCCGACCAGGCACTGGTATTGTGCGAGTTCGGCCAGGGTGTGCGGCTCCCCATGGCGCTGCAGGTAGTCGGGCGAGGCGCATACATGGTGGCGGCGGCTGGCGAGCTGCTTGACCATCAGGGACGACTCGTCCATGGGACCGAGCCGGATGCCCAGGTCGTACCCCTCGGCGACCAGATCAATCTTGCGGTTGTCGAGATTCAACTCGGCGCTGACGGCGGGAAAATCCAGCAGATAGCGTTGCAGCAGGGGAGCGATAACCGTCTCCCCGTAGTAAACCGGCGCGGTCAGCCGCAGATGGCCGCTCGGCGTATCCCGCGTGAGAGACAGAGCCTGCTCCGCCTCGTGCAAGCCGTCCAGCAGAGGCCGGCAGTGCCGGTAATAGAGCTGACCGGACTCGGTCACGCTGACCTTGCGCGTAGTCCGGTACAGCAGGCGCGTTGCCAACCTCCGCTCCAGCGCCGAAACCTGCCGGCTGACTTGCGCGACCGACATCCCCAGGCGATGCGCGGCGCCAGTGAAACTTTGCGCTTCGACCACGGCAACAAATTCGACGACGCCCTCCCACTGCATGATTATTCCTCAATGGCAAAGATATATTTCCAGTTACAGCGATTATCTCGTATTTGGTAATGACTAAACTATCGTTTTCTGACCCGATTGCCCGGGACAAGGAGCGATGATGCAAATGATCAAGACACGTGCCGCGGTCGCCTGGGGCCCGAACCAGCCCTTGTCGATAGAAGACGTTGATTTGATGCCGCCGCAGCGCGGTGAAGTTCTGGTCCGCATCGTGGCCAGCGGCGTATGCCATACCGATGCCTACACCCTGTCGGGCAAGGATGCGGAAGGGGTCTTCCCCGCCATCCTCGGCCATGAAGGGGCGGGCATCGTCGAAGCGGTCGGCGAGGGCGTGAGCAGCGTCGCCGTAGGCGATCACGTGATCCCGCTCTACACGCCGGAATGCGGCGAATGCAAGTTCTGCACCTCGGGCAAGACCAATCTGTGCCAAGCCATCCGCGCCACGCAGGGCAAGGGGCTGATGCCGGACGGCACGACCCGTTTTTCCAAGGACGGGAAACCCATCTACCACTATATGGGCACGTCGACCTTCTCGGAGTACACCGTCTTGCCGGAAATCTCGCTTGCGAAGATTGACAAGGCCGCGCCACTGGAAGAAGTCTGCCTGCTCGGCTGTGGCGTCACGACCGGCATGGGGGCCGTAATCAACACCGCCAAGGTTCAGCCGGGTGACACGGTCGCCATCTTCGGCCTGGGCGGCATCGGCCTGTCGGCCGTAATCGCCGCACGCATGGCAGGGGCCGGGCGCATCATCGGCATCGACATCAATACCGAAAAATTCGCCCTGGCCAGGCAGTTGGGCGCCACCGATCTGGTCGATCCCGCCGCTTGCGCGATTCCGATTCAGGACGTGATCATCGCCATGACCGATGGCGGTGTCGATTTTTCGTTCGAGTGCATAGGCAATGTACAGGTGATGCGCTCCGCGCTCGAGTGCTGCCACAAAGGCTGGGGCGAGTCGATCGTGATCGGCGTGGCCGAAGCGGGCGCCGAAGTGTCGACCCGTCCGTTCCAGCTGGTCACCGGCAGGGTGTGGCGCGGATCGGCATTCGGCGGCGTGCGCGGGCGCTCGGAACTGCCGGCTTACGTCGAACGCTATCTGAAGGGCGAATTCCGCCTCGACGATTTCATCACCCACACCATGCCGCTCGAAGAGATCAACACGGCTTTCGACCTCATGCATGCAGGCAAGTCGATCCGTTCGGTGATTCATTTTTCCCGCTAATCCCTCGCCGGCCCGCACTGAGGGCAGGCGGCAGGAGCTTTCGATGCCCACTTCGCTGGAAATGATCGCAGGCCATCGGGCCTTCGACGGCTGGCACAAACGCTACCGTCATCGCTCAAACGCCACCGGGACCGAGATGACGTTCGCCATCTTTCTGCCGCCGCAGACGGCGCACGGCGAGAAAGTGCCGGTGCTGTATTGGCTATCGGGGCTGACCTGCAACGACGAGAATTTCTCGACCAAGGCAGGCGCGCAGCGCGTGGCGGCCGAACTCGGACTGGCGCTGGTAATGCCCGACACCAGTCCGCGCGGCGATGATGTCCCCGATGCAGATGGCTACGATCTTGGTCAGGGCGCATCCTTCTACGTCAACGCCACGCAGGCGCCGTGGCACACGCACTACCGGATGTATGACTATGTCGCTCAGGAATTGCCGCAGCTGATAGAGACGCATTTCCCGGTGAACGATCGCCGTGCGATCAGCGGCCACTCGATGGGGGGGCACGGCGCCCTGATGCTGGCTCTGCGCGAAACCGGACGCTATCGCTCGGCGTCGGCCTTCGCACCGGTCGCCAATCCGAGCAATGTTCCCTGGGGACAGCAAGCCTTTCTGCATTACCTGGGGCCCGATCGCTCGCTGTGGGCCGCCTACGATAGTTGCTGCCTGCTGGAGGATGCGAAAGCGGGACTGCCGCTCTTGATCGATCAAGGGGAGCAGGATCCCTTCTTGCCGCATCAATTGCGAGCGCAGTCATTGCTGGACATTGCCGAGCGCCGCGGCTGGCCGCTCACCTACCGCCTCCACCCCGGCTACGACCACAGTTATTATTTCGTGGCGAGTTTCATCGAAGAACACCTGCGCTTTCACGCCATGCACCTGGCCTGAGCCGTCCGCCGGCTCGCGGGGGAGCCGGCAAGCGCCGCCCCCCCGCAGGCATCACGGCCGTGCACGCAAGGCGGTCAGTTCGGCGATGCGGACGATCACGGCCACCGCCTGTTCCATTCCCTCCAAGGTCACAAACTCGTGTTTACCGTGGTAGTTGTAGCCGCCGGTGAACAGATTGGGGCAAGGCAGGCCGCGAAACGACAGCTGTGCGCCATCGGTCCCACCGCGAATCGGACACAGATCAGGCTCGATATCCAGGTCGGTCATTGCCTGGCGCGCCAGTTCGACCACATGCGGAAAGCGTGCGACTTCATCGCGCATATTGTAGTAGCTGTCGTGCAGCATCACATCGATCCGGCAATCGGCTGGCAGGCCGCGCCCGATGGCGGCGGCAACATCCCGCAGTTGCTGCTTGCGAGCGGCGAAGGCTGTCCGGTCAAAGTCCCGGATGATGTAGTGCATGTCCGCGCACTCGACCGAGCCCTGCAGCGACGTCAGATGAAAGAAGCCCTCGCGCCCCGCCGTGCGCTCCGGCGTCTCTCCGGCCGGCAGCGCCTGCTGAATGCGCGTCGCCAGCGTCAATGCATTGACCATCACGCCTTTGGCCGAACCCGGGTGCACATTATTGCCGACGATATGAATATCGGCGGAAGCCGCATTGAAGTTTTCGCACTCCAACTCGCCGACTCCCCCGCCATCGACGGTATACGCCCATTCGGCAGCGAAGGCGGCCACATCGAAAAACTGTGCGCCGCGCCCTATCTCCTCGTCCGGAGTAAAGGCGATGCGGATCGCGCCATGCGGCACCTTGCCGTGTTGCAAGTGCCGCATCGCGGTGACGATCTCGGCGATGCCGGCCTTGTCGTCGGCGCCGAGCAAGGTGCTGCCATCGGTGGTGATCAGCGTCTTCCCATGCAGCGTATCCAGCACCGGGAAGCGCTGCGGCGACAGTCGCTCGCCGCTCTGCCCCAGGACGATATCACCACCGCGATAGTCGGCGACGATCTGCGGCTTGACGTCTTTGCCGCTGCAATCGGGCGCGGTATCCAGATGCGCAATGAAGCCTATCGTCGGCACGTCCCAGCCTACGCTGGAAGGCAGGGTAGCCATTACGCAGCCGTGCTCTCCGACGACGACATCATCCAGGCCCAGCGCAAGCAACTCGGCTTGCAGCATGTGGGCGAGCACGCGCTGTCCGCTACTGCTCGGAACCTGTTCCGCCTCGGGGCGGGACTGGGTGTCGCACGATACATAGTTCAAGAAACGGTCAAGTAGGTGGTCCATCAGGAGTCTCGGCAAAATTTTCACGATTATGCGCACATCGCTGCGGACAGACCTTGTTCGAGGTCAGCGCGCGAGCCATGACATCCCTGAATGCACATCTGACCGGAGTCAAGGCAGCCTCGGGTTTTCTTAACGCATCTTGACAATCATGTAATAAATTTCATTTACTGTTTATAGAAAAATTTTCAACAATAAAGACTAATACCAATAAATAAATAAATTATTCAATCAAAAACAAAATTCGACACAAACCACCGGGGCCGTCACGTCATGACCATTACCAAACGATTACTTCTCACCCTTTCGGTCGCATTGCTCGCCCTGCTACTGGTCGGCGGCTACGGCCTCCGGCAGTTGTCGCAGGCGCAGGAACGCTTCAACTATATCGAGGTCAATACCTTTCCCAGCCTGAAAACCATGACCCGGGCCCAGGCCGGACTCACCGGTCTGCGCGTCAGTGTCTTGAAATACCTGCTGGCAACGACACAGGCCGAGCGGGACGAGGCGCACGCCGGTATTGCCGCCGCCAACCAGCGCTTCGATACCGCCTCCGCAGACTATCTGGCCAACGATATCTCGTCCGAGGAGGACCGGCAGTTGCTGCTCGCAGACAAGGCGGCGATGGATGCCTACCGGGCTTGCATCGAGCGCAGCCTGAGCGAGGCCCGGGCCGGCAGGCGCGACGAGGCGATTCATTTCCTGTTCGTCGATGGCTTGGCCGCGTCCACGGCAGTAGGCACGGCGCTCGACAAGCACTACGCCTTCAATACCGCCCTCGCCGAAGACCTCGTGCAACAGAACAATCAGCAGTACCGCCGCTCGCTGCTGCTGCTTGGCACCATCATCGCTGTCGCCTTCATCGCGTCGGGACTGCTGGCCGCCTGGCTCTACCGCCTCATCCATGGCGGACTCGAGCGCATCCAGGCCACCCTCGAACACGTGAGCCAGTCGCTGGACTTCACCGAGCGCGCCCATGTCGGCGGCAACGATGAAATCGGGCAGACGGCCCGTGCTTTCAACACGCTGCTCGAGCGGCTGCAGCAGAGCATGAAGAGCCTGCTGCGGGGCTCGGATGCGGTCGCGGCAGCCTCGGAGGGCCTGTCGCAAACCGCAACCCAGGTTTCGTCAGCCTCGAGCGCACAGAGCGAAGCCGCCGCCAGCATGGCGGCGACGATCCAGCAGATGACGGTCAGCATCAATCACATCGCAGATCAGGCAAGGCAGGCCCATTCCGGGGCGATCGAATCGACGAATCTGATAGCGGAAGGCTCCACGACCATCGCCGGGACCATCAACGATATCCGCGAGATCTCGGCGGTGGTCAAAACCTCGGCCGCCAGCATTCACGACCTGGAAACCTGTAGTGGGCAGGTCAGCGCGGTCATCGGCGTGATCCGCGAAATCGCGGATCAGACCAATCTGCTGGCCCTCAACGCCGCGATCGAAGCCGCACGGGCAGGCGAGCAGGGACGCGGCTTCGCCGTTGTCGCGGATGAAGTGCGCAAATTGGCGGAGAGAACCACCCACTCCACGCTCGAAATTTCAAAAACCATAGAGACCATGCAGGCTCAGTCGCAACACGCGATAAGCCAGATGCAGTCAGCCGAAACGCTGGTGAGCAATGGCGTTCAGCGCGCCGATGATGCCGATCGCGCCATCAGGCGCATAGGAGACAACGTGGCAGGGGCCGCGCGCAGCATCAGCGAAATCTCGGCGGCCATCCAGCAGCAGGGCGCTGCCAGCAATACCATCGCGGCCCAGGTCGAACATACGGCGCAGATGTCGGAACAGTCGAGCGCAGCGGCACAGAATACGGCCGCCAGCGCACGGCAGCTGGACGGGCTGGCACGCGAACAGAGGCAGACCCTCGCGCAATTCCGCTTGTAGACATGTCCGCCACCGCCATGGAGCGGGGCCCGGCGGCGCGCCAATTTGCCCGCCATGACATCCGGGAGTATAAATTCGATCTATCCAACACGGCACCGATGCGTGCGGCAGAAGACGACACCATGGCAGAGATGCAACTCGGCACAGCGACATACCAGGCGATCCTGTTCGATTTCAACGGGGTGCTGCTACTCGATTCGCCCTGGCATGAGGCCGCCTGGCACGAGACGCTGGAAGAACTCACCCAGCGCAGCTGGAGCCGCCAGCAGATCACCAGCCTGATACATGGCCGCACCAATCGCGATATTTTCGAGCAGGTCTGCGGGCGCCAGCTGGTTCAGGAAGAGCAGGAGCGCTTGTCCGAGCTGAAAGAGTCGCGCTACCGCGCGATTTGCGGACAAAAGGGGGCGGCTTTCGCCCTGGCGCCCGGCGTACCCGCCTTGCTCGATCGCTTGCGAGCTGAGGGGGTGTTATTCACCATCGCGACGGCATCGGGGGAGATCAATATGCGCTTCTACTATCAAGAACTCGGCCTGCAGCGCTGGTTCGACTGGGATGCCATCGCTTACGACGATGGCACGATACGCGGCAAACCGGCACCTGACATCTATCTGCGCGCGGCGCAACGTCTCGGTGTCGCGCCGCGGCAAGCCGTCGTGGTCGAAGATTCGCTGGCCGGAATGCGTGCCGCCCGCAACGCGGGCACCGGTTTCGTCGTCGCCGTCGGCGATACCCAGGCGCTGCCCGCAAGCGATCCTTTGTTCGACGTCAAACTGGACTCGCTCGCCGACTTCACCCATCTATTCTAGCTCCCCTCCCGGGGCGCCTGGCGCCCCCCGCCCTCGCTGCATGGCATCGGCGGCACCCCCGCCCCGCCTTTCGTCCGTACCGCCTCGAGCCGGCGTGTCCAGCCGCCGACACGGGGCGGTTCTCGCCGCCGGCTTCTGCTAAAATGGCTGCCGCGTCGACGCCGACGCGCTCGCAACGTCCGGATCCCTGCCATGGAAAACTCGCCCATCCGCGTGCTGTCCCTCATCCCGCCGATGACACAGCTCAACACGCCCTACCCCTCTACCGCTTATCTGACCGGCTTTCTGCGCTCGCGATCGGTGAAGGCGGAACAGGAAGACCTGGCGCTGGCGCTGGTGCTGAAGCTGTTTTCCCGGACCGGTCTACTGGCTATGCGCGAGCAGATCGAGACACAAGCGCAGCGTGCGCACACACAGAATGTCGCCGACTTCCTGCAGCACTTCGAACGCTATCTCGCCACGATCGCACCGACACTGGCTTTTCTTCAGGGGCGTGACTCGACTCTCGCCCATCGCATCTGCGGCGGCGGCTTTCTGCCCGAGGGCTCGCGCTTCGACTCGCTCGACGCCTACGTCGACGACGAGGGTGGCGACCCGCTGGCCTGGGCTTTCGGTGCACTCGGCATGCAGGACCGGGCTCGTCATCTGGCGACCCTGTACCTGAACGACATCGCCGATGTCATACGTGAAGCAATCGACTCGCGCTTCGAATTCGTCCGCTATGCCGAATCACTCGCCCAGAGCCAGGCCAGCTTCGACCCGCTGGCCGAGGCGCTCGCCGCTCCGCTCAATCTGGTCGACCGCACGCTGCATGAGTTGACTCTCGACGCGCTGAAGCGGCACGCGCCGGACATGGTTCTGCTGTCCGTGCCGTTTCCCGGCTCGGTCTATGCTGCATTTCGCATCGCGCAGTCGATCAAGGCCCAGAATCCGGCCATCAAACTGGTACTGGGAGGCGGCTATGTCAATACCGAGTTGCGCACCCTGGATGAACCGCGGGTATTCGACTATTTCGACTTCGTCACGCTGGATGCCGGCGAGCGCCCGCTGCTGGCCTTGCTCGACCATCTGCAAGGCCGTCGCCCGCTGTCTGGCCTGGTGCGAACCTTCGTGCGCGACGCCGACAGCGGACGCCCTCTCTTGATCGACGCAGGAGAACGCGACGTGGCTTTCGCCGACGTCGGGACGCCGACCTGGGACGGCCTGCCGCTGGACCGTTATCTGTCCTTGCTCGACATGCTCAACCCCATGCACCGCTTATGGTCGGATGGCCGCTGGAACAAGCTCACCATAGCGCACGGCTGCTACTGGAAAAAATGCAGTTTCTGCGATGTCACTCTGGACTATATCTCGCGTTACGAAACCGCGACCGCGAGCCAATTGGTCGACCGCATAGAGGCCATTGTCGCCGAGACCGGACAGACCGGCTTTCATTTCGTGGACGAAGCCGCCCCGCCCAAGATGCTGAAGGCGCTGGCGGAAGAACTCCTGCGGCGGCAGGTGACCATTTCGTGGTGGGGCAATATCCGCTTTGAGAAATCCTTCAGCCCCGAACTGTGCCAGTTGCTCGCCGACAGCGGCTGCATTGCGATCTCGGGCGGACTCGAAGTGGCATCCGACCGCCTGCTGAAATTGATGAAGAAGGGGGTTTCAGTCGAACAGGTGGCGCGCGTGACCAACGACTTCACCTGCGCCGGCATTCTGGTGCACGCGTACTTGATGTATGGATTTCCGACCCAGACCGTACAAGACACGGTCGATGCGCTGGAATATGTACGGCAGCTATTCGCCAGCGGCTGCATTCAGTCAGGCTATTTCCACCGCTTCGCCTGTACCGTGCATTCGCCGGTAGGCAAGAATCCCGAAGAATACGGCATCAGGCTCAAACCACTGCCACCGGGTGCCTTCGCGCGCAACGACGTCGATTTCATCGACCCGACCGGAGTCGATCACTCGGTACTGGGGCAAGCGCTCAACAAGGCACTGTATAACTTCATGCACGGCATCGGCCTCGACACCGATGTCCGCAGTTGGTTCGGCGGCAGGGTGCCCCGGCCGCGCGTGGCACGCAACGTTATCGAGCGCGCGCTCGGCGCACGCTAGGACGCAGCGCAACCGGCCGGTTTACGCCACCTCGCGCGGAAGCGCTTCGACCACAGCGGCGCCGTAGATTTCCTGCAGAAACGCGAGCAGGCGCTGTAATTTTCGCGCCTGCGCCGCGCTATCGAGGTGCTCGCACTCGAGGTGCAGACGCTTGTCTGTTCCATCAGGCAGGGACAGACAGGCAGCGTCGCGGGCAACGGCTGCCCCTTCTTCGTAGCCGATGCGCACGCTCCAGCTGCCCCAGCGTACCGCCACCCGCGGTCCCGGCGCAGCAAGCACCGGCTCGACCAGCACAGCGTCGCCCTCCTCGCCCACCAGGCAGCAGGTCAGGTCGAAAGCCAGCAATTCATTCGAAATGACAGGCGATCGATCCCCCAGCCATGCATAGAGTGAGCAACTCATACTCGCATTCCTTTTTCTGAAGTTCGTCCGTCAATGACTGCAGGGATGACCTGCTTTACGAAATATTCCGAAGTCATAAAAAATTATTCACCCCCGATCAGACGGGCAAGGTGCATTGCCTCGGCGCACGAAAATCGATGTGCCGCGCCTCAGACAAAATTATTAATAGGAGGGATTTTACAAACAGATTCTACATAGTCAACAGTCATATCAAAGTTTAACGGCCGGGTCATGTTGAAAACGGCAGTCCCCATCGGCAGCAGCCAGGCGCGCAGCCTTACCCGGTGCGGTGAAGCGCCTGCCAGGAGATTGCACCGCGCTCTCGCGGCACATCGGAATTTATTGCGCGAGATCAAACAACCCGTTGTCATTACAACAAGCAAAACTCATGTAGACAGCACAATAAAAAGAGCCGCGGTCTGAGCCGCGGCCTGCAAACACACATCAAGGGGTACTCGTGGTACGGATTCGCGGCGTCTGCCCGGCGCGGATGGCGGCCGTCCCCCGACCGTCGCCACCCACTGCATGGACAGAGCGTCCGATTCAAGCCGCTTCGGGCTCTTCCGCAGGCAGATCGCCGGTATCGGCACCGGCGTCGCACAGACTTTCCGAGCGGGCAACGACGGTCGTGGCAAGGGCATTGCCGATCACGTTGGTCGCAGTGCGGAACATATCGAGGAAGTGGTCTATCCCCAGCAGCAGCAGCACGCCCGCATCCGGCAGATGGAACATCGGCAGCACAGCCGCGACAACCACGAGCGCGGAGCGCGGCACCCCGGCGATTCCCTTGCTGGTCACGAACAGCACCAGCAGCATGGTGACCTGCTCGCCCAGACTCAGCGGAACGTTATAGACCTGGGCAATGAACAGCGCAGCAAACGACGAGTACAACATCGACCCGGCCAGATTGAACGAATAACCGAGCGGCAGGACAAAACCGGCGACTTTGTCGCTGACACCGTATTTTTCGAGTTGCTCGAGAACTTTGGGGTAGGCGGCTTCCGAACTGGCCGTGGCAAAACCGAGCAGGATGGGAACACGCATCGCGCGGATCAAGGCAAACACACCGCCGCGAAGGAAGTAGTAACCGGCCGCGATCAGCAAGGCCCACAAGGTCAGAGTGGCGATGACAAAATAGCCGAGGAACTTGCCGTACATGGCAAGCACGCCGAGACCGTCGATAGCGATGGTGCCGGCGACGGCGCCGAACACACCGAGCGGCGCCAGGACCATGACATAGCCGGTCACCTTCAGCATCACATGCGAGATATCGCCGATGACAGACACCAGTGCCGATTGCACCCCGCCCTTGTTGCGCGTGCCGAGCGCAACGCCAAAGAACAGCGAGAATACGACGATCTGCAGAATCTCGTTATTGCTCATCGCCTCGAAGAAACTCTTCGGGAACATGTGGGCGACGAAGTCCTTGAGGTTGATCGCGCTGGCGGCGATGCCGCTGCTTGCCCCCTGCGCCGGAATCGGCAAGTTGTAGCCGACCCCCGGCTGCAGCACGTTGACAAACAGCAGTCCCAGCCCGAGCGACACCAGCGAGGCGGCGACAAACCAGGCCATGGCCTTGGCCGTGATCCGCCCGACGGCCGAGGCGTCGCTACTCGCGATACCATAGACCAGGGTCGAGAATACCAGCGGGCCGATGATCATTTTGATCATGCGCAGGAATACGTCGGTACACAGACTGAAGTAGCCGGCCATGGCCTTGGCTGCCGCCGGCGCCAGATAGCTGTGACAGTAGTAGCCAACGCCCATGCCGGCGATCAAGGCGAGGATGACCCACAGTGTGATGCGATTTTTTTTCATGCTGCACTCCTGGTACGTGTTGCCGACCGCCGCAATGCGGCGGCCCGTCGCGTGTTAGTGTCGTGTCGCCATAAAGGGATGCGGTCGTGTCAGATTCTCCGGCCGCAGCACTTCATCCAGCTCCTGCACCGACATCAGCTTGCGCTCGAGGACGATCTCCGACACCCCGCGCCCGCTGACATGCGCTTCGGAGGCAATCTCGGTGGCATTGGCGTAGCCGATATAGGGGTTGAGCGCGGTGACGATGCCGATCGACTGTTCGACCGAGCGGCGCAGGGTATCGCGATTCGCGCTGATGCCGTCGACGCACAGATCGGCCAGCACCATGCAGCCCTGGCGCAGGTGGGTGACGCTCTTGAACAGGCTGTGCGCGATGATGGGTTCGAAGGCATTGAGCTGCAGCTGTCCGGCTTCGGCGGCGAAGGTCACCGTACTGTCATTGCCTATCACTTCGAAAGCGATCTGGTTGACCACTTCCGGAATCACCGGATTGACTTTGCCCGGCATGATGGACGAGC
>NZ_AUGZ01000038.1 GCF_000422925.1 Paludibacterium yongneupense DSM 18731
ATCTTTTTCAATACCCAGGAAGATTCGGGGGCGCTGCCGATCGAAGTCGATGTGTCCGCGCTGGCCATGGGCGATGTGATCGACATCTATCCCTATCAGGGCCGTATCGAGAAAAACGGCGCCGTCGTGGCGACTTTTGCCCTCAAGTCGGAGGTGTTGCTCGACGAAGTGCGCGCCGGCGGGCGCATCAATCTGATCATAGGGCGCGGTCTGACGGCCAAGGCGCGCGAAGCGCTCGGCCTGCCCGCATCGACGACGTTCCGCCTGCCGCAGGCGCCGGCCGACAGCGGCCGCGGTTTCTCGCTCGCGCAGAAGATGGTCGGTCGCGCCTGCGGCCTTCCCGAAGGCCGCGGCGTGCGCCCGGGCACCTATTGCGAACCGCGCATGAGCACGGTCGGCTCGCAGGACACGACCGGTCCGATGACGCGCGACGAGTTGAAGGATCTGGCCTGTCTCGGCTTCTCCGCCGACCTGGTGATGCAGTCCTTCTGCCATACCGCGGCCTATCCGAAACCGGTCGACGTCAAGATGCACAAGGAGCTGCCGTCCTTCATTTCGACGCGCGGCGGCGTGTCCCTGCGCCCTGGCGATGGCGTGATCCACAGCTGGCTCAACCGCCTGCTGCTGCCGGATACCGTCGGCACCGGCGCCGACTCCCACACCCGCTTCCCGGTCGGGATTTCCTTCCCGGCCGGCTCCGGCCTGGTCGCGTTTGCTGCCGCCACCGGCGTGATGCCGCTGGATATGCCGGAGTCGGTGCTGGTGCGTTTCAAGGGCGAGCTCCAGCCGGGCGTCACCCTGCGCGACCTGGTGAATGCGATTCCCCTGTACGCGATCCGGCAGGGTTTGCTGACGGTGGCCAAGGCCGGCAAGAAGAACGTGTTCTCGGGCCGCATTCTGGAAATCGAGGGCTTGCCCGGGCTCAAGGTCGAGCAGGCTTTCGAACTGTCCGACGCCACGGCCGAACGCTCGGCAGCGGCCTGCGCCGTACGGCTGGACAAGGAGCCCATCCTCGAATACATGCGTCCCAACGTCACGCTGATGAAGTGGATGATCGCCGAAGGCTACCAGGACGCGCGCACGCTTGAACGTCGCATTGCCGCGATGGAGCGCTGGATCGAGGAGGGCGTGCTGCTGGCGCCGGATGCCGATGCCGAGTACGCGGCGGTGATCGAGATCGACCTGGCCGACGTCAAGGAGCCCATCGTGGCGTGCCCGAACGATCCGGACGACGTGAAGTTCCTGTCCGAGGTGGCCGGCACCAAGATCGACGAGGTGTTCATCGGTTCGTGCATGACCAATATCGGCCACTTCCGCGCGGCAGGCAAATTGCTCGAAGGCAAATCGGACATCCCGGTCAAGCTGTGGGTGGCGCCGCCGACGAAGATGGATGCCAAGCAACTGACCGAGGAAGGCTATTACGGCATTCTGGGCCGTGCGGGCGCGCGTCTGGAAATGCCGGGCTGCTCGCTGTGCATGGGCAATCAGGCGCAGGTGCGCGAAGGGGCGACGGTGATGTCGACTTCGACGCGCAATTTCCCGAACCGGCTGGGTAAAAACACCTTCGTCTACCTCGGCTCGGCCGAACTGGCCGCGATCTGCTCCAAGCTCGGCCATATCCCGACACTGGCGGAGTACCGCGCCAATATCGGGATTATCGACGAGAAGGCGGCCGATGTTTACCGCTATCTGAACTTCGACCAGATCGAAGACTATCAGGCGGCCGTCGGCCAGGTTTAAGCCGTCCGTCAGCTTGATGCGGTCCGAACGGCCCCGCGGGCTTGCCCCCGCGGGGCCGTTTTAGCCGCCCCGGTGCCGGAGCCGGGACGGGCGGGCCCGCTGATGGAAAAAAGCCGTTACAATGCCTGGTTCTAGTTTCCGGTGTAGTGCATCGGGCATCGAAACACCTTGATCGGGTAGGCGGATTTTGACTGTGCTGGCTGTTTTATTCGTACTGTTGTTGCTGTTGGGCCTGGCGGCCTGGAGCCTTCGTTCCGGCTACCTGCCCGAGACATGGACGCGGCGGCTGCGACCCTGGTTGCGCTTCTCGTGGTGGTTCGATGTCGGCGATGAAACGCCGTGGCTTCCCCGGTCCCGCACGGTGGAGGAAGAGAGGGGGGAGGAGGGCGCCGCGGCAGAGCCCGCCGCCTCCGATGCGGCGCCGGCCCCGCGCGCCGCGCGCCGCAGACTGCAAACGGCACCTGGCGATTTGCCGCTCATCGGGCTGGATGACGTTGCCAGTAATCTGGGCAACGGCGGCCCACGGCGCGTCGCGCGCCGACTTCCGCTTCCCGAATCCCCGGCCGGGGCGCAGACGCCGCCCGATCTGCCGCTGCTGGATGCGAAGGATTTGCGTGCGAATCTGATGCGCACGGCCCGCCTGGTATCGCGCTTGCGTGCCGCATCGGAAACGAAGGACGATACGCTTCCCCTCATCGATGAGGATGAACTCAGCCGCAATCTGCAAGCCGTTCCGCGCCGCGCACCCCCGCAGGCCACTCCCGATTTGCCAGTGATAGATCCCTCCGAGGTGCGTGCGAGTCTGCAGGCGATTCACGGCGAACGGTTGAAGGGACGGCAGGCAGGCAAGCATGCCGTCGCCCGGCGCGTGCCCCCGTCTTCGACGCTGTCCAGCGCTCCTGAAGTCGTGAGCGGACGGGTGAAGGTGCCACTGACCTTGCCGCCCTTGTCCGAGGCGTACGCGATACGCCCGCCCCAGGACATGCCCGCGCCACCTTCCGGACCCTCTCCTGCGACAGCCGTCGCGCCACCCTCCGGGCCCTCGCCTGAGACAGCCGTCGCGCCACTTTCCGGGCCCTCGTTCGCGGCTGCCGTCGCGCCACCTTCCGGGCCCTCGCCCGAGACAGCCGTCGCGCCACCCTCCGGGCCCTCGCCCGCGACAGCCGTTGCTGTACCCTCCGGACTCTCTCCCGCGGCTGCCGTTGCGCCACCCTCCGGGGCCTCGCCTGCGGCAGCCGTTGCTGCACCCGCCGACCGGTCGTTGATCGAAGCGCCGGTGGTGCAAACCGCCAGCACGACCCCGCCTTCTGCCCAGCTTGCGACTCCGGTCCGCTCGGCAAGCTGGGGCGCCGCTGTCACTGCCGCGGCCAACGACCCCCTTGTTGCCGGGACGGTCTCCGACGCCGTTCGCCGCGCCGCGCCTTCTGCCGATGCCGTCTCGCCGCTCGAGCGCGATGCCGAGCCGCAGGCCGCGGATGGGGGCGCGCCGCCCGCTAGCGGCGAAGAAAGCCTCCCCGATACCGGTGATCTGGTGTGGCAATTAATAGAAGAAGCCGAGCCGGAGACCAGTATTGCGGTGCCGGACGGGATTCGCGCCTGGTCGCCGGCGCCTGGCGTCGCACGCACCGACTGCCTGCCTGGGCTCGATCTGTTGCAGCCGGCTTCCGAACAGGTGATAGAGGCGGGCTCGGACGAGGCGCTGCTGGAACGCGGCATCGTGATAGAGGAGAAGCTGGCCGAGTTCAAGGTCAAGGTCAGCGTGGTCGATGCTTACGCCGGCCCCGTCATTACCCGTTTTGAAGTCGAACCGGCGGTCGGCGTGCGCGGCAGCCAGGTCG
Organism: Paludibacterium yongneupense DSM 18731; assembly: GCF_000422925.1. GTDB lineage: Bacteria > Pseudomonadota > Gammaproteobacteria > Burkholderiales > Chromobacteriaceae > Paludibacterium > Paludibacterium yongneupense. The sequence continues at coordinate 3,579 of NZ_AUGZ01000038.1, forward strand.
TCAATCTTGTCAAGGACCTGTCCCGTGCCCTGGGCCTGGCCTCTATCCGGGTGGTCGAAACCATACCCGGCAAGACCTGCATGGGCCTGGAATTGCCGAACCCGGTCAGGCAGATGATCCGTCTGTCCGAGATCCTGTCCTCCGATGCCTTCGTGCACGCCAGGTCGCCGTTGACACTCGTTCTGGGCAAGGACATCACTGGCCTGCCGGTGGTCACCGACCTTGGTCGCGCGCCGCATTTGCTGGTGGCTGGCACGACGGGCTCCGGCAAATCGGTCGGGGTCAACGCCATGATCCTGTCCATTCTGTACAAGTCGACGCCGGATGAGGTTCGCTTCATCATGATCGACCCCAAGATGCTGGAGTTGTCGGTATATAACGATATTCCGCACTTGCTGGCTCCGGTGGTGACCGATATGAAGCTAGCCGCCAATGCTCTGAACTGGTGTGTCGGTGAGATGGAAAAGCGTTACCGGCTGATGAGCGCGCTTGGGGTGCGCAATCTGGCCGGGTATAACGAAAAGATCCACGCGGCACGTGCGCAGGGCGAGCGTATCGCCAATCCGTTCAGTTTGACGCCGGAGACGCCTGAGCCGCTGGAGGCGCTGCCTTTCATCGTGGTCGTGGTCGATGAGTTCGCCGATCTGATGATGGTGGCCGGCAAGAAAATCGAAGAATTGATCGCACGTCTCGCCCAGAAGGCGCGCGCGGCCGGGATTCACCTGATTCTGGCGACCCAGCGTCCGTCGGTCGATGTGATCACTGGCTTGATCAAGGCCAATATCCCGACCCGCATCGCTTTTCAGGTATCCAGCAAGATCGATAGCCGGACCATTCTCGACCAGATGGGAGCGGAAGCCTTGCTGGGGCAGGGCGATATGTTGTTCCTGCCGCCGGGGAGCGGCTATCCGCAACGGATTCACGGTGCCTTCGTCGCCGACGAGGAAGTCCACGGCATTGTCGAGTTTCTCAAGCAGCTCGGCGAGCCCGACTATGTGGAAGGGGTGCTGTCGGGCGAGGCCGAGGCCGAGGAGGCGGGCGCGGGCGCCCGCGCCGCCGCAACCGAGAGTGATCCGCTGTACGATGAGGCGGTTGAAATCGTGCTCAGGACGCGCAAGGCCTCGATCTCGTCGGTGCAGCGGCACTTGCGCATCGGTTATAACCGCGCAGCGCGCTTGATCGAAGAGATGGAGGCCGCAGGGCTGGTCAGTTCGATGGAGAGCAACGGCAACCGAAACGTGCTGGTCCCGCAGCGCGATTATTGAACAGCGGGGCCCGGGCAGCGTGTCGCTTGACCGTTCAGCCCCTGCTGCAGGCGGCTGAAGCGCGAGTGCACGCTCGCGCCGTCGCGTTCGATACGGACTATCCACAGGCTGTCGAAGTCGTCCCCTTTCCACTCCGGCACCTGCTCGGCCATGCCGCCATTGGCGCGCAGGAGATGCTTTGCGATATCTTCGATCGCGTGATGCTCCCAGGCGACCCAGACCATGGCACGGGCCAGCGCGGGCGACGTCAGCGCCTGCTCCAGCGCCGCGCCATCGTCGAGCCCGTAGTCGGTATTGACCGGCAGCCCCAGCGAGATGGCCGTCGGCTCAAGCGTTGCCAGTGGACGGATGTAGTTGTAGGCCGTGCCGCCGTCTTTTTTGCGCTGACCGGGGTTGGGTGCGAACAGGAGGTCGGGCCTGCCGAAACGCGCAGACAACACCGCGGGCAGGGCCAGGGCGCGGTTGAGTCCGCGGCAGTCGAGCTGCCCCAGCCCGGCGGCCGGTTTTTCGCCATGGCGCAGCAAAACCACGGTTTCCAGCGTTGCCGCGGAGGTGGGCGGCGCAGCCAGCAAGGCGCACAGGAGGCCGGGCAGGAGAGTGCGCTTCATTCTTCTATCAGCCGCATCTTGAATTGGCGACCCTTGATGCGGCCATCCAGGCGCAGCAAGGTCTTGTTGGCGACCGAACGTTCCAGTCCGACGAAGCTCACATGGTCGAAGACGTTGATCTTGCCAACCTGATCCCCGTTCAAACCGCCGTCGTTGGTGAAGGCGCCGACGATGTCGCCAGGACGCAGCTTGTCCTTGCGTCCGCCATGGATGATCAGAGTGACCATCGGTGGCTTGGGCAGGCCGTTGCTGCGCCATTCGCTTCGTTCGTACCAGTGCGCGGGCGACTCCTGGTAGGCTTCTATCAGCTTGACCCATTTCTTGTCTGCGTCGGCACACAATGTGACCGCGAGGCCTTTTTCGTCGCCGCGGCCGCTGCGGCCGATGCGGTGGACGTGGACTTCCTGGTCGCGTGCCACGTCGACATTGAGCACCAGATCCAGCGAATGAATGTCGAGGCCGCGCGCCGCCACGTCGGTGGCGACCAGAACCGAGGCGCTGCGGTTGGCGAAGCGCACCAGGATTTCATCGCGATCGCGTTGCTCCAGATCGCCGTACAGTGCGAGAGCGGAGATGCCGCGTGCTTGCAGTGCCTCGGTCAACTCGCGGCAATGAATCTTGGTGTTGCAGAAAGCCAGCGTCGATTCAGGCGTGAAGTGGTTGAGTACATCGATCACGGCCTGGTTGCGCGCTTCGGCTTCGATCATGTAGAACCGCTGCTCGATCTTTTCATTGCCATGCCGCGCCTCGATCTTGATTTCCAGAGGGTTGCGCAGGAAAGTGCCCGCATGCTGGCGAATGGTGTCGGGGTAGGTGGCCGAGAAAAGCAGCGTTTGCCGCTTGCGAGGTAGCGCGCGCATGATGTTCTCGATATCCTCGAAGAACCCCATGTCGACCATGCGATCTGCTTCGTCCAGCACCAGCGTTTCGACGTGGGACAGATCCAGCGTGCGGCGGCCAAGATGGTCGCGCAGCCGGCCCGGCGTGCCGACAATGATGTGGGCGCCGTGTTCGAGCGATCCGATCTGCGGTCCCATCGCCACGCCACCGCACAGGGTCAGTATCTTCACGTTGTCGGCGAAGCGGGCAAGACGGCGCAGTTCCTTGGCGACCTGATCGGCCAGTTCTCGCGTCGGGCACAGTACCAGAGCCTGAATCGCAAAGAAGCGGGGGTTGAGCTTGTTGAGAACACCGATGCCGAATGCCGCTGTTTTGCCGCTGCCGGTTTTGGCCTGCGCGATCAGGTCGCGTCCATCCAGCACCGCCGGCAGGCAGGCGGCCTGGATCGGGGTCATGGAGGCGTAGCCCAGGCTCGCGATGGTGTCCAGAAAAGCGGGCGAAAGCGGCAGGGCGGAAAAAGATGATGTATTCACAATGGCTTGGCGTCGGTTTCAAAGGCGCCCATAGTAACATACACCCGGAAAGATACAGTATGACCCATGACGCAGAAGTCAATCCTTTTGCCCCTCATCTGTCCGCGCGCGGGCTGGTTGTCCTCGACGGCGCGTTGGCGACCGAGCTCGAAAGCCGCGGCTGCGATCTGAACGACCCCTTGTGGTCGGCGCGGGTGCTGATCGAAGCCCCGGAGCTGATCCGTCAGGTGCACGAGGACTATTTCGCAGCTGGCGCCGACGTGGCGACCACCGCCAGCTACCAGGCAAGTTTCGAAGGATTCGCGCGTCGCGGACTGTCGCACGACGAAGCGCGGGCCCTGATGCGGCGCGCGATTGAACTGGCGTGCGAAGCGCGGGATCGCTGCTGGGCCGACCCCGCGCTTCGCGTCGGCCGCGCGCGGCCGCTGGTGGCGGCTTCGGTCGGGCCCTACGGTGCGATGCTGGCCGATGGCTCGGAATATCGCGGCCATTATGGCCTGAGCGAAGAACAGTTGATGGATTTCCACCGCCCGCGCCTGGCGGCGCTACTGGCGGCAGGGCCCGATCTGCTCGCTTGCGAGACCTTGCCCTGCCTGGAAGAAGCGCGCGCGCTGGCGCGGCTGCTGACCGAGTTCCCCTCTGCGCGCGCCTGGATCAGCTTTTCATGCCGCGATGGCGAACACCTGTGCCAGGGCGAACGCCTGGCCGATGCGGTGGCGGCGCTCGACGGCTTCGATCAGGTCATAGCCGTCGGCGTCAACTGCACGGCGCCCGAGTATATCGCCCCTCTGCTTGCCAGCGCACGCACGGCCACGCGCAAGCCCTTGCTGGCCTATCCGAACTCGGGCGAGAGCTATGATGCCGAGCACAAATGCTGGCACGGCCATGGCCACAGTGCCGCTTTTGCCGACATGGCGCGCGAGTGGCGCCGTGCCGGAGCCAGCCTGATCGGCGGCTGCTGCCGTACTTCGCCCGAACACATCCGCGCGCTGGCCAGCCTGTCCTGATCGCCCGCCTCCCGACCGCCCCCCCTTGTTTGCGCGCCGGGGGGGGGGCGGAGCGTAGCCCTGTCAGATCGTCCACATATCTGTGAAGCGGGGAACCGGCGTTGCCAGCAAACGCTGCGGGTCGGTGCACAGCTCGAAGATCGCCGCTTGCTGTTTGGCCGGAAAGCGTCGCGCCAGATTGCGCCGGAATTTTTCCAGCAGCAGGGGAATGCCGTCCTGGCGGCGGCGCTGGTGCCCGATCGGGTATTCGCAGACTTCTTCTTCCAGACGCGAACCGTCGTTGAACTCGATGGTGATTGCGTTGGCGATGCTGCGTTTGTCGGGATCGTGGTAGTCGCGGGTGAACTGCGGGTCCTCCACGCAGAGGATTTTTTCGCGCAGGGCGTCGATGCGGGGATCGGCGGCGACGTCATCTTCATAGTCCCCGGCTTCCAGCCGGCCGAACAGCAGCGGCACCGCCACCATGTACTGGATGCAGTGGTCGCGATCGGCCGGGTTGGCGAGCGGTCCCTTCTTGTCGATGATGCGCAGGCAGGCCTCATGCGTGCGTATCGTAACCCGGGCGATATCCGCGGCGCTGCGTGAGCTCGCGTCCAGCTTGTGCTTGAGCGCGATCGCACACTCGACCGCCGTCTGGCTGTGGAATTCGGCCGGATACGCGATCTTGAACAAGACCTTTTCCATGACATAGCTGCCATAGGGGCGCTGGAAGGCGAACGGGCGTCCTTTGAACAGGACGTCGTAGAAGCCCCAGACCGGCGCCCCGAGCACGCCGGGAATGCCCATCTCGCCCTTCAGTGTGAATAGCGCGAGCCGAACGGCGCGGCTGGTGGCATCCCCTGCGGCCCATGACTTGCGCGAACCGGTGTTGGGCGCATGGCGGTAGGTGCGCAAGCTTTGTCCGTCGACGAAGGCCTGCGAGACCGCGTCGGCGATTTCGGTGCGGCTGGCGCCCATCAGGCGCGCGCAGACGGCGGCTGAGGCGACCTTGACCAGTACGACATGATCGAGTCCCACCTTGTTGAAGGCGTTCTCCAGTGCGAGGCAGCCCTGGATCTCGTGCGCCTTGATCATGGCTTCGAGTACGTCGCGCATGGTCAGCGGCGCTTCCTGGCGTGCGCAGCGTTCGCGGCTGATCCAGTCGGCGGTGGCCAGTATTCCGCCGAGATTGTCGGATGGGTGGCCCCATTCGGCGGCGAGCCACGTGTCGTTGAAATCCAGCCAGCGGATCATGGCACCGATGTTGAAGGCGGCCTGGACCGGGTCGAGCTGGAACGAGGTCCCGGGCACGCGCGCCCCGTTTGGAACCACCGTGCCCGGCACGATGGGGCCCAGCAGCTTCGTGCAGGCGGGGTAGGACAGGGCTTCCAGACCGCAGCCCAGAGTGTCCATCAGGCACAGGCGCGCGGTGTCCCAGGCTTCTGGCGAATCGATGACGGTGTCAGCGACGTAGTGGGCGATGGCCTTCAGTTCCGGATCGTGGTCGGGACGCAGATTAATGACAGAGTCTGACATAACGGTTTCCTTGGCTGAACTTCAGCGTTGATCCAGCGGCACGAAGAGCTGATGCTCCGGACCGGTGTAGTTGGCCGAGGGACGGATGATCTTGCCATCCTGGCGCTGCTCGATGACATGCGCGCACCAGCCGCTGCTGCGGGCGATGACGAATAGCGGAGTGAACAGGCTCGTCGGCACGCCGAGATGGTGGTAGCTGACGGCCGAGAACCAGTCGAGATTGGCGAACAGTTCGCGCTCGCTCAGCATGAGGCTCTCGATGCGCTCTGCTATGTCGAACAGGGCCATGTCGCCCGCTCCATGCGCAAGGCTGCGCGCGACCTCCTTGATCACTTTGTTGCGCGGGTCTGACAGGGTATAGACGGGGTGGCCGAAACCGATGACGACTTCCTTGCCCCCGAGCCGGGCTCGGATATCGCGTTCGGCCTCGTCCGCCGAGTCGTAGCGCTGCTGGATCTCGAGCGCGACTTCGTTGGCTCCACCGTGTTTGGGGCCGCGCAAGGCCCCGATGGCGCCCACCACGGCCGAATAGAGGTCGGAGCCGGTGCCGGCGATGACGCGCGCGGTGAAAGTCGACGCATTGAATTCGTGTTCGGCGTAAAGATTAAGCGAGGTGTGCATCGCGCGAACCCAGTCTTCGCGCGGTTTCTTGCCGTGCAGCAGGTGCAGGAAATGGGCGCCTATGGTGTCGTCGTCGGTTTCTGTTTCGATGCGCTTGCCGTTGCGGCTGAAGTGATACCAATACAGCAACATGGAACCGGTTGCGGCCAGCAGGCGGTCGGCGATTTCGCGTGCGCCGGCGGTGCCATGTTCTTCTTTCTCCGGCAGGCTGGAGCCGAGTGCCGATACGCCGGTGCGCAAGACATCCATTGGATGGGCCGACGGAGGCAGTGCCTCGAGCACGGCCTTGACCGCCAGCGGGATGCCGCGAAAAGCCGTCAGGCGCGCCTTGTAGGCGGCCAGTTGCGCCGGGCGCGGCAGAGTGCCGTGCACCAGCAGATGGGCGACCTCTTCGAATTCGCATTGGCCGGCGATGTCGAGGATATCGTAGCCGCGGTAATGCAGGTCGTTGCCGCTGCGTCCGACGGTGCAAAGCGCGGTGTTGCCGGCGCAAACGCCGGACAGAGCCACCGATTTCTTGGGTTTGCCAGTCTGAATCACGTCACTCACGGACTTTCTCCTTCGTCGATGATGGTGCGATTGCGGGTGCTGCGAAACCGGGAAAATCAGTTGTCTGGTCGGGTCTGTCCGAACAGGGCGTCGAGTTTCTGTTCGAACGCATGGTAATCGAGGTGGCGGTAGAGTTCGGCACGCGTCTGCATGCGGTCGACCACCGGCCCCTGGGTGCCATCGCGGCGGATTGTGCCGTAGACATCGAGTGCGGCCTGGCTCATCGCACGGAAGGCCGACAGGGGGTAGAGCGCGAGCGACACGCCGTGCGCAGCCAGTTGTTCCGTAGTGTAGAGTGCGGTGGCTCCGAATTCCGTGATATTGGCGAGAATGGGCACCTTGACCGCATCGGCGAAGCGGCGATACATGGCAAGGTCGGTCATCGCCTCCGGAAAAACCATATCGGCGCCCGCTTCGACGCAGGCGACGGCGCGTTCGATGGCGGCATCCAGTCCCTCTATGGCCAGTGCATCGGTGCGCGCCATGATCACGAAGGAGGCGTCCCGCCGCGCATCGCAGGCCGCGCGGATGCGGTCGACCATTTCGGAGGCGGGGACGATGGCTTTGTTCGGGCGGTGGCCGCACCGTTTTTGCTGTACCTGATCCTCGATGTGGACGGCGGCGACGCCGGCCTTTTCGAGACTTCGCACCGCGCGCGCGATATTGAAGGCGCCGCCCCAGCCTGTGTCTATGTCGACCAGCAGCGGCAAGGGGCTCGCATCGGTGATGCGCCGCGCATCGATCAGGACATCTTCCAGCGTGGTGATGCCGAGATCGGGCAGGGCGCACGAACTGGCCGCGACGCCGCCCCCCGACAGATACAGCGCCTTGAAGCCGCAATGTTCGGCGAGCAGGGCGCAATAGGCGCTGACGGCACCGACGACTTGCAGGGGTGTTTCGCGGGCGACGGCGTCGCGGAAGGTCTGACCGGCGGTGGGCATGGGACGGCTCCTGGTGGGGAAAACGTTTTTTGATTCTAGCAAGTGCTTGGTAGATTTTGCAAACGGGATAAAAGTGTTACACGCAATTCATGTTTTACGCGATGTCTGATATGTTCTCGGTGTGGGAACTCCTTCCACCGCTGGCGGTCTAGTTGAATGTCTGCCATGCAGGGACAATTTCAGTGGCAGGCAATAAAGGGAGCAGAACAACGACATGAGTGATCGGGAGCTCGATCAACAGTTGGTAGAGCGTGCCCAGCGAGGTGAAAAAAGAGCCTTCGACCTGCTTGTATCGAAGTATCAGCGGCGCCTTGCCAGGCTATTGTCGCGCTTTATCCGCGACGGCGCGGACATCGAAGATGTTACGCAAGAGGCCTTCGTCAAGGCCTATCGCGCCTTGCCCGCGTTTCGCGGGGAAAGTGCTTTTTATACATGGTTGTACCGGATTGGGATCAATACCGCCAAGAACTTCCTCAGCTCCAGCGGTCGCCGTCCGGTCGTCAACAGCGAAATAGAGGACGAAGACGGCGAGAGCTACGACATGGCGTCGCAGCTGCCCGACTACAATACGCCCGAGTCGGAGTTGATGAACAAGCAGATTCTGGCGGCGGTGAACACTGTCGTCGAGCGTCTGCCCGAGGAGTTGAGGACCGCTATTTCCCTGCGGGAGATGGAGGGAATGTCCTACGACGATATCGCCCGGGTGATGGACTGCCCGATTGGCACCGTGCGCTCGCGGATTTTCCGTGCGCGCGAGGCCATTGCGGTCGAGTTGAGGCCTTTGCTGGATACGGCTAAGAACAGAAGGTGGTAGACATGAAAGAATCAGTATCCGCGTTGATGGATGGGGAACTGGGGGCCGACGAGGCGGCCCGTGTCATAGCGGCGATTGGCGCCGACGAATCGCTGAAGGAAACCTGGAGCCGGTATCACCTGATCGGCGATGCCATGCGTTCCGGCAAGCTTTCTGCCATCAATGTCGAAAATGCGGTTTCGGCCCGCCTGGCGGAAGAGCCGACGGTGCTCGCACCCCGGCGCTGGCTTGGTTCAACGCGCCGGCGCAGCACCGTCGGTGCGATGGCGCTGGCCGCGAGCGTCAGCTTTGCCGCCGTGATCGCCTGGCAGCAGCTGGCGACGCCTGCGACCGGGCCCATCGTCGCAGAGGGTAGCGTGCCCGTGCAGGTGCGGCCCTTGCAGGCGGTGGCCGATAACGAGGATCCCTACTTCCTTGCGCATCAGGACATGACCTCCGACTCCGGCGTACTGAAAGTGGCTTATGGAAGCGGGGTCCGGCATTGATGCAACGCGTTCTATCTGTGCTCGTCTGGGCGGGGCTGCCGTTGACCGTCCTGGCGGCGACGCCCGCCAACGGCGATGACTGGGCATTGTTGCGACGGGTGAAGCTGGCCGGGCAGCAGCAGGCCCTGAGCGGAACCTATCTGCATCAGATGAGCGGCGTCGTGGAAAGTTTTCGCATCGCCCGTGCCGGTAGCGGCGACAATCTTGTCGAGCGGCGCGAGTCGCTCGACGGACTCCCGCGCGAAGTCGTCCGCAACGGCGATGCGCTGACCAGCTATGCGCCGGACAAGCATGCGCTCATGGCTGCCAAGGTCAGCGCGATGCGCCTGTTTCCTGCGCTCAGCATCGAGGATGTGGCCGATCTGGCGCAGTCGTATACGCTCAGGCATCTCGGCAACGACCGCGTGGCGCAGCGCGATTGCAACTGGCTTGAGCTGCATCCGCGCGACAAACTGCGCTACAGCGTGCGGCTGTGCGTCGACCCGATGACGGCGATGCCGCTGAAAATGGTGACGCTCGGCCCGCGCAACGATGTCGTCGAGCAGTTCAGTTTTGCCGAACTCGATCTGGCGGCTCCGCGCGACAAAAACCTGCTGCGCCCGCACTACAAGATGAGTGTGCAGCTGCGCGGTCCCGGGCCCGTTGCGTCGCCCAAGACGCCGCTGGCGCCCCATGTCGAGGTGACGGGCTTGCCTGCCGGTTTTCACATGATACGCATCGCCTGGCGCGGTCTCGCCGGCGCCAACGAACAACCGGTGCCGCAGATGGTCTTTACCGATGGACTGGCGATGTTGTCCTTGTTCGTCGAACCGGTGCCGGAGGAGGGGCGCGGCGAACGCAGTCTGAACTTGCACGGCGCGATCAATCTGGCCACGGGTATTCAGGGCAACCAGTTGCTGACTCTGGTCGGCGACATGCCCGAACAGACTCTGTCCGGCCTGGTCAAAACCTTGCGGGTCGTGCGCAGACCCTGAGCCCGGGAGCATCTTTCCATCGAATTGCGCTGCAGGCTCGCCATTCTGAGCTGCGAGCGCGTCGGCATACGGTGCCCGGGGCGGTGCCGCGACCCGGAGCCGATGCCCCGTTTCTGCAATCACTTCAGGTAGAGAGAGAACATGTCGCTGAACAAGCTGATCCTGTCCGTTATGCTGGCGGCTTCGTTGCTGGCGGGGGCGCCCGCAGCCGCTGTTGCCGGTGATCTTCCCGATTTTACCCGCATCGTCGAGGCTGAAGGCCGCGCGGTGGTGAACATCAGTACGACCCAGACTTTGCGCCAGGCCAGTGCGCGTGTCCCCGACGGTCTGTCCGAAGACGATCCGTTCTTCGAGTTTTTCCGCCGTTTCGCGCCGCCGCAGCCGCGTGAGCGCAAAATTGGCTCCCTGGGTTCCGGCTTTATCATTTCGTCCGATGGCTATGTGCTGACCAATTCCCATGTCGTGGCCCGCGCCGACGTCATCACCGTGACGCTGACCGACAAACGCGAGTTCAAGGCGCGCGTGATCGGTTCGGATGCCCGCACCGACGTCGCCCTGCTCAAAATAGACGGCAAGGATCTGCCCGTGGCGAAGCTCGGCTCGTCGGCCACGCTCAAGGTCGGCGAATGGGTCCTTGCCATCGGCTCGCCCTTTGGCTTCGAAAACAGCGTGACGTCGGGTATCGTGTCGGCGGTCGGCCGCCAGTTGCCGGACGAAAACTATGTACCCTTCATTCAGACCGATGCGGCGGTCAACCCCGGCAATTCGGGCGGACCCCTGTTCAATCTGAAAGGAGAAGTGGTCGGCATCAATTCGCAGATCTATAGTGAGTCCGGCGGCTTCATGGGGATTTCCTTTGCCGTGCCCATCGATCTTGCGCTCGATGTCAGCGAGCAGATCAAGATTCACGGCAAGGTCGCGCGCGCGCGCCTCGGCGTGAGCATGCAGGAGATGAACGCGCCGCTGGCGGCTTCTTTCGGGCTCGACCGTCCGCGTGGCGCGCTCGTCAACTCGGTCGTACCTGGCGGTCCGGCCGACAAGGCGGGCCTGCGTCCCGGGGATATCGTCCTGGCCGCCAACGGTCAAGCTGTCGCCGATCCCGGTGCGCTGCAACGGATCGTGGGCATGGCGCGTCCGGGTACGCGTTTTGCCCTGGACGTGTGGCGCCATCGCGCGAGCCGGAGCGTGCTCGTGCTCAGTGACGAATTGAAGGCCGAGGACGATCGCTCCGCGGCGCGCGAATATCGCGCGCCGCAGGGCGAAGCGGTGCCGCAGTCGCAGGGCGAGCGCCGACTGGGCTTGCGTCTCGCCCCTGCGCCTGCCGCCCTGCTCGCGCGACTTCATGTAAAATTCGGTCTGCTGGTGCAGGCCGCTCGGGCAGGCGCGGCCGAAGCCGGCATTCGCCCCGGAGACGTGATCGTCGGGGTCGGTGGCGACAGTCTGGAGAGCGCCGCGCAGCTCGATCAGGCACTGGCGGCCCAGGCCAAGGGCGGTGGGCTGGCGCTGCAGGTCCTGCGCAATGGCCAGATGAGTTTCGTGCTGCTGCAACTGGACCGGCCGTGATGAAACTGACGCTGTATTTCCGCGAGTACTGTAGTCTATGTCATCAGATGCGGGCCGAACTCGCGCCGTGGCAGCAACGCTACGGCTTCGAACTGGATGTGCGTGACGTGGACGACGATGAAACTTTGCTGGCGCGCTTTGACGAGCGGGTACCGGTGTTGATGGATGGCGACACTGAACTCTGCCATTACCACCTCGATACCGGTCGGCTGGCTGCGCATCTCGGCGAAATCGGCTAAACTTCGCGCCAGTGTAAATGGACAGGCCGTGTGCGCCAGGTGCGATAAACCGCGGCGACGGACTGCGAGGGCACCCGTGAGTGCCCTTTTTTTTGCTGGATAGCGATGAAACATATTCGAAATTTCTCGATTATTGCCCATATTGACCATGGCAAATCGACTCTTGCTGACCGCTTCATTCAATTTTGCGGCGGGCTGGACGCGCGCGAAATGAGCGCGCAGGTGCTCGACTCGATGGATATCGAGAAAGAGCGCGGCATCACCATCAAGGCGCAGACGGCCTCCTTGCAGTACAAGGCACGTGACGGCCAGGTCTATAACCTGAACCTGATCGACACGCCGGGGCACGTCGACTTCTCGTATGAAGTCAGCCGTTCCCTGTCTGCGTGCGAAGGTGCGTTGCTGGTGGTCGATGCTTCGCAAGGGGTGGAGGCGCAAACGGTCGCCAATTGCTATACCGCCATCGAGCTCGGGGTCGAAGTGGTGCCTGTCCTCAACAAGATCGACTTGCCTTCTGCCGAACCCGAACGCGTGAGCCAGGAAATCGAGGACATCATCGGTATCGAAGCCATCGATGCGGTGCGCTGCTCGGCCAAGTCCGGTATCGGCATCGAGGACATCCTCGAGACGGTCATCAGCAAGATTCCGCCGCCGCAGGGCGACCCGGATGCCCCCCTGAAGGCGCTCATCATCGACTCCTGGTTCGATAACTACGTCGGCGTCGTGATGCTGGTGCGCGTGGTCGACGGCTGCCTGAGCCCCAAGGACAAGATCCGCTTCATGGCGACTGGCGCCGAGCACCTGTGCGAACAGGTCGGCGTGTTCACTCCCAAGGCACTGGGGCGTACCCGGCTTGCCGCAGGCGAAGTCGGCTTTGTCATCGCCGGCATCAAGGAGTTGAGCTCGGCGAAGGTCGGTGACACCATCACCCTGGCCGCGCGTCAGGCCAGTGCAGCCTTGCCCGGCTTCAAGGAAGTCAAGTCGCAAGTGTTTGCCGGACTCTACCCGGTTGAAAGCCACGACTTCGAAAATCTGCGTGACGCGCTGGAAAAGCTGCAGCTGAACGACGCCTCCCTGCATTACGAGCCGGAAGTTTCGCAAGCGCTGGGTTTCGGTTTTCGCTGCGGCTTCCTCGGCCTGCTGCATCTGGAAATCGTACAGGAGCGGCTGGAGCGCGAGTTCGACATGGATCTCATCACCACGGCGCCGACCGTGGTGTACCAGGTGCTGATGAAGGACGGAGAACTGCTCGAGGTGGAAAACCCTTCGCGGCTGCCCGACCCGTCCAAGATCGAGGAAATTCGCGAACCCATCATCACGTCGACGATTCTGGTGCCGCAGGATTACGTCGGTGCCGTCATGACACTGTGTACGCAGAAGCGCGGCGTGCAGCGCAACATGCAGTATATGGGACGTCAGGTCATGCTGACCTTCGAGATGCCGATGAACGAAGTCGTGATGGACTTTTTCGACCGTCTCAAGTCGACCAGCCGCGGCTACGCCTCGCTCGATTACGAGTTCAAGGAATTTCAGACCTCGGATCTGGTCAAACTCGACATTCTGGTCAATGGCGAGAAGGTCGACGCATTGTCCCTGATCGTACACAGGGCGACGTCCATCTATCGCGGGCGCGAACTGGCGTCCAAAATGCGGGAACTGATCCCACGGCAAATGTTCGATATTGCCGTGCAGGCAGCGATAGGAAGTCATATCATTGCCCGGGAAACAATCAAAGCCTTGCGCAAGAACGTGCTGGCCAAGTGTTACGGTGGCGATATCACCCGTAAGAAAAAACTGCTGGAAAAGCAGAAGGCCGGCAAGAAGCGCATGAAACAGGTGGGTAACGTCGAGATTCCGCAGGCTGCGTTCCTCGCCATCTTACAAGTAGGGGATAAATAAGTGGGCGGCAATCTGTTCTGGGTGTTCGTAGCCATGGCTGTGGTCGGCATATTGCTGGTCGCGCGCGGCGGCAAGAAGGAAGTCGGAGCCAAGGATTATCCTGCTGCGGTGCAGTGGGGGGCGCTGGTGCTGGTTATCGGCATTTTCGGCGTTCTGTCCGAGTATATGAGCTTCACCGCCGTCATGTTGTTGTTCGTCGTGGCGACTGGAGCGGTGGCGGCATGCGACCGTTTCCTGCTGGCGCCGAGGCGCGCGGCAGTGGCGGGCGTCGAAGCGTCGACGGGCGAGGATGTGGCCCGCTCGGCCGAAGGCAAGTACGCTTCGGCCGAGCCCGGGGTGCTGGTCGAGTACTCGCGCGGCTTTTTTCCTGTGATTCTGGTCGTTTTCCTTCTGCGCTCGTTCCTGGTCGAGCCGTTCACCATCCCGTCGAGCTCGATGCGGCCGGGGCTGGTGGTCGGCGACTTCATCCTGGTCAACAAGTTTACCTACGGCTTGCGCGTGCCGGTGCTCAATACGGTCGCGATTCCGGTCGGTAAAGTGGCGCGCGGGGATGTCGTGGTATTCAACTTTCCGCCCAATCCCAAGGTCAACTACATCAAGCGCGTGATCGGTCTGCCCGGCGACGTGGTGGAGTACCGCAACAAGCGATTGACCATCAACGGCGTCGCGGCCAGTTACGCGGCTGACGGCAGTTACGATTTCGTCGAGCAGCAGCTTGCCATGATCCATACCGACAAGCTGAGCGAAACCCAGCACGGCAAGAAGGTTTCGGTGCTGAATATTCCGGACAGTCCGACGCTGACGCTGTCGCAAGTCATGGATTTCCCGGACCGCGACAAGTGCCTGTACGACGATAGCGGGTTCAAATGCACGGTCCCTGCCGGGCATTACTTCATGATGGGAGACAATCGCGATGACAGTCTGGACAGCCGCTACTGGGGCTTTGTCGACGACAAGCTGATTGTCGGGCGCGCGTTCATGATCTGGATGAATTTCAAGGATCTGTCGCGCATCGGGCATGTCGTGAACTGATTCCGGTACCCGGCGGGTGTCGTGTGCGGCGAAGTCATGCCGCGCGCGGCGCCTGCCGTTTTCCTTTTACCTTGCGCGGCTGCCAGTCCGCGCGACTAGCGAGCCATCGATCATCGTGTCCATGCAGCATGAAATCACCTTCCGGCGCCTGTGTCAGGCATTGGACTACCAATTCAACGAGCCCGGACTCCTGCGTCAGGCGATGACGCATCGCAGTTTCGGTACGCCGAACAACGAGCGTTTCGAGTTCATCGGCGACAGTATTCTGAACTACACTGTTGCCCGCATGTTGTACGATCGTTTTCCCGCTTTGACCGAGGGCGAGTTGTCGCGTCTGCGCGCCAATCTGGTCAACCAGAACACGCTGGCCGAGATCGCACATGAACTGAAGCTGGGCGAGAATCTGCGCCTGGGCGAGGGCGAGCTCAAGAGCGGTGGCTTCAAGCGACCGTCCATCCTGGCCGACGCGTTGGAAGCAACGTTTGCCGCTGTCAGTTTCGACCGCGATTTTTCCGCCGCCGAGCAAGTCGTGCAGAAGCTGTATCGCGCGCGTGTCGATGCCATCGATCCGAAGCAGCATGCGAAGGACGCGAAAACCCGCCTGCAGGAAGCGCTGCAGGCGCATAAACAACCGCTGCCGCGTTATCGCATCCAGGCGCAGAGCGGAGAAGCGCACGAGCAATGGTTCAAAGTCGCGTGCGATCTCGGCGATTTGATGATAGAAACCACCGGTGAAGGCGCGAGCCGCCGTGCGGCAGAGCAGCAGGCGGCGGAAGCGGCGCTGGCACGTATTGAAACCTTGTTTGCCAACGGAGCGAAACGCCGATGACCGATCCTCTCTACCATTGCGGCTTCGTTGCCATCGTGGGCCGCCCCAATGTCGGCAAGTCCACGCTGATGAACCATCTGATCGGGCAAAAAATCAGCATTACCTCGAAGAAGGCCCAGACCACGCGCCACCGCGTGACCGGCATCCGTACCGACGAGGCGGTGCAGTATATTTTCGTGGACACCCCCGGCTTCCAGACATTTCATCGCAGTGCGCTGAACGATGTCATGAACAAGAGCGTGCGAGAAACATTGTCCAGCGTCGATTGCGTCATGTTCGTGGTCGAGGCCTTGCGCTGGACGCAGGCCGATCGCGACGTGATGGCGTTGCTGCCGAAGAACACGCCCGTCATTCTGACCGTGAACAAGCTCGACCGCGCTCACGACAAGCTGGTGTTGCAGGAGTATATCGATCGGGTGCGTGCCGAGTTCGAGTTCGCCGCGGTCGAGGTCGTCAGTGCCAAGCACGGTCAGCGCCTGGGCGAGCTGCTGGAGCAGGCGCGCGGGTTTTTACCCGAATCCATGCCGCTCTACCCCGAGGACATGGTCACCGACAAGAGCCAGCGCTTCCTCGCGACCGAGATTGTGCGCGAGAAGTTGTTCCGCTACCTGGGCGAGGAATTGCCGTATTCGATGAACGTCGAAGTCGAACTGTGGGAAGAGGAAGAGGCGCTGCAACGCATCCATATCGCCATTCTGGTCGACAAGGAAGGGCAGAAGGGCATCGTGATCGGCAAGGACGGGGAGAAGCTGAAAAAAATCTCGACCGAGGCCCGCCTCGACATGGAAAAATTATTCGACTGCAAGGTATTCCTCAAGGTATGGGTCAAGGTCAAGAGCGGGTGGGCCGACGACGTCCGTTTCCTCAAGGAATTCGGGTTGGATTGATCGTCCCGCCTCATGAGTTCCGCTAAGGTCGATCGCCAGCTCGCCTATGTTCTGCATACTCAGCCGTATCGCGAGACGAGTCTGCTCGTCGACGCGCTGACGGCCGGGCATGGGCGGGTGACGCTGGTCGCGCGCGGGGCCCGGCGCCCGCGGGCCGAGCTGCGCGGCCTGCTTCTGCCTTTCCAGCCGCTGTCGCTCTCCTGGTTCGGCAAGGGAGACGTCCGTACCCTGCACAGCGCCGACTGGCTGGGCGGCCTGCCGCAACTCGGGGGCCTGCCGCTGCTCAGCGGCTTCTATCTGAACGAATTGGTGCTCAAGCTGACGGTGCGCGACGACCCGCATGCCGAGACCTGGCAGGTGTATGACCGGGCGGTGCGGGGCCTTGCCTCGGGTGCCGCCTTGGCCGAAGTGCTGCGGCGCTTCGAGCTGGGGCTGGTGCGCGCGTTGGGCTATGCGCCTCCGCTCGATCTGGATGCGGCGGGCGAGAGGCTCGATGCCACGCGCTTCTATCGCTGCCGCCCCGGCATGGCACCGCTGCTGTCCGCTGCCGGTGGCGACGCCGTGTCCGGCGCCACCTTGCTGTCCATGGCCGCCGATGACTTCAGCGATGCGACGATGCGGCGCGAGGCGCGGCGTTTTCTGCGCATGGTGCTGAACGATATTCTCGACGGGCAGCCGCTGGCAACGCGCGACCTGCTGCAGTCCTTGACACAGGCCAGCGAGCAGGAATGGGGAGCCGGATGATGATTTATGGCATCGGCAGCGATCTTGTCGATATCGAGCGCATGGAAAATTTACTGCAACGGCGCGGCGAAGCGGCGCTGCGCCATTTATTGTCCCCGCTCGAGTTCGATGCGTTCAGGCGTGCGGCGCATCCCGCCCATTTTCTGGCCAAGCGCTTTGCCGCCAAGGAGGCCTTCTCCAAGGCACTTGGAACCGGCTTGCGTTCGCCGGTCACGCTGACGGCCATTGCGGTCGAGCACGATGCCCTGGGCCGCCCGCAGCTGTGTTTCAGCCCCGAACTTGCCGCCTTTGTCGCCGGGCGTGGGGTGCGCCGACATCATGTTTCCTTGAGTGACGAGCGGCGCCATGCGCTTGCTTTTGTCGTGTTGGAGGGCTGACCCTCGCTAATTGAGTGATACCCATGACCCTATCTCTTTCCCTGCCGCGCGGCCCGCTGATGATCGATGTGGCCGGCTTGTCCCTGGACGATGCCGAGCGCGTCCGCCTGTCGCACCCGCTCGTTGGCGGCGTGATTCTGTTTCGCCGCAACTTCCGCGATATCGAGCAGCTCAAGGCGTTGACCGCACAGATCCGCGCCGTGCGCACGCCCGAGCTGCTGATTGCCGTCGACCACGAGGGGGGGCGCGTACAGCGGTTTCTGGAGGGGTTCACCCGCTTGCCGTCCATGCGCTCCCTCGGTCAACAGTGGCTTGCGCAGCCGGCGGCGGCCCTGGACCTCGCGCAGACTGTCGGCTACGTCCTGGCGGCCGAATTGCGGGCCTGCGGGATCGACTTGTCGTTTACTCCGGTGCTGGATCTGGACTGGGAGCGCTGTGCCGTGATCGGAAACCGTTCTTTCGGCCGTGACCCTGCTGCCGTATCCGAACTGGCGGCCGCCCTGCAGACCGGTCTGCGTCGAGGCGGGATGCCGACTTGCGGCAAGCATTTTCCGGGGCACGGTTGGGTCGAGGGCGATTCTCATCATGTGATTCCGCGTGATGAACGGCCGCTGCCGGCGCTGGAGAGGGACGACCTGCTCCCCTTTGCGCGCATGATCGCCGCCGGCCTCGATTCGGTAATGCCGGCACACGTGGTCTACCCCGCGGTCGACGAGCGAGCCGCCGGTTTTTCCGCCGTCTGGCTGCGCGACATTCTGCGCGCGCGTCTCGGTTTCGATGGCGTGATTTTCTCGGATGATCTGTGCATGGAAGGGGCTTCCGCCGCCGGCTCGGTTCTCGATCGCGCGCGCGCGGCCTTCGATGCGGGTTGTGACATGGCGCTGGTCTGCAATCGGCCCGATCTTGCCGATCAGGTACTGAGCGGGTTTGTCTGGAAGGGCAATGCCGAGCTTGAACGACGCTTGCGGCGCATGGAAGGCCAGGGCAGTCAAAGCGCGTGGGAAGAAACCCTCCGCGGCACGGCGTTTGCGGCCGAACAGGCACGCGTTACGGCGTTGGCCCAGGCTCCCGATGTGATGGTCGGCCCCGCTGTCGGCGAATGAAGGGATGCGTGCGGCCTGCGAGGCATGCGCGGCCGCTCACGCCCTCCACAAGTGGGCGAGGTAGCTGGTTCTGACGCCGGCCAGGCTGGCGGCGCAGGGCTCGACGACCTTGAATGCCGGATTGCGCGTTTCTCGCAACAGGGGTTCGGCATAGGGGGCGGCGTCCATGCGCCGCAGCGCCGCCACGCTAGGCTGGCTGGGCTTGGCGCGCGGATGGGTGACCACCCCGATTTCGTCGCTGGCCAGGCGCACGAAACTGCCTGGCGGATAGATGCCGAGTTCTTTCACCAGCAGCGTGATGAAGGCGGCGTCGAACTCGGCGTCCTTGCGCTGGAAGATGTGCCCTAGCGCGGTGGCAGGCAGCATGGCGACGCGGTAGCGGCGCGGCGTGAGTTTGGCGCAGGTCACGTCGGCCAGATGCAGGATGTGCGCGAGCGGATTGATTGAACGCCGGTTCAGTGTGAAGGGGTAGCCGTGGCCGGTCCACGATTCGTGGTGGGTTTGCACCAGGACATGCCATAGCTCGTTATCTATCCCGACTTCGCGCAAGATGGCCGAGCCGACCAGCGGATGCGAGGCGATGCTTTCGCGCTGGTCTTCGCGCAGTGCTTCGCTCTGCGAATACAACTCGTTTTGCAGGTCGGTCAGCGCGATATTCATCGTCAGCGCTGCGCAGAGCAGGGTCAGACGGATTTCAGGCGACAGCGGCATGCGTTGCGTCAGCAGGGCCAGCAGGCAGGCGGTATGCACGCTGTGCGCCGAGCCATATTCGCCTATCGGGACCAGTAATATGCCTGCCAGCATTCCGTCCGCCTGGGTGGCGGCCAGATGCATGATGCTATGCGCCACGTCGCCGATTGCGGCGGGAAAGTCCCTGACCTGGACCGGATTGCGCAACAGGCCGCGCAGTCGTACGCACAGGTGTGCAACCTCCGAGAACACGCTATGGCGCTCCTGGACCGGCTGCGAATCGATGTTCTCGCTGGGCGGGGGGAGCTCGGGGGCTGCGACCCCCATGCGCAACAGCCTGTCTTTTTGCTCCGGTCCGAGCACGTAATGCCCCTGCTTGAGCAATAGCAGACCCTTGGACGAAAAAACGTCTTGTGTCAGGGCGCGCCCGACGCTTACAGCGGACTGCTGTACGCGCGGCAGCTTGGTAATGAGCAGGTCGTGTCGTGACATGGCGTGCGCTTCAAGCGGACAGGGGCTTCATTCTACCGTAAACCCCTCGTTTGATGCAGTCTGTATGCATATGTCTTTGTCGTGGCGCGGTCATGCTTTCGGCAGCTCCTGCCACGCTTTCTGCAGGCGCTTGAGCGAAACCGGGAACGGTGTTTTCAGCTCCTGCGCGAACAGCGACACCCGCAACTCTTCGATCAGCCAGCGGTAGTCGAGCAGGGCCTGCCCCGGCGCGGCGCGTTCTTTTTCCAGAGCCACGCGCTCGCTCCACTGTTGCCACAGGGTGCGGATTTCTGCCCCGCGCTGTCCATCGCGCTGCGGGTTCGCCACCTGTTTGTCCATGCGCAAGCTCATGGCCTTCATGTATCGCGTCAAGTGCGGCAGCTGGCTCCACGGGGTGGCAGCCAGGAAGCCCGGGTATACCAGCGCATCGAGCTGGTTTTTCAGCTCGCCCCCCAGTTTGTGCTTGCCGAGTCTGGCGTTCAGCGTCTGGTACTCGGCCGCGATCTGGGTCAGGTACTGTGTGACGGCCTGGGTGACGGCAGGCAGGCGCGTGCGTGCGCGTGCCTTTTGCTCATTGAACTGCTTTTCGTTGCGCGGCAGCGCATCCTCGCCGATGAAGGCGCGGTCGCAGATTGTGGCGATGGCATCGGCCAGCAGAATATCGGCATTGGCGACGGCGCGCAGCTGTAGTGCAATCTGGGTCATGCCGGGCAAGCCGCGCCCAAGCTGCTTCATATGCTCCTTCAATTGCAGTGACAGAAGTTTCACCACCCCGGCCCGATGCGAAGCCTGGGCCGCCGTTTCGGTATCGAACAGGCGCAAGGCGATGCCTTGCTCCTCGACCGCGAGCGCAGGGTAGCCGGTCAGTTGCTGCCGGCCGCGGGCAAACTGGATGGCCGCGGGCAGTTCGCCCATATCCCAGCTCTCGATGCCCTCGCGCTCGAATTCGGCCGAGGTGTCACGGAAGGTCAACTGCGCGGCCTGGCCGAACTGGCGCTGCAAGGCCATCAGGTCGCGGCCCATGCCGATTTCCTGGCGCCCGTCGTCTACGACGCGGAAATTGAACAATAGATGCGGCGGCAGTTCGACGCCGGCAAAGGCATCGGCGTCGGGCTTCTCTCCGGTTTCGCGGATGACGAATGCCAGCAACTGCTGCGTCAGCGACTGTTTTTCGTCGGGGGCGGCCGATAGAAACCGGGTGACAAAGTCGGGGACCGGTACGCAGCTGCGGCGGATCTGCTTGGGCAGTGCCTTGATCAGCATTTGCAGTTTCTCGCGCACCATGCCGGGGACCAGCCATTCGAACGGCGCCGGGTCGAGCCGATTGATGATGGCCAGCGGTAGATCGACCGTCACGCCGTCGAGCGGGTGCCCGGGTTCGAAGCGGTAGCGCAGACGCAGGCGGCCATCCTCATGCGGCAACCATTCCGGGAACTGATTCTCTGTGACGTGTTGAGCGGCGTGACGCATCAATTCTTCGCGCGTCAGGAACAGGCGCTCCGGATCTTCTCGCTCGGCGGTCCGGCGCCAGCTTTCAAAAGTGGCCGCGTCGACCACCTCGGCCGGAATGCGGTCCGAATAGAAGGCAAACAAGGCCTCCTCGTCGACGAGTACGTCCTGGCGGCGGGCCTTGTGCTCCAGTTGTTCGATCTCGCGGATCAGACGCTGGTTGCGTTGAAAGAACGGTGCCTGACTGGCGTATTCCATCATGACCAGTGCGCCGCGTATGAACAACTCGCGCGCGTCGGCAGGCGCAATGCGGCCATAGCTGACCGGGCGGCGTGCAACGAGCGTCAGGCCATACAGTGTGACGCGCTCGCTGGCGACGACTTCGCCGCGATTTTTATCCCAGTGCGGATCGAAATAGTGCGACTTGACCAGATGAGGCGCCAGTTGTTCGACCCATTCCGGTTCTATGCGCGCGACGGATCGCGCATAGAGACGGCTGGTTTCGACCAGTTCGGCGGCGACCAGCCACTTCGGCCGCGCTTTTTTCAGTCCGGAGCCGGGGAAGATGAGAAAGTGCGAACCACGAGCGGCGGTATAGTCATCGCTGTCCGGCGATTTCATGCCGATATTGCCGATCAGGCCGGTGAGTAGAGCCTTGTGCAGGTGTTCATAGGCGATGGCGTCGAGCGCCTGGCGCTTTTTCGGCGACACCGGCTCCGGCTTGGGCGTTTCGCCTGTCGCGTCCGCGTGGAGGGCGGCGCGGTGGATCAAGCCCATTTCGGCGGCGATTTCGCCCAACTGTCCGTGCAGCTCGCGCCACTCGCGCATGCGCAGATAGGACAGGAAGTGTTCGTGACACAGATTGACCAACTGGCGCGTTGATTTTTTATGCTTGAGTGCGTCGTCGAAAAAATCCCACAAGGCGAGGAAGGACAGGAAGTCCGATTTGTCGTCGACAAAACGCGCATGTGCGCGTTCGGCGGCATCACGTGCTTCGAACGGGCGCTCGCGTGGGTCCTGGATCGACAGCGCCGCCGCCAGTATCAAGGTTTCGCGCACGCAGCCCTGCTCGCGTGCCGCGAGCAACATGCGGCCGATTTTCGGGTCGACCGGGATCCGCGCCAGCTCCTGGCCTATGGGGGTGAGGGCGCTCTTGTCGTCGACGGCGCCCAATTCGGTGAGGATCTGATAGCCATCGGCGACCAGGCGCGAAGACGGCGGCTCGAGAAAGGGGAAGGCATCGATATGGCCGAGGCGCAGCGAGGCCATGCGCAAAATCACGGCGGCAAGGTTGCTGCGCACGATTTCCGGATCGGTGAACGCCGGCCGGGCATTGAAATCGTCCTCGGCATAGAGGCGCACGCAGACGCCGGCCTCGACCCGGCCGCAGCGGCCGGATCGCTGGCGGGCGGCGGCCTGCGAGATTTTTTCGACTTGCAACTGTTCGACCTTGGCGCGCGGGCTATAGCGCTTGATGCGCGCCTGGCCGGTGTCTACCACATAGCGGATGCCGGGTACGGTCAGCGAGGTCTCGGCGACATTGGTCGAGAGGACGATGCGGCGCCCGCCCGACGGCTTGAAAATGCGCTGCTGGTCTTCGTTGCTCAGCCGGGCGAACAAGGGCAGGATTTCATAGCCGCGCAGCCCCGATTTGCGCAAGCGTTCCGCGGTCGCGCGAATTTCACGCTCGCCCGGCAGGAAAACCAGTACGTCGCCCGAACCGAGGCGCGACAGCTCGTCTACGGCATCGACGACAGCGTCTTCCATCTCCATCTCGCGTTCGTCCTCGTCGCGTTCGGCGAGCGGGCGATAGCGGATCTCGACCGGGAAGGTCCGGCCCGAGACTTCGATCACGGGAGCGCCGTCGAAGTGACGGGAGAAGCGGTCGGCGTCGATGGTGGCCGATGTGATGATGACTTTCAGGTCGGGGCGGCGCGGCAACAACTGTTTGAGGTAGCCGAGCATGAAATCGATGTTCAGACTGCGTTCGTGCGCCTCGTCGATGATGATGGTGTCGTACGCTTCAAGGTGGCGGTCGGTCTGCGTTTCGGCCAGCAGGATGCCATCGGTCATCAGCTTGATCGCGCTTTTTTCCGATAGCTTGTCGGTAAAGCGCACTTTGTAGCCGACGACTTCGCCCAGTTGCGAATCCAGTTCCTGGGCGATGCGGGTCGCAACCGAGCGCGCGGCCAGCCGGCGCGGCTGCGTGTGGCCGATCAGGCCGACCACGCCGCGTCCCAGTGTCAGGCAGATTTTGGGGATCTGCGTCGTCTTGCCGGAGCCGGTTTCGCCGCAGACGATCACCACCTGATGGCGGTCGATGGCGTCGCGGATCGCCTCCAGTTTCTGGTTGACCGGTAGCGCGTCGTCGAATCGCGGCGTCGGCAGCGCGGCGCGGCGGGCTGCCGCGCGTGCCGAGGAGCGCGCGATGGTCGCCGCTATGTCGGCAATCAACGTGTCGGCCGGCTGCTGTCGCTTGATGCGTTCGCCTGCGTCTGATAATTTGCGGCGCAGGGCGTGCCGGTCCCGGATCAGGCAGGAAGACAATTGGGCCTTGAGTTGGGCCAGATGCTGTACTGAGGTCATCGGGAAAAGAGCGGAGATTACTGAAAGGCCAGAGTATACCAGAGCGGTGGCGGCCTGCTTTCCCCCGCGTCGCATAAAGCCCCGGCTTCATGCGCGCCTCATGCATCGCGGGGCAGGGGGCGCTTGAATCCGCAGACGGGGCCGCGCAGACGGCGCTGCGGGCTGCCGAGAACCGCCATGTCGTGCCGTGCGTCCGCCCTGCGCGCGGTGTAGCACATCGGCGTGGGCTAAATGGCTGACGGGATAAAAAAACCCGCCAAATCTGGCGGGCGGGGTGTGGCGCACGTGTCAGCGACGATGAGTCGAACAGGAACTCAGCACGCTTGTAGCGCGGTCAGCGCGATGGTGTAGACGATATCGTCGACCAGCGCGCCGCGCGACAGATCGTTCACCGGCTTGCGCAGTCCTTGCAGCATCGGTCCGACGCTGACCACGTTGGCCGAGCGCTGCACCGCTTTATACGTCGTATTGCCCGTGTTCAGGTCGGGGAAGATGAATACGGTGGCGCGGCCTGCGACCGTGCTGCCTGGCGCTTTCTGGTTGGCAACGCTTTCTACCGATGCGGCGTCATACTGCATCGGACCGTCGATTTCCAGATCGGGCCGCTTCTCGCGTGCGATGCGCGTGGCCTCGCGCACTTTTTCCACGTCACTGCCGCTGCCTGAGTTGCCGGTAGAGTAGGAAATCATCGCCACCCGCGGAACGATGCCGAAGGCGGTCGCCGAGTCTGCCGACTGGATGGCGATATTGGCCAGTTCTTCCGCGCTGGGGTCGGGATTGACCGCGCAATCGCCGTAAACCAGCACTTGTTCCGGCATCAGCATGAAGAAGACGCTGGAAACGATACCGGCGCCGGGGGCGGTCTTGATCAGCTGCAGGGCCGGGCGGATGGTGTTGGCGGTCGTGTGTACGGCACCCGAAACCAGGCCGTCGACGTCGTTCTGGGCCAGCATCATGGTGCCGAGCACCACGTTGTCTTCCAGTTGCTGCTCGGCCAGGGGAGCGGACAGTCCCTTGCCCTTGCGCAATTCGACCATGGGGGCGACGTAACTGGCGCGCACATCGTTGGGGTCGATGATTTCCAGGCTTTCTGGCAGCACGATGCCCTGGGTTTCGGCGATGCGTTCGATCTCGCCGCGATTGCCCAGCAATACGCAGCGGGCAATGTGTTTCTCATGACAGATGGCCGCTGCCTTGATGGTGCGCGGCTCGTTGCCTTCGGGCAGGACGATGCGGCGATTGGCCTGGCGGGCTTTTTCCATCAACTGATAACGGAAGGCCGGCGGCGGCATGCGCCGTTCGCGCGGCTCCGCGCTGCCTATCTGCAGCAGCTTGACGTCAAGGTGCTCGGCAACGTGATCGATGACCCGCTCCATCCGCTCCAGATCGTCGGATGGCACATGGCGCTCCATATTGGTCAGCAGACTGCTGGTTTCGAAGGTCGCGGCCTCGCTCGAAATGACTGGCAGCCCGCTTTCAAAAGCGTGCTGGCACAGCTGTTGGATGCGCGGGTCGGGTTTGGAGTCGCAGGTCAGCAGCAGCCCTGCAAGCGGTACGCCGTTCATGGTGGCCATCGCCGTGGCCATCACGACATCTTCGCGGTCGCCGGTGGTGACGATCAGTGCGCCCGGTTTGAGCAGATGAACCATGTGCGGCGAAGTCCGTGCGGTGACCACGATGCTGCGTACCCGGCGCGTCCTGAGCTCGCCGGCGTGCAGAATCTGCGCCTTGAGCAGGTTGGCGATGTCCAGCGTGCGCGGTGCCAACAGTTCTTTCTCTTCGGTGATGGCGCCGATCAGTTTGAGCCGGGTCTCTTTCATCAAGGCACTGGCGCTGGCAATGGCGGCATCGAGCGCCATACGGTCCGCACTCTTGGCGACCCGGTTCAGGATGTAGCCGGCAATCTGCTTGATGCCGAAGGCCTGGATGCTGAGGTCGAGCTGTTCCGCGATCTCTTGTGCGCTCAGCCCTTCGGCGCGGCTGACCAGAATCGTCTGCGCCTGCAGATTGCGTGCGATCTTGGTGTTCACATAGGTCGAAAAAACATGCTTCTGATCGGGGACCAGACCTTCGACAATCACGACATCGACGCCATCGGCCGCTTGCTGATAGAGACTGACGATCTCTTCCATCAGTTGGTCGACCTGACCCTGGCTCAACAACTGCTCGACGCGGTCCATCGCCAGAGGTTCCGGCGAGGGCGAGTGGCAGATGGCGCGAGCGAAGTGGCTGGAGCGCTCCAGGCTGGGCGAGCCGTTGTCCTGGGCGATGGGTTTGACGAAGCCCACCGACAGGCCCGCTTGCTGCAAAGAGCGCACCAAGCCAAGCGAGACGGAGGTTACGCCGGCATCAAACCCGGTCGGAGCCAGAAAAAAAGTTTGCATGTTCGAAATCCTTGTGCGGAGTCGTGTGCGTGGTGCCGAGTCTGCCCGGCATGGTGCCCTGCATGCGCGCGGGGAGCGGCTAGCGGCAATTTTGCGCCATGATATTCCACTGGGTGTTCTAATTCTTTGAGCGTGTTCAAATGCGG
The DNA here is from genome assembly GCF_000422925.1 of Paludibacterium yongneupense DSM 18731. Classification (GTDB taxonomy): domain Bacteria; phylum Pseudomonadota; class Gammaproteobacteria; order Burkholderiales; family Chromobacteriaceae; genus Paludibacterium; species Paludibacterium yongneupense. The sequence goes on from NZ_AUGZ01000038.1 coordinate 30,151, forward strand.
TGTTCTAAAACTTTGCTGTGTTGCACAAATGGCGCAATCGCCCCCGAGTAAAGGCTCGCAGCGATCACCGGCGCAGGCGGATACAGAAAATGCTTGCCGGGGGGGGAGGGGACGGGCAGAATGCCCGATTCAAAAATTGACTTGACAACGTACTGTGTTCCGTAGACTTGTTTCGGGCGGGATTCGGCTGTCTTATATCTTCTGCACGGAGGTGTGGGAATAATGTCTGATCTGGCTTTTCCGGTTTCTTCAGCGGCTGCGGCCACGCAACTGCCCATCGCCAGCTATTTCGATCCGCTTTGTTTCGACGAAGAACAGCGCCTGCTGTTCGAACGGGCTCCGCGCTACTACGGCCATCGGCTGATGGTGCCTAACGAGGGCGACTACCACACGCTGGAATGGCTCGGGCACGGCAAGATGCTCAAGCGCGCCGGCGACGATGTCCTGCTGCTATCCAACGTCTGTCGCCACCGGCAGGCGACCATTTATCAGGGGCGTGGCAATGGCAATACCATTGTCTGCAATCTGCATGGCTGGACTTACGATAAGCAAGGGCAATTGCTGGGCGCGCCGCATTTTCCTGAAACCCCGTGCCTGGCGCTGGAGCGCACGGAACTGGTGGACTGGAATGGTCTGCTGTTCGACGCCCGCCGCGATGTGGCCCGCGATCTGGGCCGCCTCGGCGTTGCCCGGCACATCGATTTCAGTGATTACGCCTACCACTCGACGCAGAGCACGGACTACGCATTCAACTGGAAGACATTTATCGAGGTGTACTCCGAGGACTATCACGTCGATCCCTTCCATCCCGGGCTCGGGCAGTTCGTCGACTGCGGCGATCTGCGCTGGGAGTGGGGCGAGTTCTATCATGTTCAGACCGTTGGGGTGAAGAGCCGTCTGGCGCAGCCGGGGTCGCGTGTTTATGGCGAATGGCATGCCGAGGTGTTGCGACGTTTCGGCGAGAGGATGCCTGATTTTGGTGCCATCTGGCTGAGCTACTATCCAAATGTGATGGTGGAATGCTACCCCCATGCGCTGGTGATCAGCGTCGTGATCCCGCGCACCGTCGAGTCGTGCACGGTGGTGACCGAGTTTTATTACCCTGAAGAAGTCGTCTATTTCGAACCCGAGTTTGTCGCGGCGGAACAGGCAGCCTATTTCGAAACCGCTCGCGAAGACGACGAAATCTGCCTGCGAATGCACCAGGGGCGCAAGGCGCTGTGGCAGGCCGGCCGCAGCGAAACCGGGCCGTACCAATCGCCGACCGAAGATGGCATGCGTCATTTTCATGACTACTACCGCCGCGAAATGGGCCTGCCGCGCTAGCGCGGGCAGGCCCGGGCGGTAATAATTCGCCATGACGCCCGGTTTCGGGGCAGAATACGGGGGACCGTCCCCCGGCCCGGGGGCGGCTTCCTGGGTGCGAAGCGTGTCGCGCCCCGAGACTTGAGCCCGTACCCTCGAAAATGCCTTTATCAGTACGTTGGTCTGCCCTGCTGCTGCTGTTCCTGGTCGCTCAGTCCGGTGCCGCCGTCGCGCCGGACGCGCGCGTTGCCCATGCTCCGGTTACGACCTTCACTTATACCGATGCCGCGACCTTGCTGCGCCTGGCGGTGCCTACCGGTTGGCGCGTGCAAGCGGAAACGCTCAATGGCACGCGCCAATTGCGCGTGGTGCCCCCCAAAGCCGATCAGCGCGAGCGCGCGGCCATCGATGTCACCATTACCGTGCGCCGGCTTGCGCGGCGCGAGTCGCTGGAGCGGATGGCGCGACGCATGCGTACGCCCGATGACGATCGCGAGGCGGCCTTGCTGTTGAAGTTGAATGAGAAGGCCGGCCGCCTGACGGTTGAATATCGCGAAGGGCATTACGTATCCTCATCGCTGTGGATCGTGCGGCAGACCTTGCTGGTTGTGCAGCAGACCGACAAGTCCCATGTCGTCGAAGCACGCTGTGCGGCCAATGCTTCCGAGTACCGGACCTACCGTCGCTTTCTCGAAACGCTGTGCAATTCGATCGGCAAGGCGCGGCATAGCTGACCGACAACCATGACGAGCCCTGCATGACGACCCAGACTTATCACCCTTCCCCCTGGCTTCTCAGGTTGTGGCGCGTCCGCAGCGGTCATCTCGGCGCCGGCTGGATGGTTGTCGCCGCCTTGTTCTTTTCTCTGATGAGCCTGTTCGTCAAACTCGGGGGCGGCGAATTCGATCCGCTGGAGATTTTGTTCTACCGCACGACAATAGGGGCGATCGGCCTGTCCGGGGTCATGGCCGTACGCAGGCAAAGTCCGCTGACATCCAACTGGAAGGGACATGCGACGCGGACGCTGGTCGGTTATCTGTCCACGTGCGCCTTGTTTTATGCATTGACCCGGCTGCCGCTGGCGACGGCGGTGACACTGAACTACACCTCTTCGCTGTTCTTTGCCCTGACCTGCATGATCTGTTTGCGTGAACGGCCGAATGCCCGCGGCTTGCTGGCCCTGTTGCTCGGTTTTGTCGCCATTGTCTGGCTGTTGCGTCCGACTTTTTCCGCAGATCTCTGGCTTGCCGGCCTGATCGGCTTGTTTTCCGGCGTGGCGGCAGGTGTCGCCAATTTTCAGGTGCGTGAACTCGGGCAGATGGGCGAGGCGCCGTCGCGGGTCGTGTTCTGGTTCTTCGTGCTGTCTTCGCTGGCCGGGCTGGTCGTGGTGTTGTCCACCGGAGGTTTTCATTCCTTCGGCTGGCATGGCGCCGCCATGCTGGGAGGGGTCGGTGTCTGCGGCTTGCTTGGGCAGCTCGCCATGACCCGCGCCTATCGCGATGGCGGCAAATTCCTGGTGGCCAGTTTTGCCTATCTGACGGTCGCGTTTTCCGCCTTGTGGGGGTTTTTCTGCTGGGGCGACGCGTTGGGAGTGGACAGTCTGGCGGCGATCGGGCTCATCGTCTTGTCCGGCGTCATCTCCGCGCGCCGCTGAGTCAATGACGTTGGCGTGCCGGCACGCTAAACTGGAAGTGCTAGCAAGTCATTATCGAACGTAACCGGGAGTCGCAGCATGATCTCTATCCGCGAACAACACTATGGTCTGGATGTCGCGTTATTCAACGAGTTTTCCCTGGCCGATTTCAAGCTGTTCGAGGCGGCCCTGCTCAAGCGCGCGGGCGAGCGCGCCCGTCCGGACGTGCTGCTGGATTTGTCCGAGCTGAAAGACTTCACTCTGGATATGGCCCTGGAAGAATTGCGCTTCGTGCGGGCGCACGAAGAAGCGGTCGGCCGTGTCGCCATTATCGTGACCGATGTCTGGATCAAGCTTGCCGCGCACCTGGCCGGTTTGCTCACGCACCGCCATGTCAAATATTTTCCTTCGCTGGCGGCGGCTCAGGCCTGGTTGCAAGGGGGGAGCGACGTTTAAGGGCGGGTGGAGTCGATTTCCTTTCGGCGCGGCAGGCTGCTAGAGTAACGGGTTTCCCCTACTCCAGAAGATGCTGATGTTGCCAAGCATTTCCCGCCGCCTTGCGGCAGAACTGAATGTTCGTGAAAATCAGGTGGCTGCCACCATCGAATTGTTCGATGGCGGTGCCACCGTTCCTTTTGTCGCCCGCTACCGCAAGGAAGTCACCGGCGGTCTCGACGATACCCAGTTGCGCCTGCTCGACGAGCGCCTGCGCTACCTGCGCGAGCTGGACGAGAGGCGACTGGCGATACTCAAATCGATAGCAGAGCAGGGCAAGTTGCAGCCTGAACTGGAAGCGGCCCTGTATGCGGCCGACAACAAGACCCAGCTCGAAGACCTTTACCTTCCCTTCAAGCCCAAGCGGCGGACCCGGGCGCAGATCGCACGCGAAGCCGGGCTCGAGCCGCTGGCCGACCGTCTGCTGGCCGATCCGACGCTTGACCCCGAGACCGAGGCGGCGGGGTTCGTTTGCGAAGCGGTGGCCGATGTCCGTGCCGCGCTGGACGGCGCGCGCGCCATCCTGATCGAGCGATTCGCCGAAGATGGCGAATTGCTCGGGCGGCTGCGCGAGAAGTTGTGGCGCGAGGGTGAGCTGGCAGCGAATGTGGTCGCCGGCAAGGAAGAAGAGGGCGCCAAGTTTTCCGACTATTTCCAGCACCGCGAAGCGCTGAAGGATTTGCCATCGCATCGGGCGTTGGCCTTGCTGCGCGGTCGCAACGAAGGCGTGCTGCAGATTGCGCTCAAATATCAGTCTGACGACGTGCCGACAACGACGCGCAGTCCGTACGAGATGCTGATTGCCGAGCGCTTTTCCGTCGTCGATGGCGGGCGCGCGGCGGACAAGTGGCTGCTTGACGGCGTTCGCCTGTGCTGGCGGGCGCGGATGTTCCTGTCTCTGGAGCTGGAGCTGCTTGGACGCCTGAAGGATAAGGCGGACGGTGAGGCCATCCGGGTGTTCGCACGCAATCTCAACGATTTGCTGCTGGCGGCGCCGGCCGGTCTGCGCGCGACCATGGGTCTGGATCCCGGCCTGCGCACCGGCGTCAAGGTGGCGGTTGTCGACGCGACCGGCAAATTGCTCGAAACGGCCACAATCTATCCGCACGTGCCGCGCAACGAGTGGGATCGTTCCATTGCCCTGCTGGCCGCACTGGCCGAGCGGCACAAGGTCGAGCTGATATCTATCGGCAACGGCACGGCCAGCCGCGAGACAGACAAGCTGGCCCAGGAGCTCATCAAGCGCTACCCGGCGCTGAATCTGACGCGCGCGGTGGTATCGGAGGCGGGGGCGTCGGTGTATTCGGCCTCGGAACTGGCGGCGCGCGAATTCCCCGAGCTGGACGTCAGTCTGCGTGGTGCCGTGTCGATCGCACGTCGACTGCAGGATCCGCTGGCCGAGTTGGTTAAAATCGACCCGAAGTCGATCGGTGTCGGTCAGTATCAGCACGATGTCAATCAAGGGCAGATGGCGCGGGCGCTGGAGGCTGTGGTCGAAGACTGCGTCAATGCGGTCGGCGTTGATGTCAATTCGGCTTCGGTGGCTCTGCTGGCGCGCGTCTCGGGGCTGAATGCCACGCTGGCGGCCAATATCGTTGCCTATCGCGATGATAATGGCGCCTTCCGCGCGCGGCGCGATCTGAAGAAAGTGGCACGTCTGGGCGAGAAGACGTTCGAACAGGCTGCCGGTTTCTTGCGGGTGACCGAGGGCGAGAACCCGCTCGACGCCTCCGCCGTCCACCCGGAAGCCTATTCCCTGGTGGAGAAAATCGTTGCGGCGAGCGGTCGCGAGATCCGTTCCGTTATCGGAGACAGTGCCTTCATCAAGAGCGTGCGTCCCAACGATTTCATCGACGAGCGTTTCGGTTTGCCGACGGTGATCGACGTCCTGAAGGAGCTGGACAAGCCTGGACGCGACCCGCGTCCCGAATTCAGGACCGCGACCTTCCAGGATGGCGTGGAAGACATCAAGGACCTGCAGCCGGGGATGGTGCTGGAAGGGGTGGTAACCAATGTTGCCAATTTCGGTGCCTTTGTCGATATCGGCGTGCATCAGGATGGGCTGGTGCATATTTCGGCATTGGCGACGAGTTATGTCGACGATCCGCATAAAGTGGTCAAGGCTGGGATGCTGGTCAAGGTCAAAGTGCTCGACGTCGATGTCAAGCGCAAGCGCATTGCTTTGACGATGCGGCTGGACGATGCGCTCGATGCGTCGGCCCGCGGTGCTGGCCGGTCGCGCGGCGGTGAAGCGCGTGGCGGTAAAACGCCGGCCGCCGCCTCGCCCGAAACGGCGCTGGCTGCGGCGTTTGCCCGCCTGCGCAAGTAGGCGTCGACACGGTGCCCAAAGCGGGGCCGCGCCAGCGGTCCCGCTTTTTTTGCAAAAAGGCTTGACGGGTCTGTGGGGTGGCGGTATAGTTCGCCTCCTCAGCTGACGACGCAAACGAAACACGGCGCCGACAGCACTGCTCTTTAACAAAACGAACAACCGATAGGTGTGAGTGTCTGGCCGAAGCCGACACTTGCACTGCAAGAGAAGGACCACTGGTTCTTTAATCTTGCGTGCCAAAGTACGAAATTAGCTAAAGATTGAACTGAAGAGTTTGATCCTGGCTCAGATTGAACGCTGGCGGCATGCTTTACACATGCAAGTCGAACGGCAGCA
>NZ_AUGZ01000039.1 GCF_000422925.1 Paludibacterium yongneupense DSM 18731
TCTTTAGCTAATTTCGTACTTTGGCACGCAAGATTAAAGAACCAGTGGTCCTTCTCTTGCAGTGCAAGTGTCGGCTTCGGCCAGACACTCACACCTATCGGTTGTTCGTTTTGTTAAAGAGCAGTGCTGTCGGCGCCGTGTTTCGTTTGCGTCGTCAGCTGAGGAGACGAACTATACCGCCGCCCCCCTCCTCCGTCAATCCCTTATTTTGCCAAAAGCTTCAATTCAGCACATATCATGTGCCAAGTTACTGTTTTAACGGCACATATCCCATATGAACTTTTTTCAATCCCTTGCCACACCGGCGCCAGAACCCCATTCTCTGCTCGATTCCACCGCCGCAGGCATCGCGATAACATGAAAAAACCGCCCTGCGGGCGGTTTTTTCACAAGATTTCGTCAATCAGCTACGATAGTCGGCATTGATCTTTACGTATTCGTAGGAGAAGTCGCAGGTCCATACCGTCGCCTCGGCCGCGCCCCGATTCAACACGACGCGAACCTGGATTTCGTCCTGGCTCATGACGCGCTGCCCGTCTTCTTCCTTATAGTCCGGATTGCGCCCGCCCTGGCTGGCCACAAGCACGTCATCCAGATACAGCGCCATCCGCTCCACGTCGAGATCGTTCACCCCCGCGTAACCGATCGCACACAACAGCCGCCCCAGATTCGGATCGGAGGCGAAAAAAGCCGTCTTGACCAGAGGCGAGCGAGCGATCGCATACGCGACGGCCTTGCACTCGGCGACGGAACGGCCGGACTCGACGGTTACCGTTATGAATTTGGTCGCCCCCTCGCCGTCGCGCACAATGGCCTGGGCCAGCTCGGTGGCCACTTCCTGCAGCGCCGCTTTTAAAGCCGCATAGGCCGGATGCTGCACCGAATCGATCAAGGGCAGCGTGCTCTTGCCCGATGAGATCATGATGAAGCTGTCGTTGGTCGAAGTATCACCGTCGACCGAGATGCAGTTGAACGACGCATCCGCCACTTCCCGTACCAGCTGATTCAGTACCGGACGTGTAATCGCCGCGTCGGTCGCGACGAAACCGAGCATGGTCGCCATGTTCGGGTGGATCATGCCGGCGCCTTTTGCGATCCCGGTAATCGATACGCTATGCCCGTCCAGCTGCAACTGCCGGCTGCTGGCCTTGGCCTGGGTATCGGTCGTCATGATGGCGTGAGCGGCGGCCGACCAGTCGGCGGGATAGCGTCGCGGCAAAGCGGCGATGATCTTGTCGGCCGGCAAGGGCTCCAGAATGACGCCGGTGGAAAACGGTAGAATCTGTTCAGGGCTGCACTCCAGCTCGTCGGCCAGCGCCTGGCAGACGGACAGCGCACGACGACGCCCGTCCTCGCCGCAGCCTGCGTTCGCATTGCCCGTATTCACCACCAGCGCCCGAATCTGGACGCCGGCATCGAGGTGCGAACGACAGACCAGAACCGGCGCCGCGCAAAAACGGTTCTGGGTAAAAACACCGGCCACCGTATTGCCACGATCCAGGCGAATGACCAGAACGTCTTTGCGATCTGCGTGCTTGATTCCAGCTTCGGCGACCGAAAGCTCGACGCCGGCGACCGGCGCCAGCCGGGAAGCATCGATAGGGGAAAGCTTGACTGCCATGTCCATATTCTCCGAATAGATTGCGGTCCGCTCCGGCCCCCACACGGCGGCGACGGCGGTTTCAGCGGAAATTGTAACGGATTCGCGACGCGACCGGCCGCGATTCAAGCTTCATCCTGCGCCTCGCGCAACAGACGCAGCAAAGCCTCGCCGTAGCGCGCGAGCTTGAGCTCGCCCAGCCCGTAGATCCGGGCCAGCTCCTTGCGCGAGCCCGGCTTGTCTTCTATCAATTGACGCAGGGTGCGGTCCGAAAACACCGCATAGGCGGGAACATTGTGCTCATCGGCCACCTGCTTGCGCCAGCGGCGCAGTGTCTGCCACAAGCGCTCTTCGCGCTCGGTGCGCAACCAGCGCTCGCCACCGGCCCGCGTCTTGGTCTCGTCGGCCACCGGGCGGAGATAGACCTTCTCTTCGCCACGCAGAACAGGACGGCAGGCATCGGTCAGCACCAGCGATTGCCCGCGCACGATATCCACTTCGATCAGCTTGCGTGCCACCAACTGCCTGACCACCGAACGCCAGCCGCGCTGGTTCAGTTCGCGCCCGACGCCAAAAGTCGACAGGGTGTCATGCCCAAACGATGTCACGCTCTGGTTGGAACGTCCGAGCAGCACATCGACGACATGGCCGGCGCCGTGTCTTTGGCCGACCCGGTAGATGCAGGACAGCAATTTCTGAACGACGACTGTCGCGTCGTAGGTGGCTGGGGGATGCTGGCAGTTGTCGCAATGGCCGCAAGCCCCGCTCGCTTCACCGAAATGGGCGAGAATCTGCTGTCGGCGGCAGCCTGCCGTCTCGCAAAATGCCAGCATGGCATCGAGTTTGGTCAGTTCGACCTGCTTCTGCAGCTCGGCCATCTCCGAGCCTTGTATCATCTGGTTAAGCTGAACCATATCGTTCAGCCCGTAACATAGCCAGCTGGCCGCAGGCAGACCATCGCGTCCCGCGCGCCCCGACTCCTGGTAGAAATTTTCCGGACTCTTGGGCATGTCGATATGCGCAACAAAGCGCACGTCCGGTTTGTCTATCCCCATGCCAAATGCCACGGTCGCCACCATGACGATGCCGTCTTCACGCAGAAACTCGCGCTGGTTGGCCTCGCGCACCTCATGCGACAGGCCGGCGTGATATGGCAGCGCGCGGATTCCATTTTCCGACAGCCAGGCCGCGGTATCCTCCACCCTCTTGCGCGACAGACAATAAACGATGCCCGAAACGCCCGGGTACTCGCTCTGAATGAAGGTCAGAAGCTGCTTCTTGGCATTGTGCTTCTCGACCACCTGATAGAACAGGTTGGGGCGATCGAAACTCGACAGAAAAACCCGCGCCTCGCCCAGATGCAGGAAGTGCAGGATATCGGCCTGGGTCTGCGCATCGGCGGTCGCCGTCAGCGCGATACGCGGAATCGTCGGAAACTGCTCTGCGAGTTGTCCCAGTTGCTGGTACTCGGGGCGGAAGTCGTGTCCCCAATGGCTGACGCAGTGCGCCTCGTCGATGGCGAACAGGGCAATGTCGAGTTGTGACAAAAACGACTGGAACCGCGGCGTCAGCAAGCGTTCCGGTGCGACATAGAGCATGTCCAGCGTGCCGGCGCGCGCCTGGCGTTCGATATCGCGGACGTCCTCGGGCAAGGTCGCCGAGTTGAGACAGGCGGCAGCGACGCCAAGCTCGACCAGCGTCGACACCTGATCCTGCATCAGTGCGATCAGGGGAGAGACCACGATGCCGACCCCCGGGCGCAACATGGCGGGGATCTGGTAGCACAAGGACTTGCCGCCGCCGGTAGGCATCAGCACGAGAGCGTGCCCGCCTGACGCCACATGGTCGACGATCTGCTCCTGCTCACCGCGAAAAGCGGGGTAGCCGAAGACATTTTGAAGGAGGGAACGTGCGTCCTGCATGCGATGCGGTTTCCGTAACTGGACAGCCATTGTACGGGAAAGCACGTGGCTTGGCGTCGTCGCTCCGTCCGCGACCGGACCGCGCAAGCCCGAAAAAAGAGGGCCACCCCATATGGAGTGGCCCCGCAAGCCTATTTGGAGACAATGTGAAACGAAGAGAAACTGGCCCCTTCGCTTACTATGAGGGGGCGACTCGCCGTAAAGTTCCCGCGCCGGGCCGATACCTCCCCGTCGCGACAAGATTGGCCCGCCGCCGCCGGCTGTGCGACACTGGTGGCATCTATCGGAGGTGTTTCATGCTTTACCGTTCGCTTGTCCTGACTGCCGCCGCCGGAATCCTGGCGGGTTGTGCGACACAACCGCTGACCACCACGATCCCGCCGAAGCCGACGCCGACGGTGCCGGCACCCGTGATCGTCCCCAACTCCGACTGGGAGAATCTTGGGGTCTCGCCCAACGGCAATATCCTCAATGAAATCGACAAACTGTCGATCAAACGCGATGGCGACCAGGTCACCTTCCGCGACCGGAAAACCATCTTCAACCTGCGCCGGGAGAACTTTCTGTCGACGCCGCGGCACAAGATTTCGCTGAACAGTTGGCAGATTGACTGTAATAGCCGCACCTACCGTCTACTGGCGATGGTTTTGTTTGACGAGAACGGTCGGCAGGTCGCCAGTTTCTCCTATAATGACACTCAGATAAAACCAATGCCGGTGGTACAGAACTCGGCTAGCTATCAGCAGATGCTGTATGTGTGCAAACACAACGACGGTAGCTGATACGCGGCTTGCCCTGCCGGCCTACGAACAGAAAAGGATGCCTAGAGTATGCCGGCTGCAATTCGTCGAGTGGTATTCAATCAAAAGGGTGGGGTCGGCAAATCGACCATAGCGGTCAATCTGGCCGCCATCGCGGCCAGCCGGGGCAAACGTGTCTTGCTGATCGACCTCGACCCGCAAGGCAATAGCAGCCACTACCTGCTGGCGTCGGTGCCGCAGGAACGCGGAACGACGCTGGCCGATTACTTCCGTCAACTCCTCAGCATCTCCTTGTTCGATAAAGACGCCCCCTCCTTCGTCATTGCGACGCCGTTTGCCGGTCTGTCCCTGATGGCCTCGCACCCCGAGCTCGCGGAATTGATGATCAAGCTCGAGTCGCGCTACAAAATGTTCAAATTGAAGGAGACGCTCGACAGCCTGTCCGACCGTTTCGATGAAATCTGGATAGATACGCCGCCAGCGCTCAATTTTTACACCCGTTCGGCCCTCATCGCCGCCACCCGCTGCCTGATTCCTTTCGACTGCGATACCTTTTCCCGCCAGGCGCTGTACGGTCTGATCGAGAGCGTTGACGAGATCCGCTCCGATCACAACCCCGACCTCTCCGTCGAAGGCATCGTCGTCAATCAGTTCCAGGCACGGGCCAATCTGCCGCAACGCCTGGTGACCGAACTGCGCGAGGAAGGCCTGCCGGTACTGGAGTCCGCCCTGTCGTCTTCGGTCAAGATCAGGGAATCGCACGAAGCGGCCAAACCCATGATTTTCTTCGATCCCACCCACAAGCTCACGCGCGAGTTCGACGCCTTGTACCGCAGCCTGAGCGACGGTCGCTGACGAGATCCCATGCAAGGGCGCCTGCGTCCGGGGATGATGACCGCAGGAATCATCCTGTCCTTGCTGCTGCTGTGCGCCGAGTACCTGCTACTGGTGGATGACGCCCGCAGCAGGCAGCAACGTCAGCTGTCGAACTGGAGCAGTTTGTGGCTCGAGAATGTCGAGTCGCGCTTACAAGCCGGACTCGACAATGCCGCGCTGGTCGCCGCCAACTTTGCGGCCAGCAATCCCCGGGCACCGCTGGCGGAACACAGCGACATCCTGTTGCGCCAGGATGGCCTGTTTTTGTCCGCCGCCGTGCTGCACCGCGTTCCCGATTCAGAGCGGCAAGCCTACGAGCAGAGACAATCGCAACGCATCGTGGTATTGCAGAACGGGCGCCGGCTACCCAGTCCACCGCATCCGGTCTACTTCCCGGTCGAAGCCTATATCCCCGACACCAGCGACGGGTTGGCGATAGGGCTGGATCTCGGTTCCCGCAATGGCTGGCTGCACGCCATCGAGTCGAGCGGAAACCGGCAGCGGCCCGTTTTCGCCGCCTATCAGGCGCCAGGCGCGAAACTGAACACGCTCAATATCCTTGCCACCATCCCGGGCCGCCCCCAGCTCCTGCTACTGACGCTGGACTCGCAACGGCTGCTCGCCGCCGGACAAGGCGAGGCCAGTGCCCTGCGCGAACAACTCCGTCTGCTCGCTTGGGCCAGGCAAAACGGACGCGATCCGGTGCTCTTGCTCGATTCCCGACCGAACCTGCCTCTCCCTGCGGCCGCCCCCAGCGGAAGCATGACCCGCAAATTCGGCAATATGGGCATCCAGTTCGTGGTCTACCCGCTGGCAGCCCCGGCCACGCTGGAAACGCAAGACGCTCTCTCCTCACTCGTGCTACCGACCGGTCTCGGCGTGTTATTGCTATTTTTCCTGTACCGCCTCGCGCAGAGCAACACCCTGTTCCGCACCCAGCTCACGCGCCAGAATGCCTTACTGGAAGGGAATAATCGGGTTCTGCGCTCACAAGTCGAAGAACGCTCGCGTTCGGAGCAGGCGCTGGCGAAGAGCGAAGCCCGACAGCGCGCCATTCTGCAAGCCAGCTCCGAGGCCATTCTGCTGATCAACCGCAGCGGGCATGTAAGCGACGTCAACCCCGCCGCCGCCAAATTGATCAGACAGAGCGTCGCCTCGCTCACGGATCTGCCGATCGGAACGCTGCTGGTCGAGCTTTACGACCATACTCACAGCCAGAGTTTCGAAGACATGGCGTCTTCCTACGGCGGCCTGCCATTCGAAGCAAACCTGGTGCTCGGCGACAGTTCCCAACTTCCGGTCGAACTCTCGCTGTCCCGGGTCGTGTTGCCCGACGACGTGTTCTATGTGGCGCTCTGCCGCGATATCAGCGCGCGCAAAGCACACGAGGCCGCGCTGATCCGGCTGAAAAACAGCCTGGCCGAACAAGTCGACATTCAGCGCCGCCAATTGGCGGCGCTGCTGGATGCCAGCCCGCTGGCGATGGCCTATATCGCCGATCGCCGGCTCAAACAGGTCAACCACGCCTTCCTCGACTTGTTCGAGACCCAGGAAGATGCCTGCCTCAACCGCACCACCCGCCGCTATTTTGAAAGCCAGGAACAGTGGGATCGAACCGGGCGTATCCTGTATAACCTGCTCAATGAAGGCAAGGTGGTTAAAACCGAATTGCGCCTGCATTCGGGAACCGGGCGCCGCTTCTGGTGCCGCCTGTACGGCAAGGCCCTCAATCCCTCGCTGCCGGGACTGGGCACTATCTGGCTGTATCAGGATTTTTCAACGGAACGCGCGGCCCAGGATGCATTGCGCACGGCGAAAGAACTGGCGGAAGAGACCAGCCGCGCCAAAACCGAATTCCTCGCTAATATGTCGCATGAATTACGTACCCCCATGCACGCCATCCTCGGCTTTGCCGAAATGGGATATACCCGCAGCGGGCAGGTCACACCGGAAAAAGTTCGCCACTATTTCGCACGCATCCAGTCGAGCGGCGGGCGCCTGTTATCGCTGCTCAACGATCTCCTCGACCTGGCAAAAATGGAAGTCGGCCGCATGGATTACCATTTTGAAGATGTCGATCTTGCGCTCAGCCTCGACGAGGCCTGTGAAGAGCTCAATCCGCTGGCCGAGGCCAGAGGGTTGACCGTGACTCATCATTGCGAGCCCGCACCGATGCGAGCCTCGGCCGACCCGGTACGCATCGGGCAGGTCTTGCGCAACCTGCTGTCCAACGCGATCAAATTCAGCCCGCCGGGCAGCGAGGTCGAAATACGGATGTGGCTCGAACAAAGGCGCGCCCCATCCTGCGACCAGATTCGCTTCTCGATTCGCGATTGGGGTCCGGGAATTCCGCCCTCGGAACTCGAAACGATTTTCGACAAATTCATCCAGAGCAGCTCCACCAAGACCGGTGCAGGCGGCACCGGGCTGGGCCTTGCCATCTGCCGGGAAATCGTCCGCGCCCACGCGGGAGAAATACGGGCAGAGAATGCAGCCGAAGGGGGGGCGATCTTCAGTTTCACCATTCCGTTGATGTCCGCGCGGGATGGCACTTTGGGAGCAGAAAATGGCATACAAGCTTCTCTTGGTCGATGACGAACCGTTCAACCTCGAGCTGATGAGCGATTTGCTGCAGGAAGTCGGCTATCTGACCGTACACGCCCGCGATGGCACGGAAGCCTGGGCGATTCTGGAACAGCAAGGCGAAGAATTCGCCGCCGTTCTGCTCGACAAGATGATGCCGGGCATAGGCGGCATGGAAGTGCTCAAGCGCATCAAAAGCGCACCCAGGCTCGAGTTTCTGCCCGTCATCATGCAAACGGCTGTCGGCACCGCGGCCAGCGTCCAGGAAGGCTTGTCCGCCGGAGCCTTCTATTACCTGACCAAGCCCTTCTCACGCGAAATTCTGCTGGCCGTGGTCAACGCGGCGGTCAGCCACTGGGACCGCCACGCCTATTTTCGCGAAATCGCCACCCAGCAGATCGAAGCGTTGCACCATCTGGACGAGGCCCGCTTCAGCTTCCGCACCTTGAAAGAGGCGCAGCAAGTCACGGCCCTTCTGGCTCAGACATGCCCGACCCCTGAACGCGTGGCGACAGGCTTGTTCGAACTGCTGGTCAATGCCATCGAACACGGCAATCTGGAGCTGAGCTACGAAGAGAAGAGTCGGCTGCAGGAAGAAGGCCGCTGGGAAGCGGAGCTGGAACACCGCCTGGCCGGCAGTGAATTCGGCAAGCGCCATGTGTGCGTCGAGCTGCTGCGCGAGCCAGGATGCATCCGTTTCACCATCATCGATCAGGGCCAGGGTTTTGACTGGCAGGACTTCGCAGAAGCCAACCCGACCCGACTCATCGACAGTCACGGTCGCGGCATTCTGATCGCTCGCAAGCTGGCCTTTGACCATCTCGAATACAGCGGTCGCGGCAATCGCGTCAGCGCCATTATCAAGCTCTAGGTCTCACGTACCGGGAGGGGCGCGCCAGTAGCGGGGAAAGTCGCCGCGAAAGGTCGACACCGTCGGCAGCGCCCCCGCTTCCAGCGTGATGGCGCCATCGAGATCGGTGCGCAGCAGCCTGATGCCGCGTTCGCGATACCGGCGCAGCACCTCGGGATGCGGATGGGCAAAGCGGTTGCGATATCCGGCGCTGACGATGGCCCAGCGCGGTCGTACCGCATCGAGAAAAGCGGCAGATGACGAACTGCGACTGCCATGATGCGGCACGAGCAAAATCGTGGCCGCCAGCCCCCGCCCCAACTGCCGGACCAGCTCCTCTTCCACCACGGCGGGAATATCGCCCGTCAGCAACGCGGCATGATAGCGTCCGGAAACCAGCAACACGCAACTGCGCGCATTATTGCCGGACTCCAGCGGCAGCGATGCCGGCGCCAGCATGACAAAACGCACACCGTCCCATTGCCAGCGCTGACCGGGCCGACATGGCACCGCGCCGCGCCAGCTCTCCGGCTGCCCGGCCAGAACCCGTTCAGCCGGTACGGCTTGCAGAAGCGCCGGCGCCGCGCCGTCGTGATCGAAGTCGTGATGCGACAATATTGCCATATCGAGCCGCGACACCCCCAAACCCGCCAGCTGCGGCAACAGCACGGCCTCGGCGGCCAGAGCGCCGGTATCGAACAGGATACGGTGCCGCTCCGTCGCAATCAGAACAGACAAGCCCTGCCCGACGTCGAACACCGTCACCCTGAACACGCCGGCATCCGGGAGCGGGGGGCGATACACGCCCAGCGGCAGCAGCAACAGCAGGGCCAGTCCGCGTCCAGGCACGCCGCGCGGCGCGATCAACCACAGGGCCCCGCACAGGCCGCCTAGCCAGACCGGTCCGGGCAGGCCGGGAACGGCGAACTGCGGACCATTGCCCAGCAGGGCCAACCCATCCAGAAGACGCGCGCACAGCCATGCGGTGACTTGCAGCGGGCCGTCCAGCGGCAACGCGACCGCCAGCAGGGCCAGCGGCGTCAGCAGCAGCGAAACATAGGGAATGGCCAGCAGGTTTGCGAGTGGGGAAAGCAGTGGAACCTTGCCGAAAAACAGCAGCAAGGGCACCAGCGACAGGACGCCGGTGGCCCATTGTGCGAGCAAGGCGGCGTGGAAATGCCCGGGAGGCCGCCGCCGCCCGCGCGCAACGATCAGCAGGGCCGCCACCATGCCGAAGGATAACCACAGCCCCGGCGCCAGCACGGCGAAGGGATCGAACAGCAGTACGGCCGCCAGCGCCCCCCACCACAGCTGAAACGACGTGAACGCACGCCGCAGCTGCAGCATCAGGGTTATCGCGGCCAGAGTGCACAAAGTGCGCCGCGTCGGTACGGAAAGCCCCGCCAGCGTGGCATAGACCGCCGCAGCCGCCAGACTGATCCAGACAAGCAGCAAGCGGGCCGCGAGTCGACGGGGCGGCAGCCGTTTCAGAACCGCGCCGGCGAGCCAGCCTGCGATCCCCGCGACGATGCCTATATGCAACCCGGAAATCGCCATCAGATGCGTGACCCCGGTGCGCGCAAATAACTGCCAGTCCCGGCGGTCTATTCCATGCTGGACGCCGACAGTCAGCGCGGCGATCAGCCCCCCTTCGCGCGAAGGGCCAAGCACCCGACGGATGCGCTCGACGACGCCGGCGCGCGCGCGGTCGATCCGGCCCTGCATATCGCCGGCATCATCGAGACGCCTCGCGGGCATGAGCGGGGCCCCGCTGGCGAGTACGTCATTGGCCCACATCCAGCGCTCGGCGTCGAAACCGTAGGGATTGGCCGTCGCATGCGCCCCCCTGAAGCGTGCCGTCACCCGCCAGCGGCTTGCCGCAGGCCAGGTCGGCCGGTCACGCAGGAACAGCCTCACCTGCCGCGGCAGCACTGCTCCCTTTGTCAGTACCCGCTCCACTTCCAGCGTCAGGCTGCTCCCTCCCGCCGAGGCCTGCGGCACGCCGCGCACCGCGCCTTCGAACTCGATCGCCCGCAGTTCCCAGGCAGGCGGGAGGAGGCTTGCCCGCCGCTGCTCGATGCGCCAGCCCGCCCACCCCAGGCCGAGCGCAAGCCCCATGGCCGCGACCAGTGCCGGGCGCCAGGGCAAGTAAGCGCGCCACGGCCACAGCAAGGCCGCCAATGCGAGGGGAAGGCGCCATTCGGGCAGCGGCAGAGCGAGCGTCGCCACGACCCCGGCCACAAAGCAGATCAGCCAGATCATGGCCCATGGTAGTCCCGGCCGCGCCCGGCCGCAGCCGGGCGCGGCACAACGACACCGCTTGCCCGCCTCCGCGCCATGCCGTATTGTCGCGCCTGTGTGCACAGGATTGAAACAATGAGTACTCCCACGATTTTCTGCGCCGAACCGGCCCGTGCGGACTATGCGCTGCGGCTGGAGCAACGCTTCGGCCTGGAGAGGCTGAAACGCCGCCCCGATGCCGGCTACTGGCTCGAACTGGGCGCGGAGCGCCTGCAATTGATCACCGTCGGCAAGCATGGCGCCGTATTCGCCGAATTTGTCGATGGTGCGGCACGGCACCGGCGCGAACAGGGCGGAGGCCGCGGGCAGCCTGTGGCGCGGGCCGTCGGCTTGAAAGGCGGACAGACGCTCCCGACCATCGTCGACGCGACAGCCGGCCTGGGTCGCGACGCGTTTGTGCTGGCCAGCCTCGGCTGTCGCGTCACCCTCGTCGAGCGTTCGCCCGTCGCGGCGGCACTATTGCACGATGCGCTGGAACGCGCGTCGATGGCGCCCGAGGTCCAGGCCATCACGGCGCGCATGCAACTGGTGCACGCCAATGCCATCACATGGTTGAGCGAGCTGCCCGCCGACCGGCAGCCCGATGTGGTTTATCTCGACCCGATGTTTCCCGATACCGGCAAGAGCGCCGCAGCCAAAAAGGACATGCAAGCGTTTCAAACCGTCATCGGCGACGACCTCGACAGCGCCGCCTTGCTGCAAGCCGCACTCGGCGCGGCTCGCGCACGGGTTGTCGTCAAACGCCCGCGCCTGGGGGACACCATCGCCGGTCGCGCTCCGTCCGGGCAGATCGTGGGCAAGAGCACCCGCTTCGACCTGTATTCGCTGAAGGGAATGCCGCGCGATTGAATCGCTCAGCGCGCGAGCCAGCCCGCGACGGCGATCGCGACGAACAGCAACAGCAAGACCGACAGATTGCGCAGGCGCGTGCGTCGGCCCTTGCCGGCTTCGATGCAACAGGATTTCATGGCAGAGGCCTCGGGATCGGAAGATGTATCAGGTTACACTTTACACTTGCGATTGAATTGCATTTACTTCAAGTAAAACGTAATGTCGTTTTACAAGCATCACCTTTGTTTTTTAAGATGACCCTTTGCCCCGCCCGAGATGCGCGCATGAACCCGCTTCTGAAAAAATTGCAGCCCTACCCGTTTCAGCGCTTGCGCGCCCTGCTGGCAGGAACGGTGCCATCCAAGGACAAGGCAGCGATCAATCTGTCCATCGGCGAACCCAAGCACCCGACCGCCGACGTCATTTGTCAGACCCTGACGCGATCGCTCGACGGCCTCGCCCGTTACCCGGCGACCCTGGGTTCGGTCGAACTTCGTGCCGCTGCCGCCTCCTGGGCAGGCAGACGCTATGGAATCGAGCTCGACCCCGAGCGTGAAGTTCTTCCGGTCAACGGCAGCCGCGAGGCATTATTCGCCTTCGCGCAAACCGTCATCGATCCGGCGGCCAACAGCATCGTCATCTCGCCCAACCCGTTCTATCAGATCTATGAAGGTGCGGCGCTGCTCGCCGGCGCAGAGCCCTTCTATGTAAACTGCCTGCCGGAGAACCGCTTTCAACCCGACTGGTCGACAGTACCCGAAACCGTCTGGCAGCGCACCGCCCTCGTTTTTGTCTGCAGCCCGGGCAACCCGACCGGCGCGGTGATGGATCTGGACGACTGGCGCCGCTTGTTTGACCTGTCCGACCGCTATGGTTTCGTCATCGCCTCCGACGAATGCTATTCCGAGATTCATTTCGGGAAACCACCGCTGGGCGGCCTCGAGGCCGCGCGCAGCCTGGGCCGTGACTTTCGGCGCCTGGTGATGTTCACCAGTCTGTCCAAACGGTCCAACGCGCCCGGCCTGCGCTCCGGCTTCGTCGCCGGCGACGCTGCCCTGCTGGAAGCCTTTCTGCTCTACCGCACCTATCACGGAAGCGCCATGAGCCCGGCCGTACAGGCGGCCAGCCAGGCGGCCTGGAATGACGAGAACCATGTCGAAGCCAACCGCGCCGCCTATATCGAAAAATTCGACGCCGTCACCCCGCTGCTGTCAAGCGTGCTGCAGGTCGAACGTCCCGATGCGTCTTTCTATCTGTGGGCCAGGGTTCCCGGCGGCGACGATGCTGCTTTCGCCCGCGAGTTGTTCGAGCAGGAACACGTAACGGTTCTGCCGGGCTCTGTTCTGGCTCGCGACGCGCATGGCTGTAACCCGGGCCGCGGCTATATCCGCATCGCGCTGGTGGCACCACTGGAGGAATGCCTCCAGGCCGCGCAGCGGATCAGGCAATTTGTCACATCCTATTTACCAACGTGATCGACAATGACAACATCCATCCATATCGCCAAAGGTCTCAACACCATGCACCCGCTCCAGCCCCTGATCGAGGACGCGTTTGAACATCGCGCCGACATCACTCCGGCGACCGTCTCGTCGGAGCTGAAAAGCGCCATTGAACAAGTCATCGACGAACTCGATTCCGGCAAGCTGCGCGTGGCAGAGAAAATCGCCGTCGGCCAATGGCACACGCATCAATGGCTAAAAAAGGCCGTGCTGTTGTCTTTCCGCATTCGCGACAACATCGTTATGGATGACGGCGTCACTCGCTACTTTGACAAGGTCCAGCCGAAATTCGCCGACTGGGATCAGGCGCGCTTCGAACAGGGCGGCTTCCGCGTCGTTCCCAATGCCATGGCGCGCAAAGGCTCCTTTATTGCCCCCAACGCGGTGCTGATGCCGTCCTATGTGAATATCGGCGCTTATGTCGATGAAGCCACCATGGTCGACACCTGGGCCACGGTCGGTTCCTGCGCCCAGATCGGCAAGAATGTCCATCTTTCCGGTGGCGTCGGCATCGGCGGCGTGCTGGAGCCGCTGCAAGCCAACCCGACCATCATCGAAGACAACTGCTTTATCGGTGCGCGCTCGGAAGTCGTGGAAGGCGTGATCGTGGAAGAAGGCTCCGTGATCTCGATGGGCGTATTCATCGGCCAGTCGACACGTATCTTCGACCGGGAAACCGGTGAAATCCATTACGGACGCGTACCGGCGGGTTCGGTTGTCGTTTCCGGCAGCCTGCCGTCCAAAGATGGCAGCTACAGCCTGTATTGCGCGGTCATCGTCAAGAAAGTCGACGCGCAGACCCGTTCCAAAACCAGCATCAACGAGCTGTTGCGCGGTATCTGACCGTCGCGGCGGTTCGAGCCGGCAAGCGCCGCGCGAGAACTTTGCAGCAACTTGCGCGACAAAATACAGGTGCGGTGTCGTAATTCGGCGCCGCACCGAGCGATGTAATTTGGCGAATTGCGGCCAAACCGCTAATATTGCCTAAGCAAATAGTACGGGTACGCGCCGCGCACCTGCAACCCAACCGGATAGTCTGTGTCTTCTGACCCTTTCATAGAATTCAGAAACGTCAGCTTTGCCTACAGCGGACGACCGATTCTGAAAAATATCAACCTGCGCATCCCGCGCGGCAAGCTGGTCGCCGTCATGGGCGGCAGCGGCAGTGGTAAAACCACGCTGCTGAGCCTGATATCGGGCCAGAACCGCGCGCAGCATGGGCAGGTTCTCGTCGACGGACGCGATGTCGGCCAGATGACGGGACGCGAACTGTACGAGCATCGCCGCCGTATGGGCATGCTGTTCCAGTTCGGCGCCCTATTCACCGATCTGTCCGTTTTCGAAAATGTCGCCTTCCCCTTGCGCGAGCACACCCGCCTGCAGGAAAGCATGTTGCGCGATCTGGTATTGCTGAAGCTCAACGCCGTCGGCCTGCGCGGCACGCAGGAACTGATGCCTGCCGAGTTGTCGGGCGGCATGTCGCGTCGCGTCGCCCTCGCACGCGCCATCGCCCTCGATCCGCAGCTGATGCTGTACGACGAACCGTTCACCGGACTGGATCCGATATCGTTGGGCGTGATCTCGC
This sequence comes from Paludibacterium yongneupense DSM 18731, assembly GCF_000422925.1. Taxonomy (GTDB): domain Bacteria; phylum Pseudomonadota; class Gammaproteobacteria; order Burkholderiales; family Chromobacteriaceae; genus Paludibacterium; species Paludibacterium yongneupense. The sequence goes on from NZ_AUGZ01000039.1 coordinate 14,812, forward strand.
TTCTGATCCGGCGGCTGAACCAGGCATTGGGCACCACGGCCGTGATGGTCACTCACGATGTCCACAAGTCGCTGGATATCGTCGACCACGTCTACTTCGTGGCCAATGGCGAGATCGTGGCCGAAGGGACTCCGGAACAGGTCCGTGCCTCGGAGCTGCCCTGGGTGCACCAATTCGTTTACGGCGAAGCCGACGGTCCCGTGCATTTCGCCTACCCCACTTCGACTTCGCTCGCCGACGACCTGAACCTGGGGGACGTGAACCATGCTTGAAACCTTGCTCTTCCCGTTTCGCCATATTGGCCATCTGACGGTAAACGCCATCTGGCGCCTGGGCTTCGCCTGCCGTTTCCTGTTCGCCGTACTGAAGGCATCGGGACAGTGCTTCACCCGCTTCGGACTCGTCGTCCGCGAAATGTACTTCGCCGGCGTGCTGTCCCTCATAATCATCATCGTTTCCGGCCTTTTCGTCGGCATGGTGCTCGGCTTGCAGGGATACAACACCCTCGCGCGTTTTGGCTCCTCGGATGCACTCGGTGCGCTGGTCGCCCTGTCGCTGCTGCGCGAACTCGGGCCGGTGCTCGCCGCCCTGCTGTTCGCCAGCCGCTCCGGTTCGGCCATGACCGCCGAAATCGGCCTGATGAAGGCGACCGAGCAGCTTGACGCGATGGCCGTGATGGCCGTCGACCCGCTGGCCCGCGTCGTCGCACCGAGGTTCTGGGCCGGCATCCTGTCGATGCCGGTGCTGGCGGCCTTGTTCAACGTCATGGGAATACTCGGCGGCTACCTGGTCGGGGTCGTCATGATAGGCCTGGACAGCGGCACCTACTGGTCGCAGATGAACAATTCGGTCGACCTTCATTTCGACGTGGTCAACGGCCTGATCAAAAGCCTGGTGTTCGGCATTGCCGTCACCCTGATCGCGGTATTCGAAGGTTATGATGCCACGCCGACAGCGGCCGGCGTTTCCAGTGCAACCACCCGTACCGTGGTGACCTCGGCGCTGGTGATCCTGGCTCTCGATTTCATACTGACGGCATTCATGTTCTAGGAAAAACCATAATGAAACGCTCTACTATTGACTTGTGGGTGGGCATCTTTGTCGCCATCGGCATCGCCGCCGTCACCTTCCTGGCGTTAAAAGTTGCCAACCTGACCCCTCAGAGCAGCGATTCGACTTACACTCTTTACGCCGATTTCGACAATATCGGTGGGCTGAAAGTCAAGGCACCGGTAAAATCGTCGGGAGTGGTTGTCGGACGGGTATCCGCCGTCACTCTGGATACCAAACGCTATGTGGCTCACGTCGCGCTGACGCTCGACAACCGGTATCGGTTCAGCCGTGACACCAGCGCCGAGATCCTGACTGCCGGCCTGCTGGGCGAGCAATACGTCGGATTGACCCAGGGCGGTGACGACGTCAATCTGAAAGCGGGCGACACGCTTGCCATCACATCGTCGGCTCTGGTTCTGGAACAATTGATCGGCAAGTTCATGACCAGTTTCGGAGAAAAAGGCGGCGACAGCCACGCAGCCAGCGCAGCGAAGTAACAGTTTATTTTTGCAAGCCAACTTTACGTACCGATTGAAACCATGAAAAAACTGATCTTTGCATTCTTGTCGTGCCTGATGCTCGGCGTGGCGGCCCCGTCTTTTGCCAGCACCGACGGCCCGGCGGAATTTGTCCGCGAAAACGCCAAGCAGGTACTCGACCTGCTGAAAAAGGACGACGGGAAGAACTCCAGAAAAATCCGCGAGCAGCTCGAGGCCCTGGTTCTGCCCAAGTTCGACTTCAAGCGCATGACCGCCTTCGCCGTCGGCAAAAACTGGCGTGTCGCGACGCCGGCACAACAAACCGAGCTGACCGCGCAGTTTCAGACGCTGCTGACCCGCGTTTATGCCTCGACCATGACGCGTTACAAAAATGCCCAGATCGACGTCAAACAGAATGCCGTTCTCAGCCCCGGCGGACTGGAAGCTACCGTGAAAACCGATGTCACCCTGCCCAACGGCTCGGATAAAAAGCCGATTTCGGTCGATTACACGCTCTACCACACTCAGCAAGGCTGGCGCGTCTACAACGTCAGCGTCGAAGGCGCGAGTCTGGTGACGGCGTACCGCAACCAGTTTGATACCGAAGTACGAAGCAACGGCGTCGATGGCTTGATCCGCTCGCTCAGGGAAAAAAACGCCAAACTGGGTAGCGGTGCATGACCGTCACACAGCGGCTGAGCGGCCGACTCGACATGGACCATTGCGCCACGCTCGCGAACGATCTGGGTGCACAGATTCGCAACAGCGATCTGCACCTCGATCTCTCCGGCATCGATGCGGCCGATTCCGCTGCCCTGGCCTTATTTCTGGAACTGCTGCGCCAGAGTCGGAGCAGCGGGCATCGTCTGACTCTGTCGGCACTGCCGGCCGCGCTCAGCAGCCTGGCCCATCTCTACGAAATGGATAACCTTTTGACCTCATTGGTGGAAAGATGAAGACCGCTCTTCGACTCGTCGTTCTGTTTATGGCCCTTGCCCTCAGCGCATGCGCATCCGTGCCGAATTCCCCGCAGGACCCGCTGGAGCCTATGAACCGGGCGATCTACAGATTCAACGATGTCGCCGACAGAAATGTCGCCAAGCCCCTGGCGGAAGGCTATCGCTATATCACGCCCCAACCGGTACGCAGTGCGGTCGGCAATTTCTTCGACAACATCCGCGATGTCTACAGCCTCGGCAACAACATCCTGCAGGCTGAACCGGAAAAAGCGCTCAACGACCTGATGCGCGTCGCGATCAATAGCACTTTCGGCATCTTCGGCCTGATCGATATCGCCACGCCAGCGGGCCTCAAGAACAATAAGACCTCGTTTGGCGACACCCTGGCCGCCTGGGGCTGGAAAAACAGCAGCTATCTGGTGATCCCCTTGCTCGGACCGAGCACGGTACGCGATGGCACCGGCATGGGCCTCACCACCGTCCTGGCATCGGATCGCCCTTTGTACGGAAACTCGGCCACGGCCAACGTTGCCCTCGGCGTCAATCTGATCAGCAAGCGCGAAAGCCTGCTTGGCGTGGAAGATACCGTGAACGAAGCCGCACTCGACCCCTATAGCTACACGCGCGATGCCTATCTGCAAATTCGCAACAAGCAGGTAGGCGCCCCTCAGACGGAACTGCAGCAGGAAGAAATGAACATCGACGAACTGATGGGCACCGCGTCGGCCCCCGCGGCCGAGGTCCCCCCGGCCGCAGCATCGGCTCCGGCCGCAGCATCCGCGCCGGCGGCGGTCTTGCCGCGCAGCGACGCCTCCGCCGCTCATTGATCATCCAGGCCGCCTCTCCCGCATCGCCTGCGGGAGCCGGGCGGCCGGTTCCGGTTTCCGCTCCCATCCTCCGCCCAATGCCTTGAACAGATTGATCGCCGTATCCAGTCTGTCCAGTCTTGCCTGCACCAGATCCAGTTCGGCCTGAAAAGCATCGCGCTCGGCATCGAGAACTTCCAGATAAGCCGAATACCCGTTATCGTAGCGAAGCCGGGATAGCTGCAAGGCAGCCTGCGCGGCGCGCAGCCTGTCGTGTTGTGCGAGCTCGCGTTCTGCCATCGCCTGCTGGGCAGTCAACGCATCCAGCGTCTCGCGAAACGCGTTTTGTACTGCATACCGGTATCCTGCCAGCGCCTGGCGCTGGCGCGCATCGACCACGTCGACATTGCTGGCCGTCGCGCCGAAATCGATGAGCGGAGCCAGGACGTCGGCACCGAAACTCCAGGTCCGCGCGGGCCCGGTGAACAGATTGGCCAGTGCCGTGCTCTGTGTGCCCAACGCCCCCGTCAGGCTGATGCTGGGGAAGAACGCCGCACGCGCAGCCCCTATCTGCGCATTGGCCGCGATCAGTTGCTGTTCCGCCTGCGCCAGGTCCGGCCTGCGGTCGAGCAACTCGGACGGAAGACCGGATGGCAGGACCAGCGGCAAGTCTTGATCGATCAGGGCTTTGCCGCGCAACGGTTCCAGCATCATGCTTCGTGGCGAGGCACCGATCAGAACAGCCAGCGCGTGCTCGGTCGTCTCTATCGACTGGCGCAGCAGAGAAACCGCGACCCTGGCCTCATCCGCCTGGGCTCTGGCCTGGTGCCAGTCCAGCGCAGACGTCAACCCTCCGCGAAAACGCGCTTCGCGCAAGGTCAATGATTCCAGCCGACTGCTCAAGGTCGCGGCCGCCACCGTGCTTTGCGCATCCAGCGCGAGCAACTGGAAATAGGTCTGCCCGACACGAGCCGCGAGTGACAGGCGCGCACCATCGTACGCATAACGGTTGGCAGCGAGACTCGCCTGCGCCGACTCGCGGCGACGCCTGAGCTTTCCCCAGAGATCGATTTCCCAGGACAAGGCGGCACCGGCCGAATCGATCTGCGTGACTTGCGCTGCCCCAGGCCGGGTGGTGAATGCAGAGCTGCGGCCCTTGTCGTAGGACAGGCCGGCATCGACCCTGGGCAACAGAGAGGCTCGCGCCCCATGTAATGCAGCCTGCGCCTCGTCCACCCTGGCTGCGGCAGCGGCCAGATCCTGATTGTATTCCAGCGCCGTTGCAATCATGCGGTCGAGGACGGGATCATCGAACGTCCGCCACCATGCGCCATCCTCGAGCACTGCCGGAGTTCCTGTCGCTTTCCAGGCGGCCGGCAAGACGCTCGCGGGGCGCACGTAATCGGGCCCCACTGCACATGCGGCCACAAGCAGGACGGGCAGCAAGGACAGACCCCGTTTAATCATGCCCCACCTCCTGCCGGCGGTCTGCGGCATCGCCCTTTCCCCGCACGATCAAACGGAAGAACAGGGGAATGAACAGGATGGCCACGATGGTGGCCGCCAGCATGCCGCCGATCGCTGCCACGCCAATGGTGTGCCGACTGGCCGCGCCCGCGCCATGGGTGATGGCCAGCGGCACGCACCCAAGAATAAACGCCAGCGAAGTCATCACGATAGGCCGAAACCGCAGCCGGGCGGCTGCGAGCGCCGCCTCGGCAAGGCTCCCTCCCTCCTCATGCTTGAGCACGGCAAATTCGACGATCAAAATGGCATTTTTGGCCGCCAGACCGGTCAGGGTAAGCAGCGCGACCTGAAAATACACATCGTTGGCCAGCTGGCCAAGCCAGGTGGCGACGAAGGCGCCGAACACGGCGAACGGAACGGCCAGCAGCACGGAAAACGGCAGCGCCCAATCTTCGTATTGCGCCGCCAGAATCAGAAACACCATGATCAAGCCGAACCCGAACACCCGCCCCGACGTGCCTTGCACCGAGCGCTCCTGAAATGCGGTTCCAGTCCACGCCAGGGTGAAATCGGCAGGCAAGACCTGGCCGGCTGCCGCCTCCAGGGCGGCGAGCGCCTCACCCGAGCTATGGCCAGGCGCGGGGCTGCCGACGATCTTGGCAGCGGGGAACAGATTGAACCGGTCTTGCGTTTCGGTGCCGGTGCGCTGCCGTACCGTGATCAGCGCTGCCAAAGGGATCATCGCGTTATTCTGGGAACGAACATACACATTACGGATATCGTCGGGAGCAGAACGAAAATCAGCGTCGGACTGCAGTTGAACGCGAAAGGTCCGCCCGTACAGATTGAAATCGTTCACGTACAAAGCGCCGAATGTGCTCTGCATCGTATCGAATACATTGCTGATGGAAACACCGAGTGCGCGCGTTTTTTCCCGATCGAGATCGAGATAGATTTGCGGTACGTTCGCGCTGTACGTCGTCTGCACGCCACTCAGTTCCGGTCTTTTCCCGGCCGCTGCCACCAGTTTTCTCACCTGCGCCTCCAGCTCCGCTGGCGAAGCACCGGCACGACTCTGGATATAGGCTTCGAATCCCCCTGTATTCGACATCCCCGTTACCGGTGGCGGGTTGAACGGCAGGATCAAGGCATCGCGCACGGCCTGTCCACGGCGGTAGATATCGACCAGCACTGCCCGGACACCGGTTTGCGGCGTCGTGCGCATGTCCCAATCCTTGAGCGTGACAAAGCTGACCCCGGCATTGGTTTTGTAGGCACTGCCCAGCAAATCGTAGCCAGCCATCGTCACGACATCGCGTACGGCTGGATTGCGCATCGTGATGGCATCCAATTGATCGGCCACGACTTGCGTACGCTGCAGAGAAGCGCCATCCGGCAGCCGCGCTGCCGCCAGAACATAGCCCTGATCCTCGTTCGGGACCAGGCTTCCCGGCACCGTGCGTGCGAGAACGAAGATGGCGGCCAGCATCAGGACGAAGAGGCCGCAAGCCAGGACCGGGCGCCACATCAGAAAAAGCGCGGCACGCACATAGCGCGTGCTCAGGCTGGCAAATCCGCGATTGAATGCACGGAAAAGCGCATTTGGCATGGCACGCCCCGGCCTGAGCAGGAGCACGCACAAGGTCGGGGTCAGCGTCAGCGCCACCAGCCCCGAGATCACGACCGAGCTGGCGATGGTCATGGCGAACTGTTTATACATCTGTCCCGCGATCCCGCCGAGAAAGGCAACCGGGATAAAAACCGCGCACAACACCAGCACGATGGCGACCACGGGCCCCGTCACCTCGCGCATCGCCTTGATCGTGGCGGCAAGCGGGGGCAGCGCCTCCTGTTCCATGATGCGTTCGACGTTTTCCAGAACGACGATGGCATCGTCCACCACCATGCCGATCGCCAGCACCATGCCGAACAAGGTGAGAGTGTTGATGGAAAACCCAAATAGATACATCGCGGCAAACGTGCCGACGATGGAGACCGGCACTGCCAGGCAGGGGATCAGCGTGGCGCGCCAGTTCTGCAGAAACAGGTAGACGACCAGAAACACCAGCACGATCGCCTCGCCCAGCGTTTTGATCACCTCCCTGATCGATACCCGGACAAAGGTCGTCGTATCGTAAGGAATGCGGTACTGCAAGCCATCGGGAAAGGAGCGCGCGAGCCTGACCATGGTGGCTTGCACCTGCTGCGCCACTTCCAGCTGGTTGGCACCGGGCGACAGGTAGATCGCAAGGGGCACGGCCGCCTGTCCATCGAATCTGGCGCTGAAATTGTAATCCCTGGCACCCAGCTCGACGCGTGCCACATCCTTGACGTGGATCACCGATCCATCCGGATTGGAACGCAGGATGATGTCCTCGAAGGCTTGTCTCGTCAGCAGCCGCCCCTGCGTAGTGACGGTATAGGTAAAATCGAGGTGGCGGGTGCTGGGTTCGGCACCGACCTTGCCGGCTGCATATTGCGAGTTCTGCTCGTTGACCGCCTGCGCAATATCGCCGGTGACCAGTCTGTATTGCGCCATTTTGTCAGGTCGCAGCCACAGCCGCATCGAATAGTCCTTGGCCCCGAAGATACCGGCGTCACCTACGCCGGGAATGCGCTTGAGTTCATCAAGGACATTGACCAGGGCGTAATTGCTGATGAACAGCGCGTCGTAGCGCTGGGAGGGTGAAAACAAGGTCACCATCTGCAGGATGGCCGTCGATTTTTTCTGCACCGAGACGCCAATCTTGCGCACGGGCTGGGGCAGCAGGCTCAGAACAGACTGGACCTTGTTGTTGACATTGATCGCGGCCTGGTCGGGATCAGTACCAATGGCAAAGGTGACCGTCAGGGTCAATTGGCCGTTGCTGGCGCTGGACGACTGGATGTAGAGCATATTGTCCACACCGTTGATGCTCTGTTCGAGCGGCGCCGCGACGGACTGCGCAATGACATCGGCCGACGCGCCGTCGTAATACGCGGTCACCGCTACCTGCGGCGGTACGATGGGGGGGTACTGTTCGACCGGAAGGGCCTGCAGGGCGACCAGGCCTGCCAACAGGATGACAAGAGAAAGGACCGTGGCCAATACCGGGCGTTTGATGAAAATTTCAGAGAACATGCCGCCGCCTCCGTCAGACTCGACCCGGACTGCCGGATAGCGGCGGCAGGGATACGAAATCGGGTTTGACTTCATCTCCAGGATGCAGCCTGGAAAGGGCATCGATAATGACCCGATCGCCTTTACCCAGTCCGTGCTCAACCACCAGATCGTCCCCCACCTCATCGCTGCCATCGATGTCACACAAACGGGCACGGTTGTGATTGTCGAGCACCCAGACCTGCTTGCCCTGCTGCGTAGTCAGTACCGCCCGGGCAGGCACAAGCACCGCGTTGACTCGCTCGATCCCCATGATACTGACCCTGACGAACTGCCCCGGCATCATGGCGGCATCCGGGTTGGGAAATACGGCGCGCGCCCGTATCGTCCCGGTCGACGCATCGACCCCGTTATCGGTGAAATCGACTTTCCCCACCCGCGGATACTCGCTGCCGTCGCCCAGCCGAATCCGTACCTGCAGCTTGTCCCGCCGCAACAGCACCTTACCTGCCCCGATCCCGCGCTTCAGTTTCTGCAACTCGCGGTCGGTAAATGAAAAATTCACGTATAGCGGGTCTATTCGGAAGATCGTCGTCAATTTACTGCCATCGCCCGACGGGCTCACCAGGCTGCCGACGGATGGGATCTCCATGCTGGTCAGCCCGGAGATCGGCGCGGTGACGCGGGTATATGCCAGGTTGATTCGGGCCTGTTCCAGATCCGCCCGTGCCGCCACAACCGAGGCGGCGGCGGCGGCAAAAGACGTCGTCGCATCATCCAGATCCTTGCGGCTGACCGCATTCTTCTGAAACAGAGGCCGCACCCGCTCGAAGTCCGCCCGCGCCCGCGCGAAACTGGCCAGTTGGACAGCCAGTGTACCGCGTGCCTTGTCCAGAGCAGCACGATAGGGTGCGGGGTCGATCAGAAACAGACTCGCACCGGCCTTGACCGCACGCCCTTCGGTATATGTCCTCTGCAACAGGATGCCCCCGACCCGCGCCCTGACGTCGACCTGAAGCGACCCCGCAGTCAGCCCGGGATAGGATGCCGGAATAGTGACGGTCCGCGGCTCGATCTGGATCACACTGGCCGCCACAGGGGGAGAAGGTGGAGGGGCTTCACTGTTGCCGCAGGCGCTCAGTGCACACGTGCAGGCAGCGGCAAGGCTTGAGAGCAGCACACGGTAAATGAACGAAGACATGTAACGCTTTCAATAAACTGATTTAACTGTTATTGATAGATACATGTCGCGCAAATAAATATCAAGAATTTTTATCAGGCCGTGCGCCCGTCATTCGGCCCGCGCTGCGCCCGCGCCCGCCTGGATGGCGCAACAGGCGGCAATAAACCCTTATTTTCTCTAGGTTTTTCATACGTTCGCTTACAGAAATGCAGCTGACAGGCGGGGCGGTTTCCCGGTATAATTGCCGCTTTTCTCTAAACACCCCGGCCACCATGCCCAGTGCCATTTCGATTCAGGCGGTCAGCAAGCGTTTCGGCCAACTCCAGGCACTCGATGCCATCAGCTTCAATGTGGAACAAGGCGAATTTTTCGCTCTGCTGGGCCCCAACGGCGCCGGAAAAACAACCCTGATCACGACGATGGCGGGTCTGACCCGCGCGGACAGCGGTAGCGTTCGCATCATGGGTAACGATGTGGTCACCCAATTCAGAGAGGCGCGACGCAGCCTCGGCGTGGTACCGCAGGAGCTCGTATTCGACCCTTTTCTGACGGTCCGGGAAACGCTACGTTTCCAATCCGGCTATTTCGGCCTTCCCAGAAACGACGTCTGGATTGACGAGTTGCTGCACAAGCTGGGCCTGGCCGACAAGGCCGACGCCAATATGCGGGCCCTGTCCGGCGGCATGAAACGACGGGTCATGGTTGCGCAGGCCCTGGTACACCGACCGCCCGTCATCGTACTCGACGAGCCGACCGCAGGTGTCGATGTCGAGCTGCGACAGAGCCTGTGGGAATTCGTGCGTGAACTCAATGCCGCCGGCCACACCATCATTCTGACGACACACTATCTGGAAGAAGCCGAGACCCTGTGCAGCCGCATCGCCATGCTCAAGAACGGCCGCCTGATCGCTCTCGACAATATGGACAAACTGCTTGCGCACAGCGCGCGCCGGGAAGTCGCGCTCAAACTGTCGGCCGCGTTGCCGGCAGAGCTGGAAGCACTGCGGCTAAGGCAGGAAGAGGGACGGCATATCCTGCAATTGCAGGATCTTGGTCAGTTGGAAAACGTGTTAAGCATACTAAGACACCGCAATATAACGGTCAGAGAACTGAACGTGATAGAGACCGACCTGGAAAGCGTGTTTGTCAAAATGATGAATGGGGTAACGGTTTGATGCAGGGCTTTCTGACGTTGCTGAAAAAAGAGCTGGTTCGTTTCTGGAAGGTATCCTTCCAGACGGTGGCCGCACCGGTGCTCACCGCGTTGATGTATCAGTTGATCTTCGCGCATGTCATGAACAGCCATGGCCAGGTCTACCCCGGTGTCAGCTACACCGCCTTCCTGATTCCCGGACTCGCGATGATGTCGATGGCGCAAAATGCGTTCGCCAACAGTTCTTCCAGCCTGATCCAGTCCAAGATCACCGGCAACATCGTTTTCCTGCTGCTGCCGCCGCTGACCGCCACCGAGTTTTTCGGTGCTTACCTGATTGCCTCCATCGTGCGCGGTCTGGCGGTTGGCGCAGGCGTCCTGCTGGTCACGGCCGGTTTTGGGCTCCCGCTACCGGCCCATCCCCTGTGGATGTTGACGTTCGCGTTCCTTGGAAGCGGCGTACTGGGCGCCCTCGGCGTCATCGCCGGAATCTGGGCCGAAAAATTCGACCAGTTGGCCGCCTTCCAGAATTTCTTGATCATGCCGCTGACTTTCCTGTCCGGCGTGTTCTATTCGATCAACGGCTTGCCGCCGTTCTGGCGCGAGGCGTCCCACCTCAACCCGGTGTTCTATATGATCGATGGATTTCGCTACGGTTTCTTCGGCCAGGCGGACGTCCACCCCGCACTCGCCTGCGCCGTAGTCGCTGCAAGCTTTTTACTGTTGTCTTCGCTCGCGTTGTGGCTGATCAAGAACGGCTACAAGCTGCGTCATTAGGATGCTTTCTCGGGATTAACGATGGTTACCGCTGAACAGGTCGAAAATTACATCTCCGCCGGCATGCAGTGCTCGCACATCGAAGTAGAGGGAGACGGGCAGCATTTCTATGCCAAAGTCGTCTCGCCCGACTTCGAGGGTAAGCGCCTGGTGGACCGCCACCGCATGGTAAAGGAAGCCATCAAGGCTCGCCTTTTGAACAACGAAATTCACGCGCTCTCCATCGTCAAGGCCATGACCCCTGACGAATGGGAAAAACAACAGGGCTGATCAGCAATGGAAAAACTTCTCATCCGCGGCAATGGGCCGCTCAACGGCGAAATCCGTGTTTCCGGGGCCAAGAATGCCGCCCTTCCCATTCTCTGCGCCGGCCTGTTGACCGCCGATACGCTCAAGTTGAGCAATGTCCCGATGTTGCGCGACGTGGCGACGACGCAGAAGTTGCTGCAGGGCATGGGCGCACGCGTCATGACCGACAATGTACAGGAAGTCGAAATCACGGCTTCCGGCATCGACAATCTGGTCGCTCCCTACGACCTGGTCAAAACCATGCGCGCCTCCATCCTGGTGCTCGGCCCGACGCTCGCACGCTTCGGCGAAGCCACTGTCTCGCTGCCAGGCGGGTGCGCTATCGGTAGCCGTCCGGTCGACCAGCATATCAAGGGGCTGGTTGCGATGGGGGCCGAAGTCACCATCGACCATGGCTACGTCAAAGCACGTACCAGCCGCTTGCGCGGTGCAACCATCGTCATGGATATGGTCACCGTCACCGGCACCGAAAACCTGTTGATGGCTGCAGTCCTGGCCAAGGGCACCACCGTGCTGGAAAACGCGGCTCGCGAACCGGAAGTCACCGACCTGGCCCTGTGCCTTAACAAGATGGGCGCCAACATCACCGGCATCGGCAGCGACCGGCTGATCATTGAAGGGGTCGAGCGGCTCCATGGCGCCGAACATGCGATCATGCCCGACCGCATCGAGGCCGGAACCTTTCTCGTGGCCGGCGCCATGACGCGCGGCCACGTCGTTCTGCGCAATGCGGCGCCCAAGACCATGGAATCGATACTCGACAAACTGGCCGAAACAGGTGCGCTGATCGAGGCCGGCGACGACTGGATTTCGCTCGACATGAAGCACCGTCCGAAGGCGGTCAATGTCCGTACCCTGCCTTACCCGGCCTTCCCGACCGACATGCAGGCGCAGTTCATGACGCTCAACAGCATCGCCGAAGGCGCTGCCGTGGTTACCGAGACCATCTTCGAAAACCGCTTCATGCATGTGCCCGAGCTCAATCGCATGGGTGCCCGCATCGAAGTCGAGGGCAATACCGCGTTCATCAAGGGTGTGGAAAAACTGTCGGGTGCCACAGTGATGGCTACCGATTTGCGGGCCTCGGCAAGTCTGGTCATCGCCGGGCTGGTCGCGGAGGAAGAGACCTATGTCGACCGCATCTATCACCTTGACCGCGGCTACGAGCACATCGAGAGAAAGCTCAACGCCGTCGGCGCCCAAATCGAACGCCTGGTCTGAAATCGGCCGCGGCATGAAACGCCCGTGTCTGCGTCAGCAGGCACGGGCGTTTTTCGCTTGCGGGGGGCACAGGATATCCGACTAATAGTGGAACCGCGCTGCGCTATCCTGCTTGAACACCTCGTACTGGGCTTCAAGAACGCTCTCCAGCATGGTCAACGCCGATTGACGGCACTGAGCATCCAGCGGATTGGCACGCAGGCGTTCGCACGCTTGCCACAGTTCCCGCTTCATGGCCGCATGTCGGGCCTGGGGCGAGGAGTACGCCTGTTTTTCCAGCTCTGGCGCTTCGCGCACTTCGTCCAATCTTTCCATCATTGCAACGGCTTCGGCGTGAACTGGCCGTGCTTTATCACCGATGCCCGCCAGCAGCCGGCACAAGGCGTCTTCATGCGTTGCGACAAAGCGCTGCCATTGCTGCGGCTGTTTGGCCGACTTCGTCCCGTTGTATTTGAGCTTGACGTAAGCGAGGGTATCGCTGCCCAGCCACTCCTTATGCACCGTGGTCACCCGCATGCCTGCACCGACCCCCATTTTCACGCCATGCGACGTAGCCGAGACGCGCCCCCCCGCCGCCGCGGTCTCGATGGCACGGGCATACCGCAGGCGGTAGGTTCCATCCTCGCCTTTGCCCAGGCTCAACTCCAGCGCCATGCCGCTCTCAAGCTTTAACTCGCCCGCCAGGTCGGCGAGCCCGATGTCGACACCTCCCTGCCCGGCCTCGCCCAGGCTGCGCGCAAGCCTGCTTTGCAATGCAGCGAATACGGCCGGCGACAGGACCGTCTGCCCACGCAAACCGATTTCGATGAACTCGCCATCGGAATCGGGATTCGCATTGTGCACGACGTGGCGATGCCGCACTTCCGCCTCGAGCGAAGGCGCCAGTCCCCCTGCCAGCCCCAGCTCCAGCTTGAGGTTGGCCGAAAGCCGGGTGTCGTAACCACAGGTCATCGACGGTAGCGACAGGTATTTGCGCACCTGCTCCTGACTCAAGCTCAATGACGGTTGGCGATACTCGCTTTCGATCTGCTGCAGCAGCGCATCGAAGGCGGGGTCGACACAGTGCGAGGGCTGGTCGGCTCCAAAGCTCGACTGATAGAGATCGCAAAGCAGGACGTGGGCTGCGATTACGGCTTGCAGGTATTGGCCCCGGCCATGCGCGCCGCGATGGGCTTCGAGTCCATGCTTGACACGCTGCAGGTCGGACTGCGTCGCGGAGCGGCCAAGGACGTCCGCCGCGAGGTGTTCAGGAGCCGCATGCGGCTCGGCTTCCAGGCCGTCGTAGCGGTTCAGCACCGCACAATAGTTTTGATATTCGCAAAACAGCGAAAACAGGGCCTCCTGCAATTGCAAACGCACGGTATCGACTTTTTCGTTCGCACGGAAATAGCCCGGCGCGTCTCCATCCCGGCTTTCTGCCCGCGCTGCGGCGAGTTCTTCTTTCTTCTGTCCTGCCCAGACGAGTCCCTGCTCGCCCGGGTAACTCCGCCACTGCGCGCGACTGTCCGAGGGATCGCGCAGGGCGATGCTGAAGCCGGCCCGGCGTCTTTCGTGCAGCAAAGCCGGCTCCTGGCGCAAGGTATCCAGCAAGGGAACATATTTGCAGGTCACATTCAGGGTACGCGCCAGCGTCAGCGACCCGGCCAGCGCCGCCTGCTTGCTCGCCCCCAGACGTCCGGCAACGCCAGCCGACAGTTCGAAGCTGCGCACGGTCTGTGGCGGAGCCTGTGTCTTCGATGCCAGGGCCAGCGTCTCGCCTTCTTGCAGCACACCAAGCAGTTGCAGATCATGTTGCAGGCGATGCCCCTGTGTTCGGGCGTACTGCTCGAGGACATCGGCCTTGTGACTCTGCCAGGCGCCTCGCATCGACGACATCAACCCACCCGGCTCGCCGGCAAGAATGGCGAGCAAGGAGTCGGCGTAGTAATTCACGCAGTTTTCTACCGAGGGAAACACCTTCGCCGCTTTGACGCCTGCGGCGGCCGTCGCGCTGCCAGCCAACGGCGACATTCCTGCAATGCCGGCTTTCGCGCCCAGCTTCAGTTCGGCTCCCGCCTTGTGCGTCACCAGCAGTCTCTCGCTATCCGATACCGATACGGAAAATTCATAGCCAAGCCTCAGTGTGGCGGAGCCCAATTCCAGCCCGAACAGTCCGGCTGCGGGCCCGATTTCCACCCCTACGGCAAATTGGCGCATCCCGCCACTGACATGCGAGGCGGCCAGTTGCGCGTGCAATTGCTGCTTGAACTGTTCTTTCAGGGCTGAGGCGCCGGCGCTCCGGATCTGCAGGGCCAGACGCGCCATCGCATCGCGGCGATGTCCTTCCGGCATGGCTTTGATCAAGCATTCCATGGCCAGGCAGGTGGTGGCGATCGTGTCTGGAGTGGATGCCGCGCGCCAGGCGGCAATGGCTTTTCTCACCTCGGCCATTTCCGGCCGCTTCTCGAATTCCGTGCCGAGCAGAGTCAGCGATTTCTCGATGAGCGCCAGATCGGTCGGGCTCATTTCGACGCGCAGCGCCGCGGCGGCAATCCGCTCGCGTCCTTGAGCCGATGTGCGGCCATGGAAGCGTGCCAACGTGCCTGCGCTACTGAGCAGGCTCTTGAATTCGGAATCGGTGAGGGGACCGTCGCGCCGCCTTGTCGCCGCACTGTTTTCAAGCACGGCGCGACTGGGTGCCGGGATTTTGCTCCATTGCTCACGCTGTTGCGTAGTCATGCGTGCCATGAGATTGGGAGTGAATGAGCAAGGCGCCGATTCATGGGTCGGCGCTGCCGGAGGCCGCAGATCCGGGGACAATACGGCCGCGGACGTCGCTCGTGACGCGGCAACGGGACGACTGGCAAGAAAGCATGCGCCAGCCTGGGCATGGGCAATTTCGGTCATGCCATCGCTCCCGGGTAGTGCGCTTTCGGATCGGATGGTGCATCGAGCTCGGTCTGCCAGCGCCGTGCGGCAGCGATGAAACGGTTGTAGTGCGTAGCCAGCGCAGGCTGGCACTTATCGTATAGTCGAAGCGACAGAACGATGCGCCGCTCGTCGAACACGGACAAGGTTGCGCCGCCGGTTTGGCTCCAGAAACTGTTGGCGGCGAGCAGCTGCATGGCCCTGCCGTCATCGTGCAGCACGCCGACTTGCGTATAGAGCGTCAACTCGCCCTCGCGGCAGTGGAATCCGATTTGAAGGCCGCTCGTTGCATCGACAATGCTGTCCAGCCCGTCTTCGTCGAAGGCAGTGGGGATGCCGGTCAGTTGCGAAATTGCTTCTTGCCACTCGATCATGTTGCTCTCCCTGTACGCATTAAGCACAGGGTACGGAAGCGTAGGCGGCGTATCTTCTGCAAATAACACGATATCTTCGCAATTTGTTTCATTTCATCGCAAGTGATATCTGTCGGTTTTTTCCTGGCAAAGGGGGACAGCAACGCCGGGTCCGCGGGCGTTCAGGGGCTATGGACGGGGGTGGCGTCTCGTTCGTGGGGGGCGATTGTCCGTGGCCCGACGACGAGCCGGCCTCCCGTCCTCCTTCGGGTGTTCAGGCGTCGGCC
>NZ_AUGZ01000040.1 GCF_000422925.1 Paludibacterium yongneupense DSM 18731
TGTTCGGCAGCCGCGGTCGCGGCGGTGCGGCCTTTATCGCGTCTAGCCTGACGCAGGCCGGGGTGATCGGCACGGCCGGGGCCAGCATGTTCCCCTTCCTCATGCCATCCAGTCTGAACCCCAATGCCAGCCTGACGGCCTGGGATGCCACCTCCAGCCCGCTGACGCTGACCATCATGTTCTGGGTCGCCATCGTGTTCACGCCACTGATACTGCTGTATACCACCTGGTGCTATCGCGTGATGCGCGGCCCGGTGACCGAAGAACAGATCCGCGCCAATTCCAAGAGCGCCTACTGAGGAGAATGATCGATGTGGTATTTTGCCTGGATTCTCGGTTTGCCCCTGGCGGTTTCGCTCGCGGTGATCAATGTCGTGATCGAAGAAAACCTGCACCATGACGACTGAGCAGGTCTGAGCCATTCCAACCAAACGGCCACACCGCCTTGAGCGGTGTGGCCCGCCAGGAAAGAGACGCTTGCGGGACGAAGCCTCCCCCGGGCAGGTTTTCCGGTAAAAAAAAGCCCGCCGAATCGGTGGCGGGCAGCGTCCATTTCGCAGGCCTTGGAGTGCCTGTTTACAGGTTCGTGTTCAACATAGCTGTATTTCCACGCCTGGAAAATGCGACATTTTGTCACAGGGTTTGAGGGGTGGACGACGCTTCGCGAGCGGGTCGGCAGCAGACCGAAATAGTGTGCGAAGCCGGTTCCCATCGATGTGATCGGAACCGGCTTCGACCGAATGACTCATCCGGCGTGTCAGACGAATGGTTCAGGAAAAACACGGACGAAGTTCCCAGCCCCCTGCACGGTCCGGAATGCACGCGCATGAGAGTGCATTAGAACGCATGATTCAGGCAGGGGGGGTTGCGAGGATTCATGCGGGAGCATGATTTGCCGGGCCTGAAGTGGGCAGGCGAGGCGGGGTTTCGATTGCGCTCACAAGGGTCGCGGCATGGCGGAATCGACCCGAAGCGGCCGCTCATACCGTTTGATGCCTAAATGGCAGCTATCTGACTGGAACGGACTTTAATGGAGTCAGTTCACCGGCAGCAGGTCGGCCATAGCTGTCTTTCCCACGGCGAGAAGAAGTGTCACTGCTTTCGCATCGGAAGCAGCCATAGAATTATCTAGAAACCGAGGCGGTTAATATTTTACCACTATAACATCGCTCTAAGCAGCCATCCTGCCAAAAACAAGCATAACAGATTGATTTGTATAGATATTTTTAGTTTACTGAACGAAAGCATCATGGTGTTTGCCATAAAATATGCTTAACGATTATTTTAACTAAAAATTAATTGACACCAGACTTGACCGTGGGTCCAATTAAACTGATAATTAAAAAACAACAATGTCATTTATTTGTATGAAAATTTGAATATAAAATGATCAGCGCGAAGCGTTCCATCCCTTCCAATAAAACTTTCCCGCTAGCCATTTTTAAACTTCAGTTTAAAAATCTTTATCATTTTCATCGGGAACCAACACTTTACTTATTGTCGTCTTTGCAACGAGACGTACTAAATCAGCAGGTATGGCAGTGCAATGGTCACGACCTTGATTTTGCAACTAAAACAAAAATAATTCTCAATCGCATTGGTGAATTTTGATATGGGAAACAATATAAATTACCGTCAAGACATTGACGGATTAAGAGCCTTAGCTGTCCTTGGAGTTGTTATTTTTCATGCTTTCCCAAAAAGCTTACTCAGTGGAGGCTATATTGGAGTTGATATTTTCTTCGTTATTTCAGGGTTCCTAATTACTGGAATTCTAGTTTCTGATTCTGAGCATGGCAAGTACTCTATCATGATATTTTATCAGAGACGAATTCTTAGGATTTTCCCTGCCTTGCTGACTGTACTTGTAACGGTAATGGTATTTGGCTACTACATTCTTCTTCCAGACGAATTTTCCGCTCTTGGCAAGAACGTTGCTGCAGGAGCCTTGTTCTCATCGAATATTTCATACTGGATGGAGTCTGGCTACTTCGACACATCTAGTGCACAGAAGCCATTGCTCCATCTCTGGTCACTCGGCGTGGAGGAGCAGTTCTACATTGTATGGCCGTTACTGATTCTCATAACTCAGCAGAATGGCAAAGCTCGTAGGGTGATGCTGCTAATCACTGGCATACTCTCATTCCTCACTGCGGTGTATCTCACCGCAGCAAAACCAGCCGAGGCGTTTTTTGCTCCCTGGGCGCGGTATTGGGAGTTATTGGCAGGAGGAGCCGTTGCCATTACCCTTAAAAAGTACCATCTGGAAGGGCAGAGGACCATGGATTGGACATCATGCCTGGGACTAGCTATGTGCCTTATCCCGATGGCCGCTCTGGACAAAGCAAGCCAGTTCCCAGGTTGGTTGGCATTTTTTCCCGTCGCAGGCGCCGTCGCATTGATTGCAGCTGGTCCGGAGGCCTTGGTCAACCGAAAGGTACTTTCGAATCGGCTGGCGGTGGGAATTGGGTTGATCAGTTATCCCCTATATCTGTGGCACTGGCCAATACTAGTTTACTTGCACATTACCGAAGGAGGAATGGTACCGATAGTTGAGAAGTGGCAGGCAATAGGGGGCGCAGTTTTCCTCGCAGGAATCACCTACTTCATCATTGAACGGCCGATTCGTACAGGCTTCTTTAAGGATAAAAAATCACTGAACACCGCTGGATTGTCGGTAGCCATGATTTTTGTCTGTACACTTGGGGTGAATGTGTATGAGCGAGATGGAATGAGTTTTCGTTTAATGAAGGTTAGCAAGGATCTGACTGGTCCCAAACCGGATATTGAGCAAGAGTGGCGTATCGGGAGGTGCTTCCTGGAAGAGTCATCCAACTTTTCAGGCGAGTGCATTGAACAAACGAAGTTGAAAGAAAATAAACCCAGTATATTCCTCTGGGGAGATTCACATGCGGCATCACTTTACCCTGGATTAAAGACTCTTCAACATGTGGTTGATTTTCGAATAGCCCAGTTTACAGCTTCAGGATGTGAGCCATACCCAACGATGCATATTGCTGATAGGCCATACTGCAATGATGCTAACCATGACAACATGAAGAGGGTCAGCCAGCTAAGGCCAGCACTGGTTCTGCTTCATTCGCGATGGCAGGAAAAAAATGCAATCGATGGCCTATCCAAAACCATTGATGCTATTCGTGAGGCGAGTCCGACAAGCAAAATTATTGTTATCGGATCAGATCCAGTATGGAATGATGATCTGCCTCGGATTGTTTTTAGGCTTTATCGCAACTATGGGACAGCGCTACCGGTATATCTAAAAGAAAACAACGCGATGGATATCAAGAAAGCAGAGCAGACCATGCAGCATGCTGTTGAAACACATCACGCTGAGTTTATATCTAGCGTGAATGTTTTGTGCAAGCAAGCTGGATGCATCTCGCGCGTCGATGAAGGGAACGGACAGCCCATGATCACTAGTATGGATATAGGCCATTTGACACCAAGTGCAGCACGGTATCTTGTTGAACGTATACAGGTTCCGATACTGAAGGCTCTCTATCCCGTGGGTAAAGCCAATAAGTCACAAAGGGTAAGCTCGATCTAATAGATAGAGGCCACAAAAGCCAATAAAAGGTTGGCCTTTTAGCATGATTAGTCATCTCTGTTTGGGCTGCTTTGCATTTTTTGCAAGGCAACGATAGCAGGAGTGCTTGAATTGTCTACAACTGGTGTAGACAATTCCATATGACGTACAAATGTCACATAACGGTCGGTTCATCCATCCAGCCCAGAAACCTTATTGGCCGAATTGCTCACGTTGGCTTTATGACCGGTTTCCGAGTGGAGCAGTCCTGCGAATGGCCGCTCGGTTGATTTAGGCTGCATCTGCTCTCGGCCGAAATACAGTCTGTTTCACGCGGCTGATATCGCCCCGGAGCGAACGGTCATGATATCCAAGAGGCAATGGCAGCGATCCGTCGCCCCACCGACAACTGCTCGAGCAGAGCGGACAGCCCAACTCGTCAGCGTCCACGCTGCTGCAGCAGTTAGTCATCACTGACCGGGCGGGTGACTGACGTTCGGTGCTTCCAGAGAAATAACAACGCCCCAAGCGGAATGGAAAAGGTGATTGTCCAGGGACCGAGCCAGCCATCTCGCATGCAAGCTGCGCTAAAAAAATCGAAACGCAGAAAGTTTACAAACACTGCGCCGGTGGTCCAATTCATTGAGAAGGCAACGAAGCCGACCAATGTGAAGAACGACCAGAGCCACTTACGCTTCAATCCCTTAGTGCGAAGGCATCGAATGAAGGCATAGATGGAAATCGTGAATGCTGCTGCCGTGAAGAGAAGAAACAGATAGTGAACAACACTTTTTCCACTCAGCGTGAAATCATTCTGTTCAGAAAGAGGCGCTGCAATCCGCTCAATATTGAAAGACAGGATGCGAAGGTTATCAGGCTCACCTGAAAGGTTGGCGGAAAATATGACCCATTTAGGGCCTGGATAGGTGTATTCGATTGCTACACTTGTGCCACGTGAACTGTTGCCATCGTTCGCTGTGCTTGTTATTTTGAATAAACGCCATGCGGCGGGTTCCAGATGAGTTGGGACACCGTCAGGAACCATAGAACGGGTTCGCTCCAGCACTTGCTTTATATCTGACTGATGAACCCGTTTATCGATCAATGATTCGATAGAGTCGTAGTCATGCGCCACAAGTTTATTTACTGTGGCTTTGAGGAATATGGCTTCCGGCGTCTTTTCAAATTCACTGGAGGACTGCGGCATACTGCAGCCTTGCAACAACACCAAGACAAGGGCGATAAGTGGATAGATGCGCATATGAGCTTGAGGGTTAATAGTCTTCAACGAACCCATCGGTTCGCATTTTGGTAAAAGGAAAGCATGTCAATTTAAAGCTGCCACTTGACTCATTGGAGGCAGACCCCAGCAGACTGCCTACCGATGCAATGCGTGTCTTGACCGGCGTAAATTAACCTGCAAACCGCAAGAACGTTTTAACAGATGGCCGCGATGGATAAAACACTCCACCGGCGATCCTGAACGAAAGCAACCAGGCCACCACATTAGCATATTATCGTATTAGCCTTAAAGCGTATATGCAACACGGGATGCCCGCCCCGCCTTCAGCTGTGGCAGACTATCTCGGCGGCAACGGCCCAGCGCGCGCAATCGTAATCCTGCCCGTCAGGTGTGAAAACGCTTTACCCTGCATGCTTGGGACTAACGTCACGCTAGTGGTGTGGTCGGGCTGGCATAATGCACGCAAAATTGTTGCGCCTTCATGTCTCACAAGACACAAACCTGAGCATAAAGAAATAGCTTATAGTTTGTTTGTACCGGACAACCCTGGTGTAAGCGCCAGATGGTGCCTGAAACTGTCGTCGGATGCACAGCAACATCCCATCGCTTGAATTATCGATAAGCTTATCGTCGCCTTGGGTGAGCGACAAACGGTTAAGCGATGACAGGAGGAGACCGGTCTATTTTTCGACAGTCAGTCCCTCTGGCTCCCATACCCTGTTTCTGCTGGGGATGATAAATCGTACCCGGTAAATACCCGGCTTTCAACGGATGCCACCGGGCCGTTCCGGAATAGAAAAGGCCCGAGAACCTGACATTCTCGGGCCTTTTACCGTCCGGCAAGATCCGGACAAATCCAGAATCAAACTCAGACGTTGAACAGGAAGTGCATCACATCGCCATCCTTGACGATGTATTCCTTGCCTTCGACGCGCATCTTGCCGGCTTCCTTGGCTTTGGCTTCGCCGCCCAAGGTGACGAAGTCGTCGAAGCTGATCACCTGGGCGCGGATGAAACCGCGCTCGAAGTCGGTGTGGATCACGCCGGCGGCCTGCGGCGCGGTCGCGCCGACGGCGACGGTCCAGGCACGAACTTCCTTCACTCCTGCCGTGAAATAGGTCTGCAGGCCGAGCAGAGAATAGCCAACCCGGATCAGGCGATTCAGGCCCGGCTCCTTCAGGCCCATCTCGGCCAGGAATTCGGCCTTGTCGGCGTCTTCCAGGTCGGCAATCTCGGACTCGATGGAGGCGCACAATGCGACCACCGGCGCGCCTTCGGCGGCGGCCAGGGCTTCCAGCCGCGCCAGGTGCGGGTTATCGCTGAAACCGTCTTCAGCCACATTGGCCACATACATGGCCGGCTTGATCGTCAGCAGGCAATAGGGCTTGACCAGCGCGACTTCGTCCTCGTCCAGGCCCAGGCTGCGTGCGGGCTTGCCCTGGTCGAGGTGGGCCTGCAATTTTTCCAGTACGGCGACGGTCCTGATCGCGTCCTTATCGCCGGACTTGGCTTTCTTGCCGTCGCGCTGTATGGCTTTTTCCACTGTCGCGAGGTCGGCCAACGCGAGTTCGGTGCCTATCGTTTCGATATCGGAAATCGGATCGACGCGCCCGGCCACATGGATCACGTTTTCGTCTTCGAAGCAGCGCACCACGTTGACGATGGCGTCGGTTTCGCGAATATTGGCCAGGAACTGGTTGCCCAGCCCTTCGCCGCGCGACGCGCCGGCCACCAGGCCGGCGATGTCGACGAATTCGACAATGGCGGGCTGGATGCGCTGCGGATTGACGATGGCGGACAGCTTGTCCATGCGTTCGTCCGGAACTTCGACGATGCCGACATTGGGCTCGATGGTACAGAACGGGTAATTGGCCGCTTCGATACCCGCCTTGGTCAGCGCATTGAACAGGGTCGACTTACCGACGTTGGGCAAGCCAACGATGCCGCACTTGAGACTCATGGAAAATCCTTAGCATTCAATAATTAGGCAGCAGGATCCGGATTGCCGCTTCTGCTGCGTGGGACTAGCGCGATTATAGCATTCTGTGGCCGGCGCCCCGGTCGTCACTTGGCGGCGGTATGCAATTGCTTCATCGCACCGGCCATATCGCCCGCCAGCGCCTGCGGCAATACCGCCAAGGCGCTGATGATGGCACCGTCGATCTCGGTCTGCTCTTCGCCGCGCGGCTTTTTCAGCACATAGTTGACCACTTCGGCGCGGTCGCCGGGGTGGCCGATGCCGAGGCGCAAGCGCCAGAAATCAGGCCCGCCGCACCGTGCGATGATGTCCTTGAGGCCGTTGTGTCCCCCGTGGCCGCCGCCCTGCTTGAAGCGGGCGCAACCGGGGGGCAGGTCGAGTTCGTCATGCACGACCAGAATCTGGTCGGGCAGTATCTTGTAGAAACGGGCCAGTGCGACCACGGCCTGTCCGGACAGATTCATGAAGGTCGACGGCTTCAGCAGCCACAGGTCGCCGCCATCGCTACGGCTCATCCGCGCCACATCGCCGAAAAACTTGCCTTCGGTGTGGAAGTTTGCCTTCTGTTGCCAGGCGAACTCGTCCAACAGCCAGAAGCCCGCGTTGTGGCGGGTTTTTACGTATTCCGGGCCGGGGTTTCCCAACCCGACGATCAGTCGAATTTCGGACATGGTGCCATCCCAACAAAAAAGCCCGCTGCGCACCCTGAGGCACGCGGCGAGCTCGTCACAGCGGGGCCGTGAATCAGGCGGCCGGCTCTTCCTTGGCAGCGGCGGAAGCCAGAGCCACGGTAGCGTTTTCGCCACGACCCAGAGCGGTGAATTCAACACCTTCCGGCAGTTTCAGATCGGACAGGTGAACCGATTGACCGGCTTCGATCTTGCCCAGATCCACTTCGACAAACTTCGGCAGCGCGTTCGGCAGGGCGCGAACGTCAACTTCGGTCAGAACGTGCGAGATCTTCACGCCTTGATTCTTGACGGCGCTGGATTCGTCGGCGTTGATGAAGTGCAGTTGCACCTTCACGTGGATCTTTTCGTTCAGATCGACGCGCTGGAAGTCGATGTGCAGGATTTGTTGCTTGTACGGGTGCATCTGGAAATCGCGCAGCATCACCGGCTGGGTCTGACCGTCGATGACGAGGTTCAGAATGTCGGAGTGGAACGCTTCGTTTTTCAGTGCGTAGTACAGCGGGTTGTGATCCAGAACGACCGATTCGGCGTCCTTGTTGCCACCGTAGACAACGGCCGGCAGCTTGCCAGCGTGACGCAGGCGGCGGCTCGCACCCGTACCAATTTCTTCACGCTTGGTAGCGATAAGTTCGAAAGACATGTAATGCTCCAGTTCAGATTAAGTTCACCCGCCGCCGCGACCAGCGTCCGGGTGTTTACAGCAGGCTTGCGCCAGACGATACCAGCTCTTCATTGAAGAGATAGGATACCGATTCTTCATTGTTGATGCGGCGCAGCGTTTCGGCCAGCAGTCCGGCGATGGAAACCACACGGATACGGGAGCAGGAACGCGCTTCGCGCGTCAACGGAATCGTGTCGGAAACAACGACCTGGTCGATGTCCGAGCTGGACAGGCGGTCGATGGCCTGCCCGGAAAACACGGCGTGAGTCGCATAGGCCAGCACGCGGTCGGCGCCGCGTTCCTTCAGTGCCGAAGCCGCCTTGCACAGGGTGTTGGCGGTATCGATCATGTCGTCGACGATCAGGCAGGTGCGTCCGGACACGTCGCCGATGATATTCATCACTTCGGCCACATTGGCTTTCGGACGTCGCTTGTCGATGATCGCGAGGTCGGTGTTGAGCGCCTTGGCCATGGCCCGCGCGCGGACCACGCCGCCGACGTCGGGACTGACCACGATCAGGTCTTCGATGCGCTGTGCGCGTATATCCTTGAGCAGCACAGGCGTGGCGTAGACGTTGTCCACCGGCATGTCGAAGAAGCCCTGGATCTGGTCGGCGTGAAGGTCGACCGTCAGCACGCGATCGATACCGGCCGAGGTCAGCATATTGGCCACCAGCTTGGCCGAAATCGGCACGCGGGCGGAACGCGGGCGGCGATCCTGGCGGGCATAGCCGAAATAGGGGATGGCGGCGGTAATACGACCGGCCGAGGCGCGTTTGAGCGCGTCGGCCATGGTCAGGATTTCCATCAGATTGTCGTTGGTCGGGTTGCAGGTCGATTGCAGGATGAACACGTCGCGACCGCGAACGTTCTCCAGCAGTTCGACTGCGACCTCACCGTCGCTGAAGCGGCCCACATCCGCACGTCCCAGGGAAATGTCGAGATGCTTGACTACGTTCTGAGCAAGCTCCGGGTTAGCCGTCCCGGTGAAAACCATTAAACTGTCGTATGCCGCCATATCCGATTTGCCTTCGCTGTCGCTGGATAAAGAAAAAGCGTGTAAGAGAAACTTACACGCTTTTATTCTCATTCTCTAGGAAATAGAGCGAATTATTGGCTGGGGAGGTAGGGATCGAACCTACGAATGCCGGAATCAAAATCCGGTGCCTTACCACTTGGCGACTCCCCAGTAAAACTGTCAGACGATGTCGAAGAGCGGGTGCCGTGCCAAACCTTCTGCCACAAAACCGCTATACCTGTCAGACACCAGCCGGTAAACTTTTTCTGCTTCCTGCCGTGACGCGAATTCGAGAAACACACAACTCCCCGACCCCGTCATCAGTGGCGAACCATACTTGCCCAGCTCGGTCAGAGCCCGGTCCACCTCGGGAAACATCTCGCAAACAACGCTTTGCAGATCGTTGCGTCGTTGCTGCGTTGTTTCGAGGATTGGCATTATGCCCAGAGGCGAATTTCTTGTCAACAAGGGGGACGAAAAAACTTTAGCGGTCGGCACCTGCACCCCGGGATGCAGCACCAGATACCAGGCCTGCGGCACCCCGATCTCACTCAGGCACTCCCCTATTCCGGTGGCAAAAGCATTGCGTCCGAAGATGAACACAGGCACATCGGCCCCCAGGCTCAAGCCCAGCTCCATCAGGCGTTCGCGCGACAACGCGCATCCCCAGGCGCGATTGAGCGCCAGCAGCACGGTGGCGGCGTCGGAGCTGCCGCCACCCAGCCCCCCTCCCATCGGAATGCGCTTGTCCAGACGAATGCTGACCCCCTGGGTGACACCCGTCGTTTGCTGCAGCAGCCGCGCGGCGCGCACGGTGAGATCGCTTTCGGGGGGCACCCCCGCAATCGGCGTCAACAGCTCGATGATGCCGTCGTCGCGAACGGCCAGCGCGACCTCATCGCTGAAGTCGATAAAGCGGAACACGGTCTCCAGCAGATGGTAGCCATCGTCGCGGCGGCCGACGACCTTGAGGGAAAGATTGAGTTTGGCTGGAGCAGGGTACGATAGGTATGGGTGCGGCATGGCTGATGGATCATCCGGTCTGGCTGCGGCGGCGCGCCTCAGGGGCGCCACGTCGAAGTAAGCAGGCGTATCGACAAATCGCCGCGCGACAATTCGACGCGGCTCGGGTAGACGGACGGCGCATCGGCGTCCGAAACAAAACGGATGGTCCAGCCGGCCTGATGCAGCAGGCCTTCGGCATCGACGCTCGCAGGCAGGCCGGGAGCGGTGTAGCCGCGTATCCACCAGGCGAGCCCGGACAGCGGCAGCTCCCATCCCAGGCGTTGCCGCGACAGGGCCTCGACGTCGGCCGCCCGCCAGCGGTCCTCTCCTTGCGTCAGCTCGACGCCGCCGCTATCGCGAACCAGGCGCGCGACGGTGTTGCCGAGCGGCGTGTTGATCGACAGCTCGTCGCGCGCCGCACTGTGGATCCAGTCGAAATTAGCCAGTTCGCCACGCCCATCGTAACGTACCGCCAGACGACCGGACGCGCTGAACGGGGCATCCAGCCGGCTCTGGCTTGCGGCTTGCGGCGCGAACGGCGCATCGTGCGAAGCGCAGGCGCCGAGAGCGATGCTCGCCGTCAGGGCCAGGGCTAGCCGTCCGAATCTCATTGCGGCAACAGCCGGTGCATCGTGTCGTTCAGCAGCTCGTGGTCGCCGCTTGCCGTCTTGGCGGCCTGCTCCAGCAGGGCACGCGCCTCCTGCTGTCGGCCGAGTTTCAACAGCACCTCGCCCAGGTGGGCGGCGATCTCGGCGTCCGGCATCGCCTTGTAGGCGCGCTGCAGGAAGCCCAGCGCGCTGTCGCTGCGCCCTTCCTTGAACAGCACCCAGCCCATGCTATCGAGAATGACAGGATTCTGCGGATCGAGCTTGAGCGCACGATCGAGCAGGACATGCGCCTCGGCGTAGCGGGTGGTGCGATTGGCCAGCGTATAGCCGAGGGCATTGAGCGCTTCGGCATCGTCAGGCTTCTGCTTGATCACGGCACGCAGATCGCGCTCGGCATCGCCGACATTGAGCCGTAGATCGGAAACCAGCGCCCTCGCGTACAGCAGTTCCGGCGCTTGCGGGAAGCGCTTCAGGGCCGAGGTCAGAATGAGATAGGACCGCTCGTACTGGCGCGCATTGCGCGCCAGCTCGGAAGCTAGCAACGCCAGATCGACCTGCTCCTTGTCGTTGCCCCCCAGGCCGTCGAGACGTTGCAGGGCGGCATCGAGGCGGCCCGCCTGTGCGTCGAAGAAAGCAAGGCGGCTCTGCGCCGGCAGATAGCGATCGCCGCTCGTGACCTGCTGGTACCAACCCGCAGCCGCGTTTATGTCCTGCGTTTCTTCCGCCAGTTGTCCGAGCGAAAAACGGATGAAATTGCTTTCCGGGTGGCCGGCCGCCAGAGCGGCTTCAAGGCGTTTGCGCGCCTGTGGCAAATCGTCGAGCTGAAAGGCGAGCAAGCCGGTTGCATACAGCAGATCCGGATTATCCGGGTGGGTCTTGAGCAAGGCCTCGAAACCCTGCCGCGCTTCGGGGAAGCGTTTGGCCGCCGTCAGCAGGCGCGGGTACGCCATTTTCAGTTCCAGACCGGCATCGGGACGCCGCGCAAGCTCGCGCCCGAGAAAGTCGATGGCCGCGCCGAGGTCTTGCCGCCGCAGTCGATCGGCCTGCCACACGACAGGCAGATCCCATTTCGGAGCCAGGCGGGCGAGCTGATCAAATTCGGACGACACCGCGGCCGTGTCATCGACCTCGGCGGCAACGGCAATGATGGCGAAATGCGCTTCGGGCAAATCGGGAAAACCTTGTGCCAGCGAGCGCACCAGCTGGTAGGCGCCGGCCTTGTCCTGCTGGTAGGCGGTCAGCCGTGCGAGCTGCACGAAAATGAGCGGGGCCTGCCCTGGATCGCGGCGCAGCAATTCCTCGGCCAGCGGTTTGCTCTGGGCGAGCCTGCCGGCACGCAGCTGCGTGATCAACAATTGTTCGCGGGCGGGAATATTATCGGGATCGATCTCGATCCACAGGGAGAGGGCATCGGTGGCCAGGGCCAACTGGCCGCTGAACAGACCGAACTCGGCGGCGCGTTGCGCCATGCGCGGATCGCGTGTCTTCTGCGCCAGATCGTAGTAAGTCAGTGCCGACGATGCCGACGCGCCGCGCTGGGCAGCGATCTCGCTCGCCACGACCCCGTAGAACAAATCCGCGGTCAACTCGACATGCGGAAGCTTCTCGGCCGGAACAGCGGCGACGGCCCCCGGCTTCGGCACATCGGCAGAGGCAGCGGTCCTCCCCGGGGCAAAGCTTGCGCAACCGGTCAGGAGCAGCAGCGACAGGATCGAAGGATTCAAAGATTTCATCAGCATGGAGTCAGTGCCTGGCTAACGCGTAGAATAACATGCGCAAGTCTAGCAGCCCGGCGGGCTACTAGCGATTCTTATATAAGGGTAAACACGGGCATGCCGGAACTTCCAGAAGTCGAAACCACCCGTCGGGGCGTGGCACCGCACCTGCTCGGCCAACCGATACTCGATATTATCGTACGCGAAGCACGCCTGCGCTGGCCAGTCCTTCCCGACCTCGCAAGCCGGCTGCGCGGTACAACCATCGTCGCGGTCGAACGGCGCGCCAAATATTTGCTGCTCGATGTCGAGCTCGGCACGCTGATCATCCATCTCGGCATGTCGGGCAGCCTGCGATTTGTCGCCCCCGCCACGCCGGTTCAAAAGCACGAGCATGTCGATCTGGTGCTACCGCAGCGCCTGTTGCGCTACCGCGACCCACGTCGTTTTGGCGCCATCCTGTGGCACCCCGGGCCGGCCGCCACCCACCCCCTGCTCCTCGCGCTGGGCCCGGAGCCCCTGAGCGCAGACTTCGACGGCGCACATCTGTTCCATGGCACTCGCCGACGCGGCAGCGCCATCAAGCTGGCGATCATGGACAATCATCTGGTCGTCGGCGTCGGCAACATCTACGCCAACGAAGCGCTATTCCTGGCCGGCATCGGTCCGCTGCGGCCGGCGCAAAGCCTTAGTCACGCGGAATGCGACCGCCTGGCCGCCTCCATCGTACAGGTACTTGGCGATGCCATCGCCGCCGGCGGCAGTACGCTGCGCGACTTCGTCAGCGCGAGCGGCCAACCCGGCTATTTCCAGCAGAGCTATCGGGTCTATGCCCGCGGCGATCGGCCGTGCCACGCCTGCGGCGAGCTGATACGCCACATCAGGCAGGGGCAACGCAGCAGCTACTATTGCCCACACTGCCAGCCGTGTTAGAGTGGTGCCTCATAATCGTATTTGACTCGCGCCCTTGAAGACCGTGTCCACATCGCTTCCCGTTCGCCTCAAACGCCTTACCGGCATGGGCCTGCACCTGGCCTATGGCCTGTTCGTCCTCATGACCCGCTACCGCCGCCTGCCCTTGCTGACGCGCGCCGAGGTCGCCCGCAACTGGTCGCGCAAGATGCTGCGCATCCTCGGCATCTCGGTCAGGGTCCACGGCATCCCGCCCGGCCTTTACCCGCCCAATACGCTGCTGGTTTCCAACCATATCTCATGGCTGGATATCATCGTGCTGTCCAGTTGCACCATGACGCGCTTCGTCGCAAAGAAGGAAATCCGCAGCTGGCCCGTCATAGGCTGGATGACGGATGCCGGCGGCACCCTGTTCATCGATCGCAGCAACCGGCGCGATGCCAGCCGCATCAACCGGCAGATGGCCGACGCATTGCAGGCGGGGGATTGCATGGCGGTGTTTCCCGAAGCGACGACATCGGACGGGCTGGGCCTGCTGCCGTTCAAGGCCTCGCTGTTCGAGTCGGCGCTGCTGGCCGGCAGTACGGTGCAACCGGTGGCCATCCGCTATCTCGACGAGCACGGCGTCCAGACCACGGCGCCGTCTTATGCAGGCAATACCGTGATGCGCGAGAGCTTGTGCCGTTTGCTGCGCTTGCGCCGGATCACGGTCGAACTCACGTTCGGCACACCGCTGGTGGCCGGCAGCGGCGCCTGGGCCAACCGCACCATGCTGGCCCAGGCGGCGCAGGCCGAGGTCGCAGCCGGGCTCAGCCTAGCGTCTGGTAGGCCCGACACGGAATCGAGAATACCTGACGGTCTTCCAGTCGAAGCGCGGTAAGACTGCCGCCCCACAGGCAACCGGTGTCGATCGCCAGGACGTCCTCGGTGACATGCAGCCCCAGCGCCGACCAGTGTCCGCAGATGACGGGCATATCGATGCTGCGCCGCCTCGGCGCGTCGAACCACGGAATCAGGTTCGCAGGCACGTCGGCCAGCTCGCCCTTGTACGCCAGATCGATTTCTCCGTCGCGCGTGATCAGCCGCATGCGGGTCATGGCGTTAATGATCACCCTCATTCTTTCGACGCCCTTCAAGTCATCGCTCCAGCGCGTCGGCTTGTTGCCGTAGATGCGCGCCAGCAACTCGCGGTAACCGGGGCCCGACAGCTCGTTCTCGACTTCTTCCGCCAGTCTCAGCGCTTTGTCTATCGTCCACTCCGGCAGCAGGCCCGCATGGACCATGGCATAGCCCTGCCCTGCGATCATCATCGGCTGGCAGCGCAGCCAGTCCAGCAGCACCTTGCCATCCGCCGCATGCACGATCTCGAGCAGCGTGTCGCCCGGGTGGACCTTGCCATAGCCTTCGGACACGGCGAGCAGGTGCAGATCATGGTTGCCGAGCACCATCTCGACGCTGTTCTGGTGCTGGTAAACCCAGCGTAGGACCTCGAGCGACTGGGGGCCCCGATTGACCAGATCGCCGGCCAGCCACAAGGTATCTTTGCCCGGATTGAAATCGATTTTCCGCAATAATTGCTGGAACGGCTCGTAGCAGCCCTGTATATCGCCAATCGCGTAAATCGCCATACATTCCTTTCAGTTCGGAGCTCGTCCGTCCCATCGGCAATGGAATCATGATACCCCATGCTACAATGCATGGGCTGTATTACCGATTTGCAAACCCTGCCTTGGCCGCTCCGGAAACTCATGCCCGCCCATCTGAATTCGCCGCAACGCGCGGCCATCCACTACCTCGACGGTCCGCTTCTGGTTCTGGCCGGGGCAGGCAGCGGCAAGACGCGCGTGATCACCTACAAGATCGCACACCTGATCCGCGAAGCACAGTTCTCGGCGCGCAATATCGCCGCCATCACCTTCACCAACAAGGCGGCACGCGAGATGATGGAACGCGTGGGCAAGCTCATGACCCCGCCCGAGGTGCGCGGCTTGACGGTATCGACGTTTCACTCGCTTGGTATGCATATACTGCGCCAGGAAGCCACGCACCTCGGGTACAAACCTCAGTTCTCCATTCTGGATGCTTTCGATTCCGGCAAGATCATCTCGGATGTCCTCAAGACCACGCACAAGGACGAAGTGCGCAAGGTCCAGAGCCAGATTTCGCTGTGGAAAAACGACTTCATTAGCCCCGAGCAGATGCTGACCGAGGCATCCAGCGAATGGGAAACGGTCTGCGCCCGGACCTACCTCGCCTACCAGAGTACGCTGACCGCCTATCAGGCAATGGACTTTGACGACCTGATCCGCTTGCCTGTGCAACTGTTTCGCGGCAACGAAGAGGTTCTGACCCGTTGGCAGCGCAAGCTGCGCTACCTGCTGCTCGACGAATACCAGGACACCAATACCTGTCAGTACCAGATGGTCAAACTGCTGACCGGGGTGCGCGGCATGTTCACGGCCGTGGGCGACGACGATCAATCCATCTACGCCTGGCGCGGCGCCAATATGGAAAACCTGCGCCTGCTCCAGGTGGACTTCCCCAAGCTGAACGTCATCAAGCTCGAGCAGAATTACCGTTCCACCGCACGCATCCTGCGCGCAGCCAACAGCGTGATCGCCAACAATCCCAAGCTGTTCGAAAAAAAGCTGTGGAGCGATCTCGGCATCGGCGACCCGATCAACGTGATCATGTGCAAGGACGAGGAGCACGAAGCCGAAACCGTGGTGCAAAGGTTGCTTGCGCATAAATTCGAGCACCGCACCCGCTTCGCCGACTACGCGATCCTCTATCGCGGCAACTATCAAGCGCGCATCTTCGAGCAGGCGCTGCGCAACCAGCGCATTCCGTACCAGATGTCGGGCGGCCAGTCCTTTTTTGACAAGCCCGAAATCAAGGATGTGATCGCGTATATGCGCCTGCTCACCAACCCGGACGACGACCCGGCCTTCATTCGCGCGCTGACCACGCCGCGGCGTGGCGTCGGCGCCGGTACGCTGGAAAAATTGGGGACTTACGCCGGCCAGCGCAAGCTGAGCCTGTTCGCCGCCGCGCACGAAGAGGGCCTGCGCCAGCAGGTGCTGGATGCGCAGATGCAACCGCTGCTCGAGTTCTGCCGTTTCATCACCAATCTGCAGTACCGAGCGCTGCGCGAACCGGCGGGCGCACTGGCCCAGGAAATGCTGCTGGCAATAGGTTATGAGGCCTGGCTCTACGACAGCGAAGAACCCCGGCCGGCGGAAAGCAAGTGGAAAAACGTACAGGACATGATCGCCTGGCTGGATAAAAAAGGCAGCGAGGACAACAAAACCCTGATCGACCTCACGCAGACCATCGCCCTGATCACCATGCTGGAAGGACGCGATCAGGACGACGTCGACGCGGTCAAGATGTCGACCCTGCATGCCTCCAAGGGGCTCGAATATCCCCACGTATTTCTGGTGGGCACCGAGGAAGGCATCCTTCCGCATCAGGAATCGGTCGACAACGGCATGCTGGAGGAAGAGCGGCGGCTGATGTATGTCGGCATTACCCGCGCCCAGCGCAGCCTGACCCTGACCTATTGCGTCAAGCGCCGCCGCGCGGGTGAATGGTTATTCGTCGACCCTTCGCGCTTCATCCAGGAAATCGATGGCGAAGATATGCGCCACTACGGCCGTCCGGGAGCGGAACCGCTGGTCTCGCGCCACGAGGGACGGGCCAAACTCGCCAACCTCACCGCCATGCTGGATGCGCGCGCCAAGAAAGAATAATCGGGAAAAAAGAAATTTCGGACGAAAAGATGGCGCCACGAGGGCGCCATATCCAATTTGAGGAACATCTCTAGGTAGGTAATGCTAAAAACCTACCCAACCGGACCGGGGTAAAAAAAAGAAAAGATCCGGGCACTTCAGACGCATTCATGATGCCCTATCGACCCCATCCCCACACCTGTCCTTTCGGACAGGTGTGCTTTGCTGGCCCGCCCAGCGCCGGGTTTGTGCCTTAACCTGGCTTTACGTTTCATCCCATTGCCGCCAGGGCGCCGCGCGCCCCTGACGAAAAAATGACAAAGAGATAAAACACGGCAAGCTACATGCCGGAACTCGCATTGCCCGGCGCCGGCGCCGCCGCCGCGGCACTGGCATCGGCCGCCTTGGGCTCCTTGAACGTAGCACCACCCGCGTTGGCCATGAACGCAACGGCGCGTCCGACCTCATCGTCGCTCAAGGCGCTGCTCCCACCCTTGGCCGGCATCGCATTGAAACCACCGAGAGCATGTTTGAGCAAGACTTCGAAGCCCTGCCCGATACGCGGCGCCCAGGCGGCGGTATCACCGAATTTGGGCGACCCGAGCAGGCCGGCCCCATGGCACGAGACACAGACCGCCTTGTACACGGACTCGCCATTGCGGCTGCCGGGAACCCCTTCGCTGCCTATCGACTCGCCGACGGGTTTCAGGCGGGCGGAGATCGCCTCTTTGGTCATGACTTCAGCGTTGATATCGAAGCCGCTGGTCGCGAGTTTAGCAAGCAGAAAGATCGCCACGACAAGAAAGACAACGACACCGATCAGGAATTTGACTATCTGAACCGGGGCCATCACGCTCTCATTATTCATTGTGCGCCTCGCCTGAAAAAAAATGACATTTAAGAGATGTGACGATTATACGAGAAGGCTTACGCCAAGGCAAAACCCACCACTGGACGCCCGGCCGGTATTGGGTTATGATCCCGCTGCCTCACCGCATGCACCCGTAGCTCAGTTGGATAGAGTGTCAGTTTCCGAAGCTGAAGGTCACAGGTTCGATCCCTGTCGGGTGCACCACTTCCCCCACCACTAAAAACCGCCTGGAACCTTTACTATACAAGGCTTCAAGCGATTCATACAAACTTATTGATGGTGTAAGACACCCCATTCCGGCTACTGGATTCGCCCATCTGCCGCCCTGGTTTTTGCCTGCTGCTACAGCCGTATCCATCGGCCACACCCCTTGTTTTCAGCCATCGATCGTCATGCCCCCGGTCATCCTGCGCGCCACACCCCGGCAGGGATATCCACGCCGTGCTCCTCTTCAGTCGCCCCTCCGCCGCCAAGGAATATGCCAGCGTGCCGTAAACGGCATAGACTTTTGAATTCAAAGGAAAAGCTGGAACATCGAAACAGCGAAACCTTGCAAGCCCCATAAAGCAAGGATTGCAGGGCAAAGCTGGTCAGGCGACGTTGACATCATGCGGCGCAAGAAAGCCGGGTAAATCAGTTTTACTGACGACATGAACGGCAGATAGGCCTAGATCGACTGCAAAACCGTAGGACACGGCCGCCCGGATGGCTGCTTTCCACCAAACCCAGCCCTGACGACATGGTGGAATCGTGGCATCTGTCGCCAGGAACGGTTCATCCCCTGCTCACCGTCGCTGTCACCCAAGGCCCGTTCAACTCTTAATGCCAACGGCCATGACGCCCCTCTCGCACTGACTCTGACCCTATCTCTGGATCCGTGGCACTCCTGGCAATTTGACAGCCTCCTGCCTTGGCCGCCGTTACACAAACGCAGTGCCCCTCATTTCCAGGCGATATTTTAGACAGTCAAACTTGCAAGTCTACCTGTTTAACGCTAGATTGGAAGCATGAATCAGGAAAACCAGATATCCAAGGAAGTCGCAGTCGCCGAGCTGACATTGGCGATTGGACAACTCCTTCGCCGCTTGCGCGCCGAAGCGAATCCCGGCGCGCTGAACCTCTCCCAGACGAGCACCTTGGCCAGACTGAATGAAAGCACAGGGATGACCACAGCGGATCTCGCGCGCGCGGAATCGATGAAACCCCAGTCGATGGGCGCCATACTGACCGGTTTGGAACAGGACGGACTGGTCCAGCGCCGCCCTCATCCAACGGATGGGCGGCAAGTCCTGTTCTCGCTGACAGAAGCAGGCATCGAGGCGAGACGGAAGCGGAGCACGGCCAAGCAGGAATGGCTGCTTGCCGCCATGGAAAAACTCGATGCGACGGAACATCAGACTCTCGTTGCCGCCGCTGCACTCATCAAGCGTCTGGGCGACTCATGATCGCTCCCGCATCGTTTTAATCCAGCAAAGAAAAGCTCATGACCATCACGACCCTCGACCCCAGGACGGCACTGATCATCATCGATCTCCAGAAGGGCGTTGTCGCACTCTCCTGCGCGCATCCGATGGCTGACGTGGTGAAACACGTCATCACACTTGCCAGTGCATTTCGCAAGCGCGGCTTGCCAGTCGTGCTCGTAAACGTTGCCGGGGTGGCACCGGGCCGGACAGAGCAGCGGCGCAGCGATCGCGAATATCCGCCCGGCTGGACCGACCTTATCCCCGAACTGAATCAGCAGCCGCAAGACCTCCAGCTAACAAAGCGAACCCCGGGTGCGTTTACGAATACGGGCCTGGGAGAGCAGCTAACGGCCTCTGGCGTTACGCAGGTCGTGATCGCCGGTGTCGCCACCAGCAATGGCGTCGAGGCCACTGCGCGCCAGGCCTATGAGTTGGGTTTCAACATCGCCTTCGCCACAGACGCGATGACCGATCGTGACGCCGAAGCCCACCACAACAGCGTCACCCGGATCTTTCCCCGAATTGGCGAGACCGGCACGAGCCGTGAGATCGTGGATCTACTGGAACGGAGCGTCTGAGATGCATTGGTTTGTCTACCTGTCCTACCTTCTCGGCGGCGCTTTTTTTTCGAACGCCATTCCACATTTCGTCAGCGGCGTGATGGGACGCCCTTTCCAGAGCCCGTTCGCCAAGCCGCCCGGTGAAGGCCTGTCCTCATCAACCGTGAACGTGCTCTGGGGGGTTGCGAATTTGATCATTGCCTACCTGCTCATCGCTCGTGTGGGAGATTTCGATCCGCACGCCGCAGATCAGGTCATCGCCGTTGGCGTGGGCATTCTGCTTATCGGCGTGCTAAGCGCACGTCTATTCGGGCGATTTCACGGCGGCAATTCGCCGACGGGCTCGTGACGGCATGACCGGCCGCACATTCCGCTCGCTGAGGGTCTTCAACTATCGCGTCTGGACCATCGGCTCGCTGGTCTCGAATATCGGAACATGGATGCAGCGCACCGCCCAGGACTGGCTGGTGCTGGCCGAACTCACCCACCATTCTGCAACCGCCGTCGGCATCGTCATGGGCCTGCAATTCGGACCGCAGCTTCTCCTGCTGCCATGGGCCGGTTATGCGGCGGATCATCTTGACCGACGCAAGCTCCTGATCGCCACCCAGGCCGTCTCAGGCATACTGGCCCTCGTGCTCGGCCTCCTTATTGTCGCCAGGCTCGTCCAGCTGTGGCAGGTCTATGCCATCGCGTTCCTGTCGGGGTGCGTTAATGCAATCGATATGCCTGCACGCCAGACCTTCGTCTCCGACCTGGTCGGGGACGACAACTTATCAAACGCAGTGGCACTGAACTCCTCATCCATCAACGTTGCACAGATGGTCGGTCCGGCCGCGGCCGGCTTAGTGATCGCGGCTATCGGCGTCGGCTGGACGTTCCTGATCAACGCCGCCTCGTTCGTTGCCGTACTCGCGTCGCTATACTGTCTGCGCGTGAACGAGCTTCATCCGAGCATTCGCGCCGACCGGGCTCGTGGCAATTTTGTGGAAGGCTTTCGCTATGTCCGGTCGAGGCCGGACCTCCTGGCAATCCTTTTCATGCTGTTCCTGATTGGCACCTTCGCGCTCAACTTCCCGATCTTCATCTCCACCATGTCGGTCAGGGTTTTTCGGGGCGGCGCGGATCAGTACGGGCTTCTGACCTCGGTGATGGCGGTAGGCACGCTCGCCGGCGCGCTGCTGGCCGCCAGACGCGAAAGCCCGCGGTTCGGACTTCTGCCCGCCAGTGCAGCGATCTGTGGGATCGGCTTCCTGCTCGCCGCGATCACGCCCAATGTCTGGCTGTTTGGCGGCGCTCTCGTCATCATCGGCATCTCGATCCTGACCTTCTCCAGTTCGACGAGCAGCCTCATGCAGCTTTCCTCCGATCCTGCGATGCGTGGACGCGTGATGGCCCTGCGCCTGGCGATCGGCGTGGGCGCGACACCGGTCGGCGCGCCGCTCGTTGGGTGGGTGGCCGACACGTTCGGTCCGCGTTGGGCGCTGGTCGTCGGCGCCGTGTCTGGGCTCGCTGCGGCAGCCGTCGCCCTCCGCTATCTTGATAAATCAAAGATGAATTCGGCGGCATCCTCGACTTAATGCTGCTTGCCCTTCTCACCATGGATCGCATGGCGGCCGCTATCAGAGGCGGACGAGGCCAATTTCCCCGAAAGCGGACCGTCGCCAGCCCCCTTGCTCAATATTGATCTTCAAGCAAGTCTATCCTCTGTAGCATTGCGGGGCGTAGAGCGCGGACACATATGCGGCTCTGTCCGGACAGGGGGTCCGAGCTGGAAAAAAGAGGTCCTGCCGCGAGACGGACAGATCATCATCCTGGCCGAACGATTCTAAAACCTTGGTGGATGGCTATCCCCCAACAGAGAGCCGTCAGCGACATGACTTGGAGAAAGGCAGAGCATGGGGTTTCGCGTTCTGGTCTTCGGCGGCACCGGGCACGTTGGGTCGGAGCCGGGGCGGGAGCAATCGAGCGCATGCCTTCGCACCGGGAGGCGGCCTGCTTCGCCCCCCGCTACCTCGCAAGCACATTCGTCTGCCTAGCGACGCGCTCTCATCGTGCCAGGCACCCGCGCAGCATGGTGCCACCCGGGCCGCCATTCCAGATGGCGGTGCCCCGGACAGGCCAGGCGGGATTCAGGACCGAGCCGTGTCGCCGTTGAGCACGTCGTGCATCCTGTCGCGGTCCAACTCGCCTTCCCAGCCCGAAATCACCACGGTCGCCACGCCATTGCCGATGATATTGGTGAGCGCCCGACATTCGCTCATGAACTTGTCGATCCCGAGGATGAGCGCCATGCCTTCGACCGGAAGCCCTTTGATCACGGCCAGCGTGGACGCCAGGGTGATGAAGCCGGCACCGGAGATGCCCGATGCGCCCTTCGAGGTCAACATGGCGACCACGAGGATGGTCATCTCCTGACCGAAGGTGAGCTGGGTATTGGTGGCCTGGGCGATGAACAGCACGGCCATGGTCATGTAGATATTGGTGCCGTCCAGATTGAACGAGTAACCGGTAGGCACGACCAGCCCGACCACCGATTTGGCACAGCCCATGCGCTCGAGTTTGGCCATGAGGTTGGGCAGGGCGCTTTCGGACGAACTGGTGCCCAGGACGATGAGCAGCTCTTCCTTGATGTAGACCAGAAAGCGCAGGATGGAGAAGCCGGTGATGCGTGCGATGAGCCCGAGGACCAGCAACACGAACAGGGCGCTGGTCAGGTAGAAGGTGCCGACCAGCTTGGCCATAGGAATCAGCGCAACGATGCCGTATTTGCCGATGGTGAAAGCCATGGCGCCGAACGCGCCGATCGGAGCCACCTTCATGATGATGTTGACGATGCCGAAGATGGCCAGCGACAGCTGCTCGAGCAGATAGACCACCGGCTTGCCCGGTTCGCCCGCCGCCGACAGGGCGAAACCGAACAGGATGGAGATGAGCAGAACCTGCAGGATGTCGCCCTTGGCAAACGCGTCGAAAAAGGTGTTGGGAATGATGTTGATCAGAAAGTCCACCGAACTCAGACTCTTGGCCTTGAGCGTGAACTCGGAGATGGAGTGCGTATCCAGCTTGCTGATGTCGACATTGAAACCAGCGCCGGGTTGCAATATCGACGACACCAGAAGCCCGATCACCAGGGCGAAGGTGGACACGATTTCAAAGTAGAGCAAGGCCTTGCCGCCTACGCGCCCCACTTTTTTCATGTCCTGCATGCCGGCGATACCGGCGGCGACCGTGCAGAAAATCACAGGGGCGATGACCATTCGTATCAGCTTTATGAACCCGTCCCCCAACGGTTTCATGGAAATGGCATGAATAGCGTCAAAATGCCCTAGCAACACACCGGCAACGATGGCCACCAGCACTTGCAGATAGAGAACTCGATAGAAGGGTGTTCGCATAATCAATCCTTATGTCGTGTTGATTTTGTTGTGAGTGCCTGTCAACTATCGCACAAGTGCAGCCCTGGATAATGCATTTTCACTTGTTGTAATTTATTTTTTTGCGGAGTTTTGTGATTTAATCATTTCGCGGCGCAGCGTGGTGAAACCGGCTTGCGTAGTAGCTTGATCGGTCGTCGAGAGGCTTCAGCAGCAGGGCCTGGCGAGTTGGCGGCGGCACGGCGCGGCGAAACGTCCGGGTGTCTCGGCATGGAGTGGCCGCCAGTGCTAAAGTGGGGCTTCCCCTTGGATTGCAATCTAATTTCAACTTGAGATAAGAACGGCAAAATTTCTGGATTCGGCGCATTTTGTGCAATGCGACAAGAAAACAGGGAAGGCCGGGGTTCGCGGAGCCGTTACGGTATCCCCGGAGCTTGAGTGACTCGAAACGCCGGCCTTGCGTGCCGACGCCTTGCCACTCGGCGGAGGCAGTTTCTCAAGGCGAGCATCCCCCTCCTGCGGGCACGGCGACTGACGGAAAAGGAAAAGAGGGGCCGGTCGCTGAAATTCATCGAATCGCACTCAAGGCCTGTCTGGATCTGCCGATATACAGGGTTCAGCATCCGCCAAAACCGAGATCGCAGGAGAGTCGACAATGGATATTCAGGGCACATCGACAGCAACGGCTACGCAAACACCTGCGGCAAATGCAACGCCTAGCGCCAGGAAGGTTGCCCCGCCTCCCCCCTCTTCCACCGCCCCCGCCAGCACAGCGGTGTCGCTCAGCGATGCGGGTAAAGCTGCCGCAAGCAATGATGATGGCGGACAGACGGATCGTCCATCGGGAGCAAAGGCCTTCGCCTACGGAATCGTGGGATTGGGAGTACCCAAATCCGACGCCGAGAAAAAAACGGAGGACGCAGGCGAAGCCCAGACGGAGAACTATTACACTGCCGGTCGCGTACTTACATCGGCTGCCGCTCTGGGGACCATGCTGTCAGTCGTCGCATGAGCACATGCCGGGCACGTTCCGGTTTTATCCGGCAAGATCTGGAACACTGAAAACGGCAAAGCCCGGTCATCCGGGCTCCTCCGTCTTCGGCCCCGCCGGAGTCTCGGGTCAGACGCACCCGAATTTCTTGGCCAACCGTTTCCGCAGCGATCTCAAGTACCAGCCCAATCCAGTGCAGTAACACCGCTGACGAATCAAGCCTCGTGCCAGCGCCCTCATCTCCTTGTAATCGCGCGGCGGATCCAGAGGCAGACCGCCCCATGGAGACTGGCTGTAATACCGCATGAAATGCGACTTCAACGGATGGAAGCTCCAGGAAAACCAAGGTTTGGTACCGGCAGCATAATGCAGAAAAACCGTCTCGGCAGCGATGTCTTCATTCATGACACCCAAATCGTAAAGACGGTTCCATTTACGATCGACGATGGCGACACGACCATCCAGCGCAATGTTCAGCGCATCCTGGTCTGGAAAAGAAAGATCGCTCTTTCTGGCCGATAAAATAGACAGTGCCTTATTGGAAATACCGCCAGCATTCCATCTCTCGATGTCGATCAGAATCATTCCGGAATTGAAGTAACGCCCGTGCTCAAGGTTGAGCTTCGCACTCTGCACATCGGCAACTCTGCCCACATCCGCGACCGCAGCCACGATATTGTCGCCGAGGTCCATTTCCGCCAATTCGCTCACATCGCCCAGACAAACGATATCTGCATCCAGGTATAAGATGCGTGGAGTCACTCCTTTCATGTTATCCGAAATTACAAGCCGGTTATAGATAGCATGAGTGTACTGACCAAATGTTGCCAGGCCGGCGAATATTGTCTTGTCGATTAAATTCAGAATGATCGTTGTCGCCAATTTTCGCGCCAGCGCATCGAGTCTGTCGAAGTCAGCTTCGGCTATCGACCCATAAAAGACATGGAATACAAAATCTCTGTCGGGATTGTTGGCGACAATCGAGGCGATAGTTACAGCCATGCCCCTAACATATCGCGCATCAATACCAAATGCGACATGTAGGCATGAGGACGGCAATACGTCAGCGTAAGAGAGTTCTTTGCGATCAGTAATGGCATTACGAAAAACGTCGGTCAAAACAAGCGCTCCAATACTTGATTAGCCACCATGTCCAACCATGGCGTCAAACGTTCCTGCCGGCGCCAATGGGACCCGGCCAGGCAAAACAGATCAAAGTAATCGATAGCAGCAACAGCACGACCAGTTTGGTCCACATGAACAGGACATCGCCGATGCCAAAAGCCACCATCGCTCCCAGCACAAGCGTCAACCCGAGCCGCACAGCCCCACGCGACAACCGGGCCTGCCACGCCAGGGCGACATACAGGATAAGCAGCAATGCCCCTCCCCACAGGCCTCGCAAGGACATCGTTTCCATCATGTCATCATGCAGATGGATCTTGAGGAAGCCCAGCACCTGCTCGTTCAGCTTCCCATCATCTACGGCCTGATGAATCAGCGTCTCTCGCTCGTGAATTCTCTCCCCGAACGGACGAGCCTTTGCGGCGAACCAGCCTGCATCCCACATAGAGAAGCGGGCTCCGACCGATGTCACCTCGCCAGGTGTCACTTGGTATGAGACGACGTCGCTTTTCAAGCTGTCGAAGCGAGGCTTGATAATAGAGTTATACCCAAGGACGAGAACAAGCAACAGGACGCCGCCGACCCCGATGAAAATAGGACGCCGACAGAGGAGGGGCGAAGCTGCCAGCAGCATGTAAGTCACTAGAACCGGAAATACAATAATGGCTGCACGCGTTTCCGTTAACAGGATAGACATATATTGTACGACAATAATACCGAGCAACGTCAGAACGGGAATAAACCATCGTTCATTTCTCGTTTGCACCCAGATCAATATCTGATGCAAGGCCAGAATATGAACAATAGTCATCATATAGGCCACCATCGTGCCGCCATCGAAAGACAATGCCACCCGATCGCCACCAAGAAGCCAATGTTCCCGGAATGCAAGAATGGAGACAAGCAAGGAAAATATTGCCATCGTTAAAGGCAAGAAACAGGCTAGTTTCATTTTCATCTTGTCCTGCCCCATGCCAATAGCGTAATAGATCATCGGCACTGACCAAAATATGTATTTGGCGACATTTCGGTATGATTTATAGATACCATATTCGTCGATATCATGCGGCAAACCATGCCACTTCAGCCAAGCAAAATGGCCAAGGGCATACATTAACAGCGCAAGTGGAAACCATTTATTGGCCGAAAAAGAGCGACGTTCGACAATCAATCCGAGTATCGAGAGAAATACGGATGTATAAAAAAATGGTCTTACATGATCGGGATTGAATATGGAAATACAATACGCAGACAATACGGACAAAAAAAACAGTCGAGAGATCAATAGTGATTTGCTAACCATGTAATTTCCATTTCACGACAAACGCACCCGAGCACAAAATATATGACGCCTATCATCACAATCAGGCGATCCGTTTGCCCCTGTCATTTGATACCGTACATTAATGTATAGTTAACCGAATTATTGAGACCCTAGTGCCACTGCATTGTTCACTTCGCTTCAATTCAGTGCGCCGACTTCTACACCGTATGCATACCGGGTTATTTCTTGGCGGACTCGCGCACCAAAGTCCGCAGCAACTCTTGCATGCGTAACCGACGCGACGAATCGTTCCTGTTGTGGCGTTCGCAACAGGCTGGCAGATCCAGGCACAAAATTCAGTGCCAAGGTATAGCACCGCTTCAGGGGGGTCAAGCAGCAAATCGGCCCCAACACTCGGCATGACATATTTGTTGATAAATAACTATTTTCTATATTTGCTTGTCTCTTGCAGAAATGCACAGCAGCATATGAATTTAGCTTTTGCCAGCAGACTCTGCTTGTCAAAGATATCGAGCGAGGAGAACACCCAAGTTGAGGGAGAAACGGGAAAACAGCGGATGAAGTCACACAAAAAACACCGCCGCTCGCCGGAGCGAGCGGCAGACGCCCATTTGGCGCTCCCTGACACAGGGTAATCTGGCATCAGTGGCGTCGGGCAAGAGCACTCTCGACTACGCACCGCCGGCCGCAAGGGGTGGCATGCGGCCGGGAAGGTTCAGGCCGGGTCAGAAATTCTTGACCATTCCCAGGACCGTGAAGGTACGGGAACCAGCCCCGCTGGCGCCGTCCTTGTCCTGCAGCGCTTCCAGATACACCATGGTCTGCTTGCTCAGGCTGTAGTGCACGAAGCCGTCGACAAACTTTTCATTCGACAGCCCGCTCGGCTTGTGTCCGCTATAACTTTGCACGCCCCCCTGCAGACCGAACTGAACCGAACCCATAGTGTAGTAGCCGTACAACGCCCCCTTGTTCTGCGCATCCCCGGCCAGGGTATTGCGCTGCAGCTCGACAACCAGTTGCAGCGAATCGGTCGGCTT
The DNA here is from genome assembly GCF_000422925.1 of Paludibacterium yongneupense DSM 18731. Taxonomy (GTDB): domain Bacteria; phylum Pseudomonadota; class Gammaproteobacteria; order Burkholderiales; family Chromobacteriaceae; genus Paludibacterium; species Paludibacterium yongneupense. The sequence goes on from NZ_AUGZ01000040.1 coordinate 27,823, forward strand.
GTACATGGCAGTCAAGTGGGCCTGATTCAGCGTGCCGGTGGCGCCTTGATTGGTCGCCCAGCCAAATGCCGTGGTCTGATTCGTCGCGCTGACCGCAACTTGGCTGCCATCGGTGACCATGGCATTGCCGGTGCTGGCGAACGCGCCGGACACGCCCCAGCGCCCCACGTCGTAGCTCGCTCCGAGACTCACATGCTGGGTGCCGTTATAGCTGGCGCTCTTGTTCTCTTCGGTCGAGTACTGGATGGAGGCGTTGAAGGCGCCGAAGGACGGCAAGTCGTAGCGGACCATATTGTTGCCGAGGGCATCGCCAAACCACCCGAGCATCTGGTCCGGGCCGACGATGACCGTGTTCTCGTACTTGCCGTCTTCGAAGTTGCCGGTTCCCTTGCCGAGCCGCAGCTGGCCAAAGCCCCCTTTCAGTCCGACGTAAGAATCATCGGAGGCGAAACCGGCGGAGTGGGTGCCGTGCTGGTCGTCGTAGCCGGTGGCATTGGTCGGCGAGAACTCGTTCTGAACCTGGAATACGGCCGCAAGACCGTTGCCGAGGTTTTCGACCCCCCTGAAATTGACTTCGCCGCGGCCCGCCACGTTCACCGTCGATGAACGGGCGTTGCTGGCACTTTCGCCCCATACCGCGTTGGCGTTGCCGTTCATTGCATCGACTCCGGCGCGGACATAGCCATAGATAATGACGCTGGAGCCATCGTCGGCATAGGCGGCCGGGAAGGCGCCGCAGCACGCGGCGGCCAGGACAGCAAGAGCAATACGTTTGGTTTTCATTTTTCCGTTCCACATGTTTTGAGTTATTTTTACTACGCACTTCAGGCGCACCCTGCTTTATCCTGCCGCGAGGTGTCGCTCGAAGCGCTTCACGACTACACCATCCTGGCATGCGGCCTCATCTCGTTTTTTTCTCGCATGCCACTTGATCATTCGCGTCCGCGCGGCCTGTGCCTCTGTGTGCCGCCCGCGCGTCGCGTTGTTTTCCATTCCATACCGCCGCTCAGACCGATTCAGCCTTCACTGCCGCCTCGGCCGTCGGCTTGGCCGCCTTCTTGCCGGCCAAGCCCAGCACCCAGGTCAGCGCGAATGCGCTGCCGAAGGCCAGCACCATGCCAATTACATAATTGAGCATCAGCGACCCCGGAACGATCGCGATGCCCGGTATCCCCGTCACCCCGATCGCCGTCATCGCTACCTTCGCGAAGACCACATACGCCCCGCCCAGCGCCCCCCCGACCGCCGCCGCGACGAACGGCTTGATATAGCGCAGGTTCACACCGAAGATCGCCGCCTCCGTGATCCCCAGCAGGCACGACAAGGCCGCTGGCAGCGCGATCAACTTCACCTTCGCGTCCTGCGTCTTGAAGAACACCGCCAGCGCCGCACCCCC
>NZ_AUGZ01000041.1 GCF_000422925.1 Paludibacterium yongneupense DSM 18731
CGACGACGGCGAATTTAGTTTGTGCAGACCAGTTCTCACTGCTGCGGTCATGTTCGGGCACGGGACGACCTTGTTTACGAAGCTGATTCCGCCAATTGTATAGCGTTGTTTCGGAGACCCCCTCCCTTTGTGCCAACTCGCGGATGGAGGGCGGATGCGGCGCTAGCATTCTGTTCAGGATGGCGTCTTTACGAGCCTTGGATAAACGCGACATGGTGAAATTCCGGCCCCCTGGATTGAGTATGAAATCCCTGAAAAGGGATCATCTCAACTACCCTGACACAGGGGGAGGGTGCGGGTATGACACATGATCCCATTTTGCGGGTGTGCTCGATCTGGGGACGGCGTTACCTGATTTTTATCCTCGCCACAACCATGCTGTCAGCAACGACTTGGGGGTGGTGCTTGTTAGAAATGAATGTCGATCTGTCGAATTGGTTTTCTGTGTTGACGTGTTCTTTTGATTTTTCGGCTCACCCGGTCCAGGCCCTGCTATTTCGTGGGTGTATCGCTATCGGGTTTTTGCTCACAACCGTCATCTATTTGGCCATCGCTCTGTGGTGGAGGGGACAGGCGCAAGTTCATTACCAGCGTGGCGGACGCTTTATTGATCACCGCGGAGAGGGGCAAAAGTGATGAAGCTATTTGATCGTCTATTCGGCTCGCGTGTCGCAACACAGCAACCGATCATGTTGGGCGGGGTGGATGTCCCTCGTGATGTTGAGCCATTGCACTGGCTTCTTGCGGGTTCGACCGGCTCTGGCAAAACGACGCTACTCTCCGAATTGCTATCTTCGGTTATTCCGCGCGGCGACCGCGTGATTGTCATTGATCCTGCAGGACATCATATGAGTCGCTTCGGTCGTGGAGGTGACTCGGTATTGAATCCATTCGACCGACGCGGACAGTGCTGGTCAATCTTTAATGAAGTGCGGCACGACTATGATTACGACCGGCTGGCGCGTTCGATCATCCCGGACGGGGAGGGCGCGGACGCTCAGTGGCATTTCTATGCTCAGACCTTGCTTGCGGAAACCATGCGCGCGCTGATGATTCGGGGAGAAAACAATACCGAGTCCTTGATGCGCAGGGTGACTGTCACGAGCAGTGCGGAACTTGGTCAGTTGCTGGCCGGTAGTGCGGTCGCCGGGCTGTTCGATCACGATTCAGCGCGTGCTCTCGCGAGCACACGCTTCATCCTGACCGCCTATTTAAACCCTCACCGCTATTTGAAGCCGGGGGCGTTCAGTTTGCGGGACTGGTTGCATGAGGGAACCGGAAATCTGTTTATTAACTGGCGCGAAGATATGCAGCCGACGTTGATGCCGCTGATTTCTAGCTGGGCGGACATTCTTGCCAATGCGGTGCTATCCCTGCCGCCTGACTCTGAGCGGCGCATCTGGCTTGTGCTCGATGAGCTTGGCGCGCTGGAGCGGTTGGGATCGCTGGAAGGCGCTTTAACGCGCGGTCGCAAGCATGGTTTGTGTGTGGTGGCCGGGTTGCAAAGCACCGCCCAGCTTGATCGGCGCTATGGCAATGCAGGCGCAACTGTATTGCGCTCCTGTTTCCGCAATCTGATCGTTTTAGGGTTGTCGAAAAGCGACCCTGACACCGCTGAAGTGCTTTCGCGGGCTTTGGGCGAACGAGAAGTACAGCGGCAAAAGCACAGCACGAACGAGGGGCCGCAGGGGATTAGCCGTGGCGTGACGGTGGAGAAGAGTACCGAGCGCATCGCATTGCCGAGCGAGCTAACTTCACTGCCGAATCTGACGGCGTATCTGGCGCTTGCGGGGGATCACCCGACCCGGTTAATCAACATCGGGCCGCGTGATATGCCGGTGGTGATGGCGGCGATGGAGGAATAGCGATGCTCTCTATGTCCAAAGTGTTGCCGGGGGCATCTGCAGCGGGTTATTACGCCGGGGCCGACGATTACTACCGCCAGGATTCCGCGCCTTCTAAATGGATGGGTGCAGGGGCGGAACGGCTGGGCTTGTCGGGCGAAGTCGATGCCGAGACGTTTGGCCGCATGCTGGATGGCTTGTTGCCGAACGGTGTGCAATTGCCGAACGCCGCCGAAGGTAGGCGCGCGGCGACGGATTTCACCTTTTCTGCACCTAAGAGCGTGTCGGTGCAAACGTTGGTAGGCGGCGATGCGCGATTGGTGGCCGCCCACGAGTTGGCGGTGAGTCGGGCGCTGGGTTACGCCGAGCGGCTAGCAGGTTACCGCGTAACAGAAGACGGGGTAACGTACAGCGAGATAAGCGGTAATTTGCTGGTTGCCGGTTTCCGCCACGATCTGAGCCGCGCGCTTGATCCGAATCTGCATACGCATGCCGTGGCCATCAATGCCACCCAGCGTTCGGACGGCGAGTGGCGCGCACTGGAACAGACCGAGTTCTACCACCAGCAAAAGCTAATTGGTGCGCTGTACCGCAATGAGCTGGCGTTGGAGGTACAGCGGCTCGGGTATGAAATCCGGCAAACGCATCATGATGGGCGGTTCGAGCTGGCGCATTTCACAGAGAAACAGATCGAAGCGTTTAGTCAGCGCAGCAACGCGATTGAGGCGGTGTTGGCCGAGCAGGGCAAAACGCGCGAAATGGCGACGGCCCGAGAGAAAGAGATTATCGCGCTGGCGACACGTGATGCCAAAGGTGAGATTGACCGCGCTGTTTTGCGTGAGCAATGGCGGGAGAAAAGCCAGGAGCTGGGGATTGGGTTCGAGCGGCCATCACCTGCCGAGCTTGTGCAAGACCGGCTAGCCGCTGCGCGTGATGCGGTTTGTTATGCGATGGCGCATACCACCGAACGCCAATCTGTCGTCAACCAAGTCCAGGTGATTCAGGCCGCACTGGAGCACGGGACCGGCGCTACCGATCTGGAGAGTATCCGCACGGAGCTGGAACGTCAGGTGGCCGATGGGGCGGTGATTTCTGCGCACGGACATTACACGACATTGGAAGCGCAGCAGCGCGAGCGCGATATGTTGTCGGTAGAGGCGCGCGGGCGGGGGGCGGTGGAACCATTGCTATCCGAGCGAGAGGCCCGGCGTACCCTTGATCAAACATCGTTAAATGCGGGTCAGCAGGGGGCGGCTTGTCTGTTGCTGTCCACCGATGCGCGCATATCCGCAATCCAAGGGGCGGCAGGCACCGGCAAAACCACCATGCTGAAAACCGCGCACGGCATGGCTGAGCAGCAAGGCTATCGTGTGTTGGGGATTGCGCCTTCTGCCGCCGCCGCGCGTGAGCTGGGCAAGGCCGAGATTCCGAGCCAGACGATTGCATCGTTTCTTGCCCGTGAACAGTCGCTGGACAGTAAAACGGTGCTGGTCATGGATGAGGCGGGCATGGTGTCGGCCAAGGACATGCATGCGGTGCTGAATGCCGTTGAGCAGGCCAATGCGCGCATTGTGATGGTCGGCGATACCCAACAATTGAAGGCGGTGGAAGCCGGGCGGCCATTTGCGCAGTTGCAAGAGGCGGGTATGTCCACGGCGCAGATGGGCGAGATCCAGCGTCAGCATGATGCGCAGTTGAAAAACGCGGTCGAGCTGGCGGCGCAGGGGCAGGTGGAACGCTCACTGGCGGTGCTGGATGCAAAAGTGTGCGAAATCGGCATCAGTGCCAGCCGTTACGCGCAGATCGCCAGCGATTATGCGGCGTTGGATGGTGCGCAACGCGCAGAAACGCTGATTGTGGCCGGGACGCATTATGCCCGCGACGCGATCAATGCCGAGGTGCGCGCGCAAACCGGATTGGCGGGGCTGGGTATGCCCGCCGTGACGCTGGACCGCAAGGATATGACCGCGGCGCAGGCGCGTTCTAGTGTCAGTTATCAGCCGGGGGATCTTGTCGAGGCGTTGCGTAACTATGAGTCCATTGGTATGGCTCGCGGCGAGGTTGCCAAGGTGCTGGGCGCCAGAGACGGGCGGGTGTCGCTGGAAAAGGCGGACGGCCAGCAAGTCGAATGGCGTCCTGCTCTGCAAACCTATATGACCGCCTACCGGGTGGCGGTGCGCGAGTTTGCGCCCGGCGACCGGGTTCGGGTGACTGGCAATGATCATATGCAGGGGTTGGTGAATGGCGACCGTGCATCGGTGCTGTCCATCGATGCGCAGCGGCAGACCATCACCTTGATGCTCGACGAGCAAAACACGGTGCAGTTGGATGCCAGCAAGCCGCTGCATCTCGATCATGGTTATTGCTCCACGATCCATTCTGCGCAGGGCCAGACCGTGGATCGGGTGTTGATCGATGCTGATACGCGCAGCCTGACTTCTAATGAAAGCGCCTACTACGTGGCGATCAGTCGGGCGCGTGAAGAGGTGAAGATCTACACCAATGACCGCGAGATGCTGCCCGACGTGATGTCGCGCCAGGATCTGAAGTCGTCGGCGCTGGATCTGGACCGTGACCGGGGTTGCTCGCGCGACGATCTGGGCTTGGGGGGCTGATATGCAGACGCTGACACTGATCGAGGCCGCCCAGCTGTTGAAGATGCACCCGGAGGAATTGCGACGTCGGGCGAAAAGGGGGCTGATACCCGCCGCCAAACCCGGTAAGCAATGGGTTTTTCTGGAAGAGGATCTGCAAAATTACCTGCGTTCGCTTTATGCTTCGAGAAGGCAAGCGTTGCAAGGTGATCATGGGAGTGAACAAACATGGCACTTTTCAAACGCGGCAGTACCTGGTGGGTTGATTTCATCAGTCCGGGCGGCAAGAGAACTCGCGTCTCTGCTGGCACCGAAAACAAGCAAGAAGCCCAAGAATTCCACGACCGGGTAAAAGCCGAGGCGTGGCGGGTCGGGAAGCTGGGCGAACGCCCGACCTACACCTGGGACCAAGCAGCCTATCAATGGCTGATGGAAACGGGCCACAAGCGAACGCACAACGAAGACAAGGTCAAATTGCGCTGGTTGCAGCCCCATTTGGGTGGCAAACCGCTGGAAGCAATCACGCGCGATCTGATCAAACAGATTGCCAACCTGAAGGCGCAAGAGGCGAGTCCGGCCACGGCCAACCGCTATCTGGCGTTGATCCGGGCGATTCTGCGCAAAGCTTCGCTGGAGTGGGAGTGGCTGGACCGTGTACCCAAGGTGACGCTCTTTAAAGAAGCTAAACGCAGGGTCCGTTGGCTGACGCCGGAGCAGGCCAGAATGCTATTGGATTTGTTGCAGCCACACGCGCGCGAACTGGTGTTGTTTTCGCTGGCAACCGGGCTGCGGCAATCCAATGTGCTGAAGCTGGAATGGTCGCAGGTCGATCTGGAGCGTCGCGTGGTGTGGTTTCACGGCGACCAGATGAAGAATCAGGTCGATCATCATGTCAGCCTCAACGATACCGCCTATGCCGTGCTGGCGCGTCAGCAGGGCATACACCCTACGCGGGTGTTTACCTGCCACGGCAAGCCGGTGGCCAATGCCAATACGCGCGCGTTTCGCAAGGCGCTGAAGGAGGCGGGGATCGAGAATTTCCGCTGGCACGACTTGCGCCATTGCTGGGCGTCGTGGCTGGTGCAGAACGGCACGCCGTTGTATGTGGTGCAGGAGATGGGCGGGTGGAAGTCGGTACAGATGGTGCAGCGCTATGCGCACTTGAGTCCGGCGAATCTGGCTGATCATGCTCGCACCATCGATGTGGTGATGGCGCGCGGCACAATTACGGCACAGCCAGAAACGGAAAAGGGGTGATGCTTGCGCATCACCCCTTGTAATCCTGGTGGCGAATCAGGGACTCGAACCCCGGACCTGCGGATTATGATTCCGTCGCTCTAACCGACTGAGCTAATTCGCCACGCTTCGGCTGCATTGCTGCAACGAAGTGGGGCGAATATTACTGTGGCTGCCGTACCCTGTCAATAGTCGGCCGACAGAATTTTTTATCGCCCCGGCCGGGTCATAGCGTGCGGCAGCGGTCGCCGTCGACAAACCCGATCCAGTCGATGTCGACGCCGCGTCCGAAGCCTATCACTTTGAACAATTCTCCCATCTCGCTCGGCCCGAGCAGCTTCTGTACCTGCGACACCTGCGGCAGATAGTGCGCGAGGTCGTCGGGGTCGGTTTCCTGCAACAGGGCGGTGATGCCGGCGTTGATCAGGAACTGGGCCTGCGTGGTGTAGCCGATCAGGTCGAGGCCGGCGTCGATGCCGGCCTCGGCCACGGCGCTGAAGTCGACATGGCAGGTCAGATCCATCAGCCCCGGCAGATAGAACGGTTCGTCGACGCTGTGGTGACGGTAGTGGCCGATCAGGGTGCCGGTCGCGCGCTGCGGATGATAGTACTCGGCGCCGGGGAAGCCGTAGTCGATCAGCAGGATCGCGCCGCGCCGCAGCCGCCCGGCCAGGGTCTGGATAAAGGCGAGATTGCCGAGGCTGATTTCCGAGATGTAGTCGTCGCTGCCGGTCGCGCGCGCGCGCGCCAGTGTTTCCAGCCGCTCGTCGTCTATCGCCCGGTCTTCCCAGACGAAGCCGTCGCTGCCGAGCGCCACGCCGCGGCGCAAGGGCTGCGGGGTCCAGTGGATCAGCTCGCACGGCATCGCGTCGAGGACCTCGTTGCCGATGACGATGCCGTCCATCTGCGGCGGCAGGCTGGACGCCCATTCGATGCGGTCGGCGAGCTGCGGCAGTTCCTGGGCCAGGGTGGCGCGCTGGCGCGCGATCAGGTCGGCGGACAGGTCGACGATGATGTAGCGCGCGGGCAGGCACCCCAGCGCCTGCAACTCGCGCAGGACATCGACCGCCAGCCGGCCGCTGCCGGCCCCGAACTCATATATCATTCCGTCGGTCTGCGGCAGCAGCTCGGCCAGTTGTCGTGCCAGGGTGCGGCCGAACAGGGGGCTCATCTCGGGAGCGGTGGTGAAATCGCCGCCGGCGCCGAGCTTGTGGCTGCCGGCGCTGTAGTAGCCCAGGGCTGGCGTGTACAGTGCGAGTTCCATATAACGGCTGAACGGGATCCAGCCGCCGGCGTCGACGATGGTGCGGGCGATGTGTTCCACCAGCTCGTGGCTGACGGTCAGGGCTTCGGGCGACGGCGGGGGTAGCGCTTGCATCGGGGGTCCTTGCGCGATAGTTGGCGGTGTCGCCGTATCTCGGCGCCCGCGTTGACGTAGACAGGATTGTGGGCGAAAGCGATGATGAGGAGAAGAGGGTGCGCTGTTTTCATCCGGCTCGGACGGAGGAAGGGTATGAAGCATGCTGACTGACAAGGTGGTGTTGATTACCGGCGGGGCGCGTCGCATCGGCGCCGCCATCGCGCGTTGCCTGCATCAGCGTGGCGCAAGGCTGGTTCTGCACTACCGCTCGTCGCGCGCCGAGGCGGAGGCCTTGCAGCGTGAGCTGGAGGCGGTGCGGCCGGGGTCGGTGGCGCTCGTGCAGGCCGACCTTCTCGATACCGCCAGTCTGCCGCGCCTGGTCGAGTGCGCACTCGCGCATTTCGGCCGCCTCGACGGTCTGGTCAACAATGCCTCCAGTTTTTTCCCCGGCGGCGTCGGGCAGATAGACGAAGTGGAGTGGGACGACTTGATCGGCAGCAATCTGAAAGCGCCGCTGTTTCTTGCGCAGGCGGCGGCCCCGGCCTTGCTAGCCAGTGGCGGCGCCATCGTCGGCATCGTCGACATTCATGCCGAACGTCCGCTGAAAGGGCATGTGGTCTACAACCTGGCCAAGGCCGGGCATGCGCAGCTGATCCGGACCCTGGCGCTGGAACTCGCGCCGCAGGTCCGTGTCAACGGCGTCGCCCCCGGCAGCAATATCTGGCCTGAAGGCGCGTCGGTCTTCACGGCCGACGTGCGCGCGGCGATCGAGTCGGCGATTCCGCTCGGGCGCATCGGCGAGCCCCGCGATCTGGCGCGCGTGGTCGCTTTCCTTCTGTCGGAGGAGGCGGCTTATATCACCGGGCAGGTGATCGCGGTCGACGGCGGTCGCAGCGTGGTTCTGTAGGAGTCCCTGTTCCTGTACGCCAAAACGCGCTAAAATCGTCCGTTTTTTCAATCTCTTACTGCTGTCATGCCAGAACTCGATTCCGTCGCCGATGCGAAGGCCAGGAAAGCCGCCTATGAAGGCGGAAAACTGACCAAGCGCCTGCGTCACCATGTGGGTGACGCCATCAACGATTACAACATGATCGAGGAGGGAGACCGCGTCATGGTCTGCCTGTCAGGGGGCAAGGACAGCTATGCGCTGCTCGATATCCTGCTCGGTCTGCAGCAATCGGCTCCGATCGCGTTTTCCATCGTTGCCGTCAATCTCGACCAGAAGCAGCCGGGATTTCCCGCGCATGTGCTTCCCGATTACCTGAAGTCCATTGGGGTCGAATACCGCATCGTCGAAGAAGACACCTATTCCATCGTCAAGCGCGTGGTGCCCGAGGGCAAGACCACGTGCGCGTTGTGTTCGCGACTGCGGCGCGGCATTCTGTACCGCGTCGCCGACGAAGTCGGAGCGACCAAGATCGCGCTCGGCCATCATCGCGACGATATTCTGCAGACGCTGTTCCTGAATATGTTCTACGCCGGCAAACTCAAGTCGATGCCGCCGAAGCTGGTGTCGGACGACGGGCGCCATATGGTGATACGCCCGCTCGCCTATTGCCGCGAGTCCGATCTCGAGCGCTATGCCGCTCTGCGCGAATTCCCCATCATTCCGTGCAATCTGTGCGGTTCGCAGCCCAATCTGCAGCGTCAGGTGGTGAAAGAAATGATCAACGACTGGGATCGCCGCTTCCCGGGGCGCGCCGAGACCATGTTCCGCGCGCTGCGCAATGTGGTGCCGTCGCATCTGGCCGATACCGCGCTGTTCGACTTCGCCGGCCTGCGCCTGGGCGAGGTGCCGGCAGCCGGGGGGGATACCGCTTTCGACAAGGAAGAATTCGGCGAGCCGGCCTCCGGCCGCGCCGCGATCAGTATTCTGGATTCGCGACCGCGGGAGGCTGCCTGTGGCGAATAAGGCGCGTCATCCTTTCCGGCGCCGCGTGCGCCCCGGCGTCGACGCCATGCCCGAGGTCGAGATCAGCGAGGTCGACGGCATCCGTTCGCTGCATCTGGGTTCGGCCACCATTCAGAGCTCGATGAATCTGGAAGATCCGACCGATCTGGTGCTGTCCTACAGCCGCGCGATGATGGGTTTTCTGCTGTTCGATCCCGATCCGCAGCATATCTTGCAGATCGGCCTCGGCGGAGGCTCGCTGGCACGCTTCATCGCTTTCTACCTGCGCTCGACCACCAGCGTGGTGGTCGATATCAATCCGCAGGTGATCGCGGTGGCGCGCGCCTTTTTTGAGTTGCCGGAAGAGGGCGAGCGCTTCGAGATCGTCGAGGCGGACGGCGCCGATTATGTGAAGATTTTTCGCGACTCGACCGATGTGATTCTGGTCGATGGCTTCGATGGCCTGCAGATCGTGGATGCGCTGACCACCGAGGACTTTTTCGCCGATTGCCACCGCGCGATGCGTCCGGGCGGCATGTTCGTGACCAACTGGTGGAGCGGAGACAAGCGCTACAACACCTTTCTCGAGCGTTTGTTCAATGTGTTCGAGGGGAGGGTGATCGAGTTGCCGGCGGTCAGCCACGGCAATGTGGCAGTGATGGCGTTCCGGGATACGCCGCAAATCGCGCGCTGGGACGCACTCGAACGTCGCGCGGACGAGTTGGAGCGCCGCTTCGGGCTCGAGTTCGGCGACTTTGTCGAACGTCTGAAAATAGCCAATCAGCACAACGGTAGCCGACTGTTGCTGTGAAACCCGTTTTACGACGTGTTGATGCTTGCTAGACCGGGAATCAAGGGGCGTATAATGGCCGCTCCCGGCGTGTCGTCGCTTTGAGTCAGATCAGCACAGGCCTTGCCTGCATGCGTCAGACTCCGCATCGCGTCAAGAATATTCGAGCCGCGCCCCGATGGCGCGGCTCCAGGATTTTTTTCTTTCTAGGATCGTCATCGTGATCAAGCAGCAACTGCTGAATCGTATTGCGGACAAGTCCGCTGTCATTGGCATCGTCGGCCTCGGCTATGTTGGCCTGCCGTTGATGTTGCGTTTTGCCGAAGTGGGTTACAAAGTCGTCGGTTTCGATATCGACGTCAGCAAGGTCGACGCGCTGAACGCCGGCCGTTCGTACATCGAACATATTTCCGCCGCTTCCATCGCCGAGTCGCTGGAGCGCGGTTTCGAAGCGACCGCCGATTTCACGCGTGCGTCCGAAGCCGATGCCCTGATCATGTGCGTGCCGACCCCGCTTAATAAATATCGCGAGCCGGATCTGTCCTTCGTCATCAATACCATCGATGCCCTGGTGCCCTACCTGCGCGCCGGCCAGATGGTGTCGCTGGAGTCGACCACCTATCCGGGCACGACCGACGAAGAACTGCTGCCGCGCATCGAGTCGCGCGGTTTCAAGGTTGGCGAAGACGCCTTCCTGGTGTTCTCGCCGGAGCGCGAAGATCCGGGCAATCCCGATTTCACCACCCGCACGATTCCCAAGGTGTGCGGCGGCGTGACCGAAGCCTGCCGCGAAATCGGCGTGGCCTTGTATTCCGCGGTGATCGACAAAGTGGTGCCGATGTCGTCGACCCGCGCCGCCGAGATGACCAAGCTGCTGGAGAACATCCATCGCGCGGTCAACATCGGTCTGGTCAACGAGATGAAGATCGTCGCCGACCGCATGGGCATCGATATCCATGAAGTGATCCGTGCGGCCGCGACCAAACCTTTCGGTTTCGTGCCCTACTATCCGGGCCCGGGCCTCGGCGGCCACTGTATCCCGATCGATCCGTTCTATCTGACCTGGAAAGCGCGTGAATACGGCGTCAATACCCGTTTCATCGAGCTGGCCGGCGAAGTGAACTCGAATATGCCCGACTACGTGGTTTCCAAGGTCGGCGCGGCGCTCAACCAGCGCCAGAAGTCGATCAAGGGCAGCCGCGTGCTGGTGCTCGGCATCGCGTACAAGAAAAACGTCGACGACATGCGTGAAAGTCCGTCGGTGATGGTGATGGAACGGCTGCGCGACCTCGGCGCCGACGTCGCCTATTCCGACCCGCATGTGGCGGTGTTCCCCAAGATGCGCGAGCATCATTTCGACCTCGCCAGCGTGCCGCTGACCGCCGAAACGCTGCGGAGTTTCGATTGCGTGGTGATCACCACCGATCATGACAAGTTCGATTACGCGTTGATCAAAGAAACCGCCAAGTTGATCGTCGACTCGCGCGGCAAGTATCTGGAACCGGCCGACCACATCGTCAAGGCGTAAGCCGGCCAAGGTGCAATGAGCGGGCGACCCGGTGGTCGCCCTTTGCCATTTCTTGAGACAGACAACCATGCACATCGCCCACGCAAAACCCATTACCGATCGCAAGATCCGCTTCGCCCTGGTAGGTTGCGGCCGCATTGCCGCCAATCACTTCGGTTCGCTGGAACAGCACGCCGACCGCGCCGAGCTGGTCGACGTCTGTGATATCGATCCGGCGGCGCTGGCCGCCGCCGTGGAGCGCACCGGCGCGCGCGGGCACGACGATCTGACCGCGATGCTGGCCTCGACCAGCGCCGACCTGGTGATTCTGACGACGCCGTCGGGCCTGCACCCGGCGCAGGCGGTGCAGTGTGCGGAGGCCGGCTTCCACGTGGTGACCGAGAAGCCGATGGCGACGCGGTGGCAGGATGGTCTGGAGATGGTGAAGGCGTTCGACCGCCTCGGCAAGCGCTTGTTCGTGGTCAAGCAGAATCGACGCAACGACACCCTGCAGCTGCTGAAGCGCGCGATGCAGGCCGGCCGCTTCGGCCGGCTGTACATGGTCAACCTCAATGTCTTCTGGACCCGTCCGCAGTCCTATTACGACTCGGCCGAATGGCGCGGCACCTGGGAATACGATGGCGGTGCCTTCATGAACCAGGCCAGCCATTACGTCGACCTGCTCGACTGGCTGGTCGGGCCGGTGGAAAGCGTGCAGGCCTATACCGCGACGCTGGCGCGCAATATCGAAGTCGAAGATACCGGCGTGGTCAGTGTCAAATGGCGTTCCGGTGCCTTGGGCAGCATGAACGTCACCATGCTGACCTACCCGAAGAACCTGGAAGGCTCGATCACCATCCTGGGCGAAAAAGGCACGGTGCGCGTGGGCGGGATGGCGGTCAACGAAATCCAGAACTGGGAATTCGCAGAGCCGCATCCGATGGACGAGGAAATCGCCAAGGCCAGCTATGCCACCACCAGCGTCTATGGTTTCGGTCATCCGCGTTACTATGACAATGTCATTAACGTGATGCAGGGCACGGCCGAGCCGGAGACCGACGGTCGCGAAGGCCTGAAGTCGCTGGAACTGCTGATCGCGATGTATCTGTCGGCACGCGACGGTCGTCGTGTCAGCCTGCCGCTCGATTATTGAGCAGGAGCTGCGCAATGACGACTTCGTATACGGTTCACCCCACCGCCATCGTCGATGACGGCGCCGTCATCGGCGCCGGCTCGCGCGTCTGGCACTGGGCGCATATCTGCGGCGGCGCACGCATCGGCGAGCGCTGCTCGTTCGGTCAGAACGTGTTTGTCGGCAACGATGTCGTGATCGGCGACAATGTCAAAGTACAGAACAATGTCTCGATCTACGACGCCGTGACGCTGGAAGACGATGTCTTCTGCGGTCCGTCCATGGTGTTCACCAATGTGAACAATCCGCGCAGTCACGTGACGCGCAAGCATGAATACCGGCGCACCGTGGTACGGCGCGGCGCATCGATCGGCGCCAATGCCACCGTGGTGTGCGGGCACGAGATCGGCGAATACGCGTTTATCGGCGCCGGCGCCGTGGTGACGGGCAATGTCGCGCCCTACGCCCTGATGGTCGGCAATCCCGCGCACCGCCTCGGCTGGATGTGCGCGTGCGGCGAGCGCCTGCCGGCGGCGGGCGAGCATGCGTGCCCGGCGTGCGCACAGCGCTATGAGCTGAGTGACGAACACTGTCTGCCGCTCTGACGCGACAGCTAACATGGGGCGGCGTCGACCGCCCGGCAAAGGACCCCTCGCAATGAGCATCAACTTCATCGACCTCAAGGCGCAGTATCAACATCTGAAACCCGCCATCGACGCCCGCATCCAGACGGTGCTCGACCACGGCCAATACATCATGGGCCCGGAAGTGGCCGAGCTCGAACGGCAGCTGGCCGATTTTGTCGGCGTCAAGCATGCCATCGGCGTCTCCGATGGCACGACGGCGCTGCTGATCGCACTGATGGCGCTGGGCATACGCGCCGGCGACGAAGTCATCACCACGCCGTTCACCTTTATCGCCACCGGCGAAATGATCGCCTTGCTGGGCGCCCGGCCGGTGTTCGTCGATATCGATCCGCAGACCTATAACCTCGATCCCGCGCTGCTCGAAGCCGCGATCACGCCGCGCACGCGCGCGATCATGCCGGTCAGCTTGTACGGACAGTGCGCCGATTTCGACGCGATCAACGCCGTGGCCGAACGCCATGGTCTGCCCGTGATCGAGGACGGCGCCCAGAGCTTCGGCGCCGTCTATCGCGGCCGCCGTTCGGGGGCGCTGTCCACCATAGGCACGACCAGTTTCTTCCCGTCCAAGCCGCTCGGTTGCTACGGCGACGGCGGTGCCTGCTTCACCGACGACGATGCGCTCGCGCTGAAAATGCGGCAGATCCGCATCCACGGCCAGGACCGGCGCTACCATCATCCGCAGATCGGCATCAACGGTCGCATCGATACCTTGCAGGCGGCGATTTTGCTGGCCAAGCTGCCGAGCTTCGCTGATGAGCTCGCTGCGCGCGAACGCATCGGCGCGCGTTATAGCGCGCTGCTCGGCGATGCCGTGCGGGTGCCGGTGGTGAGCGACGGCGCCAACAGCGTATACGCGCAGTACACGATCGAAGTCGATGCGCGCGAAGCGGTGCAGGCCAGTCTCAAGGAGGCGGGCGTACCGACCGCCGTGCACTACCCGGTGCCGCTGAACCTGCAGCCGGCTTTCGCCGATCTGAAGCAGCCGGCCGGCAGTTTTCCGCACGCCGAAGCGGCTTCGCGCCGCGTGATGAGCTTGCCCATGCATCCCTTCCTCGACGAAGCCACCCAGGATGCCATCGTGGCGGCCGTGAAGCGTGCGCTGGGCTGAGTGGCGCGCGGGCGGCATGCGGGCGCGTTGCCTCGGCATGCTGAAGGGCGAGTTTGTGCGTCATATCGTCACGCTGGTGACTGGCGCGGCGTTGGCACAGATGCTGCCCTTGCTCGTGCAGCCTGTTCTGACGCGCTTGTACACCCCCCATGACTTCGGTGTATTTACCGTTTACAGCACCTGGATGTCCAATCTTGCGGTGCTGGCGACGGCGCGCTATGAAATGGCCATCGTGCTGCCGGCCGACGAACGGCGCGCGATCAACCTGATGGGGCTCGCGCTGCTGTTTTCGACCGTGCTGGCACTGGCGGTGATGGTGTTCGGCCTGTTCGGCGGCAATGCGCTGGCGGTACATTCCCTGCTACGGCCGGACCAGGGGCGCCAGCTCGTGCTCTTGCTGCCCTTGCTGCCGCTGTCGCTGTGGTTCGCCGGCCTGACTCAGGCATGGACCAACTGGAACAATCGCCAACTGCGCTATCGCGCGAATGCCAACGGGCGCATGGGGCAGGCTGTAGGCATGTCGCTGGTGCAGCTCGGCGGCGGTCTGCTGGCTGCCGGTCCCTGCGGACTGATTCTCGGGCAGCTGGCCGGGCAAGCCGGTTCCCTGCTCGCGCAGGCCTGGATCGATATCAAGCAGCGCTTCCCCTGGCGTCACCAGATGGACCGTTCGACCATGCGTTCGGTGGCGGCGGAGTATGTCGAATTTCCCAAAGTGAATACGCCGCATGCTTTTGTCGGCGCGCTGCAGGATTCGGTTACCATGTGGCTGTTAGTGACGCTGGCCAGCACGTCGACGGTCGGGTTTTACGGGCGCATGATGCTGCTGGTGAAGCTTCCGGCCGCCTTGATCGGCCAGGCCGTATCGCAGGTCGCGTATCGCGAACTCGCGCAGGCCCGCAATGCCGGTGCGCCGCTGCGGCCGATTCTGCGGCGTCTGATGCTGGTGTTGGGCGGGCTGGCATTGCTGCCTTTTATAATAATTAGGTTTGCAGGGGAACCATTGTTCGCTCTGGTGCTCGGAAAGACTTGGGGAACGGCGGGTCTGTACGCCGAAGCGATCGCGCCGTTCATCTTGCTCCACTTTGTGGCGTCCCCGCTTTCCACGTTGCCGCTCGTCGTCAAGAAACAACGCCAGGCGTTTCTTATCTCCCTTGTGCAGATGGTGCTTTTCATCGGCGCCCTGTGGGCAGGTTTCAAGTTGTGGGGTGACCCGGTCCAGGCGTTCAGTCTGCTGGCCTGGGTGATGGTGGGCTATTTTCTGCTGTATTTTGCCTGGTTGTACCGGATCGCCAAATGAAACTGCAAAGCCTGTGGACACGTCTCCGTTTTCGCTTCTCCGCGTGGTTGCACCCGCGCATGGTCTACGGTTTTCGCCGTGGTGACGGCGTGTTGCTCAAGCGCACCCGGGTCTCCAACATGACCCGGGTCGAACATGGCCACTTGTTGCAAGTGGAAGATAATGTCTATATCGGGCATTTCAACTTTATCGACGCCTCCGGCGGCCTGCGCATAGACGAGGGTTGCCAGATCACCAACTACGTTTCCATTCTCACCCATTCCAGCCATATCGCGATCCGGCTTTACGGGCGCGCTTACCTCGATCACCGCAGCCACACCGGTTATCTGAAAAAGAGCAGCCATGTCGGCGCCTACAGCTTCCTCGGCCCGCATTCCGTGTTGATGCCGGGCGTGGTGCTGGGCAAGGGATCGCTGGTTTCCGCCTACAGCTTCGTCCAGGCAGGGGTGTACCCCGATTTCGCCATCCTGGCCGGCAATCCGGCCAAGGTGCTTGGCGATACCCGCGACATGGACAGCGCCTGGCTGGCCGAGCACCCCGAGTTGTTACCCTTGTATGAGGCCTGGTCGAGTGACTGATTTTGCCGTCGACAAACTGATGGTCGTGGGGTCGGCGTCCATCCACACCTGGCGCTTTCTGAGCGGTATCGCCCCGTATGCGCGCGAAGTGTGGCTGGCGTGCAACGGGGAGCCGCCTCCCGAGCATCGCCCCGCGAATCTGGCCGGCGTGTGCCGGCTGGATTTCAGCCTGACCGCGTTCGGCACGGCTTCGCGCCTACGGCGCTGGGCGCAGGCGGTCTCGCCGTCGCTGGTGCACGTGCATCAGGCCAATAGCGTCGCGTGGCATGCGCGGCGCGCACTGGGCGGCAGCCCGGTGCCGCGCGTGCTGACGGCCTGGGGCTCGGATGTCCTGCTTCTGCCGCAGCGCAATGCCTGGTTTGCGCGCATGGTGCGCGGCAATCTGCTTGCCGCCGATGCCGTTACCTCGGATTCCCTGTATATGGCGGCCCGTATCCGCGAGCTGAGCGCGAAGCCCATGCGCATCGAGATGCTGAACTACGGCATGGATGCCTTGCCGCCGGCGGTCGATTGCGCGGCCAAGCCGCGACGGGTGCTCTCCTGTCGCCTGCACAAACCGTTGTATCGCGTCGATGCGATCGTTCGTGCCTGGGGCGAAATTGAAGCTCGCCATCCCGACTGGTCGTTGACCGTCGCGGCGAGCGGAGAGCAGAGCGAGGCGCTCAAGCGTCTGGCACTCGAGCTCGGGCTGCGTCGCATCGAGTTTACCGGCTTTGTCGACAGCGCCACGCTCGGCGGCTTGTACCGCGACAGCCGCGTATTCGTCAGCGTGCCGACATCGGATGGCACCAGCATCAGTCTGCTCGAGGCGATGGGCCACGGCTGCCTGCCGCTGCTATCCAATCTGCCTGCCAATGGCGAATGGGTGATCGATGGCCTTAACGGGCGCATCGTCGAAGACGTCTCGCGCCTGGCCGCCGCACTGGAGGCGGCGCTGTCCGACGCCGACGACGACGCGCGCCTGAACGAGATTGCCGCCATCAACCGCCGCCTGGTGGCACAGAAAGCCCTGCACGCGGACAATATGCGGCGTTTTGCCGGACTGTACCGCGATCTGCTAACCCTGCCTGCCCGAACCGCTGCGGCGGACGGGGCCACACTATGAAAATCGTTCACCTGACCAGCGCCCACCCGCGCCACGATATCCGTATTTTCGTCAAGGAGTGCCGCTCGCTGGCTGCGGCCGGGCACGATGTCACACTGATCGTGGCTGACGGGCTCGGCGAAGAAATCCGCGACGGCGTACGCATTCATGACGTCGGCGCCAAGCGTGGCGGGCGGCTGTCGCGCATGACTTCGACCGTCGGCCGCGTGCTGCGCGCCGCGCTGGCGCTCAAGCCCGACGCGGTGCATTTTCACGATCCGGAATTGCTGCTGGCGGCCTTGAAACTCAAGCGGGCCGGCATCCGGGTCGTCTACGACGTCCATGAAGACGTCCCGCGCCAGATCATGGCCAAGTACTGGATTCCCGCGCTGTTGCGCGGCCTGGTTTCGCGCGCGTTCGAAGTGCTGGAAAACGCGGCGGCGCGCCGCTTCGATGCCATCGCGACGTCGACGCCGCATATCCGCGAGCGTTTTGCCCGCCTCAACCGCCGGGCGATCGACATCTGCAATTTTCCCATCCTGCAAGAGCTGATCCGCGATACGCCATGGGAAAGTCGGCGCAACGAGGTCTGCTATATCGGAGGCATCTCGCGCATCCGTGGGATTGAGCCCATCGTGGCTGCCCTGCCCGGGTTGCCGGTTCGCTTGAACCTGGCCGGGCCGTGGAGCGAACCCGACCTCAAGACGCATATGCAAGCCGCGGCCGGCTGGGAGCGGGTCAACGATTTGGGCATGCTCGACCGCGCCGGCGTCGGTGCCGTGCTCGCACGCTCGCGCATCGGTCTGGTGACCCTGTTTCCCACGCCGAATTATGTCGACGCCTTGCCTATCAAGTTATTCGAATACATGGCGGCAGGCATGCCGGTGATTGCGTCCGATTTTCCGGTCTGGCGCGCGATCGTCGATGGCGCCGGTTGCGGCCTGCTGGTCGATCCGCAAGACCCGCAGGCGATCGCAGCGGCGATAAGCAGCCTGCTTGCCGACGACGAGCGCGCGCGCGCCATGGGCGAGGCCGGCAAGCGCGCGGTGCTGGCCCGCTATGGCTGGGACGCCGAGGCCGCCAAATTGCTGGCGCTCTACCGCGAACTGACGACTGATCAATGAAAATTCTCTATATCAACCACTATGCCGGGTCGCCGCGACACGGTATGGAGTTCCGCCCCTATTATCTGGCGCGGGAGTGGGTGCGCAGCGGTCACGAAGTGACGATGGTTGCCGCCGACTATTCGCATCTGCGCCAGCATAACCCGCAGCTGGAGCACAGTTACCGGTCCGAAGAGATCGACGGCATCCGCTATCTGTGGTGCCGTACGCCATCCTATGCCGGCAATGGTCTCGGGCGCGTGCTCAATATTTTTGCTTTTCTCGGACAACTGCTGCGCGCCCGGCTCGGCCGCTGGCGCCCGGATCTGGTCATCGCTTCGAGCACCTATCCGCTGGATGCGGTGCCGGCGGCCTGGATTGCCCATCGCAGCCGTGCCAGGCTCGCCTATGAGGTGCACGACCTGTGGCCGTTGACGCCGGTCGAAGTCGGCGGCATGTCGCCGCGCCATCCTTTCATCCGCCTGATGCAGTGGGCCGAAAATTTTGCCTACCGCCACGCGGATGCCGTGGTGTCGATGTTGCCTTGCGCCCGCGAACACATGCAGAGTCATGGCATGGCGCCGGACAAATACAGCGTCGTCCCCAATGGAGTCGATGTTGCCGAGTGGCAGGGGGCGAGTCTGCCCCTTGGCGAACAACATGAAGCGCTGCTCGACCGCCTGGCGGCCGAAGGCCGCTTCGTGGTCGGTTATGCCGGCGGGCATGGTCTGGCCAATGCGCTCGATTATTTGCTCGAAGCCGCGGCACAGGTGACGACCTTGCCGCTGTCCTTTGTCCTGGTCGGTGACGGGCCGGACAAAGCCGCGCTGCAACAGCGCGCGCAGGCAGCGGGGCTCGAGCATGTCCATTTTCTGCCGGCCTTGCCCAAGCGCGCCGTGCCGGCTTTGCTGGCACGAATGGACACCTTGTTTATCGGTTGGCGTAAACTTCCGATCTACCGTTTCGGGATCAATCCGAACAAGCTGTTCGATTATATGATGGCGGCCAAACCGGTGATCCATTCGGTCGACGCCGGCAACGATATCGTGCGCGAGGCCGGCGCCGGCTTGTCGGTGGCGGCGGAAGACCCCGCCGCGATTGCCGCGGCCCTCACGCATATGCTGGCGCTGAGCCCCGCCGCGCGCGCGGAAATGGGGGCGGCCGGCCGGCGCTATGTGCTGGAAAACCACGATTATCGGGTGCTGGCCGCACGTTTTCTGGATGCCTGCCTGCCGCGTGCGGCAGGATTCCTCGATCTGCCTAATTTGATGAGTGAGCAATGATGAGCGAACCATTCCTGCCTTTTGCCTTGCCGGAAATCGGCGAAGAAGAAATCAACGAAGTCGTCGATGCCCTACGTTCCGGCTGGGTGACCACGGGCCCGAAGACCAAACAGTTCGAGGCCGATTTCGCCGCGTTCATTGGAGGCGGCGTCGAAGCCATTGCGGTGAATTCGGCGACAGCCGGCCTGCATCTGGCCCTGGAAGCCGTCGGCATCGGCCCCGGCGACGAAGTGATTGTCCCGACCTATACCTTTACCAGCACGGCCGAGGTGGTTCGCTATCTCGGTGCCGATCCCGTACTGGTCGATATCGACCCGGCGACCCTGAATATCGATGCGGCGGCGGTGCGTGCGGCGATCACGCCGAAGACGCGTGCGATCATGCCCGTCCATTTCGCCGGTTTGTCCTGCGATATGGATGCGATTCTGGACATCGCGCGCGAGCACGGACTCAAGGTGGTCGAAGACGCGGCGCACGCTCTGCCGACCAGTTGGCGCGGTCAGCGCATCGGCACACTGCAATCCGATGTCACCGTGTTCAGTTTCTATGCCAACAAAACCATGACCACCGGCGAAGGCGGCATGGTGGTGTCGAAGAATCCCGAACTGATCAAGCGCTGCAAGGTGATGCGTCTGCATGGCATCAGCCGCGACGCGTTCGATCGCTACGTCTCCACCAAGCCGGCCTGGTTTTACGAAGTGATCGAGCCGGGCTTCAAATACAATATGACCGACATTGCCGCGGCGATGGGGCTGCATCAGTTGAAGAAGTTGCCGCGTTTCCTCGAGCAACGCCAGCATCTGGCCGAGCGCTATGATCGTGAGCTGGCGGACTTGCCGCTGATTCTGCCCGCGCATCCGGTCCATGCCGGTGATGTGCATGCCTGGCATGTGTATGCTGTGCGGCTGAAGCCGGAAGCCGGCATCGAACGCGGCGATTTCATCGCGCGCATGGCCGAGCGTGGCATCGGTTGCTCTGTCCACTTCATCCCCCTGCATCTGCAGCCTGTCTGGCGCGATCGCTATGGCCTCGTGCCGGACCGCTTCCCGCATGCCCAGCGCGCATTCGAGGGCGAGGTGTCGATTCCGTTGTATACGCGGATGAGCGATGCCGATCAAACGCAGGTGATTGCAGCCATGCGGGAAATCCTGAGCGCATGATATCCGGGCCGCCCTCTCCCCGCCCGGGATCGATGTGCGTGAAGCGCCTGTTCGATCTTGTCGCCGGCGGCTGCGGCCTGTTGCTGCTCTCGCCCTTTCTGCTCGCGATTGCGCTGTGGGTGCGGCTGGACTCGCCCGGGCCGGTGTTTTTCCGCCAGGTGCGGGTCGGTCGCGGCGGGGTGGAGTTTCGCATTCACAAATTTCGCACCATGTGCGTGGACGCGGAGGCGCGCGGGCAGTTGACCGTCGGCGCCGATGCGCGCGTGACGCGGGCTGGACGGGTGCTGCGCAAGACCAAGCTCGACGAATTGCCGCAATTGCTGGACGTGGTGCTGGGCGATATGAGCCTGGTCGGGCCGCGGCCGGAAGTCCCGCGCTATGTGGCGCAATACCCGGCCGACGTGCGTGAGCGGGTGCTGTCGGTGCGCCCCGGCATCACCGACTGGGCGTCGATCCGCATGATAGACGAGAACGACATTCTCGCAGGGGCCGACGATCCGGAACGCGCCTATCTGGAACGGGTGCTGCCGGAAAAACTGGACTACTATCAGCGCTACGCGGCGACGCATACGCTGTGCGAAGACGTCCGCATTCTGTTTGCAACGATAATAAAGATCGTGACGCGCTGAGACCATGTTCGAAAAACTGCTTTCCTTCTCGCGCCATAACAAGATGGCGTTGTTGATGCTGATCGATACCCTGTTGCTGCCGCTGGCGCTGTGGAGTGCGGTCGTGTTGCGGCTCGGCGGCAGCTGGGACCCCAAGCTCAATCCGTATTTGTGGATTTTCGTCGTCCCCCCGATCTGGGTGATTCCGATTTTCATCAAGCTCGGTCTTTACCGTGCCGTGGTGAAATATCTGGACGACAAGATCGTCTACACCGTGTTTTACGGGGTGACGCTGGCGGTGCTGGTGTTGACGGCGGTGATCGTGATGTCGCGCATCGGACCCTTTCCGCGATCATCCATCATCATTTTCTGGGTGTTCGCCATGGCGTATATCGGCGGCAGCCGCTTTCTGCTGCGCGGTCTGGTGCGCCGTATCGATGCCGTGGATTCTCCGCGCGAACACGTGATCATCTATGGCGCCGGCCGTGCCGGCGTACAACTGATGCTTGCCCTGCAGGCCGGGCGCGAATATCGCCCGATGGCCTTTGTCGACGACAATCCGGGTCTGTGGCGGCATACTTTCCGCGGCATTGCCGTGCACGCGCCGGCCGAGTTGCCGGCGCTGCTCCGCGATACGGCCGCGCGCCTGATCCTGCTCGCGCTGCCTTCGGTCAGTCGCTCGCGCCAGCGCGAGATCCTCGAGGGGCTGGAGTCGCTGCGTGTCCCGATCAAGCGGCTGCCCGGCATGTCCGATCTGGTCTCGGGCGAGGTCAGGGTGGAGGAGTTGAAGGAGGTCGATATCGAGGACCTGCTCGGCCGCGAACCGGTTCCGCCACGGCAGGAACTGATGTCGGCCAATATCGAGGGGCGCGTGGTGATGGTGACCGGCGCCGGCGGCTCCATCGGTTCGGAGTTGGTGCGGCAGATCGTGCGTTGTGCGCCACGCCGGGTGGTGTTGTTCGAAATTTCCGAATTCGCCCTGTATGCCATAGACCGCGAACTGGCCGAACGCGTGCCTGCGGTCGAGCGGGTTGCGCTCCTGGGCTCGGTGACCGATTTCGATAGATTGTGCCAGGTCATGCGCAGCTTCGAGGTGGATACGGTCTACCATGCCGCCGCTTACAAGCACGTGCCCATGGTGGAGCATAATCCGGTCGCCGGCATTCTCAACAATGCGTTTGGCACCGACACCGCTGCCCGCGCGGCTGAAGAATGTGCGGTTTCTACCTTTGTTCTGATCTCGACCGACAAGGCGGTGCGCCCGACCAATGTCATGGGCGCGACCAAGCGGCTGGCGGAATTGACGTTGCAGATGCGGCACGCGCGCAGCAGCGGCACCCGCTTCGTCATGGTCCGTTTCGGCAATGTTCTCGGTTCGTCGGGCTCGGTCGTGCCCTTGTTCAAGCACCAGATCAAGCACGGCGGTCCGGTCACGGTCACGCATGCCGATATCACCCGTTATTTCATGACGATTCCCGAGGCGGCGCAGCTGGTGATTCAGGCCGGGGCAATGGGGGAGGGCGGCGACGTTTTCGTGCTCGACATGGGGCAGCCGGTGCGCATTGCCGACCTGGCGCGGCGGATGATTCATCTGTCCGGACTCGAGGTGAAGGATGAGGCGCATGCGCATGGCGATATCGAGATTCGTTATAGCGGGTTGCGCCCGGGCGAAAAATTGTACGAGGAGTTGCTGATTGGCGATAACGTGTCGTCGACCGATCATCCGCGCATCATGCGGGCGCAGGAATATCATCTGGGCGCCGAGGAATTGAAGAGTCTCATGGATCGCCTGCGTGCCGCGTGCGACGCGCTCGACGCCCGCGAGGCATTCGCATTGATGCAGGAGGTTGTGCACGAGTTCAATGCCGGCTCGCAGACCGAAGACTGGGTAGCCCGCCAACTGGCTTGCCACGAAGCGCAGGCCGACGGGTAGAGCGCATGCCCTGCGGCGTTAACCCGTTTATAATGCATCCCTGACACCATTTTCGGGGAAATCATGCAGTACCTGCGTTTGATGCTGAGAGGCTTTATGCTTGCCGTGCTGTTGCTGCTGGTTTTTACGGCACTGACGGCATGGCGCATCGTCGACTATGGCGCGCGCACGTCTGATGATTCTGCCGATGCGGCGCTGGTACTGGGAGCCGCCGCTTGGGGGGACCGGCCGTCGCCGGTTTTTCGCGAGCGTATCCGGCATGCGGTCGATCTGTATCAGCGTGGCAAGGTGCGCTGGATCGTATTTACCGGCGGGACGCCGGTGCCCGGCTATCCATCCGAAGCCGAAGTCGGACGCGCATTCGCCCTGCGCGCCGGGGTGCCGATGACGGCGATGCTGGCCGAGACCGAATCGCGCACCACCTGGGAAAATATCTCCAATGCCAGACGGCTGGCCGAGCCTTTCGGCATTCACTCCTACCTGCTGGTCAGCGATCCCTGGCATATGCGACGTGCGGTGCTGATGGCGGAAGACCTCGGCATTGATGTCGCGCCATCGCCCACCGTCTCGACCCGTTTTCGGACGCTGACCGTGCGGTGCGGCTTTCTGATGCGCGAAACCTGGCTCTATATCGGCTACCGCATCTTCCGTACCTTGTCCTGAGCGTCGGGCTGCAGATCTCGCGCACTCTCTCGTATCGTCAGCGGTAGCAGGCGTCGCCGCGATGGCAGCGACAACTGGCTTATGGCATCGGATGCCTTGCCGGTCCCACCGAACGGCTGGACGCGGAAGCCGATCTTGAATTCGGCGTCGTGTTCCGGCGCAGGGTCCGCGTCGCCAGCGTCATTGCCTCGACCGGATCATGAGTCACGAACATCATGGCGGCCCGCTGCAGCGATTCTTGCTGCCCCCTCTGTTGCGGGACTTTTCGGGTAGTGGAGCGGGCGATGGATGGGATAAATGCAAACCGGGAACCGCACATCGCTGCGCGGCTCCCGGTTGCTGTCTGCTTGCCGTGTGGCGGCAGGCGCGAGACGAGACCCTGGACTCAGTCGTAATGCCACATATCGATCAGGTCGCCGGCTTCGAGCGAGACGATCTCGGCGCGGGCTTGCAGCCAGGCCGACAGTTGCGCTTTCACGGTATCGTCGACTTTGATCGCACCGATCGGAAATACGACACCTTCGAGACGCTGTGCACCGTCGAAATGGCCGCCAAAGCTGACTCCGGCCGCATCGACCGTGGTCAGCCAGGCATCGAGCAGACTGTCTTGTGCCGCGGCGTCGATGCCGCTGGCAAAGGTGGCGATCAAGTGGAAGCCCAGTTCGGTAAATTCGCCGACACGCTGTTTTTTGCGTTGGCGCGTATTCAGTTTTTTCAGACGTTGCAGCGAGTTCGGGTTGCGCATAGTGTGGCTCCGGTTTGAATGCCGGCGATGATAGCAGCGTTTTGATGCGCGCGCCTCATCGCCGATGCCGGAAGGCTGGGACGGCTACAGGCCCAGCGCCTCCCAGATCGAATCGACGCGCGATTTCACTGCGTCATCCATGCGGATCGGCGTCCCCCATTCGCGCCGGGTTTCACCCGGCAGCTTGTTGGTCGCATCCAGCCCCATCTTGCCTCCGAGCCCGGAAACCGGACTGGCAAAGTCAAGATAATCGATTGGAGTGTTTTCTACCAACATGGTGTCGCGCACCGGGTCCATGCGGGTGGTGATGGCCCAGATGACTTCCTTCCAGTTGCGGGCATCGATATCGTCATCCACCACGATGATGAATTTTGTGTACATGAACTGCCGCAAAAAGCTCCAGCATCCCATCATCACGCGGCGAGCATGACCCGGGTACTGTTTCTTGATGCTGACCACCGCCATGCGGTAGCTGCAGCCTTCGGGCGGAAGATAGAAATCGGTGATCTCCGGGAACTGCTTTTGCAGTATGGGAACGAACACTTCATTGAGCGCCACGCCGAGCACCGCGGGTTCATCCGGCGGTTTGCCGGTATAGGTGCTGTGATAGATGGCATGTTCGCGCATCGTCATGCGTTCTATGGTGAACACCGGGAAGCGGTCCTGTTCGTTGTAGTATCCGGTGTGATCGCCGAATGGACCTTCCAGGGCCGTGTCATCGGGATAGATATGACCTTCCAGTATGATCTCGGCCCGTGCCGGAACCTGCAGGTCGCTGCCGATGCAGCGGGTAAGCTCGGTACGGCTGCCGCGCAGCAAACCGGCGAACTGGTATTCGGACAAGGTATCGGGAACAGGCGTGACCGCACCCAGAATCGTCGCCGGATCGCAGCCGAGGGCGACGGCGACCGGGAAGGGTTGGCCGGGATTCGCCTGGCAGAACTCGCGGTAATCGAGCGCGCCGCCGCGGTGGGCGAGCCAGCGCATGATGACCCGGTTTTTGGCGATGACCTGTTGCCGATAGATTCCGAGATTCTGCCGCTTTTTATGCGGTCCGCGGGTAACCGTCAATCCCCATGTAATCAAGGCGGCTGCATCTCCTGGCCAGCAATGCTGGACAGGTAGAATACCTAGATCAACGTCCGGTCCTTCCAGCACAATCTGCTGGCACGGTGCTTTGGAGACCGTTTTCGGCGCCATGCTCAGCACTTGCTTCAGCAAGGGCAGCTTGTCCCACAGGTCTCGCCAGCCGCGCGGGGGCTCCGGTTCTTTAAGATAGGCGAGGACGTGCCCTATCTCCCTGAGCTGCAAGGTGGTTTCGGCTCCCATCCCGAGCGCCACGCGCTGCGGCGTACCGAAAAGATTGCTCAATACCGGGAAGTCGTAGCGGAGTCCATCGCGGGTCGGTGCTTCGAACAGCAGGGCTGGCCCTGCAGCGCGCAGTACGCGATCACCGATTTCTGTCATCTCCAGATACGGGGAAACCGGATGGGCGATACGCTTCAGTTCGCCCATCTGTTCCAGATTGGCGACAAAGTCTCTTAGGTCTGAATATTTCATGACATAAACATGATCTGCCGCAAACAGCTGCGGCTCAAGTTTCCCTAGTCTGGTTACGGGACGTCGCACGCTACTGCCGCAACGGAGTCAAGTCAATCGCGGTGGGCGTCGACGGGCTGTAATGACCACCTATGCTGGAGAAAACCAAATGAAAAAGCTACAACTTGCGCTTGTTACCGGTTTGTTTTCTGCCGCGGCTTTTGCCGCACAGGGCGATATCCTGGCCCGTTTCCGCGTGATTGACGTCAAACCGGAAGTCAGCAGCGACAAGCAGCTGCAAACCCTTGGAACCACGGTGAACTCCGATGTCGTACCCGAACTCGACTTCACCTATATGATTACCGACCATATCGGTACCGAGCTTATTCTGGGAACGTCGCGCCATGAGCTGAATTCGTCGATCGGTTCGCTGGGCAGCGTCAGTGTATTGCCGCCTACCCTCACGCTGCAATGGCACTTCGATGCGATGGGGCCGTTCCTGCCTTATGTCGGCGCCGGTATCAACTACACCCGCTTCTATAATTCCGGACTGCACGCGGGCAGCCAAAATGTGAATATCGACAAGAACAGCTTCGGTCCGGCATTGCAGATCGGTACCGACTACACGATCAGCAAGAAACTGTTCATTAACGTCGACGTCAAAAAACTCTATATCAAGACCAAGGCGACTCTGGATGACGGGACCGATCTGGGTACGCTCAAGATCAATCCGTGGGTCTTCGGTATCGGCGTCGGCACGACCTTCTGATCGGCTGGATGTCCGGCCAGCGAAGAAGGCGGCAAAGCCGCCTTACTCGCTGGCCGGTTTTTTTTCGGAACGTGCCGGGCCGTTCAGCGCAGGGCCAGACGCCGCAAATCGCTGAGTGTCGTGATGTGGCTGTCGACCCAGTGCGGCCGGCGGTGAGAAGAGGACAGCCAGACCGTCTTCATGCCTAGCCCGCGCGCGGTGCGAAGATTGTCGAGGCTGTCCTCGACCATGATGCAGTGCGCCGGGTCCAACCGTTCGCGCGAGAGCACGGTCTGGAAAGCCTGGCGCAGGGGCTTGGGTTTATAGGCCACTTTCTCCACCCCATACAAGGCGGCGAAGTGGCGCGTAATGCCGAGCCGGTCGCTGATGTGTTCCACGTAATTCTGCGGGCCGTTCGACAACATGATTTTGCGGCCCGGAAGTCGGTGCAGGATGCAGGATACCTGGTGGTCCCAGACCAGCAGCGGCAGCAGTTCTTCAGTGCGGTGCGTCTCACGCAGGAAATGAACCGGATCGACCGAGTGGTAGCGCATCATTCCGCGCAGCGTCGCGCCAAAGCGCTGATAGTACTGCTGGCGCAGCGCGCGGGCGGAGGGCTCGTCCAGTCCGAGGTGCTGCATGATATAGAGTGTCATGCGCAGGTCGATACGCGGGAAGATAGCGTGATTGGCATTGTGCAAGGTGTTGTCGAGATCGAAGATCCAGGTCGGGTGCAAGCGCGTACTCTCCAAGGCTAAGCGACACTTATTATCATTGCAGCGCGGCGCGGTTGTCAGTGTTATTACAGACAGATGGTCGGTGGAATGAATATTTCGAAATAAGGCTTGACGGGTCTGCGGGGTGGCGGTATAGTTCGCCTCCTCAGCTGACGACGCAAACGAAACACGGCGCCGACAGCACTGCTCTTTAACAAAACGAACAACCGATAGGTGTGAGTGTCTGGCCGAAGCCGACACTTGCACTGCAAGAGAAGGACCACTGGTTCTTTAATCTTGCGTGCCAAAGTACGAAATTAGCTAAAGATTGAACTGAAGAGTTTGATCCTGGCTCAGATTGAACGCTGGCGGCATGCTTTACACATGCAAGTCGAACGGCAGCACGGGAGCTTGCTCCTGGTGGCGAGTGGCGAACGGGTGAGTAATG
>NZ_AUGZ01000042.1 GCF_000422925.1 Paludibacterium yongneupense DSM 18731
CAGGCGCTCGCCCTGGCCGTCGAACACCGGGTTCGCGCTCAAGCTGAAGGTCAGGCTCGCCAGCTTGACCTCGGCGCGGTAGTTGCTGCGCAGATTGGCCAGCATGTCGCGCTGGTGCGCGGGGTTGCGATGGAAGCGGTCCATGCTGCCGCCCAGCAGTTCGCGCGCGGCGAAGCCCGGCAACGCCTGTCTCAGCTCGCTCTCGCGCCGCGACATCAGGCTGTCGGCACTGCGGTTGATATAGATGATGTTGCGCTCGTTGTCGGCGATCATCACCGCGGTGCTGACATTGTCGAGCGCGATGCGGATGCGCGCATTCTCGGACGCGATGCGGCGCTCCTCGGCCACGCGTGCGGCCTGTGCCGCCTGCTCGGCCAGCTCGCGCGTACGATCCTGCCACTCGATCGCACTGCCGAGCAGCGCGCCGTCGCGCCGGAACACCGGCGTCACGGTCAGGGCGAAATGGCGGCCCCCCACTTCCAGCGCCGCCTGCTGCGCCTGACGCGTCGCGCCATGGCGCGTCGATTGCCCGCTTCCAGCCAGAAAGCCGTCCAGGCTCTCGCCCTGCAGTCGCGATGAGGAAAAGCCCGGCACCTCTTTGCGAATATCGGACTCCGCATCGCGGAACATGGTGCTCACCGCCGGATTCAGATACACCACGCGATTCTGTGCATCGGCGATCATCACGTTGGCGGTCGCCACATCCAGCGCATTGCGCACGCGGATATTTTCTTCGGCCTTGAGCGCCGCCTTGCGCAAATTCGCAAACAGGCTGTGCTCGTCGCCAGCGGCGACCTTCAACTCAGTGGTGACCTCGCCGCTGGCGAGCTCTTCCATCAATTTGACCGCTTCGGCCGGCTCGCCCCCCAGCTCGCGCATCAACGAGCGCCGGATCAACCAGCCGGCCGCGAATCCGACCAGGGTGGCCAGTATCCCCATCGCGATCTGCACGCGAATCGCAGTGGCCGCATCGGCCGAGGTCGCGCCGGCCAGACGCAGGGATGCCCCTTCTTCGGCAGCCACGAGAGCATCGACTTCCTTCATCAATGCCAGCTGGCTCGGCCGGGCATGATCAAGCAGGAAACGGCGCGCCTCCTCGCGCTTGCCGGCACTGAACAGCGCGCTGAAATTGCCGAGGTCGTTGCGATAGGTCGCCTCGGCGGCTCGCACGACTCTGCTCTGCCGCACACTGTCGTCGTTGCCTGGCATCGCCTCCAGCGCCGTCAACGCCTGTTCCATCCCGTTGACGCCTTGCGTCAACTGTTTGATCTGGCTGACGGCGAACGCCGCGTCATCGCCGGCCAGCAGCGCCGTCCGCGTCGAGCGCGCCGTCAGGTTGATATTGAACAGGATCTGGTTGGCCGCATTGGCCCGCGGCACGTGCATCACCGCCAGCTCGTCGATGGACGAACGCAGGCCGTGCAACTGCCACGTGGTATACCCCGTGGTCAGCACGATGATGAACAGCAGCAAGCCGAAGCCCACCGTAAGACGGTGCTTGACTTTCATTGCCATGACATTCCCCTGCTAGGCTTGCACTGAGTTCAGAGCGGCATCCATCAGACCCATTTCGCCGCTGCTCATCAAGTTAGCGATATCGACGACGATGACCATGCTGTCGCCGGCACTGGCCAGACCCAGAATGTATGAAACATCGACCGCGGTACCGAACTGCGGCGCCGGGTGAATGGCATCGGCTCCGAGCTGGATCACGTCGGACACCCCGTCGACCACCACCCCGACCGTGCGATGCAGCAGGTTGAGGATGATGACGACGGTAAACGGCCCGTAGCTCGCCTCACCGATGCCGAATTTCAGACGCAAATCGACGATAGGCACGATATCGCCGCGCAGATTGATGACCCCCTTGATGAATTCGGGCGCACGCGCGATTCGGGTTACCGCGTCGTAGCCGCGGATTTCCTGCACCTTGAGAATATCGATGCCGTAAGCCTCGTCGCCGAGGGAGAACACCAGCAGTTCGGTCGGCAAGGACTTGCCGGCGGAAGCGGTGCTATCGATGCTGTCGACCATTTCCATAGCGTTTTCCTAGCTGATTTCACTCATCGCCCGCAAAGTGGCGGCCGATGACTTGTTCCGGACAATCGTCGTCACGTCCAGGATCAGCGCCACCTGGCCATCCCCCAGAATGGTGGCGCCGGCGAGTCCGTCGACCTTGTGATAATTGGTTTCCAGATTTTTGACGACAAACTGCTGCTGGCCGACCAGGTCGTCGACCAGCAAGGCGACGCGACTGGCATCGCTTTCGACGATGACCAGCAGGGCCGAGGTGGCCCGCCGCTCCGCGTCTTCGATCTCGAACAGCTCGGCCAGGGGGACGATGGGCAGGTACTCGCCGCGCACGTTCACCACCATGCCCTGCCCGGAGATATTCTTCACATCTTCGAGGCGGGGCTGGAGCGACTCGACCACCAACGATAAAGGCAGGATGTATATCTCGCGGCCGATGCGGACCGACATGCCGTCCAGAATCGCCAGCGTCAGCGGCAGACGAATGCTGATCGTGGTGCCGAAATCGAGCATGGACTCGATATCGACCCGCCCCCCCATCGACTGGATATTGCGGCGCACGACATCCATGCCGACGCCGCGGCCCGAGACATCGGTTACCACACTCGCGGTAGAAAAACCGGGGTCGAAAATCAGACTCCATACTTCGCTATCGCTCATCCCGTCATTGACCGCGAGTCCGCGCTCGCGCGCCTTGCCCAGAATGCGTTCGCGATTGAGCCCGGCCCCGTCGTCGGTGACTTCGATCACGATGCTGCCGCCCTGGTGATACGCGCGCAGCAACAAACGCCCGACGGCGGGCTTGCCCTTTGCGACACGGATTTCGGGGGTCTCGATGCCATGGTCGAGACTATTGCGCACCAGGTGGGTCAGAGGGTCGGCGAGTTTTTCGATAAAGCTCTTGTCCAGCTCGGTATGCTCCCCCAGCATCGACAACTCGACCTGCTTGTCGAGCTTGGCGGTCAGGTCGCGGATCACGCGCGGGAACCGGTTGAACACCGAAGCGATAGGCGTCATGCGGATGGACATCACCGCTTCCTGCAACTCGCGCGAATTGCGCTGCAACATCGCGACCCCGTTGAGCAGGCGCTCATGCGCCGCCGCATCGAGTTCGCTGGCGGATTGCACCAGCATGGACTGTGTGATGACCAACTCGCCGACCAGATTGAGCAGTAGATCGACTTTTTCGATATTGACGCGGATCGAGCTTTCGGCCTGGGCCTTGTCGACCGCACGATGGACCGCCGGAGCCGAAGCAACGGGCGAAGCCTGGGCCACAGCCTCGGCCGGAGCCTCGGCCTCGCCCGGCACAGCCGCCGCCAGCGGTTCGAACAAGCCGAAACCGCCTTCTTCGAAAGCAATGCCCGCCGCCAGCGGTTCGAACAGGCCGAAGCCGGCGTCTGCGCCCCCCTCTGCGTCCGCTGCAGGCGGCTCGATTGCGTCAAACAAGCCGAAGCTCTCGTCTTCTTCGACAATATGCGCGTCAACGACGTGAAAACTGTCGGGCGGCAGCACAAAACCCAGCGTCTCACTCAGCTCGTGCACCGACAACGGCGTTTGCATCTGCAGCACCCAGGGCACATCGCGCTCGGGATCGGCGGCAGAAATCAGCGTCGCCTCGCCCTCGCGCCCCAGTTGTTCCAGCAAGGAATCGATGGAGTCGACCGCCCCTGCGCCGACTTCCAGATACAACTGATGCGAAACCGGCCCCGCCTCGGCTGCGGGGAGAACCGTCGCCGCCGCCACCGGCGCCGCGACCCCGCCCGCCGGCAGAAAAGCCTCCAGTTCGGCCTGCACCGCCAGCCGCCCGGCGGGATCGGCCTCGCCACCGGCGCGGTGCGCGGCCAGCATCTCGGCCAGGGCGTCTTTTGCGTGCAGGCTGGCGTCGACCAGCGCCGTCGTCAGCGACATCGTGCCTTTGCGCACCCGGTCGAGCAGATTTTCGAGAATATGGGTCAATTCCGTCAGATCGCTGAAGCCGAACGTCGCTGCGCCGCCCTTGATCGAATGTGCCGCGCGAAAAATGGCATTGAGATCCTCGGCATCGGGTTGCGCAATGTCTATTGCCAACAGCAAGGATTCCATCGAGGCCAGATGTTCATCCGTCTCTTCAAAAAATACCTGATGGAACTGCGACAGATCGATAGTCACGCCCTACCCCCTCGCACCAAACAGTCTCAGCCTACGAGCCGTTTGACGACATCAAGCAATTTTTGCGGATCGAACGGTTTGACCAGCCAGCCGGTGGCGCCGGCGGCACGGCCCTGAGCCTTCATTTGATCGCTGGACTCGGTGGTCAGCATCAGAATAGGGGTCGAGGCATAGCCAGCTGTCTTGCGCAGCGCACGAATCATGGTCAGCCCATCCATGCCGGGCATGTTCTGGTCAGTCAGAACGAGATCGAACCGCGCGGACTGCGCGAGACGCAACCCGCTATTGCCGTCGACCGCCTCGCCCAGCTCGTAACCCGCGCTCTTCAGGGTAAAACCGACCATCTGGCGGATGGAGGCGGAGTCATCCACGGTGAGTATTTTCTTTGCCATCTCAGTCCCCGATCAAAACAATTCAACGCTGCCGCTATCCATTCCGTGCTGATGCACGGGGTTGCGCGACAAGGTCTGTTCAAGCTCACGGATGACGTCCGGCAACGACGTCGCCCCGGGTTCGCGCGCCACCCGCAACGCATTGTTCATCCCTTCCAGCCGCTTGAGCACATGCGCGCTCAGCTGCGACACCAGATCCTGAAATTGCAGACAGCGCACGGCGGCGTCGACCTGCCCCGACAGCACCCCCACCCCGTCGCGCAGCACCTGCACCGACTCGCCCATCTGGTGATCGAGCTCGCTGATCTTCTCCGCCGTCTCCCCGACGCGCTGCTTGGCCTGCAGGGTGAACATCATGTCCTGGGACGCCAGTTGCTGGATCAGCGACTCCGCATCGCCGATGGACTCGCGCATTCCATTCATGACATTGCGGATTTCGCCATTGAACGCCTCGGTCCGCTCCGACAGGCCGCGCACCTCGCCCGCCACGACCGCGAAGCCGCGACCATGTTCGCCGGCACGCGCCGCCTCGATAGCCGCGTTGAGTGCCAGCATATTGGTCTGCTTGGTGATGGTATGAATCTCGTCGAGCAGTTCCGTCACGGCACTGACCTGCGACACGACTCCTTCCATGCGTTCGACCAGCATCATCGCCAACCGGCTGTTCTCCACGGTCTTCTCGACAAAACCGCTCATCGAATCCAGGATTTCGCGCACAAAACTCTGAAACGACATGCCGTGCCCGGTTTCACCGACCGCCAGCGCTTCGGCATGCTGCAGCTGGGACTCGGCCTGGGCGGCCAGGCCGGCAAAACTCTGCACCAGGGTCGCGACCGCATCCGCGACCATGGATGCGATGCGCTCGACCTCCGCATGAGAGTGCTCGGCCTGATCGCGCGTAAAATCGAGCACTTCGACCCCCGGCAGCACGGTGCTGCCCCCTCCTGCGGCGACGGCGGCGGGGAGACTCTCGACCGCTCCGGCCCGCGGCATGCCGAGCCAGTAGGCCTGCAACAACAACACACCGCTGGCCACCAGGGCGATCCAGGTCGTGGACGCCCCCCAGAGCGCGAGCAAGAGCAAGACAAGCGCCTCCCCCAACGCAATGGCAACGGCAAGCCCGCGGCTCGGTCGGCTCAAAGTCATTTCAATATCCCACCCAAACTGTTTATGTTGTTGTTGTTTATTGATTAGCCATATCGACTACCAATTCAAGGAAAATTTGTTAATTTCACAAAACATAGTCATATAAAATGAAGATGGACTTTAAACATCCATCCCATGCTGATACGGCATTCTGAACTGGCTCAGGGCGCCAGCGGGTTGCCGAGAATGATGTGCGAGGCGTCGTCGACGACATCGGATAGCCTTTGCACCGCCAGATCGGGGCCGCAACCGCACCGGCTCCAGTGGCAGGCCCAGAGCTTGCGCAGCAACTCGGCCACATCGACACCATCGCTGCTAAGCACCCAGACTTCGCCTGGCGAATGCACACCGCGCACAAGAGGGAGAGAGGAAATGGCCGCCAGCCCGAGCGGGGGCGCCATGGAGGAAACGCGGTCGAGAATGACATCCGGACCGATGCAAAGGATGTCGGGCATGCCGGCATTGACCAGCACGAGGGAATGAGCAGACCAGTCGATTTCTATCATCGCTGCCGCCACGAAGCGCCCCCAGGCCAGTTGCCGCTTCAGATAGCGATTAAGATCGGCCACGGTCTTCCGGCTCAGGCCGCACGGCAGCACCCGGACTGACAGGCCGACGACGAACAATGCCGCATCGAAAGCCGCGTCGTCACCGTGGCCGATGGCATCGGCCAGCACCACCAGAGTACGTTCGCCGCGGTCCACGCACAAGGCGACATCGCCCCCGCGGTCCAGCGCAGGCAGCACCGCCATCTGCAAGGCGGGATGCTGAGGGCGCAGCAGGGACATCGAGCCGTTGAGCAGCGACAGCGCACGCATGCCCAGGC
Source organism: Paludibacterium yongneupense DSM 18731 (assembly GCF_000422925.1). GTDB lineage: Bacteria > Pseudomonadota > Gammaproteobacteria > Burkholderiales > Chromobacteriaceae > Paludibacterium > Paludibacterium yongneupense. The sequence goes on from NZ_AUGZ01000042.1 coordinate 6,547, forward strand.
ATGCCGGAGCGAGCCGCCCTTGCGACCAGCACCATGCGAGCAGGCGATCGCCGAGCAAGTCCGGGTCGAGCGCCACGGCCAGGCAGGATACACCGGCGACAGCCGGCCAGGCTTCGCCCGCCGGGCAGCCGAAGCGCCAGACGGGGCAGGCTGCCGCCGCGGCCAGGACCGCGTCCTCAGGCAACGGCGACTCCAGGACCATCAGTTCGGGCTCGCCTCCCCCCGACCCGGTGAAATCCCAGTCGAACAGCGCCAACCAGTCATCGGCCAGAATGCGCTCGCGCAGCGCTTCCCCGACCCGGGCCAGGATCGTCATATGGGTGCCGGCGGGCGGCTAGCGGATCGTGAACATCTTGTTGAAACAGGCGATTTCCAGGACCTGCTGCACCGTGCCGCGGCAGTTGATCAAGGCCATCTGTTTTTTCTGCGACGCCGCGCGCTCTTTCAGCAATAACAGCATGCCAAGAGCGGAACTGTCGAGAAACGGCACTTGATCAAAATCCACGACGATTTCCTGCACAGCGGGATGATCGAGCAATTCCTGGCTCGCCATGCGAAAATCCTTGTGCAAGTTGAAATCGAACTGCCCGATCAGAACGAGCGTCCCCACACTGCCTTCGATCTTGACGACTGGTTTCATTTTTTCCCCTCGTTGCTGGCCAATGCCCGCGGAAGATACATCTCGAAGCAGGCACCGCCAGTCGGCATCGTGTGGCAACTCACTCTTCCCCCGAGCTCTTGCGCCACTTTCTTGACGATCGCCAGCCCCAGACCGGTTCCCCCCGAGCGCGTCGTATAAAACGGTTCGAACAGCCGCGCCATATTTTCGGCCGCAATGCCGGGACCGGCATCCTCGACCGCCAGACACAGAAACTCTCCATCGCAACGAACACTCAGGCCGATCCGGCTTCCCGGCGGGGAAAAGTGCAAGGCATTTTCAAGCAGATTGGTCAAGGCACCGACCAGCGCCTTGCGGTCCCCCATCACCGTTATGGCAGATGGTAACGAGCAAGTGCAATCCAATTCAATCATCTTAGCCTGACACGGCGGCAAAAAGACGGCCGTCAGCTCGTCGACGATGGCGGGCAGATCCAGGAGTTCGAGCCGGCTGACCTGGCCGCGGACGAAGCCGAGCATGTTCTGGATCAGACCTTCGAGCGCGCGCAGGCGGGCGAGCGCCTTGTCGATGAAGCGGTCGCGATCCTGCTCGCGCAAGCCGGCCTGCTTGAGATTCGCTGTGTATAACAAAGCAGTGGACAGCGGAGTGCGCAGTTGGTGTGCGAGCGAGGCGGCCATGCTGCCCATCGCCGCCAGTTGCTGCTGGCGCGCGAGTTCGGCCGACAGCTGATTAAGCCGGGTAACGTCGTTAAGTAAAACAAGACGACCGCCTAACGCCGGTAAATCCTTATAATGCAGGGTAAGCTGCCGCTCGCTGGCAGGGACGCGGTAGGTCTGGTCGATCTCGGTGGTGTCGAGCGCAGCCAGAACCCGCTCCCAGTCTTTGCCGGCCACCGGCTGGCCCAGCATTTGCTTGGCCATGGGATTTTCGGTCTGCACCACGCCCTCGGGAGAAAGCTCGATGACACCGGCAGGCAGCGCCTCAAGCAGCATGCCCAGACGTTCGGCCAGCGCCGCATTGGCGGAGACCTGCTGGCGCAAGGCGGAGTTCGCCTCGTCCAGCTGAGCGTTTAGCACGTTGACTTGGGACTCTAATTGTTGGTATGCATCAATCAATTTTCCCGAAACCGCATTAAACTGCTCGAACGCGGCTTGGAGCGTCTGCTCATCCTGAGACTTTGAAACGATACGTGGCATTTTTCGCAAGTTATTTGTAAAAAGCACTTAAACAGTATGATAATTACCAGGCCGAACCCGGAACAGCTATAACGATCATATATCGGTAATGCTTAAAACCCGGCCAAAATCCATAACTGGCGTATAAAGGGAGTGTATACGCCACATTACAAGATGCTGCGGAGGTTTCTGTGTCAGAGCTTCTTAAAAAAATCGATGCCCGAACCAAGCTTGCCGGAACCAACAAGCTGGAGATCCTCCTGTTCTCCCTCGGACAGGATCAAAGAACCGGTCGCAAGGAGGTCTTCGGCATCAATGTTTTCAAGGTACGCGAAGTGATGCGCACCCCTGAAATCACGTCGGCGCCAGAAATGCCGTCGTCGGTGGAAGGGATGGTCAGCCTGCGCGGCACTCTGGTTCCCGTCATAGACCTGGCCAAGTACGCCGGCATCGTTACCGCGAACCGCCCCGAGATCATGATCGTGACCGAGTACAACGGCCATACCCAGGGTTTCCTGGTCGAGTCGGTCGACACGATTCTCCGCCTCGACTGGTCGTCGATGCGCATGCCGCCGGACATGATCACCAACCGCATGGCGGGCCTGGTGACCGCGGTCACCGAGCTGGAAAACAATACCCTGGTCATGATGATGGACGTCGAGAAAGTGCTGGCCGAAACCAGTCTGACCGACGACTCCCACCTGTTCATCAACGTCGAGCCGATCAAGGAAGATCGCATGATCTTCTTCGCCGACGACTCGGTCGTCGCGCGCAAGCAGATCGAACGTACACTGGATGTAATGAACATCAAGTATGCTGCAGCGATCAACGGTCTGCGCGCCTGGGAAGAACTTCAGCGCATGGCTCAGCAAGCCGAGATGGCGGGCGCCAAACTGAAGGACATCCTGCACCTGGTCCTGACCGACGTCGAGATGCCGGAGATGGACGGTTACATGTTGACAAAAATGATCAAGAGCGACCCGCGCTTCCAGGGCATTCCGGTCCTGATGCATTCCTCGCTGTCCGGTGTTTCCAACCAGAAGCTGGGCGAGTCGGTCGGCGTCGACGCTTACGTGTCCAAGTTCGAACCGCAAAAACTGTCGATGAAGTTGCGCGAAATGCTCAACATCCCCAAAAACTAAGGACACGAACCGGGAAGGAATTAGAAGATGCCAGTCAACGACGCCTCCTTGCTTGCCACCGTCGATGCCCGCACCAAGCTTGCAGGCTCCAATAAAATGGAAATCCTGCTGTTCTCGCTGGGCACTCGTGAAACGTTCGGCATCAATGTGTTCAAGGTCCGCGAAGTCTCGCAAACCCCGGCCATCACCAAGACGCCGAACATGCCCTTCGGCGTCGAAGGCGTGCTGTCGCTGCGCGGCAATATCATCCCCGTGATCTCGCTGGCCAAGTTTCTCAAGGGCGAACAGGTTGCGAGCAAGTACGAAACGATGATCGTCACCGAGTTCAACAAGAGCACCCAGGCCTTCCTGGTCGACTCGGTCGATCGCATCATCCGCGTGGACTGGGACAAGGTCCGCGCCCCCGAAAACATGATGATGAGCAATTCGCCCGCCGCCCAGCAGAACCTGATCACCGCGATCACCGAACTGGACGACGGCAAACTCGTCTCCATCCTCGACGTGGAACAGATACTGGCCAGCGTCGTGGGTGAAGCGCGCCTGCCGGATGTCCCGCAGGCGCAGCTCGAACAGCACCAGTATATGTTCTTTGTCGACGACTCCGTGGTCGCCCGCAAGGAAATCACCGGTGTGCTGGAAAAGATGGGGGTCAAGTTCCAGCAGGCAACCAACGGCCGCGAGGCATGGGAGCGCCTGCAGGTTCTGGCATCGCGCAATTGGGGCGAAGAAGGCAATCTGCACGACAATCTGAAGATCATTCTGGTCGATGCCGAGATGCCCGAAATGGACGGCTATGTGCTGACGCGCCTGATCAAGTCCGATCAGCGCTTCAACGGCATCCCGGTCATCATGCACTCCTCGCTGTCGTCCAACGCCAACCGCGCCATGGGCTCGAGTGTCGGAGTGGACGCCTACGTCGCCAAATTCGACCCTGCGGTGCTGGCGGAAACGTTGATTCCATTTTTGCAGAGGTAGTGGCTACAATTAGCCTCTCGAATTGATTGAATTATTCAGGAAAAGCCTCGATGCCAGACAAGAACATTCGCTTCCTAGTGGTGGATGATTTCTCCACGATGCGACGCATCGTCCGAAACCTGTTGAAGGAACTCGGATTCACCAACGTTGACGAAGCCGAAGATGGCCAGGTTGCCTTGCACAAGCTGAAGACGCAGCATTTTGACTTCATCGTGTCCGACTGGAACATGCCGAACATGACGGGGATCGAGCTGTTGAAGGCGGTCCGGGCCGACACGCAGCTCAAACACCTGCCGTTCATGATGATTACCGCCGAAGCCAAGCGCGAGAACATCATCGAAGCGGCCATGGCCGGTGCGAGCGGCTATATCGTCAAGCCGTTCACGGCGGCCACGATGGAAGAGAAAATGAACAAAATCTTCCAGGCATTAGAGAAATAAGAACATCACCTGTCGTCACAGGGGCAGCTTTCAGGAGAATTTATCGTGCCGGATTACATGTTGGAAAGCGGAGATACGCCAGAGCTTGAGGCCTTGTTTGACTCGATTGCCAAACAGTCTCACGAACAGACGGAGGAAACCGCGACGAGCCCTTCCGGCTCCGACAACGGCCAGACACAGCCCGGTACCGGTGGTGTTATCAATGCTTTGCCGTCTGATCCGCAGACCATGTATGACCAGATCGGGCAACTGACCCGCAAGCTGCATGACACCATGCGCGCGATGGGCTACGACAAATCGCTGGAGCGCGTCGCCGAATCGATGCCCGACGCGAAGGACCGCTTGTCCTACATCGCGACGCTGACCGAAGGCGCCGCCGAACGCGTCCTGAACGCGACCGACATCGCCAAGCCCATCCAGGACGAGATGGAAAAGCAGGCCGTCGAGTTGTCGCAGCACTGGGATCAGGTTTTCGCCAATCAGCTCGGCGTCGATCAGTTCAAGACGCTGGCGCGCAATACCCAACATTTTTTGCATCAGATCCCGCAGCAGACGCAGGCAACCAGCACGCAGCTGCTTGAGATCGTGATGGCGCAGGACTTCCAGGATCTGACGGGTCAAGTGATCAAGAAGATGATGGAGATGGTCAATGGCATCGAAAGCGAATTGCTGAATTTCCTGATTGAAAACTCGCCGACAGGCAAGAAAGTCGATCTCGATCAGTCGCTGCTCAACGGACCGGTGACCAATCCGGAAGGGCGCAGCGATGTTGTCACCAACCAGAAACAGGTCGACGATCTGCTCGAAAGCTTGGGCTTCTGATCGTGTTCATGATGAGACATACAGTGCGGGAGAATCACCATGAGTGAATTCGGGGGAATGGAAGAGCTGCTGCAGGATTTCCTGATGGAATCCAACGACCTGCTGTCCGACGTGGACAACAAGCTGGTCGAACTGGAAAAGCGGCCGAACGACAAGGCTCTGCTAAACGACATTTTCCGCGGCTTCCACACCATCAAGGGCGGCGCGGGCTTCCTCAATGTCGGCGCGATGGTAAACCTGTGCCATCGCACGGAAAACCTGTTCGACAAGCTGCGTAACGGCGAACTGACGCTGAATCCCGAAGTCATGGACGTCATACTCAGTGCGACCGCGACGGTGCAGAACATGTTCGGCACCCTCGGCCAGGGCCTGATGCCGGGCAATGCCGAGCCCTCGCTGCTGGCAGCACTCGATGCCGTGCTGGCTGGCGAAGCACTGCCCAATACCGCTCGCGAAACCAGCGCCGCACCGGCGCCGGCGCCCGCGACGGCCGGCGGGGGACCGGACTGGAATGCCCTGCACCAGGCTGTCGCCGCACCGGCAGCGCCTGCCGCAGCTGCACCGGCAGCGGCTGCCCCCGCGCCCGCCGCGGTCGCGGCTGCCCCCGCGGCGGCACCCGTTCCGGCGCCGGTTCAGGCCCCCGTTGCCCATCCAGCGCCTGCCGCAGCTGCGCCCAAGCCGCAGCAACAAGCCCCGGCGACCAGCAACAAGCCTGCCGGCACGCCGAGCGGGCCGCAGGAAAACACAATCCGTATCGATACGGTACGTCTGGACATGGTGCTCAACCTGTCCGGCGAAATCGGGCTGACCAAAAACCGCCTGACCACCCTGCGCACCGAGATATTGCAAGGCAACCGCGATACCAATACCTTGCGTTCGCTCGACGAGTCCATCAGCCAGCTCGACCTTCTGGTCGGCGATTTGCAGAACGCCGTCATGAAGACGCGCATGCAACCGATCGGGCGCCTGTTCCAGAAATACCCCCGACTGGCACGCGACCTCGCACGTCAGCTGGGCAAAGAAGTCGAACTGGTCTTGAGCGGTGAAGAAACCGAACTCGACAAGACCATGATCGAGGACCTGAATGACCCGCTGGTCCACCTGGTGCGCAATTCGGTCGATCACGGCGTCGAATCGCCGGATGAACGCATCGCCATGGGCAAGAAGCCGCAGGCCGTGGTGCAGCTGACGGCGGAACAGGTCGGCGACCATATCCTGATCGAAATCACCGACGACGGCCGCGGCATGAGTGCCGACAAACTTCGGCGCAAGGCCGTCGAAAAAGGGCTGATCGACGAAGAGGCCGCCAATGCGCTGGATGAAAAACAGTGCCTGCAGCTGATCTTCCTGCCCGGGTTCTCGACCAAAGACCAGATCTCCAGCGTTTCCGGCCGTGGTGTCGGCATGGATGTGGTCCGCACCAATATCCAGAAACTCAACGGGCGCATCGATATCAACTCGGTACCGGGCGAAGGCACGCGCATCAGCATCTCGCTGCCGCTGACGCTGGCGATCCTGCCGGTACTGGTGGTACGCGTCTGCAATCAGCCGTTCGCCGTCCCGCTGGCCATGGTCCGCGAAATCATCACCATCGACGGCAGCGCGATTCAGGAAGTCTCGGGCAAACCCACCATCGTGGTTCGCGACGAGATCCTGCCGTTGAAAACGCTGGCCGGCCTGCTGAACTGGGAACCGACGCAGAAGCCTTGCTTCGGCGTGCTGATGCAATCGGCGGAAAAATCCTTCATCCTGGCGATCGATTCGTTTATCGGCCGCGACGACGTGGTGATCAAACCGCTGCAGAACATCCGCCCCAAAGGCGTGGCGGGTGCAACCCTGTCCGGCGACGGCTCGGTGGTCCTGGTGCTGGACATGGAAGACCTGCTCAACGCCAACGAAAGCTCGGGCGGCGTGACGCGCATGTCAGAACTGATCACGGTATAACGAAAGCGCATGACGACAAGCAACGCCTTTATTGCAAGACAACCGGTCTTAAACCGAAACCAACAGCTCATAGGATATGAGCTGTTGTTTCGTTCCAGCGCCACGGCATCGAACGCGGCACATGCGGGGGATCTCGAAGCCGACACCCGGGTTTTGTCCAACACCCTCAACGATATGGGGACCCGTTGGCTGATCGGCAGCAAGCTCGCCTTCATGAACATGGGCGAATCCATGCTCAACAGCGAATTTCTCGAGCTATTGCCGCCGCGCCGGGTCATTCTCGAGCTGTCGCCGCAACTGGTGCCGAGCACCGCGCTGGTTTCGCGTGTGGAATACCTGCGCTCGCTGGGATTCAGCATCGCCCTTGACGATTTCAGTTTCGAGGCTAAGTCGGCCGTCCTGCTCGAACAGGCCAACTACGTGAAACTCAATGTCCAGCGCCATGCTCCCAACGCCTTCCAGGTGCTGGCCGCCCACCTGCGCAGCTATCCCGTGGTGCGCATCGCCGAGCGCGTGGAAACCCAGGAGCATTTTCGCCAATGCCAGGAACTGGGGCTGGACGGTTTCCAGGGCTTCTACTTCTCCCACCCGGAAACCTTGTCGGCCAGAGTCATCGAGCCCGCCTTCGCCAATACGCTGGAGCTGCTGAACCTGTTGCGCCGCGACGCCAGCATCGCCAGCGTGGAGAAGGTGCTCAAGCGCGATCTGGCGATGTCGTACAAGTTGCTGCGTTATGTCAATTCGGCCGCAGCAGGCCTGAATACCCAGATCGCCTCCTTTGCACATGCGGTTACCGTCCTCGGCTACAACAAACTCTACCGCTGGCTGACGCTGCTGCTGATCACCGCCGCCGAGGACTCGCTGGCGCCGGTTGCCCTGCAAAAAACCGTGGTCACGCGCGCGCGCCTCATGGAGTTGCTGGGCCAGGCCAAGCTGTTGGGCGCGGAAGCCTGCGACGAACTATTCGTCACCGGCATGTTCAGTCTGCTCGACGTGCTGTTCGATATGCCGATGGCCTCCATCATGGAACATTTGCAGGTTCCCGAAAAAATAAAGCAGGCCCTGCTGCGGCGCGAAGGCGAATACGGGCACTATCTGCAAGTCGCAATCGATTGCGAATCTGAAGCCGAAGACAGCGGACTGGCCCGGAACAGCAGGGCGCTGGGGCTCGATGGCAAGCAACTCAACGCGGCGCACCTCAGCGCGCTCGCCTGGGTCGAGGAACTCGGCTTATAATTTGCGGCTCGCCGCCGATAGCCCAATCCAGATGAAATGCCTTGCAATCGATACCTCGACTGATTTCCTTTCGCTCGCCATCCATGACGGCGAGCGCCATCACGTATTTCATGAGCAGGTCGGCCAGAAGCATGCCGAGCGGACCCTACCCGAAATCAGACGCCTGCTGGATACGGCCGGCATCGGGCTCGATGCGCTGGACGCGATTGTATTTGGCCAGGGCCCCGGCTCGTTCACCGGTGTGCGCATCGCCTGCGGCATCGCTCAAGGCTTGGCCTTCGCCTCGGATTTGCCTGTCATAGGCATCCCCACGCTCGACGCCGTTGCCGTCCAGGCCCCGCCAGGGAGGGTGTGGGTCTGTCTCGATGCACGCATGCAGCAAGTCTACGCCGCGAGCTACGACACCCGCAGCTGGCGGCGCGACGCAGCCATCGAAGTGGGCGCGGCGGCGGAGATCGATGCCCCCGCCGGCGAAGAATGGTTCGGCGCCGGCGACGGTTTCGCCTTGTACGGCGAGAGCTTGAACCTGCGCCTGGCCGGACGCCTGACGGCGGTCGACGCCACTCTCAGGCCGCATGCGCTCGCCCTGCTGCAGCTGGCCGCCACCGACCGCTACCCGCAGCGCCATCCGCGCGACGCCGAACTGCTCTACATCCGCAACAAAGTGGCGCTGACATCGCTCGAACAGCAGGCCAGACGCCAATGCTGATGGTGCGTGCGGACAAAGACGCCGATTGCGGGCAACTGGCGCTGCGGGCCCAACGCAGCACGCCCCACCCCTGGAGCGCAGCCAACTATTTCAGTTCGCGCGAAGCCGGACACCGGATCTATCTGCTCCAGGACGGCGACAGCCTCATCGCGCACGCCGTCGTGCAATGCGTGGGCGACGAAGCGGAATTACTGGATATCATTGTCGAGGCCGGGCATCAGGGGCGCGGCTGCGGACGTTACTTCCTGGGACAACTGATGTCGGGGCTGGCGGCCGAAGGGTTCAGCCGCCTGCTGCTTGAAGTGCGCGCGAGCAACACCCGGGCCCGGCACCTGTACACTACCGCCGGCCTGGTCGAATGCGGCAGCAGGCGCGACTACTACCCCTGCGCCGGCGGACGCGAACCCGCCATACTGATGGAGGCTGCCTTGTGAACCGCCGCAATCTTGTTCTGGAAGCGATGGGGCTGGGGCCGCGCTGGCAGCGCCGGGGCTGGGCAGACGCCGAGCCCGCAGCGGCAAGCGATGCCGCTGCCGCTCCAGTGCAGCAGGCCGCGCCGGAGAACCGGCCCGCGCCCCAGCCGGCAGAGGCCGCAGCGAAACCGGCCCCCCCCGTCCCGACAGCAGTCGCCGCAGGCAGCGACGACCTGCCATGGGACGCGCTGGAGCGGGCCGTATCCGGCTGCCAGCGCTGCCGGCTGGCAGGAACCCGGAAACAGACGGTCTTCGGGCGCGGCAATCCGGGCGCGCGACTGATGCTGATCGGAGAGGCGCCGGGCGAGCAGGAAGACGCACAGGGCGAACCCTTCGTCGGACGTGCAGGACAGCTGCTCGATAATATGCTCGCCGCGATCGGGCTGGACCGTGACCGCGACGTCTATATCGCCAATGTGATCAAGTGCAGGCCCCCCGGCAACCGCAACCCCGGCAGCGATGAAATCGCAGCCTGCCAGGGCTACTTGCTGCAGCAGATCCGGCATGTGAAACCGGAGATGATCGTGGCACTCGGCCGTTTTGCCGCGCAGACGCTGCTGGCAACGGATCAGAGCATCTCCCGCCTGCGCGGACGCCTTCACCACTACCAGGGCATCCCGACCGTGGTGACCTTCCACCCCGCCTACCTGCTGCGCAACCTCCCCGACAAGGCGCTTGCCTGGCAGGACATGGTGTTCGCCCGCCGCACGCTGGCCGCCGCGACGCGCTGAAGGCAAGGCGCGAGCCTTGGCATCGACACCGTCCGGACATAAAAAAACCCTTCGCCGTGCACCAGCGAAGGGTTCTTCTAGAAAGGAAACGGCTCGCTTACTTGAGCTTGGTTTCCTTGTACAGCACGTGCTTGCGTGCCACGGGATCATACTTTTTGATTTCCATCTTTTCCGGCATCGTGCGCTTGTTCTTCGTCGTGGTGTAGAAGTGGCCAGTGCCGGCAGTGGATTCAAGCTTAATCTTATCGCGCATGGTAATACCTCAATCGCTGTCTTTGTGAGCCGCTATCAGATCTCGCCGCGAGCGCGCAGATCAGCCAGGATCACGTCGATCCCGAGCTTGTCGATAGTGCGCAGAGCAGCGTTGGACACGCGCAGGCGCACCCAGCGGTTTTCGCTTTCCACCCAGAACTTGCGATATTGCAGGTTCGGCAGGAAACGACGTTTCGTCTTGTTGTTGGCGTGGGAAACATTGTTCCCGGTCATCGGACGTTTGCCGGTGACTTTACAAACACGCGCCATGATTAAACTCCCAAAACCGGTAAAAGCTGGCTTTATAACATAAAAACAGCAAGATACTCAAGCCAGACGCACCTACTCTGACGTCAGGTGACGAAAAAGCGTTGCGTGATTGATCAAAGGGTAATTGTACCGGAAGTCTGGCGTGCTCGTCGACACTGTCTTGCGAAATATCGCGGCGTCCGCAAAACAGACCGCTCAACAGACAGCGCTTTTTGAGTTAAAATCCCGGATTCCCATAGAGCCGTAATCCCATGACCAAGTACATCTTCGTTACCGGCGGAGTGGTGTCCTCTCTCGGTAAAGGCATCGCCGCCGCGTCCATTGCTGCCATTCTTGAGTCTCGCGGACTGAAAGTCACCATGCTCAAGCTGGATCCGTACATCAACGTCGATCCGGGCACCATGAGTCCGTTCCAGCACGGTGAAGTCTTCGTGACCGACGACGGGGCCGAAACCGACCTCGACCTTGGCCACTACGAACGCTTCATCAAGTCCAAGATGAAGAAGAGCAACAACTTCACCACCGGTCAGGTCTACGAGTCGGTCATCACCAAGGAACGCCGCGGCGACTATCTCGGCGGCACCGTGCAGGTGATTCCGCACATCACCGACGAAATCCGGCTCAAGATCGGCGAAGGCGCCGGCGAAGCCGAAGTCGCCATCGTCGAAATCGGCGGGACCGTCGGCGACATCGAATCCCTGCCTTTCCTCGAAGCCATCCGCCAGATGCGCTCGGCGCTCGGCCGCAAGAATACGCTTTACGTCCATCTGTCCTACGTGCCCTATATCGCGACGGCGGGCGAGATCAAGACCAAACCGACGCAGCACTCGGTAAAAGAATTGCGCGAAATCGGCATTCAGCCCGACATCCTGCTCTGCCGCATGGATCGCGAGCTGCCGGAAGACGAAAAGAAAAAGATCGCCCTGTTCTGCAACGTCGAAGAGAACGCGGTCATCGGCTGCTACGATGCGGACAGCATCTACAAAGTTCCGTCCATGCTGCATGCGCAAGGCATCGACGACATCATCACCGAACATCTGCAATTGACGCTGCCTCCGGCCGATCTCGGCGCCTGGGAACGCATCATCGATGCCATCGAGCATCCGCAGGAAGAAGTCAACATCGCCATGGTCGGCAAATACGTCGACCTGACCGAATCGTACAAATCGCTGTCGGAAGCGCTGAAGCACGCCGGCATCCATACGCACAGCCAGGTCAACATCCATTACATCGATTCGGAAGACATCGAACGCGACGGAGCCGACTCGCTGGCCGACATGGATGCGATCCTGGTTCCGGGCGGTTTCGGCAAGCGCGGCGTCGAAGGCAAGATCAAGGCCGTGCGTTTCGCTCGCGAACGCAACATCCCCTACCTCGGCATCTGCCTCGGCATGCAGATCGCCCTGATCGAGTACGCCCGCGACATGGCGGCGATGCCTGGCGCCAACTCGACCGAGTTCGACCTCGACACCGAGTTCCCCGTGGTCGCCCTGATCGACGAATGGGTCAACCACGATGGCCGCGTGGAAACGCGCGACGCCAACAGCAACCTCGGCGGCACGATGCGTCTGGGCGGCCAGCAATGCGAACTCGCTCCCGGTTCGCTCGCCAGCCGCGTCTATGGCGCGACCAGCATCGTCGAGCGCCACCGTCACCGCTACGAAGTGAACAACTACTACGTGCAGCGCCTCGAAGTCGCCGGGCTGACCATCAGCGGTCGCTCGTGCGGACACGAGAAGCTGGTCGAAACCGTAGAACTGCCCGGCCACCGCTGGTTCTTCGCCTGTCAGTTCCATCCGGAATTCACATCGACCCCGCGCGACGGCCACCCGCTGTTCAGCGCCTACATCAAGGCCGCGCTGGCGTACAAGGCGGAAAAACAGGCTGCCAGCGCGAATTGACCCCTCTCCCGAAGCAAGGAACGATACGATGAAATTGTGCGGATTCGAAGTGGGCCTCGACCACCCGCTTTTCCTGATCGCAGGCCCCTGCGTGATCGAAAGCGAACAGATGGCGATCGACACGGCGGGACAGTTGAAGGAAATCACGGATGAACTCGGCGTTCCGTTCATCTATAAATCCAGTTACGACAAAGCCAACCGTTCGTCGGGCAGTTCCTTCCGCGGTTTCGGCATGGAGCAGGGCCTGGCCATCCTCGATAAAGTGAGAAGCCAGATCGGCGTACCGGTGCTGACCGATGTGCACAGCGAAGCGGAAATCCCGCATGTCGCCGCCGTCGTCGACGTTTTGCAGACCCCGGCCTTCCTCTGCCGCCAGACCGACTTCATCCACGCGGTCGCGCGTTGCGGCAAGCCGGTCAATATCAAGAAGGGCCAGTTTCTCGCTCCGGGGGACATGAAAAACGTGATCGACAAGGCGCGCGCCGCGGCGCGCGAAGCGAATCTTGACGAAAATCGTTTTATGGCCTGCGAACGTGGGGTATCGTTCGGGTACAACAATCTGGTGTCGGACATGCGCTCGCTCATGATCATGCGCGAAACGGCTTGCCCGGTCGTGTACGACGCCACGCATTCGGTGCAGCTTCCGGGCGGGCAAGGCAGTTCGTCCGGCGGGCAGCGCGAGTTCGTGCCGGTTCTGGCACGGGCGGCGGTGGCTGCCGGCGTCGCCGGCATCTTCATGGAAACGCACCCGAATCCGGCGTGTGCGATGTCGGACGGGCCGAACGCCTGGCCGTTGGGACGGATGAAGGAACTGCTGGCGACGCTCAAGGCGCTGGATGCCCTGGTCAAGTCCGGCCCGCTGCCCGAGCACACGCTGTAATATGACCTGTATATAAAAGCAAAGCCGTATCCGCGCCCGCGCGGAGAACGGCATGTATTCGATTGACTGGCATCGGCCAGAATTCATCCAACACATATTGAGGGAATAGCATGAGTTCGATTATTGATGTGGTTGCCCGTGAAATTCTTGACTCGCGCGGCAATCCGACGGTGGAATGCGACGTTTTGCTGGAATCCGGCGTCATGGGCCGTGCTGCCGTACCGTCCGGCGCCTCCACCGGCGAAAAAGAAGCACTCGAACTGCGCGATGGCGACAAGAGCCGCTATCTGGGCAAGGGCGTGCTGAAGGCCGTCGAGAACATCAACACCGAGATCTGCGAAGCGATCATCGGCCTGGACGCAAACGACCAGACCTTCATCGACAAGACCCTGATCGAACTCGATGGCACCGAGAACAAGGGCCGCCTGGGCGCCAATGCCATGCTGGCCGTTTCGCTGGCCGTGGCCCGCGCCGCTGCCGAAGACTCCGGCCTGCCGCTGTATCGCTATCTGGGCGGTGCAGGCCCGATGGCGCTGCCGGTTCCGATGATGAACGTGATCAATGGCGGCGCGCACGCCAATAACACGCTCGACATCCAGGAATTCATGATTCTTCCGGTCGGCGCGCAAACCTTCCGCGAAGCGCTGCGCTGTGGCGCGGAAATCTTCCACAGCCTGAAGAAAATCTGCGACAAGAAGGGCTTCGCCACCACCGTCGGCGACGAAGGCGGCTTCGCCCCCAATCTGGCTTCGCATGAAGATGCGCTCAAGCTGATCGTCGAAGCGATCGAAGCGGCCGGCTACGTTCCGGGCCAGGACGTCATGCTGGGTCTGGACTGCGCTTCGTCCGAATTCTACCGCGACGGCAAATACCATCTGACCGCCGAAGGCCTGCAACTGAGCTCGGAAGAATTCACCGACTACCTCGAAAAGCTGGTCGATACCTATCCGATCATCTCGATCGAAGACGGCATGAGCGAACACGACTGGGACGGCTGGAAGCATCTGACCCAGCGCCTGGCCAAACGCATCCAGATCGTCGGCGACGACCTGTTCGTGACCAACCCCGCCATCCTGGCCGAAGGCATCCGTCAAGGTCTGGCCAACGCACTGCTGGTCAAGGTCAACCAGATCGGCACCCTGTCCGAAACCCTGAAGGCGGTCGACCTGGCCAAGCGCTCGGGTTACACCAGCGTGATGAGCCACCGCTCGGGCGAAACCGAGGACAGCACCATCGCCGACCTGGCCGTGGCCACCAACTGCATGCAGATCAAGACCGGCTCGCTGTCGCGTTCGGATCGTATGGCCAAGTACAACCAGTTGCTTCGCATCGAAGAAGAACTGGGTGATGCCGCCTACTATCCGGGCCGTGCCGCGTTCTACAACATCAAGTAAGGCAATCAATGCGCTGGCTGACCCTGACCCTGACCCTGCTGATCGTGTCCGTGCAATGGCCTCTATGGCTGGGCAAGGGCAGCTGGTTCAGGGTCTGGCAGCTGGACCGTCAATTGCAGCAACAGCGGGTGGTCAATCAAAAATTGATCGCCCGCAATGCCGCACTCGACGCGGAAGTACAAGATCTGAAACAAGGCACGGCCGCAATCGAAGAACGCGCCCGCAACGAGCTTGGCATGATCCGCAACGGCGAGATTTTTTTCCAGATACTGGGGCCTGTCGACGCGAACTCCAGATAGGCCGGCCTCAACCGTTGCGACAGGACGTTCTCTTCGAAATATGGCAGCCAACAAATCTTCCAGGGTCTGGGCAATGACGACTAACAACCCGATTGAAGTTGCGCGCGAAACGCTGAAACAACTCACGCAGCGTAAACTCCTGCCGACCCCAGAAAATTTCGAAAGCGTCTACCACGAACTCACGCACACCCCGCTCGAGCGCGAAAACCGGCTCGCTCGCCAGATACTGCGCGCACTGGAAGTCTTCCCCGCCTCCACGGTACCGGCCAAAGTCACGCAGAGCCGCTTGCAGCAGGTGATCGCGGAAGAACGCTGGGAGCAAGTGCCGCAACTCGTCATCGATTACGCGCGCCTGACAGCGGATGGCAACGGGCTGACCGAACCCTGGGGCGGGCTGATCCAGAATCTGATCCGCTGCTGGGATCTGCGCCAGGCCGATCTACCTCAGCATTTCAAGCATTCGGCGCTCGAGCGCGTACTCATCAATTACGGCAACCAGCCCGACGAACTCAATCTCAAGCTGTCGGCCCTGGTGCAGAACTGGAGCCTGCCGCCCGGACAACGGATAGACGCCGCGTCCTGTACCATGGCCGAAGCGGACGACATACCGGCCTCCACCGGCATCGCCCTCCCTGCTGCGGCAGGCGATGACTGCTGGGAGACCTGGCGCCGCACGCTGAGTTTTGCCATCAAGCACGGCCTCGAGCCGCGCCTGGTTCACTTCCCTGAGCTGGTTTCCGGCCTGGAATCGCTGCTGGCCGAGCTGGAAGGCTTGTCGGACGACAAGGCGCTGGACGGCTATCTGCCGCGCCTGCGTAGCTTTATCGTCAAAATCGAGCTGCAGGCGCACCATGAAGAACGTCTGGTTTCCAGCCTGGCCTCGCTCCTGAGCCTGATGCTGGAGAACATCGCCGAGGTCAACCGCTCCGACAGCTACCTGGTCGGTCAGGTCAGCACCCTGCAGGACGTGCTTGCCCACCAGCCGCTCTCGATGCAGCAGGTGTACATGCTCGAATCCAGCCTCAAGGAAGTCATCCGTAAGCAGGGGCTGCTGCGCAGTTCGCTTGACGAAGCCGCCAGTTCGCTGCGCGCCCTGCTCGATCGCTTCATCACCCGCCTCGCGCTGATGACCGACAGCACCGACGTCTACCATGCCAAAATCAGCCGGCACGGCAAACGCCTGCAACAGACGCGGGACGTGGAAGAGCTGGGCACCATCATCGGCGAGTTACTGGACGACACCTCGCAGATGCAGATCGGCCTGACGCAATCGCACGACGAGCTGGTATCGGCCCGCACCCAGGTCGAAGCCGCCGAGCAACGGATACAGGAACTGGAAAACGCTCTCGAAACGGCGAGCGCCAAGGTCAAGGAAGACCAACTGACCGGCGCCTACAACCGGCGCGGGCTGGCCGAATTTTTGCAGCGCGAGATCGCGCGCAGCGAACGCAACGGCTCGCCGCTGTGCGTCGCCCTGATCGACGTCGACAACTTCAAGCAGCTCAACGACCGCTACGGCCACCTCGCCGGCGACGATGCACTGCGCTATCTGGTCGACGTCATCCGCGGCAATATCAGACCGGCCGACGTGGTCGCACGCTTCGGCGGCGAAGAATTCGTATTGCTGATGCCGGAAACGAGCGAGGCCGAGGCGGTGGACACCGTGCGCCGCCTGCAGCGCGAGCTGACCAAAACCTTTTTCCTCGCCAACAACGACCGGCTGGTGATCACCTTCAGCGCCGGCGTTGCGCGCTGGCATCTGGGCGAAGTCGACACCGATGTCCTCGAGCGCGCCGACCGCGCCATGTACCAGGCCAAGCTGGCCGGCAAAAACCGGGTGACGTCGGCCGAAGAGGGCCTCGCGCTCTGAACCTCCGAGCCGCGCGCCCCGGGCTCTCGCGGCGGCCTAGCCGCGCCCCTGCGCCGCCCGGCGACGGCGCACCTCTTTCGGGTCCGCGAGCAAGGGACGGTACAATTCGACGCGGTCGCCCTCGCGCAGCACGGTATCGCCCGCGACGGCCTTGCCGAAAATGCCGAGCTTCGGCGCCGCCGCATCGATATCGCCAGCGCGGGCCAGCAGCCCCGACAGCTGCACGGCCTCGAGCGCACTCGTGCCGACCTCCACTTCCAGCACTACGATTTGCTGCCACTCGGGGCAGGCGTAGGCCACCTCGACAGTCAGATGCTCACTCATTGCCATAGACCCTGTCCGCTTCCTTGATGAAAGCATCGACCAAAGAACCGGAAATATGACCGAACACCGGTCCGATGACTTTCTCCAGCAGGCTGCTGGAAAACTGGTAGCGCAGCGAGAATTCGATCTTGCAGCCGATGTCCCCGAGCGGCAGAAACAGCCAAGTGCCGCGCAGACTCTCGAACGGACCATCCACCAGTTCCATTTCGATCGAGCGGTCGGGCACTATCGTATTGCAGGTCGTGAAGCGCTGGCGGATCTTGAAATAATCGATAGTCAGACTGGCGACCTGGCGGCCATCGTCGCGCGCACAGACATCGGCCTTTCCGCACCAGGGCAAAAAGCGCGGGTAGTGCTCGACATCGTCGACCAGGGCAAACATCTGGGCCGGAGTATGCGCGACCAGGACTTTTTTTTCGACTAGCTGCATGATACATGATCGAAATAAAACGCTACGGTAACCTAGCCCCGCGGCGGCGGCAAGATCATCCCAGCCAAGCACATGAATTTCCGGAACTTTGGCAGTACGCCGCTATCTGTTAGAATAGCGGATTCTCTTAAGCGACCCCCTTTCATGAGCATCATCCAGAACCGCAAAGCCAACCACGATTACTTCATCGAGGAACAGCTCGAGGCCGGACTCGTGCTCGAAGGTTGGGAAGTCAAAGCCATCCGGGCCGGTCGTGCCCAGATCAAGGAAAGCTACGTCGTGTGGCAGCGCGGCGCTTTCTGGCTTTTCGGCGCCCATATTTCACCGCTCCTGTCCGCTTCGACTCATATCCACCCGGACCCGACCCGTCTGCGCAAGTTGCTGATGAAGCAAAGCGAGATCGACCGCCTGATCGGCAAGGTCGAACGCGCGGGTTACACCATGGTCGCGCTCGATCTGCACTTCACCAAGGGCAATATCAAGGCCTCGATCGGTCTGGCCAAGGGCAAGAAGCAGCACGACAAACGCGACGCGGAGAAAGATCGCGAATGGCAGCGCGACAAGCAGCGCCTGATGCGCAACAAAGGTTGAGCCAACGGGCTCCCGCGCACGAATTCAAACGTCTCGACATTGGCTTCAGGCCAGTAGCAAAAGGATAGGCATGGACAAGATCCTCATTCTCGATTTTGGCTCCCAGGTAGCCCAGCTGATCGCGCGGCGCGTGCGCGAGGCGCATGTGTACAGCGAACTGCACCCCTACGATATGCCGATCGATGCGATCCGCGCATTCAAACCTGCCGGTATCATTCTTTCCGGCGGCCCCAACTCGGTGTACGAGAGCGATTATCAGGCCGACCCGGCTCTGTTCGAACTCGGGGTGCCGGTGCTCGGCATCTGCTACGGCATGCAGTGGATGGCGCAGACCCTCGGCGGCAACGTCGAATCGGGTCATCAGCGCGAATTCGGCTATGCAGAAGTCGACGTTCTGGACAACCGCCTGTTCAACGGCCTGGCCGACAAGACCCTGCCCAACGGTCAGCGTCAGCTCGACGTCTGGATGAGCCATGGCGACAAGGTGGTGGCGCTGCCGCCGGCCTTCTCCGTCATCGCCCGCACCGAAGCCTGCCCGATCGCCGCCATGGCCGACGACGCGCACAAGCGCTACGGGGTGCAGTTCCACCCCGAGGTCACGCACACCCGTCTCGGCCGCGACATCCTGCATCGCTTCGTACTCGACATCTGCGGCGCCAAACCGTCGTGGACGATGCCCAACTACATCGACGAAGCCATCGCCCGCATCCGCGAGCAAGTCGGCGACGAAGAGGTGATTCTTGGCCTGTCCGGCGGCGTCGACTCGTCGGTGGCCGCCGCCCTGATCCACCGCGCGATCGGCGAACAATTGACCTGCGTGTTCGTCGACCACGGCCTGCTGCGCCTGAACGAGGCGGAGATGGTGATGGAGATGTTCGCCCGCAACCTTGGAGTCAAGGTCGTCCATGTCGACGCGAGCGCCGACTTCATGGCCCATCTGGCCGGAGAAACCGACCCCGAGCGCAAGCGCAAGATCATCGGCGGCGACTTCGTCGAGGTGTTCCAGCGCGAGGCGCAGAAACTCGAACGCGCGCGCTGGCTCGCGCAAGGCACCATCTACCCGGATGTGATCGAATCGGCCGGCGCCAAGACCAAGAAGGCGCACACCATCAAGAGCCACCACAATGTGGGCGGCCTGCCGGAAACGTTGAACCTGAAGCTGCTGGAACCGCTGCGCGAACTGTTCAAGGACGAAGTCCGCGAACTCGGCGTCGCACTCGGCCTGCCGCACGACATGGTCTATCGCCATCCGTTCCCGGGCCCGGGTCTCGGCGTGCGCATCCTGGGCGAAGTCCGCGCCGATTTCGCCGATCTGCTGCGCCGCGCGGACGCCATCTTTATCGAAGAGTTGCGCAACACGCGCGATGAGAATGGCAAGAGCTGGTATGACAAGACCAGCCAGGCCTTCGCCGTCTTCCTTCCGGTCAAGTCGGTCGGCGTAATGGGCGACGGACGCACCTACGACTACGTCGTGGCCTTGCGCGCGGTCATCACCTCCGACTTCATGACCGCGCACTGGGCCGAACTGCCCTACTCGCTGCTCGGCCGGGTCTCCAACCGCATCATCAACGAAGTGCGCGGCATCAACCGCGTGGTCTACGATGTGAGCGGCAAGCCGCCGGCAACGATCGAGTGGGAGTAGAAACTCTTACATAAGCCGTTGATTTATATAAGTTTTATTGTTACACAAAACAGACACACGCCCAACTAAGTTGTTGATTTGTTGGGCGTTGGCCCCCTGTGTCAGGGTAGTTGAGATGATCCCTTTTCAGGGATTTCATACTCAATCCAGGGGGCCGGAATTTCACCATGTCGCGTTTATCCAAGGCTCGTAAAGACGCCATCCTGAACAGAATGCTAGCGCCGCATCCGCCCTCCATCCGCGAGTTGGCACAAAGGGAGGGGGTCTCCGAAACAACGCTATACAATTGGCGGAATCAGCTTCGTAAACAAGGTCGTCCCGTGCCCGAACATGACCGCAGCAGTGAGAACTGGTCTGCACAAACTAAATTCGCCGTCGTCGTCGAAACCCTGTCGATGTCGGAGATCGAGCTGAGCGAGTAT
>NZ_AUGZ01000043.1 GCF_000422925.1 Paludibacterium yongneupense DSM 18731
AGTTTGTCCCAGGCGAAGAAGAACAGGCCGATGAAGGTGGACTCGAGGAAGAAGGCCATCAGCCCTTCGATCGCGAGCGGAGCCCCGAAGATATCGCCCACGTAATGCGAGTAGTAGGCCCAGTTGGTGCCGAACTGGAACTCCATGGTGATGCCGGTGGTGACCCCGAGGGCGAAATTGATCCCGAACAACTTGCCCCAGAAGCGGGTCATGTCCTTGTAGATCGGGTTGCGGGTTATGACGTAGACCGACTCCATGATGACCAGGATCCAGACCATCCCCAGGGTGAGCGGGACGAAAAGGAAGTGATAGAGTGCGGTAACGGCGAATTGTAGTCGCGACAGATCGACTAATGAATCAATCATGAGATTTCCTTTGCTCAGCCGTCTGGGCCCCGGACGTCAACAACTGCTGTGCCACGGTATCCCCGTTTACCGGTGGCCGGTCTGTAAACCAGACCTGCTTGATGACGATGATCAGAACCAGCTTGATCACCAGGACTCCGACGATTTCTTTGCGGTAGCGGTCGTGGAAACGCATAGGTTCCCTCCCTTTTATTCCTGCAGCGGCGTCGTAAAGCCGTAACGTACCCTTCCATGGCAAGGGCCGGGATGTCATTTTTCTTGATTAAGACTGCACTGAAACAAGACATCGAGCACAAGCCTACTGTTTGCTGTTGTAAACGTCCTGCGACAAAGTGTCGCACCCATGCGTATTGAATCGCATTCGTATCGGTCAATTCGACCTGTCGGCAAGGGCGTGCGATGCGTAGCGGGAGACGGCGTATTCTTTGCCCCGCCTGGAAAGTGGCGGCGTCGGAGCAAACCGGGGCCGTCAAATGACGGGAACACATGACCGCCATGGCGGGTTTCTTCACTCAGCCGCCAGGATTGTCTTGAGTACATGGATACACCATCATTGCCCTGCGCAGCCAATTTTAGAAAAAGGAACCACGATGCTACGTTTTATCCGCTTTGCAATTCTTGCCGCGAGTGCTTGCCTGCTGCTATCGGGGCAAGTCTGGGCGCATGCGCACCTCAATCTGGCCGAGCCTGCAGACAAGGCCGTGGTCTCGGCGCCTACTGCGTTTAACCTGACATTTTCCGAGAGCCTGAATCCCAAGTTCAGTGGCATCAAGGTGACGGGGCCGGACAGAAAAGAAGTCGCACTGGGCGAATCGATGCTGATGGATGGAGGCCGGGTGCTGATGGTCGCGCCGGTCGGTAAGCTGCTTCCCGGCGCATACAAGGTGGATTGGCATGCCCTCTCCGTCGATGGCCACAAAACAAATGGGTCGTACGGCTTTACTGTCGCCCCGTGAGTGCACCCCTGAACTGGCTTTTGCTGTGCCGTTTCGTTTTTGACGGGGCTGTTCTGTTTCTGTGGGGGGCGACGATCTTTCTTACGACCCTGGTGCCTGGCGAATTGCGCAGGGGCATATGGCAACGTTTGGCAGGATGGCGGCGGACTGCCGTTCTGGGCACGATGGCCGCAACCCTCCTTTCGCTACCGGTCCATACCGCGATCGTCGGCGCAGGCTGGTCCGATGCGATGGACCTGGCCATGCTTGCAAGTGTTGCAGGCCAGACGACGATAGGGATGGCCTGGTGGTGCCAGGTTGCTGGATGTGCCGTCTTATTACTTCTAGCGTGTCGGTCCTCCCGATTTGTTCCCCAGTGGACGGCAGTGGTCACGGCATGGCTGCTGGCCAGCCTGGCTGTGACGGGCCATGCGGCGATGGGCGAAGGGGGGAGGGGACTGGCGCATCAGGCCAACGATGTCATTCACGTGCTCGCTGCTGGAGCCTGGTTCGGAGCGCTACCGGTGGTCGCTTGCCTGCTGGCTTGTCTGCAGGTGCCCGAGCAGGCGCTGCCTGCACAGAAGGCGTTGATACGTTTTTCTACCGCCGGGCATGGGGTGGTTGTGATCGTGGTACTGAGCGGCGTAGTGAATGTCCTGACAATCACAGGCCGATTCTCCCTGCTCTGGACCTCTCCCTATCTGCGTTTCCTGGCGGTCAAAGTCGCCGTTGTCGCGGCGATGGTGCTGCTGGCGATTGTGAATCGCTACGTTTTGGTGCCGCGCATGCGCCATTCAACGTCCGCTTCACACTATTTTTACCGGGGAGTCCAGGCTGAGGTCGTCTTGTCGCTGATGGCCGTTTTGGCCGTAGCAGGTTTTGGCATGCTCGATCCCGGTTAAAACGGGTGCCCCCTCTCCGAGAGGAGGGGCTTGCGTCGCTCATCGGCCCGGTCGCGGCCAGCCCCCGACGACAGGCATCCGCAACGACGGGCCGCGCTCTCTGTGCCCGCTGTTTTTCGCATGGAGGGCGCGCTGGCTAGCCAGCGTGCCAGCGTACCGCCAGATACAGGATGGCGATGGCGAGCGACACGATGGTCACCGGGATGCCGACACGGGCATGCGCGCGCCAGCCTATGGGGATGCCACGGCGTTCGGCGGCATCGACCACGATGATGTTGGCGACGCTGCCGACGATGAACAGGTTGCCCGCCAGGGTGCTGATCAGGGCCAGCGTCGGGCCGGCCAGCGCGTGGCTGACGCTGGGCAGCAGCAGCATGACGGCGGGCACGTTGGAAACGATATTGGACAGGACGAAGGTCGTCGCGACCAGCGGTGCGAAGTGTTGGAGCGGGATGCCCGCGTTGCCGAGTGCGGCGACCATATGCGCGGGCAGGCCGGTTTTCTGCAGGGCGTGATTGACGACGAACAGGCCGATGAACAGGACCAGCAGTTCCCAGTCGACCAGGCCGAGCATCTGGCGCGAATGCAGGCGGCGACTGGTTAGCAGCACCCCGGCGCCGATCAGGGCAACCACTTCGTGCGGCCAGTCGGTGAACAGAAAACAGGCGACGATGGTCAAGGCGACCGCCAGCCCCTTGAACGTTTGCCAGCTGTCGAGGGCGACGCTCTCTTCCTGTACGGTGACATCGGCTGCCGAGGCGTGCTCGGCCGCGGGCGACCGCGTCAACAGCAGCACGAGTCCCCAGGTCGCCGCCAGCGCCAGCCCGACCGGCAAGGCCGCTTCCAGCATATAGCCGGTAAAGGGCAGATGCAGTATCTCGCCTATCAGCATGTTTTGCGGGTTGCCGATCAGGGTGGCCGCCGATCCGATATTGGCGCCACAGGCCAGCGCCAGCAGAAAGGGCCGCGCGGGCAGGCCCCGGCTGCGGCAGGCATCGATCAGCACCGGAGCCACGGCAAGGCAGACGATGTCGTTGCTGAAAACAGCCGACAGCGCGGCGACCGTCATAATCAGCGCGCCAAGCAGCAGTGGCGGCGTCAGCCGCAAGCCGGCCAGCCAGCGTGTCAGTCCATCGTAGAAGCCGCCGAGCCGCATCTGGGCCGAGACCACCATGAAGGCGAATAGCAGAATCAGGGTCGGCAGATGTACCGACTGCGCGGCCTCCTCCAGGCTGACTGCCTTGGTGGCGACCAGAGCAATGGTCCCGAGCAAGGCGATGCCGGTGCGGTCGAGTTGCAGAAACGGCAGGCCGCCCAGAATCATTCCCAGGTAGACCACGGTAAAGATGATGACGATCAGTTCGGTCATGGCGTGTCGCGAGAGGCTGTGAAGCCCCCCATGCTGCCACAGACTCGGCATGCCGGGAATAAAACGGCTTCTTCCGCGCCCCTGCGCGGGTGAGGGGGCGTTCATCCTTTGTGGCGGCGCAGCCATCCCCGTGCTTAAATTGGAATTATGCGATCGCCATTATGGCGGTACGCAGGGTTCCGCTTAAGACTAGGGCAAGGAATTCGAGATGGACAAGGACAGTGCACGCAGGATGCTGGAGAGCGCCTACGCGAGTTTGCAAACCGGGAACACGCAGGCGGCAGGGGAGAAGGCGGGCGCGCAGGACGCAATGCGGTCGGCTTTCGAGGCAATGTGTCAGCTCGCACCTTCACGCTTCGGACTGACGTTCGACGAAGCGGGCATCGTCGATATGCGCCGCGCGAGCGGAGGCGACTACGAGCAGATCCTGCTCGAATCGGCGTGGCAGGGCTTCCTGCTCGGGGTCAAGCACCAGGCCACGCACGCGCACCAGGCCGCGAGCGGCTTGAACGGACCCTTCAGCGAAGCGCAGTGGGCGGCAATGTGCGACTGCCATATGTCCATGCCGGTGGCCCTGCCGCAGGCCGATCTGGAGCGCCCATTCATTTATGAGCGCCGCTACGGGCTGTTCTATGTTCCTGGCAATTGTCACCAGGCCGCCATGTCGCTGCTGCTGGCGTTCCAGCATGGCCTGGCGACCGGGCCGGATGTCGCGGCCGGGCTCGGGATCGATTATCCGAGCTCTACCGCCGACCACTGGCTCGAGCATACGCCAGGCGCGGCCTTGAAGTCGTCGGCCGGCGCGCGCATCCAGGTGGCGCGCGTAAAGCGTCTGAACACCAACGAGCGTCGTTTTTTCCTGGGCGCGCAAGGCGTGTTCGAATAGCCGCCGCGGCGGCGTCGACTCCGCCAGGGCCGGGGGGCGCTCTTCTTCACCGTCATCGCGTGACGATGACCGTGCAGGGTCTTGAGCCGTCCGGCGATGGCAAGAGGCCTTGCGCTCGTGCGCGCCGCGCTTAACGTCGCGCGGGGTCCAGCAGCGGGTGCAGCGAGCGCCGCAGAGCGTGTTTGATTGCGGCATAGGTCGCCCTGTCCTTGCCCGCCAGCGTGGCGGCCATTGCGAACGCATGTTCGAACAAGTCCTCAGCGCCGAAGGCGGCATCGACCACGCCGCGGGCCGCCGCTTCCGCTCCGCCCATCGGCCGCCCCGTCAGCGCCAGCTCGCGTCGTGCACGCTCGTCGGGCAGCAACTCGACTATCCGGGTCATGATGTCGGTGAAGGGCAAGCGAATGTCGACTTCCGGAAAACAGAAGTAACCGCGGTCGGAGCGCATCGTCCTGAAATCGCAGGCGCTCGCGAGCAGGGCGCCACCACCGTAGGCATGGCCTCCGATGCTGGCCACCGTGGGCAGGTCCAGCAAGGCGAGGCGCAGCAGCAACTGGTCGAGGCGATGGACGAAATGCGTGACGAGGTAGCTCATGCCTCGCGTCTTGATGTAGTCGAGGTCGATGCCGTTGCACCAGAACTTGGCATCGTCGCTGGTGATCAACAGTGCGGCATTGCCGGTCGTGCCCTCGATCTGGTCGAGGGCCGCGTTGAACTCGTCGACTACCGCGTCGTCGAGGGTGTTGTTCCGGGCGCCATGGTCGAAATGCAGGATGTAGACATCGTTTCTGTGTTCAAGGTGGAGTGCGCTCATCATGTCGCTCCGGTGGCGGCCCGTTCAGGGGCCTGGTCTGTTCGGCAGGCTTGCTGGGCGAGCCCCTGGTAATCTTCTGTCCGTTCCAGTGTGTCGAAAATCGCCGCCAGCGCGGCGGGAGGCGGTATCAGCTTGCGCGCCCGGAGATCCATCCATGCGCCGCTGATTTCATGGCGGGCTGCGAGGCGGCCATCTTCCTTGAATACATCGTGCCGGATCCGGTAGCGGCTGCCATCGGCGGACAGTGCGGCGGTGCGGACCGTGATCTGGATGCGTTCGTTCATCCTGACCTCTTTCAGATACTCGGTCGACTCCTGAAAAATGACCGGTCCGAAAGCCAGGGTCTGGAACTGATCGAAACCGAAGCCATGGACACGCAACCACTCGACGCGGACGTGGGTGCAAAAATCTGCGTAGGCACTGTGGCGGGCATGGTGGTTGGCGTCGCAGTCCGCCCAGCGGACTTCTATGGTGTGACGGAACGTTTCCATGGTCGACTCCTCTCGCTGCGGGTGATCCGGTGTGAGTGTCGACCGAGTATAGAACAAACGTTTGATTTGTTGAACTGCCTGGACCGGGAAGCGACACGGTTCGCATGAAACGATGCCGCCGGGAGCGATGGCGATGAGGCCGCCGCCGCCGCGCTGTTCACCGAAATGCAGGGCGAAGGCGCGGCCCTGACGCTGGCGTGCCGCCGCCGACAGCGCAGGCGCCCGACTTGGCAGCGCTTGGGTAGCCTGCTATATTCCGGGGATAAGTTATAAAACTTAGTTATATAAACAAAAGGAATAATCATATGAAGACGCTGCTGGCTTCCCTTGCCCTGGCCGCGCTGACCAGCCAGGCCCTGGCCGCCGATCTGCTCGATACCGTCAAGCAGCGCGGAACGCTTAAGATCGCGATGGAAGGCACTTACCCTCCCTTCAACTTCAAGGATGCCAACCAGCAGCTGACCGGCTTTGAAGTCGATATCGCTCGCGAAGTGGCACGTCGGCTGCATGTGAAAGCCGAGTTCACCACCGGCGAGTGGAGCGGTCTGCTGGCGGGCCTGCAGGCCGGAAAATTCGATGTCGTCATCAATCAGGTCGGCGTGACCGCCGTGCGCAAGCAAACCTTCGATTTCAGCGTGCCGTATACCTATTCGAGCGCGCAGCTGATCGTACGCAAGAACGACAGCCGCCGCTTCAAGAGCCTGGATGAACTCAAGGGCAAGACCGTCGGCGTAGGCCAGGGCAGCAACTATGCCGATATGGTCAAGAGCGTGCCGGGAATCGCGGTCAAGACCTATCCTGGGGCGCCCGAGTATCTGCAGGATCTGGCTGCCGGCCGCCTCGATGCGGCGCTCAACGATAGTTTGATGATCCCGTTTGCGGTGAAAGAATCGCGGCTGCCGCTGAAGGCCGGCGCGCCGGTGGGCGATGTGGCGGCGATGGGGATTCCGTTTGCCAGGAACAATCCGAAGTTCAAGGCCGCGCTCGACCAGGCGCTGGCGGCCAGTTTCGCCGACGGAAGTTTCCGCAAGATTTCGCTGAAGTGGTTCGGCATCGACGTCTCCAAGCCTCCGCGCGGCGCCAAGTAAGCGTATGAGCCTGACCGAATTGTTGCGGCTCGCCCTGCCGGTCTTGCTCAAGGGGACCGCGTATACCCTGATGTTCGCACTGGTCGCCATGGTGCTCGGCCTGGCTCTGGGCTTTGTCGTGGCTTTGCTGCGCATTGCGCGGGTGCCGCTGGCAAGCCAGCTGGCCGCGTTTTACGTCAGTGCGATGCGCGGCACTCCGTTGCTGGTGCAGATTTTCGTGATCTACTACGGTTTGCCGGGAGTCGGGATCGAGCTCGACCCGGTACCGGCCGGCATTCTGGCGCTGACGCTGAATGTGGCGGCCTATCTGTCCGAAAGTCTGCGCGGCGGAATCGCCGGCGTCGATCGTGGGCAGTGGGATGCCGGCTTGTCGCTGGGGCTAGGGTGGTGGCGCTGCATGCGCTTCGTGATCGCCCCGCAGGCTTTGCGATTGTCGGTGCCCAGCTTGTCCAACAGCCTGATCAGTCTGATCAAGGACACCTCGCTGGTGTCGGTGATCACGGTGACAGAGTTGATGCTGGCCACCAAGGATGTGATCGCGCAAACGTTCCAGCCTTTGCCGCTGTATCTGATGGCTGCCGTGATTTACTGGATACTCGGTTTTGTCTTCGAGCGGCTGCAGAAGCACGTCGAGGGGCGGTTGGCGGCGGCGTACAGCCGCAATCCGGCGTAAGGACGGCGGGGCCGCCCCTGTGTGCGCGGCCCCGATGGCGCCCGTCGCCTTCAGTTCGCGGCAAACATCCCTTCGATGACATGGTGGCAATGCTGGGTGATGACTTTGCGGCGCAGCTTGAGCGTTGGTGCGAGTTCGCCTCGCTCGACGCACCAGGGTTCGGGTAGCAGCGCAAATTTGCGCACATGCTCCCAATGTCCGAAGTGGGCGTTGAAACGACGGATTTCACGGTCGATCAGTTCCACGATGCGCGGGTGCAGCGCCATCTCCCGGTCGCAGCTGTACGCGATATTCTGTTCGAGGCACCATTCGCGCAATTTTTCGAACAACGGCACGATCAGGGCTCCCGGGCAGCGCTGACCGTCGCCTACGATCATGACCTGGTCGATGAAGGCCGATTCTTTCAGCTTGTTCTCGATCCGTTGCGGCGCGATGTATTTGCCGTTGCTGGTCTTGAACATTTCCTTCTTGCGGTCGGTGATGCGCAGGTAGCCATCTTCGATGACGCCGATATCGCCAGTGTGCAGCCAGCCATCGCGCAGGACGTCGGCGGTCTGTTCGGGGTCTTTGTAATAACCGACCATGATGTTGGGACCGCGAGCCAGTATTTCGCCATCCTCGGCAAAGGCGATCTCGACACCCGGCATGGCGATGCCCACCGTCCCGATGCGCACGCGCTGCGCGTTGAAAGGATTGGCGCTGATCACGGGGGACGCCTCGGTCATGCCGTAGCCTTCGCTGACGACGATGCCGGCGGCCCAGAACAAGCGTGCCAGCCGCGGCTGCAGCGCGGCCGAACCGACATTGACCCAGGCGAGCTCCCCGCCCATCGCGGCATGCCATTTCGAGAACACCAGCTTTTTCGCCAGAGCGAACTTGAGCGCATAGCCGATGCCGCGATCGGCGCCGGGCTGAAAGTCTTCGGCCAATGCGAGCGCCCAGCGGTAGATGCGCCGGCGCAGGGGACTGAGCGTGGCGGCCTTGGCTATCAGCTTGTCATAGACCCGTTCCAGAACCCTGGGAACCGCGCTGAAGGTATGCGGCCGGATTTCAGCCAGTGCCGAGGAGAGGCCTTCGACCGTGCTGAAATAGACGGCGGTGGCCGTGTTCAGATAGTACAGGACGCCGGCGCGCTCGAAGATATGCGACAGCGGCAGGAAGCTCAGCGCTCGACAGCGCCCGAAAGGCAGGCCGGTGTGCTCGGTGACCGATTCTACGGTGCTGACCACGTTGCGGTGGCTGAGCATGACGCCCTTGGCGCGGCCGGTCGTGCCCGAGGTATAGATAATGGTGAAGACATCGTCGCTGCCGACCTGGTCGCGGCAGTTGGCGAGTGCCTGCTCCGGCACGCCGGCGCCGATATGCAGCAGAGCTTCCATGCCGGGGGTGTCGGGCAGATCGACGAAGGCATAGAGCGGGCAGCAGCCATCGAGTGCCTCTGCCATTTTGCGCCACAGCGGCAAGGAGCCGGCGAAGGCCAGCTTGACCTCGGCATGCTTGAGGATATAGCGTGCATCTTCCGGCGTGCAGGTTGGATAGAGCGGAACGCTGATGGCTCCTATCTGCTGCAGGGCCAGATCGAGGCAGACCCATTCCACGCAATTGTCGGCCGCGATGGCGACATGGTCACCGCGTTGCAGCCCCAGGCCCAGCAGCCCCCGGCTCAGGCCATTGACCCTGTCCACTGTCGCTTGCGTCGACAGTATCCGCCAGCGGTTTCCGGATTTTTCGCATAGGCAATCGTGGCGCGGCTGGCGCTCGAGCTGGTTGAACAGGAAATCAAAGGCGCGTTCGGACTTCATGTATGGAGTTCGGGCTGGGAAACGCCGCACATTATCGTGAAAGTGCCTCACTGTAAAGAAATAAGCACGGCCGTTGCTTGTTTGCGATCAAGCGGCGCGTCGAAGATAAATCGAACGTGGAATCCGCAGGGGAAACAGATGAAATTCGCCACCAGGACCGTACATAGCGGCTACGACTCCAATGAGCATAATCGTGCGGTGATGCCGCCGATCTATCAAACTTCGTGTTTCTCGCACCAGCATATCGGGGAAGAATTGCCTTTCAGCTATGCCCGTGTCAGCCAGCCGACGCGCGATGCCCTCGAGCGTTGCCTGGCGGCGTTGGAAAACGCGCGCTTTGGCCTCGCCTTCAGCAGCGGGATGGCGGCCATCGATGCCGTCTTGCGGGCCACGCTCAAACCGGGCGACGAGGTGGTGGCCGTGGCCGATCTGTATGGCGGCGCCTACCGTTTGCTGACCCAGGTCATGACCGCCATCGGGATCAAGGTTACGTTTGCCGATCTGAGCGCCCCTGCTTCGCTGACGCCCTTGCTCAACGAAAAAGTCCGTCTGTTGTGGCTGGAAACGCCGAGCAACCCCCTGCTGGGGCTGGTCGATATCGCGGCGCTGTCCGAACTGGCGCATGCGGCCGGGGTACGGGTCGCGGTCGACAATACCTTTGCGACGCCCTATCTGCAGAATCCGATCAC
Source organism: Paludibacterium yongneupense DSM 18731 (assembly GCF_000422925.1). Taxonomy (GTDB): domain Bacteria; phylum Pseudomonadota; class Gammaproteobacteria; order Burkholderiales; family Chromobacteriaceae; genus Paludibacterium; species Paludibacterium yongneupense. Next base: position 10,015 of record NZ_AUGZ01000043.1, read on the forward strand.
CCTGGGGGCCGATATCGTCGTGCACTCGGCGACCAAATACCTGGGCGGACACTCCGATGTGCTGCTCGGACTGGTCGCGGTCGACGATGAAGCTTTGCAGCAGGCGATCCACTTCATCCAGAAATCGGCCGGCGCCGTGCCGGGGCCGCAGGATTGCTTTTTGACCCTGCGCGGCATCAAGACCCTGCACCTGCGCATGGACCGGCATTGCGACAACGCCGAACGCGTTGCCGGCTGGCTGGACGGCCATCCCGCGGTGGAAAAAGTCTTCTTCCCGGGGCTGGCCGGGCACCCCGGCCACGCGCTGGCGCTCCGGCAGATGCGGCGCATGGGCGGCATCGTGTCTTTCTACCTGAAGGACGACAGTTTCGAGGCCGCTTCGAGAGTCGCCGAGCGGCTGCGCTATTTTGCCCTGGCCGAGTCGCTGGGCGGGGTCGAATCGCTGATCAACCATTCTTACACCATGTCGCATGGTGCGATGCCGCCCGAGCACAAGGCGGCCCTTGGCATCCGCAAGGGGCTGCTGCGCTTGTCGCTCGGCGTAGAGGATGCCGACGACCTGCTGGCCGATCTGGAACAGGCCCTGGCCTGAAACGGAAAATCCCCTGCGCAGGGACGGCCGGGGCCGTTCACGCGCAGGGGATCGCCTTGCCTTGCGTTCAGTGCCGTCCGGCGACGCAGTCCACGCCGTAGACTTTGCCGCCCGCGCGATCTTCGCCGATCAGGCCGTGCACATCGGTTTCGAAGCCGGGCAGTTCGCGATTGAACGTTTCGACAAAACGCAGGTAGTCGACGATGGTCTTGTTGAAGCGTTCCCCCGGCACCAGCAGCGGGATGCCCGGCGGATACGGGGTCAGCATCACGGCGGTGACGCGGCCTTCGAGCTCGTCGACCGGCACGCGCTCGATGTCGCGATGCGCCATGCAGGTAAACGCATCGGCCGGCCTCATCGCCGGTTCCATTTCCGACAGATACATTTCCGTCGTCAGTCGGGCGATATCGTGGCGACGGTAGACTTCATGCACCTCCTGGCACAGGTCGCGCAAGCCGGTCTGCTCGTAGCGCGGCTGGCGCGCGACGAACTGCGGCATGATGCGATAAAGCGGCAGGTTTTTGTCGTAATGATCCTTGAAGTGCTGCAGCAGTGCGACTAGCGTGTTCCAGCGGCCTTTGGTGATGCCGATGGTGAACATGATGAAGAACGAGTAGAGCCCCGTTTTTTCCACCACAACGCCATGCTCGGCCAGGAACTTGGTCACGATCGCAGCGGGAATGCCCATCTCGTCGAAAGAACCATCGACGGCCAGCCCCGGCGTCAGCAGCGTGGTCTTGATCGGGTCGAGCAGGTTGAAGCCATCTTCCACCTCGCCGAAGCCGTGCCAAAGGTCGCCCGGACGCAAGGTCCATTCCTCCGGGTCGCAAATGCCGTCGTCCGACAGCTCGTCCGGTCCCCATACCTGGAACCACCAGTCGCGACCATACGCCTCGTCCACCTGGCGCATCGCGCGACGGAAATCCAGCGCCTCGAGCAATGATTCTTCGACCAGCGCGGTTCCGCCCGGCGCTTCCATCATCGCCGCCGCGACATCGCAACTGGCGATGATCGCGTATTGCGGGCTGGTCGAGGTGTGCATCAGATACGCCTCGTTGAAGGCATGGCGGTCGAGTTTGCGGTTCTCCGGGTCTTGTACCAGGATCTGCGATGCTTGCGATAGTCCGGCCAGCAATTTATGCGTCGACTGGGTCGCAAACACCATCGAGTCCTTGCAGCGCGGCCGACCCTCGCCGATGGCGTGGAAATTCTGATAGAAGTCGTGGAAAGTCGCGTGCGGAATCCAGGCTTCGTCGAAGTGCAGGGAGTCCATCTCGCCGTCGAGCAATTCCTTGATCTGTTCGACGTTATACAAGATACCGTCGTAGGTCGACTGAGTAAGAGTCAGTATCCGCGGTTTCGCGTTCGGGTTTTTTTCCATGACCTCGCGCGCGAACGGGTTAGCCATGATTTTGCGGCGTATCGTTTCCGGGGCGAATTCGGATTTCGGAATCGGGCCGATGATGCCGTAATGGTTGCGGGTCGGTGTCAGGAACACCGGGATCGCCCCGGTCATCATGATCGCGTGCAGATTGGATTTGTGGCAATTGCGGTCGACGATCACGATGTCGCCGGCGGCCACGGTCGAATGCCAGACGATCTTGTTCGAGGTCGACGTGCCATTGGTGACGAAGAACAGGTGGTCAGCCTTGAAAATGCGGGCTGCATTGCGCTCGCTGGCCTCGACCGGGCCGGTATGGTCGAGCAGCTGGCCGAGTTCGTCCACTGCGTTGCAGACGTCGGCGCGCAGCATGTTTTCGCCGAAGAACTGATGGAACATCTGCCCGACCGGGCTCTTGAGAAAGGCGACGCCGCCGGAGTGGCCGGGGCAGTGCCAGGAATAGGAACCGTCGTTGGCATAGTCGACCAGCGCGCGGAAAAAAGGCGGCGCCAGGCTGTCGAGGTAGGAACGGGCCTCGCGGATGATGTGGCGCGCGACGAAGTCCGGTGTGTCCTCATGCATGTGGATGAAGCCGCGCAGTTCGCGCAACACATCGTTCGGGATATGGCGCGAGGTGCGGGTCTCACCGTACAGATAGACCGGGATATCGGGGTTGCGCCGCCTGATTTCGGCCAGAAAGGCGTACAGATTGCCCAGTACCTCATCAGCGCTGTCTTCGGTGCTGAACTCTTCATCGTCGATGGAGACGATAAAGCTCGCGGCACGACTCTGCTGCTGCGCAAACGATGTTAAATCGCCATAACTGGTGTAGCCGATGACACCGACGCCCTGGTTCTCGATTGCCGTGGCGAGCTCGCGGATGCCCGAGCCACTGGTATTTTCCGTACGGAAATCCTCGTCGATTATGACGATGGGAAATTGAAAACGCATTACATCATCCCTTTGGGGAAAGCCTCCCGCGGCGGCAGCCGGACACCGGTCCGGCAACTCGGGAGGGAGAGCGCGATGGGGCAGAAAGGGACTACCTTGCGGCGCGACGTTAGTCACAATGAGTGTGCCCGCCGACGCGAACACGACCTCGATAAACGCGCGAATTTTAGACCTTTTGGCGCCATTGTGGGGCGTTGATAAAAAAAAACCGCCCCCCGCTGTCATGTACATTTCATCTGTGGCTGTCCGAAGCGGCAAGGTGCCGTCAGCGCTCGCGCTAAATGGCTGTTTTAAAAGGGCGGCGGCGGTGGCGGTTCGGAGGGGGGGACCGCGGCATCGGGGGCGGGCGGGTGTTGTTTTTTTCGCCGCTTCGCCAGTTGCAGCCCGAGCGCGCGCCATACCACGCTGATTCCGCCCAGCCCGAGCACGGCAGCCAGGGGCGCGGCGACCAGATAGGGAAAGATCGCGCATGCGAGCGATGCCGCCAGCAGCACCAGCCCGATGCTGAGGAACGCCGTTGCCTCGCTCGCGTCTATGGTGCGGGTCCCGCGCACCACGGCGCCGAGCGCATCGCTGATGCGTGCCGCCTGGCGGGCGGCGGCGGAAGCGCCGAGCGCGGTGCCGCCCGCGACGGCAGACAGCAGCGGAGGATGGTTGCGGCCGCGTGGGCGTGTCAGCCCGGGCAGGCGGCGCTGCCCGATCAATACCACCTCGGTCGCATTGTCCAGGTCGGCGAGGAAGCGATTGGCCAGGGTCGTGGCGCAGCCCTCGTCTTCCAGTGCGATATCGAGCTCGCGGTTGGCGAGCCAGCTCGAGATATTCAGATTCGTCGATCCTATGCGGGCCCAACGACCGTCGGCCACCGCCGTCTTGGCGTGGATCATCGGCCCATTCCATTCGAAAACCCGCACGCCCGCTTCCAGCAGCGGGCGATACAGGGTGCGCGACAGGGCCGCGACCAGGCTGATGTCACTCGAGCGCGGAACCAGCAGCCTCACATCGACGCCGTCGCGCGCGGCCTGCTTCAGTGCCGTCAGATAGAGGCTGGTTCCGACGAAGTAGGCGTCGGTCAGCCACAGGCTCTGGCGCGCGAAGCTGGCGATCAGCAAGTCGAGCCGCATCATGTGCGCTGTGGCCGGCGTGGTCGCGATCAGGCGGGCCGCCACGTCGCCGCAGGTCTCGGGTATGGCGCGGATCGCCGCTTTTTCGTCCAGTGGCGGACCGGCGACCGCCCAGCTGTCGACAAAGGCGGCGACCGTGTCGGCGACCACCGGTCCGTTCAGGCGCACGCCGCTGTCGCGCCACGGCGGAACGCCCTGCCCGGGGGCGCCCTGCCAGCGCGAGCTGATGCACAGGCCGGAAATGAACGCGCATTCGCCGTCCACTACGATCAACTTGCGATGGTCGCGGCCGAGCAGGTCGATGCCGGTGCCGATGCTGGGGGGATGGAAAGCGCGCACCTCGGCACCGGCCTGGCGCAAAGGCGCGAAAAATCCGGACAAATGCGCGCCAAGCGATCCCAGCCAGTCGTACAACAGATAAACGTGGACGCCGGCGCGCGCGCGTTCGATCAGCAGCGCACGGACCTGACGGCCGAAGTCGTCGTTGGCGAACAAATACATCTCGATCATGATCGAGTGCCGTGCCGAGCCCAGCGCCGAGAGCCAGGCCGGAAAATTCTCGTTGCTGTCGAATAGCAACTCGACCGCGTTGCCGCTGGTCAGCGGTGCACCGGCACTGCGCGAAAATGCCTGGCCAGCCATTTGACGGATCAGGTCGATCGCGGAGGGGGTCTGTCGCTGGGAGCGCATGGCGGAGTCCCGTCAGAGTGGCGTGAAAGGGAGCGAATATCGCAGAAAAAGCGGGGTCTGCGATTGAGACAAGGCTCTTGACTCAGCTAAACGACAAGACTCTTGACGCATGACAGTGAGAAAAGGCTTCATGAATTCTCCCCAAAGTGGCCGAAAATTGCTAAAAAACGGGTTTAAGTAAATGTTTTTTCTGGAAAATCGATAAGGCAAATAATCGGTTGCGGCAGTGCCATTCTTGCCTTTAGAATCAAAGGACTCATATCAATTATAAGCAGGGCAATCACAATGGACAGACAACGCTGGCTCGAGGGTACGCTATACCGCCAGAATTTTGAACAGGACAGCTGCGGCTTCGGTCTGATCACGCAGCTCGACGACAAACCCAGCCACTGGATCGTAGAGACCGCGATCGCTTCTCTGGCCCGCCTTACGCACCGCGGCGCCGTCGCCGCCGACGGCAAGTCGGGCGACGGTTGCGGCCTGCTGTTCAAGAAACCGGATGGTTTCCTGCGCGCGGTGGCAGGGGAGGCCGGCATTGCGCTGAAGTCGGTCTATGCAGCCGGGCTGGTATTCCACAGTGCCGATCCGGTTATCGGCAAGGCGAGCCTGGACCGCCTGCGCGAGTATCTCGAGGCGCAGGAACTGGAAGTCGCCGGTTTCCGCGTCGTTCCGGTCGACAGTGCGGCCTGTGGCGAGTATGCGCTCAAGACCTTGCCGGCGATCGTGCAGGTCTTCGTCAACTGTCCTTTCGGCATGGACGAACTGACCTTCCAGCGCCGTCTGTATATGGGACGCCGTCAGGCCGAGAAGGCCAGTGTCGCGCACGACCCCTCGTTCTACCTGCCGACGCTGTCGCCACATACTCTGTCATACAAGGGCCTGGTGACGCCGGAGAACCTCCCGCATTTTTTCCTCGACCTGAAAGACGAACGTTTCGCGTCCAGCCTGGCCGTATTCCACCAGCGCTTCTCGACCAATACCTGGCCGCAGTGGAAGCTTGCCCAGCCGTTCCGCTTCCTCGCCCACAACGGCGAAATCAACACCGTCCAGGGCAACCGGCACTGGTCGCGTGCGCGCGAACGGATCATGGAGTCGCCGCATCTGGACATGGAAAGCGTACGCCCTATCGTGCAGACCGACGGTTCGGACTCGATGAGTCTGGACAATATGCTCGAAGGCCTGCTGATGGGCGGCATCGGGTTGTTCCGTGCGCTGCGCCTGCTGGTGCCGCCGGCATGGCAGAACGTGGATACCACGGACAAAGACCTGCGCGCCTTCTATGAGTTCAACTCCATGCATATGGAGTCGTGGGACGGTCCGGCCGGGATCGTGCTGACCGATGGCCGCTATGCCGCCTGCCTGCTCGACCGCAACGGCTTGCGCCCGGCACGCTGGGTGCTGACCCGCGACAATATCCTGACCATCGCGTCCGAAGTCGGGGTGTGGGAATACCGCCCCGAAGACGTGGTGCGCAAGGGGCGCGTCAAGCCCGGCCAATTGTTCGCCGCGGACCTCTCTACCGGCGAACTGCTGATGCCGGAAGATATCGACGCCCAGCTCAAGAGCGCCAAGCCTTACCGCCAGTGGATCAAGGAAAGCGCCCGCTATCTGGAGCTGTCCAGCGAGGATGACAACGGCGTCGAGCCGATGCCGCGCGAGCAGCTGCGCATCTACCAAAAGCTGTACGGCGTGAGCCAGGAAGAACGCGAACACGTGTTGCGCGTACTGGCCGAGGCGGGGCAGGAGCCGGTCGGTTCGATGGGCGACGATACCCCGATGGCGGTCCTGTCGCAAAAAGTGCGCTCGCCCTTCGACTACCTGCGTCAGCAATTCGCGCAAGTGACGAACCCTCCGATCGACCCGATCCGCGAAGCGGTCGTGATGTCGCTCAATACCGTGTTCGGCCCGGAACGCAATATGTTCATCGAGAGCGCCGAACACGCGCGCCGGCTGGAAGTGCGCTCGCCGGTGCTGTCGCGCGAGAAGTTCCTGCGCGTGATCTCGCGCCCGGAAGACTTCCTCAAGTCGACGACCTTCGATCTGTGCTACGACCCGCGCGAAACCGACCTCAAGTCGGCCATCGAGCGACTCGCGCACCTGGTGGTCGAGGCGGTGAGCGAAGGGACTGTGATCGTGGTGCTGTCCGATCGCACCATCAGCCAGGATCGCCTGCCCATCCATGCCCTGTTCGCCACGGGCGCCGTGCATCACGCGCTGATCGATGCCGGCCTGCGCTGCAAGACGAATATCCTGGTCGAAACCGGCACCGCGCGCGATGCACACCAGATCGCCTGCCTGATCGGCTATGGCGCGACCGCGATCTACCCCTATCTCGCCTACCAGTGCATCATCGAGATGGTCAATAACGGCGAAGTCGCGGGCAAGGTTGCCGATGCCCTCCAGCATTACCGCAAGGGCATCAACAAGGGCCTGCTCAAGGTGCTGTCCAAGATGGGCATCTCCACGGTGGCCTCCTATCGCGGCTCGCAACTGTTCGAGGCGGTCGGCATTCACGAGGAAGTGATCGATCTGTGCCTCAAGGGCACGGTCAGCCGCATCTCGGGCTCCAGTTTCGACGACTTTGCTAGCGATCAGGAAAAACAGTCGCGTTTCGCTTTCAATCCGATGCGGGAGATGTCTCAGGGCGGCTTGTTAAAATATGTGCATGGCGAGGAATACCACGCCTATAACCCCGATGTGGTGATGCAACTGCAAAAGGCCGTGCAGAACGGCGACTACGAGGCCTACCAGGTCTACGCCGATTACGTGAACAAGCGCCCGGTGGCGATGTTCCGCGACCTGATGCAGGTGAAGCTCGCCGCGACGCCGCTCGACATCGACTCGGTCGAGGCGGTCGAAAGCATAGTCAAACGCTTCGATTCGGCCGGCATGTCGCTGGGTGCCTTGTCGCCCGAGGCGCACGAAGCGCTGTCCATCGCCATGAACCGGCTGGGCGGCCGGTCCAACTCGGGCGAGGGTGGCGAAGACCCGGAACGCTATGGCACCGAGAAGATGTCGCGCATCAAGCAGGTGGCATCCGGCCGCTTCGGCGTGACCCCGCACTATCTGGTCAACGCCGACGTGTTGCAGATCAAGGTGGCGCAGGGCGCGAAGCCGGGCGAGGGCGGACAGCTGCCCGGCGACAAGGTCTCGCCGCTGATCGCGCGCCTGCGTTGCTCCAAGCCTGGCATCAGCCTGATTTCGCCGCCGCCGCATCATGACATTTATTCGATCGAAGACCTGGCGCAGCTGATTTTCGACCTGAAACAGGTCAACCCGACCGCGCTGGTGTCGGTCAAGCTGGTGTCCGAACCGGGCGTCGGTACGGTGGCGGCCGGCGTGGCCAAGGCCTATGCCGACCTGATCACCATCTCAGGCTACGACGGCGGCACCGGCGCCTCGCCGCTGACCTCGGTCAAGTATGCGGGGTCGCCGTGGGAGCTCGGCCTGACCGAAGCGCAGCAGGTGCTGCGTGCCAACGGTTTGCGCGGTCGCGTGCGCATGCAGACGGACGGCGGCCTGAAAACCGGCCTCGACGTGATCAAGGCGGCCATTCTCGGCGCCGAGAGCTTCGGCTTCGGTACCGGCCCCATGGTCGCGCTGGGCTGCAAATACTTGCGCATCTGCCACCTGAACAATTGCGCGACCGGCGTGGCCACGCAAGAAATGAAGCTGCGCTCGAAGTACTTCATCGGCCTGCCGGAAATGGTGATGAACTATTTCCTGTTCATCGCGCGCGAAACCCGCGAATGGATGGCTCGGCTCGGCGTCGCGAGCATGGAAGAGCTGATCGGTCGTCTCGACCTGCTGGAACTGCTCGAAGGCGACAGTGACAAGCAGCGTCGCCTGGTGCTCGATTCCCTGATCAGCCAGGGCGGTATTCCCGACAGCGAGCCCCGTTTCTGCGTGAGCGAGTCCAATCCGTCGTTCGACCGCGGCGAATTCGCCGAAGCGATGCTGGCCGATGCGCTGGACGCGATCTGCAACCGCCAGATGCTGCATCTCGAGTATCCGATCGCCAACGTCAACCGCTCGATCGGGGCACGCTTGTCGGGCGAGATCGCGCGCCGCCATGGTGCGGCGGGTCTGCCCGACGGCTGCCTGACAGTCAAGTTCACCGGCTCGGCCGGTCAGAGCTTCGGCGTCTGGAACGCGCCGGGCCTGTCGCTGGAACTGGAAGGCGATGCCAACGACTACGTGGGCAAGGGCATGGCCGGCGGGCGTCTGGCGATTTATCCGCCCAAGAACGCCAGCTATCGTTCGAATGACGCGATCATTATCGGCAACACCTGTCTCTATGGCGCAACCGGCGGCCAGCTGTACGCCGCCGGCCTTGCCGGCGAGCGTTTCGGCGTGCGCAACTCCGGCGCGCTGGCCGTGATCGAAGGCGCGGGCGACCACTGCTGCGAATACATGACAGGCGGCTGCGTCATCGTACTGGGCGACACCGGCTACAACTTCGGCGCCGGCATGACCGGCGGTTTCGCCCTGGTCTACGACCGCAGCGAAAAGTTTGCCTACCGCTATAACAACGAGCTGGTGGATATCCACTTGATCAATGGCGAGTCCATGGGGCAGTACCGCGCTTTCCTGCTGGAAAAGATCGCGCACCATGTGGAACTGACCGGCTCCAGCGTCGGCCGCGACATGCTGGAAAACTTCGACGACTTCTTGCCGTATTTCTGGCTGGTCAAGCCCAAGGCGGCCAAGCTGGAAGATCTGCTGAAGGATTGAGAGATAAATGGGGGGCAGGCTGCTCCCTGCTCCCACAGACAGGTGAGAACAATGAGCGACGTATTCCAATTCATGAAGCTGCCGCGCAACCCCGGTGAAAAGACCGAGGCGGTGCTGCGCAAAGTGCAGTTCACTGAAATCTATCAGCCCCTGGCATCGGGCGAAGCCGCCGACCAGGCCGACCGTTGCCTCGGCTGCGGCAACCCCTATTGCGAGTGGGAATGTCCGGTTCACAACTACATTCCGAACTGGTTGAAGCTCGTGCAGGAAGGACGCTTGTTCGAGGCGGCCGATCTGTCGCACAAAACCAACTCGCTGCCGGAAATCTGCGGCCGCGTCTGCCCGCAGGACCGCTTGTGCGAAGGCGCCTGTACCCTCAATCAGGGGGGCTTCGGCGCCGTCACCATCGGATCGGTCGAGAAGTACATTACCGATGAGGCTTATAAGGCGGGCTGGCGTCCCGATCTGTCGCATGTGGTCAAGACCGGCAAGAAAGTCGCCATCGTCGGTGCCGGCCCGGCCGGTCTGGCCTGTGCCGATATCCTGGTGCGCAACGGCGTGCAAGCGGTGGTGTATGACCGCTATGAAGAAATAGGCGGCCTGCTGACTTTCGGCATTCCCGAATTCAAGCTCGAGAAGGATGTCGTGCGCCGTCGGCGCGAGATCATGGAAGGAATGGGCGTCGAATTCCGCCTCAATACCGAGATCGGCCGCGATGTGCAGATCGAACAGCTGCTGGCCGGCTACGACGCGGTCTTCCTCGGCATGGGCGCCTATCGCTTCATGCGTGGCGGTTTCGACGGCGAGGATCTGCCTGGCGTGCTCGAAGCGCTGCCTTTTCTGATCAATACCGTGCGCCAGCATCTGGAAACCCTGCCCGCAGGCGAAGCCGCGCTGTCGATGAAAGACAAGCGCGTGGTGGTGCTCGGAGGCGGCGACACCGCCATGGACTGCAACCGGACGTCGATTCGCCAGGGCGCGCGCGAGGTGATTTGCGCCTACCGCCGCGACGAAGAGAACATGCCGGGTTCGCGCCGCGAAGTCGCGAATGCGCGCGAGGAGGGGGTCGAGTTTCTGTGGAACCGCCAGCCGCAGCAGATTTTGCGCAATGCCGATGGCAGCCTGGAACTGGTGCTGGCCGAAACGCGCCTGGGCGCTGCCGATGGCAAGGGCCGCCGTCGTGCCGAGATCGTCCCCGGAAGCGAGCAACGCATCGTCTGCGATCACGTGATCGTCGCTTTCGGCTTCCAGGCCGCCGCGCCCGAGTGGTATGAACGGCAAGGCATCGCCAGCCAGGATGGCGGACGTACGATCGCGCCGGCGCAGGGACGCTACAAGTACCAGACCACCAATCCGCGCGTGTTCGCCGGCGGCGACATGGTCCGCGGTGCGGATCTGGTGGTGCGGGCCGTGTTCGAAGGGCGCGAAGCGGCCGCGGGCATGCTGGAGTATCTGCAGGTCTGGTGATTCACTGGCGGGTCGAACGAAAAGCCGGGAGCGTGTGCTCCCGGCTTTTTTTGGGGCGGTTCCTGGCGCTTGGAGATGACGAGCGCCTGTGCCGCAAGTAGAGGATGCCAGAGAATGCGTCTTGGCCAGGCTCCAATCTGGCATTCATCCGGTATGCATATGGTTATATAATCAAGCTACGATGCGGCCTGCCACTTCCAGGCGGTGAGTGTGATTCCCGCTGTTGCCGGCGGGAAGCCGCTCAGCCTGTTGCTGTGCTTCAGCGATTGCCATCGTTTTAATATAGAAAAGTCGAGATGAAAACTATCTTAGTCACTGGAGCTGCCGGCTATATCGGGACTCATACCTGTATTGAATTATTCAAAGCAGGATACGATGTTGTTGCTCTCGATAATTTCAGCAATAGCAAGCCGGAAGCCCTGCGCCGAGTGGAAAAAATCTGCGCGAGCGCCCCTGTCTTTTATGAGGGCGATATCCGGGATCGGGCGCTTCTCGATAGCCTTTTTGCACGCCATACCATCGATGCCGTCATCCATTTTGCCGGTCTCAAGGCCGTTGGTGAGTCGGTCGCCGACCCGCTGCGCTATTATGACAATAATATCAGTGGGACCTTGAACGTTCTTCAGGCGATGCGCGATGCCGACGTGCGAAAACTGGTTTTCAGTTCGTCGGCGACGGTGTATGGCGATCCGCACGCGGTTCCTATTTCTGAGAATTTCCCTCTCCAGCCGACGAATCCCTACGGACGCAGCAAACACATCATGGAAACAATGCTCAGGGATATCGTTGCCGCAGAGGAAGGATGGCGTGTCGGGCTGCTCCGTTATTTCAATCCGGTTGGGGCACATGAAAGCGGGATGGTAGGCGAAGACCCCAATGGGCGTCCGAATAACCTGATGCCATATATCAGCCAAGTTGCCGTGGGCAAGCTCGAACAATTGGCAATATTCGGTGGCGATTACCCGACTCCGGATGGGACTGGCGTTCGCGACTACATTCATGTCGTCGACTTGGCCGATGCTCACGTCAAGATGCTGTCTGCTCTTGATCAGATGGATGGCATCCTGGCTATCAATATCGGTACTGGCTGCGGATATTCGGTACTGGATATGGTTAAAGCATTTTCACGGGTCAGCGGGCGTTCGATTCCGTATCGTATTACCGCGAGGCGGGCTGGGGATATTGCTTGCTGTTATGCCGACCCCGAATTGGCCCGCCGCGTATTGCGCTGGGAAGCGCGCCACGATCTTGAGGCGATGTGTCGAGACAGCTGGCGCTGGCAGCAGGCGAATCCGGACGGCTACCCTGCCGATTGATGAATCGCGCCCGCGCCGGCGATGATAGCTTCGTCGGCGCGGGCGCTAGTGTCGTACGATAGTCAAACCATTCTGAACAGGTGGCGCAGTTGCCGTGCGACGCCTGATTCTTCGTTACTGGCCACGCGATCGATGCCAGGCAGTTGCTTGGCGGCTTGTTCGTTGGCGTTGCCCATCAGGAAAGGTGTCCCGACCGTCTTGAGCATCTCCACGTCGTTGAGACTGTCGCCGAAAGCGATGCCGTGCTCAAGTTTAAGATTAAGGCGGGAAGCCAGGTAGCGAATTGCGCTCCCCTTTGATACGTCGGCAGCCATGACTTCGAGGCAGTGCAGATCGGCGAAAGTGGTGGCGATTTTGCCGGGGAAGCGCTCTTGCATGCGTGCCGCCAACTGGCGCAGACGCGCGTGGCTGTCGCCGAAGAACAGCATCTTGCTGATACCTTCGCCGTCGATCAAGGGCAGGTCGCGGCGCAAATAGGTAAATTCCGTATGTCGTTCGCTAAACTCGGGCGCATCCAGTGAAATCATGCAGCCGTCGTCATGGTAGAGGCAAAGGCGGGTGCCTGCGGTGAACTCTTCCTGCGCCAGAGCGCGCACCAGCTCAGGCTCGATATCGGCCGAGAAAATCAAGCTGTCGTCCGGTGCGTAGATGCGGGCTCCATTCGATGCAGCGAGGAAGGTCCCGGTTCCGAGTCGGCTGCGGACATGTTTGGCTTCAACATGATGTCGACCGGTGGCGACGATCAGTGTCAGTCCCTTGGCGGCCAGCGCCTGGAAGGTCTGTGCAGTGAGGTCGTCGATGGTCTTGTCTTCGTTCAGCAGCGTACCGTCCAGGTCCGTTGCGACAAATTGATACATGGTGTTTTCCGTATGAATGGCGCGTGTATAGATCACGCATAAACATGCACAAATATGCGCCATGCCCCCCCTTCCGTCAATGATTATGATTTTCATCACGCTCATTACCAAGTGGAATGGGGAGCATTTGACAACTATTGCATGTTTGTGCACGATTGCTCCTGGTGTGATCATCTAGGGTAGCCATGAGCCTCGACCAGCGAAAAGAACGATTCATGTCCCGCGTAGCGTTGCCGGCCGATCGGCACGTGCTGATTCGAGAGCGCCTGCTGCGTGATGGGCGTGTACTGGCGGCTGAACTCGCCATTCTCTTTGGCGTATCGGAGGATTCGGTACGTCGCGACTTGCGCGAACTGGCCGCCGCCGGGGTGTGCCAGCGCGTGTATGGTGGTGCCATTTCCATGACGACGACGCCGGTCAATATTGCCGCGCGTAGCGCCGTCAACGTTGAGCGCAAGGAAATGCTGGCAAGAGCGGCGGCCTTGCTTGTGCGGCCGGGGCAACTGGTGTTTCTCGATGCCAGCAGCACGAATCTGGCGGTGGCGCGCGCCCTGCCTCGCGATCTCGGACTGACGGTTGCGACTAACGCTCCTGCCATTGCCGCGGCCCTGATCGAACGCGAGGATGTTCGAGTGCTCGTGATCGGCGGCCAACTCGACCATGCGGTCGGGGGGACGCTAGGAGCAGGGGCACTGCAGGAGTTGCAGCGCATGCGGCCGGATCTGTGTTTTCTGGGTATTTGTTCAATCGATGTCGAAGCCGGCATCGGAAGCGTGGGGGCGGAAGATGCTGCATTCAAGCGGGCACTGGTGGCAGGCTGCGGTTCCATTGTCGCTGTGGTGACTACGGAAAAGCTGGGAACGGCAGCCCCTTATTTCATCGCGCCGCTGGCGGAGATTGCCCAAATGGTGGTTGCGGTTGACGCCGACGAGGAGCAGTTGGGGCGGATGCGGCAAGCCGGGGTCGAGGTCATCGTGACGGAAGCCTGAGCCGTTTTGCCGTATACGGTCCCGTAGCAGGGGGCTGCTGCGGGATTACTTGTTTCTGCTGTGGCGGGAAGCGCTGCAGGTACGGGAGTGGCTGCGTTTCATTACCAGCCAGTTCGGCGATTTGAAGCGAATGATCATCCGGTAAAGCGAAAGATAGATCAGGATGAACAGCACGACGCAGGCCATGAGCGCTGGAGTGTCATTCCAGAACAATATCGCAGGAATGACCGACAACGAGGACAGTACCCACAGATAGGGCGAGGTCAGGCTGTTGCGGCGGGTTCTGTGTTCGACGGCGGCGGAGCCTACCATCCAGCGCACCAAACGACGGTAGACCAGCATATGCAGGTGTAAACCGTCCGGAATCCCCGGAGAAATGCCACGCAGGAAGCGCTTGCGATAGATCGAGAACAGGGTCTCAAATACGGGATAAATGACAATCAGCAACGGAAACCAGGGTGAAACCTCGTGATGGCGTGCCACCAGTAGTACCGACATCTCGGCGATGATGAAGCCGACCAGATAAGCGCCGCCATCGCCGGCAAAGATCAGCCCTCGTGGATAGTTCCATACCAGGAAGCCCGTCAGGGAGCCGATCATGGCAAAACTTAATCCCAGCAAGGCCGCATCGCCAACCTTGAAGGCGACGTATCCTATCGCCAGAAACACGAACATGCAAACCATTCCGGACAGGCCGTTGTACCCGTCGATGATGTTGATGGCATGAGCGACGCCGCCAACCGCGACCACGGTTACCAGCAGCGAGACCGGCCAGAAGGCCAGCATGCTGTCCAGTATCGGGAGGTCGAGCCTGGTCAGGCTGGCCCTTAGCAGATAGAACCCGAGAAACGCTGCGAGAAAGGTCGCCAGCAAGCGCGGCATGGGCCCGACACGTTTAGTCACGTCTTCGAGCAGGCCGGAGCCGAATGCCGGCAGCGACGACAGCAGCAGAAGCCAGCCGGTACTGTCCTGTAGCTTGTAGCCGAGTACCGCATTGCCGGCACACAAGCCGATGGCTATCGGAATCCCCCCGATACGCGGAACCGGACTGCTATGGAATTTCTGAACCCCATCCAGATCGGAATCCGCTGAAAAACGGGCGTGAATATGGTTGAAGCGGATTAAAAATACGGCAGAAACGAATGCCCCAAGCAGCGCTGC
Organism: Paludibacterium yongneupense DSM 18731; assembly: GCF_000422925.1. GTDB lineage: Bacteria > Pseudomonadota > Gammaproteobacteria > Burkholderiales > Chromobacteriaceae > Paludibacterium > Paludibacterium yongneupense. The sequence continues at coordinate 25,274 of NZ_AUGZ01000043.1, forward strand.
GAACAAAATAGAAAGCATGAATTCTATTAACTTTTCAAGTAATTTGGTCGCCGCCGCTATCGCTGCTGACCTACGATGACATTTGAAACAACAGCATAAACCGACACGATCCAATTTCCCAGTGTCACCGGTTTCATTTTAAGAGATATGGCAGCCAGCGTACAGTCGGCCCTCTGACATCGCAGAGAGCCTGCACCTTAAAGGGCCATGCCGGGCTTCCTGGCCGAGCAGGCTCGGTCTGAAAGCTATTAATCCAGTATATGTTGATAATTCTCTGTAATCAGCCTTTTCGATCGCGGCCCGGTCCCCACCGAGGCTTGCCAATGCTGGCTTCCATGCCTTGGCCTGCAGGGAATGGAACTCGCCGCGGGTAGAGTGTAACGGCTGTGGCGATGAAGCGTACTGCTTGAATAGGCATCTGTCGGCATAGAGCCGTCTTTTTACGATACAAATTTTTATGGTTACATGTAATAATCTTCCAGAAACCTTCTGGTTCCGTCATGCGCCGGCCTATATCTGTCTTCCCTGCAAGCGTTTGCTGCGAGAATTTTGCGCTGGCATCCCGTCGGAGTTCGGCTTCATCCTGACTTCTTGCGTATCGGTATTGAAGGCAGGCCGCGCAGGCCTTGCCGGATATGACAAAATTTCGCGAACAACGCTCTGTGCGTTGACTCCAAGAATATCGTCCTCGTTAGGAATCCCATGAACAAAGTTGCACTCATTACTGGCGTTACCGGTCAAGACGGCTCCTATCTGGCCGAATTCCTGCTGGACAAGGGCTATGAAGT
>NZ_AUGZ01000044.1 GCF_000422925.1 Paludibacterium yongneupense DSM 18731
TGAAGTACTGGCCATCATGGCCACGTAAAGGCTTCACCTCACTGGACGAAGCCCGGCAATGGGTAAAGCGTTTCATCGACTGGTATTGCCACGCCCATCGTCACAGCGGCATCCAATTCGTGACCCCGGCTCAGCGGCACCAAGGGCTGGATAAAATCTTGCTGGCGAAGCGCCATCTGGTCTATCAAGCGGCTCGCACCGCACGGCCAGAACGCTGGCAAGGAGAGACACGAAATTGGGCCTGGAACGATGCGGTTCAGCTCAATCCGGATCGACCGATTACGCAGGAGAAAACCGATAATTTATTGGCTGCATAAATCGTAAAATTATCTCAACACCTTTGACAATCGCCGGCCGGGGCCGGCTGGCCGTTGGTCTCTGCGTTCAGCGTTTGATGTTCATAGTCGATCACCATGGGGTTGGATTGCTGGGCAGCCTGGGCCATCACCGCGTTGGCTTGCTCGGGGCAGCAGACCCATTCCGTGCACGCGGCTTGCGAGCCCGGTCGGCCGTCCTTGGCTTTGAAGCGGCCAGCGGGCAGCAACTGGACCGTCTTGCCAGTGCGGTCGGTGAGTTCGAGGGTCAGGGCCGCGAGGGCCGTACGATTGCTAGCCATGCCGCCATTTTGGTGGGCGGCGCTGAAGGGGGGGAGTTGATCGGTGTCAGTACGTAGAGCGCACCTGTACCCCGCGCGCAACGTGTTTAATAACCTCTAGAGGCTATATTTTAAATAAGCTATTGATATTTTATTGTTGGTGAAATATTAATCTAATCGTGTGGATCACAACTCAACATTTATCTGCAATATAAACCTCGGAGAACTATGCATGCGCGACTTCAATAATGGTGGAGATATCACCGTTGGCGGCGACTTCAATATCATCGACCACTCGCAAAATGAGTTTATTCCTCTTACCCACTGCACGAGTCAGCACCTCAAGGAACGTGAGCTTCCGTTCAGGCTTGAGAACCTTAAGCGTGAATTCTGGGCGAAGGTTAGCCGTCTCAAGTACATTTTTTTGCTGGCCGCAGCTTTGTTCGCGGGGTCTGCTATCTGGGCGCAGCTCAATGGCCAGAAGGACCTGGCGAGCATTTTTATGCAGCTCGGCTCACTGATTGTTGCCGCCATGGGAGTAAAGGGCGTCTTCGAGCCCAACGAGTTTGAACGCCGTGAACGCGCGGCAGTGCATGAGATACGGATGATTCTCCGGTCCCGCCGCGACGAATAACGTCTGTGCTCTCTTAGCTTCGCGATGGGCAGCTTAAAGGCAGTTAGGCCTTTCCTGCCCCTATGCCTCCCGACGATTGCAACATTGTGGCTAATGCTCGCGCGTTAACGGCCTCTTAACGCCCCTTCCGCCGCTTGCAAGCATACTTTCCCGCGCGCACCGGGACAAAGCCGCTACAGCGGTTTTTCGCCCTTTCTTCAGTATCCCCCGGTGATACGTCGAAGATAGTCAACCACCGCCGTTTCGATTAGCACTTCTTCCGTATCCGTCAGCATCAAGAACGGTCGTGCCGGAATCTTTGAGCCAGGATGGTTCACGCGCTTGGCGAAACGCCCATTGAACGCCAGCGCCTTGGCGTTCTTGGCCTCGATCACATGGGGCTTGGTCTCGCCGCCGAAGTTCTGGATGGCGGCATAAACCACATTGGTGCCGACCTCGGCCGTGTCCGTACTGGCGGCCTGGCTGATGCTGGCGGCCAGGCGCCCCGAGCGCTGCAGGATCTTGACCGAGCCGGCGGCGCGCTGGCCGATCTTGATGCTCCAGGCGCCGTTCTTGAACTTGCCGCGTTCCGACTTGAGTTTGTCCCTCACGCGTTGCTGCAGCGTTTCCGGTTTCAGCCCCAACCAGCGTGGCCGTCCCTCCATCGCAAAATTTTCCTCGACGGCATTGCCCATGATCGCGGCGATGGCCTGCATGGCCGGCGTGGCGTCTTTCGAGGCGGCGCCGAGGCGTTGCAAGACATCGACCACGCCATCGGTTTGAAATTCAAGGTCAATCATGCCTATACTCCAATCCATGCTGATGGCAGTCGCACAAGCTCCCGATCTGATGCGTCCAAAGGAACTGCCCAGCGGCCCTACCGTGAATCGGCGCGGTAGGGCCTTTCATTTCCGGTACTGTAAATAGCCGTCGCGCTGTTTTTCGATATAGCGTCGGCGCGCTCCCGGCCCTCGGCTTTCATTCGCCATCATCGTCGTCGAGCCGCTCCAGCCGTCCTGCCCCAATTCAAAAACACTCAGGCCATATTGCGGGCCGTCCTGGCCGTCGATTTGCCACGTCTTGATGTAGCGTCGCTTCAGTAGCCATTTGCCTGGCGTGTCGCGCCGCTCTTCCCAACGTAGCCAGATCTCATCCGGGGTTTTGACCGCCTGGGCCAACAAGCGCATATAGGGGCCGCGCCCGTCTTTGTCCGCTTTCCAGCTACCGTCGCCCGTCTTGAACAGATCGTCGGAGATCACCAGTGGGGCACCGGACGCGTCCTGGATGACCTTGGACTGGCCGAGGCTAACGCCGAACTCCTGCAGGAAGGCCTGGGCGTAGGCCGGCTTATCCAGATCGGCCGGCAGCAGTTCCGATGCCGGTACCGACGTCGGCTGTGGCAAGTTCGGCAGCTCGATGCCCTTGGGGAAGGTACGCGGCAAGGAGTCGAGCAGTGGCGGCGTGAACGGCTTCTGCCATTCGCGGCCGGGGTTACAGCCGAAACCGGGATCGGGCGTGACCAGCTTGCCGGTGATCGGACTCTTGTAGCCGATGGCGGGCTGAGTCTGGCCATCGCGTCCTACGGACTGCTCGACCTTCTCCAGGCGATCGCCACTACCAGCAGCATCCCGATCTTCGCGGCTGAGTTCGCGTGCCATGCGCGTGCGTACGCGGCAGCGGCAGTTGTGGCCATTGGGTGGGTAGAAGGTCGCCCAGAACGGATCGTCGTAGCGGTAGACAGTGCCGGACAGCGCTGCGTGCGCCGGCCGCGTCCGGTTGTCGAGCACCGCGACGTACTCCCAGTACGGATGGCTGTCGACCTGGGCCATCTGCGTCGCGTAGCGCCCCGCCATATAGGCCGACTGCAGGTTGGTCCTGAAGATCGTATCGAGCCGGCGCGGCGTCAGACGCTTGCCGTGGATCTCGCCAGTGTCCTCGTCGACCACGCGGCCGCGTCCGAACCAGCCCTTGCGCTCCAGTGTCGGGATCAGCGCGTCCTTGAACTGTTGTAGAGTCTGGCCGTTCTTTAACGCCTCGGCCAGCGTGTTGCGGATGTCCTGCAACACGTCGACCTTCATCACCCCGGCCACGGTGAAGGCGCGCGCATGGGCTTCGGCGGCTACGTCCTGCCAGTTGAAGCCGAGCACATAGCCTTTGGACTCGAAGTAGGCGACCGCCTCTTTCGGTTCGAGTCCGATCGCGTAGCCGAGATCAATGCCCGCCATTCACCCGTCCCCACAGGTCGGCGACGAACAGGGCACGTGCCAAAAGAGTCGCCACGGTCTCGTCATCCATGGACGGTTGCGCGGCCAGCAACGCCTCGATCGCCGCGTCCGGCGTCTCGCCGGCCTTGAGCGCGGTGATGACCGGCGCCAGCAAGGTGTCCATGCCGGCGGCGAGCGTGGCGTGAGGGAGGGAGTCGGCCGCCTGGTCGAGTGCGTGCTGGTCGGGGTAGACGATCTCGCCGTGGTCGTTGCTCATCACGGCGCGATAGCGCGGCAGCTGTGCACGCGCTTGCGTTTGGCCAGGCTTAACCGGTAGTGGCCGTTCCTCCGGTGGCAAAGCCATGATCGGCTGCGGAATGGTCAGCAATTCGTCGCCGTCCTCGGCCTCGGGGATAGACAGCTTCATCAATGCCCATTTCTTGGTGATCGGCAGACCAATCCCCACCAGTTTCGGCAACGCCTCGGCGTATAGCTTGAGGTCTTCCGGCTCGCGCGTTTCGAATGCGAACTGTGGGCAGCGTGTCGGGTCGATCTGCCCACGGTTGAGCACGATCATCGCGTACACGATGTCGCGCGTCAGCGTGGCCGCCAATTGGCGCGCGTCCGACGTCATCAGGTCGTGGCGCACTTCGTTGTGGACGTTGCCCAGGGCATGGGTCGACGACTTGCCGTCGGCCTGGCTGGTGAGCGTACCACCGAGGATAGCCTTGGACTGGCTGCGCTCGCACCATTCCATCATCGCCATGTGCGGCATGTGACCGCTATTGCCCTTGGCCGCCTCCTGGAATTCGATCAGCATGCTGTCCGGGATGATGCCGGCGGCGTTGTGACCGATTTCGGCCACCGCGCGCAGCAATGCGTTTTTCTCGTCGGCGGTGGCGCCGGCCGGGTACTTGCCGACCCGCAACGGCAGGCCGTAGATTTCCAGAAACTCAGCCAGATCGCGCACCGAGTAATTCTTGAACAGATACGGCCAGGCGAGGATGCGGTGCAGGCCGGCGCGACCGATATAGCCCGACTTGGCCTTATGCCGATGCACGACCCAACCGAACGGCCACAGCGGCTCGCCATCGACATTGATGCCGCGCAGCCGAATCTGGTCGCGATCGAACCACGGATTCATGAACCAGCGCTGAGGGCGGTGTTCGAAGGATTTGGGAAACCACAGTCGGCCCAACTGCTTCCAGCCGATCTCCAGCGCCGAGAAACCATGGCCGATACCGTCCAGGCAGTCGAGCAGCATGTCCTCGAAGCCGGGCAGATCCTGGAACCACTCGCGCACCTCCTCGGTCAGCGCCTTCTCGCCCGCGCTCGCATTGCGCGGTGGCTTGATGTCCCAGTCCAGCGTTAGCAGCACGCGCTTGCGCTTGCTCATCTCGGAGAAGATATGCGCGTCCTTTTCTTCCATATCGGTGAACAGGTCCGACTGGTCGATCAGGTGGCCGCGCTCGGCATCCTCGAGCAGCCGCGCCAGCTTCTGTGGCGTCAGGCCGCGCGACGGGTGCGCCTCCCAGCTATAGCGTAGCCAGCTCAGTTGCGCGGTCTGCGGCTGTTCGCCCAGGACCTCGCGCTGGAACGGCTGTCCGTTCATGTCGACGATTTGTGGCATGTTTGTCACTCCTACCAGGCGCCAGCGCCGAAGCCGCGCGCGTCATCATCATTCCGTGCCGCGTGACGCGGCACCGGGGTGTAGTCGATCACGCCGACCCCGGACTGCGCGGCTGCCCACAGCATCTGCAGGGCGTCGGGTCCGTCGTCGTGGTCGGCTTTGGGGAAGTGGCGCAGCTGCTCGATCAGCGTGTGCTGGTCGGGATAGAGGCGGATCAACCCGTTGGCCATATGCGGCTGCAGGGTCTCGATGCGCAGCAGCTTGTCGCCGTGCGGGATCACGCCGCGCGCCGGCACCGGGATGTGACGCGCTGCCGAGCGCTTCACCAGTTCGGTGCGCATGAACTCCTGGAACTGGACCGATTCAACCAGCCACAGTACGCAGCGGTATTGCGCCTGGAAGGCGATCACGTCTTCGATGATGCGATCGGGCAGGCGCTTGCGGATGCTGGCTTCGACCACGTCGAGAATGCCGGTCTCGCGGTTGAAGCCGCCGACCAGGAGCGCCGATGGGTCGCGCGAACTGCCGGCCTTGCCCAGCGACGGGTCGCAGGCGCCATAGAAGATCCAGTCGCGCAGGCGGTTGACCCAGAAGTGGATGCACTCGGCGAACGGCGCGTCGTCGCCTGACAGCGGGTCGTTCTGTTGTTCGGAGTCGAAGGCTGCCTTGCCGTCGCGCGCGCGCTTGACCATCAACTTGTAGAAGGTGGTGCCGCCAGGCCAGCAGATCTTCACGCCGGCGTCCATCCCGGGACGGTGCGCCTGGTAGAACGCACGCGCCTCGTCCTCGCCCTGGCCGAGTAGCACCTCGGTCCAGCGATCCCACAGGTCCATGCGCTCGGGCCAGCGCTCGACCGCGCGGAACTTGGCGCTTTTCCAGAGCGGGTTCTTGATTAGCCGCGCCAGCACCGAGTCGTAATGCAGGATGGTGCCGATGATGAACACGTCGAGGCTGTCGTCGGCGTAGCCGAGCGACAGCAGGCTTTTGGTGATCCAGCCCATCAACTTGTCGCGCTGTTCGGGACTGCGGACGTTCTCGTCGTTCTCCAGATCGTCGCCGATTACCAGGTCGGGCCGGTACGGGCCGTGACGGCGGCCGCGGATCTTTTTACCCGAGCCGAATACCTCGACCTTGACGTCGTTGGCGGTGACGATGGTGCCGACCTGCCAGACGCGGCCCTGGCCGGTGGCTTCGGGGAAGTCGAGCAGCAGGCGCGGATTGAACTCCAGCTCGGCCTTGATCGCTTCCAGCATCGGCAGGGCTTGGTCGAGTGCATCCATCACGATGATCGGATAGTGCTTGCGGCCGGTCACGATGCACCACAGCGTTCCGATCTGGGTGATGAGGGTGGACTTGGCGTGACCGCGCGGCGCCGCGACCGCATCATGGTCGCCGACATCGTTGTCGACCACGTCTTGGAAGCGGTCGAACAGGTAGTCGTGAACCGTTGCCGGGTCGTGTTTGACGTAGTGCGGGAAGTAGGTCTGGGCGAAGTAGCGGAAGCTGGCAAACGCTCGTAGCCGACGCGCCTGACTGGTGGCCGGATCGGGGTCGAAGCCTTCGCATTCGGCGTCGATCTGGCGGCGGTACTCGGCCGCGAGCAGAGCGACGTCCTTGAGGAAATCTTTTTTGGTAAGCTTGCTCATGACATTTTAACCGAGAGATTTAATGAAAAAGGTTCTCGACAAATTCACCGCATCGGGCATCGCACTAGTCCTGAACAAAAGGGGCTTTGTGACTCACGACGACTTTCCCATTTGTACGGATAACGACTTTTCTGCGCTCCTAAAGAGCAAAGTCATCACTCTTAGAAACAATGGCTACATCGGTGGACGGTTGAAGCCATGGAGTACCGGGTTCCGCCAGAAGTACTGGACCTATGGGGTCATGGACGAAGACTGGGAACTCACAGAGAAATGGTTAGATGCCTACACCACCGTTACGGGCGGGGAAGATGGCTGCTTGTCATTGAGCGGCTTGTCCATTGGAGATTTATCCAAACTGCTACTCGGTCTCACATTCCACTGCTCTGAAGGGCACGAAACCCGTGTTGACTCGAACCTATACAGTTTTGTGGATCGCAAGAAACTCTGTTCTCAGGCTTACTCGGTGTGCGCCAGCTGTGGCGAAGAAATTAGTAAACCCTTCGACGTCTACCGGTTGTTCTAGCCGTACGCCTTCGCCAGTTCTTCCCCAAATGGCTCGAGCACCTCGACGAACGCCTGGGCATGTTTGGGGAAGCGCTCGCGAATAAACCCGGCCATTTTTTGCACGACCTCCATTGCGGTCGCCAACTGGCTGGTCTCGGGGAGTACCCGCTTGCTGGCGGAGACGGTCTTGTTGAACGAGTCGGCAAGACTCGCCAGCATTTGCACCTTGGCCTCGGCGCGGATATCGTTCGACGCATTGAGCATGTCCATCGTCGCCTGGTACTGCGTTAAAAAACCCGCCAGCGCCGCGCGCGCCACGCTCTCTATGCCGTCGCCGGCCAGAATCGCGGCAGCACGCAGCTTGTCCCAGTCGTCGCCCATCTCCTGCGCGTCGCGCTTCCAGCGACTGGACGTAGATAGCGACACGCCGCACTGCAGCGACGCGACCTCTAGGCTGATGCGATCGAACACGTAGAGTCGGCGCACCTTGTCCCGTGTTTCAGGAGAATGTGCCATGCCTCACAGTGCCCGTTTTACCAGCTCGACCGCGATCGCTGTTCCGACTGCCACGATGCCTCCGCTGATGGCGCCGGCCGTGGCCGCCTGTTTTTCAACATGGCGCAAGCGCGCATCCATGCCGTCCAGGCGCGTGTTCTGGTTCTCCTGGCTCGCCGCGATCATGTCCAGCTTGCCTTCGATACGCCCGAGCGCACGCGCGAGTTCGTTGTCTTGATCGGCCCCCATCAGGCCCCCCCTTGTTCATGGAGCTGTTGGCATGGAATACAGCGGTGGCAACCCGGCATCGCCTTGCGGCGGCCTTCCGGGATCGGCTCGCCACAGTCCTCGCAGTGGCTATAGCTGTGCCCGTTGGGCTGGCGCCTGGCCTGGGCGGCCAGGGCCTGCTCTCGGTGTTGTTCCTCCAGCTCGGTCGCCTTGTCAAACTGGTCCATCTATTGTTCCTGCGGCTGGGTTGGCGGGTTGGCTTGTTCGACGTCGAGTACCTGGTTCAGTTGGGACTCGATGCTGCGGTTACGGGCGGTGTAGTCGATGAACCAGTCGAGGATGTCCGCTTGTGATACCCCGGAATCAAGGGCATCGGGGGCGTTGGTCGTTGCGACAGCGTCGGTGGTAGCGGCGCCACTCGGTTCGGAACGATCACCGGCAGCGGCGCCAGCGCGCTGGTTCCACAGGCGCACAAAGCCGCGAGTAAACACACACTGAGGCAGTGCCCGAGACGGGGCGTCGGGGGCGGTGCGGTAGGTCTGAGTGACAGCATCGATCTGTTCCTTGGCGTGCTGCGATTGCGAGGCCAGTTGGGCGCGGGCGTCGAGCAAGGACTGCTCGGCCTGATTGGCGCGCGACACGCTGGCGGCATACTGGTCATTGGCGGTTTTGAGGGCGGCGGAGGTAGCCTGCGCCTGAGCAAGCTTGAAGTGCGACAGCGTGTCGTCACCTTGGGTCTGGGCCACCGAGAAACCGTGGCGATATCCGTGCTCGTAGGCGAGGAAGGCCGCCCCGGCGAGGAGGCCGACCGATACCAGGGCCGCGATGATCTTGGTTTGGATAGGCATCGGTCGTTCCTTATTGTTGCGCCGGCGCAGGCGCGGCGGCACCCGCCGTGCTTGTGCCGGGCGTCGCCTCATTCACCACGGTCGCCCCGTTCTGCCGCGACAGCATTTCCTGAACGGCTTGCATGGCGGCGGCGCGCGCCACTTGCGCCACCGCTTCCTGCTGCGCCTTCGCCTGTGCCGAGGCCTGGGCGGCGGCCTGGGCCATCGCCTCCGATTGCGCCTGGCGCGCCGTCTCGATCCGGGCTTGCAAGGCCGGTTGCTTGACCAAGCTGGAGAAGCCGGCCAAGGCTGCGCAGACGGTGGCCAGGATGGCGAACGGCAGCGCCGGCATAGCCGGCTGCCACGTCGGCAGCAGCGCGCTGACCCCGCCGAGCACGGTCGACAAGATCGCCATACGCACCGACCACAGCGCGTACCAGTACCGCACGCCATCGACCCAGGCGCTTTTCACTTCGGCCTCGACAGCCTTGATACCGTTCTCGACCTTGACGATGGCGCCGTCAGCACCCGCAACCATATCGCTCAGAACTTCAGACATAACTCCCTCTCTGCCTTGCGGCGTTTGCTCAAGCCGGGGTAGACATGACCACCGGCAGTGTCGAATTTCAGCAACCGGTCACACCCGGCTCGGATCTGACCGTGGTTCATCAACGGCGGGATGCCGGAATGCTCAAGGCGCCCCACGCCCTCGTTCCAGGCGAAGTCGGTGAAGGCGATGCGTTGATTGGTAGTGAGCGAGGGCATCATGCGGTCGACAGGACCGAGGTACTGCGGGACGCGCTTGGCCATGGCCGCCATGCACTGCTGGTGGGTCATGTGCTGGCCGACGTGCACACCTTGGGTCTCGCCGTCGCAGATCGTGAGCACCCCGACCGGGTCGCGGTACGCCACATGGCTTTCCCCCTCGAAAGGGGCGGTAAACGCGATGATGGCGGTGACAATACCGGCCGTGGCACCGGCGGCGGTTTTCTTCTGTAACGGGGTGATGGCCACGTTGCGGACCTCGCTCAATAAACGCTTTCGAGTCTATTGGCCAGGCGGCTCTGTGCTCAGATGGCAGGTGTCAGTGGAAATACAAAGCCCCGCTTGGGGCGGGGCTGGGGGAACCGCTTTAGTTGCTCCTTAGTAACGGAATCACTATGGCGGTAAGTAGATTTTCAACAGCCAGCATCACGACGCCAGCAAATAGAACCCCCATGCCAATCACTTTCATGGCAGGCCATTTTTTGCGGCGCCCCGCTATCAGGGCAGGGATAAGTGAAATTACAAAAACAAGCAAACCCAACGTATTTATCAGCAAGGGCATCGTCATCTCCAGCAGGGATACGCATGATGCTATCCCAAGCCATCGGCGTTGTCGTCCATCTATTCAGAATAAAGACGTTTGTCCAGGGGCAGATGACGGCGCATCCAGCTTCTTCAAAACTCGCCAGATTTGCCGGTCCGACATTCTGTGTTTCGAGGCCAGCGAGGACACCGCGTAAAGCGCGCTGTAATCGCGAGTCAGTGCGTCAAACTCGGCTCGGACCTCACGGTAGAACAGCTCGCGCAGCGCCGCCTTGCACAGTGGTACATATAGCATGTCGCCGCCGAAGTGGTGGGTCAGGATGTCGGCCGCTTCGACGCCGACCACCTCGGCCAGCATTTCATAGCGGATCTCGCCCTGGCGGCTCTTGCGTAACGCGACGGGGAAGGACGTACCGCCGAGCACGTTGACCAGGTGCATCGTCTTGGCCAGCCCGATCAGTCGGACCAGCAGCCGCGCCGACTCGGGCAGTAGGTGTTGCACGTCATCCAACTTCATGCGAGGGGCCTCCCGTGTCGTTTGGCGTCGTAGGTCAGCGCGCCCACCAGCTTGATCAGTTGCTCTGGGGCTAGCCAGTCAGTCTTGTCGACGTAGAACATGTGCCTGGCCATCGCGTCGGCGTAGGACCAGGGGCGGTGGGCTTCCGCCAGTAGGGCTTCGATCTTGCTGACCAGCGCTTGGCGCGATCCCCCTGCGCGTGGTCTGTTCCCCTTTTTCGGCTTCCAGCCACAGTGGCGCAGATGAGCGAGTACCTTGGCGGCGCCAGCATCGGACAGCTCTTTACTAGACGTCACCCCGGCAATGGTCTGTAGCATGGCGCGATAGGTGTCGTCATCCAGAGCCAGTTCTTTCTTGGCGATGTGGATCTTCGCTAACGCCGGATTGCGGCTCATTTGTCACCCTCCATGAGTTCAGTCTGCAGTGGCTGAGCGATCCGCCGGATTCTGAGGTCGGCATCTCCGGTTGCGGTTACTCGAAGGTGGATCGCTCACCAATGCAGGCTGCTATCGTTAAAACTCGTTGCGGAGCCGGCCGTCGTGAACGACTACCGGCTCGACACCAGGCTCTAGGGACCGATGACGGTGGTGGGCGACGGTTGCGCCTCACTGATTTCGATGCTGTCGCTGACCTTGCACAAATGGTTGATGGCGGCCTTGCCGTCGACCCAGTCAGGGAGGTAGAGCGTGATGGTGCCATTGATGAACGTGTCGTTCTTCACGTAGCGCTTTCCCCATTGCTTCTCCAGCTGTTTGCGTTTGGCCGGGCTGACATTGGGGCGTACGGACTTCCGTAGGAACTTCTGCTCGCTATGCGCGGTGCTACCTCGTGCCCATTCGTATTTGAAATAGCCATCCACGAAGGTGCAGACCCGGTAGGTCATTCCTTTGTTCACTCGACGCACTTCCAGCGTAATCCGCCGCCCGTCGCAAAGCAGGTCCGCTCGTCCCCATGGGAGGGACAGCTGCTTGATCAGCTGTTCACGTTGTTCTTGAGTCAGTTTCATTTGATTGTCCCTCGGCTGCTCATCAGTACCGGGCCACCACGCCCGGCAGACCGCCTCGCGGCGGTTTCGCGGGTTCAACCGGCGGCGGCTTCCTTCAAGCGCTTAGCCGGAGTGAACTTTGCCGCGCGCTTCGCTGCGATCGGAACCACTTCGCCAGTCTTCGGATTGCGCCCGAGTTTGGCGGCGCGCTCGACGCTGCCGAATTTTCCCAGATCGGTGATGGTCAGTTGACCGCCGGCGCGCACGGTGTCCTGCACCGCCGTAATCAGCGCGTTCAATACGGACTCGGCCTGCTTGTTGCTCACGTCGGCCTGTTCGGCCAGGTGTTTGATCAGCTCTTGCTTGGTCATGCTTATGCTCCGGTGGTGGGTAATGAATGGGTTTTGTGGCTTCAGACGCCCGCGATGTCGAGCGGGATCGGTTGATACTGGTCGGTCTCGCCGATACGTTCATAGATACGGATATAGGACTTGCTGCCGACGACCTGGACCGCTTCGCCGATCGCCGCCATCGCGCGCTGCCAGCGCTCGTCGGTGATGGCGAGACGGCGCAGCGCTAATACGCGACCGGTGTTGATCTGGCCTTCCTTGTCGGTGTCGAAGGCTTGATTGACGATGGCCTGGATTTCCGGGCGCGCGCCTTCGGTCCAGTCGTGCAGGCACTCATCGATCAATTCCTTGGCCGCCTGCAGACGTTCGTCGAAAGCGATGCGCTCCTGGATGGCGCGCTGCACCCGGTATTTGCCGTCGTACGAATACAGTGTCAGGTTGCCTTTCTTGCCGCCGACCTTGGCGTCGTACTGCTCGGCCGACAGGTCGATGAAGGCGCCGATGTCACCGAAAGCTTGCGCCTTGAAGTCGGCCAATACCTTGGAAACCTCGCGCGCCTTGGTCACCAGCTCGGCGACCAGGCGGTCACGCTCGCGGTCGATCGGGCGGATCATGCTTTCCGGGACCAGGCAGCCTTTGGCATCCTGCCAATAGCCAAGCGGTGCGGTTTGCGTCGTGTTGTGCATCAGTTGCTCCTAAGTCCTACCAGTTGTTTCACTTTTGCTAGAGCCTGCCGGTTCTTCCGCAGGCGCTCCGGCGTAAAAAAATGTCCTTCGGGGGGCGGCTTTGGTGTCGCCAGAAGGGGCTCTGCCTTGGGAGGTGGCGCGGCGGGCGGGTGAACATGACAGTTCAGTTCGGCCAGGTAGTCATCCCACACGGCCCGCCGGGCCTTCTTGCGCTCCATGCCCATCGCAACCAGCTGTTCTACCTCCTTGGCCAGGGCGATCTTGATCGCCGCGTCAAGCTCGGCACTAGGCAACGACTCCACGGTCCGTCCCCAAGGTCTGATTGACGGAGGCGGCCAACGCGCCGAGATCCTGCGCGGCGCAGCCGAGGACATCCATCAGGTCGCGGCAGCGTTCTGCGTTATTGAGCAGGGTCTCGGCGTCCAACTGCTCAGACAAGATCGCGCGGATCAGCGCCGCGTTCTGCGGGGTGACCTGGCGCGTGTCGATCCCGAGTTCGTGGTGCAGTCGCACCAGTTCAGCCACCGGCGCCGGCACCGAGCGCTCGTTCTCGTAGCGCGAGCCGCCGGACTGGGTCACGCCGACCTGGTTCCAGAACAGCTGCTGATTCAGGCCCTTTTGACGGCGCAGGGCGCGATAGTCGTGGTTAACGGTTTGTTCGCTCATTTCATTTCTCCTCGTTAATGACCCATTTCCAACCACACCACCCGGCAACCGCCGAGTTGGAATTGACCCTCGCGGTAGGGACCGAAGTGGTCTTGCTGGCCGTAGCTGTAATAGACGGCGTCGCCGTTGCTGATCAGACGGTGGCAATGTGCACACGTCTGGATACGAATCGTCGGCCGTGCCGGCATGTCCAGTTCCACCTTGACGACAGTGAAACCATTCTCGCTGAGGGCATCGATTGCCTCGGCGACCTTGACGGCCGCGTCGCGGATCATGGCGTTGGGCGATCGCGGTTGAGTTTGGTGGGCTAACAGCATGGTCACGCTCCTTTCGGTCGATACGAGCAGCGCTGGCAGCTACGCCAGTGCCCAAGCTTCATCGGGTGGTGGGTGGGGGCCGGGCCGAGGGCGGCGATCTGGCAGTCGCCTTCCGATACCGGCTGTTGCAGGTGCGGGCACAGCCTGGCTTCGAGCATCGTCGTGACGGTGTGCGCGATGCGATCGATTTTCCCCGGGTACTTGCCGGCGATCACTAGGCTGACCGTGGTGCGCGAGTAGCCGATGCGCTGTGCGACCTCGGTGATGTTGCTGTGGGCGGCTTCGGTACGCAGCCAAGCCAGCCAGCGCGGCTCAGAGTTCGTCATGGTCGACCTCCTCTTGCCAGACCACCTTGCCGAGGTTCGGGTCGTAGATGGACTTGGTACGCTGAACCATGGGCGGGCGCGGGCCGGTATAGCGCGTGGGATTGAAGCGGAAGCGAGTCGGCACACCGCCTAAACCACGGCCTTGGCCTTTGGCCACCACCATCACATAACCGGCATGTGCCAGATGCTTCAGGTAATCGCGTGCGGCGATGGGGGCCACCGGTACAGCCTCGGTGGAGGCGAGCCCGGCCAGCTCCAAGTAATTGAAATCTGCGCCGATCATGCGCATGGTGCGCCACAGCTGCTCCTGCGCTCGCCCCTGTACCACGGGGGAGCCATCGCGTGTCAGGCGCGGCGCTTCAAGCCCGTTGTCGCGGGCGAGTCGATAGCGCTTCTCCTCATGGCCACCCCGGATCGGGTTCAGCGTCTCGATGAAGCCGCCTTTTTCCAGCGATTGCAGATAGGTCTTGGTCGTGCCCGTATCGGTCTCCACCGCACGTGCGACTTCCGTCAGCGTGAAGTTGGCGTGACGTTGGCGTATTGCCTCCCACATGGCCTGGCGCTTGCTCTTGCCGCCGGTCATTTCCAGATCGATCGGTTTGCGGCGTCGGTTTGCGGCGGCCATTACAGGCCTCCCCGGCGCTTGGGTGCGTCACCGGTGTACAGAGGGCGATCACCCCACGTGGTCCGGTCGACGACATCCCAGCCTTCGATCAAGGCCGCGTCATAGATGTTGACCAGGTTGACTACCACGCGCCGTACCGAGCCGTGGCTGAGGGCTACCAGATGTTTCAGTACGTCGTCGGTCAGCATGATGCCCGGGCAATAAATCGGAGCCAGTTTGCGGGCATCGTCCAGGGTGACCGCGACGGCTGGCAGCCAGGACAGCACGCGGCCATGGAAACGTTCGTGCCGCTTCAGCTTGTTCGGCAGCAGTTCCTCGCCGACCAGCAGCAGGCTCGACTGGCTGCCCTCGTAGATGTCGCGCACCAACTCGATCATGCCGTCCTTGGCGGCGGCATAGTCGAACTCGTCCAGAATCAGTGGGCGACGACTGGCAGCCAACTGCTCGCAGATCTGGTCGAGCAGATACGGGATGGTCCCGGCCGGTTTGATCCCCATCTCGAACAGGACTTTTTCCAGCAGCGTTTTGCGACTCCAGGCCGAGCGCATCTGCACGTAGTAGGCGCGGCTGCGGTTGGCCACGGCCACGGTGGCGGTGGTTTTGCCCCAACCGGACGGGCCGTAGTAGACCGCAAGCCCCGGCAGACCATCCTGCCGGTTGACTAGCTTCTCCATTACGACCGCCACCAGATCAAGGTTGGCGATCGGCGCGATGCGATTGACGACTGATTCACTCATTAAAAAATCCCCTTGTCGTGATGTTTCAAATCACGCCGATGCCTGGACCACATCGGCCGTTTTTTTGCTCAAAACCTTGTATTCGTGGCTCTTGGCGTAGCTGACCAGCCACTTGCTCTCACGCTCGGACAGCGATGTCCCGATCCGTGCCTGCGCCTGCAGCTGGCGATGCAACTCGATCCGTTGCTGTGGCTCTTGCGGAACAGCAAAGTCGTCGGGGGCTTGCATTCGAACCGCAACGGGGCGCGTGATCTCTTGGTCGGCAATTTCCGGGGTGGTCGGCATACGTTCGAAGGCGCCCGCGATGTCTTTCCCCGAAATGCCCGGCAGCACGTCGCCTTCGGCCATCGTCAGTGCCGGTCGCAGGGTAGCGGTGGCGAGGTCGATCTTGTCCTGCGCGCGTTTGACCTGGCCCTTGACGCGGTTCTCCAACAACTTGTCGCGCAAGGACTTGGCGAAGGCGGCTGTCTTGTTGCCGTCGAACTCGGCCAGGCACACAAAACGGCCTTCGCGGGTGCGGACCACTACGCTGGCCGGGTCATGGATATCGACCCCGACCTGCACTTCCTGACCATCGACCGCCATTAGCTCGACGCTGAAATAGACGTTGTTCCACAGTTGCACCTCGCCGCGTCGTGCGGTGCGCAGGAAGGTGGGGCGGAACAGGTCTTGCAGTTCCAGCGCCGACAGCGCGGAGTCACCCGGCCGGCGATTGGCCTCGTAATACTCGGCGGGCGTCATATGCTCGCCGTTGCGCTTAGGCAGGCTGGAATGCGGGCGCTGGTTGTACTCGGCAATGGCGGCGTCGAGGTCGGTGACAAATTCCGCGAAGCTCGGCACATGCGGGATCGCGACAGGTTCGCCTTCCGGAGCGTTCTTGGCCACGGTCAGCGCACGGCTGATATCGCGGTTGACCAGGCGCAGCGTGTCGCGGTCTGCGCTGCCGCCGCGATAGGTGGCGTAGCGGCGCGCCAGTGGCAGGGTGATGGTCTGCCAGGCGCGCTCGATCAGGCCGCGGCCCTGCGGATTGCCCGGTATGCCGGTTTCGTGATGGATGCCGACGCGCGGCAAGATCCCGGTCAGCGGCGCGTCCAGCACCTTGCCGGTTTCACCGGCGCCGTTGTCGCTGTAGTAGATCAGCGGCGGCGCGTGGCGCGTCATGGCGTGGCGCAGCATGTCGGACACGGCAATGACGTTTTCCGACAGCGAGATGCTCCAGCCCACCGCCAGTCGGCTTGCTCCATCCAACCCCAGCGTGACTTCCAGCTGTTGCGGCTTGCCGGTCTCGGGGTTGATCACCGTGCATTTCATGCCGTGGCCATCGCCGACCCAGACGTCGCCGGGCTCCAACTGGCTCCAGTCGCGGCGGACGAACGGCAGCTTGGCCGCCAGCGCGGCGCCGGTGTGGCGGCCTTGATAGAGCATCGGCGCCGGCAGCTTTTTCAGCGCGCGGCGGACCGCGTGCTCACTCGGTGCGTCCTCATTGACCGGCAGGGTTTGCAGAAACTCGCGGTACGCCTCGGCCAGCGGCGGCTTGCCCGGCTTGCGATAGGCTGCCAGAAATTCGCCCATCCACCACGGCATGTTCAGATCGGCCTGGCGCTGCTGCGGAGCCAGGCGACGCAGGCGCTCGCTCGGGCTGGTAGTCGATTCGAACATCGCGCACCAGCGGAACAGGGTGCGGCTGCTGACCGTGCGCTCGTCGTTACCTTTGGCGTTGGCACGGTCGACCAGCTGCTGCAGCAGTTCCGGCAGGCTTCGGGTCTTGGCCGCGTCTGCGACATGGAGCGTGGCTTTCTTCTTCCCGAGCACCATCGCCACTTTGTTGACCTCGGCGACCAGGGCGCAACGCGCCTCGGCCACGATGCGCTGTGCGTCGGTCAACTGGTCGACGGTGTGCAGGGTCAGGTCGAGTTGCTCCTCGCGTTGCACCAGCCGCTTCTCACGAGCGGACACTTTGGTCACGCCGGCAGAAACCAGCAGAGACTGCGCCTGGCGTCGCTTGAGTTCGGCCTTTGCCACCTCCGGTAGGGTGTTGACGTCGAATTCGCAGCCTTTGCCCTTGGCTTTGCGCCGGGAGCTCCACCCCTCGCGCTCTGCCGCGATCCGAATTCCGCGCTCTGAGGCGGGAATCGCTGGTAACGCCATGGAGGCCAGTTCAACTGCGCTGTAATGGCTCTTGATTTCGATCCGCGTTTCCATCGACTCAGTCTCCGAACAGTTCAAGCTCGGGCGAGCCGGATTTGAGGACGTTCTCGCGTTGGTAGGCCAGCTGTTCCAGCGCGCGGGATAGGGCCGAGACGGTAATCTCTTCAGCCTCACCTTGCTGATAGAAACGGACCAGTAGTGTCATCGCTTCCGCAAAACTGGCCTGTACTTCGGCCAGGTCAATGACGGAGGCCTTCTTCCCGAGCGGAATCTCGATGACCACCTTGTTGCCGTGCGCGAGACACAGGTATTCGCTGATAAATGAAACCCCGCTGAAGGCCTCGAACTGGCGGATACGATTCAGCGGCATGGACGTTTCCGATAGCCAGCGATACAGCGTCTTGCTCTCGACCCCCATCAGATCGGCCATGACCTTGATCGGGCGCCGCACTGTAGCGGCATGTTCCACGCAAAGTTCGAATGCCTCGGACAGACTTGTGGGGCGAATCGACTTCCAATTGCGTTTTCTCGCCAACATATTGCTTTCCTTGAGAAACGCCGGTGTCGCTACCGCGAGCACCTAGGCATATGATTCAACCCATGACAACGGCACAAACTGTGTCGATCTTGGCAATAGGGGGGAGCGAAGATGGAAAAACCGGCTTAAAATGGCGTTTCTCGTAGCGGCTCGGCCAAATGGTTTCGGGCGTTTCCTCGATCGCAGCGGCGATGATTCGCTCTGCTTTCGGCCATGGACGATCCAAGGCGTTGTTCAGTGCCCCCGCACTCAACCCAGCCTCAATGGAAAGTTGGCGAAGCGACCAGCCCCGTTTATGCAGCGCTGCGACGATGTCCGCCCGGTGCCAATCCACGGCGGAATTTTTTTGGGCGTCAGATGTGTTCATTCCTTAATCCTTTGCACTGATTAGGCATGCACATACTAACGCACATTTTCTAGGTAAACAAGAAGATTTGCGTATCAAGGTAGGATATTTGCCGGTTCCGATTCGTTTCCGATTCGAATTAATGCAACGTTACTCGCAGATGTTAGGTATTTCCTTGGTGAATAAGCATTTCTGCAAGAATGGGAACTGCGCATGAGCGACAACACTCCTGTTCCGATTCAGCAACTTGAAATCGGAACTAGAATTTCTGAGGTCTCTGATCTTCTAGGGGGACGGAAGGTAGCTGCCAAGGCCGCCGGCGTGTCAGAAGACATGCTCTATAGGTACATACGGGGTGAGAGCCGGCCTTCTTTGGAGGCTATCGCTCGACTAGCTGTGGCGGCTGGCGTGTATCTTGACTGGATCGCGACGGGGGTAGGGCCAAAACTCAAAGCGGAACTAGTTGGGCTTGTCGATGTTAACGTTCCTCAACCGCTGGTGCAGCCGACCTGCAGCTGCCAGGACACCTTGGGTAATCCTGTTGATTTGGATGAGTTCGTATTCATTCCGCGTTACAACCTCAAGGCCGCAGCAGGTCACGGTGCAGCCACAGAGGGGGAAGCTCCAGTGTTTTCAATGGCATTCCGTAAGTATTGGATCAGCAACTACTTGCACGCTGCTCCACATGATCTGTCGGTGCTCTCTGTGAAAGGGGATTCGATGGAGGGGGTGCTTAACAACCGTGATGTGATCTTGATCAACCATGCCGACAACAACGCCGATAGTGGTCTGTTCGTGTTGCGTGTAGACGGCAACCTGGTGGTCAAGCGTGTTCAGCGTGTTCCGGGTGGGAAGCTGGGTATCTTCAGTGCAAATGATGCCTATCCGCCATTCGAGGTCGATATGAACAAGCAAACTGCCGATTTTGCGGTCATCGGACGTGTCGTCTGGTTCGGCCGTCAAATTTAGCCAGAAAGTAAGTCTCGTGTGATTGGCTAATGCCAAGAACTCTGCATTCTGGTGTCAAAACCGCGCAAGAACCAATTCGTTTTCTTGCGATTACTGCCAAAAGTTTTGCAAGCCTGTTTTTCGTTCGCGCCGCCGTGAAAGCCCCGTCAGATAAGGGTTTCAGGGTGGCGCAATGTCCCTTTCTTTGGGTGACAAACTAACCATCCCCCCACATGCCGCGGCGTTCAGCCCTTCGTCGGCAGCAAAAAACCGCAGCGGCGATACTCGTGTTCTTCGCCGTGACCACAGCCAGGCCGCCGAACCGGGTTTCCATCCCGTCCCTGAAGGCCCCCGCGCGTTCACGCATGGTCATTCCGATGGCAGGCGAACAGTCATGCCGACCTGCTCTGTTCTTTACGTACGCTTGCAATGCAAATGCGGATTGGCGCGCACGGGGTGGCGCCCCGTCCTCCGCATTGCTTGACGCGAGCTGCATTCTCATGGAAACATATCTATATATGGGAAATATTCCCACGCAACGGGGCAACAATACCGCTCCGCCCGTGCCGCACAGGGCGATAGAAGGCGCTCCAATGAACACGCTTCCGGAGAAAAGCATGCAGCCGTACGATCAAACCTATGAGGAATACCGCGGTTTTGCGCTTGAGGGCACGATAACGGACAGAAGCCTGGACTGGTTTATCCTCGTTCGCATCGAACCCACCCGCCCCGGCTCGCCCGGATTGATTCCGGCCCTGCTCAATACCTTTCCGCGCTCGGATTCTGTCGGGGATGCCTGGCGCTTCATGGCATCCCTGGCTCGCTGCGCTGTCGACGAATATCTGGATGGCCATAAACGCGGATAGCCTGGTCGACGTCCGACCGGCAACGGCAGCTGCCGTCCGATGGCCCTGCTCTTGGATGACGTCCCCGGCGCATCCCGCCTGTCTCGCCCCTCCTCCGCCAAGGTCGATTGCGACACTAGCAGGCTTTCATGCCCGTGCCCGGTTGTCGCTGCGTCCTCATCCCTTGCCGTGCGGGCGCGTGCGCAAGGGGAGCGCGGCAACTTCCTGCAAGGATAGCTCGACCCGGTTGTGACCCAGGCGCCGGGCGCGTGCAAGGGCGCTTCTGGCATTCTCCAGCAAATGGCTGGGTGAGCGCTCGGGCGTCGGAATGGCAGAGCTGATGCCTATGCTCGCCGTCAGGCGCTTGGACTGCCCTGCACCGACATCAATGGCAGAGATCGCGCGCTTGATCTCCAATGCCCGATAATAGGTGTCGACGATATCGGTCTGCGCCATGACAATGACGAAAACCGCATCGTCCAGGCGGGCCACCCTATCCCCTGCGCGGCCGGCAAAGCGGCCGAGCGCCTGCTCTATCCGCTGCAGATACGCCTCGGCGCCGTCACGACCGAAACGCTCGACGGCAGCGTCGAAAGCATCCAGCGCCACGGCCATCATGGACAGGCGCAGTCCATTGCGCCGGCAGCGCGCCCACTCCCCTTCCAGGTGGGCATTCAGCGCGCTCGATTGCGGACCGGACGTCGGCATTGATCCCGGCTCCGTTGCCCCGCCTCGGGCGCTGCCCATATCGCGGTGGGTCAGTACAAAATAAGCGGATGGGACAGCGTTCAGTGGCGCGCAATGCAATTGAAATTCGTGTTGTTCGTGCGCATGGCCAGAATACGCCAGTTCGAAACGCGAAACGTCTCCGCGAATGACGGCGCTGATTCCTTGCAAGGCCCGTGCGGCGGTGGCGTCGCCCGCGCGGCAGTCGTCCAGAAAGTTGCTGCCGGGATGAGGTTCGGGCAATCCACCGTCGTTGGCGATGGAGTGCCCCCATTCCTGGTTGACAAGAACGATGGTTCCTTCGCGATCGATGACCGCGACCCCCTCGCCGAGGGAGTCCAGTACCGAACCGTAATGAGCAAAATCCGCCACCCGATGCCTCCCGTGTTGAGCCCGGTTATCCGCCCTTCATTATCATGACATTCGCAAAGAACAAAAAGAAAATGTAATGACTTGTAAAGAATCATGCGCGCGGCCGTTGTGTTTTGCAGACAGGGCTGTGCGTCTACATACATCGAATAAAATATTCCAATATCATTATCAGTGTAAAACAGGCCGCACCGCGAGCACATGGCACAGCAGGCCACGCCTCGGACATGACATCCCGCGCCCGAGTTTATTTATCGACGATCGCAAGCTCATGTTTTGAAAGGAACTAGCGATCGCGTCGCGGCGGAAATACAGGCTGGGCGCGGCACGGGCTGTGACTGAACGGTTTTGACATGATAAAATCCCATTTGCACCAAATGGTTTTTATAAAGTCGATTTTATATAAAGAGCGGCCATTGCGACCACATAGCCCGTACACAAAAGAAATCGTCGGAGTCCTGGTGATCAAGCTGGTTCTGATCATCGTCATCAAGCAGGTCTGGTTTACAGACCGGCCACCGGTAAACGGGGATAC
>NZ_AUGZ01000045.1 GCF_000422925.1 Paludibacterium yongneupense DSM 18731
TAAACTATAGGGACTTGCTGGTGCACCCGGAGCGATTCGAACGCCCGACCCTCTGGTTCGTAGCCAGATACTCTATCCAACTGAGCTACGGGTGCGTGTCTGGCGGAGAAAGAGGGATTCGAACCCTCGATACAGGTTTTGCCCGTATGCACCCTTAGCAGGGGTGTGCCTTCGACCACTCGGCCATTTCTCCGTTCAGAGGACGCCATAATATGGATTACGCGTCCCCCTGTCAACCCCTACCCGATCAGGCGCTCGCGCCATGATCGAGACCGAACGCCTTGTGCAGCACGCGCACAGCGAGTTCGAGATACTTCTCGTCCATCAGCACCGAAACCTTGATCTCGGAAGTGGAGATCATCTGGATATTGATACCCTCTTCCGCCAGGGTGCGGAACATCGTCGACGCCACGCCACAGTGCGAACGCATGCCCACGCCGACGATGGAAACCTTTGCCACCTTGTCGTCGGCATCGATCTTGGCCGCCCCGATATGGGTCTGCACGTCGCGCAGAATGGCCTGGGTGCGCTGGTACTCGTTGCGCGGCACGGTGAACGAAAAATCGGTGGTTCCATTCTCACCCACGTTCTGGATGATCATGTCGACCTCGATATTCGCATCGGAGATCGGCCCCAGAATCTGATAAGCGATACCCGGCTTGTCCGGCACACCCTTGACGTTGATGCGCGCTTCGTTGCGGTCGAATGCGATGCCGGCTACGATAGCCTTTTCCATATTTTCGTCTTCCTCGAACGTAATCAGCGTGCCCTCCCCCTCGTCTTCGAAGCTGGACAGCACGCGCAGGCGAACCTTGTATTTGCCGGCGAATTCCACCGAACGTATCTGCAGCACCTTGGAACCGAGGCTCGCCATTTCGAGCATTTCCTCGAAGGTGATCGTCTTCAGCCGCCGGGCTTCCGCCACGACGCGCGGGTCGGTGGTGTAAACGCCATCGACATCGGTATAGATCTGGCACTCGTCAGCCTTGAGCGCGGCAGCCAGCGCGACGGCCGACGTATCCGAGCCGCCCCGGCCGAGCGTGGTGATGGCCCCGCTCTCGTCGACGCCCTGGAAACCGGCCACGACCACGACCCGGCCGGCAGCCAGATCGGCGCGCATGGCCCCGTCGGCGATGGATTGAATGCGGGCCTTGCCGAAGGCATTGTCGGTCACTAGCGGCACCTGCCAGCCACAGTAGCTGCGGGCGGGAACGCCGATTTCCTGCAAGGCCAGCGCCAGCAGCCCGATAGTGACCTGCTCGCCGGTAGAAACCAGCACGTCGAGTTCACGCGGATCCGGGTAGGACTGGATTTCCTTGGCCAGGGCGATCAGGCGGTTGGTTTCTCCGCTCATGGCGGACACCACAACGACGATATCGTGCCCCTGGGACTTCCACTTGGCGACCCGCCGGGCAACGTTCTTGATGCGCTCTGTTGTCCCGACCGAGGTACCGCCGTACTTTTGTACGATGAGTGCCATCTTTTCTGATATTCGGTGTTGTATGTCGAGCTTTGATTCTTGCCTTATACAGCCGACAATTGCAAGCCTGTTTTCAGAAGCGGGGAACGGGACGCGACACTTCGCGACGAATGCCCGAGGGCGGGAGGGAGCCGGTCTGCGCCCGCCCCGCGGACGTAGACCGGGTACAGACTCAGGGAACCGCGTGACCGGTGGCGGCGACCCAGACCGAGAACCAGTCCTGCTCATCCATCTGCAGCGAGCAGGCGCTCACCGCCTTGCGAATGACGTCCAGCCTGCTGCTGCCGGTGATAGGCAACAAGCGTGCAGGATGGCGCAGCAGCCATGCGTAAGCCGCTTCGTCCGCCGGCGCATTGCCGATGGACGGCAGTTGCGACAGCGCTTCACGTACGCGCGTCTCGCGCGCGCCGTCGGAGAACAGGCGACCGCCGGACAAGGGAGACCATGCCATCGGCGCGATGCCCAGTTGCTGCATCTGGTCGAGGGTGCCGTCGTGCAGGGTGTCGAGGAACAAGGGCGAAACCTCGACCTGGTTGGTGACCAGCGGGAAGCGGCTGTTCACCAGTTCGAACTGGCGCGGAGTGAAGTTGGATACGCCAAAATGACGAACCTTGCCCGCCTGGTGCAGGGCGTGGAACGCTTCGGCGATTTCATCGGCATCCATCAGCGGACTCGGGCGGTGGATCAGCAGCAGGTCGAGGTGGTCGCTATGAAGATTGCGCAAGGAGCGTTCTGCAGAAACGACGATATGCTGGCGGCTGGTATTGTAATGCTGGATGCGATGCTCGGGCCGGTTCGGCGTCACCAGCGCGATACCGGTCTTGCTGACCAGCTGCATATGCTGGCGCAGCCCCGGCTCCAGCGCCAGCGCTTCGCCGAACTGCTCTTCGGCCTGATAACCGCCATAGATATCGGCGTGATCGAAGGTGGTCACCCCGAGTTCGAGACACCCCTTGATCCAGGCCAGCCGCTGTTGCGGCGTCCAGCCCCAGTCGGCCATGCGCCATGCGCCGGCGACGATGCGTGAGAACTGCGGGCCCAGCTTGGACAACTTGATGCGTGGCGAAAGCATAACGACTCCCCGAATGCTGTAAGAACGCTGTGTTATAGACCGGCGACACGATGCCGTCGATCAAGGCTGCCGCATCATACCGCCATCGTTCGACAGCGCCTATTGATTCACAACAAGTGCGCCCCACCGTCGTCACGACAGGCTATTGTCATTTCGCGCCCGCCTGTTTACAATGCGGCTTCTTGATCGTTGCCAGTAACGATACGGGCCGATAGCTCAGCTGGGAGAGCGCTGCGTTCGCAATGCAGAGGTCGGGAGTTCGATCCTCCTTCGGTCCACCATCCACACCCCTAGTAAATCAAAGATTTATCAGCACAACTCTTTGTTGGCATGAATGCCAATTTAGAGTAATTCTGCAACATCAGTGGCCCAACAATGGCCCGACTCGGCTTGACCCTATACTCCACGTTGTTATACATTGTTGTTAATGCTAGATGGATTCATGCCGCCATCCACGATGACCGGGTTAAATAAACGGATAACCAGTCATATGCTTGCTCCAGATTGTTTGTGAGGCCAATCGGAAGCAGGACAGGCATCTGAGGCAGGGCCTCGCCGGCATATAGCTCTCCACCCTAAAAGGGTTTTCCAAGGCGGATCAAAGCGTGGAGCAAAAGTGCAGGACCGTTCGCTGGGATCGGCTTCCGTTGAGAAGCTATCCAACAGCACATTAGCCCATCCATGGGCTAGCCTCTCCAACCATTGACTACTCCTCGGTGGGCCGCCACGCCAGGGACATGGCTTCGCCATGTCTGGAGTCAATGGCTTGGAGTCTCCCATGTCTGCCATTACCCCCTATCAGCAAGAGGCTGTAACCTCCTCTGCTGCTCCGCGTGTTCTATTCATTGAACAGGTTTCCGCCATCATCGGCAAAAGCGTAACGACAATACGCACCTGCGCAACGAACGAGAAGTACAAGCACCTCATCCCCCGACCGTTCAAGTTTCCACATAGCCGCCGCCTTGTGTGGTTCGAAAAGGATGTGCTGGAGTGGCTTGCCGCAGCACAACCTGTTAGCCCCCCAGCGAAGCGTCGCCGCGGGAGACCCACGAAGCTCGAGCAGCTTGCGCGTCTCTCTGGAGGCTGCGAGCGATGAGGGACATCCAGGAAGACCGGTATAGAAGCCAGCTGATAGATAAAGGGGTGCCATTTGCTCAAGCAGCTGAAATTGCGCGAAGAACTACCGGGGCGCAAATAAGCCCGCAGCCGGGCACTAAGCATCAGCGGGCCATCGCGCAACCAACACCATTTCAGGACATAGAGCAGCCGAAGGGGAGCAAAAGGCTCTCCGCACAAGCAGAGAAACTCATCCGAGCGGCTGCCGAGATTTCGCTCAAACACCCGACAGGGAAAGACATGGCGTTCACTCACGCCATTTTCTGCCAGGTTGGCTTGCCAAGGAAAATGGTCAATGCACGCGAGTTCTTACGCAAATCTGGAACAGCTTGGCTAAATGTACAAGCAGGCTATCTTGATGAGGGCGCGGGCCCTGTTCCCCAGCCGCTTCCGTATGGAGCTTTACCGCGCCTTGCACTGGCGCACGTTTCCACGTATGCCGTACGGCACAAGACCCGGGAGATTTTTATCGGAGACAGCGCCGCGCAGTTCCTAGAATTGATGGGCATGGACCAGGATGGCCGGCGCTATTCGGCGCTTCGCAAGCAGATGCACGCTCTCGCTGCGTGCCGTCTTCAACTGGGTATCAGCGGACGCACCTTCAACGGACAAGCCGTCGAACAGTTCGATGCCTGGTTGGCCAATCGGAATACGAGGCAACGGGCTTTATGGCCTGGCCTGATGATCCTGACTGAGCACTTTTATAATTCGCTACTCGAGGGAGCCGTACCGCTCGATATCAGAGCATTGCATGCGTTGAAAGGCTCTGCCCTTGCGCTAGACGTGTACACCTGGCTGGCGCACCGACTGCACCGAATAGAAGGAAGAGGGCCGATCCTCCATTGGGCGTCGCTCCGTGAGCAGTTCGCACAAGAATACACCGGCTCGGAAGCAGACAAAAACTTCAAGGATGCCTTCCTACCCCAACTCAAAAAGGTTCTTGCCGTCTATCCACAAGCAAAGGTTCAGACAGTACGTGGAGGCTTACTACTGCGCGGATCTCCCCCTCCGATCCCTCCAAAGGGGCGCTGAAATATATCGCAGAGTAAAAGTCGTACGGCCGGTCCTCTCTGGATCGGCCGCTCTATGGACCGACAGGTGAACAACCCTGTGGACTCACAAAGTTACTCACGTGAAATCACCCCCCTCTTTGTTAGTGAAATCGCCCCCCTTTGGTTCGTGAAATAACCCCCAATTCGTCCGTGAAATCACCCTCCCCCTAAACCTGTAGGGTTTGCCGTTAGCTGTTGCCTTTAACGATTCTGATAATGACCGCCGCTAGCATGTGGAAAAGCATTAATGCATTAGGCTACAGGAGCAGCCGGTACAGTCTCGCTTGCCCACGACGACACGACGCGAGAAACTACTCGAATACTGTTTCGCAACGCGAATGAGGGGGAGAACCCATGTGGGAAGAACTGAAGCAGATCCGGGAAATGTACAAAGAAGCAGATTATGCAGAACCCAAGATAAAGGCAGACCCCAAAAAGGTAATCCTCCTGATTGATGCATTTCTCGCACTTTGGCCCCATGCTCAGGATGTGCCCCTTGCCGTTGAAACTGACTACAGGCAGGACCTCATGCCCTTGTGGGGAGGGCCGATTACTGTTGACGATGCGGCCACTGAGTTACGTTCCGACCTCGCTTCTAAACCCAATCAATACAACGTCGCCGGTGCAGGCCATGCTGTGGCTCGAGCTCTTGTACATCTTACCCACTCGGACTATGTAAAAACCTCTGAGAGAGATCAGGTGTTGAAGCCATATAGAGCCGCGATCTTAAAACTTCTTGACGGGGTAATTTGAAGCCCAAGCCCCTCCCGGACTGCGGCAACATGCTCATACAGCGAAGAGAAAAACAAGGATGGAAGAAGCAATTGTTGTTTTCTCAAGAAAAGGGATTTTCCAGACAAAAATCCCTGCACGTGATGTTCGCAGCAGAGAACATGCGCGCAAGCTGTGGCCATTAGTAACTCCAGACCTACCCCGACAGATGGTAACGTGGGTTCGCCCAACTTTCGACGAAGATGGGGAGTTAATCCGACGCTCTCATTTCCGAGTGCTCCCTAGCTCTCATTCCTTCAGCCCCCAAAAGCACTTCGACGATGAAGAAGCCAACAGACGGCATGCAGTCCAGGAAAGCCCCGAACACAGAAAAGCGAAAGAGCTTATCGCAGCAGAGCTATTCAGACGCATGAATGCCGGCCTAGCCATGCCCTGGGCATTCAAGGATGAGGATTCATCAGACTACCCACTCGAAGGCAACCTACTGCTTGGTGCTGACGATGTAGTGACAGAGCATTGTTTAATCACACCGTTTGGCAGTCAATTTAGACTAGACGTTGCCGTACTCGGCCCACCAGTACAGACAGAAAAAATGGTACTGGGCGGGGTTGAAATCGAACTCAGCCATGCCTTTGACGGACGCAAGGCACTGATCGGAAAGTCGGTGGGATTCCCGCTAATCTCCATCGATATCACTGAGATGACACTCGCTGAGCTCACGCAGGATTGGGCTAGACGAGTACTGACCGCGACCACACGGAGTCACGAGCAAGGACGTCGGCAGACCTACTTCTACCTCCACGACCTGCTATACCCTCTCTACGCACAATTGCCTGCGTTTCTTGACCGCGACCAGCGTCACCAGTATCTCGTGTTCGCCGATGATGCCACCCTCAACAAGTTGGTCCACTGGATGAAACTACTCAGTGAGAAACTGGGATACCAAACAGGATCTGTTGTAATTAGCCTTGTCAATGCCAAAAGCCCTCAGTCGCGCAGGATGCTTGAGAACGCTGGACAGATCGTCGGCCCTGATTGGCACGAGTTTAACGATCACCAATGCCTGCGGTTGACCCTCCCTCGCCCTAAGGGCCCAGCAGACCTTCAATCTCATCGATTTCACATGACGATGGCGCGTGTACTCCTATCACATGCAGATGCACTCGTGGGTTACAAGTATTGCAATGGCGTGGATAACGACTTTCCTGAAGAAGACGTATGGATTGCAAGGCGCTGGATCCCAGACCTGAAAACCCATACACAGCACCGTGTATTGCCTAAACGATTGGCAGAACCAATTCATCGACTAATTGCAGTTGTATCTGACCTACATAGTAATCGCCAGACAGCCGTCCAAGAGATGTAAGCATGATCAGAAAACCCATCGCGACCCAGACCCAGCAAAAACGAAAGACACAGATCCCCTCCTGACGCGCCCCCCATGGGGCTTGTCCGAACGGCCGCGTTCGATCCTCGGGGGCAGAAGGTAAAAGCAATCCTTCTGCCCTCCTCGTAAGCGTGACGCTTCGCAGGCGTCAACCCCCGCCCGCCGCGCTATGCGCGGTCTCCCGAGCCGGGAGTTGACACCTACTCTCGCTAAATTTGAATGCCAGAATTGGTGCAGTCGTTAGCCGGTGAAAAAGCTGCACGCCGCCTCGTAAGAGGTCCAACCTGGAGTTGGATAACCAAGAGATCCCGGTGCCCCAATTCCCACCCAAGCCCCTTGTAGAGAGGCGTGGCCCCCCCCCTCGGCTCCGGCAAAGATCAAGAGCCACCCCAATTGGTGTAACCGCAACCTATTGCCCACATGTTTTGATACGACCAATTGATATCAAAAGATATCAGTTGATATCAATAGCAATCACAAGATAATATTTGATATCAAACGTAAAATGAAAAGAAAGCCATGGGAAAAATCCTTGTGGTTGGGGTAGAAAAGGGCGGATCGACAAAGACCACGACCGTCACAAACCTAGCGGTCTGGCTTGCTCACCAAGGGGCTGACGTGATGCTGCTTGATACAGACAAGCAATCGACAGCCAGCAACTGGGTTGCGCGCAGGAACGCCGTCGGCGGCGATTTACCCGTGATTCACTGCACGCAGAAAACCGGGAAAATCTTTTCTACTGTGCAGGACCTTGCGAAACGGTACGAGTACGTTTTGATCGATGTGAGCGGCCGAGACAGCGGGGAACTGCGCGAAGCCCTTGTCGCCGCAGATCGATTAGTGATGCCATTGCAAGCCAGCATTGCCGACCTGGAAACCCTAGAACATATGAACGAGCTGATCGGGCTGGCGAGTTCGATGAACTCGCGACTCGAGGTCAGGGCCATGATCGCACGAGCACCCAATATCCCATCCAATGACGAGTTACGGGATGCCAGGGAGTTGTTGACAGACTTTTCTGAAATCCATCTTCTACGTGGGCTGACTCGCGATCGCAAGGCATACCGCACGGCTTTGCTCGAAGGGAAAGGGGTTATCGAAACAAAAGATGGTAAAGCAAAAGCCGAAATCCAATTGCTAGCAGACGAACTCCTGGGAGACTGGATCAATGGCTGAAGGAAACCGCTTCCGGCGAGCTCAGCAAGTGACCCAGCAGCAGCCACAACAGGTTGATCCTGACGCCTTAGCACGCTTCGCAGCAGGCGCTGACTCCACCTCGACACCACCTGCGCAGCAAGACTTCTCTGTAGTTAAGATTTCAGACTACGAGCCAGGTGTGCGCACTAAACAACTCCTCATACGGGTCTCCGAGGAGCTGGTCAACGATCTAGAATTCGTCCTGAAGTATTCAACGGCGAAGAGCAAGCAAGATCTTCTTGAATCCATAATCAGTAATGCACTGGCCGACTATTCTAAGAAAATTCGCAACGAATAAATATGTTGATATCAATCGATTGCACACTCTGTAGCTCTTTATATATCACGGAAAGTAGGCATAGAAGAGTTGCATAACAGATGATACGGCCAGGAGCTCAAGGGTGCAAAGTACAAAAAGGCAAGGAAAATGAAGAAAAAAAACTTGGCATGCTCGCTTGTGCCTTTCCAACCGCTAGACACGAATGACAACACCCCAAAAAACATTGAATTACATTCACGGGCGAATCAGAAAATTGATTATCGATATATCAACCCTAAAGCAGTAGAAAAATTCCTGGGACGGTATGCTCCATTCAACACGAAATTATTTGCAACCGTACTCGAAGAGGCAATGAAAAACCTAAATGAAGGATATACCTATACATCTAGTAAAGTACGATGCATTAGCGATCCACCTGAAATATCAAAAAAACTGATCGGCATCAGCGATAAACTACTAGCGAACAACCTCAACCGAAAAGGAATGCAGCCGTGGGAACTTTATAACGGTCTAGACTTTGACATCGTGCATACCGCTACTCTGAGTGAGGGAGTAACCACAGACGTGAAGGCATATTTTTACCACACGGAGTTTGCACGTCCAAAAGAAGAGCGTCGTGTTGTATTACACATCATACACAACACATTCAGCGAGACACAATGGGCTATTCACTTACCAATTCAGATTCTAATGAAGGGCTGGCCGTCGATTACTGACGATCATGTTGGGTATGCTCATTCAATTGCTTTATCAGATAGTGCCGGAAAATTTTTGGACGAGCATGTTTATATTGGCGTCTCAAAACGAAATTGGCTTCAACGTATGGCAGAACACTTTACGGAGATTAGATCAGGATCAAACAAGACCTTTCATCGTGCTTGGCGGCAGTATGCTGGCAACAACAATGTAATACTCAGCTCCGAGCTTGTTGTCTGCAACCATACCTACGAACAGATTATGGCTTGGGAGGAAGAAATTGTTGACAAGTACATGGCGATAGGGAAATCACTAAATATGATTCCGGGAGGTTTTAAGGGTATAAAATTTCTGCACAAGCTCAATCTACTTCGACCTTCAGGCAAGGTAGCACTTGAGGAGCGCGAACGAGCCATTGAAGCATATCAATATGATAATCCCCGTGCAGGAATTCCGAACCTTCTGATCAGTAATTTATGGCAAAATGAAGATTATGCAGTCAAAGTAATTTGCAGTGCGGAAAACAGATTATCAGTAGACCAAGTTAGATTAATTAGAAGGCTAAGCGAGGACGGCACTCCCATCGATCGTATCGTCTCTATAGTCGGAGCCCTCAATACT
Organism: Paludibacterium yongneupense DSM 18731; assembly: GCF_000422925.1. GTDB lineage: Bacteria > Pseudomonadota > Gammaproteobacteria > Burkholderiales > Chromobacteriaceae > Paludibacterium > Paludibacterium yongneupense. The sequence goes on from NZ_AUGZ01000045.1 coordinate 9,634, forward strand.
CGACAAGTTGAGCGAGTTTTGAGAGGAGAAACCTACTCTAGAATTCATTGAAACACTACAAATTGAAAAACCCAGCCTTCTACCATGAAGACGAATTTAGTCATGACCAAGAAATTCTCTTTTATGGCAAATATACCAATTGTGTAGATCATTAAAATATTGAAGGTTATCTTCGAGCACAACCCAGTAACGTCCTAGTCGATTTTTTTCATTTCCAGGTAATTTTTCAAACTCCTCTCGAAGTCCTAGGCCCCCGGTTTGTCTTAAAACTGGCAACATATTAAGACCAACATTCTTGTCCAAAAAACAATTAACCATCTTATAAACCAAATGATATGCGAATGGGTCGAGATTAGAACCATGTCGTTCCAAAATTTTCTCCCCTAGCTGCCGATATTTCTCTTCTTCTTGAGGCAGATACTCCCACCAAGTTCGCTTGGGGAACACACAAGCTTCAGCATCTAGATTTAAGCGCTGTCGGATTATATTGAAATATTCCAATGTAAGAAACTCTGATATTGATGGCGGTTCTTTGGGGGGTGGCAATTCATTTTTCCCGGACCAATTGTAAACATTTAACCAAGATATAGCTAGGCCATCCACAAATCTCTGAACATCGAGAAAGGCTGCGACTTTGAGAGGCCACTGCCTTTTAATCTCCTGATTTCTAATCAGATGATCAATAAAGAATACCGTTATAGCCATACCAATGATATTTGAAAACGCATTAAGACCGAAATCGTGTAAATCACCAGTACCATATTTCCACATCACAAAAAACACAGCTGCAAGAAAGCCCATCAATAGAACTATGATTCTATATTCGCAAATCACCGATTTCACACCTAAAAATATTTTTTCCAGCTTAAAAAACATATTAATCACAGGCTTTGCTCTAAAAAATTTGCAACCGACACTTCCGCTTTCTGAAAGAGATTAAGCAAAACATCTCCATGTCGATCACGCTAAGTTAGGGTAGACAGTATTTCTTGTACTTGGATCTACAGGCACAGCGACAAGGATCATTGCCCCCCTCACCCTACAGGTCTTCGCTTTTGTCATACAGACCTTGCTCACTTCACATACATTCGAACCAAGCGGTAGGCTCTCACAATTATTCCAAATATATAAGTTTCCTCCCTAACCTATACCTATTGCAATGTTCGCATTTGCGAACATAAAATATAGGGGATTTGCAATCGATATGATGAACTCTATGACCCATGAAATTCTGTCTCAGGAGTCGCTACGAGCTTTGCAGAAGGCCTTTTGTGATGGACGGCACGCACACGCGTATGCGTGTGCAACTCAGACCGAAGTTCGACACAACGTACAACCAGGTCGACTGGAAGCGTTATCGTTTGCTTTTACAGCCGGCGTTGAATACGAGCGGGGCAATCGGAAGGAGGCTGATCGCCTCATGGACATTGCGATTTTTCGGGCTCGGAGAGCACTTCGAAAGGGGTAGGTATGGAAGGAGCCATGTTCAAGACAATGCGGGAAGGCATGGGTATCTCTGCAGCCTGGCTGGCTGGGCGACTCGGGGTCTCACGGCGCACGGTCGAGTACTGGGAATCTGAGAGAATGAATGTATCCGAGGAAGGCTGGGCTTATGTTTACTCTCTGGAGCGTAGGTTTAACGAAGCGGTTGACGCACTTCTCAGACGAGTGAAGCAAGAACAAGCCAATGCTAGCAGAGATTTGAAAGTTGTGACTTTCACGCGCTTCAAGTTTGACGAAGAACTGACAGAAGAGTCGAGCTCTATTCCTAGGGAATTTAGATCAGTGGTTCAGGGCTTGCAGGTATCAGCCTATGCGATGCTCCTCGATCGCGCTCGACGTATGCTTGAGCATGCAGGAATCGGCGTCTCTATTGTTTATCCCTCGTGACATACCGAATAGGAGGAAAGCTAGATGGACTTTTTTTCGTGGACAGCGCTCGCCCTTACGGTGATTGGGTTGATCCTGATGATAGTCGTTTACCGGCAGGCCACCAGAATGAAGGCTAGCCGGAAACAATCATGACACACCCCCAAAGCTCTGGGGCTGAAGGATGGCATCCATCCGCAGACTACAAGAGATCCTAAGCGCAAGCGGGAGGTAAATCGCACAGGGCCGGCGGGACGCCGTGCCGCTAGGGACCCGAGAGGGACGTCTTGTGTCCCGAACGGGGTAGCGGTGCTTGCCGCGACCACGCGGCTTAGCACCAGTAGCGCTCGAACTCGTTTGTCAATTTTCTGACCAAAAACGCCAATCTTTCTTTAACATAGAAGCTTTCATCGCCTTGCTAAGCACCAGGAGCAAGGTAGGTCAATATGCTCCCCATCGCGGCATAGGCCACGACATTTTGTCTTACATTAACCAATGGGTACTCCATCATGGATGGCTATCAAAAACTGACACTTCCAAAGCAGTCAGCCCCACGTGAATTACATTTGCTAATTGATAAATTTACAGACTCATTCATGTGCGATGTTTTTGATAAAAAATTTTCGCATGAATGGTTTCTGGCTACATCACCCGAAAATCTGGCAACTGAAGCCTTCAAGACAAGAAGTCAAGATCTACAAGATGAAGTACTCTACTCTGAAATATTTGATCTTGACGATTTTTTTGAACACTTAGCTTTAAATATAGAATTTTTCCAAGACAAATACTTGATAGAGCCAGCAACATTTGAGGAATTAGCAAACCATCAACCACGCATCGGCTCACTGGCGAAAGTAATAGAACTTCAAAAAAATGGAGAATTCACAGAACACTTTGAATCCGCCACTAAAATCGCAAAGAACTTTGCCATGTGTATTGAAGCCGACTGCCTTTCAGATATGCAGGGTGCATTTTATGCCATCACAAATTCATACTGGATTAGAGCACAGGGAGATGAATTCATCCTGGCAGCCAGAAAAGTTTTGAATGATGCTTTTGATGGAGTAAATGGGTTTTCAAAATAATTACACCTTTGCTGGACGCACAAGAAAAAACACCCCCTGGAAACAGGGGGTGCTGGGTTGCGAGATGATAATCTCAGTGCAGTCAAGGATCACTACACAATATGATTCGGCTTTTATACCGCGCCTTTCCCGGATGGCGCTCCAGGTATTCTGCAGTAACTACCCTTTCATAGACCACATTGAATACCTCCCTAAGGTTAACAAAACCCAAGCAGCAGCTTGGTTCCAAACAGCAATTTCAACGCTACCGGAGGCCAGATCCGATAGCGTCTAACGAACAACGCTACCGTTAAGTCCTCCGTATGTGTTTGAGCCATCCGAGGATGGGGTTAGATAAATAGTGCTCGCTTTGGGTGCCACCCCAAAGCCTGCCTGCTGGCGCCAACCAGCAGACAGGAAGAAGCATCCCTGCTTCCCTTTCACACTGTTTCACTTGTTCGGGGTGCCAACCCCATTTGCGCCTTTTCGTACGGCTGCAGCTTTCCTACCCGAATTAATTCGGTTCTGGTCGTGACCGCATCGGTCAGCCACTCCCAGGCTCGTACTTGCCACATCTCCCCCTCTTGCGCCTCCCAGGTGCCACCCTTGGTTCATAGGCCGTCAGAGGTTCCCCGCTTAGATCACAACTACTGCTGCTGTTTAGCGGTCGGCTCCATCTGCTACGCATAGGTCAGAGACCCTACCCCCAGTTTCCCAGGGTTTCACCGGATAAAGATTCCAAAAACTCTCGGCTACTACTCGCAGACATCAACACCTACCGATACACCACCGCATCACAGCATCCACAACCCGGCGTCTTGCGCCTAGGGTTACACGTTTAAGCTATCAACGACCCCAACTAGCTTGCGCCAGCCAGGTGCCAAGTGCGCCAGTTTTCCCTTGCACTCCTGCTATGTTTCCATAGCCTCAGCAGCCATCGTGTGTGGCACACGTCGAACCCTTCCGAGCCCGCCGTAGGCAGGACTTTCACCCGCTTTCGTTGTGACCAGGACACCAGGGCATTTCCTCCCTGGCGCCGTTTCACGGTCGCCCAATCCTCAATCTGACAAAGCAATAGATTGAGTCGAAGGACGGAGTTTCACCGTCCAGCGCTCAGCGTAACGTGGCGAGCTCTATTAGAAGCACCACGCTTCACCGTACTAGCCCAGGCGGCAACCTGAGCTGCGGGGAATCCTCCCCAGGCGCATAACAATGGCGTTTGGCGGTAAATCGAAGTTGGTCCTTTAAAATGGTGGGGTTGGCGGCCCCCGATGAATAAAAAATGGGGGGCTGGCAACCCCTCCACTTGAAGAAGGGGCTTCATGCCTGACGACACTGTTTCACAAGTGGGCTGGCGACCCGACTTGTGAAACTTGTCGGGCACATACAGCCTGTGTGACAACACCATGTTAGTACTATCAGCAGGCATGCAAATAGTTCACATCTGGAATCTTAATTTCTTTTGTATCCATCGCTGATATCTCGCCTTATTGTTTTGTTTCATGTGTTGCATTTATATCAGCGTGTAACGTCATTGCCATTGAATAAATAGTTATGCCATCCAGCCATACAAACAGCGCTGCATGGTGATCTAAAAAAATCACACAACAGAAACACGTCAAAACTTAAGTTGGCGTGTTTGGTCAAAAATTAATTTTTAATTGCGCAACGAAAGAGGGAAAAAATAGCATTGAGGCATCCATAGCTGGAGCCAAAAATGAATAATGAAGATAGGCCTTACATTGACTGGTTCGTTTTCACAAAGAAGACCGCGCTCATGCAACGCCTAAGCGATTACATAAGGTTCGGCCACTCGTGGTATGTCACGGGTCAAATCTCTATAGAGAAAGCCGGCTACTTCGCAGGAAAATTGGACAGTATCTATCGCGTAGGGCAGACACGACTCGATGCTTTCCGGCAACGAAAAGAAGGAAAAGCATGCTTCAAACTCATCATGTTCTACAGTAACAACGATCAAGAGAACGTGCGTTGGTGGTTACTCAGATCTCCCGGTGAGGCACCGACGGACGCTACGAAAGAAAAGTGGACATCTGTACTAGAGCACCGATTGCAGTTAGATGGGTATGAACTGGTACGCTTGCCTCGACAAGGGAAATCGAGCTCATCGTGGACATGGCGTTATCAGGCCATGCGAATTCAAGCTATACGCGACTCTGTGTTAATGGCGATACGAAGTAAGGATGATTTAGCCCTTCAACAGTTGATTTATTCAAGTTGGAGAACTCCAGGCTTTTCAGGTGCAAGAGAACAGGTCAAAAAGCTAAAGGCTCTCATCATTTCCGAATGGAAGAGAACCAGGCACTCCAGAGAAGGAATGCCGCACATTCCGAGTAGGATTGGATACGTTCAACGGCTACCAGATATTGGACTGAAGCTATCTAAAATCCGCACAGGGGAGCGCGTAAGTCGAAGAGTCTCAAAAACCTGAATGACGCATAACATCATTCAGAACAATAACTCGATCTACCATGAATTTAGAGCTAAAATAAAAAACATGTTTCGAACCGTTTACCTCAAGGCAGGAATCGCTTATGAAAAAAGCAAAACAAAAAAGACACAAGTCAAAAGCATACACTAGGGACAACGGTCCGCTTAGCGACAACCAACGTCAAGAGACTCAAGAATTGGCATACAGTAACCGCCCAAGCGGCAAGTTAATAAATAGACAATCTCTCCTATAGAGGTAGGTCTCGCAAAAAGGCTGCTCAACAAGAGCAGCTTTTTTATTTTACCGACAGAATTGTGTCAAATGTACAACACCGCAACTCTCAATCCTGGTTGATATTCTACGTCAACCAGGATTTTTTATTTACACAGCAAATAGCTCAAAAGCACCGCCAGCAAAGGAATCTAGCCCAAACAAGCAATGTTGGCGTTTTTGGTCAGAAATTCAAAAATCAGAAACATTTATTGGTAAGTGCAACGTGAGTATGGTTGGCGTCTTTGGTCAAAAAATACCTAGGGGTTGTTTTCAACAAAACAGAAGGCGCAACATAAATATCAGCACGTTGGTTTTTGTAATTCGCATTGTTTAAGCACAAATACAGAATTGTCGAAACAGCATCTTGTAAGGGTCATTTATGAATATTTCATGGTTCTTTTTTTCCGCTTTCTTTGCTGGCTTTGGGGCTTCATGCATCACAAAAGAGCTGAAACATCAGCACACCCGTAAAAGGACAGCTCTATCGCTAGTCGCGGTGGTATTGCTTGCGATCATTGCTCTGTTCTTGTTCGCCGCTTCGATGTGGATTCTCTTTGTGGCAGCTTCTTCCAGCTATGCCGCCCCTGCCCCGGCTCTTCTGAGTCTCAGTGGGCTCTATGCCGGATGGCGCTCTCCACTCACGTTGGCCCGGGTCTGCGTCCTCGCCTTTCCACGACTGGCAAAGGGGTCGAAGTGATCGATCTGCAGACTTTGCGCGCCTTTGTCGCCGCTGCCGCGGTTAAAAAAATCAGCATCCTTGCCCATCAAGAGGGTGGATACCTGCTTTTCATCAACGACCTTGCTCTGCGTGCAAACAAGGGGCGGTTCCCACGCCAGTTTGCGAGCCTGGACACGCTTTTCAGACTTTTGATTGCAGTCGGTTTGCAAAGCGGAGCAGTGCACTACGACCTTTCAGCTTCAGCCAAGGACCGGAGGACAAAATGAAAAGGCATGATGCAACCCGCGGTCACGACCGCATTCCCGCTCTCGGCCACCAACAACCACAGGGGGCTTTCGACTCATTCAAGCCGGCCTCTCTTCTCCCCGGGGTATCGCAATGGCAATGGGACCGCATCCCTTCGCTGCCCAGCCCACAACGACGTCCCAACAAGAAATAAAAATGGCTCGAGCATGAATCTGCGAAAAAACATCTCCTTGGTCACCTTGCTACTGTTCAGCTACAGCCAGGTCGTGAGTGCCGCGCAACAATGCCAAAAGGCGAGCGAGATTTGTATCGACGGACCGTCGACAAAGACGATCAGCGGCCAGCAGATCTATGAGCCGTGCTGGCAGTACCAGGATGTGTACGTTTGCAGCGATGCCTCAAACCCAGTCGATCAGTGCGCACCTCTACGTGACCAAGGTTGTACGCAATATTCCGGGCCAACCTGTGCCGGCACGGATACAAGCGGCAAATGCACGCTGCAGAATTACGTTTACCAATGCGCGAGCGGCACAGCCACCACAACGACAAACACCTGCTTGGTCAGCGATATTTGCACCTCAAGCGGTGCGTGCTTCAACACCAACTACTCAGCCGATCAAAATTTTGCCCTGGCAGCAACCACCAAGGAAATTGGGCGTGAAATTGGCCAGTACGGTAGCGACGCTAGCTTCGGGATTTTTACAGGCACCAGCGAGCAGTGCCACGAAGGTTGGGCGGGAATCAAGTCCTGCTGCGGCACATCGGGTGGCGCGAAATCTAATTCGAGTGCAATGGGTGGAGGGGGCGCCGCAACCTTTGTTACACAGATGGCGCTTTCCAAATCCGCCAGCGCCCTGGGGCAGGCATTTAGCTACTACGCCTCTCCGTACGTGTACGACATGATGTACTCAGCTGGATCCGCGATGGGAGGACAGTTCGGCTCTTTCCTGATGGAAAAGGGGCTTTCAAATGCCGAAGGTTACGCCCAACAGTACGGCTCAACACTGGTGAATAGCGGTGGGGCAATCAGCCAGATAGGCGGCTCATTCAGCGCTTGGTCGCTCACAAACGTCAGCTATATGGGATTCACCATGGGCTGGGGAGGTGCCGAGCTCGGTGCCGGGGATTTTGTGCTGTACGGTGAGCCTACGCAGGTTATCAACGCGGCTGGGGAAACAACCACCACGCTCGCCAGCGGTCAGTTCTCTGCCGTATTCAATCCGTACATGTTGGCGTTCCAGGTGGCGGTCATGGTGATCATGAAGCTCCACCAGTGCGAGCAAAGCGAACAAATGCTCAGCATGCACCGCGGCGCCGGGCTTTGCCATTATGTCGGCGAGTATTGCACCGAAAGCACGATGTTTGGCTGTGTAGAGTCGGCACAGTCCTACTGCTGCTTTAACAGCTTGCTCGGCCGGGTAATCCAGGAGCAAGGTCGTCCACTGATTGGGAAAACCTGGGGTGACCCGTCGTCGCCAGATTGCAGTGGATTCACGCAGGCCCAACTGTCCCAGCTTGACTTCAGCAAAATGGACTTCCGAGAGTTCAGCGCATCAATTGCAAGCAACGTCCAAACCCCATCGTCCACCGACATCAACAGCATTGCGAATTACACCCAAAACAATGCTCAGACAGCCGTCAGCTCCGGCACAAACCAAAACGCACTCAACGGATACCTTGGTTCAACCGCTCACCAGTCGGTAAGCGGGAGCTCGATCAATAGCAATACCGTTACCAACACCTCGATCACCTGGACGTACACGCCGACGCCAAGTCTCTCACCACTGACATCCGTTGACGGTAGCACGTTCCCAACGGAGACAGGGGCTACGGTTGCAGTGTATGCCGCCGATGCGCTCGGCCGGCAAGCGGCGCAAATCGGGGCAGGTTTTACGGATGCTCACGGCAAATTTAGTGTCGGGTTGAGTACCTCGGTGAGTACCCCACTGATCGTAATCGTATCCGGCGGCACCAGCGTCATAGGCGGGATAGCGCCGGGTGCACCAACTTACTCCGCAATCGTGCCTTCGAACTCGACAATTGCGGCCGCTCTGGTTGTTTCCCAGGAGTCACAAACGGTCCTGAACCTGGTGCAGCAAAAACTCCAGGACCCGACCATGACATTCGATAGTGCGTTCTCAGCGGCGTTGCTGCAAGCCGCGCAGCAATACGGCATCAACGGCAACGTATTGCTCACCCCATGACCGAAAGAGGTAGAAGGGGAGTTGTGGGGTTTGACTGCTGCAACCCTCCAATAGAGAGGCAAAAATGAAAGTTTTCTTAGATGATGAGCGCGTTACCCCGGCGGGTTGGGTACGCACATTCTGGCCTGAAGAAGTCATTGCGCTTCTAAAGACCGGACAGGTAACGGAGCTGTCCCTTGACCACGATTTGGGTGACGACGAGCGTGGCACAGGCTACACGGTTTTGCTGTGGTTGGAGGAGCAAGTGGTAGTGCACGGCATGCGGCCGCCGCTCATGCGAGTGCACTCTGCAAATTCTTCTGCCCGATTGAAAATGGAAGCGGCTATTGAAGCCATCAATCGGCATGCACAACCAAGTTGAGCAGCCCCACGCCGCTAGTCGCCACCCACAAAATAACCGGATACCCAAATGAAGAAGATCTTTGCTCTGGCCACCGCCGTATTTCTGTGTACCCAGCCGGCTATGGCTATCACCTATGGTGATTTTTATGCCGGAGTTGGCCTGGTTGACCAACAGACCGGGCGGATCGCCTATATCCCTCAAGCCGATCTCGACCGTGGACCGGCGTTGCTCGCGGGGAAACAGGTATCAACCGTTGAGGCGGATAGGATTGTTGCTGCGTTAAAGAAAAAGAACCCGGAAAACTTTGACGAGCACGCACCACTTCGAGCGGAAACACACTTCTACGCGGTGAGCGGTTCCTTTGCTCAGGACGGAACGGTCGTGGATTTTCTGTCGGAAAACATCATGAAGAAAGATGAATTCTACCGAGCTGAGTGCCTGCCAGCAGAAGTCGCGGCTACCACCCCTGAATTCAGCCCCAATGGGGCTTTACGAGTTGCAACGAATTTTGACAAGGGTGCGCAAGTTTCGCAGGCTGCGCACCCTCTGGTTGGCGGTGGAAATTTTGGTATTGCGATGGGGACCTGGATCGCCGGCGCAATTTTTGATTCGCTCGCAACGAACAACGACACGAAACCTGTTGAGCAAAAGCTCGACTGCAGCCAACGGGTTCCATTCCCCGTTCACACCCTGTTCTACAACCCTCAGCGAGACACCATGGCTGCGATGGAGTTTGTGACCAGCTTCGTGAATGTGAAAGACGGCCGGGTTGTACTCACAGCCACTACGGCGATTGTCAAAGGTGTTGAGATAATTTTACGATTTATGCAGCCAATAAATTATCGGTTTTCTCCTGCGTAATCGGTCGATCCGGATTGAGCTGAACCGCATCGTTCCAGGCCCAATTTCGTGTCTCTCCTTGCCAGCGTTCTGGCCGTGCGGTGCGAGCCGCTTGATAGACCAGATGGCGCTTCGCCAGCAAGATTTTATCCAGCCCTTGGTGCCGCTGAGCCGGGGTCACGAATTGGATGCCGCTGTGACGATGGGCGTGGCAATACCAGTCGATGAAACGCTTTACCCATTGCCGGGCTTCGTCCAGTGAGGTGAAGCCTTTACGTGGCCAT
>NZ_AUGZ01000046.1 GCF_000422925.1 Paludibacterium yongneupense DSM 18731
GATCTCCGAAAGCGAGGCGGTTTCGATAACGACCGCCAGCTTGGCTTCAGCGGGCCAATCCTCGGCGCGATTCTTGTCTCCTGGCACTGCGGCTCCTCCGGCTTTGGCCTGTTTGCGCCAATTGTACAGAGTCTGCTCGGAGAGACCTTCCTGACGTGCCAGCTCAGCCACGGTCATGTTGAAAGGTGGTAACAGCTTCTTGAGTAAGGCCTCACGGCGCTCAGGTGAATAACGTGCCACGACATGGATCTTTCACCGCCCCCGGATGATGAGTTGATTCGATCTGAAGATACGACAACTACCCTAACACCGGGGGAGATCTCTTGGGATCGTGCAGGGCGCCGGATAGATCCGCCCATCTCTGGCCAGTTGTGCCGAAAAGACAATTGGTGTGACAACCTCTGGGAGCCCATAAGGTCGTTTGCCATGATCATACTTTGACAAGAAAACCTTTGCACGCACTACAACCGAGACGGTCTGTGTCTTTTCGTCTTCACCTTCGAAGAATTTCTCAACGACCTCGTTTGGAACTTTACCACTAGTGAGATGTGTTAGCTCTAGCTTGGCAGACGAACCAATATCATCGTATTTCAGTGCTCCCCAGCCTAAGTCAGAATCGGCGAGAGAATTTCTCCAGTACTGCGTGAAGGCAAGCGAATGCGTATCCATCTGAGATCTCCTTTGGAGCTCAGTTTAAGGCATGCGGCAATTTACTGCACCCGGGGCAACTCATCCCTGTGCACCCAGCGGCCAGCGGGGCAATTTTTACTTCTGGTAAGCGTTGCTCCGTTTATATTTGCTTTCCTCCCATTTCGTTCTCGGCGCTGTAGTCTGATTTTATGATAAATTCCTAATCTTCGAATCTAATTAATAGATATCTATTTTCCAATAATTTCATTAACATTTTTTGATTTATATATGAAAGCATGGTGTTTTTTTTGGCATGAGTGGAAATTTATTTCCATTCATGCACCGTTTCCGCGGCGAAAGTGTGCATGAAATAATTTCCAAAAGATATTTTTTGTTTTGTTTTCTATTTTTGCAATATTTGTAAAATATTAGTGAGCGGACAAAGAAAAAGCCCCGCAATTTGCGGGGCTTTGTTCGGGCTTGAGACTTTCTCACTTTTTGCTAAAAAATCTCACTAACTCTGCTGACCTACACCATCAAACATCAATATTCCGTGCCACCAGCGCATTGCTTTCGATGAAGGCGCGGCGCGGTTCGACGTTGTCGCCCATCAGCGTGGTGAACACGTCGTCGGCGCCCATGGCGTCCTCGATGCGGACCTTGAGCAGGCGACGCACGGTCGGGTCCATCGTGGTTTCCCACAGCTGCTCGGCGTTCATTTCGCCCAGGCCTTTGTAACGCTGGATCGCCATGCCCTTCTTGGCTTCGTTCAGCAGCCAGTCGAGCGCTTCGCCGAATTCGGAGACCGGACGGATGGTCTCGCCGCGACGCACATGCGCGCCGGCGCTCAGCAGACCGCGCAGCAGATCGCCGGTCTTGACCAACTGCTCGTAGTCGCCGGTTTCGAGGAAGGTCTGGTCGAGCACCGAGATCATCACGTTGCCGTGCAGCTTGCGGATGATCTTGATCATCCAGCCGTCGTTCTTCTCGTCATGCAAGAGTTCCAGCGCGATCGCATCGGCCGGGACGACGGCATTCAGCTGCTCGATCGCCGAGTTGGCCTGGTGCTCGGTTTCCAGCGACAGGCGCGGCACGCGCAGCAACGACTCCTGCACCAGATGGTCGACCACGCGGCTTTCGCGCTCGATGACCGCGCGTGCGACCAGGAACTGGCGTGCGACTTCGGCCAGGGTCTCGCCGCTCATCGCGGCAGCGCCTTCGGCCGGGATCAACTCGGCTTTTTCCAGCGCCAGTTGCAGCAGGTACTGGTTGAGCTCGTAGTCGTCCTTCAGATAGCGTTCCTGCTTGCCGTGCTTGGCCTTGTACAGCGGCGGTTGCGCGATGTAGATATGCCCGCGTTCGACGAGTTCCGGCATCTGCCGGTAGAAGAAGGTCAGCAGCAGCGTGCGGATGTGGGCGCCATCGACGTCGGCATCGGTCATGATGATGATGCGGTGATAGCGCAACTTGTCCGGGTTGTACTCTTCCTTGCCGATCCCGGCGCCGAGCGCGGTGATCAGCGTGGCGATTTCCTGGCTTTGCAGCAGCTTGTCGAAGCGCGCTTTTTCCACGTTCAGGATCTTGCCCTTCAGCGGCAGGATGGCCTGGAACTTGCGGTCGCGGCCCTGTTTGGCGGAGCCGCCGGCGGAGTCGCCCTCGACCAGGTACAGTTCGGACAGTTTCGGGTCTTTTTCCTGGCAGTCGGCCAGTTTGCCCGGCAGGCCGAGGCCGTCCATGATGCCTTTGCGGCGCGTGATTTCGCGCGCCTTGCGGGCGGCTTCGCGCGCGCGCGCGGCTTCGACGATTTTGCCGCAGATGATCTTGGCGTCGTTCGGCTGTTCCAGCAGGAAGTTACGCAGCGCTTCCGAGATCACTTCGCTGACCACGGGGGCGATTTCGCTGGAAACCAGCTTGTCCTTGGTCTGGCTGGAGAACTTCGGGTCGGGGATCTTGACCGACAGCACGCAGGTCAGGCCTTCGCGCATGTCGTCGCCGGTGGTTTCCACCTTGGCGCGCTTGGCGTGTTCGTGCTCGTCGATATAGCTGTTGAGCGTACGCGTCATCACCTGGCGCAGCGCGGTCATGTGCGCGCCGCCGTCGCGTTGCGGAATATTGTTGGTGAAGCATTGCACCGACTCCTGGTAGGAATCGTTCCACTGCATCGCCACTTCGACCCCCATGCCGTCCTTTTCGCCGATGGCGTAGAAGATCTTGGGGTGCAACACGCTCTTGTTGCGGTTCATGTACTCGACGAAACCGGCGACGCCGCCCGAGTAGGCGAAGTTCTCTTCCTTGCCGTTGCGCTTGTCGATCAGCGAGATCGCCACGCCATTATTGAGGAAGGACAGTTCGCGAATGCGCTTGGCCAGGATTTCGAAGTGGAACTCGACCAGGCCGAAGATCTCTTCGCTGGCGTGGAAATGGACCTGGGTGCCGCGATGCGAGCTGTGACCGGTGATGGCCAGCGGCGCGACAGGAACGCCGTCGCGGAATTCCATCTCGTGCACTTTGCCGTCGCGCCAGACTTTCAGGCGCAGCCAGTCCGACAGTGCATTGACCACCGATACGCCGACGCCGTGCAGGCCGCCCGAGATCTTGTAGCTGTTGCTGTCGAATTTGCCGCCGGCATGCAGCACGGTCATGATCACTTCGGCTGCCGAGCGGCCTTCTTCGGCGTGGATGTCGGTGGGCACGCCGCGGCCGTTGTCCTCGACCGAGACCGAGTTGTCCGGATGGATGATCACGCGGATCGTGTCGCAATGTCCGGCCAGCGCCTCGTCGATCGCGTTGTCCAGCACTTCGAACACCATGTGGTGCAGGCCGGTGCCGTCCTGAGTGTCCCCGATATACATGCCCGGGCGTTTGCGTACTGCGTCCAGGCCCTTGAGAACCTTGATACTATCTGCGCCGTATTCCTGTTCGCTCATAAAAAACCGTTTCTATCGTGTGTCGTGGTAGGCCGGGGGCGAACCCCCGGTGCGGCCTGCCGCGCCGGGTTAGATACGCATCGGCATCACGATGTATTTGAAATTGCTGACGTCCGGGATGGTGACCAGCGTGCTGCGGTTGGCGTCTCCAAACGCGAGTTGCAGCGTATCGGCCGGCAGATTGGTCAATACGTCGAGCAGGTAATTGATATTGAACCCGATCTCCAGTTCGCCGCCCTGGAAAGCGATTTCCAGTTCTTCTTCCGCTTCTTCCTGTTCGCTGTTGGTGCACAGGATGGACATGGCGCCCGGGCGCAGGACCAGCCGCACGCCGCGGAATTTTTCGTTGGCGAGGATGGCCGCGCGCTGCAGCGCGTGCAGGAAATGCAAGCGGTCGATCAGGAAGATCTTGTCGTTATCCAGCGGGATCACGCGGTTGTAGTCGGGGAACTTGCCGTCGACCACTTTGCTGATGATCACGGTCGAACCGAAACTGAAGCGCACCTGGTTGGCGAGCAGCTCGATGGTGATCGGCTCTTCGCTGTCGGTCAGCAGCTTGTACAGTTCGAGGATGGTCTTGCGCGGCAGGATCACCTCGGTCTTGGGCAGCGTCCCTTCGATGTCGGCCGAGGCGAAGGCCAGACGGTGGCCGTCGGTGGCGATCAGGCGTACCTGGTCGCCCTCGGTTTGCAACAGCAGACCGTTGAGGTAGTAGCGGATATCCTGCACCGCCATCGAGTACTGCACTTGCGAAATCAGACGCTTCAGCTCTTTTTGCGAGAGGGTGAGCGAGGCGTCGCTGCCGCCGCTGACGGATAGCAGCGGGAAATCCTCGGCCGGCAGGGTCTGCAGGTTGAAGCGCGATTTGTCGGCCTTGAGGGTCAGACGTCCGTCCTGTTGTTCCAGCGTCACCTGGGCCTTGTCGGGGATCGCACGCAGGATGTCCTGCAGCTTCTTGGCCGACGTGGTCAGGCGGAAGTCTTCGCCCGGCAGCGCTTCGGCACTGGCGGTCGTGATCTGGATTTCCAGATCGGTGGCAAGAAAGCCGACCTGGGCGCCTTTTTTCTCAATCAGCACGTTGGAAAGGATCGGCAGCGTGTGGCGGCGTTCGACAATGCCGGTCACCGCCAGCAGCGGTTTCAGCAGGGCATCGCGTTCGGCTTGCAGAATCAGCATGTTCCGGTCTCCCGAGTAGGAACGAAGAGTAGTTTCATGGTTCAGTTGCGCAACATCGAGAGCAAGTTCTCGTAGTCATGCGCGATATCGGCGTCGCGGCCACGCATCTCGGCGATGGTCTTGCAGGCGTGCAGCACCGTGGTATGGTCGCGGCCGCCGAAGGCATCGCCGATATTGGGCAAGGACAGTTGCGTCAGTTCCTTGGCCAGCGTCATGGCGATCTGACGCGGTCGCGCTATGTCGCGACTGCGCTTTTTCGAGTGCATGTCCGACAGTTTGATTTTGTAGTACTCGGCCACCGTCTTCTGGATGGCATCGACGGTCACCTGGCGGTTGCCGGCGGCCAGAATGTCCTTCAGTGCCTCCTTGACCAGCTCCAGCGAAATATTCTGATTGGTGAAGCGCGCATACGCCACCACGCGTTTGAGCGCGCCTTCGAGTTCACGCACGTTGGAGCGGACGTTTTGTGCGATGAAAAAGGCGACGTTGTGCTCAAGCTTGATGTTATCGGCTTCGGCCTTTTTCATCAAAATGGCGACGCGCATCTCGAGTTCAGGCGGCTGGATTTCGACCGTCAGTCCCCAGGAGAAGCGCGAAATCAGGCGCTCTTCCATGCCCTCGATCTGCTTGGGGTAGGTGTCGCAGGTCATGATTACCTGCTTGCCGCCCTCGATCAAGGCATTGAAGGCGTAGAAGAACTCTTCTTGCGTGCGGTTCTTGCCGGCAAAGAACTGGATGTCGTCGATCAGCAGCAGGTCCAGCGAGTGGTAGTAGCGCTTGAACTCGTCGAAGGCCTTGTGCTGGTAGGCGCGCATGATGTCGGCCACGTAGCGTTCGGCGTGGATGTAGCGCACCTTGGCCTGCGGGTTTTTCTGGTAGACATGGTTGCCGATGGCCTGGATCAAGTGAGTCTTGCCGAGGCCGACGCCCCCGTAGACGAACAAGGGGTTGTAGGCCGGGTCGCCCGGGTTCTCGGCGATCTGCACCGCGGCGGCGCGCGCGAGCTGGTTGCCCTTGCCGGTCACCAGCGTTTCGAAGGTGAAGGCCGGGTTCAGCCGCGTGCTCTCGTGTCCGCCGCCCATCGCCTTGACCGCGGCCTGTTTGGCCTGGGTAGCCACATTGGCCGTCGCGGTCGCCATCGCCGCGACGCTGGCCGCAGGCGGGCGCGTGACCGGCATCGACGGCGCGCTTTGCGCCGACCGCTGCTGCGGATTGCCCAGGCGCAGTTCTACCGGGACTTCGCCCATCAGTTCCACCGCCAGTTCCTGGATGCGGCCGAGGAAGCGGTCTTTGATGAACTGCATGATGAAGCGATTCGGCGCAAACAGGGCAACACTGTCCTCCGTGGCTTCCGCAGCCAGCGGTTTGATCCAGGTGTTGAACTGTTGCGACGACAGTTCGGCTTCGAGGCGAGCCAGGCACAGAGGCCAGAATTGATCCAATTCGGTCATTACACACGTGAAAGCAAAAACCCCGCCGGTCGGGAACGCGGCGGGGAGCTCCCGGGCTGCGCGAAAAAGGCGCGCAGCTCAGGAGTGTATTCGGTTGGGCTGCAGGGGCGCGACAACAACGAACCCCCGGGCCGTCGTCGCCCGATCCTGCCCGTACAATTCTTGGGCAGCTGGTCGTGAGCGCTAAGTTTTGACATTCTAATGGTTTTCGGGAAAGTTATCCACAGGTTGCGCAAAAATTAGCGGTTGACAAGAGCTTTGGATTCTTGTCAAATCATGCGTTTATTTCCGTTTCGAATATAGGAACACCGTACCATGAAGCGTACTTACCAGCCCTCTACCACGCGCCGCAAGCGCACCCATGGCTTTCTCGTTCGCAACAAGACCCGTGGTGGCCGCGCCGTTCTGGCTGCTCGCCGCGCGAAGGGTCGCAAGCGTCTGGCCGTGTAATTCACTTTGGCCTATCGCTTTCGCCGTGCGCACCGGCTGTTAAAAACGGATGATTTTTCATCCGTTTTTAGTTTGCGGCAGGCGCGCAGCAATGCGTTCTTTCAGGTGTATGCCCGTCCCAATGGGCTAGACCATGCCAGGGTAGGTCTCGTGGTCGGCAAAAAAGTCGCCCGCCGGGCCAACCGGCGGAACTATATCAAGCGATGCGTGCGAGAATGGTTCCGTTTGCACCGGCATGAGCTCGGCTCCATCGATTTCGTGGTTCGGGCTAAATTTGCTTTTGATCGCAGTTCGCGTGCCGAAGCTGTAACAGCTTTGTCGACACTATTTGCTAAGATGTCGCGATGTCGCGTTTCGTCATCATCCTGATTCGATTCTATCAGCTGGCGATCAGCCCCTGGCTGGCACCCCGGTGCCGCTTTGTGCCGACCTGTTCCTGCTATGCGATCGAAGCGGTGAACAAGCATGGGCCGCTCAAGGGCGGTCTGCTTGCGGCCAAGCGCATATTGCGCTGTCACCCTTGGGGCGGCAGCGGATACGACCCGGTCCCATAAACTTTCCGGTAATGTGAGATGGATTCCAAGCGACTGATTATTTTCATCGTGCTGTCCATGGGCATTCTGCTGCTGTGGCAGCGTTTTCTTGCGCCCAAGCCGGCTCCTGCGCCGGTCGCGCAGACCCAGGACTTCACGACCTCGGCTCCGGCCCAGGCGGCGGACGGCAAGCCCGCCGCAGCGACTTCCCATTTGGGCAGCGCACAACGCATTACTGTTGACACCGACGTGCTGCATGCCGAAATCGACACGCTTGGCGGCGATCTGCGTCAGCTCGATCTGCTCAAGCATGATGCAACCGACAACGCCAAGAAGCCGTTCGATCTGCTGACCGACAAGAACGGACGCGTCTATGTGGCGCAAACCGGCCTGCTCGACAGCAGCAATCCGGCGCTGCCGACGCACAAGACCGTATTTACCGCCGCCCAGTCCCACTACACCCTGTCCGGCGATACGCTCGAAGTCAGCATGAGCGCTCCCGCCGCCAATGGCGTCAAGGTCAACAAGGTCTACGTTTTCCACAAGGGTTCCTACCTGATCGGCGTGCGCTACGATATCGTCAACGCGAGCGCGGCAGCGATCAAGCCGACCGCCTACTTCCGTCTGCTGCGTGACGGCCAGGCGCCGGAAGGGGAAACCCGCTTCGCTTACACCTTCAACGGTCCGGCGGTGTATACCAGCGACAGCAAGTTCCAGAAGGTCAAGTTCAGCGACGTCGACAAGGGCAAGGCCGATTACGCCAAGACCACCGACAACGGCTGGATTGCGATGCTGCAGCATTACTTCATGTCCGCCTGGATTCTGAATCCGGCCGGCCAGACATCGGTATGCAAGATCGCCCAGGCCTGCCACTTCTCGATCGATAGCGCCAACGGCCTGTATTCGGCCGCCGCCATGGTCGATATGAAGCCGATCGCCGCCGGCAAGAGCGTCGCGATCACCGTGCCCTTGTATGCCGGTCCGGAAGAGTACGACATCATCTCCAAGGTGACCGACGGTCTGGAACTGTCGAAGGACTATGGCTGGGTGCATATCTTCGCCTCGCCGCTGTTCTGGCTGCTGACCAAGCTGCACGCGCTGGTGCTGAACTGGGGTTGGTCCATCATCCTGCTGACCGTGCTGGTCAAGGCGGTGTTCTATCCGCTGACCGCCGCATCCTATCGCTCTATGGGCAAGATGAAGGCGCTTGCGCCGCGCCTGGAGAAGCTGAAGGAAATCCACGGCGACGACCGCGCGAAGTTCCAGCAGGCGGTCATGGAAATGTACAAGTCGGAAAAGGTCAATCCGCTCGGCGGCTGCCTGCCGATGCTGATCCAGATCCCGGTGTTCATCGGTCTGTACTGGGCGCTGCTGGCCTCGGTCGAACTGCGTGAGGCACCGTGGGTGATGTGGATCCACGATCTGGCCCGTCCCGACCCCTACTATGTGCTGCCGGTGCTGATGGCCGTGACCATGTTCGCGCAGACCTTCCTCAATCCGCCGCCGACCGATCCGGTGCAGGCCAAGATGATGAAGATCATGCCGATGGCTTTCTCGGCGATGTTCTTCTTCTTCCCGGCGGGTCTGGTTCTGTACTATGTGCTGAACAACATGCTGTCGATTGCCCAGCAGTGGCATATCAACCGCAGGATAGATGCGGCGCGCAAGGCTCAGGCTGTCCATAGCTGATCCCGGCGCCTGCCCGACCAAGCCCGGCCTCGCGCCGGGCTTTTTGTTGCGCGCGGAGCAGGCGTGCGATAATTCTCCCGTTCTTTGACCGTTGCGGACCGCCATCATGTCGCTTGCTTATGCCCCTGCCACCATCTGTGCCATCGCCACTCCGCCCGGGCGCGGTGGCGTCGGCGTGATCCGCGTATCCGGTTCCGACCTGCAAGCGTTTGCCGCCGCCATCGGCGGGGGGAGGGTGCCGCAACCGCGTTATGCGCATTACGGCGATTTTCTAGCCGCCGATGGCAGCGCCATCGACAGCGGCCTGCTGTTGTATTTTCCGGCTCCGCATTCGTTTACCGGCGAGGATGTGCTCGAACTGCAGGGGCATGGCGGTCCGGTGGTGATGAAGATGTTGCTTGCGCGCTGCGTCGAGCTTGGCGCCCGCCTGGCCGAGCCGGGCGAGTTCAGCAAGCGCGCCTTCCTTAACGACAAGATGGATCTGGCGCAGGCGGAGAGTGTGGCCGACCTGATCGACGCGGCCAGCGAAAGCGCGGCCCGCGGCGCGCTGCGCTCGCTGAAGGGCGCGTTCTCGCAGCGCATCGATGCCCTGACCGACGGCCTGATCAACTTGCGCATGCTGGTCGAGGCGACGCTGGATTTCCCGGAAGAAGACATCGATTTTTTGCAGGCCGCCGACGCGGCCGGCCAGCTTGAGCGCCTGCTGGCGGCCCTGGGCGAGGTACAGGCCGGCGCGCGTCAGGGCGCGATCCTGCGCGAAGGCATGCATGTGGTGCTGGTTGGGCTGCCCAACGTCGGCAAGTCCAGTCTGATGAACGCACTGGCCGGCGATGACGTCGCCATCGTCACCGACGTGGCCGGCACCACGCGCGACACCGTGCGCGAGGAAATCGTCATCGACGGCGTGCCCATGCATGTGATCGATACCGCGG
Organism: Paludibacterium yongneupense DSM 18731; assembly: GCF_000422925.1. GTDB lineage: Bacteria > Pseudomonadota > Gammaproteobacteria > Burkholderiales > Chromobacteriaceae > Paludibacterium > Paludibacterium yongneupense. The sequence continues at coordinate 9,789 of NZ_AUGZ01000046.1, forward strand.
GTCTGCGCGAAACCAGCGATGTGGTCGAGCAGATCGGCATCGAGCGCACCTGGCGTGCGGTCGAGCGTGCGGATCTGGCGCTGGTTCTTGTCGATAGCCGCGACGGCGTCGGCGAGGCGGTGCGCGCCGTGGTGGCGCGCCTGCCGGCAAACCTGCCGCGCGTCTATGTGTTCAACAAGATCGACCTTGTCGCGCAGCCGGCAGGGGTGACGACGCAAGACGGCCATCCGGCCGTGCATCTGTCGGCGCAGACTCATGCCGGGGTCGACCTGCTCAAGGCGCGTCTGCTGGAGATGATAGGTTTCCACGGTGCCAGCGAAGGCGTCTACCTGGCCCGTGCGCGCCATCTGGACGCGATACGGCGTGCAAAGCAGCATCTGGATGGCGCGCGCCTGGGCTATCGCCAGATCGAGATACTGGCCGAGGAGTTGCGTCTCGCGCAGAACGCGCTGTCGGAAATTACCGGTGCATTCACCCCGGACGATCTGTTGGGCGTGATTTTCAGCCGGTTCTGCATCGGAAAGTAAAATCTTATCCGTCGCCGTTCGTACTCGTCCGGCACCCCTATGAAAACCCCGCTTTTGCGGGGTTTTGTCTTCCGTGGTCTTCCGCGTAGATCCGCTAACAGCCGGATATCTTGGGTACACGTTTGGGTACACTATGAATTTTGTGCCAAAATGTGTGTACCCATAGGCTGTAATCGCACCATATTTATACCCTTTTTCGAGCGATTTTTTTGCGGGTATTGCGCTACATGTGGGCTTTGTTCTGTATTTGTGCGATGTAATATATTGTTTATAAATGAATTATTTGTTTTTGTGCTGTGTACCCGAATGTGTACCTACAAGGGGGCGAAATGCCTAAGCAAGCGATCCCACTGACTGACGCCAAAATCAGGGCGCTCAAACCCCGAGCCGAGCGTTACCGCGTAACGGATACGGGCGGACTGCTGTTGGAGGTGATGCCGAGCGGGGCAAAGATATGGCGCTATCGCTATCGGCTGCATGGAGCTAGGCAGTCCCCGTTGACGATTGGCGCTTATCCCGAGATCGGACTGGCCGCCGCCAGACGCCAGCGCGACGAATGGGCCGAAATGGTTGCCCGTGGCGAGTCGCCGAAGCGGGCGGTTCAGGCTGCCAAGGTCGAGCGGCTGAATACAGTTGCCGCCTTCGCGGAAGAGTGGATGGCCGGCCAACTGGATGGAAAATCTGACAGCTATCAGACGACGCTGCGCCGGGTCATGGATAAGGATGTGCTGCCCTGGCTTGGTGGCATGCCGCTGTCGGAAGTGAAGCCGGCCGATGTGTTGGAACTGTGCGACCGCATCAAGTCGCGCGGATCGCCGAAGATGGCGCTGATGACTCGCAACGTGTTACGGCGCATGTACGATTTCGCCATTGCGCGCCAGGTGGCCGAGGTCAACCCCGCTGCCGCGCTGGTGGCTCGCTTTATCGCCACAGAGGAAAGCCGCACTCGCGTACTGTCGGAAAGCGAAATCGGCCAGGTGCTGCGCGGCGTGTATGCTTCCGATATTCGTCGATCGCTTAAACTGGCGCTGCATCTGTTGGCCATTACGATGGTACGCAAAACAGAACTGACAGAATCGCGCTGGGATGAAATCGACCTGGACGGCGGCATTTGGGATATTCCGGCCGAGCGGATGAAGAAGGACCGCCCACACCGTGTCTATCTGTCCCGGCAGGCCGTTGAGTTGTTGCAAGAGCTTCGGGCGCTGGCCGGGCATTCGGCCTATCTGTTCCCCAGCACGCGCGGTACGGAAGACCGGCCCATTTCGCCCACCACACTAAATCAGGCCATTCGGGCGCTGTCGCTGGAAGTTCAGCATTTCGTGTTGCATGACTTCCGTCGCACGGCGTCAACCCACCTTCACGAAATGGGCCACCCGTCTGACGCTATCGAGAAGGCGCTGGCCCACAAGATCGTCGGAATCAAGGGCGTGTACAACCGCGCCGAGTACGCAGACCAGCGCCGGGTGATCATGCAGGCATGGGCTGATTTCGTACAGGCGCAAATCGATGGGGGCAAGGTGATTCCGCTGTTCAAGTCTGCCTGAGTGTCCCTAGCACCTTTTGCTATTCATACTCTGGTTAGAAAAATGTATATATGTATATGGCATGACGATTTGGCGGGTGTTTTCCCGTGAATTTTATGAACGCCGCCAACCCTCTAATAATACGTGGTGACAGTAGTGACATAGTGACATCATTGAATTTAAAGGGGAAATTGCCGATTTTGAGTAGTGACAAACGGGCGCGTCACTGTGGTGACGCACGGAAAACTGGCAAAAGCCCACTGCTCTGCCGGCATGGAAGACCGCCCAAAGGCGGGCGCGGTTGGTGCTCGCGCGCCAACCTGACGGTGTGAACTGGTGGGCAGCAACCCCGCGCAACAAGACAAGTCATGCGGCGCATGTATGGGTGCCTGCATGAGAGCTGGGAGACGGTGGATCAGTGGTAGATTTGCCATTTGGTTGACAAGATTAGGCTGAAATCGCAATCCGGATTGCGCGCAAACACAATATCCATATACTATTTGTATAAATTACGCAATCTCGGATAGTCATAAATGCATACAATAACGCCATATTCGATTAAATGTTTTGATCACCAATCTAAATCTCAACATAATCCAAATGGATATTCTAATCTTGACAATATCCGTGGCAATGACCTATTTGGTTTGTTGAAGCAATTTTTCGCTGCTGAAGAACGACAATTGCCGAAAATTGTTCAAGAAGACAAAAAAGTATATTATTTCAGCGATGTTAATTTTCGCGATGCCTCCCGTGAGATTTGGGGCCTTATGCATTGTGGAATATATGGAATAGGTACTAAAATTGTAGATATAACTAATGGGCAAACTGTTTTTGACAAAAGTGTTAATAATGCTGACATGATCAGGCATTATTTTCATTTCTTTGTTCCTGCTGGAAGAAATGAAGCAATCTGTCTCGTGAGCGCATTTCGTGGGGATGGAATTAAAACACTGCTATTCACTGAGTTTGATAGCTTTTTCAGAGGCTTTGTGAATCTTGGATTAGGATTAAATCCATTAGCGTATGACCGAGCTATGCAAGAATGGCAAGATGCTGTGGCAAAAGAGATTCGTGTGGTTAAATTTAATTCCGTACCAAACATCGAAGAGGTTGAAATTAACGGTGGGCATCTAGAATCTGAGCTGACTATAAAACCAAAACGGAGACTTAGCTTTGGAGCCTTGAGGGAGTTTTTTAATCCTGGGTCTGAACAAGCGTCCTTAGTTGAAGTTTTAACCCCGCTGGGAAGTCAAATAAAAACTGTCGTTCAGCTAGGTAATAGAAAGCGCGTATTTACGGTAGGGCCGGTAAATAACAATGTGATTTGTCAGATTGATTTTTCTGATGATGTACAACTTTTGGATGGAATGCCAACAATCCAAAATACAAAGCCATGGGCTTCAGGTATAATAGCAGAATTGTGCGTTGGCTTATACCCTGGTAATAGAGAGGTTTATAATGGGGTCCAAAATTAATTTTAGTAATATTCTTAAGGATCATTTTAAAACACTATCTGACATAGAAGGCAAATGGTCATTTGTTGATATACTAACTTTTTTTGTATTCCCGTCATTTGTTGCTGCTGTTTCAATTTTTGAAAGATATAACATTAAGCCGGATATAGTTGCTTTGCTCGTGAATTTTGGCTCAATTTTTACTGCGCTGCTTTTAAGTGTATTGATGTTAGTGTATGAGCAACAAAATAAACTTGAGGATAAGCACCAAGAAAAGAGCAATAATGGTGGCGTGCCATTCTTCCAAGAAAAATTGAAACTACTTAAGCAGTTGTACTGTAATATTTCATATGCTGTTGTGACCTCTGTTTTTTTGGTTGTATTTTCTCTGATTCAAAGTTTGTTTTACAAAAAGTCAATAGCAGTTCTCTGGGGTTGGATGTTGAACTTCCATAATAGATTTAGCATCTATTTGTTGACGCCAATTCTACTTTTTTTGACTGTCAATGTTATCTTGACAATATTAATGATTGTAAAGCGAACGTATGCATTGTTGTGCATGAAAATATAACGTACCAAATTCAATAAATTTAAGACTCAAGGCTTTTGCATTGAGTCTTTTTTATATGGTCAACTTAAATTGGTATGCGTGCAAAATGGCTTATGTATGCTATTGCGTGACTGACGAATGCGATGATTAGTTTCCGATATCTATATGGAGTGCCTGTAATAAAAATTATTCGCATGCGTAAACAAATGGATTTTGACTGGCATGTGCAAAACTTAATCAGTAGATTACTTTGATGCGGATATCATTATGAAAAGAAAATTTGTTACTGAGTTTGGCATCGGTTATATGAATAGCTACACATCAATGCTTACAGCTCATCAACTTATGAAAGGTGGTGAGCTTAATTCAGTAGATCGGGAGAATATATCGAAATGCCACATATATCTAATAGCTGCAAGGCCATCCCCGTACTTTAAGCCAGAATCACTTGTGTATGAAAATAACATATTGTCAGGGACTCTATGCTATCGAATTGATGGTGTTGAGAATGAAATAGCTTTTGGTGGGTATCGTTGGAAATTGGAGGACGATGCCATTTCTATAGACTGTAAATACCCTTATCGAGAGATTCGTAGTCTTAACAAGGAAGGTCATAAAGTTACTTATTTACCGGCAAGCTATATGGCCAGCGTCTATCTACCTCGAAACTGTACTAGTACCCTTGATTTAAATAGCTACGAAGTGCTCTATGTAGGTCAGGCGCTTGGAGATCAAGGAAATAGATCTGCTATTGATAGATTGCGCAGTCACTCAACACTTCAAAAAATCCTCGCATTGACTAATCATGATTATCCTGACAAAGAAATAATGATATTCATGTATCAATTTGATCATGAACAAATGTTGACATCTATTGACGGTAGAGCAAAATCAGCAGATAACTCAGATGAAAATGAGGGTAGACTTGTTAACGCCATGAATAACCCTTCGAAGAAAAAACAAAAAATTGGGATGATAGAAGCTGCGCTTATTCGATATTTTCAACCGCACTACAATGAGATTTTTAAAATAAAATTTCCATCAACAAAACACAAAGTTCTTAAGTCATGCTATGACCTTGATATAACAGCACTTGTCGTGGAATTGGATTCTGAGGACCTTGAATTTTGCTTGTATTCTAAAAGAGTAAAGCAAAGTAGCCATCATATTGCACAAATTGATCTTGTTTCTTCTCAAAATAGACAATCATTCTTTTTTGCAACGGGCATGACGGAAAATAAAGAAGTTATTAAATAGATATTTTGAGCTATTGATGTTTGTCTATGAGTTTTGTCGGCCACGTTGTGGAAGCAAATTATTTTACGGGCCGTATTTCACCAAATTTTAATTTTGATGATTAGGGCATTTTATTTCCCACCACAAATAGGCATGCCTATTTGTGGTGGGAATATCCATTATGTTCTGGGTGCTATATGATCTGTTGAGTTCTGGTGAATGGTGTGTTTTTTGCTCTCGCAGGTAATGGAACAGAATTTTCCACGCGAACGCTGAAATATGAACGGAGAATATTTTGTGAATGCAATGATAATAGGTGTTAAAGATGCCGCAAAGATTTTAGGTATTGGTGAGAACAGGTGCAAAGAATTGGCGCAACAGGGCATCATTCCGGCAATGAGGGTTGGCAAGGGAAAATGGATGTTCAATGTCGAATTGGTTCAAGAGGCCATCAAGCTGCGTATGATGCTTGAAGCTACTGAGCGTAGGAAGGTGGCGCGTGCTGAATTACCGCTTCCAGAGCAAGGGGCAAATCTCTTCCGCGCCAAAAGAGGCCGGCCTCGTCGGGTGCCGCCAGTCCTCCCGGATTGGGCGTAGACCTCGCCAAACAACTCCTAATGGTCTGTCGTTTGGCCCATCTCCGATCTGGCCGCGATTGCTAAAAGGGCCTCAATGGCTTTATCCAGGCTGGGGGTGTCTTGCTGTTTCTGCCATGCCTTGAGGCTTTCATGGGTGCCTGTCGTGATTTCCAATGACACCAGTTGACGCTTTTGTCTTGATTTCCTCATGCGAAGCCGAGCAAAAAGCTTTTTCCGTTCGGCCGCGTTCAGGGCCTGATCCAATGCCGCATCGATGAAGTCTTGCCATGATGTGTGTCCAGCCGGTGGCTGTGGAACGGCTTCGTAATGGTGGTCTGCGACAACGTATCGGGCTGCTGTCGAAAGTGCATCGCTGATTCTCCAGCTTCCTGGTGCATTTTTATTGGAGATGATGTCTGCTGCCCACAGGGCAAGTTGTCGGGCTTGCTTGGGTGTTTTCGCCATGATGCCTTGTGTGACGCTGTTACGCTGTAATTTTGTTAGTGTAACCATTGTGGTACAAGGATTTCAACGTACTTACAACGAAATACTATTGACATTCGATGTTGCACTTAGGTAAATTTCAGCTACGCTTCAAATAATTGCATCCATGGCCCTGGCGATAAACGATCAGGGCCTTGTGTTTTTCGGCGTCACCGCCCCAAGCTGTTACAACGAATTCGATCCGTAATTGTCCGGCATCGCTTGACACCCGATGCGGCACTTGTGTAAATTTCAGCTACGCTACAAATAATTGCGTAACGATTAAACGAAACCCGAGGCCAAACCCCTCGGGTTTTTGCTTTTCTGCCTGGCCAAGCGGCCATGTGGACCACTGATACCCGCTTTGAGCGGGTTTTTTTACGTCTGGAGTCTCCCTTCCATGAACCAATCCAAAGTACTACCCGAACCCCTGCTGACCCGCAAAGATGCGGCCGCATATCTTGGCTTGTCGGTCTATACCCTGAATGAATGGGCCTGCACTGGCCGGCATGCCTTGAAGTTCTACCGCATCGGCCGAAAGGCTATGTACAAGCGTTCCGATTTGGATGCATTCATTACCGCGCGTGGTGTTGGCGCATAACCGGAGATTTAAAAAATGGCAAAACAGTTGAATGCAAACGATTTGTTTGATTTGACCATGAGCAATGAAACCCTGTTCGATCAGGCGAATGGTCTGGCCATTGAGAGCCATGTGCGTGCTTGTACCTATTTCCGTGGCCGTTATGGTGAAGCCTACCCTGAAGAACATCCGGAAGTAGTGGCGGCATTCATGCAGGTTTTTGCTGCACATGTGCAGGACCATGGAAACCGCGTACAGATGGCGCTGCTTGAGATGGGTGTCAAAGAGCTTTCGGAGAAGGTCGCCGCCGTGAGCGGTGAAGATGATCCGGTATGTTCCTATCTAGCGAAACAGGCCGGATTCGAAGACGTGGGCGATTATATTAAGTCAATCCACGAGCAGTTTAACCGTGCCAGCCATATCTGAATGACAAGGAATAACGATGCAAAACCAACCGAATAACACAGTTCGTATGCTCCGCCTGCCTGACGTTATTGGCCTGACGGGGCTTGGTCGCTCCAGCATTTACGACTTGATGAAACAAGGGCGTTTCCCCGTTCAGGTGAAGCTTGGTGGAAAAGCTGTCGCTTGGGTATCGGCGTTTTTCAAGGTAGTTGTCGCATAAACCTGTTTTAGGCTACTGCTGCCTGTGGCATTTCCAACCGCTCCGGATTCAGCGTCACATCGCCTATCGGCGTCCAGTTTCGCGTGGCGCCCGCCCAACGTTCCGGATGCCGCTCGCGCGCTTGCTGATACACGGCATGGCGCTTCGCTAGCAGCGTAATATCTTGTCCGTGATGCCGTTGCGCTGGCGTCACGAAACGAATCCGGCTGTGCCGGTGTTCGGTGTTGTACCAGTGGATGAAGCTCCGCACCCAATCCCGGGCGGCATCCACATCGGCAAAGCCATCTCGTGGCCAGTGCGGGCAGTACTTCATCGTGCGAAACA
>NZ_AUGZ01000047.1 GCF_000422925.1 Paludibacterium yongneupense DSM 18731
CGCTTCGAGGATCCGCAAGGCGCCGATGCCATCGGCATTGGCCGTGTATTCGGGCTCCTCGAACGAGACGGCGACGTGGCTCTGCGCGGCCAGGTTGTAGATCTCATCCGGCTGCACCAGCTGGATGATGCGGATCAGGCTGCTGGAATCGGTCAGGTCGCCGTAGTGCAAGGTGAAGGTGCGCTTGGCGACATGCGGGTCCTGGTACAAATGATCGATGCGATCGGTATTGAACAAGGAACTGCGACGCTTGATGCCATGGACTTCATAGCCCTTGTCCAGCAGGAATTCGGCCAGATAGGAGCCGTCTTGGCCGGTGACACCGGTGATAAGAGCAATCTTAGTCATGAGTTATCCTTTTTGTTCGAACCAAAAACGCGATCGCGATAGCCATCGGGAACAGCCCGATACAGATCCTGGATAAAGTGGCGCTGCAGGACAAAAGCCGCCGGATTGTTGTCGCTGATGGAAGAGACACGGACCAGCATGCCATCGGGGACTTTACCCATCAGTCCATACTCGATTTGGGCAATCTTGCGGCCGAAGCCGGGAACGGTGCTGCGATTGCCTATCGTCACCCAATACGTTATCGGCTCATTACGGCGCCCTTGCTGCGCCACCAGCTCGCGCAGCTGCAACGAACGCCGCTCGAAGCTATAGAGAGTGTCTCGCGGTGCGGTGAGAACGAAGCCTTGCGCCGCATAGCAGAATTCGGGACGGTGCACCTGGGTACTGTCGGAGCTCTGGTCGCCGCCATAAGCAACCGACAGCATGATGCGGTTGCCGCTGCCATCGATATAGGTACGGGACAGCGTCTCGTTATAGGTTCGGTTCAATTTGGCCTGCAACTCGGGATCGATCTCGAGCGGGACTAGCGAGGTATCGAGATGCCAGGCGCCGAAGGCGGCGGGAAATACCTGCTCCAGATGCAAGGGCTTGCTCTTCGCCATGACCTCGGTCGGCTGGAAACTATTGGCGGCGGCAGCGAGGATCAGCATCACCGCGGCCGGCAGCAGACTGCGCTTATCGAAATTCATCCCTGCCTCCGCTCGAAAATCCGCCCGAGCAGCAAGTCGAGCAGGAAAAACAGGACCATCGCCATGGAAAACAGCAGCAATCCGGCAAATTCATGCACAAAGCCCTGCCCCGCCGCATCGCCGAAATAGAAGGTCACCAGGATAAGCGTCACGACACGAACGACATTGGCCAGAACGGCGATGGGCACCACCGCCAGCAACAGGGGCACATTGCGTTTCAGGCCCTTGTGCCCGGCAAGGTACAGATACAGCGCCCCCATCGCCATCAGCGCCAGTATCGAATTCAGCCCGGAGCAGGCATCGGCAACCAGCAATTGATAGGGACCGATATTGAGGATCACGCCGCTGCGTGCTATCGGGTAATTGGCGCTGTATAGCAGCCATTCCGCCAGGATGGACACATCCTGCTTCAGCGAACGGGTGAGCGGATCGACCACCACGGCAGGCAGCGGAATCACCACCAGCCAGAACAACAAGGCAAACCAGTACACCCTCGCCCCGGCCCAGCCCCGGTAGTAGAGAATCAGGGCCAACACCAGCGCGATCTGCCCGGGAATCTCCAGCAGGGGGATGTCCTGCGAACGTCCGACGAAAAAAAGCAGCCCGCCCAGCAGGGCGCTGGCCAGGGCTGGCACGGTCGCGCAGTGTGCCGCTACCGCGATGTAGCGATCCTGCTCGCGCCAGAACAGCCATATCGTGATGAGCAGAACGATGGCACCGTGCGCCTGCGAATCGTCGCTCCAGACCGTGGTCGCCAGATGCCAGTAACCGGGCAGCAGCAAGGCCAGCAGCCCCAGCACGAGCAAGCCGTGGCGGCGCAGGCGCGCCATGTTCTCTCCCAGCGCGGATGTCGCATCGGCTCTCATCATCAGGCGCCCTCGCCCATGTCCAGCACGCAGCCGAGAATACGCGCACCGGCAGCCACCAATTCGTCGCGGCAGCGCATCAGCGGCACCATCGCGGTCTTGCCGCTCTCGGCCAGCAGCAGGACGCCTCCCGCTCGCGCCGCCACGATCTGTGCGTCGGCCGCATTATGCATGGGAGCCGTTCCCACCACGACAACGTCGTAACGCTGCGCCGCCTCCTCCAGCAATTCGCCGAACTGGGCCCGCCCGAGCAACTCCTGCGGGTTGGGCACCGGCGTGCCGGCCGTCAGTACCGACAGATCGAGCAAGTGGCCGATACGCTGGGCGCAGTCAAGCCGCGCGCGCGAGGCGAGCACGTCGGCCAGGCCGACCCGGTTATCGAGCTTGAACAACCGGTGCTGCTGCGGAGCGCGCAGATTTGTGTCGATCAGCAAGGTCCGCTCGCCCAACTGCGAAAACACGATCGCCAGATTGGCCGCCAGCCACCCGCAGCGCACATTCGACTCGTGGCTGGTGACAGAGAAAACCTTGTTGCCCAGCGAGATCCAGCGCAGCATCAGTTGACTGCGCAGACTGCGCAAGGCCTCGACCTGGGCGGACTGCGGTTTGTAAGCGGCAATCAGCTGCGGGCTCAACGATTCGTCGTCGCCAGGCAAGAAGGGATAGTCGAATTGCTCGGACAACACCTCCTGCAAATCCTGGCTGGTGATGAAGCCAAGCTTGATCGCCGCCTCGCCGAAGCGGAGATTCTCCTCTTTTTGCAGCAGCAGGGCTTTTTCGGCCTGGGCAAGAGTCAGCTTGCCGCGATCCAGCAGCAACTGACCCACGGTAGAGGTGCGGGTATCGGTCATGTCTTTCACGATAGGCTCGGTTTTCATAAGCGGGCTCATCCTCTCTTCAGGCGCAAAAAGCCGATACCGCGACGGAAACGCGGCTTGGCATCGGGCTTGATGACAGCGAGTACCGGCAACTCCAGCATGGCTTCCAGATCAGACACGCTGCGCACACGGCGATTGAGCAACTCGCCCAGCATCGACGCACCGACACCGAGCACCGCTCCCACCAGGATGGAGACGATGAGATTGAGCATGATCAGAGGTCGCGAAGGACGCAAAGGCTCGCTGGCCGCTTCGAGCACGGCCACATTGGCCAGATCGGAGCGACTCTCCAGCATGGTCTGCGAATAGCGCTGCAAGGCCTGGTCATACGCGCGTTGCGCGTTGGCGACTTCGCTCTCGAGCACGCCGGCCACCGAGCGCTGCGACTTCAACTCGAGCAGCTTGTCTTTCTGCACCTTGGCCGCATTCAGCAGGGCGGCCTGCCGCGCGGCTGAATTGCTGGCCGCATTATTCAAGCCACCCGCATACTGGCGAGTCACATCGGCCAGTTGCTGACGCGTGGCATTGAGCGAGGCCAGAGCCTGCTGGTAGTGGGGATGGTTCGGTCCGGTGCGTTCGGCTTCTTCCTTGAACTTGACTTCGGCCTGCGCCAGCTGGTTCTTCAACTGCTGCACCAGCGGATTGTTCAGCACATCGGGCGCCGCATCCGCGCCGCGCGCGCGCGCCTGGGCATCGAAGGTCGCCGACTGCGCGCCGACCAACTGCGACGTGATCTCGCCGAGATGCTGCGTCTCCACATCGAGCTTCTCGTCGGTCGCGATCAAGCCTTGCTGTTGCTGATAATCGGCCAGTTTTTTCTGCGCCTGCTCCAGATTCGCCTGTAAAACCTTGAGCTGTTGCTGGAAAAACGCATTGTTCTGCTGCGCAGCCGCGGCGCGCATATCAACCAGGGTATGGATGTATTCCTGGGCGAAGCTGTTGGCCAGGGTCGAAGCAAATTTTGGGTCGGTCGCAGTATATGACAGCGAAATCACGCTACTCTCGCGCCCTGGCACCACATCCAGCCCCTTGAGCAGGGACGATGCCAGCCAGTCCCGAATGGTGCCTTTGCCGCCGGTCTCCGTCATAAACTTATGCTGCGCCTCGGGAATGCGGGTCAGGCCCAGCGCATCGACCACATTCAGCGCAGTGGCCTGACTGGTCAGGATATCGACCTGAGTCTGCAGATAGCCGGGCAGCATGCTGGCCGTGGTCGGCAAACCGGTGACAGGATCGTTGGCCTTGACGTCGATGGCCAGGCTGGTCGAAGCCGTGTACTGCTTCGGCCAGATCAGACTGACGACCAGCGTCAGCAACACGACCGTGCCGCCGACCAGGAAGGCCAGGCGACGTCTGGCTTTGAGGATCTGAAGGAATAATTCAAGAGTCATGCTTCGTGCCCCGCGATCAGAACAAGCTTTCCTGCACGTAAATCACATCGTTTTCCCGTACCTGATCGGAAGAACGCCCTTTCAGCTCCATGACTTTTCCATCAGCACCAAGACGGTGGATCTCGATCGAGGTATGCGACGCCCGCGGATTGAATCCCCCCGCCACCGCGATCGCCTGCATCACGGTCATACCGGTTTCCAGCCGGTAATTACCGGGCCGGTTGACTTCGCCCGACACATACACCATCGAGCGCGGAACAAAAATGACATCGCCGTTGTTAACCTTGACCACGCGTTTGGCCGGATCGGTCTCGGCCATCAACTGGCTTAGATTGACCTGGCGCCGCGTGTTGCCGTTGATGATAACGATCTGGTCGCCGCCGCTCGGAGCGATGCCGCCGGCCAGTGCAATGACATCGACCAGGTCGGTGGCACTGTCGAGCGAGAAACGTCCTGGATGATTGAACTCGCCGATGACCGAGATGCGCTGGCTTCGGAACTGGCTGACCAGTATCGAAACTTGCGGATTGAGCAGGAAGCCTCCCGAGGACAGGCGTGCCGCGATCGCTTTCTCCGCATCCGAAGGCGACATGCCATTCAGCGAAATTTCTCCGATCAACGGAAAAGCGATGCTGCCATCCTTGCTTAGTGCAGTCTCCAGCGCCAGGTCAGGGTGATCGTAGATCGATATCTTGATATCGTCGCCCGGCCCCAGATGATATTCGCCCGCGTTTTCCGCCTGGACCATCCCGGAAAACAGACATAGCACCACGATCAGCAGCCAGCGCATCATTGCAAACCTTTCAGTCCGTTATTGAGGGAATTATCCTTCGCCGCCGCGGGAGCGGCGGCAGCGGCGGGGGCCGGAACCGGAGCCGAGGCGGTTTCGCTGAAACGCTTCACATAGACGACTTTGGCCGCGGCCTTCAAGGCTTCGATCTTGGCATGAGCCTCGCTTTGGCCGCGCTGGCTGCGCAGGAAAGTCAGAATCGCCGGCTTGGCCTGCTTGGCATCGACCGGTGCGGCCTCGGCATGCACCAATTGCAGCAATGTCGTCTGCGGCCCCTGCTGCAGCTGAGCCACGTCACCCACCTTCATGCCCGTCAGACGGGATACCAGCGGCAGCGGCAACTGCTCGGCCGGCATGCGCGCCATCTTGCCCTGGAACTTGACCTGGGCCTTGTTCAGCATCACCTGGGTCTGATCCGGGCTTTGCGAATGATTGAGTTCGTCCAGCAGCGGTGCCTTCAGGTCGGCGCTGGACAACTGGAAAACCGCGAAATCGTAGATCTTCCGCGCCGAGAACAAGCCGGGGTTCTTGGCGAAAAAATCGTCGACTTCGGCCTGCGACGGCTCGTCAATTTTCCCGACCACACGCTGTGCGGCGGCATTTGCCAGAATCTGGCGCTTGCTCTGCTCGATCGCCTGCATCACATCCGGGTCGCGATCGAGCTTCAACTCGGCAGCCTTCTGGACCAGGACCTCCTGCTCGACCAACTGCTCCAGCGCGGCCTGCTTCAAGGCCGGGTTGTTCTGGGCCTGGGGCTGGTTGGCAAGCACGCCGTTGAGCTGCAGAACCGTGATTTCGGCATCATTGACCCGGGCCAGCACCTGGCTCGGCGCTTTGGCATCATGCTTGCCGCACCCCGCCACCACGATCGTTGCCGCCAGTACCACTCCCCCAACCCATTTATTGCTCGTCATTGTCTTGCTTCCCCATAGTTCAATAGGCATTGTGACCCCGCAGCACCGTCCACACCGTGAGCGCGATAATTTTCAGGTCGAACCAGATAGACCAATTGCGTAGATAGTCCAAATCGTATTCTATGCGCCGCTGCATTTTGTCTACGGTATCGGTCTCGCCACGATAGCCGTTCACCTGCGCCCAGCCGGTAATCCCCGGACGGACTTTATGCCGCAGCATGTAACCCTTGATCAGCTTGCGGTACATCTCGTTGTGCGCATTGGCGTGCGGGCGCGGGCCGACAATACTCATGCGGCCTTGCAGTACATTGATGAATTGCGGTAGTTCATCGAGCGATGTCTTGCGGATAAAGGCGCCAATCGGCGTCAGGCGGCTGTCCGAACGGGTCGCCTGCTGCACGCTGTCCCCATCTTCCATCACCGTCATCGAGCGGAATTTATAGACCAGAATGTTTTCGCCGTTGGCGCCATAGCGGTGCTGCCGGAACAAGGCCGGTCCCGGCGAGCTGAGCTTCACGGCCACCGCCAGCGCCAGCATCACGGGCCAGATCACGGCAAGAATCATCAGCGACAAGACGATGTCGGAGGCGCGCTTGACCACACCGTCGATGCCGACAAAGGGGCTCTCGCAGATGCCGACCACCGGGAAACCGGCCACGTCGTCGATGCAAGCCTGAATCATGTCGAAAATAAAAAGGTCGGGCAGGAAGTAAATCGATGCCGTGCAATCCTGCAAGGCTTCCAGCAAAGCCATCACCCGCGGTTGCGATGTCATCGGCAGAGAGATGAAGATCTGCCGCACACCGTTGGCCTGGACATAGTGATGCAGATCGGCGATACGCCCCAGCATTTCATGCGCGGCGACGTCATCCAGCCGTTCGACCTCGCGGTCATCGAAATAGCCGACGAAATCCATCTTCAACTGGGGATTGCTGCGAATGCGATCGGCCAGCGCAGCCCCTGACTCGGTAGCACCGACGATGACGACCTTATGGAGCCCGAGTTTGGAGCGCACCGGATTCAGAACCACCGATCGAATGGCGCCATGGACCAGCAACAGCGCGACAGGCGATAGCGCCACCCAGGCCAGCAGGAACTCGGGAGGAAAATAATTCAGCAGCCCGGACAAGGCGCCCAGGCACCATAACACCAGAATCAGGGCGACCCAGCAGACGACAAGACGACCGACTCCGAGAAAGCGGCCAGGCGCATCCGGCATCAGCAGAAACGTACCATCCAGAAACAGGGCAGAAAGCGCAAAGGCAATCGCAGCAAGAATCGGCAGCATTCCATGCTGCGCAATCTCGAACGGGCGTGCCAATGCGAACAGGACCAGAACCACCACGAACGGATCTATGATGGCTTTGAACAGGCTGGCCAGCGGCGCGCTACGGTCCAGATCGCCGAGCCGGTCCCTGAGGACGGGAAGCGAGTGGACAGGTTTGCTCAGGGAATGACCCATATTCAAACTCGTTTGGTTCGCACTCATGATTGTTTGCTCTAATAAAGCAGGCGCAGACTCACGCCCACTTGCCGGTCGGTATAACTATTGCTCGACTCGGCCAGATCGCGCTTCAAATTCTGCGCATAGGCCGTCACGAGCACCGCAGGGTGCGGCGACCAGTTCAGATCGATGCGCGACGTTGTGATACTGTAATCCGCCGACGATTGATCGTAGCTATACCGGTCGCGGCGCAGGTTCATGCCCAGCGATATTTTCTCGCTGAACGTGTGTACCAGCCCTCCGTAACGGCTGCTGGTCGTCCCGCGCAGCACCGAACTGCCCGGCGAGTTGAACGACTGTTGCAGCCCCAGGCTCAAGGCATTGCGGGCCGTAGCCTGCCAGTGCGTTTCGATGCCGGAAATCTTGTCAAACTGGGCCGCTCCACCCGCATTCGACTCGCTGCGAACCCGGCCGACATTGCCACTGAGGCGGGTTTTTTCGCTGAGCGGCCAATCCAGCGACATCATCAACTGATCCTGCTTGTAGCTCGACTGATCCACCTGCGCATAGTCCACCTTGCCGTGGGTGGCGGCCAGGGTCAGCGTGCTCCCCTTGCCGGTCTTGCCGACCAGCGCCAGGCCCACCTGCCTCTGCTCATAGTCGAGATACGTCAACTGCTGGTTGTGCTGGCTGCTCTGCGTCAGCGACCCTTCCACTGCAAACTTGCTGGTCAAGGCGTAATCGGCGACGAAGTTACCGGTGCGGGTCCGCACGACATCGCGAAAACCGCTCACGATATTGCTCAGATTCGGCTGGTCGCGCACGTCCTGGTAACCGAAAAGGCCGGACCAGTCCCGCCCGGCTTGCCAGTTCCACTTCGCCTGCCCGTTCCAGCCGTAATAGTCGAGCAACCCATAGGTCTGGTAGCGGGTGTCGGAGAACTGGCCATCGAGGCTCACCAACTGCCGCGAATACGTATTCTGGTAGTGCCCGCCAGCAGACGTGATGACCGCACTGTCGCCCCGCGCCGACGTTCCGTACACAGCAGGAACGGATGTGATTTCAGGAAGCGACAGAACGTTGCTGTCGTAACGGTATGAGACACCGGCATAGGCGTAATAGGTGTCGTCCGGCGTATAGCCGGCATAGGCGCGAGCGCAGAAAGCAGCCAGAAGCGCAGGCAGTGCACACCGAATAACGCGTTTTACAGGCATCAACACTCGCTCGATTGCAGCAACATTATCCCCCGTGCATTGCTGCGCGGCACCCAATCCGGAACTCCGGCACGGCCACTCCTCGCACCAAGGCGTGGACAACATGCGTGCCGATTCCAACGTACCATATTATAAAACAATTGGTACAACTATTTTCACCAACTACAGTTAATGATGACAGGTGAGTTACAAACGCAACACGGTGTTAAAATACTTGCAAGAAATCATATCCGATGTTTGCGCT
Organism: Paludibacterium yongneupense DSM 18731; assembly: GCF_000422925.1. GTDB lineage: Bacteria > Pseudomonadota > Gammaproteobacteria > Burkholderiales > Chromobacteriaceae > Paludibacterium > Paludibacterium yongneupense. Next base: position 8,779 of record NZ_AUGZ01000047.1, read on the forward strand.
ATGAAGGAATGGTAACAAAGATTAACCCTTCATTACTTCACTCACAAGCACTTACCCGATCAAGCGGGTTGCCCTGCTCGACTTTATATTCCATAAAATTATATCATTACCACGCAACGTGATTTTACGTTCTATATCGACTTTGTTACAGTGAAAGCCGAGACGGAGCCGACTCCGTACAGATGGAAACCACTGTGATACGCATCGAAGCCCTGACAAAACACTATTCGACACCCGCTACCGCCAAGCCGGCTCTCGACGACATCAACTTGCACATAAAACGCGGGGAAATCTTCGGCATCATCGGTCGTTCCGGCGCGGGTAAAAGCACGCTGATTCGCACCCTCAATCTGTTGGAACGACCGAGTTCGGGACGCATTCTGATAGAAGGCGAAGACATTACCCGTTACGACGACAGCGGACTGGCCGCCCTGCGGCGGCGCACGGGCATGATTTTCCAGCACTTCAACCTGCTCAACTCCAAGTCCGTGGCCGACAATATCGCGTTCCCGCTAAAGCTGGCCGGCAACCACGATCGCACGGCCATCCGCCGCCGTGTCGACGAGCTGCTCGAGCTAGTCGGGCTCGGAGCCCTGCGCGACAGCTATCCCCATCGCCTGTCTGGCGGGCAGAAACAGCGAGTCGGCATCGCCCGCGCCTTGTCCAACTCGCCCTCGGTGCTGCTTTCGGACGAGGCGACATCGGCGCTCGACCCGGAGACGACACAGTCGATTCTCGAGCTGCTCGCCAGCATCAATCGGCAGCTTGGGCTGACCATTGTCCTGATCACCCACGAGATGCAAGTGATCCGTTCCCTCTGCGACCGTGTCGCGGTCATCGACGGCGGGCGCATCGCCGAATCCGGCGCGGTCAGCGACGTGTTCTTGCACCCGCGTCATGCCGTGACGCAAAGCCTGCTGGCCGAAACAGGCGGCATGGCCGGCGCCGACCTGGCAGCGGTGAGGCTGCAGGCGACCGGTCCCTTGCTGCGCTTGACCTTTGTCGGGGCCGCCACCTATCAACCGGTGCTAAGCATCGCCACCCGCGAAACCGGAATCGATTTCAACATTCTGCAAGGCTCGATCGGGCGCATCAAAGATACGCCCTATGGCCAGTTGCTGGTCGAAGTCATGGGAACGCCCGGCGCACTGCCGGCGGTGACCGCGCAGCTTGACCGATACCAGATTCACTACGAGGTGGTCGCATGATTGAATTCTTCAGCAGCATCGGCAATTGGGATGAAATCGCCGCCGCCACCCAGGATACGGTCGTGATGAGCCTCGTCTCCTTATTCTTTACCATCGTGCTAGGACTCCCGCTCGGCATCCTGCTGTTCCTGACCGCCCCTGGACAGTTGCTGGCCAACCGCGGTTTGAACGGAGCGCTGTCCTTCATCGTCAATACCTTGCGCTCGGTCCCTTTCATCATCCTGCTCGTCGTGATGATTCCCTTGACCGTGTGGCTGATCGGCACCTCGATCGGCGTCCCCGGCGCCATACCACCACTGGTCCTGGCTGCGACCCCCTTCTTTGCGCGGCTGGTGGAGAACGTGCTGCGAGAAATCGATTCCGGCGTCATCGAAGCCTGTAAGGCCATGGGCGCCAGGAAACGTCAGATCGTATTCGGTGCGCTCATCCCGGAAGCGGTGCCCGGCCTGATCGCGGCCATTACCGTCACCGCGATCAATCTGGTCTCCTATTCGGCCATGTCCGGCGCCATTGGCGGTGGCGGCCTGGGCGACCTCGCCATCCGCTACGGTTATCAGCGCTTCCAAACCAACGTCATGGTCGTTACCGTCGCGCTGATGGTAATCCTGGTACAGGCCTTACAAGTTTTCGGCGATCGCTGGGTCCGGCACTTCGTCCGTAAATAATCCATTCATCCCAAAGGAAGCATAATGAAACTCAAATCACTGAAATTCGCACTCGCCGCTACCGTCATCGGCCTTGCCGGCCAACTCACCCATGCGGAAACGCTCACCGTCGCTGCCAGCCCGATCCCGCATGCCGAGATCCTGGAAGTGGTCAAACCCATCCTGGCCCGCGAAGGCGTCACCCTCGAAATCAAGGTCTTCGACGACTATATTCAGCCGAATGTTCAAGTCAGCGAAAAACGCATCGACGCCAACTACTTCCAGCACAAGCCTTATCTCGACACCTATAACAAGAGCAAGGGCACCAACCTGGTATCGGTCGCCGCCGTTCACATCGAACCTTTCGGAGCCTACTCGCACAAGATCAAGAAAATCGCCGATCTGCCGTCCGGCGCGACTGTCGCCATCCCGAACAATCCGTCCAATGTCGGGCGCGCCTTGCTGCTGCTCAGCCAGGCTGGCCTGATCCAGTTGAAGGATCCGTCCAATATTCTCGCGACAGAACATGACATCATCAAAAATCCTAAGCAGCTGAAGATACGCGAACTCGACTCGGCCGCGCTGCCCCGCATCCTCGACCAGGTCGACCTGGCTGTCATCAATACCAATTACGCCCTGGAAGCCAAACTGGTTCCGACCCGCGATGCGCTGATTCTCGAAGGCGGCAAATCGTGGTATGCCAACCTGCTGGTGGCACGCCCGGACAATAAGAATTCCCCTGCCATCAAGAAGTTGGCCGCCGCACTGAATTCTCCCGAAGTGAAGAAATTCATCGAACAAAAGTACAAAGGTTCAATTATTCCGGCTTTTTAAGCGGGATCGCTTGACAGCCTCAGCCGGAAACCGTATAGTTCGTCGCTCAGGCAGCAACAAGCCGACCGGTTTCGTGGGGGTATAGCTCAGCTGGGAGAGCGCTTGCATGGCATGCAAGAGGTCAGCGGTTCGATCCCGCTTATCTCCACCACAAAAAAAACCCGGAGTTCGACAGAACTCCGGGTTTTTGCATTTCTGCCTGCTCCGCTTGACTATCCGGCACGCGGCAACGTCAGACTGACCCGCAAGCCGCCTCCTGGCGCGTCGCCAAGTTCGATACGACCGCCGTGCGACTCGAGCACCGCCTTGCTGATGGCCAACCCCAGTCCCGTGCCGCCGGTATGGCGCGCGCGCGAACTCTCCAGGCGAACATAGGGCTCGAACACCTGCTCCCTGTCCGCCGCCGCAATGCCCGGCCCCTGATCGTCGATACGGATCGCGATCTCCGTCGCCGAATCCTCGACCGTCACCCTGATCAGCCCCTCCCCTCCGTAGCGGCGCGCATTATCCAGCAGATTGGCGATGCAGCGCCGCATCGCATTGGCCCGCAGCCGCAGCGGCTGTCGGACGGCTCCCGTACGCTCGATATGCGCCCCCAGGTCTTCCATATCCTCGATTACGCTGTCGATCAGAGCGTCGAGATTCAACATCACGGGCGTTTCGGCATCGCTGCCTGCGCGCAGAAAATCCAGCGTATGCCCGATCATATCGTCCATCTCCGACAGATCGTGCTCCATCTTTCTGCGCAAGGACGGTGAGTCGACTTCCTCCAGACGCAAGCGCAGGCGCGTGATCGGCAGCCGCAGATCGTGCGAAACGCCGGACAGCGCTTGCGACCGCGTCGCAAGATAGCGTCGCAGGTCGCGCTGCATGGCATTGAACGCCTGCGTAGCGCGCCTGACCTCGAGCGGGCCATTCTCCATCAGGGGGGGCTGGTCAAGATTCTGCGCCAGACCGGCCGCCGCGTTGGCAAATCCGGCCAGGGGCCGCGTCAACCGCCGCACGGCCCATCCCGACAACAGGCCGACCGATAGCAGCAGCAACAACAGCAAGGCAATCATGCGGTAGGGCACGTCCTGCGCAATCTGCGGCAACATTTGATGGAAGGTCACTACCGTACCGTCATGCAACCTGACCTGAGCCAGAAAAGTACGCGCAAACAGCGGCGCCTTGCGCTCGCCAACGCGAGGGCCATGCCCGGAGCGATGAAACTCCCGGCCGTGGGCATCGAAATCCAGCTGTTCGGGCGAAATCTGCTCGACCGACAGCACCTGTACGCTCAGCGGCCGGGCCAGCCCCTGCTCCACCGCTGCGGCAAAGGCCCGTGCGCCATCGGATGAATCAAGCGGCCCCCGGCTCCAGGGCACATCCATCGTCAATGTGGTCGGCGGCACGCTCAGGGAACTCGCCAGTCGTGCCCGTTCGTACGCATCGGCGTGATCGAGCACGCTGGCGATGCCCGCGGTCCGCTGAGCGGCATACTCGGCCAGCAATTTGTAATTCAGCCTGCTGCGATCGTCCAGCATCAACCACATACCGATTAGCTGGACCAGCAAGAGTCCGCTGAAAAAGACCAGCAACATCTGCCCGAACAAGGTTTTCGGGATACGCCTCATGCCTTCCGCTCCACATTCGCGGCCAGCATATAGCCTTCGCTGCGCACGGTCTTGATCAGCTCGGGATCGCGTGCATCATCCCCCAGCCGGCGGCGCAGGCGCGAGATCATCACGTCTATGGTACGGTCGAACGGCGTCGCGTCGCGTCCGGCCAGCGCATCCATCAGCTGGTCGCGCGAAAACACGCAATTGGGCGTTTCAGCCAGCAATCGCAGCAGCTTGAACTCCCCGGACGACAGAGCGATGACCACTCCGTCGCCCCCCACCAGATGGTGCGCGGCCAGATCGATTGTCCACCCGGAAAACGTCAGGCTACGCGCGGGTTCTCCGTACGGGTCCTGGTCCTGCGCCCTGCGCAAGATGCTCTTGATGCGCGCCAGCAATTCGCGTGGATTGAACGGCTTGGGCAAGTAATCGTCCGCCCCCATCTCCAGTCCGATGATGCGATCCATATCATCGCCACGCGCGGTCAGCATCAGGATGGGAAGCCGCGAGTTCGCGCGCAGGTTCCGGCATAGCGTCAGGCCATCCTCTCCCGGCAGCATGAGGTCGAGAATCAGCATATCCGGCATTCGCTCCTGCATGCGCAGTTTCATTTCCACTCCATCGCACGCCGTTTCCACCTCGTAGCCCTGATGGCCCAGATAGCTCTGCAGCAAGGACCGCAATTCCGGATCATCGTCGACGACCAAAATCCTTTTACTCATCACACATGCTCCTCAGTCTTGCGCAGAGCATAACGCGAGTCGCGTACGAGAGCAGCGTCAAAATGCAGACTGGTAACACTTTTTACATGCCGTTCACAATACGGCCGGTCGCTGCCACACGGGGTTTACACCTGTCGGTTCTAATACCGTTATCGATATTACAAGCCTTGTCGGGACTCACATGACACTCAAACCGTACTACACGCCCATCCTGCGCATCCATCGCTGGCTGGCGCTCGCGCTGGCGCCGGTTTTTCTGCTGATTCTCTTGTCCGGCGCCGTTCTCGCGTTCAAACCGATGGTACAAGCGACGCAGACTCCCGCCCCCCTGAGCGTGCCGGCGCTGATCAGCACCCTGCACACCATAGACCCGCACGACATGGCCCGGCAACTCAGCCTGTCCGGCGATGGCAAGACCATCACCTTGATGACGCGCGGGGCAGGCCCGAATGGTAGCTACGATGTCCGCACGGCGTCGCCTCGCGCGCCTGCTTTCGACATTTTCGATGTGGCATTACGTCTGCATAAAAGATTGCTGCTCGGCACCGGGGCCATCGTGCAGTTCGCAAGCTACATCATGGTAGCCATCATTTTTCTGGGCTTGCTGCTCGGGTGGCCCAAATTGCGCAACACCCTTGGCGGTTGGCATGCCGGGCTCGCCTGGCTGGCGCTGCCCCTGACTCTGCTTACGCCGGTCACGGCCTTGCTGATGATCCTTCATCTCGGGAGGCCCTCGCTACCGCCCGCCGCCCCCGGACCGGCCATGACCGTCACTGCGGCCATCGCTGCGGCGAACGGGCAGATGGACCTCAGCCACCTGACCCAGGCGCGCGTGCTGCGCGGCAATGTCATGCTGAGCATCGCCTCGCCGACGGGTACGGTGAGTGCATTCGTGCCGCGATCGGGCCCTATCGTCCAAACCCGCTCGGGCCTGGGCTGGGTACGCATGCTGCATGAGGGCACCTGGGCCGGCGCCTGGTCGGGCCTGATCAATCTGCTTTCGGCCTTGATTCTCACCGCATTGACAGTGACCGGCATACTGGGCTGGTGGCATCGCAGGCGTCAGAGCACTGCCCGCTCGGCTCTGACGGAGGCACCGGAAAATACGACACTGATCGCCTATGCCAGCCAGACCGGCACTGCCGCCCGCCTGGCGCAGGCCACGGCCGAAGCGCTGCGTGCGACCGGCGAAGCCGTCATGCTCGCCTCGCTCGCCACGCTGCACCCGGAAGAGCTGCCTGGCTTCCGCAACACGCTGCTGCTGGTTTCAACGACGGGTCACGGCGAACTCCCCAATGCCGCCACCGGCTTCTTGCAGAAGCTGGAGCAGACATCCCTGTGCGGAACGGTCTTTTCCATGCTGGCTCTGGGCGATACCCGCTATGACACTTTCTGCGGCGGCGGAATCGCTTTGCGCGCGGCTCTGCTCAGGCAAGGCGCGCAGGAACGCATCCCGCTGCAGAAACTGAGCGCGGGCGATACCGGCGTCTGGCGTCACTGGCTGGGCTTGCTGGGGGTGAAGCAGGAGGCAAGCGAAGCTCCGCTCGAGCTGGACCCGCTGCTGAGTCTTCGCCTCGTATCGCGCGAACGACTGGATGATCCGGCCCAGGCCGATCTCAACGAGACCTGGCATCTTTCATTTGCCATCGAGGGCGCGCCGCACGATTTCCGCCCCGGCGATCTTCTGCTGGTATCGCCGGCCGCCGGCGAGCGCGAGCGCTGCTATTCGATAGGCTCCTCGTCGCATGCCGCCGAGGCGCGCATCGAGCTCACGGTAGGCATGCATCGCACCCGCTTGCAGGACGGGGCCGAGAGGCTGGGGCTGGCTTCTTCGTTTCTGTGCCGCCTGCCACTGGGCGCCAGAATCGAGGCCGGTCTGCGCCGCCACCCCGACTTCAATCCGCCGCTGGATAGCTCGCGACCACTGATTCTGATCGCTTCAGGCTCGGGGTTGGCCCCTTTCCCCGGCTTCATCACCGAACGGCTGGGAGTAGCGGAGGCGGGACCGGTGTGGTTATTCTTCGGCAATCGCAAACGCAACGGGGATTTCTTTTACCGGCAGCAACTCGAATACGCGCAAAGCGAAGGCACCCTTCAACGGCTGGATACCGCCTTTTCACGCGAACCGGGAGACGGACGCTATATAAGCGCCACCCTGCGCGATCAGGGGGTCGAACTGATACGCTGGATGGAAGAATGCGGTGCGCTCATCTATGTCTGCGGCGGTGCCAGCACGCTCGGGGCGGGCGTCGAAGCCGCCTTGCTCGACAGTCTCGCGGCCAGCCCTGTCGCAGGCGAAAGCCCGACGCAGACGCTCGAACGCTGGAAAGGCGAGGGCCGGGTAAAACTCGATCTGTTCGGCTGAAGTGTCTGTCGCGGTGCGCCTCCCGGGGCTTGCATCGATCGTTGTCAGCATCTTTGCCGGTGGCATCAAAATGCGCACGTGCAAGCCATCCCGGAGTACGGTTCTTCGGGATGGCTTTCGTCCAGGCTTCGTCTGGCGGTCTCCGGTTCGGAGCGGATCATTGCCTGTGGACGAGGGGTGGCGTCTCGTTCGTGGAGGTTCAGGGTCCGGGGGCGGGGGTGGCGTCTCGTTCGTGGGCGTTCAGGGTTCGTGGGCGGGGGTGGCGTCTCGTTCGCGGGCGTTCAGGGTCTGTGGGCGGTTGCGGCGTCTCGTTCATGGGCGTTCAGGGGCCGGGGGCGGTGGTGGCGTCTCGTTCGTGGGGGGCGATTGTCCGTGGCCCGACGACGAGCCGGCCTCCCGTCCTCCTTCGGGTGTTCAGGCGTCGGCCGGGAGGCCGGCTCGCCGTCCGTTTACATCCGGCGGACGCCGGCATGACCCCGTGACGCCGGGGGCGGCTGGAGCGGCTGGAGCGGCTGGAGCGGGATGCGGGATGCGGGTGCGGGTGCGGGTGCGGGTGCGGGTGCGGG
>NZ_AUGZ01000048.1 GCF_000422925.1 Paludibacterium yongneupense DSM 18731
CCGTGACGCTGGGCGAAGGCGTGGAAATGGTTATGCCTGGCGATAACGTGGCCATCACCGTGGAACTGATCGCTCCGATCGCCATGGAAGAAGGTTTGCGTTTCGCGATCCGCGAAGGTGGCCGTACCGTCGGCGCCGGTGTAGTATCGAAGATCATTCAGTAATAGTTGACAGGTTAATAGGCCAGTAGCTCAATTGGTAGAGTATCGGTCTCCAAAACCGAGGGTTGGGGGTTCGAGACCCTCCTGGCCTGCCAATTAAGACTAACCGGCGCGTATGCGCCGGTTGGTCTTTTGTCGCATACGCGCTGAGAATATCCGCATGGAAACGCAAGACAAACTCAAGATGGTGCTCGCGGGTGTGGTGGTTGTCGCCGGCATCGCGGGCTTTTATATGATCCCCGAGACGCAGGGCCTGCTGCGCATCCTCGCCTTCGTCGCCTCGCTGGCGATTGCGGCAGGGGTGGTGTGGCTGTCGCGCCCGGGTAAGCAATTCGTCGGGTACGCCCAGGACTCGATCACCGAAAGCCGCAAGGTCGTATGGCCGACACGCAAGGAGGCGATGCAGGTTACCGGCATGGTGTTCCTGTTCGTGTTTGTGCTCGCGCTGTTTATGTGGCTGATCGACTCGGGGTTGTCCTGGCTGTTCTATGACGTGATTCTGGGTCGAGGTTCAAATGGCTAAGCGTTGGTATGTGGTTCACGCCTACTCGGGTTTCGAGAAGAGCGTGCAAAAAGCCTTGCGCGAACGCGTCGAGCGTTCGGATGTGGCGGATCTGTTTGGCCAGATCATGGTTCCCGTCGAAGAAGTCGTCGATATCAAGAACGGTCGCCGTTCCATTACTGAACGCAAGTTCTTCCCCGGCTATGTGCTGGTGGAAATGGAAATGACCGATGAAACCTGGCATCTGGTGAAGAGCACCCCCAAGGTGACCGGCTTTGTCGGCGGCACCGCCAATCGCCCGGCTCCGATTTCCAAGAAGGAAGTCGATGCCATCATGCAGCAGATCCAGGAAGGCGTGGAAAAACCGAAGCCGAAGGTGCTGTTCGAAGTGGGCGAGCGCGTCCGCGTGATTGACGGCCCGTTCAACGATTTCAACGGCAGCGTCGACGAAGTGAACTACGAGCGCAACAAGCTGCGCGTTTCGGTTCAGATCTTCGGTCGCGATACGCCGGTCGAGCTGGAATTCAGTCAGGTCGAGAAAGTCTGAGCGGCTTGGCAAAAGAGTAGTGGGTGTGTATAATCATGCCCTTTCGTCTGGGAAGCGGGTCTGTGCCCGCGTTATACCCGAATCAGGAGCAAAATCGTGGCAAAGAAAATTGTCGGCTATGTAAAGCTGCAAGTGCCCGCTGGTAAAGCCAATCCGTCCCCGCCTATCGGCCCGGCGCTTGGTCAGCGTGGTCTGAACATCATGGAATTCTGCAAGGCGTTCAACGCCCAGACCCAAGGCATCGAGCCGGGCCTGCCGATTCCGGTCGTGATTACCGCCTACGCGGACAAGTCCTTCACCTTCATCATGAAGACCCCGCCGGCCACCATTCTGTTGAAGAAGGCCGCCGGTATCCAGAAGGGCAGCCCGAAAGCCAACACCGACAAGGTCGGCGTTGTGACTCGCGCCCAGCTGGAAGAAATCGCCAAGCAGAAGCAGCCGGATCTGACCGCTGCCGACATGGACGCCGCCGTGCGTACCATCGCCGGCTCCGCTCGTTCCATGGGTCTGACCGTGGAGGGTGTGTAAATGGCCAAGATTTCCAAGCGTCTGCAAGCTCTGAACGCCAAGATCGACAGCAACAAGCTGTACGCCGTTGACGAGGCTCTGGGCCTGGTCAAGGAAGCCGCTACCGCCAAGTTCGACGAGTCCATCGACGTCGCCGTCAACCTGGGCGTTGATCCGCGCAAGTCCGACCAAGTCGTTCGCGGCTCCGTCGTGCTGCCGCGTGGTACCGGCAAGAGCGTGCGCGTTGCCGTGTTCTCGCAAGGCGCCGCTGCTGAAGCCGCCCGCGAAGCCGGTGCCGACATCGTCGGTTTCGAAGACCTGGCCGAGCAAGTCAAGGCCGGTCAACTGAACTTCGACGTCGTGATCGCTTCCCCGGACGCGATGCGCGTTGTCGGTCAGCTGGGCCAGATCCTCGGCCCGCGCGGCCTGATGCCGAACCCGAAGGTCGGTACCGTGACCCCGAACGTTGCTGAAGCGGTTAAAAACGCCAAGGCCGGTCAGGTTCAGTACCGTACCGACAAGGCTGGTATTGTTCACGCCACCATCGGCCGCGCTTCTTTTGAAGCCGCCGCGCTGCGCGAGAACCTGCAAGCCCTGGTTGACGCCCTGCTGAAGGCCAAGCCGGCCGCAGCCAAGGGTCAATACCTGAAGAAGATTGCACTGTCCAGCACCATGGGTGTTGGTGCTCGCGTCGATACCAACTCCATCAACGAACAGTAATGGGGTGGCGGGGGGATTCTCCCCGCCGACAAAGGCTTTGGGCTGGCGGGCCATGATGGTTCGCCAGGTTGTCAAAGACCGTAGGTGCCGCAAGGCTTAATAGCGTAAGCATCCTACGCAGATGGTGTACCCGAAAGTAGGCTTCACAACGTTAAGCGCCCATGTAGCTCAGGGGTAGAGCACTCCCTTGGTAAGGGAGAGGTCGGCAGTTCGAATCCGCCCATGGGCACCATATGCGTTCAATATGATGTCTCCTGAATAGGTCGCCGCTGCAAAGCGAGGCGGGGTTTCCCGCTTCATTTCAGACTAGGAGTTAGACCTTGAGTCTCAATCTTGAAGATAAAAAGGCGATTGTGGCCGAAGTGGTTGCCCAACTGGCAACTGCCGAGACCCTGATCATCGCCGAATATCGGGGCATCGAGGTTAGCAGCATGACCAAGCTCCGTGCGCAAGCACGCGAGCACGGCGTGTACCTGCGCGTGTTGAAGAACACGCTGGTACGTCGCGCCGTTGCGGACACCGCGTTCGCCGGTCTGGCCGACCAGATGGTTGGGCCCCTGGTCTACGGCATGTCCGTGGATCCGGTCGCTGCTGCCAAGGTGCTTCACCAATTTGCAAAGGCTGACGACAAGATCGTCGTCAAGGCCGGCGCGTTCAACGGTTCCGTTCTGAATGCCGCTCAGGTTGCTGAGCTGGCGTCGATTCCGAGCCGTGAAGAACTGCTGTCCAAGCTTCTCTACGTTATGCAGGCTCCGGTTGCTGGCTTCGCCCGCGCACTGGGTGCCCTGGCCGAGAAGCAAGCCGAAGCTGCTTAACTTATTTAGATATAGATTTCAGGAGATTTTCACATGGCAATTACCAAAGAAGACATCCTCGAGGCCGTTGCTGGTCTGACCGTGATGGAACTGAACGACCTGGTCAAGGCGTTCGAAGAGAAGTTTGGCGTTTCCGCCGCTGCCGTAGCCGTAGCCGGCCCGGCATCCGCTGCTGCTGCCGTTGAAGAAAAGACCGAGTTCGACGTCGTTCTGAACGCCTGCGGCGATCAGAAGGTCAACGTGATCAAGGTTGTACGTGCCATCACCGGTCTGGGCCTGAAAGAAGCCAAGGATCTGGTTGACGGCGCACCGAAGACCGTTAAGGAAGGTGTCGCCAAGGCTGAAGCCGAAGACATCCTGAAGCAACTGACCGACGCCGGTGCCAAGGCTGAAATCAAATAATCTTCCTTGACAGAAGATGTGCAAGGCTGGCGGAGAAATCCGCCAGCCTTATTGCGCTTGTGTATTGCAGGATCAAAGAAGGTAAAAGCCAGCAATTATTGCGAGCGTGGCTGCTGACTTTTGGTTTCTTGCGCCACCACACCTCGATGGAGACTCTATGAGTTATTCGTTTACTGAGAAGAAGCGTATTCGTAAGAGCTTTGCGAAACGTGCCAGTGTTCTCGATGTCCCATTCCTGTTGGCGACCCAGATTGATTCGTATACCGAATTTTTGCAACTGGGTGTGCAGCTTGATCAGCGCAAGGATGCTGGTCTGCAAGCGGCGTTCAAGTCGATATTTCCTATCATCAGCCATAACGGCTACGCGCGTCTGGACTTCGCGCATTATGTGCTGGGCGATCCGCCGTTCGATATGCAGGAGTGTCAGCTCCGCGGTATTACCTATGCCGCTCCGCTGCGTGCCCGCATTCGCCTGACGATCTTCGACAAGGAATCGTCCAAGCCTGTCGTCAAGGAAGTGCGAGAGAACGAAGTCTACATGGGCGAAATCCCGCTGATGACGACCAACGGGTCCTTCATCATCAACGGTACCGAACGTGTGATCGTCAGCCAGTTGCATCGCAGCCCTGGCGTCTTCTTCGAACATGACCGCGGCAAGACCCATTCTTCGGGCAAGCTGCTGTTCTCGGCACGCGTGATTCCCTACCGCGGGTCGTGGCTCGATTTTGAATTCGATCCGAAGGATCAGCTGTTCTTCCGTATCGACCGTCGCCGCAAGATGCCGGTGACCATTTTGCTCAAGGCGCTCGGCTATAGCGAAGAACGGATCCTGTCCGAATTCTACAGCTTCGACACCTTCTATCTGAGCAAGGATGGCGTTTACCTGAAGGTCGTGGCCGATCGCCTGAAGGGCGAAGTCGCGAAGTTCGATATCGTCGCTGCGGATGGCAAACTGATCGTCGCCAAAGACAAGCGCATTACCGTGCGCCATATCCGCGACATCCAGGCCGCCGAGCTCGATCGTATCGAAGTGCCGGCCGACGCGCTGCTGGGCAAGGTACTGGCCCGCGCCGTGGTCAACACCGACACGGGCGAAGTGCTGGCCCGCGCCAACGAGGAAATCACCGAGGAAAGCCTGGCCAAGCTCGCGCTGGCCGATGTTTCCGAAGTGGAAGTGCTGTTCACCAACGATCTGGACCAGGGTGCCTATATCTCGCAAACCCTGCGTGCGGACGATATCCAGGAGCAGCTGCAGGCCCGCGTCGCGATCTATCGCATGATGCGCCCGGGCGAGCCGCCGACGGAAGAAGCGGTCGAGCAGTTGTTCCAGCGCCTGTTCTTCAGCGAAGAAACCTACGATCTGTCTCGCGTGGGGCGCATGAAGTTCAACACGCGTACCTATCAGTACAAGTTTGATGAAAAGACGCCGGAGTGGTTCCGCGAGCTGATCGGGACCAAGTTCTCCGATCGTCGCGACATCATGTCCGGCACGCTGGCGACCGAGGATATCGTGTCCGTCATCGCCATCCTGTGCGAACTGCGCAACGGCCGCGGCGAAGTCGACGATATCGACCATCTGGGCAATCGCCGCGTACGCTCTGTCGGCGAACTGGCTGAAAACCAGTTCCGCGCCGGCCTGGTCCGTGTGGAACGTGCGGTCAAGGAGCGTCTGAATCAGGCCGAGTCCGACAACCTGATGCCGCATGATCTGATCAATGCCAAGCCGGTCAGCGCCGCGATCAAGGAATTCTTCGGTTCGAGCCAGCTGTCGCAGTTCATGGACCAGACCAACCCTCTGTCGGAAATCACCCACAAGCGCCGCGTTTCGGCTCTTGGACCGGGCGGCCTGACGCGCGAACGCGCAGGCTTCGAAGTGCGCGACGTGCATCCGACCCATTATGGTCGCGTTTGCCCGATCGAAACGCCGGAAGGTCCGAACATCGGCCTGATCAACTCGCTGTCGATCTATGCGCGCACCAACGAGTTCGGCTTCCTGGAAACGCCGTACCGCAAGGTTGTAGACGGCAAGGTCACCGCTGATATCGACTACCTGTCCGCGATCGAGGAAGGTCGTTACGTCATCGCCCAGGCCAACGCCGAGCTGGACGAAAGCGGCACCCTGATCGACGACCTGGTGACGTGCCGTGAAAAGGGCGAAACCATTCTGGCGACGCCGGATCGCGTCCAGTACATGGATGTGGCCACCGGGCAGGTCGTTTCTGTCGCGGCCTCGCTGATTCCGTTCCTTGAACACGATGATGCGAACCGTGCCTTGATGGGCGCCAACATGCAACGTCAGGCTGTTCCGTGCCTGCGCCCGGAAAAGCCCTTCGTCGGTACCGGCATCGAGCGCAGCGTGGCGGTCGACTCGGGGACCACCGTGGTTGCACGTCGTGGTGGTGTAGTCGATCTGGTCGACGCCAACCGTATCGTCGTGCGAGTGAATGACGACGAAGCGGTTGCGGGCGAAGTCGGGGTCGATATCTACAACCTGACCAAGTTCACCCGTTCTAACCAGAACACGAACATCAACCAGCGTCCGGTCGTCAGCGTGGGCGACAAGCTTGCGCGCGGCGATGTGGTGGCAGACGGTGCATCGACCGATCTGGGCGAGCTGGCGCTCGGTCAGAACATGACCATCGCCTTCATGCCGTGGAATGGCTACAACTTCGAAGACTCGATCCTGATTTCGGAGAAGGTGGTGGCGGAAGATCGCTATACCTCGATCCATATCGAAGAGCTGTCCGTCGTGGCCCGCGACACCAAGCTGGGACCCGAAGAAATCACCCGCGACATTCCGAACCTGTCGGAACGGATGGCGGGACGCCTGGACGAGTCCGGCATCGTTTATATCGGTGCCGAAGTCGAAGCGGGCGATGTGCTGGTCGGCAAGGTTACGCCCAAGGGCGAAACTCAGCTGACGCCGGAAGAAAAGCTGCTGCGCGCGATCTTCGGCGAAAAGGCTTCCGATGTGAAGGACACGAGCCTGCGCGTTCCGACCGGCATGACCGGCACCGTGATCGACGTGCAAGTGTTCACGCGCGAAGGCATCGAGCGCGACAAGCGCGCACAGTCCATCATCGATGTCGAATTGAAGCGTTATCGTCTGGACCTGAACGACCAGCTGCGCATTTTCGAAAACGATGCCTTCAGCCGTATCGAGCGCCTTATCGGCGGCAAGGTTGCCAACGGCGGTCCGAAGCGTCTTGCCAAGGGCACCGTGATCGATGACGAGTATCTGGCCAGCATGACGTCCAAGCACGACTGGTTCGATATCCGCATGAGCGATGAAGATGTCGCCAAGCAGCTCGAACTGATCAAGGAAAGCCTGACCCAGAAGCGCGAAGAATTCGATCTGAAGTTCGAAGACAAGAAGCGCAAGCTGACCCAGGGCGATGAACTGCCCCCGGGCGTGCAGAAGATGGTCAAGGTCTACCTGGCCGTCAAGCGCCGCCTGCAGGCGGGCGACAAGATGGCCGGTCGTCACGGTAACAAGGGTGTGGTTTCGCGCATCCTTCCGATCGAAGACATGCCGTATATGGGCGACGGCCGTACGGTGGACATCGTCCTGAATCCGCTGGGCGTTCCTTCGCGGATGAACATCGGTCAGATTCTCGAAGTGCATCTGGGCTGGGCCGGCAAGGGTATCGGCGAACAGGTCGATCGCATGCTGAAAGAGCAGCGTGAAGTCGGTCAGATCCGCGCCTACCTGGAAAAGGTGTACAACGATACTGGCAAGCAAGAAAATCTGGACGAACTGGATGATGGCGAGCTGTTGACGCTGGCCGACAGCCTGCGCCGCGGCATGCCGTTCGCGACGCCGGTGTTCGACGGCGCCAAGGAATCGGAAATCAAGCACATGCTTGACCTCGCCTATCTGGACGAGGAACCGCGCACTGCGCAGCTGGGGTTCAATGATTCTAAGACCCAGATGACGCTGTACGACGGCCGCACCGGCGAAGCCTTCGACCGCAAGGTCACGGTTGGCGTCATGCATTACCTGAAGCTGCACCATTTGGTCGACGACAAGATGCACGCGCGTTCGACCGGTCCGTACTCGCTCGTGACCCAGCAGCCGCTGGGCGGCAAGGCGCAGTTCGGTGGCCAGCGTTTCGGTGAAATGGAAGTGTGGGCGCTTGAAGCGTATGGCGCCGCCTACACCCTGCAAGAGATGCTGACTGTCAAGTCCGATGACGTGACCGGCCGTACCAAGGTTTACGAAAACATCGTCAAGGGCGAACACAAGATCGATGCCGGTATGCCGGAATCCTTCAATGTGCTGGTGAAGGAAATCCGTTCGCTTGGCCTCGACATCGACCTGGAACGCTATTGATTTAGGCGTGACGGCCCCGGATTTCCGGTGCCGTCACCCTGACTGGAGACGCAATGAAAGCTCTGCTCGACCTCTTTAAGCAAGTAACGCAAGAAGAAGAGTTTGATGCGATTAAGATCGGCATCGCCTCGCCTGACAAGATCCGTTCCTGGTCCTACGGTGAGGTCAAGAAGCCTGAAACCATCAACTACCGCACCTTCAAGCCGGAACGCGACGGTCTGTTCTGCGCCCGTATCTTCGGACCGGTCAAGGACTACGAGTGCCTGTGCGGCAAGTACAAGCGCCTCAAGCACCGTGGCGTGATCTGCGAAAAATGCGGCGTGGAAGTGACCCTGTCCAAGGTTCGCCGCGAACGCATGGGCCATATCGAACTGGCCAGCCCGACCGCGCACATCTGGTTCCTCAAGAGCCTGCCGTCGCGTCTGGGCATGGTTCTCGACATGACTCTGCGCGATATCGAACGCGTACTGTATTTCGAAGCTTACGTCGTGACCGACCCGGGCCTGACGCCGATGCAACGCCGTCAGCTGTTGACCGAAGAGGACTTCCTGGACAAGGAAGACCAGTACGGTGAAGAGTTCAAGGCCATGATGGGCGCCGAGGCCGTGCGCGAACTGCTGCGCAGCATCGATCTGCCCAACGAGATCGAAACCCTGCGTCGCGAGCTCGAGTCGACCGGCTCCGATACCAAGATCAAGAAGATCGCCAAGCGCCTCAAGGTGCTCGAAGCCTTCTTGCGTTCCGGCATGAAGCCGGAATGGATGATCCTGGAAGTGCTGCCGGTGCTCCCGCCCGAACTGCGTCCGCTGGTTCCGCTGGATGGCGGCCGTTTCGCCACCTCGGATCTGAACGACCTGTATCGTCGCGTGATCAACCGCAACAACCGCCTCAAGCGCCTGCTCGAGCTGCGGGCTCCGGACATCATCGTGCGCAACGAAAAGCGCATGCTGCAAGAGTCCGTCGATTCGCTGCTCGACAACGGTCGTCGCGGCAAGGCCATGACCGGCGCGAACAAGCGCCCGCTGAAGTCCCTGGCCGATATGATCAAAGGCAAGGGCGGCCGCTTCCGTCAGAACTTGCTGGGCAAACGCGTCGACTATTCCGGCCGCTCGGTGATTACCGTCGGCCCGACGCTGCGCCTGCATCAGTGCGGCCTGCCGAAGAAGATGGCGCTTGAACTGTTCAAGCCCTTCATTTTCCACAAGCTCGAAGTCATGGGGCTGGCCTCCACCATCAAGGCGGCCAAGAAGCTGGTCGAGCAGGAAGTGCCGGAAGTCTGGGACATCCTGGAAGACGTGATCCGCGAGCATCCCGTCATGCTGAACCGTGCGCCTACGCTGCACCGTCTCGGCATCCAGGCGTTCGAGCCGGTCCTGATCGAAGGCAAGGCCATCCAGCTGCATCCGCTCGTCTGCGCGGCGTTCAACGCCGACTTCGACGGTGACCAGATGGCTGTCCACGTCCCGCTGTCGCTGGAAGCGCAGATGGAAGCCCGCACCCTGATGCTGGCGACCAACAACGTGCTGTCCCCGGCGAACGGCGAACCGATCATCGTGCCGTCGCAGGATATCGTGCTGGGTCTTTACTATATGACCCGCGACAAGGTGAACGGCAAGGGCGAAGGCATGGTCCTGGCCGACACCAAGGAAGTGCATCGCGCCTACGAAACGCGCCAGGTCGAGCTGGCCACCCGTATCACCGTGCGTCTGCGCGAGTGGGAAAAGGACGACCAGGGCGAATTCCAGCCGGTGATCAAGCGCTACAACACCACGGTTGGCCGCGCGTTGCTGTCGGACATCCTTCCCAAGGGGCTGCCGTTCGAGCACATCAACAAGGCGTTGAAGAAGAAGGAAATTTCCAAGCTGATCAATGTGTCGTTCCGTCGTTGCGGCATCCGCGACACGGTCATCTTCGCCGACCAGCTGATGTACACCGGTTTCAGCTTCTCCACCCGCGGCGGTATCTCGATCTGCGTCGACGATATGCAGGTGCCTGTACGCAAGGCCGCCTTGCTGGCCGATGCGCACAAGGAAGTGAAGGAAATCGAAGAGCAGTACCGCCAGGGCCTGGTTACCCAGGGCGAGCGCTATAACAAAGTGGTCGACATCTGGGGCCGCACCGGCGACAAGGTCGCCAAGGCGATGATGGACGAGTTGTCCAAGCAGCGCGTGCTGGATCGCGACGGCAAGGAAGTCGATCAGGAATCGTTCAACTCGATTTACATGATGGCTGACTCCGGCGCCCGGGGTTCCGTGGCGCAGATCAAGCAGCTGGCCGGTATGCGGGGCCTGATGGCGAAGCCGGACGGTTCGATTATCGAAACGCCGATCACGTCGAACTTCCGCGAAGGGCTGACGGTTCTGCAGTACTTCATCTCGACTCACGGTGCCCGTAAGGGTCTGGCCGATACGGCGTTGAAGACGGCAAACTCGGGTTACCTGACCCGTCGTCTGGTGGATGTGACGCAGGATCTGGTCGTTATCGAAGATGACTGCGGTACCACCAACGGCTTTACCATGAAGGCGGTGCTGCAAGGCGGCGACGTGATCGAAGCCCTGCGTGACCGTATTCTGGGTCGCGTGGCAGCGGTAGACATCGTCGATCCTTCGAGCGGCGAAACGGTATTTGAAGCCGGCACCCTGCTCGACGAAGCCTCGGTCGAACAGATCGATTCGCTCGGCATCGACGAAGTCAAGGTTCGCACGGCGATTACCTGCGACACGCGTTATGGTCTGTGCGCCCGTTGCTACGGTCGCGACCTCGGCCGCGGCAAGTCGGTCAATGCCGGCGAAGCGGTCGGTGTGATCGCCGCCCAGTCGATCGGCGAACCGGGTACCCAGCTGACCATGCGTACCTTCCACATCGGTGGTGCGGCATCGCGGGCAGCGGCGGCCAGCCAGGTTGAAGGCAAGTCGAACGGTACCGCGCGCTTCTCCAGTCAGATGCGCTACGTGACCAATAGCAAGGGCGAGTTGATCGTGATCGCGCGCTCTGGCGAGGTCGTGATCCATGACGACGTGGGTCGCGAGCGTGAACGGCACAAAGTACCGTACGGCGCGACGTTGCTGGTGACCGACGGCATGCAGCTGAAGGCGGGTACGATTCTGGCGACGTGGGATCCCCATACCCGTCCGATCATTACCGAGTACTCGGGCCGCGTGAAGTTCGAGAACGTGGAAGAAGGCACGACGGTTGCCAAGCAGGTCGACGAAGTGACCGGCCTGTCGACGCTGGTGGTCATCGATCCGAAGCGCCGCGCAGGGACCCAGTCGAAGATGCTGCGCCCTCTGGTGAAGCTGCTCGACGAGAACGGTCTCGAAGTGAAGCTCGCGAGCACCGATGCTCCGGTCTCGATCACCTTCCAGGTCGGCGCCATCATCACGGTGCGCGACGGTCAGGAAGTGGGCAAGGGCGAAGTCCTCGCGCGTATTCCGCAGGAAAGCACCAAGACCCGCGATATTACCGGGGGTCTGCCGCGCGTGGCCGAGCTGTTCGAAGCGCGTTCGCCCAAGGATGCCGGCATGCTGGCCGAAGTGACCGGTACCATTTCCTTCGGCAAGGACACCAAGGGCAAGCAGCGTCTGATCATCACCGATCTCGAGGGCAACGGTTTCGAAAACCTGATCCCGAAGGACAAGCATGTGCTGGTGCACGACGGTCAGGTCGTCAACCGCGGCGAATTGATCGTCGACGGTGCGGTCGACCCGCATGACATCCTGCGTCTGCAGGGTATCGAGGCGCTGGCCCGCTATATCGTCCAGGAAGTGCAGGAAGTGTACCGTCTGCAGGGTGTGAAGATTAACGACAAGCACATCGAGGTGATCATTCGCCAGATGCTGCGTCGCGTGATCATCACCGATGCCGGCGACACCGACTTCATCATGGGCGAGCAGGTCGAACGCGCCGAAGTGCTGGAAACCAACGACCGCATGAATGCCTCGGACCGTCAGCCCGCTCACTACGAGAACGTGCTGCTGGGTATTACCAAGGCTTCGCTGTCGACCGATTCCTTCATCTCGGCCGCGTCCTTCCAGGAAACCACGCGCGTGCTGACCGAAGCGGCTATCATGGGTAAGAAGGACGACTTGCGCGGCCTGAAGGAAAACGTCATTGTCGGCCGCCTGATTCCGGCCGGTACGGGCTTGGCCTATCACCGCAATCGCCGTCGCAGCAACCTCGGACTGGATGCGGCGCCGGATTCGATTGCCTTCGATACGCCGACCGAAAGTGTCGAAAATCACGAATAATCGTTGTTTTCGTTGCTAGTGTGAAAAAAACGCTGTCCATTCAACGGTTAACGTTGGGGGACAGCGTTGTTTCCATTGACGGTGGCCGAGTGCCTAAAATATAATCCACCGTCTTTCTTGGCGGCATGTTGCCGCTGTTTGACTCAAAAGGAACTGATAGTAATGCCGACTATTAACCAACTTGTGCGCAAGGGCCGCCTCGCCGCCACGGCGAAGAGCAAGGTCCCGGCCCTGGAGGCCTGCCCGCAGAAGCGCGGCGTGTGCACCCGTGTCTATACCACCACCCCGAAGAAGCCTAACTCGGCTCTGCGTAAGGTGTGCAAGGTTCGCCTGACCAACGGTTTCGAAGTGATTTCGTACATCGGCGGTGAAGGCCACAACCTGCAGGAACACTCGGTCGTACTGATCCGCGGCGGTCGCGTAAAGGACCTTCCGGGTGTGCGTTACCATACCGTTCGCGGCTCGCTCGATACCGCCGGTGTGAAAGATCGTAAGCAGTCCCGTTCCAAGTACGGTGCCAAGCGTCCCAAGTAATCCGGATGCCGTACCGCAGTACCCAGGCGGCCGCGTGCCGTCGAGTAAGTGGCGACTCTTGATGGGCGCCATGAGCGTAACGCTCAACTGAACCGATTTAAGGAATTGAAATGCCTAGACGCAGAGAAGTCCCCAAGCGTGAAATCCTGCCGGATCCGAAGTTCGGTAGCCAGGATCTCTCCAAATTCATGAACGTCGTCATGATCGACGGCAAGAAATCCGTTGCAGAGCGCATCATCTACGGCGCGCTGGACCAGATCGAGAAAAAATCCGGCAAGAGCCCGCTGGAAGTGTTCAATGCAGCACTGTCCAATGCCAAGCCGGTCGTCGAAGTCAAGAGCCGCCGTGTCGGTGGCGCAAACTATCAGGTTCCAGTAGAAGTCCGTCCGGCTCGCCGTATGGCGCTCGCGATGCGTTGGTTGCGTGATGCTGCCCGCAAGCGCGGTGAAAAGTCCATGGATCTGCGTCTGGCCGGTGAGTTGCTGGATGCCGCAGAAGGTCGCGGCGGCGCCATGAAGAAACGTGAAGAAGTGCATCGCATGGCAGAAGCCAACAAGGCGTTCTCGCACTTCCGCTTCTAAGTTAACTCAACCGACAAGGTTACGGCCGTGGCTAGAAAAACACCAATCGAGCGCTACCGCAATATCGGTATCAGCGCTCACATCGACGCCGGTAAGACGACGACGACCGAACGTATTCTGTTCTACACCGGTGTGAACCACAAAATCGGTGAAGTTCATGATGGCGCCGCCACCATGGACTGGATGGAACAGGAGCAGGAACGCGGCATCACGATTACGTCTGCCGCCACCACCACCTTCTGGAAGGGGATGGGCCTGCAGTTCCCGGAACACCGCTTCAACATCATCGACACCCCGGGGCACGTGGACTTCACCATTGAAGTCGAACGTTCCATGCGCGTGCTTGACGGTGCGGTCATGGTGTATTGCGCGGTAGGCGGCGTACAGCCGCAATCGGAAACCGTTTGGCGCCAGGCCAATAAGTACAAGGTTCCGCGCATTGCCTTCGTGAACAAGATGGACCGTCAGGGTGCCAACTTCTTCCGTGCCGTTGAGCAAGTGAAGACCCGCCTGCGCGGCAATCCGGTTCCGATCGTTGTGCCTATCGGCGCCGAAGACACCTTCCAGGGCGTCGTCGACCTGCTGAAGATGAAAGCGATCATCTGGGACGAAGCCTCCCAGGGTATGAAGTTCGAATATGGCGAAATCCCGGCCGACCTCGTTGCCGTGTCCGAAGAGTGGCGCGAAAAGATGGTCGAAGCCGCCGCTGAAGCCAACGAAGACTTCATGAACAAATACCTTGAAGAAGGTACGCTCAGCGAAGAGGAAATCGTAAAGGGTCTGCGCGATCGCACCCTGCGCTGCGAAATCCAGCCGATGCTGTGTGGTTCCGCCTTCAAGAACAAGGGCGTGCAACGCATGCTCGACGCCGTGATCGAACTGCTCCCTTCGCCGGTAGACGTTCCGCCGGTTGCCGGCGAACTGGACGACGGTTCCCCGACGACGCGCGCTCCGTCCGACAACGCCAAGTTCTCGGCGCTGGCATTCAAGCTGATGAACGACCCCTACGTCGGTCAGCTGACGTTCTTCCGCGTGTACTCGGGTGTGGTCAAATCCGGCGACACCGTGTTGAACTCGGTCAAGGGCAAGAAAGACCGTATCGGTCGTATCGTTCAGATGCACGCCAACGATCGTAAAGAGATCGAAGAAGTGTATGCGGGCGACATCGCCGCCGCCATCGGCCTGAAAGATGTGACCACGGGCGAAACCTTGTGCGGTACCGATGAGACGATCATTCTGGAACGCATGGTATTCCCGGATCCGGTCATTCACGTTGCCGTCGAACCGAAGACCAAGGCCGACCAGGAAAAGATGGGTATTGCGCTTAACCGCCTGGCCAAGGAAGACCCGTCGTTCCGCGTGCGGACCGACGAAGAATCCGGTCAGACCATCATCTCGGGTATGGGCGAGTTGCACCTGGAAATTCTGGTCGACCGCATGCGTCGCGAATTCGGCGTTGATGCCAACGTCGGTGCGCCGCAAGTGGCCTACCGTGAAACCATCCGCAAGAGCGTCGAGTCCGAAGCCAAGCACGTCAAGCAATCCGGCGGTAAGGGTCAGTATGGCCACGTCGTGCTGACGCTGGAACCGCTGGGCGAAGGCGGTGGTTACGAGTTCTCCGACGAAATCAAGGGTGGCGTGATTCCGCGTGAATTCATTCCGTCTTGCGACAAGGGCTGCCGCGACTCGCTGAACAACGGTATTCTGGCCGGTTACCCGGTCGTGGATATCAAGGTTCGCCTGACGTTCGGTTCCTACCACGATGTCGACTCGTCGCAAATCGCGTTCGAACTGGCTGCTTCCATGGCTTTCAAGGAAGGCATGCGCAAGGCGAGCCCGGTTCTGCTCGAACCGATGATGGCCGTCGAAGTGGAAACGCCGGAAGAGTACATGGGTGACGTGATGGGCGATCTTTCGTCCCGTCGCGGCATGCTGCAGGGTATGGATGACGACGGCCTCGGCGGCAAGAAGATTCGCGCCGAAGTTCCGTTGGCTGAAATGTTCGGCTACTCGACCACCTTGCGTTCGCTGTCCCAGGGTCGTGCTACCTACTCCATGGAGTTCAAGCACTACTCCGAGGCTCCGAAGCATGTGGCCGATGCGGTAATGAACGCCAAGAAGTAATGCGCGCTAGGCCGGGTCCAGGTGACCCGGTCCTGATCTAATTGTTCTTTAATCAAGGATTTTTGCAAAATGGCAAAAGAAAAGTTCGAGCGGACGAAACCGCACGTAAACGTTGGCACCATCGGTCACGTCGACCACGGCAAGACCACGCTGACCGCCGCTATCACCACCATTCTGTCGAAGAAGTTCGGTGGCGAAGCCAAGGGCTACGCACAGATCGATAGCGCGCCGGAAGAAAAGGCTCGTGGTATTACCATCAATACCGCGCACGTCGAATACGAAACCTC
>NZ_AUGZ01000049.1 GCF_000422925.1 Paludibacterium yongneupense DSM 18731
CCGGCGTTTCCGGCGCCACATGCGAGGGGATCCCGCCGGGGAAGGAGAACTGCTTGAACAGCTTGCGCATCCCTTCGCCGTCTTGCGAAATGTTCGGATAGATCTCCGAATAGCTGCCTTCGAGCCAGCTGTTGGCCACCAGGCCCGGACCGCCGTGGCCGGGGCCGGTGATGTAGATCATTTCCCGTTCGCGCTGGCTGATCACGCGGTTGAGGTGGACGTAGAGGAAGTTCAGCCCCGGCGTGGTGCCCCAGTGCCCGAGCAGGCGCGGTTTCACGTGTTCGCGCACGAGCGGTTCCCGCAGCAGCGGGTTCGCCATCAGATAGATCTGTCCGACGGACAGGTAGTTGGCCGCGCGCCAGTAGGCGTGCATGCGGTCGAGTTGTTCCGGTGCTAGCGTTGTATATGCCACGATCGATCTCTAGTGAAGGTTCGAAAAGCGTCAGATAAAGCACGGAGATTCGCGTCAGGCAGGCGAACGCCCACCACGCGGCCTTGCCGGCGATGGGCATCCGGGTGTCCGCACGGCGACCGTGCGGGGTCCGGGCCTACTTGCGGTACGCGAAGAAGACTTCGTTCCAGTTGATTTCGTTCTTGAGGGTCGGAATGTCGGTCTGTGCCCCGATCACCAGGAACTCGATGCCGAGCATCTCGGCAAAGGTGCGCAAGTCGCTGCTATCCACCGCCTGGCTATACACGGTATGGTGCGCGCCGCCGGCGAGGATCCAGGCTTCAGCGGCGGTCGCGAGATTGGGTTTCGGCTTCCATACCGCGCGTGCAACCGGCAGTTCAGGCAGATCGTGGGGCGCATCCACCGTCTCGACTTCGTTGACCAGCAGGCGGAAGCGATTACCCATATCGATCAGACTCGCATTGACTGCCGCCCCGGGCTGCGCCGAGAAAATCAGTCGCGCGGGATCGTCCTTGCCGCCAATCGACAGTGGCAGAACATCCAGCAGCGGCTTGTCCTTGGCGATGGACGGGCAGACTTCCAGCATATGCGCGCCGAGCACCAGTTCATTGGCCGGGTCGAAATGGTAGGTATAGTCTTCCATGAACGACGTGCCCCCCGGATTGCCGGCCGCCATCACTTTGACCGAACGCAGCAATGCGGCGGTTTTCCAGTCGCCCTCGGCACCGAAGCCGTACCCCTGCTGCATCAGGCGTTGCACCGCCAGCCCCGGCAGCTGCTTGAGGCCATACAGATTCTCGAAGGTCGTGGTGAAGGCCGAAAAACCGCCTTGCACCAGGAAGTTGCGAATGCCGATTTCGATTCGGGCCGCGTCGAGCAGTTGTTCGCGCTTGTCGCCCTTGAGCTGAACGCTCGGGGCCAGGCGATAGCTGGCTTCGTACTCTTCGATCAGCAAAGCCAGTTCGGCTTCGCTCACACGTTCGACCGAGCGCACGAGGTCGCCGAGGGCATAGCCGTTGACCGAGTAGCCGAAGCGGATCTGCGCCTCGACTTTGTCGCCCTCGGTCACCGCGACTTCGCGCATATTGTCGCCGAAGCGGGCGACCTTCATGTGCCGGCTGTCATGCAACGCGGCCGCGACATGCATCCAGCGGTCGACTTTGCGCTGCACGTCCCGGTTCTGCCAATGTCCGACTACGATGGTTCGCGGCAGGCGCAGGCGCGCGCCGATGAAGCCGAACTCGCGGCCGCCGTGAGCGGTCTGGTTCAGGTTCATGAATGCCATGTCGATGGACGACCAGGGAATCTCGGCACCGAACTGGGTGTGAAAGGCCAGTAGCGGTTTGTCGAGGCGGGTCAGGCCGCCTATCCACATTTTGGCGGGCGAGAAGGTATGCATCCAGGCCATGATGCCGATGCAATTTTCGGAGTGGCTGGCATTGCTGCAGATCGCCTGGATTTCCTCGGCGCGCGTCGCCAGGGGTTGCAGCACGATCTTGACCGGAAAATGCCCCTCGCGATTCAGGCCGTCAACGATTTGCCGGGCATGAGACTCGACTTCAGACAGGGTCTTGTTGCCATAGAGATGCTGGCTGCCAACGACAAACCAGACTTCCTGCGTTTTGAACAATTCCATTTCCTGCTCCTTGTGCGAGAGATGTCGTAGTGCGCGTAAGCGGTGTCAGGCGTCGGTCGGTTGACCGTAGTAGGCCTTGGCGCCGTGCTTGCGCAAATAGTGTTTATCCAGCAAATAGTCGGGGATAGCGGTCTGTCCGGGCCGGATCTGGCGCGTCAGCCAGGCCATGGTTGCAACCTCCTCCAGCACCACCGCGTTGTGCACCGCCCCCGCGGCGTCACTTCCCCAGGCGAAAGGCCCATGTTCGCGCACCAGCAGCCCCGGCATGGCCAGCGGATCGCGCCCGGCCAGGGCTTCGATGATGACGCGGCCGGTATTGAGTTCGTAATCGCCGTCGACTTCTTCCCGCGTCAGCGCGCGTGAACACGGCACCTCGCCATGAAAATAGTCGGCATGCGTTGTTCCAAAAGCAGGGATGGCCATGCAGGCCTGGGCCCAGGCCGTGGCATGCGTCGAATGGGTATGCACGACACCGCCGAGCGTGGGACAGCGCCGATACAGCTCGAGATGCGTCGGCGTATCCGAAGACGGGCGCATTTTTCCCTCGACCACCTTGCCTTCGAGATCGAGCACCACGAGGTCGGCGAGGCCGAGACGCGCGTAGCTGATCCCGCTGGGCTTGATGACGACCCATCCCTTCTCCCGGTCTATGCCGCTGACGTTGCCCCAGGTGAAGGTCACCAGGCCATGCTCGGGCAAGGCCAGATTGGCCTCCAGGACTTCCTGCCGCAGTTCGGGCAGCAACATGATCACACCTCCGTTTGAGCGTACAGCGGCTCGGCGACTGCGCCCCACTGCAGATAGCGCTGGTACAAGGCTTCATAGGCCGCGACGCGTTCGGGCACGGGCTCGTAGCTGCGTTCCACCTTGCTCGCCATATCCCGCTGCGCCGCAGCGACATCGCGGAAGGCTTCGCCCGCGACGGCGGCGAAAATCGCCGCGCCGAGCGCGCAGCATTGATCGGATGCGACCACATGAATCGGCCGGTTCATGACATCGGCGCACACTTGCATGATGGTGGGCGATTTGCGTGCAATGCCGCCCAGCGCCAGCACGCTTTCAATCGGAACCTGCTGCTTTTCGAAGCACTCCATGATCGCGCGCGCACCAAACGCGGTGGACGCGATAAAGCCGCCGAACAACGCCGGCGCATCGCTGCCGAGATTCAGATCCGTGATCACGCCTTTCAAGCGCTGGTTGGCAAACGGCGTGCGCCGCCCGTTGAACCAGTCGAGTACGACCGGCAGGTGGGCATGGTCGACTGTCGCGGCCCACTCTTCGGTCAGGGCCGGCAACAGGGTCTGTTCGACCGAGAGCAGCGTCGCGCCGAGCTCTGGGTGTTGCCGCGCGGCCAGGTGCAGCGACCAGCCGAGCAGGCGGCCGAACCAGGCATACATATCGCCGAATGCCGACTGGCCGGCTTCGAGCCCTATCAGGCCCGGCAGCACGCTGCCGTCGACCTGGCCGCAGATGCCGGCGATCGCGCTGGCGATGCGCGACGGTTCGGCGATCAGGATGTCGCAGGTCGAGGTGCCGATGACCTTGACCAGGGTGTAGGGGCGCGCTCCGCCGCCAACGGCGCCCATATGGCAATCGAAGGCGCCGCCGGCGATGGCGATACCGACGGGCAGGCCCAGGCGCTCGGCCCAGTCGGCAGTCAGATGGCCGACGGGAAGGTCTGCGGTCCAGGTCTGGTCGAATAGCGGATAGTCCAGACCGGAGGTGAATCCGGACAGCAATTCATCCAGAAAGGCGGCGGCGGGCAAACCGCCCCAATCCGGATGCCATAGAGTCTTGTGGCCGGCCGCGCAGCGGCTGCGGCGGATATCGGCCGGACGCTGGGTTCCGCTGAGCAGGGCCGGGACCCAGTCGCATAGCTCGACCCAACTCCTGGCGGCACCGGCGACGGCCTTGTCATGAGCGCTGACATGCAGCGCCTTGGCCCAGAACCACTCGGAGGAGTACACGCCGCCGGAATAGGCGCAATAGTCGGGATAACGGCCGGAGTGGCTCAGTTCGGTGATGGCTTCGGCTTCGGCTATCGCCGTGTGATCCTTCCACAGCACAAACATCGCATTGGGGTTGTCGGCAAATTCGGGGCGCAAGGCCAGAACTTCGCCGTTTTCGTCGATGGGCGCCGGTGTCGAGCCGGTGCTATCGACGCCGATGCCGACCACGAAGCGGGCTTCCGCCCCCAGCGCGCCAACCACTGCACGCACGGCTCCCTGCATGGCCTCGATGTAGTCGAGAGGATGATGCCGGAAACGATTGCTGACCGGATCGCAATACAAGCCCTCCTTCCAGCGCGGATACAGCACCACTTCTGACGCCAGCTCCATCCCATCCCGACAGCGGACGGCAAGCGCCCGAACCGAGTCGCTCCCGAAGTCGAGTCCGATCGTAATTTGTGAAGACATTACATCCCCCGTCCATTTTGGCCACGTGGCTTTATGGACGCTACGATATGGAAATAACAACTGTCGTAATAAGGATGTTCTGGCTGTTAAGCTGCACTAAATCACCCATAATTCGCTGCACCGCAGCATATGATGCGCACTTGGCATGACAAAAGAGTTGACTACATGGACGTATCGGCTATCGATCATCGTTTTTGACCAGCAGCACTTTTGTTTCTTTCGCCGACTCGCTACATTTGCGTCACATTGCATGACGGGACGGTCGAAACCAGCGGGGGCTGGCCGGCCACGATCGCGGCAATTCTGACAGAGACGTTCCGATACACTGACACAAGACAAGGATGTGGATCATGCACGGATTGTTGAAGAAACTTGCACTCACCGGCCTGCTGGCAGTCGCATTGCAACCGGTTTTCGCCGCCGAAAAACTCGGCTACCTGGTCAAGCAGCCTGAAGAGCCCTGGTTCCAGACCGAATGGTCGTTCGCCGACAAGGCTGGCAAGGACCTCGGCTTCACCGTTCTGAAGGTTGCCGTTCCCGATGGCGAAAAGACGCTCAGCGCCATAGACAGCCTGGCAGCCAACGGCGCCAAGGGCTTCGTCATCTGCACGCCGGATCCCAAGCTCGGACCGGCGATCATGGCCAAGGCCAAGCGCCTGGGTCTGAAAGTGGTCACGGTCGACGACCAGTTCCTTAACGCCGCCGGCAAACCGATGACGGAAGTGCCGCTGGTGATGATGGCGGCGTCCAAGATCGGCGAACGCCAGGGCAAGGAATTGTGGAAGGAAATGAAGCACCGCGGCTGGAAAGTCGCCGAAACCGGCGTCATGGCGATCACGGCCGATGAACTCGACACCGCACGCCGCCGCACCGGCGGTTCGATCAGTGCCTTGCAGGCCGCCGGCTTCCCTGCCGCGCAGATCTACAAAGTCCCGACCAAATCCAATGACATTCCCGGCGCCTTCGATGCCGGCAACTCCCTGCTGGTTCAACACCCGAACGTCAAACACTGGCTGATCATCGGCATGAACGACAACACCGTCCTCGGCGGCGTGCGTGCCACGGAAGGCCAGCATTTCTCGGCCAATGACGTAATCGGCATCGGCATCAACGGCGTCGACGCCGTCAACGAACTGTCCAAGTCCAAGCCCACCGGCTTCTACGGCTCGCTGCTCCCCAGCCCGGACGTCAACGGTTATCGCAGTATCCAGCAACTGCATCTGTGGGTCAGCAAAGGCGTGCAACCGCCCAAGTTCACCGAAATCGTGGATGCCGTACTGTTGACTCGCGATAACTTCAAGGCGGAATTGAAGAAAAAGGGCCTGTAAGCCTAGCGGGATGTCCGCGCCAGCGGGGGAGACGCGCACGCTTCCCTCCGCCAGCGCAGGCACCCTGGCCTGGCATGTGGCGCCACGCGCCGCGTGCCGATTCAATGAGCAATGGAGCCAGACATGAATTCATCAGGGCACTACCTTGAATTCTGCGGCATCGGCAAGACGTTTCCAGGCGTCAAAGCGCTGCAGGACATTTCATTCGGATGCGCGGAAGGCAGCGTGCATGCGTTGATGGGCGAGAACGGGGCCGGAAAATCGACCTTGCTGCGCATTTTGAGCGGCAACTATCGCCCGACCACCGGTGAAGTCCGCATCGATGGTGCACCGGTCGATTTTCATTCGGCCGTGGATGCGCTGAACAACGGTATCGCCATCATTTATCAGGAACTGCATCTGGTTCCCGAAATCACCGTCGCAGAGAACATCTATATCGGCCAGCTGCCGCACAAGTTCGGAATGGTGGATCGTCCGCGCCTGCGCGAAATGGCCAAGCAGCAACTCGAGCACCTCGGGGTCGACATCGACCCGGACATGCCGCTCAAATACCTGTCCATCGGCCAGTGGCAGATGGTCGAAATCGCCAAGGCACTGACACGCCAGGCCAAGATCATCGCCTTCGACGAACCGACCAGCAGCCTGTCAGCGCGAGAAATCACCCAGTTGTTCCGGGTCATTCGCGAATTGAAGGCGGAAGGGCGGATCATCATCTATGTCTCGCACCGCATGGAAGAAATCCTCGATCTGTGCGACTGCGTTACGGTGTTCAAGGATGGCCGCTATGTGCAGACGTTCCCCGATGCCAAGTCCATCACTCACGAGCAACTGATCAAGGCCATGGTCGGTCGCGATGTCGGCGACGTCTACGGCTATTCCGAAAGACCGCATGGCGAGATTCGCCTGCAGGTCGACGGACTGATCGGGCCCGGGGTCAAGAAACCGGTGTCGCTGCAGGTCCGGCGCGGCGAGATCGTCGGTCTGTTCGGCCTGGTCGGCGCGGGCCGTTCCGAGCTGATGCGCGTGATATTCGGCGGGGTGCGTTCCCAGCATGGCGAGATCAGCGTCGATGGCAAGCGCGTCCCCATCCGCACTCCGATCGACGCCATCGAGAGCGGCATCATGTTGTGCCCGGAAGACCGCAAGGCAGAAGGCATCATTCCCGTGCACTCGGTACGCGACAACATCAATATCAGCGCGCGCCGCAAATTCATGCGCGGCGGCCTGATCAATCCCCGCTGGGAGCAGGACAACGCCGACAAGATGATCAAGGAACTCAATATCAAGACGCCCTCGCCCGGGCAATTGATCATGAACCTGTCCGGCGGCAATCAGCAGAAAGCGATTCTCGGGCGTTGGCTGTCGGAAGAGATGAAGGTCATCCTGCTTGACGAGCCGACACGCGGCATCGACGTCGGGGCCAAGCACGAGATCTACAACGTGATCTACGACCTCGCAAAAAGCGGCATCGCCGTGCTGTTCGCGTCCAGCGATCTGCCGGAGGTCCTGGGTTTGGCCGACCGTATCGTCGTCATGCGCAATGGCGAGGTAAGCGGCGAGTTGAGCCACGACCAGGCCACCGAAGAAAAAGCGCTGAGCCTGGCCATGCCGCACTGAGTCGCTGCGTACTCCACACCATTCAATTTGCAAGGATTCATCATGTCAACGACGAATGTGAACACCACGGCCGAGACAGTGCCGCACGGTAAAATAAGCGTGACGAGAATCTGGGAAAAGTACGGGATGCTGATGATCTTCCTGGCACTGTTCCTGCTGTGCTCGATTTTCGTTCCCAACTTCTTCAGCGGGATCAATATGGACGGGCTCGGCCTGTCGGTATCGCTGGCCGGCATGGTGTCTTGCGGGATGCTGTTCTGCATGGCCGCCGGCGAAATCGATCTTTCGGTCGCCTCCATCGTCGCCTGTTCGGGTGTCGCCTGCGCCGTCGTCATCAACTTGACGCAAAGCGTCGGCATCGGCATTTTCGCCGGTCTGGCGATCGGCTCGCTATTCGGCCTGCTCAACGGCTTCGTCATCGCCCGCCTCAAGATCAACTCCTTGATCACCACGCTGGCCAGCATGCAGATCGCTCGCGGCCTGGCTTATATCATTTCGGATGGCAAGGCGGTCGGGATTTCCGAAGAAGGCTTTTTCTCGCTCGGCAATTCGGCATTGCTCGGCATTCCGACGCCGGTGTGGCTGACCCTGATCTGTCTGGGCATCTTCGGTTTCCTGCTCAGCAAGACCGTCTTCGGACGCAACACGCTGTCCATCGGCGGCAACGAAGAAGCGGCGCGTCTGGCAGGGATCAATGTCGTACGCAGCAAGATCATCATCTTCACCCTGACCGGCCTGGTCTCCGGCTTCGCCGGCATCGTGCTCGCCTCGCGCATGACCAGCGGCCAGCCGATGACCTCGCTCGGCCTGGAGTTGACCGTGATTTCATCCTGCGTGCTGGGCGGCGTCTCGATGAAGGGCGGCATCGGCAAGATCTCCTTCGTGGTCGCCGGTGTGCTGATTCTCGGCACGGTCGAAAACGCGATGAACCTGCTGAACATCTCGCCCTTTGCACAGTATGTCGTACGCGGGATAATTCTGCTTGCCGCAGTCATATTCGATAGATACAAGCCACAAGCGAGCGCCGGACGCTGAAAACCGAGGGCGGAGCCGCTCCGGCTTCGCCCGACACCGAGGTTGCTCATATGCTGCACGCAGAAACCGCCAAGGAACAATTAAACCCGTTGCTGCCAGGCTATTCGTTCAATCTCTACCTGGTCGCGGGCATCACGCCCATCATCGAGAACGGCCCGCTCGACTTTTTCATCGATCGTCCGAACGGAATGAACGGCTACATCATCAATATGACGGTCCAGGGGCGCGGCAAGGTCTTCGACGGCGGCGACACGTTTTTCTGCAATCCGGGCGACCTGTTGCTGTTCCCGCCCGAAGCCGCCCATTACTATGGCCGCGCGCCAGAGCAAGGCGACTGGTACCACCGCTGGGTCTATTTCCGTCCTCGTGCCTACTGGAGCCCGTGGCTGAAATGGCGCAATCAGGTCAACAAGGTCGGGCGCCTCAGTCTGCAGGACCGCGGCCTCATCGCCGAATTCGACGCCCTGTTCCAGCAGATAGACGCCACGCAGAAGGCAGGCCGCACGACATCGGAAGAACTGGCGATCAATCTGCTGGAACGCTTGCTGATCCGCTGCTACGAAGAGACACCGGAGAATTTCGCCAAGCCGCTCGATCCGCGCATCCACGAAACCTGCCAGTTTCTGTCGCGCAACCTGGCGGCGGAAATCGAACTGGAAGAAATCGCGCGTCATGTCTGCCTGTCGCCCTCGCGGCTCGCTCACCTGTTTCGCGAGCAGGTCGGCGTCAGCATCGTGCGCTGGCGCGAAGACCAGCGCATCATCCTGGCCAAGCACCTGCTCGCCAGCACCCGCACCCCGGTATCCGGCATAGCCGACCTGGTCGGCTACCCCGACCAGCTCTACTTCTCGCGCGTATTCCGCAAACGGGTCGGTCTGAGCCCGAGCCGTTACCGCCAGGACAGCACCGGCGGCCCCCATATCTGCCCGGACCCGCTGCAAGCGGCATCCTTGCCGGCAGGCGAAGCCCAGGATCACGGCTACACGCTGCAGAACGGCATACTGACGCGATCGCCGACATGAGAGTGCCGACCCTTACCCCTTAACCGGCAGCACTTCTCCCTGGACCCGGGGCTTCATCATGACCATCATCCGCAGATTACTGCTCACCCTGACCATCGCCTTGCTGGCGATGGCGGGAATCGGCACGACCGGGCTATACCAGCAATATCTGGCCAGTCAGCGTTTCGCCGACGCCGCCAACGACATCGGCCCCAGCGTACGCAACCTGAGCACGGCCATCGATGCCTTCATCGATATCCGTACGGCTGAAACCGGCTATATCTCGGCGACGCAAGATGCGGACATGCCCGTCAAAGCCGCAAACGAAGCCGCTTTCGCCCGTGCCGGCACGCGCCTGGACGAGGCCTTGCGCCAGTACGGCGCCAAAGCGGACCGAAGCACGCCAGACCGCCAATTGCTCGCCGCCGACCTTGCCGCGATCGCCGCCTACCGGCAGCAGCACGATCGCATCATCAGCCTGGCCAATTCAGGGCAACCGGCCGCGGCCATGCGGCAATGGCTGGGGGATGGCACGACCTCGGCCGCAAATGCGTACAAGACCGCGCTCAAGAATCACGTTGACTTCAATGTGCATGCGACTGCCGGCTTTCTCGATGCCAACAGCCGCGCCTATCATGCGGCGGTGGCCGAAGCCGCCATCGTGATGGCGATCGCCGTGCTATTGACCTCGGTCCTGGCCTTCGTACTGGTCCGCAACATACGCGACGGCCTCGCGGAGATACGGGGAACGCTCCAGCAGGTCAGCCAGTCGCTGGATTTTTCGCGCCGGGTGCCGAGCATGCGCGACGATGAAATCGGGCAGACCGCACACGCGTTCAACCATCTGCTCGAGCGCATGCAGCATAATCTGGCCAGCCTGCTTGGCGGTGCGCACGATGTCGCGGCGGTCTCGCAGGAATTGACGCAGGCGTCCGACCGCGTGGCGAATGCCAGCTCGGAGCAAAGCGAAGCCGCCGCGGCAATGGCCGCCACCATCCAGCAGATGACGGTCAGCGTCAACCACGTCGCCGATCAGGCCAGCCTCGCCCATGCCGGCTCGGTCGAAGCCGCCGCTCTGGTCGACGAGGGCTCGGGCATCATCACCGCGACGATCACCGATATCCGCGAAATATCGGCCGTGGTCAAAGCCTCTGCCACCCGTATTCACGAACTGGAGACCCATGGCAACCAGGTCGGTACGGTCATCGGCGTCATCCGCGATATCGCCGACCAGACCAATCTGCTTGCCCTCAACGCCGCCATCGAAGCGGCTCGGGCCGGGGAACAGGGCCGCGGCTTCGCGGTCGTCGCCGACGAGGTGCGCAAGCTGGCCGAGCGTACCGCCCGTTCGACCGGAGAAATCGCAACGACCATCGCCACCATGACCACGCTCTCGCAGCAGGCGACCGAGCAGATGCGCGGTGCGCAGTCGCTGGTGGAAAGCGGAGTCGCGCGCGCCGACGACGCGGACAGGGCAATTCTGCGCATAGGACAGAATGCGCAAGCCGCTACGCAGAGGATCAGTGAAATCACGTCGGCCATCCAGCAGCAGGGCTCGGCCAGCAATGCGATCGCCGCGCAGATCGAGCAGATTGCACAGCGCTCGGCCCAGTCCAGCGACGATGCGCTGCACTCTGCCCGTAGCGCCGCACAGATGGACAGCCTGGCGAAAAACCAGATCGCCGTCCTCGCGCAATACCGGCTTTGACGTGCCGCTGCGCACGGGCATCGGTGCGGCGGTTCAACGATAAACCAGCGCGGGCAGATGCAAGCCCGCCCCACTTCGACAAGGCATGTCGCATGACCCAAACTTCCAAGCGCTCGCCGCTGGCACCGGACGGGCTGCCGGCCACCGTAATCACCCTGGGCAGCAGCGAAGCATTGCAAATCACGCTCGCAGACTGGGGCGCCACCTGGATGGGGTGCCGCATCACGCTGAACGATGGCAGCCAGCGCGAACTGCTGCTCGGCGGCGAGGATCTGACCGACCCCTTGCGCCAGGATGCCTATTTCGGCGCCATCGTCGGCCGTTTCGCCAACCGCATCGCCAACGGCCGCTATCCATCGGCCAATGGCCCGGTCCAGCTCGATCGGAAACCCGGCAAGCGCCATACGCTGCATGGCGGTCCCGTGGGATTCGACCGTCAACGCTGGGAAGTCCGCGCACAGGGCTCGCACCATGTCTGCTTCGGGCTGCTGTCGCCGGATGGCGATCAAGGCTACCCCGGCGCCCTCGACGTCGAGGTCTGCTATCGCCTGAGCCCAGACGGCGAGGTCTGCATCGATTATCAAGCGCGCACGGACGCCAGTACGCCCGTCAATCTCAGCAACCACGCCTATTTCAATCTGGATGGGGGCAAGGGCGACATCTTGCGCCACCGTCTGCGCCTGCTGGCGACGAACTATCTGCCTGTCGATGCCGACCTGATTCCGCTGGGAACGCTCGCCGGCGTCGAGGCTACAGGCATGGACTTTCGCTCGGGCAAGGAGATCGGACAGGATTTGCTCTGCGACGACCAGCAACGGCTGGCCCGGGGCTACGACCATGCCTTTCTGTTCGACCGCGAGCGCGCGCCCGGACAGCCGGCGTTGACACTGCTGTCGGGTGACGGGCGACTGGGGATGGAGCTGTTCACCACCCTGCCTGCCGTCCACGTATACAGCGGCAACTATCTGGCGGGAACGCCCGCGCGCGGCGGCGGCGTCCATTGCCAGCACGCGGGGGTGGCGCTGGAAACAGAATGGCTGCCGGACAGCCCCAACCACCCGGAGTGGCTGCAGCCCTCCTGCCTGTTGCAGCCGGGCGAAGTCTGGCGGCACTCGACCCGCTACCGTTTCGCCGAGCACGGCTGACCCGGGTGCCGCGGCGCCCGGCACGCCCGGCAATACGGGCGGCCGAGGCCGCCCCGCCAGCAACGGTCAGAACGATTTCTGCAGGCCGACGATAGTCGCGTTGCGGCTTCCGCTGGCAACGCCATCCTTGTCGTACAGGGCTTCCAGATACAGCATGGTCTGCTTGCTCAGGCTGTAATGGACAAAAGCGTCGACGAATTTTTCGCTTTTTTCCGGTTTGCCGCCACCACTGAAGGTCTGAGCCCCGCCTTGCAGCCCCAACTGGGTTGCGCCAAGCGTGTAGTACGCATACAGGGCGGTTTTATTGTCGGCATTGCCAGCCAGCGAATCGCGCTGGAACTCGATGGCAAACTGCAGATCGCTGATCGGCTTGTACTGCGCGGTCACGTGGTACTGCTTGAGCGTGCCGACCGTACCCGCATTCGATGCCCAACTGAATGCCGTGGTCTGGCCCGTGACCAGTGCGCTGCCCCCGGTTACCGCATTGGAAGTCGTGGTGTAATCCGCATCGATGCCCCAATTGCCGACATCGTAGTTCACGTCGAAGGAAGCGTGGCTGGTGCCGTTGTAGTTGGTGGTCTTGTTTTCTTCGGTCGAGTACTGGATCGAAGAGTTCAACGCGCCGAAGAAGACAGGCAGATCGTAGCGGACCATATTGTTGTCGATGGCATTGCCAAACCACCCCAGCAAATTGTCCGGCCCCAGCACAACCGAGTTTTCATAGCGCCCGTCATCGATGTTGGTGGTGCCCTTGCCCAGGCGCACTTCCCCCCAACCGCTGCTCTTCAAACCGACGAAGCTGTCGTGGCTGGCGAAGGTGCCCGAACGCAACGTGTGTTCGTCGTCGACCGTGCCGCTGCCGGTGGGCGAAAAACGGTTGTTGACCTGAAACTCCGCCTTCAGGCCATTGCCGAGATCTTCGATGCCGTTGAAATTGATGTTGGCGCGCCCCGCGACATTGGTGGTCGACGATTTGGCGTTCGTTCCCGATGCGTTCAGACCCCAGGCGGCATTACCGTTGGCATTGAGCTGTTCGACGCCGGCGCGGATATAGCCGGAAATCGTTACGCCGGAAGCATCGTCGGCAAAGGCGGCCGCGCCGCTCCCCGCAGATGCCATGGCCAGGATAGCGAGAGTGATAGACTTTGTTTTCATGTGCTTGCGTCCAAGTGTGTTAAGTCGGTTCTGCGGCGGCCCCGGTAGCGGAAACGCACGACCGGCGCCGCACAGGCTTGCTCATGCGCCGCACCCGGCGCGACTGTCCGGGTCTGGTCCGTCTGCGGCTACATTTCTGAACGGCCATATACAGATATTAAGCCGTGCAAAATTACGGCTGAAGAACGATGTTGTATTTATGTACAAACACGTTCAGTTATGACGTGAAAAAGCAACACACAGGACTACTCAAGGCCTCCACCATAGGCAAAAAAACCAATACTGCACGTGCACCCCCGCTTTACCCCCTGTTCGAGAACAAAAAAAAGGCCACGCAAGTGGCCTTGAACATAGAACGGATAGGGTGTGCAGCACATCACTACTGAACGACATTGTACACTATAGTAATATAGTTATTGAAATTGCAAAAGCCGGTTTGTGTAATGACACCCGGAAAAGACGAGGGTGCCGCGATCGGGCGGCGACAGGGGCA
Source organism: Paludibacterium yongneupense DSM 18731 (assembly GCF_000422925.1). Taxonomy (GTDB): domain Bacteria; phylum Pseudomonadota; class Gammaproteobacteria; order Burkholderiales; family Chromobacteriaceae; genus Paludibacterium; species Paludibacterium yongneupense. Next base: position 13,948 of record NZ_AUGZ01000049.1, read on the forward strand.
GGCGGAAGAGAACACGGCCCGCGACCCGCAGGGCGGCGGCTGGCTGATGAGGGCGTGCGGAAAATCACCGCCGTCCGGACTCGGGGCGGCGGCAGGCGGTGCTAGTCGGTGCTGCCATAGCCATCGATAAATGCCGTCACCGCCACGTCGACGGCGGCGACCAGCTCGGCCTCGTCAAACTGCTTGCATACACCCCATAGCTGACGCTCGTTCAGCCCGGCTTCGCATAGCACCTTGAAATGCAGGGCTGCCACGAGTGGGGGAGCCGAGCGGATCAATGAATAATCCATGCAGCGCGCGATAATTTCGACGAGAGCCGAATAGACGTGTTGCGGACCATTTTCATAAAATATTCTGGCCAACTCCGGCATGCGGTTAGCTTCGGCGATAACGGTGCGATTCATCGCGACGACATCGGGATCGGTCACCAGGCGCAAGAAGGTGAGTCCGAGCAAACGCAGCGTGCTGCGCAGGTCGCTATCGCTGACCGGAATATCGCGCAATTCCTCGATCGCACTTTTTCCCGATTCGATCACGACGGCTTTGAACAGCTCTTCTTTTGACGAGAAATAGTTATAGAGCGTGACCTTCGATCCGCCGGCCGCACTTGAGATGGCCTCCATGGACACAGCGGCAACCCCATGCTCGACAAAGAGTGCCCTGGCGGCTTGAATGAACGAAAGACGCTTGGCCTCTGTTTTTACTCGCATTGACTAAACCCCGATAACACAGCGCTAAATAGTTATTTATATTGGATGACACAGCCAGGTGGCCAATCGCAGCCAATCTTACAATAGCCTGCAACAAGCATGCCATTTTGCCGCCCGCCGACCCGCTTGCCGGTTCAAAACCCGGCACGCTCGAGCAGGAGACGGAATGACTTCCGCCGTCCTCTCACGCCATCGTACCTACGGTTCCGTATACGGCGGTTCATTGGACACGCTGGAAGCGCCGCAGGGCATCCGGCAGCGGGACTGAACCCAAGGCGCGAGCCAGTCCGGTTGCGCTTGCGCGCAACGCCCCCTGCCGGGCGCACCCATAAAAAAGCGGCCGCAGGCGGCCGCTTTCCCTAGCGCGTGCCCCGCTCAGAGCGGCCACTTCCAGTCGCGGACTTCCGGCATGTCATCCCCGTGCG
>NZ_AUGZ01000050.1 GCF_000422925.1 Paludibacterium yongneupense DSM 18731
GCCAGGCCGAATTGCGCAAGGATGGCCGTCTGTCGTGGCTGCGTCCGGACGCGAAAAGCCAGATCACCTGCGTCTACGATTCGAACACCGGTCTGCCCAAGCGTATCGACACCGTGGTGCTCTCGACTCAGCACAGCCCGGACATCGATCACAAGACGCTGACCGAGGCCGTGATCGAGGACATCGTGAAGCCGGTGCTGCCGCCGGATATGCTGACGGCCGAGACCCGCTTCCTGATCAACCCGACCGGGCGCTTCGTCATCGGCGGCCCGATGGGCGACTGCGGTCTGACCGGGCGCAAGATCATCGTCGACACCTATGGCGGCGCCGCGCCGCACGGCGGTGGCGCGTTCTCAGGCAAGGATCCGTCCAAGGTCGATCGCTCCGCGGCCTACGCCGGCCGTTATGTCGCCAAGAACATCGTCGCTGCCGGTTTGGCCCGTCAGTGCCAGATCCAGATTTCCTACGCGATCGGCGTATCGCAGCCGACCTCGATCGCGCTGGACACCTTCGGAACCAACGCCATCCCGAACGCGGAAATCATCGAGTTGGTGAAGCGCCACTTCGATCTGCGTCCCAAGGGCATCATCCGGATGCTGGATCTGCAACGTCCGATCTACGGCAAAACGGCGGCCTACGGCCACTTTGGCCGCGAAGAACCCGAGTTCGGCTGGGAACGTACCGACAAGGTCGACGCCTTGCGGGCTGACGCCGGACGATGAAAACAAACGGCCCCCTGACCGACCGCGTCATCGCCGAGCTTTTCTGCGATTCAGGGTAGACGCTGTACAAGCGCGGTCTAGTCGGTAGAGTACAGCACGGCGTCGTACATGAATTGCCCGCCGAGCAGCTGCAGCGCTATCGTATTTGCCCCCGGGTTTACCTGCTGCGCCGGGATGTGTATGCGCTGCACGCTGTAGCGTCCGCTTTGATTGGCGCTGCGATACATCGATTTGTCGTTGTCGAGCCGGAGGCGTGCGAGCGGGGTGCCGTTCATCGTTATCTGCATGCTGGGAGCGCTGTGCGGCGGAGCGAGCGCCGCGCTGGCCCCGGCGAAGGCCAGGGTCAATACGCGGTCGTGTCCATCGGGCTGGTCGCGGAAGCGTATCGTCCACGTACCGGGGCGGGTCTGGGCGTAATACCAGTCCTGCTGGCGTGACTGTCCTACTGTGAAGACGATGTCGGCAGGGACCTGCAGCGGCAAGTCGTAACGGCGTGGCCGGTCCGCCAGTGCGAAGCCGGTGCTCTGCCGATCCGTCTGGCCGATCGCCCACACGGGCGGCGGCTGCAGCGCGAGCGGCTGCGGCGGCAGGACCGTGTCGCCGGCCACGGTCACCACCTGGTCGGCAAGAAGTCCGGGCTGGTCTCCGCCGCGGGCGTACACCGTCAGACGATAGCGTCCAGCCGGCACTTGCAGCTGAAATGACCCGTCCGCCCGGCTGGTCGTCGTGTAGGCATAGCCGAGGTTCTGCAGCGATGGCGTCTCGCCGAGCGAGCTGCCGAGAGTGATATCCAGCGGCGGCATTTCGCTATGGCTGTTCTGGCGAGCATGGGCCGCCATGAACCGCCCCTTGAGAACACTTCGCCGGGTGAAATAGCGGATGTCGTGCACCCAGGTGTAAGGCCAGTGGCCCGCAGCCTGCCGGCTTTGCTCGACGGCCGCGGCATACAGGCTTCGCGGATCCTGCGCCTGATTCAGATAGAGCAGCCACGGGCCGTAAAGTTTGCTCCAGCCCGGTGGCGCCACCATCTCCACGCTGCCGAGGTGCGTACTGGTGAGGTAGACCAGCGCCAGCGCATCCTGATGCACGAGCAGATCCTGCTTGAGTCGGTCGCCGGCGAAATACTCCCCCGAACCCGGAATGATCCAGGCGCCCAGCCATTGCTCCGGCGCCAGCTGTCCGTATACCCCCCAGGCCGGAGTCTGGCGCTGGTAACCGGCCAGATCGTATTTGCTATAGAAGCCGCCATAGGCATCGCCTGCGGGGAGTTGCCACGTTTCATCCTGCACGCGCGGCAGCTGTGCCAATTGAGCGTAGAGACGGGGCTTGATGGCCTGCAGACCGTTACTGACATGGTCGAATCGCAAAGCGTCGAAACGGTATACCGACCGTAGTTCCGACAGGCGCAGCGGCGCCGCCGTGCGATTGGAGGCCACCACGTAACTGTAGAGGCCGCTGACACCCTGGCGGACGATGAAATGCTCCTCGAGCGTCACCCCGTCGCCGGCATCGGGGCGGTCCATATAGGCAAGGTGCACCAGCGATGGGGTTTGTTCGAGTACCTGCAGCGAGGTCGGTGCGAAGCGCCGGTTACTTGCCGCCGTGTAGTCGAGATAGCCGCTAGCGGGCTTGCCTGGCGCCGCCGCTGCGCGCTTGCTGTCGTCCAGAACGTTGACCGTACCGAGGGACAACTGCCGGATGACCCCCTTGTCGAGCAGTGCGCTGACCAGGCCATTTCCGATACGGGCTTGCAGGCCTTGTACTTGCACGCTGACGCGATCCGCCGCTGCCGCCTGCTCGCCGGATGCCGCCACCATGACCAGCAGAAGGAGCGCTGCAGCGCCCCCCATCCAGGAGGCGGCACCCATGCCGACCGGCCGTTGCCTGTCCGGGACGCAAGCCGTTTGACTCCTGACGCAGCCCGGTAGAAAGTGGACAACTACCCGTTCAATTGCGGCACTAATGAAAAACGCCATCGTTCAACCTCCCTCCATTATTGCCCTGATTGTCGCCGGTGCGTTCTTCATGGAGTATATCGATAGCACCGTCATCACGACGGCGTTACCGTTGATGGCTACATCATTCCATACTCTCCCGGTGGCCTTGAGCATAGGCCTGACCGCGTATCTGCTCACCCTGGCTGTTTTTATCCCGGTCAGCAGCTGGATTGCGGATCGGTTTGGCACCCGGACCGTATTCACCGCCGCCATGCTTGTCTTTACCCTGGCGTCGGTGCTATGCGGGCTCTGCAACGGCACCGGCGAATTTGCCGCCGCCAGAGTCTTGCAGGGCATGGGTGGGGCGATGATGGTTCCCGTGGGGCGCTACGTTGTGTTGCGAACCACCGAGAAAAAAGATCTGATCACGGCGATGGCTCTGCTGACCTGGCCTGCCTTGGCGGCTCCGATTCTCGGGCCGCCGCTCGGCGGCCTGATCTGCAGCTATGGCTCCTGGCGCTGGATCTTTATCTTGAATGTTCCATTCGGAGTGCTGGGCATGCTCGCCGCGCTGAAGTGGATGCCGAATCTGCAGTCCCGGCGGCAGCGTGCGTTCGATACGAAGGGGTTTGTCCTGACCGGCACCGCGCTCGCCTGCGTCATGTATGGGCTGGACCGGGCCGGCAGCGACACCGGGGCCTGGCCGTTTTCGCTTCTCGTCCTGCTTGCCGGTTTGACACTGGGCGGGATCTCGATACCGTATCTGCGTCGGCAGCCGGCGCCTATCATCGATTTGTGGCCGATGCGCATCCCGACCTTCGCCGCCACGATCTGGGGGGGCTCGCTGTTTCGCATGGCGATCAGCGCCGTCCCCTTTTTGATTCCTCTCATGCTTCAGCTTGGTTTCGGGATGAGTGCCCTCGTTTCCGGAATGCTGACCCTCTGGATCTTTATCGGCAATCTCGGCATGAAAATTCTGACCACGCCGATTTTACGACGCTTTGGCTTTCGCACGACCTTGCTTGCCAACGGCCTGGCGACCGCGGTTTCCCTGGGGATCTGCGCCCTGCTGCTGCCATCGACCCCCGGCTGGGCTCTTGCGGCGGCACTCTGCTTTGGCGGGGCCTGCCGTTCAATGCAATTTACGGCAATCAGCACTTTGTCCTATGCTGATATTCCGCATGACAAGATGAACGGGGCCTCTTCCTTTGGAAGCCTCATCCAGCAGATGAGTACCGGCATGGGCGTCGCTGCGGGAGCCGTCGCGCTGCACCTGGCGATGATCCTCGATCGGCATGATCGAAACCCGCTCACCGCTGATTTTCACCTCGCCTTCGGCTTGCTCGCCGTCCTGGCCGCTGTCGGCCTGATCAGCTTTGCGCGATTGGCGCCGGCGGCCGGGGCCGATGTCAGCGGTCACCGGCCCCAGGGCGGCGCGCGCACCTGAAGCGAGAGCAACGCGCTTGTCGTCGGCATGCATCACCGCGATTACGGGGACTCTGCCGAAGAGCTCCTGCGCAAGCTGCCGCTGATCGGCGCCCCGCTGCTCCTGCTGCACCGCCTGCCCCCGGTGCGCGATGAAGACCGCGGTTCAAACCGCCTCTACTGAAAGGAAACACGATGCGCCCATTCAGCCTGCGCAATGCGCTCGTGCTGGCGAGCAGCCTGCTGCTGGCGGCTTGCTCCACCCTGCCGCCGGCCGGCATCGAGCCGGTTACCGGCTTCAATCTGCAACGCTACAGTGGCCAATGGTTTGAAATTGCCCGCCTCGATCACCGCTTCGAAACCGGCATGAGCGATGTGAGCGCGACCTACACCCTCCAGGCCGACGGCAGCGTCACTGTCATCAATCGCGGCTACGACGCCGCCGCATCGAAATGGAAGCAAGCCGAAGGGCGCGCCCTGTTCAATGGCGACCCGGAAACCGCCTCGCTGAAAGTGTCCTTTTTTGGCCCCTTCTATGGCGGCTATCACGTGATCGCCCTCGACCCGTCCTATCGATGGGCGATGGTGGCCGGCAACGACCGCAGTTATCTATGGATACTGGCACGCGATAAAAACCTGCCCGCCGATGTGAAAACGCGGCTGCTGACGCAGGCCAGAGAGTCGGGCTTCGAAACCGGCAAACTGATCTGGGTGGAGCATACGCGCGACGATCGGTGAGCAAGGGACATCCAACCGTGCGCGCACGCCTCGACACGCCGGCTGCTACCGAGCAGCTGGACCGCCGCCCAGCCGCGCTCAAGCAAAAGCATGGCGTCGCCGCAAGACGCCGCAGGGAAGCACTGCCGGCGGCCATCCCGATCGAAACAGGCAGCTATCAGCAGTCATGGCTCTGGGCGGCAGACCACAGAATCCAGTTGTCAGATTGCAGTGCGTATACGGTTTAGCACAGCCTCTTGGGTTTGATCCAGATGGGCCATGAGCACTTTGCGGCATGCCGCGACATCCTTGCTGCGAGCTGTCGCAATCAACTCGCGGTGCTCATTCGCCCACTCCGTTCTGCGCGTATCCGGGGAGAGCCTCTGCAAGCCATAGCGTTCCACTTGTGCACGTAGGGTGGACGCCATCGCCAGTGCCCGGGGCTTTGCAGCGGGTTCGTACAGTCTGGCATGGAATTGCCTGTCACCCTCAAGCCAGCCAGAACGGTTGTCTTCCGCTTCAAGTTCAAGCTGGATCGCCTCTGTCCGTGCCAGGCTTTTTGCATCATGACGTGGAATCGCGTGCGTCAGAAGGTAAGTTTCGATCAGACGTCTGAGGTCGAATATTTCGACCACATCGTGCTCGTTCAGTTGGACAACCATTGCCCCTCTGTTTGGAAGCATGCTGACCAGCCCTTCTCCATCAAGTATCAGCAAGGCTTCTCTGACGGGCATCCGACTGGCTCCATACCGTTCAGCGAGCTCCTCCTGTCTCAATGCGTCTCCTGGAGCCCATATGCCCTCATTTAAATCGTCGCGGATGCGATCGGCAATATCAGATGCTGTGGTGGTCATGGCTTGAATGGTTGGTGGCCTGTTAGTGTTTTATATGTCGCACTGGCATGACAAATGGTCGGAAAATTTACTGTCCATCACTCTCGACTTCTTCGAAAGAGGCCTCGCAGGTAATGGGAAAATTAACCGAGCGCGCAATAAAGCAGTAGTTATGAACGTCATCGTGCAGCTCATTGGCACGCTGTATATCTGAACCTTTTGACACCGCAATTCTAGGCCTCAGCGTTGCTTGCAGAAATCTTCCCGCACCATTCTGCAATGTCTCGCCAATGCCGACAGGCGTGTCGCTATAAGCATGAACGACAATGCCCGCCTTGCTTGCGAGATGCAGATACCACAGCATGTGGCATGAAGAAAGAGATGCCAGCAAGAGATCCTCCGGGTTGTGTTTAGTCGGATCGCCTCCAAGCGCCGGGTCGTTCGAACAATGCACGATTGGCTTGGAGGCCGTCGCAATGTCCCAGGTGCGATCATAGCCACGGTAGCTCCGGGTTCCCTGACCTCTGTTGCCAGTCCAGCAGATGGTTGCCATGAATTCATGCGTTTCATTCGTCATTTTGAACCCCCAGGAGTGGTACGCGACAGATTGGATACAAGTATCCTAAGTGTAGGGCATGCATTCGTCAATCACCCCAGGGCAAGGCAAGGGCTTGCGCTCGCGCAGATGCAGGCGGCATGGAGTTCGCATGGCCGCGATGGAGCTGCCCCGCATATCGTGCCCGCACGCTTTTCAGCAAGGATGCAAAAGAATTTGCCGAGAGGCGATGGCACTCGCCGATGATGACATGGCCGTAGTTCTCCACCGGATCGTTAACTTTGCCCTGTCGCGACAGGGACGGTATGACGGGGATATCGATCTTGCCTGTCGGTTTGGTCCGCCCGCCGCCAATCGTTCAAACGGCATCATTGCCCACGCATAGGAAGCGTTTGCAAATGCTCATTCCATTGGCTAAGCAGGTCGGTGCGGTTGACCCGGATCAGCATGTTAACTTGCCGCCTGGCGATGACTGCTGCGGCCGTAACCGTTTTGCCGAAAGCGGTTGGCTCATGCAGGACACCGATGTTGTGGCGCAACATTTCACTGAGAGCCAGTTCCTTGTCTAGACGCAAGGCGCCGGTAAGATGGACTTCTAACAGCTTCCCAAGCTGGAAGCCGCCGTCCTGGATGACATGCCACAGCATTTCCGTCTGCAAGAGGGGGACACCCAACGCAGCGCTCAGCCCTTGATGCCTCGTAAAGTGATCCGCGAAGTGATTGTGAACGCGGTCATGCATCGGGACTATCAGGTCAACCAGCCGATTTTGGTCGTGCGTTATAGCAACCGACTAGAAATCCGCAATGCGGGGTATTCGTTGAAACCCTCGTCGATGCTGGGGGAGATGGGGTCAAAGCTACGCAACCCGATCATCGCGTCCGTGCTTTATGACCTGAGCTTTGCCGAGACCAAAGGCTCGGGCATTCGCACCATGCAGCGCCTGCTACAAAATGCGGGCCTTAGTGCTCCGGTGTTTGTCAGCAGCAGCCAGGAAAATCAGTTCATCGCGATCTATCTGCTGCATCAACTGCTGGATGCCGAGCAACTGCAATGGTTGCGACAGTTCAGCTCCCTTGGCTTGAGCGACGATGAGGCCAAGGCGTTGATTCTGGCCCGTGAAACCGGCGCGGTGGATAACGCCGGCTTGCGGGCGGTGACAGGCCTGGATACATTGGCGGCGAGTCAGGTGCTGCGCAAACTCCATCACCAGCGGCAGTTGCTGGTTCAAGGCGGATCTGGTGCGGCGACGTACTATCAGTTACGCCCCATGCCTGACTTACCATTGTTCAGCGATACAAATAGTGGCGACCTCAGCGCAAATAGTGGCGACCTCGGCGCAAATAGTGGCGAGTTACCAACAACGCTCGTTCAGGCAATTGAGGCGCTGACATCGAAAGCCCGAAAAGAAAAGCTCTGGATGGTGATCGTGTGGCTCTGTGCTATCCAGGCTCATGGTTCAGAACAATTGGGAGCCCGGCTTGGCCGACAGGTCACTCCTCTAAAGAGACACCTCTATGTGCTACGTGATCAGTTGGGTTTGCTGCAATATACTTACCCTGAGGTGATCAACCATCCCCAGCAAGCCTATATTGCAACCGATACCGGTCGTGCGTGGCTTGTTGAGCAGGGCGTTGCACTGTGATGCAGGGATAACAAAAAAACCCGGCAAAATCCCGGGTTTTTTGATCTAGCACTCGCTTTTTCAAGCTTGTGCTGAAATTTTTCACGAACTGCGCAACCCTACTGTAGGGCAGCGCAGTTCGTGAGAAATGCGGGCTTTGATTTCAAAGGGTTTTCTCATTTTTGTGCACATGAGCATAGCGTTAGACGCGCGGAGTTGCTGAGAAAAACCTACAAATTTTGCGCTGTTCGTGAAAATAAAGTCGTATATCCTGCAAAAACAATACATTAAGTGAGTATGGCCCTTCGAATTCTGAAGGGCTCTAACTACCTCACTCCCCGCATCCGATTGGCCTCGCGAACTGCTTGCCTGTCAGGAAACACCCCAATCCGCACGAGTCTTGCGGCGATCGCACCGCTACTTCTACCAAGGAGATCCCCGATCTCTCCACAAGTGAAACCACCGGCAGCATGCCAATAGTCACTTAACAGCCGGTCATCATCAGTTGTCCAGCGGCTTCCTTTATTGGGGCATTCCTCACTTGCTGCGGCAGATGTCTCCTCGTGTGGGGATGACTCAACGTGTCCGCCAGTTTCGCTCCTGGATGGCGGAACCTCTATGCCTCCTTGACGCTGGATGTCGGCAGATATCACTTGTTCGAGATCTTGAAATAGCCCAATCTTAACGAGGCGAGAGATGATCGCTGTACGCGTTCTGCCAAACTGAGCGGCCAGATGTTCTGTCGTCACTGATTGGGATGAGACCCACAAAGCTTCTAGCTGGCTATCCTCCTCAATCGACCAGCGTGCGCCTTTTCTTTGAGCTGCCTTTTGCTGGGTAGGGAGCGGAGCGATCTGCTCATGCGTGCCCCCTTGATCGCAAACATGTTGTCTGTCATCGCCTTTGTCCAGACAAGAATGATCATCGGCTGGGACCTCCGGCATGAATTCACCGGCGATTGTCAAAGGTGTTGAGATAATTTTACGATTTATGCAGCCAATAAATTATCGGTTTTCTCCTGCGTAATCGGTCGATCCGGATTGAGCTGAACCGCATCGTTCCAGGCCCAATTCCGTGTCTCTCCTTGCCAGCGTTCTGGCCGTGCGGTGCGAGCCGCTTGATAGACCAGATGGCGCTTCGCCAGCAAGGTTTTATCCAGCCCTTGGTGCCGCTGAGCCGGGGTCACGAATTGGATGCCGCTGTGACGATGGGCGTGGCAATACCAGTCGATGAAACGCTTTACCCATTGCCGGGCTTCGTCCAGTGAGGTGAAGCCTTTACG
>NZ_AUGZ01000051.1 GCF_000422925.1 Paludibacterium yongneupense DSM 18731
CTTGCGGTAGAGATGGCTGAAGCGCTGGCAGCCGGCGCCGACGGTCGGCGTATAGATCAGCGGCAGCATTTCTTCGATATGCGGCGTCAGAACGGCGTAGAACAACGTCTCGTTGCTGTCCTGCAGTTCGCGCAGCATCACGTAGCGGTCGAGATCGGTCGGCAAGGCGCGCAGGGCCTCGAGCCGACGCGACACCTGTTCTTCCAGCGTCTGCACCGAGGGAGGCAACAGGCCGTGCAACTTGAACTCGTCGCGTTCGGCCTCGCTGAATGCGGTGCCCTTGTTCATCAGGGGATTGGCCAGAACATCGAACTCGGTCAACGCCGTTTCGATGGCGAGCGGTTCAACGTGTTTGAGTCGTATAGCGTGAAGTCGGTTCGAGCGCATAGCCCATCTTTCTCGTGACGTTAAAAGCGGCCGGCGATCCCGGCTCTTCGCTAAGTGCGGTCTGACGCCGTCTCAAGTACCCGCAGCGAGAGGACCGGTTCACCCCTTCTCCCTGTGCCCATCCACGGTATTCACAGTGAGAAGCACCGACCCTCTCGCCAATACGGTTATCTACTGGGCTGCATCTTAGCCATCCGCAAACAAAATCAAAGCCTTGCGCCACTAAAAAACATTAAATTCATAAAAACCGCAACCGCCGCCCGAAACAAATGTTTAAATTTTTAGAGTGGTTTTAATTCATAAAAACCACGAGCCGCGCTTGATCCAGGTCACATATATTATGCACCTGGATCGTTACCTTTCTCCCAAGCCTAAATGCACAAAAAAACGCAACACGCTCACGATGCACGGAGAAATTAAAAATCATGAATTTCAAGATAGCGCTACAAATTTTCAACTCGATGGCCCCGGTGTTTTTGCTGATCTATCTGGGCTGGCTGGCCGTTCATCGCGGCATCGTCGACAAGGGCGCGAAAAAAGTCTGCTCTACCCTGGTCACCGACTTCGTTTTCCCGGCCCTGCTGTTCAACGAAACCTACAAGGCCAAGCCGTCCGAAGTGTTCAATGGCACCTGGATGCTGGCATTCAGCATCGCGATGTGTTCCATGTGGGTGATCGGCTACCTGGTCAACAAGCTGGCGCTTAAAAAGGACATCCGCCAGAGCGCCATGCAGGCGATGCTGTGCAGCTTTCCCAATATGGGCGGCATGGGCATCCCTTTTCTGGCATTGCTCATCGGCGCCAGTTCGGCCGTCTCGGTCGCCGTCGCCAATGTCATTGTCGCCGTCACCATCATCCCGGCCACTCTGTTCCTGCTTGAACTGGGTTCTTCGGTAGGCAATGCCGACAGCAACATCAGCGGGGTGAAAATTTTCACCACCGCCGTCTTCAAGTCGCTGAAGAAGCCGATGGTCGCCGCGGTGCTTGTCGGTTTGATCTTCAGCATCAGCGGGCTGAGCCAGTTCCTGCCGAAATTCGCCGTATCCAGCCTCGACATCGTGGCCAAGTCGTGCAATTTCATCTCGCTGTTCGCGGTCGGCGTGGCGGTGTACGGCACCCGCTTGTCCATGAGCAAGGGCCTTACCCTGAATCTGCTGCTCAAGTGCCTGCTCAACCCCGCCATCGTCTGGACCCTGGTCATGCTGTTCGGCTTGACCGGTCAACATGCTGAAGAAATGATTTTCCTGCTGGCGATGCCGACGGCCACCAATGCCGCCATCCTGGCTTATCAATGGAACGTACAGGAAGAAGAAGCATCCAGTATTTATCTGGCATCGACGGCGTTGTCGATTATTACCCTCCCGATATTACTGGTTCTGATGCAAGCCAATATCCCTGGCATTCACTAATTGCTGCAAAGGCATTATCATTATGAAACTCACCAGTTTTGTAGGAAAAGACGGCATTAAAAGCTTCGGCATTTATCACGATGCCGGGATCGTCGATCTCGGACGTCGCCTGGGCGACAGGTTTGTCGACATCAAGGCGCTGCTCGCCGCCGATGCGCTGGACGAAGCCCGCGCCTTCCAGGACTGCGCGGTGGATCATGCGCTGGCCGAGGTTCGCTTTCTGCCCATCGTCGAAACGCCGGGCAAGATCCTGTGCGTCGGCATGAATTATGCCGCCAAGCGCAAGGAATTCGAGGAAACCAACTCGGCACCGACCATGTTCGTGCGCTTTCCCGATTCGCAGACCGGCCACGCCTGCCCGGTGCTCAAGCCCGAGCAGACCGAGGAGTTCGACTACGAAGGCGAACTGGCGGTCGTGATCGGCAAGGCAGGCTTCCGCGTCAAACGCGAGAAGGCGCTCGAACACGTCGCCGGCTACAGCTGCTATATGGATGGGTCGGTGCGCGACTGGCAGCACACCTGGTTCACCGCCGGCAAGAACTGGCGCCAGACCGGGGCCTTCGGACCGTGGATGGTGACCACCGACGAGATCGCCGATCCGCAGACGCTGACCATCCGCACCTTCCTCAACGGCATGATGGTGCAGGACGATCACACCGGCAACATGATCCATACCGTGCCGGAGCTGATCGAGTACATCACCACGTTTACCGAACTCGCACCCGGCGATGTCATCATCACCGGTTCGCCCGGCGGGGTCGGTAAAAAGCGTGTCCCCCCGCTGTTCCTCAAGGACGGCGATGTGGTCGAAGTCGAGATCCAGAAGATCGGCCGACTGCAAAATACGGTGTTATGCGAGGAATACGCGGCCTGATACCCGCACCGCGCCCGGTAATCACGCCGGGCGCGGTGCAGGCGCCGCATAAATGGTGACGAGCCATGTCTGGCGAATTTGATTTTTATACCGTGATACCCGCCCAGGCCCCGGATGAAGCTGCCGAAATCCGGCAGTTTCTCGCGGCATGTCACTTGGAAATGGACGGCAATATCGATGTGTTCGTGGTCGCGCGTGCGGGCCGGCGCCTGATCGCCTGCGCCGGACTGTCGACCAACATCATCAAGTGCGTGGCCATCTGCGAAGATTTCCGCGGCGAGTCGCTGAGCCTGCAGCTGGTCAGCGAGATCGTGCAGCAGGCGGCCGAGCGCGACCATTTTCATCTGTTTCTCTACGCCAAGCCGTGCAACGTCCCCTTCTTCCGCGGCTGCGGTTTCTATCCCCTGGTCGAAGTGCCGGACTACATCGTGTTGATGGAGAACAGTCCGGTCGCCATCGATCGCTACTGCGACCGGCTGCGCATGCGGCGCGAGCCGTCGGACAAGACCGGCTGCATCGTGATCAACGCGAACCCCTTCACCCTGGGCCACCGTTATCTGGCTCAGCAGGCGGCGGCGGCCTGCGACTGGCTGCATGTCTTCGTCGTCAGCGAAGATGCCTCGTTTTTTCCCTACTCCGACCGCTTCAAGCTGGTATCGCAGGGGCTGGCCGGCATTGCCAATCTGACCGTGCACCACGGGTCGGAGTACATGATTTCGCGCGCCACCTTCCCCGGCTACTTCCTCAAGGAAAAAGGCATCATCGACAGCTGCCACACGGCGATCGATCTGCTGCTGTTCCGCGAGTACCTGGCCCCGGCGCTCGGCATCACCCACCGTTTCGTCGGCACCGAGCCGTTCTGCCCGGTGACCAAGAAATACAACGAAGACATGAAGCACTGGCTGCAGCGGGCCCCCTCGCCGGCTCCGGCGATCACCGTGGTCGAGGTGCAACGCACCGCACAGGACGGCACGCCGATTTCGGCGTCGGAAGTGCGGCGACTGTTGGCGAGCGGTAATTTCGACGCCATCAAGCCGCTGGTGCCCGCCACCACACTGCAACTACTGATCAGCGACTACGCGCCCGATACGACGCGCCGTCCCGGCATTTACGGCTGAGCGCGCCGACAGGCACGCCCGTTTTCCGATTCATTTAACAGGACATGGACACACCATGAAAATCATCAAAGAGGCCATCGCCGGCACCCTTGAATCCAGCGATTTGCTGGTCAAGGTCGCGCCGAGCCATGACGATACCCTGGAAATCATACTGAGCAGCGAAGTCATCAAGCAGTTCGGCCAGCAAATCCGCCGCGTGGTCGATGAGACGCTGCAGCGGCTGGGCGTGACCGCCGGCAGCATCATCATCGAAGACAAGGGCGCGCTCGACTGCGCCATCCGCGCCCGCGTCCAGACCGCCGTTCTGCGCGGCGCCGCCTGCACGGACCTGAACTGGGAGCACCTGTCATGAAACTACGCCGCAGCATGCTGTTCCTGCCGGGCGCCAATGCCGCCATGCTGTCCACCGCTTTCGTCTACAAGCCGGACTCGATCATGTTCGACCTGGAAGACGCGGTCTCGCTGCGCGAGAAGGACTCCGCCCGTCTGCTGGTCTTCCACGCGCTGCAAAACCCGGTCTATCGCGAAATCGAAACCGTCGTGCGCATCAACCCGCTCAACACGCCCTACGGGCTCAAGGATCTGGAAGCCGTGGTCCGCGCCGGTGTCGACGTGGTCCGCCTGCCCAAGACCGACAAGCCGGAAGATGTGCACGAACTGGAGACCCAGGTCGAACGCATTGAACGGGAATGCGGACGCGAAGTCGGCAGCACCCGCTTGATGGCGGCGATCGAATCGGCCATCGGCGTGGTCAACGCCTACGCGATCGCCACCTCGTCCAAGCGCATGATCGGGATCGCGCTGGCCGGCTTCGACTACTGCGTCGACATGCAGACCGAACGCGGCGACGGCACCGAATTGTTCTATGCCCGCTGTGCGGTGCTGCACGCGGCGCGCGCGGCCGGCATCGATGCTTTTGACGTGGTCTACTCCGACGTCAACGACGAAGAAGGTTTCCTCAAGGAAGTCGATCTGATCCGCCGCCTTGGCTATACCGGCAAGTCGCTGATCAACCCGCGCCAGATCGAACTCCTGCACAACGCCTACGCTCCGACCGACGAAGACGTCGATTACGCGCGGCGGGTGATCGCGGCGGCCGAAGCGGCGGAACGCGACGGGCTGGGCGTGATCGCCCTCAACGGCAAGATGATCGACGCCCCCATCGTCAACCAGGCGCAACGCACCCTGCAACGGGCGCAGGCGTCGGGCACGCGCAAATAACAGGAGACAGATAACAATGAACAGTATCGAACAACTGTCGGGTCAACAGCCGCAACTGGCCGCCTTGCGCCCGTTCGCCGGCGCCAACGCCGCCACGCCCTACCTGGCCGACCCGGTTCAAAAACGCGAACGCAAGCTGCTGGGCTCGATCGAAGAAGCGATCGAACGCACCGGCCTGCAAGATGGCATGACCATCTCCTTCCATCACCATTTCCGCGAAGGCGATCTGGTGATCAACCGCGTCGTCGACACGCTTGCGCGCATGGGTTTCAAAAACCTGACGCTGGCGTCGAGCTCGCTGCTGTCGTGCAACGCGCCCCTGATCGAACACATCAAGAACGGCGTGATCACCCAGATCTACACCTCGGGCATGCGCGGCAAGCTGGCCGACGCGATTTCGCACGGGCTGATGGAAAAGCCGGTGCAGATTCATTCGCACGGCGGACGCGTCCATCTGCTGCAGAGCGGCGAGATCAAGATCGATGTCGCCTTCCTCGGCGTCCCGTGCTGCGACGTCTTCGGCAACGCCAACGGCTCGCATGGCAAGTCGCGCTGCGGCTCGCTCGGCTATGCGAAGGTCGATGCCCAGTTCGCGCGCCAGGTGGTGCTGCTGACCGATGAAATCGTCGGTTTCCCCAATGTGCCGGTGAGCATCTCGCAAGACCGCGTCGATTACATCGTCAAGGTGGACGAAGTCGGCGACCCGTCGCGCATCAGCGTCGGTGCCGCCCGCGTCACCAGCAATCCGCGCGAGTTGATGATCGCGCGCTTTGCCGCCGACGTGATCGAGCACTCGGGTTATTTCAAGACCGGTTTCTCGCTGCAGACCGGTTCCGGCGCGGCCTCGACCGCGGCCACGCGCTTCCTCGAAGACCGCATGGTGCGCCAGGGCATCACCGCCAGCTACGCGCTCGGCGGCATCACCGGCAGCATCGTCGATCTGCACAAGAAGGGGCTGATCGAAACCCTGGTCGACACCCAGTCCTTCGACAACGTGGCCGCGCAATCGCTGGCCGAGTCGCCGCGGCACCTGGAAGTCTCGACCAACGAGTACGCGAATCCGTCGTCCAAAGGCACCTACTGCGACCTGGTCGATGTGGTGATTCTGAGTGCGCTGGAAATCGACACCGACTTCAACGTCAACGTGATCACCGGTTCCGATGGCGTGATGCGCGGCGCCTCGGGCGGCCACTGCGACGTGGCCACCGCCGCCAACCTGACCATTGTGGTGGCGCCGCTGATCCGCAGCCGCATCCCGACCGTGGTGCGCCATGTCACGACCGTCGTGACGCCGGGCGAATCGATCGACGTCCTGGTCACCGACCATGGCATCGCGGTCAACCCGGGCCGCCCCGAGGTGGCCGAACGCCTGCGCGCGGCCGGCCTGCCGGTGATGAGTATCGAGGCGCTGTACCAGCGCGCGGTGGGTCTGACCGGCGAGCCGCAGGCGATCGAATTTACCGAGCGCATCGTCGGCGTGATCCGCTACCGCGACGGCAGCGTGATCGACGTGGTCCGGCAGGTGAGAGAATGAACGCCCCCGCCCACCCGCGCAGCGTCGAGCTGACGCAGCTGCTGGCGGCGCGCGATGCGCGCGCCGCACGCCATGCGGCGGCACGCGAGCGCTATTCGCTGCCGCTGGTTTCGCTGACCCTGGTCAGTCCGGGCCCGGTCAAGGACGGCTTGCAGCAACGGCATGTGATGCGCGAAGCCCTGAAGGCGCTGGATGCCTGCCTGAGCCGCGAAAGCCGTCCTATCGTCGAGCGCGAGGTGTATTGGCTGCCGACCGGGCCGGAGGCGTTGTACGTGGTCAACGCCGAGGCGGCGCACCTGAAGGCGGCACTGGTCGAGCTGGAAAACCGGCACGCTCTGGGCCGCTTGTGGGATCTGGACGTGATCGGCGCCGGCGGACCGGTATCGCGCCAGTCGCTGGGCATGCCGGCGCGGCCGTGCCTGCTGTGCGGGGAAGCGGCCCATGCGTGCGCGCGCTCGCAGCGGCATACCTTGCCGAGCCTGCTGGCCGCGATCGAGGAACGGATCGATGCATTCGATCGCCGAGCGACCGCTCGTTGAGACCCCGCCGCTCGACCCCGCCCACCGGGCGGCGGCCGAGCGCCTCGGCTTCTGGGCGCGCGAAGCGCTGGAGCGCGAGGTCAACCTGACGCCGAAACCGGGTCTGGTCGACCGCCGCAACAGCGGCGCACACCGGGACATGGATCTGGAAAGCTTTCTGGCCAGCGCGCAGGCGATAGGACCGGATTTCGTCCGTTTCGCGAGCGCGGGCGTGGCGCACGCGCGCCTGGCGGCGCGCGACGTTCTGCCGCAAATCCGCCCGATCGGGCTGGCCAGCGAACAGGCGATGTATGCGGCGACCGGCGGCGTGAACACGCACAAGGGCGGCATCTTCGCGCTGGGGCTGCTGTGCACGGCGGCGGGGCGGCTGCTGGGACGGGGCGGTGCGCTCACGCGCGGCGGCGTCTGCGCCGAAGTGGCGGATATCTGCCGCGATCTGGTGCAGGCGGAATTGAACAGCCAACGCGAAGCGCACACGGCGGGCGAGCACTTGTTCCGACGCTACGGCCTGACCGGCGCGCGCGGGGAAGCGGCCTCGGGCTATGCCACGGCACGGCAGTTGGCCCTGCCGGTCTATCTGCGGCTGCTGGAGGCCGGCTACGACGACGAAACGTCGCTGTTGCAGGCCTTGCTCCATTTGATGGCGGGCAATGCCGATACCAATCTGGTGTCGCGCGGCGGGCCGGCGGGTCTGGACTACGTGCGGGAGGCAGCCCGCGCGCTGTTGCGGGACGGCGGGGGGCTTCACGCCGAGGGGCGCGACCGGCTGGCGGCCCTGGACGACGCGCTGATCGAACGCAATCTGAGCCCGGGCGGCAGCGCCGACCTGCTGTCCGTCACCTGCTTTCTCGCGCGTTTCCC
>NZ_AUGZ01000052.1 GCF_000422925.1 Paludibacterium yongneupense DSM 18731
CTGCGTCCTGTGTGCAACACCTAAAGGGCTTATGCCATGCGGCGTTGGCAGTCCCACATGATGTGCCACAAATCGTCCACTTTACTTATTTCTTCAAAAACAGAAGGGGTTAGCGTACGAACGCATTATTTGAAAACACGCCTTTCTCCTGCTGAGAATCGTGCCCTTCAGCGTAGCACCGATGTATGCCGGGCCGTTGTCGCTGCGAATCACTTTGGGCTTGCCACGCCATTCAATGACCTGATCCAAGGCTCGCACCACACGCTCTGACGGCAACGACAGATCCACATCCATGGCCAGCGCTTCACGGTTAAAATCATCGATCACGTTGAATAGCCGGTAGCTACGCCCATCCGACAGCTGGTCGTGCATGAAATCCATCGACCAGCACTCGTTCACGGTTGCAGGTACTGCCAATGGCTCCGGCTTGGCGCGGACGATTCGCTTCCTGGGTTTGATGCGTAGGTTTAGCTCCAGTTCGCGATAAATCCGGTAGACCCGCTTGTGATTCCACCGATAGCCCTTCACGTTGCGCAGGTACAAAAAGCATAAGCCAAAGCCCCAGTTGCGCTGGTTATGGGTTAACCGGATCAGGTGGTCGGCAATCTCCTCATTGATTGCACTGGTGCTTGCCCGATACCGATAGCAAGTCTCGCTGATGGAGAAGGCCTGGCAGGCCAACCTTATGCTGACGCCTTTCGCTTGCACAACCTGGTGTGCCATCTCGCGTCGACGAGACGGCTTCACCACTTTTTTGCCATAGCCTCCTGAATGATCTCGGCCTTGAGCCGTTCCTCGGCATACATCTTCTTGAGCCGGCGATTTTCGTCTTCCAACTCTTTGAGCCGGGCCATGAGTGATGCATCCATGCCGCCGAACTTGGCACGCCACTTGTAGAACGTTGCCGAACTGATGCCGTGTTCACGGCACAGCTCTGGCACAGGGCTGCCGCCCTCTGCTTGCTTGAGGATGGCGATGATCTGGCTGTCTGAAAAGCGGGACGTCTTCACGCAAAATTCCCTTCAATCCTGTTGGAGAAAATTCTACTTCAGACGACGACTAATTTCAGGGGGGATTACCAAAGCTCCAGTCGACAGATAAAACACCGAGATCAAGCTCATCTTGATTCCAAGACTCTGACCATTTCCTCATGATAAGTGATATCTTTCAAGGGGAACGCGCGCAATTTTAATTAGCCCTGGCATAAGAAGGAAGACGCTCACGAAGGGTGGGCGTCTTCCTCATGGTGGTGCAGTCTGTAATCAATGTGTCTATAGAGTGGCTGGTAATGTTATGTTATAAATCCGATTTTTGTTTCCTTCGGCATAATACGTCTCTTTCACTTCGCATCCCGTGTCGAGATTAAGCCAAAAATCTCTTCTGTAGTCGCCTCCATCCCTGTGCCAACTCCAATGAGTATGCGCGGAACGAACGCCATTGATGATTTCAATTCCGACTGAAGATATGGTTGCCGTGAAAGAACTTCGGTCGGATGTATTCAGTTTAATATCCCATGCCTCGCCAGGAGTGAATGGCCAGTGATAGTATTCATGAATCTCTCCGTTGCGGACGATCTGATTGAGATTCATGTCGTACACAAAATTAGTGCTATCTCTCTTATAGTGCATGGTGCCGTTAGCATTGTATTGAAATGTATCGACTCGTTCCCTGAGTTTTACTCCTGAAAATCCGTCCGTGACATCATAGCGGCATGTAAGCCCGTTCTTAATAACGGGTGCGGTGATGCCTATTGTTTGTTCTGCGTTGGCTGTATTTATCAGCAGCGCGAACAAAGTGATGATAAAGATATAAATGATGCGCATGATTATTTAGTCCTCAATGGCTATGCTTATTCGAAATAATGGCGTAAAATTTTTTCCCATCCCTAACGCAAGGAAACCTATCTGCCACAATGGCATTGTCGCATATCAAGTGGCTGAATAATTTGCGAGGCGGCCACGAGCAAAATCTTGAAAGTGCAACGGGGAGGCTGGAAAAATATTAACTATGCGAATCTGCTTACTAGGTGCTAACCAGACGCAGAAAGAGGGCCTACTTAATTAATCTGTAGTGAACACCGGTGGAGGGGGGTGAAGGCGTCACTTGGACGCAATGCCTAAGGGCAAGGTGGCACTATTTTGCCGTGGTAACGAATGAAATGCAATTCATTTTTTTGCTTTGTTGCATGGATAGGACTCGGTGCGCAAAGCCACTTCCATGGACGTAATTATGGTACACGAAGGCATTGATGTTAATAATCGTCATCATCTTCGTCATCGTAATTATAGTAATAATGGTTGCCGGTTCCATTGTCACTGTTGATAATCTCAAATAATGGTAGGCTTAGATGGCCATCGTAATATTTTGGATCGTGCTTAATTTTAAGCCAATTCTCAAAATTGTCCCAGCCCTCCCATTTTTTCCATTCGTTAAATGCTTCTATCCCCAAGTGGAAATCATATTTTCTCTGGCAAATTTTGCTCTCAAGCGCTAGCGCAGCAATAGCAGCCCCACCATCTAGTCCTCTCTCTTCAGTAAAAATTGCATACAGTTCTTCGGTGGAAAATTTTGAATTTTTCCAGAAAATACCGCTGAGCCACTCGCCTCTTGGCTGGATGATTTTGCTTTGAAACTTCAATGGAAGCCGATAGTACGCCTTTATCACGTCATCCATGCTTGAGGCCTGTCCACATACCAATTGCCATATGTAGTGACGATACCATTTGCCTGTCCCTGGAAAATCTTTCTCGATGCGACTGACAAGCGAGGGGGATTCCGGTCTGTCAATGTCGCGGGGGCAGACTGAGCCATTTTTGTATTTTATCCAAAGACATGAGCGGTGTGTTGAGGGTGCTCTGGGCGAGAGCGTTGCTGGGTAACGAAGTTCTAGCTCGCGTGTATCTAGCTTACTGGCTTGTTGTACAGCATAGAACCAGGCCAGGGTTCTTAACCTGTCTGCATCTGTTTTTCGAGGGTAGCCAGAAGACCTAGCAGGGATGGTCTTTGTCAAGTCAAGCCTCCAATTTAGTCAAGTAAAAATTTAAATCTTACTATATTTTGACGGCGTTAGGTAGTCGTGCATCATCGAACTGAGCCAGCCAAAGATCCGGGACGGAGGAGCTAGAAAGGAGGAAAGCGTGTGGTGAAGTTTGTCGGAAATTTGGTAGAGCGAAGCAGGTAGGCATTAGAAGAACTGATCTATTGGATGAGATTTTAAGTTTTAATGATTGAAATTATCATTCTTATGTTTCATTTTTAAGGTGATTAACAAATGTGAAAATGATCTGTTCGCTATTGATGTTTTCATGATTAGCTTCGCAGAAGCTATTTGCTGAACAACTATTGGAGGTGTTTCCATGATTTATCATAAAGAGTCGACTCGGTTAAACCAGAAGCAGCACCGGATATTGAGCGCCGATTACACTTTTGAACTGGCTAAATGCCATGCGCATCTCGCTGCGATCCAACGCAATAAGAAAAGTTTATCTTGTCTTTTTTTAGTCTTGGCACGGGGACGGACTATCTGGAAAATGTCAAAAAAAATAATTGTCTGTGGGGGTGTTTTTTGAACCATATTCAGGACGAAATGAGTTTTTTGAACTGTCCGAGCCGACCCTATCTGTGCGCACGCATAGCGCGGGTTACAAATTCCAGTGAGACCACACCCCGGCAGTGCGCTGCGTCCTGTGTGCAACACCTAAAGGGCTTATGCCATGCGGCGTTGGCAGTCCCACATGATGTGCCACAAATCGTCCACTTTACTTATTTC
>NZ_AUGZ01000053.1 GCF_000422925.1 Paludibacterium yongneupense DSM 18731
GCCTTGGATAAACGCGACATGGTGAAATTCCGGCCCCCTGGATTGAGTATGAAATCCCTGAAAAGGGATCATCTCAACTACCCTGACACAGGGGGTCACCGCCATGCTCATCAAAGAAAACTACGCGTTTCTTCAGGTTATCTTTGAGCACACGGATTTCGTCCACGAGATGTTTGCCACGATAGACAAGAGATTGCTCGAATCGGGCATACCGATCATCTCGGCTGGCACTGAACCAATTGAACGAGCCCACACAATAGAGGTTTTGATCGCACACCACGATCTTGCTATGCACCTGTCTGACGAAGTGTACGGAGATTTGCTCAGCAGCAAGAAGCTCAGCTGCTTTCAGCAATTTCAGGCGATTTCTCTGGATTGCGCCCGGACCATATTGCTCCTCGTTCAACACATAATCGGTATAAATGTGAATCTCTACGCCTCGATGAGCCGCCTCAGACAATAGGTTCAAGGCCCCCGTTTCCTTCATGCGTTTCAGGCTCAGCCACGGCGAGACGATATGCACTTCTTCGATAGCCTTTGTGACTGCCGCCATTAAAAATGCATCGTGCTCGGCTGCATCTGTAATCGGGTACGGGTTCTTGTTGTCTTGCGTCAGATCCTGCCGCGGTCTTACTTCAAATTGCAGGGTCTGTTCAGTGCGTTTGAACAGAAACTTAGCGAGCAAACCTCTGGGTTTGCTCTCCGGCATCAGCTCAAATATATCCATGTCGCCAAAGACCAAAAAGCTGTCTTTTGCTCTCGAAACCGCAACGTTGAGCATGCTGACCTTTTTGTCGATAAACCCTCCATCAGCATGCTTTGAATAGACTGGAGAAAAAATGACAATGCGTCGCTCTGCCCCTTGCAGTGAGTGAACAGTGCCGACTGTTATGCCGTTTTCGCCGTTATTGACGGGGATGCTTTGGCTGCGGCAGGCCCTGGCCACCATGTCGACCTGCCCCTTAAAGGGGGTTACAACTGCAAGAATCTCCGCTAAGGGCTGGCCATACTTTTGTTCAAGCTCATCTCGATGGGTGCTGATCCAGGCCGCAATGGTTTCGGCCTCCAATCGGTTGTACCGACTGTGGTTGGCGTTTTGAGAACAAATACCGTCGATGTGCAAGTAGCCCAACGGAGGGAGATTGCCCTGGATGGGCCGGTCAGGGCGTTTCTTCAGCAATTTGCCGTGATAGCAAAGCCGGTTGCTGTACTCAATGATGTCGTCAAAGCAGCGACGATGCTCGTACAAGAACATGCCACGTGCTAGATCTATATCGTAGTGATAGCGAGTGGCACCTTGTGCAATGCGCATCACACTGCCAGACGCCGCTGTTTTGCCCAGATCAGCGATGGTTTCATATTCCTGTTCAGCCGTCTCCACCTTGATCAGCTTGGCATGAGCCAGATTGCCCGCATCGACGTGAGGGGGAATGACCCAAATCGGGTCTAGCTGCAAGGTATCGCCAATCACCAGCGCGCGGCGAGCCAGTGCAAATGATGCCCCCGCTACCTCGGGTAACACCTGCCCAGCCTCATCGACAATCAACAGATCGATGAAGTTATAGAGATAGTCAGCAATATATTCGCTGCCATTGCTCCGGAAGACCTTCATTAAGGCGGGGAGCATGGCAAAGGTCGAAACGCAGCAAGGAGTCAGCATCATTCTGCGCCTCCAACTCTTCGCCACCGCGACAGGACCATTTTTCCGCCTGATTTCATCAAGATTGGGAATCAATGGCTCCATCTCTTGCAGCCACCGCCCTTCCCAGTAATGGGTGGTGAGCAAAAAGATTGGAAAGCGAATGTGCATATCCGCAAATGCATCTATCTCGTCAATTGAGTCCAACTTAACGTTAGCCTCTTCGGCTTGCACGCGGAGTGTATTTGCCAACGCCTCTTTGGCCGTTTCCCTCTCAGCTAGTACTGCTTCCCCGGTTGCGACCAGTTGTTGATGCTCGCCAAGACGCTGACGCCACTCGGCGGTGATGGCCGACATGGCGGCATCGATATCATCAATTTTACGCCACTGATCAGATAGCTCTGGCGTAGTCAGCAGGGGTTTGAGTGCCAGTTTCGCAAGCCGTAGTCGTTTCTCTGCAATTGCAGGAATCCACGAGAACAATGTGTAGAGAATGGATTCCTTTGCCCGGAAATGCTCCCAGCAGTCAACCATCGCGTCGTAGGCAGATTTTTGAGATTCGACAGTTTCGAGTTGTGTACGGCGCTGAGCCAGTGTCTCTTCTGGAACATCTCCCAGCTCCTTAGCCAGCGCGATGTTAGCCTGGCGAAATCTCTGCAAGGAAGATTCAATCGCGGTTAGTTTCGCGACTTTTTCTGCTAGGGCTTTGTGCAGTTCTTTGATGGCAGAATCAATGGTCAATTCATGTAAACCGGGGAACGCTTGTCGAGCCGCTGCCAGGTAGGCCTGCTTGGCATGTTCGATATAGCCCTTTGATTCAACCGTGTCGAAGAAACTTCTGGTTTGATAGGTTTTTGACTGTTCGTCCTCTTTGCCGAACGCCGGAAAGTAAGAGCCAAAACTCTTCAGGTCCGGTAGCCATCGGCCGGTAAAGGGGCCCGAGCCATGTGCAAAGTCTTTACCAAACGCATCAATTATGTTCGTTACCGCCTGGTTGTTGCTCGATGCCGCCAGGATCACAGGCGGGTCGGCCTGATCAAGTGCTGCTTGTGCCCACTGTGAAGCAACCACTGACAATAGCAAGGTGGTTTTGCCGGTTCCCGGAGGGCCGTTGACGGCCAGTATTTCGCCTTGCTGCATCGCCAATAAATGGGTGAGGGCATCGCGTTGCGCGGGAGCCAGTGCAAATTGGTCGCTGGCGTGCCCAAGACGAGAGGCGAAAGCCGCGTTGCTCGGCAAACAGGGCTCTACCGGTCGAATGTCCAGCGAGGCGTATTGTTGATACAGCGGGACGTCAGGACTGCCCCCTCGCATGTGTTCATACAGTGCAAGGATATGTTTTGTAGCGCCGGTTACCGTGCCTTGTTTCGCCAATAGCCAATAATCAGCCTGCTCGAATCGATTGTCTCCCGATGGCCAGCCCTCGGTGACGGTGGCAAACAGGTCTTCATAGATACTGACAAAAGACTTCCAGTTCCCAGGATAAGGGTCTTCAGTTAATTCAGTACCTGTCTCATCAACCTCGGGTTCTTCCACATATCCAAATGCCGGAATGTTGTGAAGGGAGAGGTAAAGATCAAACTGATCGATATGCGCAATGGCGAAGGCCCTGAGCTCTTGTGGTTCAAGCAGATCGGCGTTTTTCAAGGTAGTTGTCGCATAAACCTGTTTTAGGCTACTGCTGCCTGTGG
>NZ_AUGZ01000054.1 GCF_000422925.1 Paludibacterium yongneupense DSM 18731
AGGTGAATAACGTGCCACGACATGGATCTTTCACCGCCCCCGGATGATGAGTTGATTCGATCTGAAGATACGACAACTACCCTAACACCGGGGGGTATCAACTGACATAGAAAATTGGATTGCCGAGCGTATTGCCGAATCGAGGCAAGCATCATGAACAGAAATTCGCAGTTTCGCCAAAGGCCCGCAATTGCGGGCCTTTTGTTTTTGGGTAACGAAAACAGACAGGACAAGAGAATGTCGCGAAGCATAGCAAAAGGCCCAATGCGTGAACATTGGGCCTCCGCCTGCAACTTGCCTTACTCAAAGGTTCGCCCCCGTGAGCAGGGATATTCTATCACCCCCGCTGTCAAGAATGGAAAGCCTGTGATTGCCGTATGTCCGATCTGTGGCATTCGTCGCCAGTTGGGCCAGCCGCTGGCGCTGGTATTGGCCGGCCGTCACCTTTCTGCCTCTGTTTGTTCGATTTGCAGCGAGGCCGCAGCCATCAGCGCCAGCTTTCGGACCACTGCCGCGCATACCTTGGCGCAACACCAGCACCATCTGGAGGCGCACCATGCATGATTCCGTACGCTTTCATTCGGTGCTGCACTGGCCGCGCGCCGGCAAATCGGTTGACGCTGGTCTGATGCTGGGGGATACTTTGCCGGTCCCGTTCAATAGCGGGATCGGGATTGGTCTCCCGAACGACATGGGCGGACAGCCGCCTCTAGCGGCATTTTTTGTGTCCGTTTCACGCCATTGGTGCGTCCTTTTCTTATGGGCTGGCCGTGGTTGGAGAGCCGCAAGGCTCGCCGGTTCCTATGTCCCGGTAGACCAATCTGACCATGCGCTGGCCCACCCCCGATTGGTCTCGGGGAGGCTGGTTAAATCCAGACATAGGAGGCACCCCATGCCACGTGTTGCCCTACGCGCGTTCCGCGCTGTTCTCCCTGTATCGATTACTCGCCGTCTGGCCATTCGCGCCTATCTGAGCGGCCATCTGTCCGCCGCTGCCCTGGTCAATGTTCTGGGGAGGGGCGCAGCATGAAAACGTCTACCGTTAATGGCCTGAGCATCCAGCAAGCCGGCAATCAAACCATCCTGATACACGACACCGCAGCAACGGACATGCTTACTCGCCGCGCCGGCCAGTTGCGCGCCCTGCTGGCCTGTCTGATTGGTGATGGCGGCGAGTTGTTCCGCTGCATGGATGTGGCTATCCAAGATGACACGCTTTGGCTTGCGGCTGATCTGGCTGCGGAAGTTGAATTGCTGAGCGATCTAGTTACGAGCGGGGAGGCTTCCAAATGAAAACGAATATTCAACACCAACCGGCCGCCGTGTCTTGTGCGTTGCCGGAATCGACCGTCAACACCATCAGCGCCGCGTATTCGCTTTTGCGTGAAGTCGCTGGCGATAACGTGCAGATTCAATCCGCATTGGCCTGCCTTGAGGCTGCATTGACGCCGAGTAGCTCGGGACGTAGCAGTGTGGCCTCGTCGCTGCTGTTTTGTCTGTACGAAGGCGGCGCTTTCAGTGTGGCTGCATCGGGTGATACAGGCGCGCTGCACGGTTACTTGCGCGATCTTGGCCGGTCACTCTGGCCTGCTGTCGAGTCGAAACAGGCTACCGACGGTATTGGGCCTATTACCGTGAGAGATGTGTACAACCGCAACGGCGGCCCGGTCGTGAGCAAACGGAAGCGGACTAACCCGCTCGCGCGCTAAGGATTCCAATCATGAACAAAATAATCACCTTCCCTCTAAACGGGCGGGAAGCCCCCGGCTTGCCTGCTGAATTCAAATCAGTGACCGAATGGGCTGAAAAAGCTGGGTGCGAGCATGCCCGCGAGCTGCTGGGCGCGCTGGTGTTTTTCCAAGAGCGCGACGAGGACCCGCGCAAACAGGAAGAGGCCGCGCGGGCTTTCCTGTCAGGTTTTCTGGCCCCGATGTTGCCGGTATTGGCCGATTCGTTGGCGTTGTTCCCTGCTGGCGCGGGGGTCGTGGAAACACTGATTGATGGACTGGTCCATGGTGCTGCAATGGCTCTGGAATCCATGGGGGGCACGAATGACGACTAAGCGTTTACCCTTCGACGAGGTGAATACCGCCGCGCTCAATGGCCTGACGCGCGTTCTTGATTGGGCTGGTGTGCATTGGCAACAAGCGCACCACGAAATCCAGATGATTAATCCCAAGCGCGCGGACGGCGGCTACGGCTCGTTTTCCATCAATGCCAATACCGGGGTTTGGTCCGATTTCGCCACCGGCGACAAAGGCGGCGATGTGGTCGCCCTGGTGGCATATTTGAAATCGTACAGCCAAGGCGACGCTTGCAAAGACTTGGCGCGCTTGTTCGGCATCATGGTCGGCGAGGCGTCCCCGGCGAGTGCGGCTCTGCCGCTCGCACCATCGAAGCCGGTGTCAGTGGATACCTGGCAAGAGTTGCGTCCGATCCCTGCTGACATGATGGGCAGCATTCCGAAGCGCAAACCCAAGCACCCCGGCAAGATCGTGCAGTATTGGACCTACCCCCCTGTGTCAGGGTAGTTGAGATGATCCCTTTTCAGGGATTTCATACTCAATCCAGGGGGCCGGAATTTCACCATGTCGCGTTTATCCAAG
>NZ_AUGZ01000055.1 GCF_000422925.1 Paludibacterium yongneupense DSM 18731
GGCAACAGGCCGTGCAACTTGAACTCGTCGCGTTCGGCCTCGCTGAATGCGGTGCCCTTGTTCATCAGGGGATTGGCCAGAACATCGAACTCGGACAGCGTAGTCCTGATGGTCAGCCCTTCGGCATGCCGCAATAGCGACATCCGGGTTTGTTGCGCGCACATGTTTAGCATCCTGAAAAAAGGAAAACGGAAGTCATTTACAAGCGGAAGCAGGACACGGCCTCATTCAAGGCAGCGGACAAGGTTCTCAGTTCCTCCACTTGTGCCCGAGCCTGCCGAACCGAACACTCCGAGGCTTCCGCCATGCTGGCAATCCGCTCGACGTTGCCCGCCACATTGCTGTTCGCCGCGCTTTGTTCATTGATCGAATGAGCGACATCGCTGATCTGCTCCAGCATCGCGGTAGAACCGTGGCCAATTTCGCTCAAGGACGCCGCGACTTGATCGACCCCCCTGACCCCGCGCTCGACCTGCGGGCTCACCGCTTGCATGCACAGCACGACATTGGCCGTATCGGTCTGGATCGCATGAATCATCTCGCCGATGCGATCGGTCGAATGGCTAGTGCGCTCGGCTAATTTGCGAACTTCATCGGCGACGACAGCAAACCCGCGCCCCTGCTCGCCTGCCCGCGCCGCTTCTATCGCCGCGTTAAGCGCCAGTAAATTGGTCTGATCGGCTATTTCCCGGATTTCCCGACTGACACCTCCAATCTCGCGCGACCGTTCATCCAGCAGCTGGATCCGTGCGGACGCCTCGGCGATCTGCTCGGCGACCTGCTGTATCTCGGACGAAGCGTGCTGCACCAAGCCGCTACCCTCCATGGCCAGCCCGTGCGTCCGCGTCGAATGTTTCTCCGTGGCGCGGGCATTGTCGGAAATGAGGCTGACACCGACCGAGAGTTGTTCGATCGCCGCCGCAGACGCCGACGTCGCCGCAGACGTTTCACGCGATGCGGTGTCGATCTGCTCCATCTGCTGTGTCAAACCAGACACCGCTACCCGCAATTGCTGTTCGCCGCGCTGGATGGCCAGCATCATTCGCCGCAACCTCAGCTGCATCTGTGTCATGGCCGCCAACATACTTTCATCGCTGCTCTTTTGCATCTGGATGTCGGTGCTCAGATCTCCATTGGCAATTGCCATCGCCACATCGGCGGCATAGTCAGGCTCCCCCCCGAGTTGACGATAGATCTGGCGGAGCATGGCCATAGCGACGCCAGCTACCAGCAGCATGATCACCGTGCCGATGCCGAGGAAGCGGAAAGCCTGCACCCGAAACGCCTCGTCCACATCGTCGACAAACACGCCAAACCCGACGATCCAGTTCCAGCCCTCGATCTTCATCACCCCGCTGATCTTGGGAAGAGCCCGCTCGCTGCCTGGGCGGGGCGTCTGAACCTCGACCAGGGCAAATGGCTGGTGAGCCAATCCGTCACGGTAGGTCTGCACCAGACTACGGCCATCGGCCTGCCGCCCGCCGCCGCTCGGATCGGGCCTGCCTTCTTTGTCCGGGTTGCCATGCACAAGCGGAAAACCATCGAAGCGCCGTACAAAGATGTAATCTCCCTGGTAGCGCAGGCCACGCACGACCTGCAAGGCCTGTTTCTGCGCCTGTGCCCCCGTCAGTACCCCTCGCTTTTCCTGCAGTTGGTAATAGCCGATCTGATTGGCGGCTAAATGAACGATCTTGGCAATCTGGCTTCGCCGCTCCTGCAGCAGGGTTTGCCGCAGATTGGACAAGGCAAAGCCGGAGATCGCGACCAGACCGGTCAGGGCGACGGCTGCCAGGACACCCAAGCGATAAGACAGTTTCATGGCGCTCCGTTCAGTATCATTAGCGAAGCTCCCGCGCGATTGTCCTCGCGCGGGAGAAGGTTGCCCCGAACTTAGAGGTCGGCAACGACGTTGCGATAGTCGACGATCTGATCGAAGTTCAGATAGCGATAGACGTCGTCGCCCTGCTGCGCCAATCCCGCCACCATGTCCCGATACTCGGTCACAGTGGGCATGCGCCCAAGCCTGGCGCAGACCGCAGCCAGCTCTGCCGAAGCCAGATAGACGCGGCTATTAGTACCGAGCCGGTTGGGGAAATTGCGTGTCGATGTCGAAACGGCAGTTGCCCCTTCGCGGACATGCGCCTGATTGCCCATGCACAGCGAGCAGCCCGGCATCTCGGTTCGCGCGCCGCTCCGTCCGAAGATCGCGTAATAGCCTTCCTCGATCAGTTGCTTGGCATCCATCTTCGTCGGCGGCGCCACCCACAGCTTGGCCGGCAGGTCCTGGATGCCCTGCAGCAGCTTGCCTGCCGCGCGGAAGTGGCCGATATTGGTCATGCACGAACCGATGAACACCTCGTCGACCTTGGTGCCGGCCACCTCGGACAGGAATTTCACGTCGTCCGGATCGTTCGGGCACGCCACGATGGGCTCCTTGATGTCGGCCAGGTCGATCTCGATCACCGCCGCGTACTCGGCATCGGCATC
>NZ_AUGZ01000056.1 GCF_000422925.1 Paludibacterium yongneupense DSM 18731
CGCTGGTGCGCGGGGTTGCGATGGAAGCGGTCCATGCTGCCGCCCAGCAGTTCGCGCACGGCGAAGCCCGGCAACGCCTGTCTCAGCTCGCTCTCGCGCCGCGACATCAGGCTGTCGGCACTGCGGTTGATATAGATGATGTTGCGCTCGTTGTCGGCGATCATCACCGCGGTGCTGACATTGTCGAGCGCGATGCGGATGCGCGCGTTCTCGGACGCGATGCGGCGCTCCTCGGCCACGCGTGCGGCCTGTGCCGCCTGCTCGGCCAGCTCGCGCGTGCGATCCTGCCACTCGATCGCACTGCCGAGCAGCGCGCCGCCACTTCCAAACACCGGGGTCAGCGTCAAGGCGAACGTATGGCCGCCGACTTCCATCTGAACACGCTGCACCTGATGCAGGTCACCGGCATGCACGCGGCCGCCGAGCACGCTGTCGAGCGGCGTTCCCTGCAGTTCGTTGCCGGAAAAGCCCGGCACCTCCTTGCGCACATCGGGCTCGGCGTCGCGGAACATGGTGCTCACCGCCGTATTCATATAAGCCACCCGGTTCTGGCCATCGATAATCATCACATTGGCGGTCGCCACATCCAGCGCATTGCGCACGCGGATATTCTCGCGCGCCTTCTGCGCAGCCCGGCGCATATGGAAGAACAGGCTGTGCTCGTCGCCCTGGGCGACCTTCAGCTCGATGGTGACCTCGCCGCTGGCGAGTTCTTCCATCAATCTGACCGCTTCGGCCGGCTCGCCCCCCAGCTCGCGCATCAGCGAACGCGTGATCATCCAGCCGGCGACGACCGCCACCAGCCCCCCCAGCAGCAAGGAGATGCCCAGTACAAACGAAGAACGCTCAGCCGCCTGCGCATTGGAGATCGAGAGTTGCTGCGCGGTCTGCTCTTCATTGCTGGTCAGCTTGTCGATATCGGCCTGATACTTGACCTGCTCATCGCGCATCGTCGTCATCAGCAGCAACCGCGCCGGCTCGCGCTGCCCGGCCTGGAAAAGTTGCTGGAAACGGACCATATCGGCGTGATAGGCCGCGGCGGACGAACGCAGATTCTCTTGCAGGCGCATGCTCTCCGCCGATCCCTGCACGGAATCGAGCTTGGCGAT
The DNA here is from genome assembly GCF_000422925.1 of Paludibacterium yongneupense DSM 18731. Classification (GTDB taxonomy): domain Bacteria; phylum Pseudomonadota; class Gammaproteobacteria; order Burkholderiales; family Chromobacteriaceae; genus Paludibacterium; species Paludibacterium yongneupense. Next base: position 1,110 of record NZ_AUGZ01000056.1, read on the forward strand.
GGCCACCCGCTCCGCTTCCAGCGATTCGCTGATCTTGCCGCCCAGATACGACGCTTGCTCGGGGCGATTATCGAGCAGCAGGCTGCGTGCCGCTCGCGCCCCCAGATTGACCCCGTCCTGCAAATTATTAGCGGCGTTGGCACGCGGCACATGCACGGCGGAATTCTCGCGCACGGTACGGCTCAGCTCGATGTTTGCGGCCAGAGCGACCGCGATGGCGGCGGCGAACACGAGAATCACAAACGCGAACCCCGCGGCCAGGCGATGTTTGACTTTAATCGTCATTGCAGACCCCTCTCAGGATGTCAGAACTCTTCCCATTCGTTGCCCGTCCCCGGCTTGCCGCGCGGCGCGCGGGCAAGGGGCGGCTTGACGGCCGCCAGCGGGGCGGATGAATGCATTCTTGGCGCAGCGGCACTCCGCGCGACGGCAGAGCTCGTAGCGCGGGCCGCGCGGGCCGCAGCCGCCTCCAGCCGGAAGCGGCTGACCGCGGCCGACAACTGCTGCGCCTGCTCTTCCAGCGACTCCGCCGCCGCCGCCGCTTCTTCCACCAGCGCCGCGTT
>NZ_AUGZ01000057.1 GCF_000422925.1 Paludibacterium yongneupense DSM 18731
AAAGAAGCCCAAGCTCTCGCTGATGCAGGTAAACTGGACGAAGCACAAAACCTGCTTAAAGCGGGTGTTCAGACAATTGACCGGAACTGGCAAGCGGCGACAAAAGAACTGGGTAGCAGTACGGCCAGGCAAGGGGTGACAACTGGGGCAAATACAGCAGGGACTACGGTTGTAGATCAGGCAGCAACAGGTATCAAGTGGGGTAAGGGAATTCAGGAGCAGAGAATGCCTTATGAAGATTTTGTGGCTAGTACGTTACCGGCCGATACACGTTTGCCGCCGAACTTTAAGACGTTTGATTTTTATGACTCAGTGACACAAACGGCGACAAGCGTCAAGACGTTGGATACCACGACAGCAGCTAAGATTGCTGATCCGACGCAGGTTTATTCAGCACTGAAGAGTAATGTTGACGCAACGACTAGCTTTACGAATTACACAAGAGGCGTCAAATCGGTTGATTCATCGCAAATAAGTTTCAGAGTGGTTGATGTAGCAATACCGCAAGGGACAACCTCTGCTCAGTGGACACAAATTAACAGAGCTATTGACTATGCGAATAGTCAAGGCGTGACATTAAAAATTACGGTAGTTAAACCATGAATACAATAGTGAGAACGCGTTGGGCCAATGCAAAAAATAATGGCGACTTTATCTGGATAGCAACGGCTTGAGGCTACTCTGGTCTAAGTATTAATGACCCAAAAGGCAAGCAGCATCTTTTGAAACCAACCATTGATGGTGAAAGTCTCGGTGTCGCTGTAATGGATGCACTGACCTGCAGTCGTTGGGTTCTTGGAAGTCCTCGTCCAGGTATGACATTCCCTCCAGAAGTGGAATTTGATAGCGACTTGTATGACAACAAGCAAGGCGCTGATCGCTATAGCGTTTGGATAGAGACATTAATGGAGCGCTTTAATTACAAGACCAAACGAGCGTTGTTCAAAAATATGATGAATTGCAACATATCGATACGCGAGGGGGTCATGACTATTGGACCTACACACCACGAAAAACTGGAAGGATGGGGGCGAGAAAAAGATGACGGTATTGAGGATGTAGTGATTTCGGCTGACAGTACGCCGGTGGAAATTGGTGCAGCTTTACGTTTGGCGTTTAGTCGTTGCATCGGATAAATAGCTTCGACGCATTGTTCTTGGCCCGGTCGTGTACCGGGCCTTTTTACGACTACAGCGACTTATCGGTAGACGGTGTTGAAATTGGAAATCGCAAAAAAACGCCAACTCGCGAGAGCCCCCTGTGTCAGGGTAGTTGAGATGATCCCTTTTCAGGGATTTCATACTCAATCCAGGGGGCCGGAATTTCACCATGTCGCGTTTATCCAAGG
>NZ_AUGZ01000058.1 GCF_000422925.1 Paludibacterium yongneupense DSM 18731
GCCAGGAAAGGGGTGACAACTGGCGCAAATAGTGCAGGGTCGGCAGGTGTCACGGTTGTAGATCAAGCAGCAACAGGTATTCAGTGGGGCAAGGGAATTAAGGGGCAAGGATTGCCCTATGAGGATTACGTTGCATCGACATTGCCCCCTGAAACCCGCTTACCTGCGAACTTCAGAACCTTTGATTTCTTTGATATAGAAACAGGCGTCGCAACCAGCGTTAAAACCCTGGATACAACCACTGCGGCAAAAGTCGCCAATCCCAGTCAGGTGTATTCGTCCCTGAAGGGGAATGTGGATACAGCTGCGAACTTTAAAGTGGCGGCTCTTTCAGGTACAGTATTAAAAGCAGCACAAATTAATGCTCGTGAGCTAAACGTAGCCATTCCGGCCAACACAACATCTGCGCAATGGACGGAGATCAACAAGGCGATTCAATACGGGCAAAGCAAGGGTGTTACAGTCAAAATCACGGTGATCAAATGAGCGAAGTAACCAGAGGCTATTGGGCGGCAGTTGTGTGCAATGCCGATTTTATTTGTATGGATACCTATTCGGGTTATCGAGGGGGGACTAATCGTGATCCCAAGGGCAAGCAGCACCTTTTATCTCCTGATGCCAGTGACTTGGCACTAGGTGAAGCCGTGCAGGATACGCTGGCGCATAGTCGTTGGGTACTTCCGACCCGTCGGGAAGGGAGCACCTATCCTGAAGGCGTGGAGTTTGATATGTCGGCCGGTGATTTCAAGGTGAACTATCCTGCATGGGTGAACGCCCTGATGGAGCGCTACGGATACAAGACCAAACGGGCGCTGTTCAAAGACATGAAAAGCGTGAGTATCGAGAACAAGAACGGCGTGCTAACTTTTACCCCCTCGCACCACGAAAAACTGGAAAGATGGGGGCAAGAAAAAGATGACGGTATTGAGGATGTAGTGATTTCGGCTGACAGTACACCGGTGGAAATTGGTGCAGCTTTACGTTTGGCGTTTAGTCGTTGCACCGGATAAATAGCTTCGACGCATTGTTCTTGGCCCGGTCATGTACCGGGCCTTTTTACGACTACAGCGACTTATCGGTAGACGGTGTTGAAATTGGAAATCGCAAAAAAACGCCAACTCGCG
>NZ_AUGZ01000059.1 GCF_000422925.1 Paludibacterium yongneupense DSM 18731
GCCAGGAAAGGGGTGACAACTGGCGCAAATAGTGCAGGGTCGGCAGGTGTCACGGTTGTAGATCAAGCAGCAACAGGTATTCAGTGGGGCAAGGGGATTCAGGGGCAAGGATTACCGTTTGAGACCTATCTTGAAAGTCAATTGCCCGCAGGTTCCAGGCTTCCGCCAAACTTCAAAACGATTGATTTTTTTGACGACTCGACTGGCGTTGCAACAAGTGCAAAAACCATGGACACCATGACTAGCGCGAAGCTAGCTGACCCGTCTCAGGTTTACTCTTCGCTCAAAAGCAATGTTGATACATTGGCAAACTTCAATGGAGCATCTCTGTCAAAGGTGACAGTGAATGCAGCCGACATAACTGCTCGTGATTTGCAAGTTGCTGTTCCTTCTGGCACAACACCTGCGCAATGGACACAAATTTAGAAAGCAATTGATTACGCTCAAAGTCAGGGCGTAAATCTCAAAATTACGGTGACGAAATGACAAATGAAATAACCAGAGGCTACTGGGTTGGTGTGCATTGCAATGGCGACTTTGTTTGTATGGAGACCTACTCAGGATATCGAAGCACTAGATGTGACTCGAAAGGCAAGCAGCATCTACTTACACCCGATGTAAGTGACGAAACCTTGGGTCTTGCCGTGAATGATGCAATGGATCACAGTCGGTTTGTTTTACCTGCTCGTCGTGACGATGTTTGGCAACATCCAGATGCTGAATTTGATTTAAGTTTGTACGACTACAAACAAATCGAAGTCGAATACGTCGCGTGGGTAAAAAGTCTGATGGAGCGCTACAGCTACAAAACCCAAAAATCGCTGTTCAAAGACATGAAGAACGTGTCCATTGAGAAAAAATCGGGACTCATAACTTTTAAACCTACTCATCACGAAAAACTTGAGGATTGGAGTGGAACAGGCGAAGACGTTGTAATCCCAGATACCAGTACAGCGATAGAAGTTGGTGCGGCTTTACGCTTGGCGCTGAGTCGCTGCACCGGATAAATAGCTTCGACGCATTGTTCTTGGCCCGGTCGTGTACCGGGCCCTTTTACGACTACAGCGACTTATCGGTAGACGGTGTTGAAATTGGAAATCGCAAAAAAACGCCAACTCGCG
>NZ_AUGZ01000061.1 GCF_000422925.1 Paludibacterium yongneupense DSM 18731
AAAACCGGAGGGCGGGTGTAGCCGAATGACAACAACGAGGCAAGGGTGGGGGCGCAGCGGGCACGCCGGGTGCGATACGGGGTGCCGCCAGCCGGTCAGCGCAGCACATGAAAACGTTCAACATATTGAATTTATTGATTTATATGAAACAACCTCCGCGAACAGGGGGCAACCGTTGCCGCCCGGCAACAGAACGTCCCTCTGCCCGCGCGAGCGGGACAGGGGGCCGAAGGGACGGACAGGCGCGGGCCTGACCTTTAGTTCAGGGCACCGCCCCCCGTGGATCGGGAAACACGGGGGGCAACGGAGTACCGCGCGTACAGCCGCGCGGACCCCCGCCGTCTTACCAGGCCAGCTTCAGCCCGAGATTGAGCTGCCATTCCTGCTGCACCGGGCCGTTCGAGGCCGTGCGCGAGACTTCGCCGTAAGCCAGGCTATTGTTAGCCTTGCCCAGTTTGACGTTGAAGCCCGCCCCATAGCTGAGCCAGCTGCCGGTATAGTCGCTGGCCAGTTTGGTGCCGTTGAGATCGACATTGAAGTTGCCGTCGAACTGCTGCTGCAGGGAGGTTTTGAGATAGACGTTGTACGGATGTTCGACTTCGCTGCGCAGCAGGCCCAGCGCCACGCCTATCCGCCCGATGGTCGCGTTCACCGCGTCGCTGCTGACTTGCAGACCGTCGCTGGCGGTAAAGCTGCCGCTGTTCTGATGCTGCACGGTCAGCTGCGCCTGCGGTTCGACATAGGCGCCCCCCGCCGTCAACGCGAAGCGCTGCCCGACTTCCGCGCTCAACTGGTAGTAAGGCGTGCTCACATTGCCGCTGACCCCGGCCCCCGCCGTATCGCTGACGCTGAAATCATGCTTGGCGGTGCCGGCCATCGCGACCAGATCGATGTAGCGCTGCTGTGCATCCTGATGCGTGGCGTAGGCGCCCAGATAGTAGCTGTCCACCTTCGCGCTGCCGTCGACCACATCCGGGGTCGCATGCGTCGTGCCGAACAGCCCGCCGAACACCCAGCCACCGCGTGCCGTATCCGCACCGACCTGCACCCCGCTATAGGACTCGTT
>NZ_AUGZ01000062.1 GCF_000422925.1 Paludibacterium yongneupense DSM 18731
GCGCCGGACAGGGCACTGACGTTGGCGCCCGCATAGAGTGTGGCACCCTGGGTCACGCCGCCCGAACTGACCACCAGATTGCCGCCGCTGGAGACAACCGTGCCGGAATCAACACCATGCCAGGCTACGGTCTCATTACCGCCAGAGTTGACGGTCGTGTCATAGATATTGCTATCCGCCCCGACGCTTAGAATACCTCCGCTCTGTACCGTAGTCGCGCTGGCGACGCCTCCCCATTGCGCACTCAGCACCCCACCGGACTTAATCGTGGTCGCCGAAAACAAGCCGCCGGTGTTGGCAATAGCCAGACCAGCTAGACTCGTCTCGATCGCGGTCCCGCCACCCGAGGTGTAGATATAACCCCCGGCAGAGACCGTCGTACTGCTTGCGGTACCGCCGCCACTCATGATGATAGAGCCGCCGCTACCGATCTGGGCGCTCGAGGCCGAACCGTATGCGCTGAGCTGTAGACTGCCGCCCGATGCGACTTGAGTAGCCACGACCAGGCCATTGGCAAAGACCTTCTGCGTCCCACCGTTTATAAGATAGGCACTGACCGATTTCCCGCCATAGCCGACGCTTTCCACCCCTCCGTTCTGGGCTCGGGTCCCGCTCGCCACACCGTTGGTCGTCACTTCCTGCCGACTATCGCTACTGTAGATATTTGTGTCGTACGCGGTTCCGCCAAGGATAAATGCGATTCCCCCAGCACTCAGCAAGGTGCTCGATATGCCCCCATATACGGCTGAAGGCTGAAGCAACAGCGAACCGCCATTGGTCGCGGTGGTGTAACGCGCGCCGCCACCGCTGAAGATATTGATACTCCCCCTCCCAGTTACCTGCTCGCTGAAAACGTCACCGCCGGAATAGACATTCTGGGTCCCGTCGACGTATTCGTAGGCAATGGTTCCACCCTTGCTGACATTGACCGTATACGCCTGTGCCGGCATCGCGGCGCCTAGCTGCAGGCACAGACTGCAGAACGGTGCCAGCAGTGTCCCCAACAAGCGCGACGCCGTCCTCGCCCGCA